>NZ_JBBUTK010000001.1:0-1533835 GCF_039592695.1 Allomuricauda sp. d1 | reverse complement strand
GCCCACCCCTTCCCATACCGAACAGGGTCGTTAAGCCCGCCAGCGCCGATGGTACTGCTCCACCGAGTGGGAGAGTAGGTCGCCGCCTTCCTTGAGGCCCCGGTTCAAAACGGACCGGGGCTTTTTTATGGCGTATATTTGAGGAAATTCTCTTCGATGCGACTATTCAAACTCACTTTTTTAGCACTTCTTTTTTCTTTATCTGTTTTTTCCCAAGAAAGCAACATAAAAGCTCTCGTAGGAGGTACCCTGATTGATGGTTTTGGCTCTGATCCTATAAAGAACAGTGTCATTATCATTGAGGGAGAGCATATCAAAGAGGTAGGTACGGTTGAAACATTGAAAATTCCTCAAGGTGCCGAAATCATTTCTACAGAAGGAATGTCAGTGCTACCTGGGTTGTGGGACATGCACGTGCATACCATGATCAATGGGCATGCCGATTATGCCTATTGGGATAAAACGTATCCACCTTTGTTCAAAGATGTCATTATGCCCGCTTCGGCACATCAACTATTGATGGCGGGAGTGACCAGCGCCCGTGATTTGGGAGCACCCTTGGAAGAAAGTATTGCCGTTCGCAATGCCATCAACAATGGAAAGATTCCGGGAGCGACATTATATGTTTCAGGGCCTTTTATCCAACATAAACCATACCCTGGAACCGAAGCGTTTCGCTGGGGTATCAAAGGTGCAGAAGATGGACGAAAGAAAGTACGAAAGCTTGCCAATGCTGGAGTCGATGTCGTCAAATTGGTTGATCAAGACCAAATGACACTTGACGAATTGAAAGCAGTCGTCGATGAAGCCCACAAAAACAATCTAAAGGTTGTCGCCCATGGGCATCGCCCCGAAGAAATTCGATTGGGATTACAAGTGGGGGTTGATTGCTTTGAGCACACAGGCTTGTCATCTGCTCCAAAATATCCAGGTGATGTCATAAAAATGATTAAAGAGCGTACCGCCCAGATGAACAAAGGGCCATTGTTTTGGTGCCCCACGGTAGAAGGACTTTATAATTACGAATATACCCGCGATAATCCTGAGAAATTGGATAATGATTCATGGCACTTGGGGCTTCCCGATAGTGTGATTGCCGATATCAAAAATAGTATCAAACATCCTGATAGGCTTCCTTATTTTCAGTTGACCCCATCGAGAAAACCGACCTTAAAAACAAAGATTCACCAATTGTTGGATGCTGGTGTCGTATTGTTGGTGGGCACCGATAGCGGTATTCCGATGAAATTCCATAGCCAATCCACTTGGAATGAACTTGACGTCTGGGTCAACGAATTTGACATCGATCCCATGTATGCCATCCGTTCCGCTACGTATTGGCCAGCACTATGGATGGGTGTCGCCGATGAAGTCGGCACCATCACTCCCGGTAAATATGCCGATATCATTGCTGTTGACGGTGATGTGTTGCGCTATATCAGCTTGCTGCAAGATGTAGATTTGGTCATTAAACACGGTAAACGTTATAAATAGTCCGTGGCAGACACAGCGATTGTTGAAGAACGGTGGAATGCCTACTCCCATGCCTTTGGGGTCATACTTTCTTTGTTTGGTGCTTTGGTTTTATTGAGCAATGAATTGAGCGCACCCTATGAATTTGCCAGTATTTTAGCCTATTGCGTTTTGCTGATCCTTCTTTTTTCAGCCTCGACAGCATATCATTTTTCTGAGCATCCCAAAAAGAGAGAAAGACTGCGGATATTAGATCATATCAGTATTTACTATTTGATTGCTGGCACGTATACTCCAGTTTGCCTTTTGGTTTTGCAAGGTTCAAAAGGATGGCTGCTTTTTTGGCTGGTATGGGGAATCGCCGCCTTCGGAACTGTATTAAAACTCTTCTTCACAGGCAGATTTGAAAATTTTTCTTTGGTGCTGTATGCGGTTATGGGATGGCTGATTATCATAGACCTCCCTTATTTGATGGAGCACTTATCTTCAAAAGGACTTTTCTATTTAGCGATTGGAGGTGCATTTTATACAGTGGGAATCCTATTTTATGCAATCAAAAAAATACCTTATAACCATTTGATTTGGCATTTTTTCGTTCTTGGCGGAGCAGTAAGCCACTGGTTGATGATTTACGGTTTGACAAGAGCTGCTATATAAAATACGCCACTACCATGCCCAAGACAATAGCTATTAATTTACGAATATTGAATGAGTGGTTTTGGGCTGATTCAAAAATAATGGTAGTGGAAACATGAAAAAACATACCCGCGGCCAGAGCATTTAGTTCATTGTCGTATGATTTGAAAGCTTCAAAATTTTGGGCGAGAAAACTACCCAATGGGGTCATAATCGAAAAAAGTATTAGGAAGAGTGTCACCTTCCAAGTTCGAATTTTCGAATTGAAAAGAAAAATACTTAAAATCAATGCAATAGGTATTTTGTGCACCAAAACCCCATAGAGCATGGTATTTTTTTCACTCAAGGGAAATCCTTCAACGAAAGCGTGCAAAGATAGACTTAGAAAGAGTCCGAGAGGAAATAGGTTTTTTTTGACGTCTACATGAACATGACCATGTTCTGCCCCTTTAGAAAAAAATTCAAGAGTTATTTGTAATAAGATTCCCAAAAGGATAAAGATGGAAATCTTTTTTCCTCCCAAATTCAGAAATACTTCGGGCAACAACTCAAAAAAAGTCAGTGCCAATAGAAAAGCACCACTGAATGCTAAAAGCAATTTCAGCGATTTTTGGTTTTTTGGTTTGAAGACCAGTACAATCAAAGAACTGATCAGCACCGCCAAAAAAGGCAATATGAAAATCATAGGGGTCAGGTTATGGGCGCAAAAATAGCCTATTTTTGCCGACATGGCAGGTAACTTTAAAATGCTGGCAAAGACTCTCTATGGCTTTGAACCCCTTTTGGCAAAAGAACTGCGAAATTTGGGGGCCAGCAATGTCAAAGAGGGTGTACGAAATGTCACTTTTGAAGGCGATACAGGTTTTTTGTACAAGGCCAATCTGTGTCTGCGCACCGCCTTGAAGATTTTTAAACCTATACACTCCTTTAAAGTGTTCAATGAAAAGCAGTTGTACCGAAAAATCTTTGAAATCAACTGGCCTGAATATTTTGATGTCGATACCACTTTTGCCATTGATACGACCATGAACTCTGAGGTTTTCAAAAATTCGATGTTTGTATCGTTGAAGGCTAAAGATGCACTGGTGGATAGATTTCGACAAGAGGTTCGAAAGCGACCCAACGTTGATTCACATAACGCCCAAGTACGCATCAATATCCACTTGCATGAAAATGACTGTACCGTTTCGCTGGACAGTTCAGGAAACTCAATGCACCAGCGCGGCTATCGTATCGCCACCAATATCGCACCCATAAATGAGGTTTTGGCTGCGGGGTTGCTTTTATTGAGTGGTTGGGATGGTCGTACCGATTTTCTGGATCCCATGTGCGGGAGTGGTACTTTTTTGGTCGAGGCTGCGATGATAGCCTGCAATATTCCGCCAAATATCAATCGAGAGCACTATGCTTTTCAACATTGGTTGGATTATGACGAAACATTACATCAAAAGATTGTAGCAGCCAGCTTGAACAAAGCCCGAGATTTTCACCATAAAATCATCGGATGGGACAAAGCACCTTCTGCGGTTCGAAAGGCACAAGAGAATATCGATAATGCCAACCTTTCGGAATACATCGCCATTGAGCGAAAAGATTTTTTTAAGACCGAAAAACCCGTTGAGGGTAAACTGCACATGGTGTTCAATCCCCCGTATGGTGAGCGTTTGAATATAGATATGGAAAGTTTTTATGGTAAAATTGGTGATACCCTCAAGCAAAATTACCCAGGTACGGATGCTTGGTTCATCACCTCTAATTTAGAGGCCTTAAAATATGTCGGCCTACGACCTTCTCGAAAAATCAAGACTTTCAACGGCAAACTCGAATCGCGGTTGGTGCGTTATGAGATGTACGAGGGGAGTAAAAAGGAGAAGTATAAAATACCTTAGGCAACTAAAAAGCTCGAGCGGTTGATGGTTTATTATTTGGAGTCAACAAATTACAATTTACTCGTTATCGCTGCCATTGTTAACTACTAGCTTTTTAACCTCAAAAACCATTTCGCTTTCATCCATGGCAAACTCTATTGTA
Source organism: Allomuricauda sp. d1 (assembly GCF_039592695.1). Lineage (NCBI taxonomy): Bacteria > Pseudomonadati > Bacteroidota > Flavobacteriia > Flavobacteriales > Flavobacteriaceae > Allomuricauda > Allomuricauda sp. d1. Next base: position 1,529,695 of record NZ_JBBUTK010000001.1, on the reverse strand, counting down.
GCATCTTTCATTGTAGGGTGAATACCCATGATTGAATACCCATCTTCCTCCTTGCCAATTTTGATCAACTGCGCTTTATCATCAAATATCCATTTTGAGTCTTTGGTCATTTGAAGAATGATTTGAAACATTGGTGCTTTAGACTCGGTCGTGAGATTGAAATCCCCATTTTCGTGAAAAATAAAAGTGGCTTTTCCAAAACCATCTAAAAGTGCCCTGAATTCAGGCTTGGGTGACTTTTTAACGACCCGCTGCACTTTCCATTTTCCATAAAGCTCGTTTTTGGCCATTTGACCTATACAATAAGAACTGAACGTAAGGAATAAAATGAGCAATAGTGTTTTTTTCATAAATCTATAGAGAACTTTAGCGTTTTGTGGTTTAGAGGTTCGAACTGTCTCAGCTATGATTTAATTGTAGAAACGTTTTCTGAAGTTGAGTTAATAAATCGAAACTTATTCTTTTATATCATCAACTGCCTCTTCCCGTTTCTTCTTTGCCTTTTTGTACAATGGCAAAAAATAAGAAATGCTGTAATTATAGCCCACACCCCAGTTAGATTGATCGGTAACTTTGTTAAAGCCGGGTATCCATAAATTGGGAAAACGGTCAAGGTCGCCATCGCTCTGACTGACCAGATGCCCCAAGCGCACGCTCATGCCCAAATAGATGTTGGCGAAGAGTTCTGCTTTTAATCCGACCACCAATTCAAGCCAAGTGGCATTGCGGCCCGAAAACTCTTGTGGTGCTGTATTGCCAGCAACAAAACCATTGGGACTAAAATAACGGTTGCTATTGAAAATTTGATTTTCGTTCAAGGTTTGGCTAAAACTGGCCACTGCATAGCGTCCCCCAAAAGTAATGCTGTTGTGCATGCCGTACCAATTTTGATAGGTGTTGTAGTCCACGCCCAGTTTGAGATAGTTGCCAGAGGCGGTAAAATTGTACAAATCTTCTTGATCGGTTCGTTTTTCATTGCCCAATTCACCGGCCAGCCATAATTTTTCGGTCAATCTGTAATCACCTACAAACTCCAATCCTGTATAGTCGTCCACGGCAAAAGAGAGTATAGGCCTGCTCAGGTCGACCCCCACCCGAAGGCCGTATTGTTGCCTGTAATCCAAAGTATCTTTTGGTTGCAAGTCAATGGGCTTACGTTGTGAAAAGCCCCAAAAAGCAACACCGATAAAAATCAGGCTAATGAAATATCTTGACATGAATATTGGATGAGTTTTCTATAAGTGTATCTTCAATTATTACATTCTGTATCCAGTTATCGGAATCGGCCGTAAGATTGAACGATAAGTCATCATAATTGGCGACAAACCCACAAGCCCGTGATATAAATTTCTCTAAAACAGTATAATTGAGGGTCAAGGTATCGATGTTGCCTGTTTCATTTCCATCCTCATCATCCGCAGAATCGATGATAAATTCAAAAGCGGTGCTATTGGTCGTTATCTGTAAAGGAATACCGACCGAATCGCGTGCGGTTCGATCTATATCGGGAGCTTCTTCTCCGTTCAAGGGTTCGGTCACGTTCAAGGCACGGATTCTTAGGGCTGACACGTCTTTTTCGAGCTCATTGTCCTCAATATCAAAAAAGCCAATGACCAAGAGGGGAGTGTCGCCATCAACACAGATATCATCTTTTTCACAAGCTGAAAAAAAACAAAACAGCAAGAGCAGCAATACAATGGGAATCACTTTTTTCATAGAAGATTTGCATCAAAGATTGAGGCGCTTTTCTAAAAGTACGACGTTCTCTACATGGTGTGTCTGCGGAAACATATCAACAGGCTGCACTTTGGTCACACGGTACATTTCGTTCATCAAGCTCAAGTCGCGTGCTTGCGTCGCACTGTTGCAACTTACATAAACTATTTTTTCTGGCGCAACATTTAACAATTGTTCAACAACGTCTTTGTGCATGCCATCACGGGGCGGATCGGTGATGACCACATCTGGTTGGCCGTTGGTTTTGATGAAATCTTCATTGAACACGGTTTTCATATCCCCAATAAAAAAATCCACATTTTTAATACCATTGTTTTTGGCATTGGCCTTGGCATCAATGATTGCCTCGGGTACCGATTCGATACCGACCACTTTTTTTGCGGATTTTGCAACAAACTGAGCGATGGTGCCTGTGCCGGTATAAAGGTCATAGACCAGCTCATTACCGGTGAAATTTGCAAAACCTCTCGTTATTTTATAAAGTTCATAGGCTTGGGCCGAATTCGTCTGGTAGAATGATTTAGCGTTGATTTTGAACTGTAATCTTTCCATTTCTTCCACAATATGGTCCTTGCCCGAAAAACATACAATCTCTTGATCGTAAATCGTGTCGTTCTGCTTTTGGTTGATGGTGTAGAGCAATGATGTGATTTCGGGAAAAGCCTTTTTCAAATGGTTCAAGAGCGCCTCGCGATGTTCTTTATGATTTTCATAAAATTGGATAAGCACCATGATCTCACCTGTGGAGGCGGTACGTATCATGAGAGTGCGGAGCAGCCCTTCCTGTTTTTTTACATTGAAAAAAGATAGACCATTTTCAATTGCAAAATCCCTCACTGCCAGCCGAATGGCATTCGAGGGGTCTTCCTGAAGGTGGCACTTGTTGATGTCTAAAATCTTGTCCCACATTCCGGGAATATGGAACCCCAATGCGTTTTTATCCTTTATTGCTATATTCGAATTGATTTCCTCTTCGGTCAGCCAGCGATTGTCAGAAAAGGAAAACTCCATTTTATTCCGGTAGAAATACTGTTTTTTTGATCCGATTATGGGGCTTATTTCTGGCAATTCAACTCTCCCGATACGTTTGAGGTTGCTCTCGACCTCTTTTTGCTTGTATGATAGTTGGCTTTCGTAGGCCATGTGTTGCCACTTACAGCCTCCACAAACCCCAAAATGTTCGCAAATTGGCTCAGTGCGTTTTTCTGAAAGTTTATGAAAGAAAGTAGCCTTGCCCTCGAAGTACGCACGCCGCTTTTTGAAGGTCTGAACATCGACCACATCACCGGGCACGGCATTGGATAAAAAGATGACCCTGCCGTCAGGCGCTTTGGCGATTGACTTTCCCTTGGCACCTGCATCCACAACCTCGATTTCCTCAAAAAAGGGTTTTTGCTTTCTTTTTCGCATGGCGCAAAAATACTTCCTTTTGACAATCTTCAACATTTGAATTTTAAGGTACTGCCGATATTTCGTATTTTGCAGGCACTACATAGGGATGATTTCTCTCCCACGCTGCTTTTTCGCCCCGATCTATCGGGATTTCCGAAAGAAAAAAGGTACAGAAGGAATGGTTATTTTATAAACACTAAAAATTTTTAAAATGGCTGTTTTAGAACAAATGACATCACAGCGCGCCATTGCACTTGAAGAAAAGTATGGAGCCCAGAATTACCATCCACTTCCCGTGGTCTTGAGTAGGGGAGAAGGGGTTTATGTATGGGATGTGGAAGGAAAGAAGTATTACGATTTTCTCTCGGCCTATTCGGCTGTCAACCAGGGCCATTGTCACCCCAAGATTATCAATGCGCTTAAAAATCAGGCAGAAAATCTCACCTTGACCTCACGGGCCTTTTACAATGACATGCTGGGGCGCTATGAAAAATTTACGACAGGGTTCTTTGGTTTTGATAAACTGTTGCCCATGAATACGGGGGCAGAGGCCGTTGAAACGGCAATGAAACTGGCCCGAAAGTGGGGGTATGAAAAAAAGGGAATCCCATCAAATCAAGCAAAGATCATCGTTTGCCAGAACAATTTTCATGGTCGGACAATTTCAATCATCTCTGCTTCAAACGACCCGATTGCAACAGAGAATTTCGGGCCGTTCACTCCCGGTATTGTTTCCATTCGATACAATGATTTAAATGCTTTGGCAGAAGCATTGAAAGATGAAAACGTGGCGGCTTTTTTGGTGGAGCCCATACAGGGCGAGGCCGGGGTTTATGTGCCTGACGAAAACTACATCAAAGAGGCGTACGACCTTTGTAAAGCAAAGAACGTTCTTTTTGTTGCGGACGAGGTACAAACGGGCATCGCCCGTACCGGAAAGTTGTTGGCTACCTGTGGCAATTGCTCTTGTGACGATAAAAACTGCAGTGGCACACCAGAAGTAAAGCCCGATGTCTTGATTTTGGGGAAGGCAATTTCAGGAGGCGTTTTTCCTGTTTCTGCCGTTTTGGCGAACGATGATATTATGGATGTTATTCGTCCCGGCAACCATGGTTCTACGTTTGGCGGCAATCCGTTGGCATGTGCCGTTGCCATTGCAGCACTTGAAGTGGTCAAAGAAGAACGATTGGCAGAAAACGCCGATCTTTTAGGAAGGATCTTTCGTACCGAGATGCAAAAGCTTGTTGAAAGAACCCCATTGGTACGCTTGGTCAGGGGCAAAGGTCTGTTGAACGCCATTGTCATCAATGATTCAGAAGACAGTTCCACAGCGTGGGATATTTGCATGGCCCTGAAAGAAAATGGCCTTTTGGCCAAGCCGACCCACGGCAATATCATCCGCTTTGCGCCACCTTTGGTGATGACCGAAGAGCAATTGCACGATTGCGTGGCCATCATCACCAAGACCTTGTTGGAATTCAAGAAATAAAAAAAGCCCCTCCCGATAGCTATCGGGAGGGGCTTTTTCATTAAAACCAGTTAGTTAAGGTGCAGCTGAAGTACCGCCACGTTTGGCCCTTCTCAACTGCCGTTGAATCTTCTTGATGGCCGATTCGATGGATTGTTCGGGTTCAATAATGTTGTACTCACCCCAAAAATCGGGATCGGAAAAACCAATAGCGGCATCTGTTAGTATGATGGATTTTTTTAAACGATCTCTATTTTTAGGAACTGAGCCAGATAGATTTTTTTCCCAGTCCGTAACTGCCATTTCTGCGGTCATACTGTAGACAGAATTGAAGAGCCTGTCTTGCCAATCTACTTTAAACTCTAAGAGCACATTACTGTAGCCATAATACCATTTTCCATCTTTTTCACGATAATCTACCCTGTAGGCAACTTCTGTCGGCCAAACATCGACTTTGGCCGGTTTTTTACGAACGAACAAACGGGCCGCTTTATCCTTATTCGTTATATTCAAAGAATAGATGGCACTGGTCAACGTTCTGTTCAATGCGTCGATGTACAGTTTGCCTTGATAAAGTGGGTCAAGAACAGACTCGTACTGCTGAAAATTGATGACATAGATCAATCTATCGTTAATGTAAGTAGAGCGATCGTAGCTGAACTCATAATAGTCAAAAGATTCTTGGTCAAAAATATACTCTGGGTATTTCATGATATCAACATACAGCGTGTTGAAAGGTCCCCCTTGAAGTTTCAATGCCACCGTATCCAATTTGCTGTAATCGGTACTTTTTCTTGCCTTGTACAATTCTACAGCGTCTCTACGCTCAGAGTCGTAGGGACTTTTGTATATGTTCACAACCGCTTCTGATAGCGAGACATTTCGTCTTCTCTTTTTGATGGTTTCACGGTAAAAGGCCGTCATCAAAGTGGGGTCGTCAAAATAATTCTCACCCTTCTTCGATAAAACTTCCTTGACCAAGCTGGCTGCATTTTTTGGAGCTTCTATATCGACCTCTGTAAGCTGGGTCACAGAGATTTGTAGCTCTATTTTATTTTTGTCATTTTTTAGCTGGGATAAGGATATTTGTTTGGTCTGATATCCCAAAAAAGCCACGATGACATCTTCTGAAGCATGCTCTTTCGGAACCTTTAACTGAAACTCACCTTCAGTGTTGGTTATCGTAGAGATGTTTGTGCCCTCAACAGATAAGGATGCAAACACCAAAGGACGATTAGAACCTTCTTCAACTACCTCGCCTTTATAAACATTCACATTCTCATTTGATTCTTGCCCCAGAATCGGTAGTGCCAACAATAGAAACACCACACAATATGAGAGTGGGTTCCGAATATTCCATCTTCTTTTTGTCGTTGCTTTCATCTTGTAATTCTTTAGTACCCTAAGTTAATGATTTTTATGCGTTTAACTGTTTTTTTTTGATTTGATGCGAAATTGCGAAAAGTATCTGTGTATTGGTCATAAGCCAACTTGTCACATACAAATTACCAATACACTTTGTAAGACTTGTCTCTTTGTGTAAACTTTTACACTTATTTCTTTTCAAGAGGCATGAAGCGGACTCAAATAATCCGTTGGGTTTTGGTTCTCAAACTTTTTAAATGCCTTGTAGAAAGAGGCCCTGTTGTTGAAACCGGCATCATAGGCGATTTGGGTTATGGTAGCTTGTTTCTGATCATTTTCTGCCAAAAGTTGTTTGGCCTCTTCAATTCGGTAACTGTTGATGAAATCAAAAAAAGAGAGGTTGAAGTGTTGGTTGATGATCTGTGAGGTATGGTTTCTAGACATGTTCAGCCTTGAGGCGAGATCATCAAGCCGTAGTGTATTGTCCAAATAAGGTTTATCGGTTTTCATAATGCGCAACAGTTTGGCCTTCATCTCTTCCGAAAGGGCATCAGACAGACCTGTTTTACGGTATTTGATAAAGGGCACGACCTCTTTTATCCTTTTGCCATCAAATATTTCGGGTTGCACAAATCCGAAGAAAGACAGCATCCCAATAAAAATGACAATCACGATATCAACAAAATAATCATAACGATAGTCCATCAAATTAAATCGCACCACGAACACATAAAAGAAAAAGGCAAAAACGAATCCGAAATAAGAGCCCACAAACCATTTCAACCATTTGTTTTCACGAAATTTAGCATTGGTTCTAGGGCCAAACCGATGGTAAGTGAGCCAAGCATAAAAGAACATCAAGGCAATGGCCACCCAAATGCCATTGTAGGGCATGTATACATTTTGGAAAAACGTGCCCTGTTGTAGCACTTCAATTTTTCTCGCCGCACTCAAACCAAAAAACGGAAAGGTCAACACGATAACCAAAACTACAGGAACCAGAAACCAAGCATCCGCTTTTTTAAATCTTGTTTTATGGATGACCTGTCTCACATAAATATAAACGAGAGGGCCGTAAGTCAACCAAAGCGGGCTGTGCACAAAGTTTAGATGTGCGAACTCTTCTTTGATGAGATACCCCGACCATTTTAGGCAATTGTAAAATAATTCAAAAGAGAATAGTAGTACATACACGCCTAAAATTCGGTTGGCGAGCCCATCACCTTTTCGCTTTAAAAAAAAGAGGATGCCGAGAACGAACCCCAAAAACGAGAAAAAATAAAACAGAATGATGTGCCAAGGCATGACTGACAGATTAGCTATCCAAAGATATCTTCACTAAAATTTTATGTTGTCTCTTAGTGTAGGGAGAAACGGCCAGCCCAATTATAAATGCTTTCGAACTGATTAATCAACCATAAAAAGCGCATTGGCAAAGAACAGCTTCCCATTTTCCCAAAACCCTCTGAACAAAGGGTTGTCTACCATATAGACCACATGACCCTTGCCGTGGTTCTCGACACCGAACACCAAAGTCTTACCAATCTTCTTTTGGGCCTCACTACCGGCAAATCCTGCTACGGGTTCGGTCTCATTTTCTAAATAGGCCGCATTGCCATTCTTGAGATATTCATAACTGTCACTGCCCAATTTTAAGGTGAAATAGTCTTCATCATAGCCATAGGCCAAAGGGTGTGTGTTGTCTACTTTCGCTTTGAAAATGGCACCGGTTATGGCATTTTTAATACGCTCTCTTTGTATATTCTCATGGGGCTTTGGTTTTTCATTTAAACTGTCTTTTTCCTTTTTTCTGAGTTTGATGTCAAAGCCTTTTTCACCATCGATACTTTTGATGGCACCGTTCATGGCAATCAATTTACCCCCTTCATTGACCCATTTTTTCAATGCCTTTAATCGTTTATCATTTATAAAATCTGCATACCCTCCCCCGGGCAGCACCAAAACATCATATTTGTCTAAATCAACGTTATCAAAATAGCTGGCATCGATTACCGTCAAGGGATAATGCAGTTGTTGCTCAAAAAAATGCCAAATTTCACCAAACCGAAGGGTAGAGGTCGGGTCTCCCGACAGTACGGCTACCTTGGACTTTTTTATCATTTTGACATACCCTGAGCCGAAATCCTTACCTGAATCCACAAAGCCGGTATTCACGGACGTGATTTCTTTGTGGGGATGCTTTTCAAAAGTTTCAAAGAGCGTCGCTATTTTTTCCTTATCAGGATTATCTGCTTTGGTAATGATCAGACTGCCCCGCTCAAAAGACTTTCCATCCAATGAGAAAGGATGATGCGTTGTACGTATCTTGATATCCTTTTTGAGAAGTTCCGCCAAAAAGCGGGCATCTTCCATACTGTTCCAATCCATGACATAGGCATACGCATCTTTTGGAAGCACAGGCTTTTCAGACAATTTTTCAGAACGGTTTGCACCGATTTGCGTAGTTGTGGCGATGGCATCCAAACCATAGGCGTAGGGCAATGACCATGCTGTGATGTCATAGGTCAGTGAATCGCTGAGCTTGGCATTGGGCTCGAACAGCACTTTTACCAAAGTGCCTTTGGTTTGGTCAGTCGATACCACCAACGAATTTTCAGAGGCTTGCATGCTTCCAGACTTCCTGTTGGTATATTGATATCCTTTGACCGTGCCCTTGTTAGCCCTTCCATAGACAATATCATGTTTTGAGAGCAGCTTTTCAAGCGCGTTGATTTTGTCCTTATCCCCATTCAGCACGTAACTTTTGTATTTGAAATCCTTTTTCTGATAGAATTTTTTAAACTCAGCGTTCAACTTTTCAATATTATTGGTAGCTACCTCTACTGTTGATAGACCCGTGGTGTGATGGTGGGCAATTCTATCTTTCAAGGTCAGGGTGTCGCCAATACCCGTAATAATTCCAAGTCCGGCACGACCACTGCCACCTTGCTCATAGGTCATGCCGATGGACCCGTTGTAAGTGGGGTAGGTGTCTCCATAACTGGGATAAAAGAGGTCAAAAATCTCTTTGGTAAAATAAAACCAACCGTTGGCATCAAAATATTTGGCGTGGTTTTTACCGATGGTCTTCTGAAAATCACGCTGAAAATCGGTAATCACTTCGTGATAGGGTTCCGCTGCCGGGGCAAAATAATAGGGATTGTCAACTCCCTGCTCATGAAAGTCGACATGCACATGAGGTAGCCATTCATTGTACTTTTTGATACGCTGTTGGCTCTCAACTTGGGTCAACCATGCCCAATCACGGTTGAGGTCGAACATGTAGTGGTTGCTGCGGCCCGTCCACCAACCCTCATGGTGTTCCTTACTGTTTGGGTCAACCTGATAAGGCGTGTTCTTAAATTGGTTGTACCAATTAACGTATCGGTCGCGACCATCTGGATTGACACAAGGATCTATGATGACCACGGCATTTTTCAAATAGTCACTTTTTGAGGTCAGCAATTCATAGATTGTTTTCATCGAGGCCTCGGTACTGACACTCTCATTGCCGTGAACATTATAGCTCAGCCATACGATGGCCTTTTCTGCATTACTGTTTCCCTCGGTTGATTTCAGATGCTCTTGCTTGATCTGTTCGAGGTTCGAGATATTTTGAGTGGATGAAACATAGACCAAAAGCAGTGGCCTACGTTCGTTGGTTGTGCCATATTCAACCAGTTTGACCCTATCAGGGGCCGATTCTGCCAAATAGTTGAAATAATCGACAACTTCATGATGTCGTGAGAATTGGGTGCCCAGTTCGTATCCTAAAAATTCTGAAGGCGATTTTAAATCTTGGGCTGAAAGCGCGATGCAACAAAGAAAAATAGTGAGCGATAAAAATCGAATCATAGGGTTTGGTTTGTTCGAATAAACCAAATCTAGCAATTTCTATGGTTTTCTAGGATATTTTATCTACGAACAAACCACTAAATGCAATTAACGTATTTTTAGGATTACAAATAGTCGAGAGCTTTATCTTTAGCCCACTTTATCAGCCTGAATGGAAGTAGATTGTATACCGTTTCGCGATACCGGTTATTTTTCGGACTTGATTTGTGATTATTTGGATGAACACATTGCGTTGAAATCGTTTTACAACCGTTTTCCAAACCTCGAAAACTTTGAAGGCCAGATAGCGGAGAAAATCCAGAATTTTGACCATGGGCATCGAAACGTATTGGTGGAAGTGCTTCAGCATCAATATTCCTCCACTAACACTTCTAAAAAAACAGCCGCTAACATTAGGTCGTTAAAAGAGCAGAACACGTTTACCGTTGTCACGGGGCACCAATTGAACCTGTTCACGGGCCCGATTTATTTTTTGTACAAGATCATCTCGACAATTAATCTTACGAAACAGCTCAAAAAAAAATATCCAGAACATGAGTTTGTACCCGTGTTTTGGATGGCCACTGAGGACCACGATTTTGACGAGATCAATTATTTCAATCGCAACGGAAAAAAAATCCAGTGGAATAAACAGGCATTGGGGGCGGTAGGACGTCTGGATACCGAAGGTTTGGATGAAGTTTTTCAAGTGATATCCGCGGAATTTGGAAACATCGAAAATGGAAAACGGCTGAGCGCACTTTTTGAAAAAGCCTATTTAGGGCACAAAACGCTTGCCGAGGCCACACGTTATTTGGCCAATGAACTGTTTGGCACTCACGGATTGGTCATTTTAGATGCAGATGAGGCAAAACTCAAAAGACTGCTGATTCCGTTCATGAAGGAGGATGTTTTTGAAAAGATTCCCTATAAGGAAGTCTCAAAGTCGATAGACGACCTTTCCTCAGTTGCGGAAACATATCCCATTCAGGTCAATCCCCGTGAAATCAACTATTTCTATTTAAAGGATGGGCTTCGAGAACGCATCATTGAAAAAGACGGCAAGTTTTATGTCAATGATACGGAGTTTGAATTTTCCAAACACGAATTGGAAAAAGAGATGGATGCCCATCCCGAACGGTTTTCACCCAACGTCATCGCACGACCACTCTACCAAGAGGTCATCTTGCCCAATCTCTGCTATATCGGTGGTGGGGGAGAGTTGGCCTATTGGCTGGAGCTGAAAAGTTATTTCTCTGCTTTAGATGTGACCTTTCCGATGTTGCTGCTCAGAAATTCAGCTTTGGTAATGACCAAAAAGCAGGCTGAAAAGGTTAAAAAGCTTGACCTGACCATTTCAGATTTGTTTTGCGAACAAAATCAGCTCATCAACAAAAAAATCAGAAAGATTTCTAACATCGACATTGATTTTGCGCCCCAAAAAAAACATTTGGAAGAACAGTTCGAGGCCCTATACGAATTGGCCGAACAGACCGACAAATCGTTTCTGGGGGCGGTCAAGGCACAAGAAGTCAAGCAAAAAAAGGGGCTCGATAAGTTGGAAAAGCGTTTGCTGAAGGCCCAAAAGCGAAAGTTGAAAGACCATGTGACCCGTTTGACGGCTTTGCAGAACGAACTTTTTCCCAACCAATCATTGCAAGAGCGGCAACTCAATTTTTCAGCATTGTATTTGGAATATGGTGAAGACCTGATCTCCAATCTCATCAATGCTTTAGCGCCCCTAAAAAACGAGTTCCTGATTTTAAGGCACTAAAAAGTTTCCTTGCCAGTCGCCATGTTTTATCTCAAATGCTGCCCTGATGTGGTTTGGGCGTTTCAATCTCAAATATTCGATTTTGGATGGCTGTACATGCACCACACAAAAATGGTTTTCATCGGTCAGGTATTCTACCTCGTCAGGATTTTTGATAAAGCTGCCCGGGGCATGATAGGTCGTGTAGTCTTTTCGCGCCTTGGTTTGTATCCCTTTCCACAATGATTCTATGTGCCCCATATCGGTTTCTACCACTGCTGTACCCTGCATGGTGATTTGCAATAGTTTCTTTGGGTGGTAAAAAAGGGCACTTACCGAATTGTTTTTTTCGATATGCTTGATTTTGACCGAGCGTCTATCGGTATAGAAAGTCAAGGTAAGGTCATCGGATACTTTTCTCAAAACCACGGTTCGCAATCGAGTGTTTTTTGAAGCATCGTTGGTCGCAAGCGTAAAATATCGAAAAGGATGCCCTTTTTTCGAACTTCCGTTAACAAGTTCATTTCTAAGTTGTTGGAAGAGTATTTTTTCCATCAGGAATTTTTTTTAAAAATAATTCAAAAAAAGGGTAGGGTATTCTAGGGATGGATTGTTTTATATACAAATTGCTATGAAAAAGGTTTTTTGACCTTTTTAAAATGAGTTAGTTAATTCATGTGTTTAGGTTGGTTTTGATTTTATTGCAAAAGAAAGTCCGGGGTGGTTCCCGGACTTTTGTTTTTTGAACTATTTTCTTTCAATCAGAACAAATCTTTAAAATGAGACTTTACAGCGAACAAAGTAGCTTCCTTCATCGAATCAAACCGAATATCGGCATGGCCCACCCTCTCTTCGGGGCCAATGCCCACACTGTGAAACCCACCAGCCTTAGCAGCATCAATACCGGCTTCCGCATCTTCATAAACTACACATTCCTCTGGTTTGAGCCCCAGTTTTTCTGCTGCGTATAAAAATATGTCGGGCGCAGGTTTACTTTTTGAAACGCTGTTGCCATCACCAATGGCATCAAAATAACCAGTGGCCCCTAATTGTTGCAGCACCTTGGCGGCGTTTCTGCTGGCACTGCCCAGAGCAACGCTGAATCCCTCTTGTCTGAGATGGGTCAACAATTCTTTGGTGCCGGGTAGGTAATCCTTAGGGGTGATTTCCTCTAGACTGGCCACATAATAATCATTCTTTTTTGTTGCCAATTCCAACAGTTTGTCTTCTGGTACCTTGGCCTTGTTGTGTTTTCTAATGATATTGATAGAATCCATCCGGGAAACCCCGCGCAATTTTTCGTTTACCTCACGGTCAAAATGCCAGCCCATTTCGTCGGCCAATTTCTTCCAAGCTTGAAAATGCTGTTCGGCAGTGTCGGTAATCACGCCATCCAAATCAAAAATGAATCCCTTAATCATTTTTAGCAGTGTTTAGCCCACAAAGAAATGACTAAAAATGTTAAGAAAAAAGCTACTTTACGTTATATTCCAACCGCATGGTGATGGAGGCCGTCTTGTTTTTAGAGGATGTGTTGTAGGCCCCGCCCCAGCTGTAATCTTCACCGGAGTTTTGCCCCGTGATTTGAAAAACCCCCATGCGGGCCGAAATCAAGTCCCCAAGGTTGCCACCCGCATTTTCTGCGATTTTTTCAGCTCTGATGCGAGCATCTTCAGTGGCTTTTGATATCATCTCTATTTTGAGGTCGGCCAGTTTGGTGTAGTAATATCTTGGCGGGGAAGAATTGAACTGTACGCCTTTGTTGAGCAATTCGGTAATCTCTCTGGAAACCTGTTCAATTTTGGACACATCGGTCGATTCAATCTGCACCGATTGTGATAGTTCGTAGCCCCTAAAAATGCTTCCCACATAATTGCCGTTCTCATATTTGTTATCGCGCTGCTCGATGGTCTGCACTGAGGAGAAGATGATGTTATCCGCATTTATTCCTTTGGAGACCAAATAGTTTCGAACAATATCCTTTTGCTCGTTCAATCGTTCAAAAGCTGAGGTGAGCACAGGGCTGTACGAAGAAAAGCGTCCTTCCCAAACAATCAAATCTGAAGTAAAGTTTTCGTTGCCGAGACCGGTGACCGAGATCACCTGTGGTGGATTGGCCCTTTTGACATAGGCATTTCCAAGAAAAACAGCGGCGAGAACGATGGCGATTCCAAAAATGATGGCGGTGATATGTTTCATAAAGTGGCTTTATGGTATGTACGGATAAATATACCCAAAAAGATGCTTTCGCAAATAGACCATTTTGCTATTTTTGCCCATGCAAAACCAAGTCCTGATTCTAGATTTTGGTTCCCAATATACCCAGTTGATAGCGCGCCGCGTTCGGGAACTGAACATTTACTCCGAAATCAAACCCTATAACAATCCGCCTAAAAACCTGTCTGATTACCAAGCGGTGATTCTTTCCGGTTCGCCGTATTCGGTAAGGGCTGACGATGCCCCGCATCCCGATTTATCAGAAATCAAGGGCAAAATACCACTGCTGGGCATTTGCTATGGGGCACAGTACCTTTCCCATTTTCATGGGGGAAATGTGGCTCCTTCAGCCACCCGCGAGTATGGCCGTGCCAATTTGGACAAAATAAAGCCGAATGAGGATTTTTTGAATGGAATTTCTGGAGGAAGCCAAGTCTGGATGAGCCATAGCGATACCATCAAAGAGCTTCCCACTGGGGCCGTGCTGCTGGCGAGCACACAAGATGTTGAAAATGCAGCTTTTAGGATAGAAGATGAAGATACCTACGGCATCCAATTCCATCCAGAAGTATACCACACCAAAGACGGTAAAAGGCTATTGGAGAATTTTTTGGTCAAGATTGCGGGCCTGAAACAAGATTGGACACCCGATGCTTTCGTAGAGACCACCATCAAAGAACTCAAGGAAAAAATTGGGGGTGACAATGTGATTTTGGGCCTTTCGGGTGGTGTTGACAGTAGTGTGGCCGCCATGCTGCTGCACAAGGCCATTGGCAAACAGTTGCACTGCATCTTTGTCAATAATGGATTGTTGCGAAAAAATGAGTTTCACGACGTGCTCGAACAGTACAAAGATATGGGGCTCAACGTAAAAGGGGTCGATGCTTCGGCACGTTTTTTGGATGCTCTGAAAGGGGAGGCCGACCCCGAGAAAAAACGAAAAATCATCGGCCGTGTTTTCATTGAGGTTTTTGATGATGAGGCGCACAAAGTAGAAAATGCCACATGGTTGGCACAGGGCACCATTTATCCGGATCGTATAGAATCGGTTTCGGCCAGTGGTGGGCCTTCGGCCACGATAAAAAGCCATCACAATGTGGGTGGATTACCGGATTATATGAAACTAAATGTTGTGGAACCCCTACACCTGTTGTTCAAAGATGAGGTCAGAAGGGTGGGCAAAAGTATCGGTATGAAAGCTTCCATCTTGGGGCGTCACCCGTTTCCCGGGCCAGGCTTGGGAATCCGTATTTTGGGCGACATCACGGCTGAAAAAGTAGCTATCTTGCAAGAAGTGGACGCCATTTTCATCAACGGTTTAAAAGAATATGGGCTCTATGACAACGTTTGGCAAGCCGGGGCCATGTTATTGCCGGTGCAGAGTGTCGGAGTGATGGGCGATGAACGTACCTATGAAAAATGTGTGGCCTTGCGTGCCGTTGAAAGCACGGATGGCATGACCGCAGATTGGGTAAACCTGCCCTATGAGTTTCTGCAAAGAATATCGAACACAATAATCAATAGGGTAAAGGGCGTTAATAGAGTGGTGTATGACATCAGCTCAAAACCACCTGCAACTATAGAATGGGAATAAAACCAAAACGATTCGAAAAATCATTGCCCATTGTTTGTGATGATTTTTTCAACCTTCAAAGGTTGTATGTGACCGTTGAGAAACAATGAGAATGAACACATGAAAAAAATAATCTTTAGAACGCTTCTGGGCTTGTTTGTCCTTACATTGGTTTCCTGTAAGGCGACCGCACAAAGTACCGGTACCACGACACATATCGTGAAAGAGGGTGAAACCCTTCAGAGCATCGCCAAGACCTATCAAGTGACACCCTACTCCATATTGGTGAACAATCAAAATGTGAGAAGCGCCCAAGATGTGAAGCTGAACATGTCGTTGGTCATCCCTACGGATAGAAAACCAACGGTGGCCACGGGCACTGGTGTAAAAAGAGATTCTACAGGACAAATTGCCCCAACGGGCTTTGCCCGCCATCGTGTCAAAAGAAAGGAAACCATTTTTAGCATTACCCAACAGTATGATATCACGGAAGAACAGCTCAAAAAATACAACAAGGAACTCTATGCCTCAACCTTAAAAAAGGGGATGGTGTTGCGAATACCCGAATATCCGGAAGTCGCTGAAGAAACCGAGCTTGATTTTGAGACCTACACGGTGAGTGCCAAAGAAACGCGTTGGAGCATTGCACACAAATATGGCATTTCCGTAGATAGTTTGGTGGCCCTCAATCCTGACCTGCCTAAGAACAGTGCCTATTTGGCCGTTGGCCAAGAGCTAAAATTGCCCAGACCCAAGGGCGATAGTTTGAAAGAACAGAATGTGGCGATTTTTGAGTCGTATACCGTACCAAAATCAATAGGGCTTTTTAGGATCAGCCAAGATTATGGCATCTCAATGGATTCTATCATCAAATTGAATCCAGAAATAGCGGAACGCAATGGTCTTAAAGAAGGCATGGTCATTCGCCTGCCCAAGCGAAGGCCGCAAACCGAAATCGTTAACACCGACAACTATATTTTTTATGAGGTGAAGCCAAAACAGAATATTTTCCGGCTGACCCAAAATTTGAAGATATCACGTGATTCGTTGTTTGCGCTGAATCCTGAATTGGAAAACGGACTCAAAGCGGGAATGGTGCTAAAACTTCCCAAATCAAAAACCGGGGATTTGGAGGTCAAGAATGCATTGGTACTAGACGCCTTCAATTTGGTTGATAGTGTTGATGTGACGTTAAAACCCCGGGTACTTTATCTGTTGCCTTTTCGTCTAGACCGCATCAATCTCAACAATAAAGAAAAAACGGAAGCACAGATAAAATCCCGCAGGGATGTAAAATATGCTTTGGGGCTTTACACTGGAGCCCTAGTAGCGTTGGATTCCATCAAGAAACTTGGGCTTTCTGTCGATGCCAAGTTTTTAGATACCCAGCTCAACCTTGAACATCTGAAAAATTCGTTGCGACAAGAGCGATTGAATGAGTATGACGCTGTTGTAGGGCCTGTTTCCCCCGGATTATTGAGCGAAGTTTCGGTCAAGGCCACAGCACATGGCGTACCTGTGGTGGCTCCCTTTGCATCGACCAGTGAACTGAGCCTGAACAACGTGTTCTTTTCAATGCCCAATGATGCCGTGCTGCGTGATAGATTATTGGATTATGCGGAAAAAAAGAGAACGGATGAAAACCTGATCATCATCGCAGACCAAAAAAGTGAAGCGGCCAGAGATTCCATTTTGGCACGTTTCCCCATGGCAAGAGTGGCGAAGATGAGTGAAGACGGGTCATTGCACCTTGTTGATTTTCAGACCATGATTTCTGAACAGAAAGAGAATTGGGTATTTGTTGAGACCAAGCAGCCGAATTTGGCAGCAAGTATCACATCCATCTTAAATGCTTCAAACCTCGAAATGGTTGAGGGCAGTAAAACACGCGTCAAAATGTTCACCACCAATTTTAATGATGCCTTTGATAGTGAGGTGGTCTCAAAAACGCATCTGTCAAATCTCGACTTTGTTTTCCCTTCGGCGTATAAAGAAAGTGCGAGCGATAGTTTTAGCAAAGCTTACCGAAAGAAGTTTGGGATGCTTCCTGACCGTTTCGCTGTTCGTGGTTTTGATTTGACGTATGACCTGTTGTTGAAATTGGCACATAAGAAAAATTTGTTTGAAACCTCGAGGTTGGTAGGATTGACCGAATATTCAGGAAACCGTTTCAACTATTATGATGATTGGTCTTCAGGATATTTCAATGAGGGGGTATACCTGATGCAATACGATGAATTACGAATCAAGGAAATAGATATAGAATGACTTCAAAGGTGACATACGAAGGTGAATTGCGAACCACCTGCCTGCATGTACGTTCAGGCAATGAGTTCAACACCGATGCCCCTGTTGACAACAACGGCTTGGGCCAAGCATTCTCTCCAACAGACACTGTGGCTACCGGGCTTGCAAGCTGTATGCTCACCATGATGGGCATCAAAGCCAGGGATTTGGAAATAGATTTGAAAGGTTCGACCGCAGAAGTCACCAAGCACATGGCCACCGATCCGCGACGTATCGCTAAAATTGAAGTGACTCTTGAATTGCCCGCTGACATATCAGAGAAGCATCGAAAAATTTTGGTGCACACGGCAAACACATGCCCCGTACATTACAGTTTGCATCCCGATATTGAAAAGCTAATTGATTTTAGGTGGACAAAATAATTGCGATATGGATGTGCTTTTTTCTGGGGATGATCAGTTGTCTCTCGCAAGAGATTGTAGAGACCATCCCTTGGCAAAGCCAATATCGTTTGAAATGGTCTGATTTTCGAGGCCCTGTACCTGTTGATGCCGTGCCTGCGGCAACAACCGCCAGTGGCATCAGCTATCGCTATTCGGCCAATTTGATGCACCATGAGGTGGACTTGGATTTTGAGGTCACCGCATATTTCTATCCAGATGAGTCATGGTATCGGCCAAGCGTTTGCGATGATAATGTTTTGGCCCATGAACAGCTGCATTTTGATATCTCAGAGTTGTATGCCCGCAAAATGCGGTTCAAGTTAGAACGCACCGCTTTTTCTGAAAATGTCAAAAAAGAAATTCGTGACATCTACCAAGAAACCTTGAATGAATTGAAAGACTTTCAAGAAAAGTACGATTGGGAGACCAACTTCTCGCGAAATCTCGAGACTCAGGCAAAATGGAATGCCCGTATCGCCGAAGCTTTAGAGCGCACTTCCCGCGAATGAGACATTCAAATTCTTAAACAAGCTCTTCGACTTTCCCTAGCACAGAAATAGCTAATACATAAATTATTTTAATAATTAATCTAAAATAAATAAATAAAAATTTATTAATTATTAGCTGCATCTTTGTTTCTCGAAAACGATAAAGTGCCTTTGCGCACATATCATAAACTTCGAAAACAATGAGCGAAAAAGTTCTTTTAAAAAAGACCAAAAACATTTCAAAAGAAACCCCGGTAAAGATTGCTGTGGCAAAAGGGGATGGCATCGGACCTGAGATTATGGATGCCACCCTGAAGATTTTAAAGGCAGCGGGAGCCAACATTGCCCTAGAATTCATTGAATTGGGCGAAAAGGCCTATCTATCGGGCAATACTTCGGGTATTGGTGCCAAAGCTTGGGAAGCCATATCAAAAAACAAGATTATCTTCAAGGCACCAATTACTACTCCCCAAGGCAAAGGCTATAAAAGTCTCAACGTGACCTTGCGTAAATCATTGGGCTTGTTCGCCAATGTACGCCCAGTCGCTGGGCTAAGCCCTTATGTTCATACCCATTTCCCCAATATGGATGTGGTCATCATCCGTGAAAATGAAGAGGATCTATATGCGGGTATCGAACACCGTCAGACACAAGATGTGGTGCAATGCCTAAAATTGATCACCCGCCCGGGTTGCGAGCGCATAGTACGTTATGCCTTTGAGTACGCACGTGCTTATGGCAGAAAAAAAGTCACCTGTATGGTTAAGGACAATATCATGAAATTGACCGATGGATTGTTCCATCAAGTATTTGATGAAATCGCCACAGAGTATCCCGACATCCAAAACGGGGTTCAGATCATTGATATCGGTTCAGCAAGATTAGCTGCAAAGCCCGAAAACTACGATGTAATCGTCACTTCCAATCTTTATGGAGACATCATCTCAGATATTGCCGCCGAAATCGGTGGGTCAGTGGGCATGGCAGGTTCTGCCAATATTGGCAAGAATGTATCGATGTTCGAGGCCATCCATGGGTCGGCACCTGATATTGCCGGCAAAAAAATTGCCAATCCATCGGGTCTGATCAATGCCGCGGTCATGATGTTAGCACACATTGGCCAGAATGAAATTGCCGATAAAATCAAGAATGCCTGGCTCACAACCTTGGAACAAGGCCACCACACGGCCGATATCTATCAAGAGGGCATCAGTAGCCGCAAGGTGAACACTCAAGAGTTTGCTGATGCTGTCATTGATAATCTTGACAATTTGCCAGAACAACTCTCACCAAGTACCCTTGCGGAAGGTAAAGGCGCCATTCAAATACCAGAGTACCATCGAAAATCCCAAAAGAAAGAATTGGTAGGTGTTGATGTCTTTATAGATTGGGAGGGAAATGACCCTAACGAAATCGGTGATGCCCTTTCAGCGATTGAAGTGTACAAGCTCAAGTTGAAGATGATTACCAATAGGGGGGTCAAAGTGTATCCGACCGGACATGAAGAGACCTATTGCACCGATCATTGGCGATGCCGTTTTGTGGCGGTCGATGCAGAGATCAACCGTAAAGAGCCTGTGTACCTTCCCATAGACTTTGAAAAAGTGGTGGCACTGCTCTATAAACTCAACCAAGAAGGTTTTGATGTGATAAAGACCGAAAATCTCTACGAGTTTGATGGAAAGAGAGGTTTTTCTTTAGGGCAAGGCGAATAACTAGTTCCCCAATTTTGAATTTTTGAAAAATAGGCTGTCAGTATTTTTGGCAGCCTTTTTCTTTTGTTATCATTCGTATTAAACATCACATCGTTTAAAGGCATCTTTCAGTGCGGCTATCTTATCTTCCCAGGTCACGATAAACTCTTGGGCCACATAGCCTTTAAAACCCGTATCCAAGATGGCCTGCATAATGGCAGGGTAATACAGTTCTTGGGTCTCATCGATTTCATGGCGGCCCGGCACACCCGCAGTATGGTAATGCCCAAAATAGGGGTGGTAATTTTGTATGCTCCTGATGATGTCACCTTCTTGAATCTGCATGTGGTAAACGTCAAAGAGCAGTTTAAAGTTGTCACTGCCCAAATGTTTACAGAGTTCAACCCCCCAGAGACTGCTGTCGCACATATAATCGGGATGGTTCACTTGGTTGAAGAGTTCCATTTGTATCACGACCCCATGCTTTTCTGCCAAGGGGATAATCTGTGAAAGTCCGTCAACACAATTTTGCAGCCCCACATAATCGTTCATGCCCCGACGGTTGCCACTAAAACAGATGAGGTTGGTATACCCGGCTTCCGCCACTTGCGGAATGATTTCCGTATAATTTTTAATGAGGGTTTCGTGATACTTGGGGTCGTTCCATCCTTCGGTCAAACTGATTTCGGCCCCATTGCACATCGAACAGTGAATATCATATTTTTTCAATAACGGCCAGTCTTTGGGCCCCACCAAATCAATGGCTTTGATACCGAGTTCATTGAGGATTTTTAGAAAATCCTCAAGCGGCATGTAGTTGAAGCACCAATGACATACGCTATGGTTGATGTTGTTTTTGAGCTTAAAATCTTTACCGGCTTCCGTGTGTTGGGCGCTTGCCCGATAGGTGACCGCTCCCAAGGACACCGCGGCAGCTGTGGCCATAAAATTTCGTCTTTTCATGATATGGAATTTATCCACAGAAAAGATAGTATTTTCGAACCACACATGGAAATAGAACCCGATAAGACCCGATTGCTCGAACTGGCACATTACCGTATGCCCTTTGGTAAGTACAAAGACCGTTATTTGGTCGATTTGCCCATTGCCTATTTGGTTTGGTTTAAACAGAAAGGGTACCCCAAGGGGAAACTGGGGGAGCACTTGCAGACAATGCTTGATGTCAAATCAAATGGGTTGGAACCAATAATTAGGAAGCTTCAAAAAGAATTTCCGAAAGATTGAATTTGATTTCCCTTGGCAATTTGTATCTTTACGCCCCGTAACATCACATCCCCAACATGTCGCAAACAAAGTACATTTTCGTTACGGGCGGAGTAACTTCTTCATTAGGTAAAGGCATTATCGCTGCATCATTGGCAAAGCTCCTACAGGCAAGGGGGTATCGCACCACTATTCAGAAATTGGATCCCTATATCAATGTCGACCCTGGTACCTTGAACCCGTATGAACATGGGGAATGTTACGTGACCGAAGATGGCGCGGAAACTGACCTGGATTTGGGCCATTACGAACGGTTCTTGAACGTACGCACCTCACAGGCCAACAATGTGACCACTGGGCGTATCTACCAAAGTGTCATTGAAAAAGAACGTCGGGGTGAATTTTTGGGTAAAACCGTTCAGGTGGTGCCCCATATCACCAACGAGATCAAAGAGCGTATCCAGATGCTGGGCAACAGTGGTGAATACGATATCGTCATTACCGAAATCGGGGGTACCGTGGGTGATATTGAATCACTGCCCTACATTGAATCGGTTCGGCAACTGTTGTGGGAACTTGGCGAAAACAATGGTATTGTCATCCACCTGACCTTGGTGCCTTACCTCTCTGCTGCGGGCGAACTAAAAACAAAACCGACACAGCATTCGGTCAAGACCTTGATGGAAAGCGGAATCAAGGCCGATATTTTGGTATGTCGTACCGAGCATGAGATTTCAGAGGAGAAACGTGAGAAACTGGCCTTGTTCTGCAACGTAAAAAAAGAAGCCGTAATTCAGTCCATTGACGCTTCGACCATCTATGACGTGCCGCTGATGATGCATGAGGAAGGATTGGATGCCGTTGCGTTGAAAAAATTGGCACTGCCCGATACCAATGAGCCCAATCTTGACCAATGGCAAGAGTTTTTGCAGCGTCACAAGAATCCGAAAAACAAAGTCACCATTGGTCTGGTCGGAAAGTATGTTGAACTGCAGGATTCCTATAAATCCATATTGGAATCGTTTATACATGCTGGTGCGGCGAATGAGGTTGAGGTTGTGGTCAAAAGCATTCATTCAGAACACATCACGGCTCGCAACCTTGATAAAAAGATGTTGGGCCTCGACGGAATCTTGGTAGCACCGGGTTTTGGAGAGCGTGGCATTGAAGGCAAGATTCTGGCCGTGCGTTACGCTAGGGAAAACGACGTGCCCTATCTCGGTATTTGCCTGGGCATGCAGATGGCGGTGATTGAATTTGCCAGAACTGTATTGGGGTATGAAAATGCAAACTCCACAGAGATGGATGAGAACACCCCGCACCCCGTCATCAATTTGATGGAAGAACAAAAATCGGTGACCGATAAAGGGGGCACCATGCGTTTGGGCGCGTGGGACTGTGAAATCAAACCCGGAACTTTGGTACATGAGGTGTATCAAGGCCAGATCCAGATTGCCGAACGCCACCGCCACCGTTTTGAGTTCAACAATGAATACAAATCAGAGTTTGAAGAAGCGGGCTTGGTTGCCTCTGGCCTGAACCCTGAAACCGGCCTTGTCGAGATTATAGAACTCCCGTCACACCCATGGTTTATCGGGGTGCAGTACCACCCAGAGTACAAGAGTACGGTTGCAAATCCGCATCCATTGTTCGTGGGCTTTGTAAAAGCCGTTTTAAAACAGAAGCAAAAACAAACTAATGCCAGTTTGGCATAAACTGTTTTTTTGGGTCTATATTTGCGGGTTGAACGTACCAAACGAAACTACAGCATAGATATTATTTCATGGAAGAAGAGAAAAAGCTTGACCTGAATTCCATAATCGGGTTTGTACTTATTTTCGGGATTCTTATTTTCTGGTTCTATACCACAAAACCTACTCCCGAAGAGCTTGATGCAGAAAAGGCAAAACAGGAACAGGTCGTTGAAGCAGAAGAAACCACAGAAGAACCTTCTCAGCCCATTGAGGCAAAACCCCAGATAAATTTGAATGACTCCACTGCCTTGGCAGGTTATAAAAGTGCTGTGGGCGCTTTTGGCTTTACCAATGTGGCAGACCAACAGACAACACTTGAAAACGATGTTGTTGAACTAAAGGTCGCCAATAAAGGGGGTCAAATTGTCGAGGCGAAGATGAAAAAATTCGTCACCTACGATTCGCTGCCCGTATACTTGGTCAAAGACGGCAATGCCGAGTTTGCCATTTCATTTTCAACCAATGACAATCGTGTACTCAGCACCTCAGAGCTTTATTTTGAACCCTCTTTGAGCAAAAGTGGTGACAACCAAGTGCTTTCGATGAAGGCCAAGGTCTCTGAGAACCAGTTTTTGGAGTATCGCTATGAGATGAAACCCAACGAATATCTGGTTGATTTCACGGTTCGGTCGCAAGGCCTTAACGGTGTTCTGAACAGTTCAAGGCCTGTCACCTTGGATTGGACAACCAAAGCCCGAAGAAGGAGCAAGAGCGTGCAGTACGAAAATCGTTATACCCGCCTGACCTACAATCATGACGGTGAAAAAATCAGCAAGCTTTCAGAGAGCAGCGACCTCGATGAAGAAACCGAAGAGGATGTTAAATGGCTTTCGTATCGGCAGCACTTTTTCAGTTCCATCTTGGCAACGGACAACCACTTCAAGACCGCTGAGCTGCTGTCAAAAAATTTGGTCGAAGAAGAGACCAAAGAAGAACTGTTTACCAAAGAATATGCGACAAAAGCCCCTCTTGAATTACAGGGTGGTGAACTTTCGTACAACATGCACTGGTACCACGGCCCCACCGATGCCCAGGTGCTGGATGATTACAAGGAGTTGGGCTTGGTCGAATCCATTCCCTTTGGATGGGGAATTTTTGGATGGATCAACCGCCATGTGTTTACACCCTTCTATGGTTTTTTGAGTTCGTTCTTACCCTACGGTATTGCCATCATTGTCATGACCATCATCGTGCGTTTGGCACTTTCGCCTGTCACCTATAAATCGTACCTCTCCCAAGCCAAGATGAAGGTCTTGAAACCTGAAATCACCGAGCTCAACGAAAAGTATAAGGACAATGCGATGAAAAAGCAGCAGGAGACCATGAAGCTGTACCGTAAGGCAGGGGTAAACCCCATGAGCGGTTGTATACCAGCATTGTTGCAACTGCCGATATTCTATGCATTGTTCATGTTCTTTCCGACCTCGTTTGCGCTACGGCAAAAATCCTTTTTGTGGGCGGATGACCTGTCGTCTTATGATACCATTTTCAACCTTCCGTTTACGATACCATTCTATGGCGACCATGTGAGTTTGTTTCCGATTTTGGCATCTATAGCCATATTTATCTACATGACGATGACCACCGGCCAAAGTATGCAGATGCAGCAACAGCCTGGAATGCCGAACATGAAATTCATCATGTACCTGTCACCCGTCATGATGTTGTTTTTCTTCAACAATTATGCGAGCGGACTAAGTCTGTACTATTTCATCTCAAACTTGATCACCATCTTCATCATGTTGGTCATCAAGAACTATATTTTGGATGAGAATAAAATTCATGCGCAAATCCAAGAAAACAAGAAGAAACCCAAAAAAGAGAACCGTTTTCAAAAGAAAATGCGTGAAATGATGGAGCAGGCAGAAGCCCAGAAAAAAACAGGAAAAAGATAGCAACGGCGTTTCTTTTCTTCGGTTAAACCTTTTTGCTTTTGTATGGTCTTATAGGCAATAACCATAAAATCATTGCAATGAAAAACATAGGCTTTATCCTGATTTTGTTCTCCTTTACGTTCTTTTCAATACCGGAAACCGTTGAGGCACAGACAAGAAATCAAGAGACGGTACAGGCCGTTCGTAAAAAAAGACGTGTAAACCGAAGGGTTCGCAGAAGAACGACAAGAAGAGTTGTCAGAAGAAGGCTTAGAAGACTCCCGGCGAACACCCGTCCTCTGGTGTTCAGAAATGTCTCTTATTATCCTGTGGGCGGAATGTATTTTGTTAAAAGGAGGGGAGTATATGTACGTGCGTTTCCGCCAAGGGGCTTCCGTCTTCGCAGAATCCCTGCAACAGCAATCGTTTTGACGGTCAGGGGCAACCGATACAATTATGCCGATGGTGTTTTCTACCAAGAAGTTGAGGATGGCTATGAAATTTCTGAACCGCCCGTCGGAGCCGTAGTTGAAGAATTGCCTGAAGATGCCTCGGAAATTGATTTTGATGGTTTGACGGCCTATGAACTCAACGACGCCGTTTATAAAGCGGTGGAAGATGGCTATGAGGTCATCGATGTATTGGAGGAAGAACCGGAAGATTAATCCATCGTCAATTGCACAACATTATTTAGCATGAGCTTTTGGGGGAACTTTAAAAAAACTTCCCTGCCGTAGCAGGGAAGCTCTCACCATTAAAGGTATAGTTTGGAAAGATTCGGGACACCAAAGATGCGCCATAAATGCTTCCCAAAAAATTAATAGTTGTCAAGCGGGCATATTTGTATGGTAACAGACCCCCTTTTGATGTGTGATCGATGAGTGGTCAATCCTATCGATGAAAAACCCCTCAGATAGTGTAAATCTAAGGGGTTTCGCAATTTTTAAAGATGTCTTTCAGGTCAACAAATCAGTGCAGTTGGTCGAGCACCTCTTGTGGTAACAGTACCTTATCGATTAAGTGCACGATACCGTTGCTGGCCTCGTTATCGGCACCGATTACTTCGGCATTGACGTGGGTCTTATCCCTAATGAAAACCCCATGATTGAGTATGACCGTCACATCTTCACCTTGTACCGTATGCAACCTTTGATGGTTTTTCAAGTCTCCAGAGGCCAGGGCATCCCCAGAAACCACATGATAGGTCAAGACTTTGGCCAACAATGTTTTTTCTTCTGGGGTATCAAAATCGGCCAAACTGTTGAAGTTACTTCCCAGCGCATGCAATAAATCAGCAAAAGCTTGATTTGTTGGGGCAAACACCGTGAACGGACCGTCGCCACTAAGCACGTCGACCAGACCTGCATCCGCCTGAATCAAAGCATCGACCAAAAGGCTCAAATCATCAACCGATTGGGCCAGTTCAACAATATTTGGTGTGGCAGGTGCCAAAGCATCCAAAACTTCCTGCGGAAGCAATACCTTGTCGATGATGTGCACAACGCCATTGCTTGCTTCAACATCAGGGGTAATCACCGATGCATTGGTATCGGTGGCATCATCAATGTGCACACTGCTGTTCAATATGATGCCCAAGTTTTCACCTTGTACCGTGGTGATGTGCTGGCCATTGCTGAGGTCTGTAGAGAAGGCAGCTGTGCCTGCTACTACATGGTAGGTCAGTACCTTCACAAGAATATTGATTTCTGCTTCGGTGTCAAAGTCTGAAAGGCTATTGAAATCGTCTCCCAAGAAATGCAACAAATCAGCAAATGCTTGGTTTGTGGGAGCGAAGACCGTGAACGGACCTTCACCGCTCAAGGTTTCCACAAGTCCGGCGTCAGCAGCAACCAATGCATCGACCAACAAGCTGAGGTCATCGGTTTCAATGGCCAATTCTACAATAGTCTTCATTTGCATGGCAGCTAGAAAATCCACAGCGGATTGTGGCAGCAAAACCCTGTCTATAATATGTACCACACCATTGCTGGCTTCAACATCTGGAGTAGTGACCATTGAGCTGTCGCCGCTTGCATCAGTGATTTTAACGCCACCGTCTAGACTAATGGTAACGTCACCACCGTTTACCGTGGTAATCATTTGTCCGTCGGTCAAATCAGTTGAAAAGGCCGCCGTGCCAGCGACAACATGATACTTGAGAATATCGATTAAAAGGTGAATTTCTTCTTGGGTATCGAAATCGGCCAAAGCGTTGTAGTCATCGCCCAAAGCATTTAAAAGTGCAACGAATGCTTCGTTGGTGGGAGCGAAAACAGTAAACGGACCTTCACCGCTCAAGGTCTCTACAAGTCCGGCATCAGCGGCTATAAGTGCTTCGACCAATACGCTCAAATCATCGGTCTCTTGTGCAATTTGAACAATGTTTTTTGCTTGCAGGGTGGCCACAAAATCAATGGCCGATTGTGGCAACAATACCTTATCAATAGTGTGCGCCACACCGTTTGTAGCCATGATATCCGTCGCGGTAATGTTGGCGTTGGCCTCTGAGGCATCACCAACGAAAAAAGTGTCACCTTCTGCAATGATTTCCAATGAATTGTCAGCTAGGGCGGTGGCCACGCTTCCAGCGGCCAAGTCAGCTTCGAGTACTTTTGCGGGGATTACGTGGTACAACAAAATATCGGTCAACAGTGCGATTTCCTCTTCGGTATCAAAATCATCTAAGCTGTTGTAATCATCGCCCAAAGCATTTAAAAGTGCAACGAATGCTTCGTTGGTGGGAGCGAAAACAGTAAACGGACCTTCACCGCTCAGGGTCTCTGCCAAACCAGCTTTGATGACCGCAGCTTCCAAAACGGAAAGTGCTTCGGTTTCCACCACAATTTCAACTAAGTTTTTTCCCTCGCCTTCCATTCCATCACCATCGTTCAATGCATCAAGAATCGCTTGGGGTAACAATACTTTATCGATAACGTGTACAATTCCGTTACTGGCGTTGACATCGGGAATCACCACTTCGGCATCAGTCTCGGTGGCATCATCTATGAATACGCCACCCTCAAGGGAAACAGTTACTTTTTCACCTTGTACCGTGGTCAATTCCTGTCCCTCGCTTAAATCCGTTGAGGCGGCGGCAGCTCCACCAATAACATGGTACTGCAAAATAGTGGCCAACAGTGCTTTTTCTTCGGGGGTGTCAAAATCTTCTAGGGAATCAAAGCCATCCAGTGAGGCAAGTAATTCGTTAAATGCACTGTTAGTGGGTGCAAAAACTGTAAATGGTCCATCACCGTTCAATGTTCCGATCAAATCAGAGTCGTCATTTTCATCGGCCTTTGCCAAAGCAGCTACCAAACTGCTGAGCGTTTCGGTATTCTGTGCGGTTTCGACAATTGTACTGCTGGTTTCTTCTTCGTTGGTACCATCGTCTTCTTTATCGCAAGAGAAGGTGACAAACGTAAATAAGGTCAATAGGAAAATTGATTTCCATTTCATAAAGTGTCTCATAGTCAATTGTTTTAGATATTATTAGTTGTTGAAAAAAAGTTGAGGTCCTATAAGGAAAAGGGCAAGAAAAATTTCTTCTTGCCCTTTTATTGTTTTTAATTACCCGTATCTGGAAGCAATACTTGATTCACCACATGAATGACACCATTGTACGCTTGAACATCCACAGCAATGATTCCGATACCGGTATTGCCAGCGCCGTCAGTAATGTCACCAATGTTATCACCTGTTCCCGGTAGGGTAATGGTGAAGGTGTCACCTTCAAGCGTTGCAGGGGTGGTTGTTTCACCAGGGTTGTTTAAATCACCAGAGCGGATATTTGCCCCAGCAATAACATGGTGCTGTAAGATGGGAATCAAATCATCTTCGGCCGGTATGGCACTCAATGCGGCGAAGGCATCGTTTGTTGGAGCAAAGACCGTAAACGGATCATTGCCATTACCATCTTGGGCAGAGAGCACACTTGGGAAGTCAACACTCGGTGTCAATGTAGTCAACGCATCGACCAAAGTTGAAAAATTTGAATCTGCCGTTGCAAAGGTGACCACTGTGGGCAAATCGATAACAGCGTCTACAGCGTGAATGATTCCATTGGTGGCCACAATATCTGCAGCGACAACAGTACTTGTACCGTTGATGGAGACACCGTTGTCGGTGTTGATATACATACTCAAAGCATTGCTGGCATCATTCACTCCAGTTGTAGTAACATATTCGTTTGACAGTTCTGAAGATAGTCTAGCTCCAGCAACAACATGATATCCCAATATGTTGTCTATGTCGTTGTCATTCGGGTTGGTAAAAGAAGCAAAACCATCGTTGGTTGGGGCAAATACAGTAAAATTCACTGTTGGTAAAGACAATAAATCTGTGAAAGTCGTATTGCCATTCGCGGTCAAGGCTCCGACCAAATCAGACAAGTTTGTATTTGCCACTGCATGGTCAACAATGGTTGGAAGTCCAATAACAGCGTCAATGATATGTACCACCCCATTGTCGGCGGTGACATCGGCAGTGGTGACATCGGCGACTCCATTGATAGAAACTCCTGATGAAGTATCTATATAGTGGCTTAGGTTATTATCATTGATACCAGCCGTCGAGAGGCTCGAAACATATCCAGTATTGAGACTGGTAGATAGATTGTTGCCCGATACCACATGGTTCAATAGCA
Source organism: Allomuricauda sp. d1 (assembly GCF_039592695.1). Lineage (NCBI taxonomy): Bacteria > Pseudomonadati > Bacteroidota > Flavobacteriia > Flavobacteriales > Flavobacteriaceae > Allomuricauda > Allomuricauda sp. d1. The sequence continues at coordinate 1,499,990 of NZ_JBBUTK010000001.1, read as the reverse complement.
CAGCGGTGAGCAACTCGTCGGGGACATCGTCTAGAGAAGCAAAATTATTGGCCTGCAAGAACGCGTTGAAAGCAGCATTTGTGGGAGCAAAAACCGTAAAAGGACCATCACCTTGTAAAGTCGTTACGAGATTGGCCCTTGTCAATGCTGCAACCAAAGTGGTCAAATCGCCATTTGCGACTGCAAGGTCAACGACGGTCGTATCTGGTATCATCTCGCCACCATTGTCGTCATCACTACATGAGACCATCATGGCCAGTAGGAAAATCAAAATTAACTTGGGGTAAATAAATGTTTTTTTCATTACGGATGTTTTTAGAGTTGTTGAATCATCTATTTTGATGATGATACACGTTTGATATCGTTGCTTTTGTTTAATCTTTTTTATAAAAAGTTTAACAAAATTGTTGGATTGGTTCAACATTCCATCCAAAAAAAGCACATGTCTATGTCCATTCGATGTTTTTCGTTTTAACCTGTTCTTAGAATATGCTATCGCACCATTTTGTAATTTTGTACCTGCAAATTGGCAACAATGAAAAAAGTAGTAGTCGGACTTTCAGGCGGAGTGGACTCCAGCGTTGCAGCCTATCTTTTAAAGGAACAGGGCCATGAGGTCATTGGGCTTTTTATGAAGAATTGGCATGACGATTCCGTGACCATTTCTGATGAATGTCCGTGGCTAGAGGACAGCAATGATGCGCTGATCGTGGCCGAGAAACTGGGGATTCCTTTTCAGACCGTCGATTTGAGTGCGGAATACAAAGAGCGTATCGTCAATTATATGTTCAACGAATACGAAAGGGGCAGAACACCGAATCCTGATGTGCTCTGCAACCGCGAGATTAAGTTTGATGTCTTTATGAAAATTGCGTTGGATTTGGGGGCCGATTACGTCGCCACAGGCCATTATTGCCGAAAGGGAACCATCGAAAATACCGATGGAAGCAAAACCTACCAACTGCTTTCGGGAGTCGATGGCAATAAGGACCAGTCTTATTTTTTGTGCCAGTTGTCACAAGAACAATTGTCAAAAACATTATTCCCGATTGGGGAGTTGACCAAACCAGAGGTTCGCAAGATAGCGGCGGATAATAATTTGGTCACTGCGGATAAAAAAGATTCCCAAGGACTATGCTTTATCGGAAAGGTGCGGTTACCTGACTTTCTACAGCAAAAGCTGAAACCCAAAAAAGGGATAATCGTTGAGGTTCCTGCGGATGCTCCGCAATACGCAAATGGAGCGACCAGTTTTGACAATAAATCTGAGGAATTGATGCATCAGGCAGAAAAGCCGGTGTATTCCGTTTCAGATGGAAAAGTGGTCGGCGAACACCAAGGGGCCCACTATTTTACCATTGGGCAGCGAAAAGGCCTTGATGTGGGCGGTACTAAGGAACCCCTTTTTGTCATCGATACCGATGTGGATGAAAATGTGATCTACACTGGGCAGGGCAAAAATCATCCCGGTCTGTTGCGCCGCACCCTTTTTGTGAAAGAGGATGGACTGCATTGGGTACGTGAAGACCTTGAGCTTAATGTGGATGAAACCATGCAGGTCAAAGCACGGATACGTTATCGACAGCCCTTGCAAAAAGCAACACTTTATAAGGTTGAGGGAGGTCTTTTTGTGGATTTTGACGAAAAACAATCTGCCATCACCGAAGGGCAATTCGTGGCATGGTATATCGATGATGAGTTGATTGGTTCAGGAGTCATATCTTAGCGATATGCAGAACAACAGAATCACCAAACTTTTTAATATTCAATACCCAATCGTGCAGGCAGGCATGGTCTGGGCCAGCGGTTGGCGTCTGGCCTCGGCGGTCTCCAATGCGGGCGGACTTGGACTTTTGGGTGCGGGCAGTATGTATCCAGAAGTTTTGCTGGAGCATATCCAAAAATGTAAAAAGGCAACGGACAAGCCTTTTGGGGTGAACGTTCCGATGCTCTATCCCGATATTGATAAACTGATGCAAATCATTGTCGATGAAGGGGTGAACATCGTGTTCACTTCCGCAGGCAATCCTAAAACATGGACAGCCCATTTAAAGGAAAAAGGCATTACGGTGGTGCATGTGGTCAGCAGTGTCAAGTTTGCATTGAAAGCCCAAGAAGCTGGAGTGGATGCCGTCGTGGCCGAAGGCTTTGAGGCGGGGGGGCACAACGGGCGTGATGAGACGACCACCCTAGTGTTGATTCCCGCGGTTCGAGAACAGCTGGATATTCCCTTGATTGCCGCCGGAGGCATTGCCACGGGCAGGCAAATGTTGGCTGCCATGGTCTTGGGAGCCGATGGGGTGCAGGTGGGCAGCCGTTTTGTGGCGAGTCCTGAAGCCTCGTCACATATCAACTTCAAAAATGAAGTGGTCAAAGCCAAAGAGGGCGACACCCATTTGACGTTAAAAGAATTGGCCCCGGTGCGGTTGCTCAAAAATAAGTTTTACCACGATGTGCAACAGGCCTACACTAACGGAGCTTCAAAAGAAGAATTGGTGCAACTTTTGGGCCGTGCCCGCGCCAAAAGAGGGATGTTTGAGGGGGATTTGGACGAAGGTGAACTTGAAATCGGCCAGGTCTCCGCCTTAATCCATGATATCAAACCAGCCGCCCAAATTCTTGAAGAAATGGTCGCTGAGTTTGAAGAGACCAAAAAAGCTGTAAACATCCTGTAATGGTCAGCGCACTACCTCACTGATTTGAACAACAGGTTGAATGTTGGTATAGTTCGGAATATCACCCAGAATTTTCTCCGCGTTGGCCCCAAAGGCATTCTCGTAATCAGAAAGTTGGTCAAAATAAAAATAGCCAACCGCCACGTAGGGTATGGGCTCCTCAGGCGTTCGGCCCGCCACTCCCTTATCAATAGCGTAATGCCGTAAAGCCTCACCAAATAAGTCGGCCACCATAGGCATGTGCTTTTCAGCATAATAGGCTATATCAAAGGTCGCATCGTCACTATTTGGATATAGTATCGCCACTTTCACCAACCCTTTTTTGATTTTAGAAGCGTCTGTTGAAGCAGTTTCTTGTCCACTGATCTGGAATGCGATAGTTGCAAGGATAAAAAAGAGGATGTTGGTTTTCATTTTAGAGGGATTCAATGATGTGTCAAAAGGTAGTGTTTTTTCTTTTGGCGACTGTCCTTATGGTTGGGGGTGGTTCAAATCGACTGGCTTTACCATGTGACGCAACAATGTCGCGCAGATTAAAGCTTATTATTTAACTACTCTAGGTGGAACAGAAATACATTTTTATACCCAAATTTCTACAAAACCAGTACGAATTACTAAAACTTGCAGTTTATCGAATAAATGTTTGTTGCTGAGTTCATTTTTTACCTTTGGCAAACATGAAACCAACAATCACCATCTTTTGCCTTTTAGTGGCCTTTAATGGCTTTTCGCAACTAGAACGTGATAAGGCCCTACACTTTTTAGGTGGCAATCTTTTTGGCCTTGCTGGAGCAGGTATTGCCAAAAATGTCTCCGATGGCAATCGCTTTTGGACCTTTGCAGGGGCTGTTGGCGGCGCTACGCTGGTCGGTCTAGGCAAAGAAGCCATTGATTCGGGGCAACGCGAAAATGGTTGGGACAATGATGACCTGTTGGCCACCATTCTCGGTGGGGTAACGGTCGGGGTGACCATCGACCTTTTTACCGACCACAAGCGAAACAAGAAACGAAGAGAACGAAAAGAAGCAGAAGCTGAGATAACTTTTCAATATCCTACAGGGCAAAATTCTGATGTTTTGGCATCGCAAAATAAATCGTTGCCCTCACTGTCAAGTCTAGGGCTTTCGCAGCATTTGAAGCTGGGTTTAGAGTAGCCCCCGTGCCTTGATTTCCAAATATTTGTTGATGGTATTGATGGTCAAGTCCTGTGGTTTGGTCAAAATGGTCTGAATGCCGTGTTTTCTAAGTTCGTTGACAATCAATTTCTTTTCGTAAATAAACTTTTCAGCAATGGTCTGCTCAAAGATTTGGCGCACGTTTTCGGCCTTTTTCTCAGCGAAATGGTTGAGTTCCGTATTTTCAAAAAAGATGACGACCAGCAAATGTTGTTTGGCCAAGGCCTGTAGGTAACCCATTTGACGGTGCAGTGCATCTAAGGTCTCAAAATTGGTGTAGAGCAGCAACAGACTACGTTGGTTGATGTTCCGTTTGATGTCAACGTACAGGCGACTGAAATCGCTCTCCACAAAATCGGTGTGTAGGTTGTAGAGCGTTTCCAAAATCAGGTTCATCTGAGAGCTTCTCCGCTCCGCCACGACCCTATTCTCGATTTTGTTGCTAAAGGCAAACATGCCCGCCTTGTCGTGCTTTTTTATGGCAATGTTGCTAATGACCAACGTGGCATTGATGGCATAATCCAATAAGCTCAATTCCTCAAACGGCATTTTCATGACCCGCCCCTTATCGATGACGGAATAGATGGGCTGCGATTTCTCGTCTTGGTATTGATTGACCATTAACTGGCTTTTTTTGGCCGTGGCCTTCCAGTTGATGTTGCGGATGTCATCGCCCCGAACATACTCCTTGATTTGTTCAAACTCCATAGTGTGGCCGATACGACGGATTTTCTTCAGGCCGTATTGAAACAGGCGATTCGTAAAGGCCATCAAATCATATTTGCGCAATTGCAAAAAGGAGGGATACACAGGCACCTCGTAGGCACCGTCAAACACATATTTTCGGGCGATGAATCCGATAGGGGATGAGGCAAAAACATTCAGGTTCCCAAAGGAATAGACACCACGTTCCGTGGGGCGCAGCTCGTAAGCGTAGTTTTTGATTTCCCCGGAATTCAATTGGCTTTTGAGACCAAAATCCCTTTTCTGGAATTGAAACGGCAGTTCATCAATGATTTTTACTGTTGCTGTAAATAGATATTCATTGGCCACTTCAATCGTAATGGGATTTTCATCCCCATTCGACAATTTATCAGGTACTAGACGTTTGCCAACGATTTGCCCTTTGGAACCATAAAGCAATAAAAAATCCACAATGAACAGTAGCACAAACAGAAAGAACAGAATCTTAAAAACGCCAAAAAGATTGTTCAAGAAATAGGCCGCAAGAAACCCTACGATAAGCGAGACAAGCACGATAAAGAATCGTTTTTGAAGAAAGGTATGTCGGAAAAGTCGCTTCACTGTTCGCTACGCTTAGTTAATGGCTATTGGGTTAATGGTTAATTGGTTATCCATTTCAAGTTTCTGGTTTCTCACTTCGACTGCGCTCAGTGTGACACGCTTCATACTTCCAAACGTTGTTACAAATCGATTTCTCTATTTTTATATAGTTCCATTGCCTTTAAGTAATTCAAGGCACCTTGCATGGTCAAATCATATATAAAACCGTCCAGTTCAGGATGATGGGTCTTGGTCCATTCCACCAATGAATTCACTTGCTTTTCCCAGACTTGCCAATCGGCGTTCGGGCAATCAAGCTCTTCAAAGCTTGAAATCTTATCTTCTTTAAAATTGATTTTGTATTGGCACGTCAAATGATTGTTCTTTAGAAATTCATATCGCATTGAGCTATACGACACAGTTGCAAGGATATCATTATCAGAGCTTTCTACATTTAGTAATTTTTTTCTAGTTCTTAAAACGGAATCCCATTTAAAAAACTCATAAAAACTTGTATGCGAATACGTTGTCACATAATCTCCTGAAGTAATCGAAATGCTATCGTTCAACAACGTTCTCATGGTATTAAAATCTGACATATCGAATGCTTCATAATATTGTTTTACCATTTTGGTACGGGATGGTTTTTTCTCAGTGCATCCAATTAAAAGAAATATGATCGTCCCGCTTAGTAGAAAATAGTTTTTCATGAATTACATCTAACGTCTCACGTCTATCGAGGTACCTCAATCCCCTCCACAATCTGCTGTACCACTTTTTCGGTGGTAAAACCTTCCATTTCACGTTCCGGGGTCAAAATGACCCGATGGCCCAGAATCGGATAGGCCACTTTTTTGATATCGTCGGGCGTGATAAAATCACGGCCGTTGATGGCTGCCATGGCTTTTGAGGCATCCATCAAAGCGATGGAAGCCCTTGGCGATGCCCCCAAATAGAGATTGGCATTGGTGCGGGTATTGTTGACAATACTTGCGATGTATTTCATGAGATTGTCTTCAACAATAACCTCTTTAATGGTCTTTTGGTACTCCGCAATCTGTTTTGCGGTTAGCACTGATTTTATCAGTTCTTCAGGGTCGGCATTCTTCTGTTCGTGCTTGGATTCCAATATTCTGATTTCCTCTTCCAATGAGGGGTATTCCACATTGATCTTGAACAGAAAACGGTCCAGTTGCGCTTCAGGTAGGCGATAGGTACCTTCCTGTTCTACAGGGTTTTGGGTGGCAAACACCAAAAAGGGCGGTTTCATATCAAATTCGAGTCCATCAATGGTGATTTGTCGTTCTGCCATCGCCTCGAAAAGTGCTGCTTGTGTCTTGGCAGGGGCACGGTTGATTTCATCGATGAGAATGATATTGGCGAACAATGGCCCTTTTTTGAACTCAAATTCTGAGGTCTTCACATTGAACACCGAGGTGCCCAAAATATCACTGGGCATCAAATCGGGCGTAAATTGTATTCTGCTGAAATCAACGTTCATGGTCTTGGCCAAAAGCTTGGCCGTGACGGTTTTGGCCACACCAGGCACACCCTCAATCAATGAATGGCCATCGGCCAAAATGGAAATGACAAGCAGCTCAATCATGTTCTGCTGCCCGATGATGACCTTGCCCAATTCGTTTTTGATTTTGGTCACGGCTTCTTGCAATTTGCTTAAATCAATCCGTGAATTGAATTGCAGCGATTCGTCTTGTGGGTTCTGTTCTTCCATGTTCAGTGTTTGAATTTGTATATTTTTTTGCTCAGCTCGATGCTTTCGGTCTCACTGTGTACGCTTTTGTTTTTAAGATGGTGGATGTACTCCATGAGATTTTTAGTCTCCTCCACACTTTTTCCAGATTTGGCCGCCAATTCGGGAATCAATTTTTCAATGGGTTGATTGGTGTCGACATAATGGCGACTTCTCAAATATTCGAAAAAATAATTCAGTTTTTTGTTGACGATGTCCGTAAAATCTTTGTTCTGGTGGTAGAGCGCCCCGACGGTCTGGGCAAATTCCACGGATGAATTTTTCAGGGGTTCGATTATGGGGATGATGCGCTGCTCACGCCTGGCCCTGAAAATTACGAACAACAAAAGCCCGACCATGGTGAGGTAATACGTCCATTTTAAAGCAGCTTGGTTGAGCACAAATCGCATGGGGGAATCGATGACCGCCCGCCCCGACTTTTTGTAACCATCCCAATAGAGATAAGGTTTGTTCTGTAGGTACGAAAAAGCATGCTCCACATAGGCATCATTGCCCCTGAGCATGTAATAGTTTGAAAATGCTTCCGGAGCAGCGCTCAAGTAGAATGTACCCTTGCCAAATGTGGTCTTGATAAAATTCGGATAACGTCGCTTCTCATCCGGTTTTTGTGCCAATGGGTCTTCCCACACATAATTGACATGGCCCAAAATGGTGGTGTTGGCGGTATCGACACTGGTGAACCGCCATTTGTTCATTCCCCTTGCATACTCGAAGGAAGCATTTGAGAATTTGGGATGGGTCAAGTCCAGTGAGAGCGTATCCTCCCGAATGCCATAATCGGCTGAGGTATACACATTCAGGGTGTCGGCCAAAATACCGTGCAATTGGTTGGTCGCAATAAATACGGTATTGCCCTGACCGACATAATCGAGCAATTGAAAGCTCTCTTGGTCATCAAAATAAATGTAGTTGTTGATTAGCAAATAATTTGATTTTTCAAGCGAATCACGTTTGGTCATCATGTCGTATACACTTTCTTCAACGGTTTTTATATCGTGATTTTGAAACAGATTCCCCAGTTCACTGTACAGCACAAAACAACCAAAGGGAATTTTATCGGTTGCCGTGTACGAAGGCCGCCAATTGATGGGTTTGGGGCGCACGATTTCGGTTACGATAATGGCAACGACCGCTATGCAAAAAATGCCCAATATGATTTTTGACTTTTTATCCATCTAGTCCCTTAGCGTATTGGTGAGTACCGCGAACAGTGAATCAGCGGCTCTGTATTTTCGACCATCGATGTCTTGCTCGCCGTACCAGATATAATCGTAGATATAGGCGACCTCTCTGAACCGGGCCTTTACATCGGGCCTCTCAATTTCTTGTTGGTAATCACTGTTCGTTTTTTCAAAATGCCAATCGATGATGTTTTTTTCCGATAACCGTTTCAAAATCTTTAGAAATTGATAGCGTATGGCCAGACGGTATTCTTTTTGCTGTAGTGCTTCGTTCAAGAGTTCATCCAAATCAATATTTTCAATGTGCTGTTCGGATAAGTCTATATCGATAATGGATTTCGCCTTTTTTGTAAAGATGGAGTTGAACCGTTCATTCACTAGCACACGAACCAGTAGAAAAATGACCAAGGCCCCCATTAGGATGTAGACAATGATTTCAATCACTTTGAACGCCCCTGGCGGAACATCGATTCCGAATGTATTGTTCAGCACCCGACCTAACCAGTTGAAAAAACGTGCCAATAGGTTTTGGGCCTCCCCCGTCTTTACATCATAGTCGAATTCCTCGCCTTGGTATTTTTCGTTTAAATTATCAGGAAGTTTCCGCTCGACCAGTGGTGAGGTCGTATCTTTTGGAATGGTATCGTTGTCTGCTTGGCAAAATCCAACCGAGAAAAAGAAAACGAAGATGTAGCACGGTAAAAGTCTCACTCTGAAGTACCTCCTATTTGTTCGATTTTACTTCGGGTGTTCAGGTTGTAGGTTTTCTCGTGGAGGGAATAGTATAAGATTCCGTTGACAAATTGGGTGAGGCATTGGCCGTACACGCTGATGACCAGAAAGAGACAGGTGCCCAGAGTGTAAATGACAGTTGCCACGATGGATGAGGCATAATCCACATTATTTTCCACCACATGAAAGGTGTAAATGCCGATAAGTACTCCCGGAATGGTCAGTGCCAACAACAGCAAAATACTCAACAACAGTCCCATGACAAAGTTGACGCCCACGGCTTTCCAAAAATTGCCCGTGACCAAACTCCATCCTTGTCCCAAAGAATCGGTTACTCCTTTGTTCTCCCTCATCATGGTAAAATAAGAAACCCCGAGCCATGACATCATAAAGTATTGGATGATGTATTGCGCAAACAATCCTAACAGTGGAATGAAGGCCAAGATGATGGCCACAATCATAAAGCCAAAAAACACCAAAATCAGTAGCAGTAGAAAAACAATGGTGCTACCCAACCGACTTTTGGTATGCTCCCAAACGGATTTCTTTTCAAAATCAAACCCTTGGGTCTCTTCGTAACGAATCATGTAGCTGCTTGCCAAGCTGTAGTTCAATACACCGACCATCAGAAAAATGACAAAGAAAACGATGCCGCCCGCAATCATGTAAATGGTGTATTTTGTGTCCAACGGTGCTGCAGCCCCAAAGCTTCCCGGATTGTTCTCGTGGGCGATAAAACCAATAAACCCAGAAACCAAAAGGTAGCTCGCAATCAAAAGACCGACCAAAAAGACACCATTGTAACTGATAAAGACATTGGTGAATTTTTTGATGTTCTGCTTGAAGAAATCAAAATAGGTGGTGATGATATCGCCAAAATCACGGTTGATCCTGAGCTCGATGTATTTTTTCTGCATGAATCTTGTGTAACAATATGGGGTAAATCAAATAATAAAAAACAATCAGGGTCAATGAGGACCAGATAATGGTAAAGGCCAGCCAGTTGGGCATATTGGAGTATCGGGTGATGAATCCCTCGATAAATCCGGCAATGATGAAGAAGGGTAGGGTACTAACCACTACTTTGAGGCCATCTTTGGCACCCTTCATAAACGACACCCTTCTTGAATAGGTCTTTGGAAACAAGATGCTGTTGCCCATAATCAGCCCTGCACAACCTGCGACAATAATCACGGATATTTCAATGGTACCGTGCAGCCAAATTTGCTTGTTGGCTTCAAAAAATACGCCTTGGGTATAGAAAAAGGTGATAAAGGCACCCAACATCACCCCGTTGCTGAACAAAATATAGGCCGTGCCGATACTGGTAATGACCCCAAAGGCAAAGGCCAGAAAGGCGACACGGATGTTATTGATGGTAATGCCCAAAAAAGACCCGATTTCACTGCCACTTTTATAGATGGCCGTGGGGTCGCCGTTGGCAATATTGTTTAAGGTTTCGTTCACATAGGCATCGCCCAAAATCAATCGTACAAAAGTGGAATCGTTCAAGGCTGAAATCGAACCAATGGCCACAGCCACGATAAATATCAAAAAAGAGATACCGAGTGTCTTGTGATATTGCCTAAAAAACAATGGGAACTCATGGCCCCAAAAGTCCAAAATACGGTTACGGCTCTCTTTTTTGTTCTTGTAGATTTTTTGGTGTGCCTGTGAGGCCAGTGCGTTTAGATACAATAAAGTCTTGCTTTCAGCGTAATAGGTCTGTGCGTAGGCCAAGTCGTTGGTCAATTGAATGTAGCCGTCGGCCAGTTCGTCTGGGTCGGTTTTTGAGCCAAGGTTGATAGCCTTTTCAAATGCTATCCATTTTTCCTTATTTTGCTTGACAAAGGCGGCTTCGCGCATAAATCTATTCCTCTGAAATTTAAAAGTAGTGCTTAATGGGCAACCTTCAAATCAATACAACGCAAAATGTCAACCTAGATTATAAAATCGTCAGCATCGGTGAGCGAATCGTCGCTTTTTTGATTGATGGCTTTATTCTCTATCTCTATGCATTGCTTGTCGATACGATTGGTGATGCCATCGGATATGTCTATGAGGACCGGTGGACACAGCGCGGACTCGTCGCCCTCATATTTCTGCCCGCCATGTTTTACAGTCTCTTGATGCACAGTATTTTTAACGGACGCACTGTTGGGAAAATGTTGTTGCGGATGCGGGTGGTACGATTGGATGGCACCCCGGTTCATTGGAGCAATTATCTCGTACGTTGGATGCTTCGTCTCGTTGATATTTGGCTCTTCTTTGGTTCTGTGGGCTTATTGACCATTCTTTTCACTGAACGACGACAACGCTTGGGGGATGCCGCTGCAGGCACCGTTGTGATATCCACAAAGAATAAAGTCAAGGTCACCCACACCATTTTGGAGGAAGTCGAAGAAAAATACGAACCTATTTTCACCAATGTGACATTGTTGACCGACAAGGATGTTCGTCTCATTAAAGAAACCTATCATATCGCCCGAAGGAGCAATGATTTTAAAACATTGACAGCACTTCGGGTGAAGGTGGACAGTATTTTGCAGACCAATTCCAATCTGTATGATCGAGAGTATTTGGATACCGTGCTGAAAGACTATAATTATTATACGCAGAAGATGTGAAGAGGTTCAAGTGTCAAGTTCAAGCGCAAGTGTCAATTCCAAATGCAATTTGATTTGAAAATACAATGATTTGAAAACAATGTTAATAAAGAAATAAGTGTGCAAAAAAACATGATAATCTGTGAAATTCGTATCCAAAAACGGTTTAGGAGTTGAAGAGTTTAGTTAATTGTTGTTCTGTGAAACTTTATGGAATAGTTTGTAAAATTAGAAAAGGATTCTTGTGCATCCTATAAAAAACAAATAAATTGCACCATTATTATTAATATTGGTTCATTATGGGAACTATTAGAAAATCAATAACATTTACCGAACAGCAAGATGCCTTTGTAAAAAGTTTGATAGAACAAGGGTTTTATACCAATGATAGTGAGTATATAAGGGATATCATCCGGAAAGACCAAGAACGCAGAAAGCGTATCGTGGATTTAAATGATGCACTTATAGACGGCATGGAAAGCGGGCCAACGGATGCCACCGTAGACAGCATCTGGGAAGAAGCCATCAAAGAACATCATGCCAAAGGCTAAGTATGTCATCAGTGCAAGGGCAAAATCGGATATCAAGTCGATTGCAACCTATACTGTTGAAAATTTTGGCGAGTCCCAGGCATTAAAATATGCCCAGGGCCTCAAAACCATACTTCGAGAATTGGCCAATGACCCAGAGCTTGGAAAAAGATATGTTGCAGTAAAAAATCAGATGTTACTAAAATATCGATATAAATCGCATGTCATTTTCTATCACAAAAAGGATACGGGAATTTTCATCGTCAGGGTTTTGGGGGGTCGGATGGATTTTCCAAAACATCTGAAATAAACATCCAAAAAAATGCTTTTCTACGAGGTCATCGACATACTGGGCACCGTCGCCTTTGCCATTTCGGGCGTTTTGATTGCGATGGATAAAAGGCTTGACCTTTTTGGTGTCATTATAATTGGTTTTGTGACCGCCATTGGCGGTGGCACGCTAAGAGATTTACTGATTGGGAACACACCAGTGGTATGGATGCGTGACCTCACGTATGTCATCACCATTTTAACCACAGCAACCTTTGCCATTATTTTTTCAGGCAAGCTCAAACACTTTCGAAAATCGCTGTTTATGTTCGATACTATCGGTATCGGGTTGTACACCATGGTTGGGGTAGAAAAAGGACTGCAAGCCGAATTGTTACCCGTCATGTGCATTGCTTTGGGCACCATAACCGCCAGTTTCGGCGGGGTGATTCGTGATATTCTGTGTAATGAAATTCCCGTGATCTTTAGAAAGGAAATCTATGCAACGGCCTGTATTTTGGGTGCTGCTTCCTATTTTTTGCTATTGAAATTCTCGGTGCCCGAGGCTTACGCATATATCGCGGGCATCATCATCGTTATCGGCCTTCGCTTATTGGCCGTTAAGTTCGGGCTTCGTCTGCCGAATATTTACAGGTAAGTTCAAATTCAATTTGTGATAATTCGTGAAATTCGTGTCTTTTGAAGTACGAGGTACGGAATCAGAAATATAGGAAGCGTATAGCGTAAGGCGTTTAGCTTATGGCGAATCTCGGTGAAACTCTGCGAAACAACATTTTTAGGTAAAATTCCAAAAAAGTCATTTTTTTCATTAACCATTAACCTACAACGCTTCCGCCTTTTCAATCCAAACATTTTGGTACGGCCAATCACCATCACCTACAGGCACGTTGTTGATGGCATCAACGACATCCATTCCTTCGATGACCCTGCCGAAAGGCGTATAATTTCCATCCAAGTGGTACGAGCCCGGACGTGTCACCACAATGAAAAACTCATAGGGCGAGGCCAGTTTATGTGGATTGTCACGTTCGCTACTGGGCATTGAAATGGTGCCCCGATGATGGCGATATCCTTTTTTGCCATCCGGTGGAAGCAGATAACGGCCTATTTTTCCGCGTTTGTTCGCAGTTTTTTTGTCATCCGAATTTCCTCCCTGAATAATAAAATCCTTTACCACACGATGAAATTGGGTGTCATTGAAATATCCCTTTCGGGTCAAATAGATAAAATTGGCCTTGTGGTAGGGCACGTTATCATAAAGCTGTACCGTAAAACTGCCCATATTCGTGGTAATCTTGACCTTGTTTTGTTTTAGTGTATCTGCATAATTGAAAAAGAAATCAATGGCGTTTTCTTCATTCAAACGAAAAGCTTCCTCTTTTTTTTCAGGAGTATTTTTTGGATTGGAAACCAAGGAATCTTTTTTCTCCGTTGTTGTTTTTGCATTTTCTTCGGTTTCCTTTTTAGTGGATTTTTCGCCACATCCCACAAAAAAAATTAATACTATACTTGCAATGATTGCTTGAATGCTGTTTTGCATGAAATTTGAAAATTTTAGAAAGAATGTCGTAAAAATAAAAAATCTGCCCCTTTCGGGGATGGACGCCCATTTTGAAATGGTACCTCCTTTCCGCAGAAAATTGATCAAAGAAGCCAGATTGAAAGCAAAGGATGCCAAAAGGGCAGGGGTGATGGCACTATTTTATCCCGATGGGGAAAAAATGACCCGTTTGTTGCTCATCCATAGAAATGAGTATCCCGGGGTGCATTCAAACCAAATTGGTTTTCCCGGGGGGAAGATGGAGCAATCTGATGAAAACCTTGTGCAGACGGCACTTCGGGAAACCCATGAAGAAGTTGGGGTGAGCCCCGATGCGGTTGAGGTAGTTGCCGAGTTGAGCGATGTCTACATTCCACCGAGCAATTTTTTAGTCACCCCATTTCTGGGCTTGTACGCCAACCCAAAAAAATTTGTAATCGACACAGCCGAGGTACAACAATTGGTCGAGGTACGATTCGATGATTTTTTGGATGAAAGCAATCTTATGACCCAGCAAATCTCGACTTCTTATGCTCAAAATGTAAAGGTTCCGGCCTTCAATTTAAACGGATTTGTGGTCTGGGGTGCAACGGCAATGATGTTGAGTGAAATCAAGCAGCTGTTGCGTCAAGTGCTTTGACCCCTGTTTTGTATATTAGCCCAGCAACTTATCATAATGGGAATTTTTAAAAAAAATCCTTTCGGCCATAACTTATTTCTTAAAAAATGGCTGATACGTATTTTGGGCCTGATAACCCATTCGCGGTACAAACAGTTCAACAATTTACAGATTGAGGGCTCTGAGATTATTCGCGAACTACCTGATAAAAATGTACTATTTGTCAGCAACCACCAGACCTATTTTGCCGATGTAGTGGCCATGTTTCACGTATTCAACGCCAGTCTCAGTGGTCGTGAAGACAGTATCAAAAATATTGGATATCTGTGGCGGCCCAAGCTGAACATTTACTACGTTGCGGCTAAAGAGACCATGAAAAAAAGCCTGTTGACCAAGGTTTTGGCCTATGTCGGCTCTATCAGCATTGAGCGTACATGGCGGGCCGGCGGTGAAGACGTGAACCGACAGGTAAAGTTCAGTGACATTACCAACATTGGTACCGCGTTGAATGATGGTTGGGTCATCACCTTTCCACAGGGTACGACCACCCCGTGGAAACCGCTCAGAAAGGGTACGGCCCATATCATCAAACGATACAAACCCATTGTGGTACCCGTGGTCATTGACGGATTTCGAAGGTCTTTTGACAAAAAGGGGCTGTACATCAAGAAAAAAGGAATTTTACAATCGATGCAAATCAAAGAACCCCTTGAAATTGATTATGACAACGAATCTGTCGAACAGATTATTGAAAAGCTTGAATATGCCATTGAGCAGCATCCCTCATTTTTACATGTCATTCCAGAAGAGGAACTGGCAGAATATGAAAAGGATCATAAAAAAAGGCAGTATAGCTATAAAGGGGATAGCTAAACCTCAAGATTTCTAAGCTCTTTATAATTCATCCGCAGGCGTTTTAGCAATATTCCATAGAGCAAACGATAGAATAGCCAGAGCAGCCCAACAAACATCGCGATGGTTGCGAACAGGGCCAGAAAAATCAAAATCCACATTAGAATGGGGCTATTGGCCTGTGCCACTTGCTCTGTGACCTCTGAATAGTTTGGATTAAAAAATACCACCTGTATGAACACCAAAAGCATGGATGCAGCAAAAAGGCCTAAGCTGATCCAGACATAGGTCATCACGGTCTTTCGCGTGATGATGATGTTTTTCATCAAATCCCTCGCGGAGTCTGTGACACTTATTTTCTTGTAGTTGCTATAAAATTTGAAGATAAAATAGGCAAGGATCACATAGCTGAGAACCTCTAGTGATACCAATAGCGTTTTTGAAAATGCCCCGTCTGTCAGTCTACTTTCTTCATCACCCAACGGAATTCTATTGATGGCAATCCAAAAAACAAATTCAATAATGCTGATGTAGAAAATCCACCTGACAATTGAAGACGATTTTTTTCTCAGCATCTTGTAGATTTCCTCGTAGCTGAGTTTTGGCAGATGTCCTTCTTTTTTCTGCCAGTCTTTTTTCAATAATTCCAGTTCGTCCATCGCCATATCTACGGATTTAATATGGTTCTTAGTTTGTTTTTGATACGGTTCATTTTGACCCGCGCATTGACCTCCGTGATACCCAGTGTTTCAGCAATTTCGGTATAATCTTTATCCTCAAGGTATAAGAACACCAAGGCCTTGTCAATATCGCCCAATTGCCTCACTGCATCATACATCAATTTGAGTTGCCGCTCTTGGGTATCATCATATTCGTCGGCTTTGATCTTGAAAATTACGGAGTCATAATCTTGGGTCTGAACCCTTCTTTTCGATTTTCGGTACAAGGTAATCGCCGTGTTCAAGGCCACGCGGTACATCCAAGTACTGAACTTTGAGTCGCCCCGAAATTTCGGATAGGCTTTCCAAAGTTGAATCGTTATCTCTTGAAACAGGTCATTGTGTGCATCACGGTTGTTGGTATACAGGCTACAGACCTTATGAACAATATTTTGGTTGTTCTCAAGCTCGGTCACAAAACGATGTTCCAGTTCTTTGGTCACGTATCAGTTGGTAGATTGGTTGTTCTATTGGTAGTGAAAATGGTGTTTTTGTTACATTTCAGTAGTCGGTAGCCGGTGAACAGTAAGCGGTAACGAAAATATTTATTCTTCTAAACTCTACCATTACTTTCGATAATCCAACGCTGGCGGACGATCTCCCAACAATGGCTGATACGCGAAATCTGAACCCCTTCGTTCTTCAAACTCCGTTTTGGCCTTTTTTACCAAATCTGTTTTTTGAAACAAATCAATGGCAGTGGCGGTCAAGGTTTTTGCAGCGACCATCATGCCTTTCACACCGATGGAAGTACCCCCGGCGGCAACGGCCTGCCAGCTATGGGCAGGAGTGCCGGGCACCCATGTTGCGGTGCTGAAACCAACGGTGGGCACGACGAAACTGACATCACCCACATCGGTCGAACCATAAGCACGGGCTTCTTCTTTATAGGGCTGTACACTTTTTGCCCGTTCTTCGTTGGCATTTTCTTGCCCTAAGCTCACAGCGATTTGGTCTGCAAACTTTCTCTCTTCTTCAGAATAGGTGATGCCACCAATCTTTGAAAGGTTATCGTGCACCAACTGTTGCAGGGTAAGGTTGGGCAGTAGTTCATGAACGCCGTTGACCAATTCATAATCCATGGTGGTGCCTGTACCCATGGCGGCCCCTTCCGCAGCCTTAACAATGCGTTCAAAGATGTTTCTGACGACGTCACGACGATTGTGACGGGCATAATAATAGACCTCTGCAAAATCGGGTACCACATTCGGAGCTTTTCCCCCATCGGTGATGACATAATGAATACGGGCTTCTTGGGGAATGTGTTCACGCATCATGTTGACCATCATATTCATGGCTTCAACACCATCCAATGACGACCGGCCCATTTGGGGTGCTCCGGCGGCATGTGCAGAAATGCCATGAAATCGAAACTTGGCCGAGATATTCGCCAAGGCTGCTGCAGCACTTGCAGCATTTTGCGAACCTGGATGCCAATGCAATGCCACGTCAACATCATCAAAAAGTCCTTCACGGGCCATGTAGACTTTGGCACCACCGCCTTCTTCCGCTGGGCATCCATAAAAACGGATGGTACCTTGCTGGTTGGTTTTGGTCATCCAATCCTTTACGGCAATTGCCGCTGCCGTAGATGCCGTTCCGAATAAATGATGCCCACAGGCATGACCAGCTTCCCCGCCTGCAGATTTTTTCTCGGGCACCGCTTCTTGGGAAAGTCCCGGCAGGGCGTCAAACTCGCCCAGAATGGCAATCACAGGGTATCCTGATCCGTATTCCGCAATGAAGGCCGTGGGAATTTCAGCAACTCCTTTTTTAATGGAAAACCCTTGTTCTGACAGCGTTTTTTGAAGAAGGGCAGCGCTTTTTTCCTCTAAATAGCCCATTTCTGCCAAATCCCAGATTTTAAGGGCTATTGAAGCATATTGTTCTTTTTTTGTGTCAAGCCGTTCGAGAACTTCTTTTTTATTGCTTTGTGCGGTGATTGACCAAATGGCCAACAAAGTGAAGACTGTGGTTGTAATAAATTTGTGCATGGTACTCATTTTGGTTGTCATTCGAATATACTAAAATCTGTTGGCGAAAATGCGTTTTGCCCTTGTGTTAAATCGTAAATTTGCACTTCTAACAATAGCTAATGAACATACCACAATCGAGTTTTCCCAGAGTTGTGATTATTGGTGGGGGTTTCGGAGGCATCTCCCTTGCCAAAAAACTGAGCAAGAAAGAGTTACAGGTCGTTCTTCTTGACCGACATAACTATCACACATTTCAACCGCTTTTGTATCAAGTTTCCACAGGAGGATTGGAACCTGACTCCATAGCATATCCCATACGAAAAGTGTTACAGGGCTACCCCAATTTTTACTTCCGTTTGGCCGAGGTTTTGAATGTTGATATCGAAAAAAATCTGGTCAGCACCAACATCGGGGATTTGAAATTTGACTATCTGGTCGTGGCGACGGGTTCAGAGACGAATTTTTTTGGCAATGAATCCATCGAAAAAAACAGTATGGCCATGAAGACGATTCCACAATCGTTGAATCTTCGTAGCCTTATTCTTGAAAACTTCGAACAGGCCTTGTTGACCGACGACCTTCACGATCGCGATGCGCTGATGAACTTTGTGATTGTGGGCGGTGGCCCAACGGGAGTTGAACTGGCTGGTGCACTGGCAGAAATCAAAAAAGGGATTCTTCCCAAAGATTACCCCGATCTTGATACGCGAAGGGCACAGATCAATTTGGTGCAGGGCGGGGATAGATTGTTGCCCGCCATGAGTGAAATCGCCTCAAAAAAGGCTGAGGATTTTCTGGAAGGCTTGGGGGTTAACGTTTGGAAAAATATCAGGGTGACCGGCTATGATGGCAATTTGGTGACCACTGACAGGGATGTTTCTTTTGAAACGGCAACCGTGGTGTGGGCAGCTGGTGTCAAGGCTGCTTCTGTAAAAGGGTTGGATGCGACAGAGCTCTGTACTTTTGGCCACCGTCTGAAAGTGAACCCGTACCATCAGGTGGAAGGTTTTGAACACATCTTTGCTATTGGTGATGTGGCCTGTATGAGTACTGAGAAACATCCAAAAGGGCATCCGATGATGGCACAGCCGGCCATGCAACAGGGCGATAATTTGGGTGACAATCTGGTACGAATGCTTGAAGGAAAAAAATTGAAAGCCTTTGAATATCACGATAAGGGCAGTATGGCCACCATAGGCCGCAACAAAGCCGTGGCCGATTTAAAACGGTTCAAATTTCAAGGGGTTTTTGCCTGGTTTGTTTGGATGTTTGTACACCTTTTCTTTTTGATCGGCTTTAGAAACCGAGTGGTGGTGTTTATCAACTGGGTCTACAATTACATCAAATTTGACCGAGAGGCCAGATTGATCATCCGACCTTTTAAAAAGCAATATCAGACTTCTAAATAACTTTGAATGATGGATAAGCGAAATCGTCTGATTTTTCTTTTCCCCATACCCTGAAGGGAAGAAAAATCCTCAAAAAATATCTGAAATTCAGGAAATTATTACCCTTCAGGGTCAGGGAAATATAATTTCCGGCTTCGGATGGCTTATCCATTATTCACGTTAAAATAAGCAGTTTCGTTGCTGTTAAATTTGTCTAAATCCAGCTGGGCATCATTGTTTAGTTCTTAACTTAAAGGTCAAATTACCGCTTTGAGGCCGATACAATTATGCATAGCGTTTATTTTCATCCTTTTTGTATTTCAAGGTTATAGTCAAGAACCAAAACCTATTACTGTTGAGAGTTTTGGCTATGATTTCGCTGATGAGAAATATGATTTTGGCAATTTTTCGGTAAGTTATCCCTTGAATCCATCGACCGATATCATTCTGAGGGGTTTCAATGAAAAGACCCCTGCTTTTGAAATTTTTCGAAGTCAATTGGTTCTTAGAAAGAAAATTGCAAAGAAATTATACGGAGTAGGTGGGATTCAATACGAATGGGATTTTACTTCCATGAGAAACGGAATAAATATGATTAATCCTAGAGGTGATTCAGCAAGAAAAGAGATTCTTATTGAAATTGAATATGAGCCCAAAGAAGATATGTTTATTCAAGCTGGATTCAGACAACTTCTCAACACTCCTAAATTTGCGCCACAGGGATTTAGTAATCCAGATGGCAAAGGGGCACTATACCTGGGTTCAAAATGGAAGTTCTAAGACTTAATTTCGTGGGTGAAAATCCCTAAGCGTTTTTGCCAAATGCGTGCGGTCAACATGTACATACACCTCGGTGGTGGTGATGCTCTCGTGGCCCAACATTTGTTGAATGGCACGCAAATCCGCACCGTTTTCCAATAAATGGGTGGCAAACGAGTGACGAAAGGTATGTGGACTGATATTTTTCTTCAATCCAATCTTTTCGGCCAATCTTTTGATGATGGTGAACACCATGGCACGGGTCAATTGTTTGCCCCGTCGGTTCAAAAACAAAACGTCTTCACTTTCTTTTTGCGGTTTCAGATGATTGCGTACTTCGTGCCTGTAGATGTTGATATATTTTTTGGTCACTTCACCAATGGGTACAAAGCGTTGTTTATTGCCTTTTCCGGTTATACGGATGAAATCCTCATCAAAAAATAAATCCGATAGGCGAAGACCAATCAGTTCTGACACGCGTAGGCCACAGCCATATAATGTCTCCAATATGGCACGGTTGCGCTCGCCTTGAGGTTTTGAAAGGTCGATGGCGGCTATGAGATCATTGATTTCATCGGTAGAAAGTGTGTCTGGCAGTTTTCGCCCAATCTTTGGGGTTTCGATCAAATCCATCGGATTGTCCTCCCGATAGTTTTCAAAGACCAGATAATTGAAAAAACTTTTCAGGCCAGAGACGATTCTGGCCTGTGACCTGGGCTTGACCTGTTTTGCGGTTTCGTAGATGAATTGCTGCAAATAGTCTTTTTCAATGACAATGGGTGAGGCTTGCAAATCTTTTTCCTCAAGAAAATCAATAAGTTTTTGTAGGTCGTATGAATAATTTTTGATGGAGTTGGCTGAAAGTCCACGCTCAATCTTGAGATATACCTGATAATCTTGAAGTGCTTGGGGCCAGTTCATGGTTTAAAGATAAGTTTACAAGTGCACAAACCATACGAATAGTTTGGGTTTACATATCAAAAATGCTATTTCTGACAACGTTTTCTTACAATTTGACAACTATTTTATTAGCCGCAAGATGCGATAAGGTATGTTTGGGCCATCAAAAAAAATTAAAACACAAAAACATGAAAAAAGTAATAATGGCTTTTGCCATAGGTTTATTTACCATTGGTCTTGTTAATGCACAGGAAGGATTTAAACTTGGTGCCAATGTTGCCCTACCCGTTGGTGATGCTGGCGATATCTCAAGCTTCAGTCTTGGTCTTGATGCCAAGTATCACTGGGAAATATCAGATACTTTCTACGCTGGTGTGGCGACAGGATTTACCAATGCGTTCGGCAAAACGGAAACCATCTCTGAAGATGGATTTGAATTGGAAGTTGAATTTGAAGACGTTCAATTCTTGCCGATTGCGGCTTCAGGTAAATTTAATGCTTCAGAAGACTTCAGTATTGGTGCTGATTTGGGTTATGCCGTCGGTATCAGTGATGGAAATGATGGAGGATTCTATTATAGACCTGGAGTGGGTTATAAAATTGGTGGAAACACTGAACTGAATCTATCATATACTGGTATTTCACTTGATGGTGGTACATGGAGTACCATAGCCTTGGGCGTTTTGTTTGGCCTTTAGAAATAGTTATATGAATAATGATGCGGAAGCCTTTAGGCTTCCGCTTTTTTTTACCCTTATGTTATTGGAAGGAGTTTTCACAACTCCTTTTTTGCCAATCACAACTAAAATTATTTGAATACCATCAAAAACCCGTGCTTGCAGCCTAAATGCAACAAACCAATAAAAAATGAAGAAAGCAACTATTCTTATCATTCTTCTGTTAGGGCTGGCCGTAAAGATACAGGCACAGAACAATACCGATCGTGACAAATTCAAGTTTGGTATCAATGGCGGGCTTCCTGTCGGCGATGCCTCCGAGATTGCCAAGTTCAGCTTGGGGTTGGATGCAGCGTATCATTATGGGGTTTCAAAAGTGTTCGATATTGGCTTGGCTACCGGGTTTACAAACGCCTTTTTAGAAACTGATGACCTGGCCGTGCAATCAAATTTTGATAATGTACAGTTCTTGCCAGTTGCGGGACTTGTTCGTGTTTTTCCCCATGTGAGGAGCAGATTGAATTTTGGTGCTGACGTGGGATATGCTGTTGGCGTTTCAGAAGATACCGATAGTGGATTTTACTATCGCCCGATAGTGGCCTTCAACATTGGCCGTGGTACAGAGATTACTGGCTCATACACAGGCATTGAACTTGATGGCGGTACATGGAGCACTGCGACTTTAGGGGTGCTTTTTGGTTTTTAATACCAGTTTTATCATAAAAAATGAGTGGGCGGGCCTTCGATAAGGCCCGCTTTTCTTTTTAAATAGCGGTGTGGGTGAAATTTTTATCTTTGATAAAGAACGAACTAAACACTTTGATTATGAAAAGATTACTCCTAGTAGGTGCAATGCTACTTCTTGTATGCAGCATTTGCGCGCAAGAAACACCAAGGTTTGGCCTTACTGGTGGCTTGTTGAACAGTAATGTTGATTTTGATTTTACCCTCGGCAACATCTCGGCCACCAATAATACGGGATTTTATATCGGTGGAATTCTTGATGTACCAATTTCTGAAAAACTGCATTTTCAGCCCGAACTGACCTATGGTAGTGCAGGCGATCTGGGCTTTATTTTTCTACCGGCCATGCTCAAGTTTTATGCTGCTGAAAGTTTTCATCTGCAGGCAGGCCCCCAATTTAGTTTTTCAACGACGCTGAACGATATTAAAAATGACGTGACTGGTGCTGTAGAATTGATTGATGATGATTTTGCTGATACCATTGAAAGCATTCTTCGAAATTTTGGCGTTGACATTGGTTTTGGGGCAGGTTATGACATCAATGAGAATTTCACGATTCAGGCAAGGTATTCGATAGAGTTGACCAACAGGTACAATGGCCCTGGTTCAGGTTTGCTCACGCTAAGGGCACAACAGATTAATGTAGGGGTAGCGTATTTCTTTGATTGAAAAAGTGTTGTGATAATATGACAAATACAGAAAATTTAATCGAAAAGAATTCTTCGCAGCTTGCTGCGGGGTTTCCGATGAAATGTCATTCCCGTGAAAACGGGAATCCAAATAACAGTCCCGATAGCTATCGGGATGGTTTTTGACCTTTAGGTTAAAATGGAACCAGCTAAATACTCCTACGGCCATGCCTTGGGGATAGTTGGCTTCGAGAAATTCTCTATTGCTTGTAATATTTTTACAACTCAATTTTTGAGTTTTGTACCTTTGTTGAACAATAACTAAATAAAAATCTTAATCATGAAAAAAACGATTCTTACAGGGTTAGCGATGTTCGCAGTGATTGTCACAGCTACTGCCCAAGAGGGCTTTGCAGTTAAAGCCGGTTTAAACAATGTTTCAATAAGTGTTGACACCAATGGCTTTTTCGATGCGAGTGACAGCGAACTGGGTTTCTTCATTGGGGGGAGTTACAATTTTGAAGCGGGAGATAATTTTGACATCGAGCCCTCTTTATTGCTCAGCATTGTCGATGATTTAACATCATTGTACATTCCTGTTATGGCAAAGTATAAAATATCAGATCAATTCAATATTCAGGCAGGTCCCCAGATCAATTATTTGTTAGAAGATATTCCTGATGGCGAACTTGGTCTTGATCTCGGATTTGGCGCAGGCTATCAAATCGATAGCAATTGGTTTGTTGAAGCACGTTATGCATTTCAATTGACCAGGGGCGGAGATTTTGGTGATGTTGTTGACATCAACACGCTAACCATTGGAGGTGGTTACCGTTTTAATTAAACAATCGGAACGTTAAAATATATGGGGAGCAAATATGCTCCCCTTTTTTTATGCCCTAAAATTATAATTACATTTATGGCATGAAAATCATCATCATCAATGGCCCGAATCTTAATTTACTTGGTAAGCGTGAACCAGAAGTGTACGGTGATACCACTTTTGACGATTATTATTCACAGTTACAATTCAAGTTTAAAGATGTACAGCTCGAGTATTTTCAATCGAACATTGAGGGCGAGTTGATTGATAAAATACAATCAGTGGGGTTTTCTTACGATGGCATCGTTCTCAACGCTGCTGCGTATACCCATACCTCAGTGGGCATTGGTGATGTGGTCAAAGCCATCGACACCCCCGTGGTTGAGGTGCATATTTCAAATACTTTTTCAAGAGAAGAGTTTCGGCATCAATCCTTTATATCGCCAGTGGCAAAAGGGGTCGTTTTGGGTTTCGGGCTCAAAAGCTATGACTTGGCCATACAGAGCTTTCTTGACTGATGGAAAATCCATCAGGGGGATTGCTTCCGTAAATTATAGAAACCCCCGCTATGAAAATTCCTAATTTTTTGCTCTTGTTGGTATTGATTGGTGCTTTTTCTTGTGATAATGATTCAACAAGTACCGATGATTCGCCAACAGACGATACTGTTGACCAAGTTGAGTTGACCCTTGCGAATGCGTTTCCCCAACTATCGTTTTCACAACCGTTGGATTTACAGTCCCCAAATGATGGCACAAACCGAATTTTTGTCGCCGAAAAAGGTGGACGTATACATACATTTTCCAATGAAGAATCGGTTGATGAAAGTACGGAGTTCTTGGATTTGAGCGGTACGCTATCGACCACAAGCGAACAGGGGCTGTTGGGTTTTGCCTTTCATCCCAATTATGAAACCAACGGTTATTTTTATGTGTGCTACACGCCATCAGTAACACTTTCAGTAATCTCTAGGTTTAGTGTTTCGGCTTCCGATACCGACATGGCCGACCCCAACAGTGAGTTGATGCTTTTAGAGATTCCCCAACCTTTCGACAATCATAATGGGGGCCAAATTGCCTTTGGTCCTGATGGGTATCTTTACATTGCTATGGGAGACGGTGGTGATAGTGGCGACCCCCAAAATAATGCACAGACTCGTTCAAACCTCTTGGGCAACATCCTCCGTATTGATGTGGATAACCAAGATAGTGGACTTAATTATTCCATTCCCTCGGATAACCCTTTTGTGGGAGAAAGTAACGTTCGTCCAGAAATTTATGCATACGGTTTCAGAAATCCGTGGCGGATGAGCTTTGATGCACAGACCGGAGATTTATGGATTGGCGATGTCGGACAGGGTAAATTAGAGGAAATCGATATTGTTGTATTGGGAGGTAATTATGGCTGGAAACTCTTTGAGGGAACGGATTGTTTTTCTGGGGATTGTGACACTTCAGGGCTTACACCGCCCATTTTCGAGTACAATCATGACAATGGCGACCGTTCGATTACAGGAGGCTATGTGTATCGAGGAAGCTTAAACCCTTCCATCAATGGAAGGTACATTTACGGCGATTTTATCACTGGCAGAATATGGGCATTGGAACTTGACGGAAGCGACAACGAATTATTGTTGCAATCTGGTCTTAATATTGCTTCCTTCGGTACGGATGCAGCCAATGAACTATATGTCTGCGCTTTTGATGGCAACATCTACAAATTTCAGGAAGACTGACCGTTTAGGCCTTACTCAGATATTTCTTATCCGCATAAAAAGTCCCAAAAGGCAATAGAGAAGCCACAAAAAGTATCAAAAACCGTTTGATGCTCCATTTGCGTTCATAGCAAAATACCGCCGCAATGACCACAAACAGAATGAACAAAACGCCATGGGCATAACCCACCCATTTATTCGGCTGGCCAATCTCTGCCCAATATTTCAAGGGCATGGTAAGACCAAACAACAGTAAATAAGAGATTCCTTCGAGTATGGCAATGATTCTGAAGAGCTTTAACATAGGTAGTTTAAAAGTTTATGGGTTTTGGAGTCGAAAAACGAGGGTATTACAATCATTTAAACACATCAACTCTTACACTTTTAAACATTAAAGGTGAATCACCTCGTCATACGCATCGGCAACCGCTTCCATAACCGCCTCGCTCATGGTGGGGTGGGGGTGCACTGCTTTCAGTACTTCATGCCCTGTGGTTTCCAATTTTCTGGCGACCACGGCTTCGGCAATCATATCGGTCACACCGGCACCTATCATGTGGCAACCCAACCATTCCCCATATTTGGCATCAAAAATGACCTTAACGAAACCATCAGCGTTTCCGGAAGCTTTCGCCTTACCACTGGCCGAGAATGGAAACTTACCGACTTTAATGTCATAGCCTTTTTCTTTGGCCTGCTTTTCGGTAAGTCCGACAGAGGCGACTTCAGGCATACAATAGGTACAACCCGGAATGTTGCCGTAATCGAGTGGTTCAACATGCATACCCTTGATTTTTTCGACACAGAGAATGCCTTCAGCAGAGGCAACGTGCGCCAAGGCTTGGCCTGGCGTCACATCACCAATGGCGTAATAGCCTGGAATGTTGGTCTGGTAATAATCGTTCACCAAGATTTTATCGCGGTCGGTGGCTATGCCGACTTCTTCCAAACCGATGTTTTCAATATTGGACTTAATTCCGACTGCGGAGAGCACGATATCGGCCTCGAGCACTTCTTCGCCCTTTGAAGTTTTCACGGTGGCCTTGACACCATCGCCAGACGTATCCACTTTGGTCACTTCGGCAGAAGTCTTGATTTTTATTCCCGTTTTTTTGAAACTTCGTTCCAATTGTTTTGAAACATCCTCATCTTCAACAGGAACAATGTTGGGAAGGTATTCAACAACAGTGACCTCGGTGCCCATAGCATTGTAGAAATAGGCAAATTCAATACCGATGGCACCACTGCCCACTACAATCATCTTTTTGGGCTGTTTTTCCAACGTCATTGCCTCACGATAGCCAATCACTTTTTTGCCATCTTGTGGAAGGCTAGGCAATTCACGGCTTCTAGCGCCGGTCGCGATGATGATATGGTCTGCCGAATATTCTGCAGCATCACCATGTTCGCCCTTTACGGCAATTTTCTTGCCCGGCAAGAGTTTGCCGAAACCATTCAAGACCTCGATTTTATTTTTTTTCATCAAAAATTGAACGCCCTTGCTCATGCCATCGGCCACATTTCTACTGCGTTTGACAACCGCATCAAAGTCATGCTCTACTTTTTTGGCATTGAGCCCGTAATCTTCGGCATGTTTCAGATATTCAAATACTTGAGCAGATTTCAGCAGTGCTTTGGTAGGGATGCACCCCCAGTTCAAACAGACCCCGCCCAAGTTCTCTTTTTCGACGATGGCGGTCTTGAAACCCAGTTGTGAAGCACGTATAGCGGTAACATATCCACCAGGACCACTACCTAAAACAATGACATCAAATTTGCTCATTATGTTGTGATTTTAGTTGTTAAAAAGGCGGTGCAAAGATAGTGAACAGAACTAAGTTTTCCTTGATTGTTTTTGAAGTAAAAGAGGTACAAAAAAACTAACTTCTTTTTCCAAAGATTTTCTTGTTGAAGGCCTCTGATTTGCCTTTGGGCACAGAAAGTGATTGCCAGTCTTCTTTTTTTACCATCTTGCCCAACAAAATAATTTGGCCCACATGGCCTGAATAATGTGCTAATTGGCGGTGAACGGCTTGAACAATGGAGTGTTTTTCTCCTCGAATCTTTATTTTGGTCTCAAAGTTTGACTCGTTTAACGTATTCAAAGCATCGAAAAGACAGTTCCACCCTTTTTCCCAGAGTAGTATTAATTCTTCTTTTGTTTTTGGCGGATTTTCAAACTCGGCATCTCGATGCCGCCATGGTTTTTCACCATCCTCGGTCAAAAAATGGGTCCACCTACTGAGCATGTTGCCCGCTAGATGTTTGACAATGATGGCAATGCTGTTTTCATGTTCTGAGGATTTCCAATGTAAATCCCTTTCAGAAAGTTGGGCAAAGGTCTTGTCACCGAGCGTTTTGTACCGCTCAAATTCAAATCGGGCACTTTTGATAAAATCAACAGTGAAATTCATTTTATCTACTTTAGAAAACTAGCTATTCTTCCCCTTTGGGGAAGTCCTGAGGGGCCTTAAAATCAATACTCACTGAATTGATGCAGTACCGTTGCCCAGTGGTATCTCTTGGGCCATCATCAAAAACATGGCCCAGATGGCTGCCACAATTGGCGCATACGGTCTCAGTGCGAATCATGCCGTGCGAAGTGTCTCGAATGTATTCAATGGCACCTTCCACGGCTTGGTCAAACGACGGCCAACCGCAGCCACTTTCAAACTTATGGTCGCTTTCAAAAAGCTTGGCATTACACGCCCTGCAATGATAATCACCGTTTTTAAAATGAAGGTTGTATTCGCCTGTATACGGATATTCAGTGCCTTTTTGACGCAACACCCGATATTCTTCGGGTGAGAGTTCTTTTTTCCAGTCTTCTTCTGTTTTCTCTATGGAATATTTTTTGCTCATTCAGGATTGGGTATAAAGTCTAACGCGGCACCATTGATGCAGTGTCTTTTTCCCGTGGGTTCTGGGCCATCATCAAAAACGTGCCCCAAATGCCCACCACAGGTGGCACAATGCTCCTCGGTTCGGGCGTAACCTATTTTATAATCGATATCATAGGCAACATTGCCCTCAATTTCTTGATAGAAACTGGGCCAACCAGTACCGGAGTCGAATTTGGTCTCGCTTTTGAACAGGGGTGTGCCACAGCCCGCACAGATATAGGTGCCTTTTTCTTTATTGTCGAGCAAATCACTGGTAAACGGATTTTCAGTGGCCGCCTTTCTGAGCACGTAAAACTCCATATCGGTCAATTCGGCCCTCCATTCGGCCTCGGTTTTGGTAACCTCAAATTCTTTTTCGGTGGTGTCGGCATTTGCCATGGTATTTTTCTCTTCTTGTGAGACCCCTTTGCAAGCGCTCAGAAGCAAAAGCACCATCATAAAAAAACTTTTGTACATAATTTCCGTTTCTCAAAATAGACGGAAAAAGTCTTCCATCCTTTCAAAAATAACCATTGCCCAACACTAAAAAAAGCCCAAATCACAATGAAATGGGCCTGTAGTCTATACAGTTGTGCTATTTGGATCTTATCTTTCGATATGCTTTATATCATTAACATCCAAACCACTTATGTCCATCACTTTTTCGAGGCTTATAAAATCTTGGGCGTTAAACTCACTTCTAAAGTCTGCGGGGATAATAGCTACCCGTACAGGGATGTTTTGGGTGCTAGCTGCATCCAAACCACTTAAATCACTATCTCCAATGATTTGTAGTTCAACAGTATTGATGTCGTGGTCAAAAACATATTGAAATTCGCCAAATTCATCGAAAACACTTGCTGGTAGAGGGGTGTACAAATCGTTTCCAAATGAAATGTAAACCAAAAAAACGTCACCTTCAAGAACCCCATCATAAGAGAGTATGTCACTTACCCAAGTATTGGCTTCTGTCAGGTACTCAAAACTTACCGATTCTTGAAATACGGTGGCTATGGTGTCAGCTCCATCCAATCCGTCAAGTCCGGGAGGTCCTGGAGGCCCTTGTGGTCCCTCACAGGCAAAGGCCGTTATGATGAATAGTGCTGCTAATACTGTTTTAAATGTATTTCTTCTCATGATTTTTGATTTTATAGGGTTGTTTTGAATATTTTACCAAGTAAATCAAAAAGCGTTCCATTTTTATCAACCCTCATGTTTTCTTATGTTGCTGGCGTTTTTTGATGCTACCTCATTAAAGATCTGTAAGTTTGCATTTGAAACCGAACAATATGGCCAACGTACTATCACACAGTCTTTTTACCGATTTTGACATTGATCTCTTTAAATCGGGCAAGCACTATCGACTTTTTGAAAAACTGGGTTCCCATTTGGTGGAAGTCGATGGTAAAAAAGGAACCTATTTTGCCGTTTGGGCCCCGTCGGCGAAGGCAGTTTCGGTTATCGGCGATTTCAATTACTGGACCGAAGGTGAGCACCCACTGTTCGTGCGCTGGGACGAAAGCGGTATTTGGGAAGGATTTATCCCAGGGGTGAAAAAAGGAGACAAATACAAATACAAGATACATTCCCACAATAACGATATCAGTACAGAGAAAGCTGATCCATTCGGACGCTATTGTGAGCAACCGCCTAAAACGGCATCCATTGTTTGGGAGGATGATTATTCATGGAAGGATGCAGATTGGATGAAGGCCCGACCAGAAAAAAACGGCCTTGACAGTCCATATTCTGTGTATGAGGTGCATTTGGGCTCTTGGAAACGAAAAGACGACAATGAATTTCTCAGCTACAAAGAGTTGGCCAATGATTTGGTGGCCTATGTGAAAGAAATGGGGTTCACCCATGTAGAGTTCATGCCCATCATGGAGTATCCTTTTGATCCATCTTGGGGGTATCAACTGACGGGCTATTTCGCACCAACCTCACGTTTTGGCGAACCAGCAGATTTTAAATTGTTGGTCGATGCCCTGCATAAGGCTGGTATAGGGGTGATATTGGATTGGGTGCCGTCGCATTTTCCTGAAGATGCCCACGGGTTGGGATTTTTTGATGGATCACATCTCTATGAACATCCCGACAGACGGAAAGGCTACCACCCAGATTGGAAAAGCCTGATCTTTAACTATGGAAGAAATGAGATACGCGCTTTTCTGATAAGCAACGCCATCTTTTGGCTGGATCAGTACCACGTTGACGGATTGCGAGTTGATGCCGTGGCTTCGATGCTGTATTTGGATTATTCCCGCGAAGATGGGGAGTGGGAGCCCAATATGTACGGCAACAATGAATATTTAGAGGCCATGTCGTTCATTCGAGAGCTCAATGAAGAGGTCTATAAACGATTTGATGGTATTCAGACGATTGCCGAAGAATCCACCGCGTTCACTGGCGTATCAAAACCGGTATATCTTGGCGGTCTCGGTTTTGGCATGAAATGGATGATGGGCTGGATGCACGACACCTTAGAATATTTCAAGAAAGAACCTGTGTATCGCAAGCACCACCAAAACGACATTACCTTCAGTATGACCTATGCGTTTACCGAAAACTTTATGTTGCCGTTTTCACATGATGAGGTGGTGTATGGCAAACAATCACTGATTTACCGCATGCCCGGTGACGAGTGGCAACGCTTCGCGAATCTGCGTTTGTTGTTCGGGTATATGTTTACCCACCCGGGAACAAATTTGATTTTTATGGGCGGTGAGTTTGGCCAGACGTCTGAGTGGAATTTTCAGCAAAGCCTTGATTGGCATTTGACACAGTATGATCTTCATTCGGGCATTCAAGAACTGATCAAAGATTTGAACGCTCTCTATAAAAACCAACCTGCATTGTATGAAAAACAATTCAGTCAAGAAGGTTTTGAGTGGATAGATTGGGGTGATGCCGAAAACTCGGTGTTGACCTACACCAGAAAAGGCCATGATGACAAAAATGACCTGATAATTGCCTGTAACATGACCCCAATGGTTCGAGAGAATTATAGGGTGGGGGTGCCAAAATCAAAGCAATTGAAATTGGTGTTCAACAGTGATGATTCAAAGTACGGTGGTAGTGGCACTGGCAAAAAAACCATGAAGCCCTCAACCAAATCATGGCACGGTAGAAAACACTCTGTAGAGATGAACCTACCCCCTTTGGGTGTACTTGTTTATAAATAGTCGTACTACAACGTTGTAGTTTTTCATTTGTTCACAACATCTTTTTAGAATCTCAATCTAAAATGCTTCTTTTGTGGGTCTAATCTTTCCGAAATGATTACAAATACCGAGTTTGAAAGAAGGGGCAATCAATACCCCGATCAGATTGTCGATTTCAAGCAAGAGAACGAAAAGTTTTACTTCACCACGCAGAACGGGGTGATTCTTGAAATCACGGTATTGCGTGACAGCATGATACGTTTCAGGTATGCTACCGAACATGTTTTTGAACCTGACTTTTCGTATGCGGTCAGTGAAGATGTGAGTTTGGGCTATAACGAGTTGGATGTCAAGGAAGAAGCACCTGAATACGTCATCACCACGTCAAAAGTAAAGGTGTATGTGAAAAAAGAAAACCTCAAAGTCCAGATTGCTGACTTAGAGGGAAACATCATCAACGAAGATGAACAAGGTTTTCATTGGGAAGAAAACTTTGCTTACGGTGGCAATGTGGTGAAGATGAGCAAAGTGACCCAATCATCTGAAAGTTATTACGGGCTTGGCGACAAGGCCTCACACACCAACCTAAAAGGCAAAAGAGTCAACAATTGGGTCACCGATTCGTATGCTTATGGCAAAGATCAAGAACCACTGTACAAGGCAATACCCTTTTATGTCGGCCTTCACTCAGAAGTTGCTTACGGTGTCTTTTTCGACAATTCGTTCAGTACCTATTTTGATTTCGCCAATGAAAAAAGAAACATCACCAGTTTTTGGGCCGATGGCGGCGAAATGAACTACTACTTTTTTTACGGCCCTGAAATGTCAAGGGTCGTTGAGGCATACACCGATTTGACCGGCGTGCCAGAAATGCCACCCTTATGGGCCTTGGGATATCACCAATCAAAGTGGAGCTATTATCCTGAAAAACAGGTAAAACAGCTTGCTGCCAAGTTTAGAAAATTAAAGATACCCTGTGACGCCATTTATTTGGATATTGATTATATGGATGGCTTTCGTTGTTTCACGTGGGACAATAAAAAATTCCCCGACCCAAAAAAAATGGTCGATGAGCTGGCAGAAGCTGGCTTTAAGACCGTTACCATGATTGATCCAGGGCTGAAAATAGATAGGGATTATTGGGTCTATCAACAGGCGATGGACAATGACTTTTTCTGCAAAAGGGCTGATGGACCTCATTTTAAGGGCAAAGTCTGGCCAGGGGATTGCAAGTTTCCTGATTTTACAAATCCAGAGGTTCGTGAGTGGTGGTCGGGCCTTTATAAAGAAATGATTGCCGATGTCGGTGTTCAGGGCGTTTGGAACGACATGAACGAACCCGCAGTAATGGAAGTACCGACCAAAACCATGAATCTTGATGTGAGACACGATTATGACGGCCACCCTTGTAGCCATCGAAAAGCGCATAATGTCTATGGTATGCAAATGGCCAGGGCAACCTATGATGGTATCAAAAAATTCATGTTTCCGAAACGGCCCTTTGTCTTGACAAGGGCAGCCTATTCGGGCACACAGCGGTATTGTTCCACTTGGACGGGGGATAACGTTGCTACTTGGGAACACCTCTGGATAGCCAATGTGCAGATGCAGCGCATGTGCCTGAGCGGCTATTCGTTTGTTGGATCCGATATTGGGGGTTTTGCCGAACAGCCCAATGGCGAACTTTTTGCCCGTTGGATCCAACTGGGTATTTTTCATCCATTTTGTAGGGTACATTCCAGTGGTGACCATGGTGATCAAGAACCTTGGTCGTTTGGTGATGAGATCACCGATATTGTCAGAAAGTTCATTGAACTTCGGTACCAACTGCTTCCATATTTGTATACCATGTTCTACAAATACATCAAAGACGGTCTGCCGATGCTGAAATCATTGGTGTTTTACGACCAGGCCGATGTACAGACCCATTTCCGTACCGATGAATTTATTTTTGGCGAACAGATTTTGGTCTGCCCGGTACAGGAACCCAACGCACAGGGGCGCAGAATGTACATTCCCAATGGAAAATGGTACAATCACTGGACCGGTGAAGTGGTTGAAGGGGGTATGGAAAAGTGGGTTTCCGCGGGAATCGATAAAATTCCATTTTTTATCAAAGAAGGCGCCATCATACCCAAATATCCTGTTCAGCAGTATGTCGGTGAAAAAGAATTGACAGAGTTGCTTCTAGATGTCTACTATAAAGAAGGAACCGAAAACTCCACGGTCTACGAAGACCAGCATGATGGCTATGATTATAAAAAGGGGCGTTTTAGTCTGCGCAATTTCAGGCTTAAGGGCAAACCCAATGAATTGATCATACAACAGTTCAAAGATGGCAGCTACATCACACCCTACGAAACCTTTAAGTTACAGTTTCATGGCCTGCCCTTTAAAATTAAAACTATCGAGGTCGATAATGAAGTGGTCGATTTAAAATCGGTAAAGCTCAACGGCAACAACAGTATTCAAATCAGCAAAGATTTCACCGAATTGCACATTATTGGTGAATGATATTTTTCGTAATTTTCTATCTCTAAACACTTAAGATATGAAATGAGCATAAACTTTTTTAAGCATACCCTATCGATATGATTAAAATAAAAATATGCGAATTACTGAATGTGCAGAAATTTCTAGTTTCTTCTTTTTCAGCAAACTATAAAATTTTAAACAGATGAAACGATTACTCTTGGCAATAATGCTGTTTTTGGCCGTTGTCGCGTGCAAGACAAACCCCTTTACGGGCAAGAAAACCTTGAATTTTTATCCGAATAGCCAGATTTTTCCCATGGCTTTCGCCCAATATGACCAATTCTTGAATGAAAACAAAGTTGTAGAAGGCACCTCTGAGGCAAAAATGATCACCAATGTCGGCCAACGAATCTCATCTGCTGCCGAACGCTGGCTTGATGCCAATGGGTATCCTGGCTATTTGAAAGATTATAAATGGGAATACAACTTGGTCAACGATGAAACCGTTAATGCTTGGTGCATGCCAGGCGGTAAAATCGTGTTCTACACGGGCATTATGCCCATCTGTCAAGATGAAACTGGCGTAGCTGTGGTCATGGGGCACGAGGTGGCCCACGCATTGGCCGATCATGGCGCCCAGCGTATGAGTGCGGGCACCTTACAACAAATCGGTGCCGTGGCTGGTAATGTTGCCATTCAAGACCCCCAAAAGCGCAACATGTTCAATCAAGCCTATGGTCTTGGCACTACTATAGGTGGTATGCTTCCGTTCAGTCGAAGTCATGAAACAGAGGCTGACCGAATTGGCATACAGATTATGGCCATTGCAGGGTACAATCCTGATGAGGCCGCTGATTTATGGCGACGCATGAAAGCCAAAGGAGGGCAGGCACCACCAGAATTTTTGAGCACGCACCCTTCAACGGATACCCGTATCAAGAATTTGGAAGCTTGGGCGCCATTGGCCAAACAAGAAGCCACAAAATTTGGGGTGACCAGCTTTAAGTAGAGATGTTAAAAAGATTTTATTTCAAGCCGTCTGTTCTGGGCGGCTTTTTTTATTTTTAGCCCTATGGCTAAGGTACTTGCGATGAAGGGCAACAAAAAGTTGCTGAATGCTTGGGCATTCTACGATTGGGCCAATTCCGTATACAGCCTGGTCATCGCTTCGGCCATTTTCCCGATTTTTTATGGGGCCTTGTTTCGCGTGGCCGAAATAGAGAAAATTCAGATTTTTGGTGGTGAAATTGCACGCGCACCGCTCATCAGTTACGTCACTTCGGCGGCTTTTGTCTTTATCGCTTTTATCACCCCGCTGATTTCAGGTATTGCAGATTATTTGGGGAATAAAAAAATCTTCCTCAAATTTTTCTGTTACTTGGGCGCGGTTTCCTGTATCGGCCTGTACTGGTTTTCATTGGAAAATATCTATCTGGGATTGACGTGTTATTTCTTTGGATTGGTGGGATTTTGGGTCAGTTTCGCCATCAACAACTCCTATTTACCTGACATTGCTTTTCCCGAACAACAAGACGGCATAAGTGCCAAAGGATTCTCTTTGGGCTATATCGGAAGCGTCATCTTGCTTCTCTTTAATTTGGCAATGGTCATGAAGCCCGATGTGTTTGGCATTACGGACAGTGGGGGAGAAGCAGCTGAAATCAAGGCCATGAAATACTCTTTTGTCTCTGTAGGCATTTGGTGGATGCTTTTTAGTCAATATACCTTTTTACATCTTCCCAAAGGATATAAAAGGGAAGGCGAGCGAAAAAACATCATCCTCAACGGCTTTCGAGAGCTGCAGTCCGTTTGGAAGCAATTGGGTACTGAAACAAAGCTAAAAAGATATTTGGGTGCCTTTTTTGTTTATAGTATGGCGGTTCAGACCATCATGCTCATCGCCACGTATTTTGGGGAAGAAGAAATAGCTTGGGGCAGTGACAGCGAACGAACCACAGGGCTGATCATCAGTATACTGGTGATTCAAGTCGTCGCTATATTTGGCGCAACGGCCACAGCAAGGGCCTCAAGAGCCTTTGGGAATATCAGAACTTTGATTGTCGTCAATATCTTTTGGCTGCTGCTCTGTATCTACGCATATTTTCTACAGACACCAATGGATTTCTACATCGCCGCGGGTTTGGTGGGTATTGTGATGGGTGGTATACAGGCACTCTCACGGTCGACTTATTCGAAATTTCTGCCTGAAACCACCGATACCACTTCTTTTTTCAGTTTTTATGATGTGGCCGAAAAAATTGGTATCGTCATTGGCACCTTTTTATATGGATTTGTCGCACAATTCACGGGCAGTATGCGCAATGCGGCCATCTTTTTGGGTATTTTCTTTTTGATCGGTGCATTTTTATTGACAAGGGTTGAGCGTAAAAATTAGCAAAAGTTTAAATCAAGTTTCGATGTAAGAGTACTTCCATCGCTACGGAAACAAATATTTTTAGCACCTAATTTGTTTATAATTATGAAGCCACAAATTACATTTTTACTATTGCTATGCGCATTGGGTCTTTTTGCCCAAGAAAAACCAAAACTTTCTACAATAGAATTCGTTGAAGTCCTTAATGAAAATAGGGATGAGGCACGTTATTATTTTGAGAACAATTGGAAGGTTTTCAGACAGAAGGCCCTAGAACGAAACTATATTGCAGGCTTTCAATTGTTGGAAACCGCTAAGACAAAAGAAGCATCTTTTGATTTTATTTTGGTGACCACGTATGCCAATGAGAACAGCTATGCCAACGGTGAAAAAAACTTTCAGTCTATTATATCGGAAGCCGAAGGACTCAAACTTTTAAATCAGAAAAAGCCATCGGAGTTCAGAAAATCTGTTGCGGTACAAGAAAAGGTCATGCACCTTGAATAAAAAACCCCACTGGTTGAGTG
This sequence comes from Allomuricauda sp. d1, assembly GCF_039592695.1. Taxonomy (NCBI): domain Bacteria; kingdom Pseudomonadati; phylum Bacteroidota; class Flavobacteriia; order Flavobacteriales; family Flavobacteriaceae; genus Allomuricauda; species Allomuricauda sp. d1. Next base: position 1,462,983 of record NZ_JBBUTK010000001.1, on the reverse strand, counting down.
GGGCGTGCTTTTGATTGATGATGGTTGTTTGATGATTGATTTCGATAAACCCCCTTTTTAATAACTTGATACGTCGCCTGAGCCTGAAACTTTGCTGTCAATTTTTCCAGGATTCCCTTTATAGCTGATATCACCTGAACCTGATACTCTCGCTTTTAGCATGCTGTTGGCGGTAATTTTTATATCGGCCGAACCTGAAACTTGGGCAGTGACGTTATCCGCTTTAAGGTCATAGGCTTTGACGTCGCCAGAGCCAGAAACCTGAACGTCAAAGTCTCTTGCACTGCCTTCAAGTACAATATCCCCAGAACCAGATAATTGTGCTGATAATTCGTCAGCCTCGATGGACAGTTCAACATCACCCGATCCCGCCACGTTGGCCTTGAACCTATCGGCTTTTAAAGTGGTTTTGCTCACCACATCTCCGGAGCCCGATAAAGAGACCGCACTGATGTCTTCTACGGGCACTGTGATGTTGATGCCCGAATTCCAATTGGAAGGTTTTAGATTGACCCCTTTTTCGACCTTGATGACCAAACGGCCATCGTCTTTTACTTCGGTTTTGATATACTCCAAAAGATTTTCTTCGCCTTTGAGTGTGATTTCACCTTCGTTGCCCGAAACCAATTCCACATCAAACCATCCGGCAACTGCAATGGCATCGTATTCGCCAACCGAACGTTCAATGGTGACTGTTTTTCCATTTCCTTTTACTCTTTTTCCCCATTGTGCCGTAGCAACAAAAGTGAAAAGTAATAGTGTTACAGTGAGTGTTTTTTTCATGGTTGTGTTCGTTTTTTGGTCCGCCTACAGCGGACAGGTTATTAATTTTTATAAAAAGTGATTCCTCCGTATTCGCTGTTGATATAGACTACATTACCAGAATTATCATCGCCGTGGTATCCGTTGTAGTACTTTTCACTTGATTTCTCTTTTCTGACCTGAACTTCAAAATCATCCAATCCACTGACCCCCGCATATTCTGTGGTGATGTCAAAATCAAAATGATAGCCGGGGTCATATCCAATTTTAATCCCCGTATAATCGGTTTTGATGTTTACATCTCCGGCTTCGGGCATCATTTTTGAAATCTTTACCGATCCATAATCGGCAGAGACATCAACATTGCCGTGAACTTCACCTAATTTGATGCCAATGTAGTCACCGTTGCCCTGCACGTTTTTCACATGGCCCACTTCCATAGAACCATAGTCAGAGGAATAGTCCAAGTTGCCCATCTCATTGATGACGGCATTGGTATAATCCGCTTTTACGGTCAAATCGCCAGCCTTCTCAATGGTAAACCCTGAATAGTCTGCAATGATTTCAGCACTGTTGACGTATTCAAAGGTCGACCTTGAAGTATAATCAAATCGCAGCTCATTGTTACGCCCACGTAGCTCGCCCACCTCAATTTTACCATAATCGCAATTGATCTTGGCATGGCCGTCAATGCGGTCAAGGTAGATGTTACCGTAGTCATTGTTCAGGTGCACGCTGTTTTTTACGGGTAATTTTATGGTGTAGTTCACCTGTACGTTGACATTGTTCTTCTTTCCCCAGCTCCAGCCCCAATTTCTGTCTTTATCACCAAATCGGGTACGTGCAGCGACATAACTTGCCTCATTTTCAAAATATACATCAATCTCATTGAGCCGCTCTTGTACACGGCTCTCGTTGTTGCCGTTTGTTTTGATGTGCACCTCTATCATCACTTTGTTTTCGTTCCAAGAAGTGATGTTAAGGTTGCCGTAACTGTTCTTGACCTTGAAAAGGGCATCTGAATTCACATTGAACTCTCTTTTTATGGTCTTTTCTTTGGTGTATTTTCCCTTCCAACCACTGTCACAGGGGTCAGCCTTGACTGCCAGTGGCAGCACAAAGAGAATTAGGGTCAGATATTTAAATGGTAAAATTCGCATCATTGTATGGTTTTAAATTTTTTACTTCTTCAATATTGGTCAGTACATCTTTCAATAGATCGATTCTTGTTTGAAAGTTGATAATCATGGCATTGAGTATGATTTTGCTGTTGCCCCCGTTGACCAAGTCTTGTTCCAACTTTTTGTAATCATTTTCCAATTTGGTCAACTGTAGAAGAGCGTCATCAACCAGTTGCGCCGTCTCGGGCGACTTGGCATTTTTCAACTCTTGCACCTGTTCTTCAATGAGGCTGGCAAAATAGAACTGGGTCTCTGATACCTCTGGCGCAATCTCGACCACTTGTTCATCAATGGTTGGTTTCTCATTGAACAATTGAAGCCCTAACATGCATAGTAAGGCTATTGAGGCAGCGATGGAAAGCGGTTTCCACCAACTCGTCTTTTTCCTTTGGATGCCTACCACCCCTTTTGATCGGTTCAATTTTTCAAGAAACCGTTCTTGATGTCCATCTCTGGGTTCACCAATATCAAATTGGCCCTGTAAGCTGTCAAACAATTCTTCTATTCCGTCCTTCTTCATATCAATTTTTTTAATTCAATACCAACTTCTTTCTCAAACTCTCCTTAGCCCTTGAAATCGTCGTTCTACAGTTCGCATAACTGATGTTCATGATGTCGCTGATTTCTTCGTAATCATAACCTTCGATGAGGTGTAAGGTCAAAGAAACTCTGTAATTGTCTTTTAAACTTTTCATGGTCTCCATCACTTTTTGAGCCTTCAGTTCTGTTTGACCATTGTGGCTTAAAGCAACTCCATCATTATCCTCGACCTTGTATACAACCTCATCTATATCAACAGTGTTTATTTTCTGCTGCTTTCTATAATGATAGATACTGTTGTTCACCACAATTCGTTTTAACCATGCCCCGAAGGTCACTTCACCCTTAAAAGTGTGCAGTTTCGTAAACGCGTTCAGAAACGATTCTTGCATCACATCTTCGGCTTCAGCTGTATGTTTTACAATCCGCAGTGCCGTGTTGTACATGGCCTTGTAATAGCGGTTGTAAATTTCGAGCTGGGCACTTTGTTTTCCTTCCAGACATAATTGCAACAGTGCATCAGTATGTTCGTTTTGGCGGCTCAAAAAGTTGAATGGTTTGTAGTAAAGATTTAACAATTTACCGATTGTTACACTTTTTCTTAAATTTTTAGTCTTTCATGGCACAAGAATTGTCCTTTCAAGGAGGTAAAAAGCCGTTGCATGAACTACAAGGCCTATTTTCAAAGGCTTGTGGGCAATGATTGAAGAAATAATTAGCTAAGTGCCACTGCTCAATGAATGACAGAATGGCTGAAATATGATATATGGGAGAAGTAAAATTCACAAATTTTGACAATTTGTCTTTACAGGGGATTGATGAGGATGCAGAGTTGATTCCCCTTCTGACACCGGAAGATGAAGAAGAGATGAACCGTGAGAGACTACCGGATACCTTACCGGTGCTGCCACTCAGAAATACGGTGTTGTTTCCCGGTGTGGTCATACCGATCACTGCAGGTAGGGACAAATCAATCAATCTGATCAAAGACGCCAACAATGGCACAAAGACCATTGGGGTGGTCTCACAAAAAGACGAAGAGACAGAAAATCCGAGTGTAAAAGATATCAATACCTTGGGTACGGTAGCCCGAATTCTGAGGGTTCTTCAGATGCCCGATGGCAATACCACGGTCATTATCCAGGGCAAGAAAAGGTTTGAGATTGCCGAGGTGCTTACCGAGAAGCCCTACATGACGGCGACCATCCGTGAGGCGAAAGAAACAAGACCCGATTCAAATGATAAGGAATTTTTGGCCATCATCGATTCTATCAAAGAATTGGCGTTTCGCATCATCAAAGACAACCCAAATATACCCAGCGAGGCCAATTTTGCCATCAAGAACATTCAGAGCAATTCGTTCTTGATCAACTTTGTGTCTTCAAACCTCAACCTAGAGGTTGCCGAAAAGCAAAAATTGCTTGAAATCGAGAATCTACAAGAGCGGGCCCTCACCACACTCAAGTATATGAACGTTGAGCTTCAGAAGCTGGAGTTGAAAAACGACATCCAATCCAAGGTCCGTAGTGATATGGACCAACAACAACGCGAGTATTTCCTTCACCAGCAAATGAAGACCATTCAAGAAGAATTGGGTGGTATTTCGTATGAGGAAGAGGTAGACGAGATGCGCATCAAGGCCAAAAAGAAAAAATGGGGCAAAAAGGTCAAAGAACATTTTGAGAAAGAATTGGCCAAGATGCAGCGCATGAATCCGCAGGTGGCGGAGTACTCCATCCAAAGAAATTATCTTGATTTGTTTCTTGACCTGCCATGGAACGAATACTCCAAAGATAAATTCGACCTGAAACGCGCCCAAAAAATACTGGACCGTGATCATTACGGACTTGAGGATGTCAAACGCCGGATCATTGAATATCTGGCCGTATTGAAATTGCGCAACGATATGAAATCCCCCATTCTGTGCCTTTATGGCCCTCCGGGCGTGGGTAAGACCTCATTGGGCAAATCGGTCGCAGAGGCTTTGGGGCGTGAATACGTGCGTATGTCGTTGGGTGGGCTACGTGATGAGGCTGAAATACGCGGACATCGTAAAACTTATATCGGTGCTATGCCAGGGCGCATCATTCAAAGTATCAAAAAAGCGGGCACGTCAAACCCTGTCTTTATATTGGATGAGATTGACAAGCTTTCAAACAGTCATCAAGGTGACCCATCATCGGCGATGTTAGAGGTGCTTGACCCTGAGCAGAACAGTGAATTCCATGATAATTTTTTAGAGATGGGCTACGATCTGTCAAAAGTGATGTTCATAGCTACCGCAAACAATCTCTCAACAATTCAACCAGCCCTGCGCGATCGTATGGAAATCATCAATGTTACAGGCTATACGATTGAAGAAAAGGTCGAGATTGCCAAACGACATCTACTGCCCAAACAATTGAAGGAACATGGGCTGACAGCAAAACATTTAAAGATTGGCAAGCCCCAACTCGAAAAAATTGTGGAAGGCTATACCCGCGAATCGGGGGTACGAACATTAGAAAAGCAAATCGCCAAAATGGTACGCTTTGCTGCAAAGAATATTGCTACTGAAGAAACATACAATGTCAAGGTCACGCATGCCGATGTTGAAGAAGTGCTCGGCCCACCACGAATGGAGCGTGACAAGTATGAAAATAACGAAGTGGCAGGGGTGGTAACCGGTTTGGCATGGACGAGTGTGGGAGGTGATATTTTATTCATAGAGTCCATACTTTCCAAAGGAAAAGGCACCATGAACATCACTGGAAACCTTGGCAAAGTGATGAAAGAGTCAGCAACAATCGCTTTGGAATACATCAAGTCAAATGCTGATCAGTATGGCATCAATCCAGAAGTATTTGAGAAATACAATGTACACATTCACGTACCCGAGGGCGCCACACCTAAAGATGGCCCCAGTGCGGGTATCACCATGTTGACCTCATTGGTGTCGTTGTTCACCCAACGCAAGGTGAAAAAGAGCTTGGCGATGACCGGCGAGATAACGCTACGTGGCAAAGTACTTCCCGTTGGCGGAATCAAAGAAAAGATTCTGGCTGCCAAACGGGCCCGTATCAAAGAAATCATTCTTTGCGAGGGCAACCGAAAAGATATTTTGGAAATCAAGGAGGAGTACCTTAAAGGCCTCAAATTCCATTACGTAACCGATATGGCCGAGGTCATTGATATTGCGATTACCAAACAGAGGGTAAAGAACGCGAAAAAGCTATAATCTTTGACAAAGTCCGAAACTTTGTCAAAGTTGCTTCCTATTTTTGCCCCATGCGTAAAATCATCGTTGCCATTGACGGCCATTCCTCCACAGGTAAAAGCACTGTTGCCAAGCGTCTAGCCAAAGCCTTGGGCTATGTTTTTATCGACACAGGGGCCATGTACCGCGCCGTGACGCTCTATGCCTTGCAAAATGGTTTTGTTTCAGAAGGTAAGTTGAATGCCCAAAAATTGACCGCCGCATTACCCAGTATTGAACTGAAATTCAAGACCAATACCGATACAGGTAAATCAGAAATGTACCTTAATGGCAAGAATGTTGAAGGTGAAATACGTTCTATGGAGGTTTCAAAATATGTGAGCCCAGTGGCCACGATTAAAGAAGTGCGTGAGAAATTGGTGGCACAACAGCAAAAAATGGGATTGGAAAAGGGCATCGTGATGGATGGAAGGGATATTGGCACCGTTGTTTTTCCCGATGCCGAGCTGAAAATCTATATGACCGCTTCTGCTGAGATCAGGGCACAAAGACGGTATCAAGAATTGTTGGGCAGAGGTGAGAACGTTTCCTACGATGAAGTATTAAAAAATGTGCAAGACCGTGACCGTATTGATTCCACCAGAGAAACATCCCCATTAAAAAAGGCAGAAGATGCCATAGAATTTGACAACAGCGAATTGGGGATGGAGGAGCAGTTTGAAAAGATTTTGGATTTAGCGAGACAAAAAATAGACCTTCAAGGTTTTCAAAACCTTGAAGGTCTGAAACCTTGAAGGCGTGAATCTTTATGGATTTGGAATGACCAAAACTTGGTCAGGATGAATCACATCAGGATTGTTCAGAATGTTTCGGTTCGCCTCAAAAATAGCATTGTATTTCATGGCATCGCCGTAATAATGCTTGGCAATCTTGCTCAATGATTCCCCACTTTTGACCACATGACGATGGTATACAGAACTGTCACCCACAGAAATATTGGCTTTGACATCAGAGGGGTTTTCGCCTCCGATTTGCTTGATTTTGTCCCAAAGAAGGTCTTTTTCGTATTGGGTATTGGCCTCGCCCTTGATTTTGAGCACGCCATTTTCTTCAGAAACGTCGCCATCCTTGATTCCGAGTTGCTGCCCCAGATCAAGTACGGGTTGATATTTTGCTTTAACGCCCATAGTGTTTTCGATGTTTAATGGTTATACAATTAGTGTGTCACAATATAGCCATTAAAGTCTCATTTTGGCTTAAATTTTCATTAATACTTGAAGTGGCAATCACTATCACAAGTAAATGTTTGTAGTACAATAAATTAATTGTATTTTTGCACTCCTTTTTGGCGAAATTCAAGAGAGAAAAGGAATCCAAAAAAAATCTAATTACTTCTGCGGTAATCGCCTGACTCTTGTAGCACCAGCAGAATACAAACTAAAATCAGCACATGGCTGAAGAAAAAAAGAAAGCAAAAGTAGCTGAAGCTGCTGAAGCGATAGAAGTAGCTAACACCACTGCAGAAGTTGGCGAAGAAATCAAAGAAGAGACTCCTAAACAAGACCCAAAAGAATTTCTAGAAAACTTCGACTGGGATAAATATGAAGAAGGTATTGAGCGTGTCGAGGATTCTAAACTGAAGGAGTTTGAATCTTTGGTAGAAGAGAATTTTGTCGATACCGCCGATGAAGAGGTTGTCGAAGGTACCGTTGTACACATGACCGACCGAGAGGCAATCATTGATATCAACGCCAAGTCTGAAGGGGTCATCTCGTTGAATGAGTTTCGTTACAACCCTGATTTAAAGGTTGGTGACAAGGTTGAAGTCCTTATTGACATCCGTGAAGACAAAACAGGCCAATTGGTGCTTTCACACCGTAAGGCCCGTACCATAATGGCATGGGATCGTGTAAATGACGCCCATGACAAAGAAGAAGTGGTACAAGGCTTTGTCAAGTGCCGTACCAAAGGGGGTATGATTGTCGATGTCTTCGGAATCGAGGCCTTTTTGCCCGGTTCTCAAATTGACGTGAAACCTATTCGTGATTACGACCAATATGTTGGCAAGAACATGGAGTTCAAGGTGGTGAAGATCAACCACGAGTTCAAGAACGTTGTTGTATCGCACAAAGCGTTGATTGAAGCTGATATTGAAGAACAGAAAAAAGAAATCATCGGCCAATTGGAAAAAGGCCAGGTTTTGGAAGGTGTGGTCAAAAACATCACTTCCTACGGTGTCTTTATCGATTTGGGCGGTGTAGATGGATTGATCCACATCACCGACCTGTCATGGAGCCGTATCAACCACCCGAATGAAGTGGTTGATCTGGATCAGAAACTGAATGTGGTCATCCTTGATTTTGACGATAATAAATCAAGAATCCAGCTGGGTCTGAAACAATTGGAGAAACACCCATGGGATGCCCTTGGTGATGAAATCAAAATTGGTGACAAAGTGAAGGGCAAAGTCGTGGTCATCGCTGACTACGGTGCCTTTATTGAAGTCGCTGAAGGTGTTGAAGGTTTGATTCACGTTTCTGAAATGTCATGGTCTACCCACCTGCGTTCTGCACAAGACTTTGTAAACGTTGGCGATGAGGTAGAAGCCGTTGTTTTGACCATGGATAGGGAAGAGCGTAAAATGTCATTGGGCATCAAGCAATTGACCCCAGACCCATGGACGGATATCACTTCAAAATACCCAGTTGGCTCACGTCACAAGGGAATCATCAGAAACTTTACCAATTTTGGTGTTTTTGTTGAATTGGAAGAAGGTATCGACGGTTTGATCTATATCTCTGACCTTTCATGGACAAAGAAAATCAAGCATCCATCTGAATTTGTGAATGTTGGCGATACCATTGAGGTTGAAGTATTGGAGTTGGATGTTGAAGGCCGCAAGTTGAGCTTGGGCCACAAGCAGACCACCGAAAATCCATGGGATAAGTATGCTGCCGAGTTTGCTGAAGGCACGGTGCACAAAGCCAAAATCACAGAGATTGTTGACAAAGGTGCTACGATTGACTTCAATGAAGACATCACAGCATTTGTACCACAACGCCACATGGAAAAAGAGGATGGCAAGAAACTGGGCAAAGGCGAAGAAGCAGAATTCAAGATCATTGAGTTCAACAAAGACTTCAAGCGTGTAGTGGCCAGCCATACCGCTATCTTTAGAGAGCAAGAAGAGCGTAATGTAAGATCGGCCAAAAGGAAAATGGCTGCCGCGCAAGAAGATGCTCCGACTTTAGGTGATGCAAATTCACAATTGCAGAAACTGAAAGAAAAAATGGAAGCTGACAATAAAAAATAAGTTTTCAGTTTGAGAGATATGTGAAGCCCCGACTATTTGGTCGGGGCTTTTTGTTTTGAAATTCCTTACTTTTGTCAATCAAACGAGCTGGTGCAACGCCCATGAGCCAAAAAGTACTGCTTTCCGCCAAAGAAATCCATATCATTCTCCACCGTTTGGCCTGTCAATTACTTGAAAACCACCTAGATTTTAGCAATACGGTATTGATTGGCATACAGCCGAGAGGCATCTATCTAGCAGAGCGATTGACTAAAATCTTGAAAGAAGATTACAAGGTGAAGGATATCAAACTCGGCTCGCTTGATATCACTTTTTATAGGGATGATTTTCGAAGGGGCGACAAAACCTTGGAAGCCAGTACGACCAAAATCGATTTTTTGGTAGAGGATAAAAATGTGGTCTTTATTGATGATGTGTTGTATACAGGAAGAAGCATTCGTGCCGCATTGACAGCCATTCAGTCCTTCGGAAGGCCACTTGAAATAGAACTTTTGACCCTCATAGACAGACGCTTCAGCAGGCATTTGCCCATACAGCCCAATTACAGGGGGCGTCAGGTAGATGCCATCAACGAAGAAAAGGTCAAGGTCTTATGGGCAGAGAACGATGGTAAAGATGTGGTTTATCTGGTCAACAAATGAAGGCTAAGAAAGTGAACATAGCACATGAAACCACTCTGGGCAAAGACTCAGTATTGATACGTTTCGGGGCTTTTTCAGGTTTGGATGAAATACACAGATTGGATTCTCGATTATTTGACGAACTACCTCCACATACCGGAAAGCACGATGGTCATGAAGTGGCCATTGACGATAGCCATGGTACGCTGTTCACTTATGGAAATAATGCAGAAGAACTGTTCAAGGCCATGCAGCCTATTTTAAATGATTTTTATTTTTTAAACGGGGCAGCGGTACACCTTAGCTTTCAGAAAGAAGCTAAAACACTTGAATTGGAGTTTGATTTTGAAATAATGGATAATTCGAATCAATAATCTCAGAGACACATGAGCGAACTGAGTGTAAATCATTTACTGGGAATCAAATATCTAAACAAAAGAGATATTGAGCTCATTTTTGAGACTGCCGATCATTTTAAAGAGGTCATCAACCGATCTATTAAAAAAGTACCCACGCTGCGCGATATCACCATTGCGAATATCTTTTTTGAGAACAGTACCCGAACAAAATTGTCTTTTGAATTGGCCGAAAAACGGCTTTCCGCAGATGTCATCAATTTTTCTGCATCCCAATCATCGGTAAAGAAAGGGGAGACCTTGATTGATACCGTGAACAACATTTTATCAATGAAGGTCGATATGGTGGTGATGCGACACCCCAATCCCGGGGCAGGTATATTTTTGTCGAAACATGTGAAAGCTTCCATCATCAATGCAGGTGACGGTGCCCATGAACACCCTACACAAGCGTTGTTAGACTCCTTTTCCATCCGTGAAAAATTGGGTGGCGTTGAAGGAAAAAATGTGGTGATTGTCGGTGATATCCTGCATTCAAGGGTGGCACTTTCCAACATTTTCGCACTGCAGCTGCAAGGGGCCAAGGTCAAAGTTTGTGGACCAAAAACATTGATTCCCAAACACATAGAGTCCTTGGGGGTAGAAGTGGAGACCAACCTCAGAAAAGCCCTTGAATGGTGTGATGTGGCCAATATGTTGCGCATTCAAAACGAGCGTATGGAGCTCAGTTATTTTCCTTCCGTTCGCGAATACACCCAACAATACGGTGTTAACAAGGCTATTTTAGATAGTCTTGACAAAGAAATAGTAATCATGCACCCCGGGCCCATCAATCGGGGCGTAGAAATTACCACTGATGTGGCAGATTCAAATCAATCTATTATCTTAGAACAGGTAGAAAATGGGGTGGCCATCAGAATGGCGGTAATTTATCTTTTGGCTTCAAAAATTAAATAGCGAAATGATTTTCGACAAAGAGGGCAATACCACGATTGTTTTTCAAGAGAAAACCTCTTTGGCCATGTTTTTGAAGAATCTGGAAAATGCCTATCCGAAACTAAGACACGACCATATTGTCATTAATCTTTTTTCTTTCGAAAAACTCACAGCCAATGATGTTTTGGAGTTTCTTGAAATTTCTAGAAAGCACAAAGCGGCCAACAAATCGTTTGTTTTGGTCACTGACAAGGTCTCGTTTGACGATGTACATGACGAAATCAGTTTGGCGCCAACCATACAAGAGGCCAAAGACATTATTGAGATGGAAGAAATTGAGCGCGATCTAGAATTATGAGGCTTCATATTCTTGGATGTTATTCCGCTACTCCCAGAACGCTTACCAATCCGACTTCACAGGTACTTGACATCAGAAACCACCTCTTTTTGATTGATTGTGGTGAGGGCACCCAAGTGCAGTTGCGAAAGCATAAAATAAAGTTTTCGCGTACGAAGCATATTTTTATCTCGCACCTTCATGGCGACCATTTTTTTGGACTTCCTGGATTGATATCCACATTCAGGCTGTTGGGCCGCGAGACCGAATTGCACATTTATGGGCCAAAAGGCATCAAAGAAGCCATTACCTTATTTTTAAAGTTGGGAGATTCGTGGACGAACTATCCGCTTAAATTTCACGAGTTAACATCAAGAACCTCTGAAACCATCTATGAAGATGATAAAGTGCTGGTCAAGACCATACCACTCGAACACCGCATCTATACCAACGGATTTTTATTTGAGGAAAAACCGCTTCCCAGAAATCTGAATATCGATGCAGTAAAAAAACATAAGGTGGACCGCAGTCAGTTCAACAATATCAAAAACGGGAAAGATGTGATTTTGGAGAATGGAAAAACCATTTCCAATAAAGCATTGACCTTTGACCCGCCAAAACCCAAAAAGTATGCCTATTGCAGTGATACGGCGTACAATGAGCGTATAGTGCCGCTTATTGAGAATTCAGACATGCTCTACCATGAATCCACTTTTCTGGAATCAGAAAAGCATCTGGCCGAGAAAACAAAACATTCTACAGCTCAAGAAGCGGCAACCATCGCCAAAAAAGCCAAGGTCGGTACTTTGGTTCTCGGTCATTATTCGACCCGTTACAAAAGCATTGAACTATTTAAGGAAGAAGCAGTAACGGTTTTTGAAAATGTTGTTTTGGGCGAGGATGGCAAAGTCATTGAAATCTGACGCTGTACACCATAAATAAACCCTGACAAGTTTTAACTTCTCCGTTCTTTTGCTGAAATTTGAAAGTGATGGAAAAAGATTTGGCCAATTACCGAAAGAGCTACAAAAAAAGTGCGCTTACGGAAGATGTTGTTTCCGATAATCCGATGCAGCAGTTTCAGACTTGGTTTTATGAAGTGGAGGGTTCTGATACCATTGATGAGCCAAACGCAATGACAATTTCTACAATCGGTAAAGATGCTTATCCGAAGAGTAGGGTTGTGCTGCTGAAAAAGTTTAATGAAGATGGTTTTTTCTTCTATACGAATTATGAAAGTGAAAAGGGTAAGGCGATAGCGGCAAATCCGAATGTATGTCTTTCATTTTTTTGGCCCAGTTTAGAACGTCAGGTGGTTATCAAAGGCACGGCCGAAAAAATTCCTGAAAATCTTTCTGACGGGTATTTTGAAAGCCGCCCCAGAGGAAGCCAATTGGGTGCCGTGGTATCTGACCAAAGCGAAGTCATAGAATCTAGAGAAGTCTTGGAAAAGAAACTGTACCATTTGGAAAAAAAACTTGAAGGTAAAGAAGTTGTACGGCCCAAACACTGGGGCGGATATGTAGTGAAACCTGTTTCCATTGAATTTTGGCAGGGCAGACCCAATCGTTTGCATGACAGGATTCGATATACCTTGCAAAAGAACTGGGATTGGAAAATAGAACGCTTACAACCTTAGAATTGTCCCCTTGAAGGCCCCGATAGCTATCGGGGTTAGGGGTGTATTGAAACTTTGTAAGACTGGTTATGAAGACAATAATCTTGATGCGTCACGGAAAATCCTCATGGGAGTATGGGGTTTCAGACAAAGACCGACCGTTGAAGGAAAGAGGCATCAATGATGCTCATTTGATTGCACAAAAGTTTAAGAAAGAAGGTGTAAGAATCGATTTTGCCTACTCGAGTTTGGGCAATAGGGCACTCCACACGGCCATCATCGCCCTGAGAAACCTTGACCATGATTTTGAAAAATTCCGGGTGACCGAAAATCTCTATGATTTTTCTGGCGAAAGTGTGCAAAACCACGTCAAAAACCTCGATGACAATTTGAATACGGTGATGATTTTTGGCCATAACCATGCCTTTACAAGTCTGGCCAACCTTTGGGGAAATCAGTACATCGACAATGTGCCCACGTCAGGTTTGGTACAGATAGAATTTTCTGGAAGGGAATGGAAATCGATTTCCAAAGGAAAGACTATATTGACCCTTTTTCCAAAACACTTTAAATAACCTATGGCAAATCCGAAGAACGAATACGTAAACAGAGAAATCAGTTGGCTGCATTTTAATGACCGGGTACTGCAAGAGAGTGCCGATAAAAATGTGCCTTTGATTGAGCGATTGCGCTTTCTCGGAATTTTCAGCAATAATCTAGATGAGTTCTTCAAAGTGCGCTATGCCACTGTCAAGCGTATCGTAGATGCCGGTAAAAAGGGAAAAAGTGTTTTGGGCGGTGAACGGGCAAAAGATTTGTTGGAAGAAATCACCAAGATTGTTATTGCCCAGCAATCCAAGAGTATTGAGATTCTGCGCAATATTGAAAAAGAACTCGAAGAGCGAAATATTTTTATCGTCAACGAGAAAGAAGTAGATGAACAGCAGATTGATTTTATAAGCACCTACTTTTTGAAGGAGGTGAATCCTGAATTGATGATTATCATCCTCAATGAGACCACAGAGTTCCCCGTTCTTAAAGATACGGCTGCCTATTTGGCTGTCAAGATGGTGTTGAAAAGTGAAAAGGCATCCCAAAATCGAAAAGCCAAGGAGGTACAGTACGCACTTATTGAAATTCCAAAGGGTATTGACCGTTTCGTGGTATTGCCAAAACAAGGAGACAAAGATTTCATCATCATTTTAGATGATTTGATTCGGGTCTGTTTGAATAAGATTTTTACCATGTTTGAGTATCAATCCATATCTGCCCACATGATCAAGATTACCCGTGATGCAGAATTGGATATCGACAACGATTTGAGCAAAAGCTTCATCGAGAAAATTTCATCCAGTGTTGAGCATCGAAAAATCAGTGACCCCGTACGTTTTGTGTATGATAAAAGCATCGAGAGGGATACGCTTAAGTACCTGAAAGAGAAAATGGGCATTGAAGAGAATGATAGTGTCATACCCGGTGGGCGTTATCATAATCGACGTGATTATATGGGGTTTCCCAGTTTGGGAAGGAATGACCTGCTCTACGAAAAAATCACCCCCTTGCCCGTAAAGGGGTTGAGCCTTGACGGAAGTCTTTTTGAGAGTATTGCCAAAAAAGATTATCTACAATATGTACCCTATCATACCTTCTCGTATGTCATCAAATTTTTGAAAGAGGCTGCTTTGGACCCGAAAGTAAAGTCCATCAAAATAACGGTATATCGATTGGCCAATGACTCACAAGTAGCTGCAGCGTTGATAAATGCCGCTAAGAATGGCAAACAGGTGACCGTACAGATTGAATTGCAGGCACGCTTTGATGAACAGGCCAATATTCAATATGCGAATGAGCTGCAAGAAGAAGGGGTCAAGTTGATTTTTGGTATTCCCGGTCTGAAGGTACACAGTAAAATATGCATGGTCGAACGTGAAGAAGATGGTGGGTTAAAGCGCTATGGCTTTGTCAGCACTGGCAATTTCAATGAGTCGACCGCAAGAATCTATACCGATTATACGTTGTTCACGGCCAACGATTCCATATTGAAAGAGCTGAACAAAGTGTTCAATTTCTTTGAGACCTCGTACAAAATAAACAAGTACAAGCATCTTATTGTTTCACCGCATTATACCCAAAGTGTTTTCAGTAAGCTCATTGACAATGAAATAGCGAATGCCATAGTCGGTAAAGAGGCGTACATCAAAATCAAGATGAACAGCTTCACATCGTATAAAATGGTGGATAAGCTCTATGAGGCGAGCAGGGCAGGGGTGAAGGTACAGTTGATTGTAAGGGGTATTTGCTGTTTGATTCCCGGGGTTGAGGGCATGAGCGAGAACATCGAGGCCATCAGTGTGGTCGATAAATTTTTAGAACATCCGCGTCTTTTTGTCTTTGCCAATGACGGAGACCCAAAAGTTTATATTTCTTCTGCGGATTGGATGACCAGAAATATTGATTACAGGGTTGAGGTAGGATGCCCGATATACGACAAAGACATCAAAAAAGAACTGGTTGACACCTTTGAAATCAGTTGGAACGATACTATTAAGGCCCGTGTTTTTTCAAAGAAACAAGACAATGCCTACAGAAAAACAGATGGCCCAGAAGTACGTTCACAGTTTGCGCTCTATGATTATTACAAGGAAAAGTTGGAAGAAAAAGCTATTTGAAATACGAATTACGAATTACGAATTACGAATTACGAATTACGAATTACGAATTACGAATTACGAATTACGAATTTTGCTTTTAAATGATCTGTGAAATTTCTGAAATGCAAACTCAAATGTCAAACACAAACTAAAAAGCCAAATTTTAAAAGTTATTTGTGAAAATAAGTGTAATTCGTGTCCACCAAAGCTAAAGAAGGGTAAAATTTAAAAGTGTAATTTTCCCTGCGAAACTCTGAAAGACTCAGTACAGAGCTTTGCGAAACAATTTTGAATGAAAAATCCAAAATTCTAGCACCAAATTTCAAAAAATTCTTCTCTTTCATTAACCATTAACGACCTTAACCGTGCATGGTTTCTTTTTTGCCCAAGTTTTTCATGATTTCCGCCTCGTATTCCAATAGGTCTTGCCATTTTTGGTCAACTTCTTCTCGAACACCATATTTTCGGGCGAACTGTAAAAACATGGTATAGTGATTCGCCTCGCTGACCATCAATCTTCGATAGAATTCTGCCAGTTCTTCGTCGGCTATGTGTTCAGATAACAACCGAAACCGTTCACAACTTCTTGCTTCAATCAATGCAGCGTAAAGCAATTTGTGAACAAGATGTGTTTCTCGGCTGCCTCCCTTTGGAAAGAACTTCATCAATTCAATGACATACTCATCTTTTCGTTCACGGCCCAACGACCACCCACGCTCCAGAATTTTTTCATGTACCATGTTAAAATGGCCCATTTCTTCACGTGAAAGGGCAATCATCTCTTTGACCAATTCTGATTTTTCAGGAAATCCGATAATCAGTGAAATGGCCGTGCTGGCCGCCTTTTGCTCACAGTAGGCATGGTCAGTGAGAATCTCTTCAATATTTTTTTCAACAATGTTGACCCATCGTGGATCGGTGGGCAGTTTGAGTCCAAGCATATTATTGTATCAATTTTCACAAAGATAAATTATAGGGCACGTATAAGAAAGAATCGACCTAAAGGTCTAGGTCAAACTCTTTTCGGAGCAGATCAAGGGCAGGATTTTTCTGTTTCAACTTCTCATACTTCTCTTCTGGGGTAAAGGCGTATTTTTTGTTCGTTTCTTCGTTGATTTTTATGCTCAGGGTGATAGTGTGGTTGTTCAGCTTTTCCTTCAGGTAGTCCATCAGCGGTTTTTGCTCGCGCTCTAACTCTTTTTTCATGGTGTCGTTGGGCAGTTCGATTGTGATGACGTTGCCCTCCCTTAATTTTGGGATATCGGTATGCAGGTTGCTGGCCAGAATCCGTTTTCCTTTTTTGACCAAGATGTTTGCAAAATCGTTCCAATGTCTTTGTAGGTCAACCTCTTCAAAAATAGCTTCAGGCAACTCCTTTGCATCCAGAACCTCAGAACTTTTGGTGTTTTGATGTTCTTTTTTGGTTTTCAGGCTTGAAATGGATAGCCCGGAGATCCGTTTCGGAAGATTGTTTACTATCGGTTTTTTGGTTGGTTGGGATTGGATTTCCTGTGTGTCAACTTCCTCACTGACGGAATGTCCATCGTTTACAGGCGGTGCCTCGCTCTTCACTATTTGGGGAGGGGATTTTTCTTCCACTTCTTTTTGCTTTGGCGGGGCGTCAATCCGTTCTTCCGCAGCAATGGTGGTATTTTCCTTTCTAGGTTGCATCTGCCTAAAATGGGAAGCAGGTATCAGCTGCTCAGGCTTTTTTTTTTCGCCTTCGAAAGTAAGTGATGCGAGCTTCATGAGGGTGAGCTCTACCAAAAGCCTTTGGTTTCTACTGGTTTTATATTTCAGGTCGGCATCATTGGCCACATCGAGCGCTTTGAGCAAGAATTCCTTTGATGTTTTTTTTGACTGTTCAGCGTACCTTTTTTTGGCCTCTTCACCCACTTCCAACAAAGCAATGGTCTCTGAATTTTGGCACACCATTAAATCCCTAAAATGCGAAGCGAGCCCTGAAATGAAATGGTGGCCATCAAAACCGAGCGCTAGGGTCTTGTCCAATAATACTAATAGACTGGGAATGTCATTATCAAGAATCAGTTCGGTGGTCTCAAAATAGGTGTCGTAATCGAGTACGTTGAGATTTTCAGTGACGGCCTTTCTTGTCAAGTTTTTGCCTGAAAAGCTGACAACCCTATCAAAAATGGAAAGGGCATCGCGCATGGCACCATCCGCTTTTTGGGCAATGATGTGCAGTGCATCATCCTCGGCATCAATACCCTGTTCTTTGGCAATATACTTCAGGTAATCGGCGGCATCTTTTACCGTTATCCTCTTAAAATCAAATATTTGGCAGCGTGAAAGTATGGTCGGAATGATTTTGTGCTTCTCTGTGGTCGCCAAAATAAAAATGGCATGTTTGGGAGGCTCTTCCAAGGTCTTTAAGAAAGCGTTGAAGGCCGATTGCGAGAGCATGTGTACCTCATCGATGATGTACACTTTGTATTTACCGACCTGTGGAGGAATACGAACTTGATCGATCAAGCTGCGAATATCATCGACGGAATTGTTCGAGGCCGCATCCAGCTCGAAAATGTTGAAGGCAAAGTCTTCATCTTCACGTTCAGAACCGTCTTCATTGATTTTTTTGGCCAATATTCTGGCACAGGTAGTCTTGCCAACTCCGCGGGGGCCACAGAACAAAAGTGCCTGTGCCAAGTGGTTGCTCTCAATGGCTTTGGTAAGCGTATTGGTAATGGCCTCTTGCCCAACCACATCTTTAAATGTTTTGGGGCGGTACTTTCTTGCTGATACGATGAACGGTTCCAATGTGGAGTGATTATGGCAAATACAAATATAAAAATAGCTCGGTGTAACGAATAGGGTCAAGTGGCCAACGTTTCCTTTTTTATCAACAATTGGATTACCTTTGTATGTGCAGGCCACCTTATCGACCTGACGACAAGTGTCAGGTAGGAAAGTCCGGACACCACAGTGCAGCATAGCGGGTAACACCCGTCGTCTCGATTACGGTCGGGACAGGACCAGTGCAACAGAAAGCAAGTACAGTTCGGCTGTAGTGAAATCAGGTAAACTCTATGCGGTGAAACGCCATGTAAACCGGTGATCGAGGGTAGCACGCCCGAATCGGAGGGTAGGCGGTTAGAGCTTTTGGGCAACCAAAAGTCGAGATAAATGATAGGGCCCCGATTACTATCGGGAGACAGAATCCGGCTTATAGCCTGCTTACTATTAAAAAAGGCCAAGTTTTTTGACTTGGCCTTTTTTATGTTTATTGGAGTACTTATTGTTTTCTGAAAACAATTCTTGAATCTACATCAATATCCAAAGGTATTCCCCCTTCATTTATTTGAAGGTCTTGAACCTGTTCAATAACAAGGTTTCCATTGCCGTCGATAAACGATTCGAAAGTACCATCTACTGATGCACCTTCAAGATCAGAATTGATGGATTCTAAATCAACAAGTTCACCATCGATGACAAGTTCACCGTCTTGAACACTGTACGTACCTGACTCGTTAGCGTCTGAAATGGTCTGTCTGTCCTCATCGATTGGCACTCCATTTAATGTTCCATTAGTGACAATATCGTAGGAACCAGAAGCAGTATAAGTTGTTTCTGTAAATGTGATTATGTAATCAAAATTTTCACCTACAGTATTGGTTTCACTAGTAAATGAGATACCTTCAATATTTCCTGAAAAGTCGATATCGGCATTTAAGCCCGTCATTTCCCAGGTGCCTATCAAAGAATCTTGATCTACAGGTGTAGTATTCTCATCATCGTCACTACAAGAAATGAAGAAGGTGAGCACAAAAAGGGCTGAAATAAGTTTCAAAGTTTTCATAATTGCTATTTATTTATGACTAGAACGACTTCATTGGGAGTTCCGTATGTTGCACATCAAATATTTAGGCTAATTTTTCAAAAAAGCTAAAGACACTGCTTCCGTATTTTCGGCTTTCAGAAAAATATTCTTGATCGGATAAGTTTATCTGCAGACCATGTTCAATGACCATCAGGCCACCTTCTTTGAGCATGTCATTTTGAAAAACCTGTTCTGGAATTTTTCTCAATAGGGGAGTTTCCATTGCATAGGGCGGGTCTGCAAAAATGATATCCGCTTTATTTTTTGTCCGCTCCAAGAATTTAAAAACATCAGATTTAATCACTGAAATTTCAAAATCCAACGCAGTGGCAGTCTTTGAAATAAACTGGGCACATTTAGAATTGACATCCACGGCAGTGATGTGTTGGGCACCACGGGAAGCGAACTCAAAACTTATGTTTCCGGTACCGGAGAAAAGGTCAAACACTGCAACATCCTCAAAGAAAAAACGGTTTGCCAAAATATTGAACAAAGCCTCTTTGGCCATATCAGTCGTGGGTCTCACAGGAAGGTTTTTCGGGGCGTTCAACCGTTTTCCTTTGTATTTTCCTGAAATGATACGCATTATAATGCGCTGAGAATGGTGAAATCGATGCTTTGGCCACTATCGGATTCTATCAAATAAGATGGGCCCGACGGCACAAAAACCGCCACTTTTGAAATATAGTCTTGGCACAGCTTGAATACGGCATCGTCTTCTTCAACTTGCCCAAACATTTTTAACGCTGTGGTTTCGGCATCCAATTCAAGTTGTTCAAAAGTGAACAAGATGTAATAAAGAAAATCTTCTTTGGTATGGTATTGAAAGTGATTGTAGAAAAGTAATCTTTTTTGTTTTAGGATAACCACCTCTATGGTTCGCTCGGTAAGGTAGGCATAACAAACAGGGTCTCTAGAGGTATTTTTTTGTGAAACGAGGGTCTGTATCAGTACCGTGCCGCTGTGCTTGAATTCAAATTCACCAAAAAGACTGAAAAGATAGTTGTTGACATTGACCAAAGGCACGTATACATTGATGATATCCAAAGTCGAAATTTCGTCAAAGACGATATGGTCATGAGCCAGAAGTTTGGTGTTCATTTTCAAATAGTTGGGCAACTCATTTTCATCAAACAGGTCTTTGGGCACAAGGGCAAAAAGATTGTTTTTATGAACTACACTGATGTCGGTGTATGTGCGTCCGATGACGTCTTTATCTTCAAGCAGCGATTTCAGTTCTTTTTGAACCAGATAGGGTGTTGAAGGTGCTTTGAATCGAACTTTGCCAGAGTTTGTAACTGTGTCGGTGATAGTGTCTATGACACAAAAAGAAAGTCCATTCAAACTGACTTGAATGGACAACTTCTCAAATTTGTTTCCTTCGTTTTTTTCCGTGGAACTATTGATCACCTTTTCTGTCATAGATGGCAGGCCAGTTTCCATTGGTGCTGACATCGGTCAACGAGCCTACTTTGATGGCATCGCCATTAACTTCTTCTACACTTAGTCGGGTGTTCTCTTGGGCAACCAAATCTTTTGGTTGGTCATAGAGTAAGACGTCTTTTTTCACTTTGGCCTCGAATACTGGGGCTTTATAACCGCTCTTATCGATGATATCTGCTTTCAAATCAAATTTTTCATTGTTTTGGGCGTACGGTACGTTCATCATGGTTTTGTAACGATCACTGTTTTTGAACAGTGAATCTTTGACCTTAACGGTACCCAATGTATCTACGATGACAGTATCTTGCTGTAATTCAATTTGGTACACTTTGTCATAGCGCATGAAAGAAGAATCTCTTTGCTGGGTGATGACATAGTTGCCCGTATCTACAAACTTGACAAGGTTGTTGAAATCACCTGCATACTTGCCATGCACAGTTTTGTAGGCCTCTTGTGCATCTCTGATATCTTTAAGTTTGGCGATTACCGCAGAGAAACGTTCTTGCCGCACTTGTTTGAACTTAATCGGAGCGTTGATGGAATTGTAAATAAGGTATCCTAAAAAAATGCTTAAAAATCCAAAGAGAATGACAAGAAAAGGTTTTGATTTTTGGGGCAAGAATTTATCAATAAGAAATACAAGCCCAAAAGTAAGAAGGCATATTACTACTACAATCAAGATTAAAGTCAACATTGGTATAGTCTTTCTGAGTTAATTTGTGGTTATAGACAAATCTACAATTTTTTTTTAATCACGAAACTTTTTGCCCTGAAAATAGGCTGTATCTTTAGGCGTTTATGAATGACATCAATCCTGCAGGATTCTTTAAAACCATGGTTGAAAATTTTCGTTTTCAACCGACTGCTGTTCAAGAGGTTGCCCTTGAAAAACTTTCCCACTTTGTTTTTTCAAAAAATAGAGAAGAAGTTTTTTTGCTAAAAGGCTTCGCGGGTACGGGTAAGACCACTTTGATGGCAGGCCTGATCAAGAACCTATGGAAGGCGAAGATGAAGTCAGTGCTCTTGGCACCGACGGGCAGGGCCGCAAAAGTGATGTCAAGCTACTCGGGTACACAGGCTTTTACCATACACAAGAAGATATACTTTCCAAAAAAACAAAAAGCGGGCAACATTCAATTCGTGCTTTCGCCCAACAAACATCGCAACACCGTATTCATTGTTGATGAGGCATCAATGATTCCTGATGCCCCTTCTGATTCAAAGCTTTTTGAAAATGGGTCGCTGTTGGATGATTTGATTTTTTACATCTACTCGGGCCACAACTGTAAATTGGTACTGATTGGTGATACTGCGCAACTACCGCCCGTAAAATTAGATTTGAGCCCAGCGCTCAATGGCGACAAGCTTTCGCTGAACTATGGCAAAGAGGTCATTGAGATTGAAATGAAAGAAGTCTTACGTCAGGCCCAAGATTCTGGCATTCTCTTCAATGCGACCAATTTGAGAGAACAGCTGAACGATGATTTCTTTGGGGAATACAAATTTCATGTGGATGCATTTTCTGACATCGTCAGATTGATTGATGGTCACGAAATTCAAGAGGCTATAGATTCATCCTATTCAGAGGATGGTAAAGAAGAAACGGCCATCATCGTGCGTTCCAATAAACGCGCCAATCTTTATAACAAAAATATTCGCGAGCGTATCCTTTTTTTGGAAAATCAACTCGCTGTTGGGGATTATATGATGGTGGTCAAGAACAATTATTTTTGGCTGCGACCCAACTCTGAAGCGGGCTTTATTGCCAATGGGGATATCATCGAAGTGCTCGAAATCTTCTCCATCAAAGAGCTGTATGGATTCACATTCGCAGAGGTCAAGGTAAAAATGGTCGATTACCCCAACCAAAAGCCTTTTGAGACCGTATTGCTTTTAGATACGGTGGATGCGGAAACACCTTCTCTTCCGTATGAAGACGGCAATAGATTGTATCAAGAAGTGTTGAAAGACTATGCGCACGAAAAGTCTAAATACAAACAGTTTTTAGGGGTGAAGAACAATCGTTATTTCAATGCGCTGCAAGTAAAATTTTCGTATGCGATTACCTGTCATAAGTCGCAGGGCGGGCAATGGAAAACCGTGTTTATAGAACAGCCATATCTCGCCAATGGCATCGATAGAGACTACCTTCGATGGTTGTACACAGCTTTGACCAGGGCTACACAACAGGTATATCTGATAGGCTTTAAAGACGATTTTTTTGTTGAACCCTAAAGGGTTATTTTCGTATTCAAGGATTTTATAATAGTCGAACCTGAAACTTAAACTTGAATTTTAGAGGTGACATCTGAAACCATCATCAGTATTTTTTTGGGAATCGGCCTTGCGGCATCTGCCGGCTTTCGCGTCTTTCTGCCACTTTTTGCCTTGAGTCTCGCAGCCTATTTCAATATCTGGGAACTCAACGAAAATTGGGCGTGGATAGGTAGTGTTCCAGCCCTGCTTACATTGGGTGTTGCCACTTTTGCAGAGATATTCGCCTATTTCATTCCATGGGTTGACAATGCGCTTGACAGTCTGGCCATACCCTTGGCGGCCATTGCGGGCACAGCGGTCATGGTTTCGACCATTGCAAACCTTGACCCCGTGATTACATGGTCGTTGGCCATCATTGCAGGGGGCGGTACCGCAGCGGCCATTAAAGGGGCCAATGCAACAGGCAGATTGGCATCTACCGCGACCACGGGGGGCATTGCCAACCCCATAGTTTCAACGGTTGAGACGGGTACAGCGGTCACGGTTTCCACAGCTTCCATTTTCGCACCGGTTATTGCAGTGATTTTGGTTATTATTATCTTGGCGTTCATTTTTAGGATTT
Organism: Allomuricauda sp. d1; assembly: GCF_039592695.1. NCBI lineage: Bacteria > Pseudomonadati > Bacteroidota > Flavobacteriia > Flavobacteriales > Flavobacteriaceae > Allomuricauda > Allomuricauda sp. d1. The sequence continues at coordinate 1,439,353 of NZ_JBBUTK010000001.1, read as the reverse complement.
ATCATAAACTCCGTCCACGAAAACAACGATGACCCAACAAATCATTTTATAAAAAGTGAAGATAATCGCCATGGTTCCAGCACGTTATGAAGCTTCCCGTTTTCCGGGAAAGCTCATGCAGGATTTGGGCGGAAAACCGGTCATCCAACAAACTTATGAAGCTGTGGTGGCCACTCAACTGTTTGACGCCGTGTATGTGGTTACGGACAGTGACATCATCAGAAAAGTTATTGAAGCGGTCGGTGGCAAAGCGTTGATGAGCAAATCGACCCATGAAAGTGGCAGTGATCGAATTGCCGAGGCCATTGTTGATATGGATGTGGATATTGCCATCAATGTACAGGGTGATGAACCCTTTATTGATGCAGAAAGCTTGAGAAAGATCATTCAGGTTTTTGAGGAGGATGTAGAGAAAGAGATTGACCTTTCTTCACTGATGACCCCCATATCAGACTGGGACGAAATCGCGAATCCGAACACGGTAAAAGTGGTGGTTGACAAAGAAGGTTTTGCACTTTACTTCTCCCGTTCTGCCATTCCGTATCCACGCAGTAAAAATGAAAATACCACATACTACAAGCACAAGGGCATCTACGCCTTTAGAAAACGTGCTTTGTTGGATTTTCAGAGGCTGCCGATGCAGGTATTGGAGGCCACAGAGAAAATAGAGGCCATCCGATTTCTGGAATACGGCAAAAAAATAAAGATGGTCGAGACCCATGTTACGGGTATTGAAATTGATACCCCAGAAGACTTGGACAAAGCCAGAAAAGCATGGAAATGAACTTAGACAGTGTCAAAGTGGTAGGTTTTGATGCAGACGATACGCTCTGGGTCAATGAAACGTACTTCAGGGAGACCGAAGAACGTTTTGCCGAACTGCTTGAATCTTTTGAGACCAAGAACAAAATCGACCAAGAACTTTTCAAGGTAGAAATGCAAAACCTTGACTTATATGGCTACGGCGTCAAGGGGTTTATATTGTCAATGATCGAATGTGCACTGCAATTGTCAAACCATACCATTTCAAATGATACGCTGCAAGAAATTTTGGATGTAGGCAAAAAAATGATAGCACATCCGGTGGAATTGTTAAGCGGTGTCGAAGAAGTATTGCAAAAGCTTGAAAATAAATACAGACTGATTGTGTTGACCAAAGGAGATTTGTTGGATCAAGAGCGAAAGCTTGAAAAATCTGGTTTGTCAAAATATTTTCACCATGTGGAAGTATTGAGCGAAAAAAAAGAGGAAAATTATCAAAACCTTTTGGAGCACTTAGAAATTGATGTCAATGAGTTTTTGATGGTAGGGAATTCCCTCAAGTCAGATGTTATACCTATATTAAACATTGGTGCGAAAGCCGTTCATGTTCCTTTTCATACAACATGGGCGCACGAGCTGGTGTCAAAAGAAAAAGAAAAAAGCACAAACGGATATCTGAAGTTGGAAAGCATTAAGGATATTCTTGATTATTTGAAGCATTGATGAAGTTGGATAAAGAAGAAAGCACGGTCAAGAGAATACATAAAACCGACCATAGAAATTTTCCTATGGTGCCAAGGGTGGTCTACGGCAGGGGCAGTTTCAGCCAATTGGCGGATATCATATTGCCCATGCGCAAAAATTCAGAAGCACCCTTTATTTTTTTGGTGGATGATTTTTTTGAGGGAAAGCAATTGGAAGAACAGATACCATGGCTTTTCAACGACCAAATCATATTTATCTCGGCCGACGAAGAGCCGAAGACCGAACAGGTAGATGCAATCGTTCAAAAATTGAAGGATGATTTTGAAGAACTGCCATCGGGCATCGTGGGCATCGGCGGCGGTACACTGCTTGACCTGTCAAAGGCGGTGGCCATCATGATGGCCAATAAAGGGCTGGCACACCAATACCAGGGCTGGGATTTGGTGCAACGCCCTGCACTATACCATGTGGGGGTGCCCACCATTAGCGGCACGGGGGCCGAGGTATCGAGAACCACCGTACTTTCCGGACCTGAAAAAAAATTGGGCATCAATTCTGATTTCACAACTTTTGACCAAGTGGTGCTTGACCCAGATTTGACAAACACAGTGCCCAAAGAACAATGGTTCTACACTGGCATGGATTGTTTCATCCATTGCATAGAGTCACTCAATGGCACTTACTTGAACGCCTTCAGCCAAAGTTATGGCGAAAAGGCACTGGCATTGTGCAAAGAAGTGTTTCTCGGTGATTTGGCAGCACAAGAAAGTCAAGAAAAATTAATGATGGCCTCTTGGCACGGGGGTATGAGCATTGCCTATTCACAAGTGGGCGTGGCCCACGCCATGAGCTACGGGCTTTCGTATGTGTTGGGCGTAAAACACGGTATTGGCAATTGTCTGGTCTTTCAACATCTTGAGGATTTTTATTCCGACGGGGTAGCACTTTTTCAGCAGATGCTCGAAAAACAAGAGATTGATCTGCCAAAAGAAATATGCAAAGAACTTTCAGGGCATGATTTTGAGACCATGGCCAGCATCGCATTGAGTATGGAGCCGTTGTGGGAAAATGCCATAGGTAAGGACTGGAAGGAAAAAATCAGCACCGAACAACTCATCTCTATTTACAAGAAAATCTGAGAGACTGTAAGAAAGTAATCGAGATATTTCAAAGCAGTCTATAACTTTCACAACAGCCAAATATTTAAAGAATGATACGCCAGTTGGCCAAATTCATCTATTTCAGGGTTATGGGCTGGAAGTTGGTCGGCCATTTTCCTGATGTTGATAAATGTGTGGTTATCGTGGTACCCCACACCCATTGGCATGATTTTCCATTGGGATTGATCATTCGAAAAATTATGGGAAAAGACATTCACTATATCGCCAAGAAAAGTCTTTTCAAACCCCCTTTCGGTTTTATTTTCAAAAGTACTGGCGGTACCCCGGTAGACCGCTCAAGAAACAATAATTTTGTCGAAGCAGTGGCAGATATTTTTAAAAAGCACAAAGTATTTCGATTGGCCTTGGCACCTGAGGGAACCCGAAAAAAGGTCTCGGCATTGAAAACTGGGTTTTACTACATTGCAAAATCGGCCAATGTGCCGATTGTCATGGTCGCCTTTGATTTTGGTAAAAAAGAGGTCAAGATTTCACAGCCATTCCATCCCACAGAAAATAAAGAAGAAGATTTTCAGACAATCCACGCTTTCTTCAAAGGTGTTGTCGGTCGAGTACCAGAATACAGTTTCTAAGTTTTTTTCAGGATTTTTTGTTTTGGCTTTTCCTTCTTCTTGGTATTGCCAGGAAACACCAAATTGGTGCTAGAATAGCTCTTGCCAAACGTTAGTGCGGCTGCATATACTTGTTGTATGGCATCAACCACTTGAGCTTCAGAAAGTTCTTTGAGAGGGTGCGTGTAGACTGACCAGATAATCTCATCGCTGAGCGCATATTTTACATCCAAGGCAGAATGAAAATTGGCCACCAGCGCGTTCAACAGTTCTTCTTCTCCCAACTTTTCACGTTCCACAATGGGCGAGATAATGCGCATGCGATTCGCATTTTCATCATAGATACAGATGAGTATGCCATCGTTGACCATAAACCGAACTTGGTTATTGTCGTGGGCCATTGTATCTGCCTCTTGTTCAATGATTTCTATGAGCCTTTCAGGGGTCATTTGTTGCGAATGCAAAACACAAGTAAGAGACATGGCAGCAAGAAGAAAGAGGAAATTTCGCATGGCGTATGTTTTTTGATGAGTCGTGAATACCTCAACCAAATTACGTGATTTTTGGCTGGCCTCCTTATTGTTGTTTTTTATTGCTTTCCAAATGGTTGAAATGGCTATTGTCACTTCCCATTCTCATAACCAGCGATGGCGGAAGTTCGCCAAGACCATGGTATTCATCTTCCATCTGGTCAAAAAGTTTGAGTGCCAATTTTTTGTTTTTGGGGTACAGGTTGTTTGACTCGCCAGGATCATTCTTTAAATTGAACAACAGTGTGTCATGAGCCGCTACCGCAGATTGCCAAGGACTTCCTTTTGTGCCCTTGAAAGGCATCTTGATTTTCCACTGACCTTTACGGTAGCCTTGCAGCTTGTTGCCGTCAAAAAAAAGGAACGAATCGCCTTTTCTGTTCCCTTTTCCGAAAAGCACTGCTGAGATATCCCTTCCGTCGATTTTCAGTTCATCTGGTACATGGGCGCCTGTGATTTTGGCAAGCGTGGGAAACCAATCCATTTGGGTGGTCATCGCAGCGTGTACAGTTGCCGGTTTGATTTTTTTCTTCCACATGGCCAGTGTCGGTACCCGCATACCCCCTTCAAACGTAAACTGCTTCCCTTCTCTTAAGATCCCTGCGCTACCGCCATGGTCCTCCATGACCAGCCAAGGGCCGTTATCACTTGAAAAAATTATCAGCGTGTTTTCCAAAAGTCCTAGCGATTCGAGCTTTTTGGTGATTTGCCCGACACTCCAATCCAGTTCTTGTATGACATCTCCATACAACCCTCTTTGGGAGGTGCCCACAAAAGCTTCTGAAGCATAGATGGGCACATGGGGCATGTTATGGGCCACATACAGAAAAAAGGGCCGTTCTTTATGCTTATCAATAAATTTTAGGGCTTCTTCAGCGTACGTTTTGGTGGTAAGCCTTTGGTCTACTTGAAATTCTTCAATGTTGTTATCTCGCATATAGACCACGCTCTGCATATCGTTACTGTAAGGAATGCCAAAATAGCTGTCAAAACCCTGCTGCAAAGGCAGGAATTCTTGGCGATGCCCTAAGTGCCATTTTCCAACAATTCCAGTGGCATAATCTTTTTGTTTCAACAACTCGGCTATGGTAAGTTCACTTTGGGGCATGCCTGTGAAACTCTGGGGGAAAAACACGCCATTGATGCCCATTCGCTGCGGATAGCGGCCCGTCAACAATGCCGCCCTTGAGGGACTGCAGATTGATGATGCCGAATAAAAGTCTGTGAATTTGATGCCCTCATTGGCCAGTCTGTCAATATGGGGCGTTTTGATATCTGTGGCACCATAACAGCCCAAATCACCGTAGCCAAGGTCATCAGCAAAAATATAGACGATGTTGGGAAACCCATCAGGGTCATTTGGCCCAATTTGTCCAAAACAGCAACTGGCAGCCAAGAGAGATACTACAATCGACTTCATGCTCAATCAATTTGCAGGATTTCACTTCGTTCTGAAATACCATTTTCGTTAAATGCTTCAATACAAAAGTAATAGGGGGTATCTCGATCTAGACAGCGCATAAAGTGCTCGTTGGTATCATAAACCAACCACGATTGGTACAATTTGTCAGGGGCAATTCCCCAACGAATATTATAGCCTTGGGCTCCCTCTACAGCATTCCAAGCAAATGCAGCATCTCTACGGTCAGCTTCACGTTTTACTGTGAATCCCCCGACCTTTTTTGGTATTTCCCCGTGGCCCAGGCCAAACACCCGAAGTTCCGACATGGCAAAGTTTGCGCCGGGTACTTCGACATTGTTATAGCGTACGTACTTGGCATTTACCGGGTTTTCCAATACGATATAGGCATTAGGGGCGTCTTTGTCGCTATTGCTTCGGTCGACTACGGTTTGCCAGTTTTCCCCATCTTCTGAAGCTTCAATAAGAAAACGATGCCTCAAACCTTCGGTACGCGTATAGATTCCTGACTCATGGTCATGAAAATTCAATTGGAAGGCATAAATCTTTCCAGGATTCCGCATTTCCATCCTTATCCATTGCTTGTTGTCATTGGCTTCGGCTACCCAAAACGTTTTCGGATTTTCATCAGTTAATACTTTTGAAATAATTTCTCCATCAGCGGTTTTTTCAAGTGGTAATTCAGATACCTGCACTTCATCATCGTTTGAAGTAAATTTCATAATCTGTGTCGAGGATGACGAAACGGTGACATTTCCTTTATACGAAAGCAACATCCAACCACAATGCGCTCCTGGCTTTGTAGGATGACTTGGGGCAAACCGCGGATAATCACCGAATGCCGTGTCGGTATACATCAATCCATTGTCATCAAAATAGGTCGGGAACATGCACAAACGACGTTCCCACTGGGCGTTGGAGGCAAGTGCCATAGTTGCGAAATGCCAGTATTGTCCGTTGGTCTGCTTCACGGTAATTCCATGTCCGGCACCATTGGTAAAACCGCCCGGCTTAAAGCTCATGGGATTGTTTTTCATATAGGTAAAAGGCCCTAGGGGCGTCTCCCCAACATAGACACCATCGGCATAAACATTAAATTGGGTGCCCGGGGCTGCGTACTGCAAATAATATTTTCCGTTGTGCTTGGTCATAGAAGCCCCTTCCATATAGCCTTCCTTCAACGTTGGGTGAAAATTATCTTCCCCAAAGCGTTCCCATCCGTGTTCTTCCTCCTCCAGGTTGATCAATTCTTTTTGAACCCCTATCTCCAGGAACCGATCGTCTTTGTTCAGCATTTTTACACGAATCGGGTGCACATTCGATGACCCCCAATAAAGATACGCCTTGCCATCATCGTCGATGAACAATTCTGAATCCTGGATGTTGTTGCTAATGGATGGTGTTGGGGTCCATTTTCCGCTTTTGGGATCGTCGGTATAAAGAATGCTCCCGTAACCAGCCGGATCACCTGCAAAGTAAACCAGGGAGTCTTTATAATTAAAAGCGGTAGGAGCATTGCACCCCTCAAAAAACCATTGTTGGGGCTTGATAAAATTCCAATTTAACAAATCGGTGGAGTGCCAATAGCCAAAAGAACGTGTAACGAACATATAGTATTCACCACGAAATTCAATAACCGCGGGATCGGCACCTGAACGATAGGAAAGATTTCGGCTTGAATTGTAAACCATGTAAGTATAGTCTATATCCAAGGGGTTGCAATAGGTTTTTAACTGGTTCTTTTCGAGGACATCTTGTGCAAATGACCTTTGCCATGACCATAAAAGCATAGAACTGATAAAAAGGGTAAGAAATCTGGTTTTCATTATAAAAAAGTGAATTTGCAATTCCACACAATTTAATAAAGAACTGTACCAACGCTAAAGAAAAAAGTACATAAAAACTACATCAAAGAGACAGTTTTCATATTTTTTTGTCGTTTATAGCCTAATTTTTATGAAAATCTATGTTTTGTATCTTCATAGTTAAATGTTAATGGTGCGAAAAACCTTCAAAAACATACAAGCAACGAATAAAGTTATAGGTATCCTGTTTTTCTTTTTAATGGCGGTTTTTTGCCATGGTCAAAATGTACTGCCACCGGTCTATAACTATAATTTATCAGAATACGGGGGTGGCAGTAAAAATTGGGGATTGGCCCTTAATAAGAGGGGTGAACTCTTCGTGGCGAACAACAAAGGGCTGCTTCACTATAATGGAGAAGACTGGAGTTTGAACAAACTGCCCGACAATACCATTATTCGTTCTGTTACCACGGTTGGGGATAGCATTTATACAGGATCGTATGAAGAATTTGGCTATTGGAAGAAAGATGCTATTGGAAAATTGGAGTACACCTCGCTCACACATCTTATCAAAGAGTATTCGTTTACCAGCGAGGAGTTTTGGGAAATCCTTCATATTGATGATGCCATCGTGTTTCGTTCTTTTTCATCCATCTACATTTTTAGAGATGGAGAAATAAAAGTAATCGACCCTCCCCAAATCATATCAGATTTCATCGTGTACGATGATAAGATCATTGTGGCTGCTGGAAATAGTGGGCTTTTCGAGTTGACCGATGATAAGCTGACACCCTTGCCCAACCAAGAACTGTTGTTGAACAAAAATGTCACCGATATGGTATTGTTCGATGACGGGCTTTTGGTCGGCACAAAACTCAATGGGTGCTACTTCTATGATGGTACAACGGTTAAACCTTGGCAAACAGAAATCAATGAGGATCTCAAGTTGCACCAATTGAACAAGGTGGTGTATTTGGGCCGGGGCAAACTGGCTTTTGGCACCATCAAAAACGGAATGTACCTTTTCGATACAGGTTTGGCAAATGCCCAAATATTCAATAAAGCATCAGGGCTTCAAAACAATACGGTGCTTTCAATGACACAATATCAGAGCCAGTTGTGGTTGGGCCTTGATAATGGCCTTGCAAGGGTAAAGCTCGACAACCCGATTACCTATTATACAGACTTCACGGGCGCGTTGGGTACCGTTTATGATATGCAATATTTCAATGAAAAATTGTATTTGGGTAGCAATACCGGCGTTTTTTGCTTTGATAATGGCGAATTGAGGTTTATCAATGGTTCCCAAGGCCATGTTTGGGATTTAAAAGTGGTCGAAGATGATTTACTCGTCGGTCACAATACGGGTACTTACGAGGTGGATGATGGCAACTTTGATTTGGTTTCTCCCATTTCTGGGGGGTACGAAATCAAAAAAATTCCGGAGCAACGCACTGTTTACATTCAAGGAACCTATAATGGTCTGGCGAGGTTTGAAAAATTGGACAATGATACCTGGAATGTTGAAAGGGTCAGCGGAGTTGATTTTCCAATAAAGCAACTGTGTTTTGAGACCCCGACAATTTTGTGGGCCGTACACCCCTATAAAGGTTTTTTTAGAATACATTTTAGCAGTGATTACCGAGAAGTATCGCGGTTACAAGAATTTAACGGCGATGGCGCACCGAGCAAGTATAATGTGAGGTTGTACAATGTCAAAAACCAGATTGTTTTTTACAGTGAGGGCAATTGGTTTAAGTACGATCCCATAGGTGACCGTATTGTGGCCTTTGAAGAGTTTGACAGGTATAACAATAAAGAGCTGTTGTTTTTTGACGAAGACTATTTTTGGTTTGTCAATGCCGAAGGTGATAAAGAACTGGTGTATACCGATCTCAAGAGAGACAACCTTCTGATCACTGACCTACCGCTACAAGAAAGGTTGGTGCCAGACTCTCAGCGTATGGTCAAGGCGAACGACTCGACCATGCTTATTGCCTTGAGTGATGGCTTTGCCAAAATAAACAGTTCGGCACTGCTCAGACAATCAAAAGAAACCAGTTTACCCGTTCCACAATTGAGTGTTTTGTACGATGAAAAAAACTCATATTCATTGTCGGGTAAGGATGAAACAATAACAATACCCTATAAACATTCACAGCACATATCGATTGCTGTGGCCTCACCTGAATTGATACAATCGCGTTATCGATATGAGCTGCAAGGCCCCAAAGAATATACCGAAATTGTGGAATCAGGCACCATTGAGTTTCAAAACCTGCCGCATGGCAGCTATTCTTTTAAGGTCGCTACGGTTGGTATGGGCAATAAGGTTTCAGAGGCACAAACCATCAATTTTGAAATCTCGCCACCGTGGTATTTGTCGTGGGGCAGTTTTTTACTGTATATGGCTTTAGCTGTAATTACTGTACTGATTGTACGTAGGTATAATCGGAAAAAGCTCATGAGAAAACAGCTTGAGTTGGAAGCGCAAATGAAAAAAGAGCAACAAGAGCGTTTGGCCAAACTTGAAAAAGAAAAACTGGCCAAAGAAATCAAACAGAAGCAGAATGAATTGGCGAGTACCACTCTGAATATCGCAAAGAAGAACGAAATGATTTTAGAGTTGAAGAACATGCTCTTGATGAACAAAGACAAGTTTTCAAATTCACAGCGCTACCGATCTTTTATGAAAAAACTGAACAATTCCGTAAAGGACACTGAGGATTGGAAACGCTTTGAAGTAAACTTTAAGGAACTTCATGAAGACTTTTTTGAAAGACTCTTAAAATCATATCCATCATTGACCCCGAAAGACTTAAAACTGTGCGCCTATCTGAAAATGAACCTATCGACAAAAGAAATTGCACCTCTTATGGCCATATCCATTAGAGGGGTAGAGATACACCGTTACCGTTTGCGAAAAAAATTGCAATTGGAGGGCTCTGAAAACCTTTCCAACTTTTTGATAACCTTTTAGTTTTTGATTTACATCAAATTAAGTTTGCCAAATCTTTACTTTTTTAAGTACATCATCACTACATCACAATGTTAATTTTATTTGCATAAACAATAGAAAGCACTACACAAACACAGTGATAGCAGGCTTTTCGGGGCTAAATTGCATGATGTATTTGTTATGTACTACCGGCGTATGTAAATAAGCGGAGCTCTTTACTAATTTGGTAATATTCTAACTCAATTTTTAGACATTCATGAAAATCAAACAATCATTTTTGCTAATCTCATTTTTGCTGTTTCAGATTGTTGGTATTGCACAAGACAATACGATAACGATTTCGGGAACAGTTACCGATAGTCAGGCACAGCCATTACCCGGTGCTAATGTCATTGTAAAAGGTACTACAACAGGTGTGCAAACCGATTTTGACGGAAATTACACGCTTACCGATGCGCCAAGTGATGGTACGTTGGTGTTTAGCTACATAGGCTTCAGTCCTCAAGAGATTGCCGTTAACGGACAAGCAACCATAAATGCATCATTGCAAGAAGATACACAATCATTGGATGAAGTTGTGGTCATTGGGTATGGTACCCAGAAAAAAGCGGACTTAACAGGTTCAATAGCAACCGTTAAAACTGAAGAAATTGCTCGAACCCCTTCAGGTGCTCCAATGCAAGCACTTCAAGGAAAGGTGGCGGGCCTACAAGTGGTGAGCAGTGGTGCTCCAGGTACAGGGCCCACCATCAGGGTTAGGGGCTTGGGTTCATTTGTTAATGGTGCCTCAGACCCATTGTATATAGTGGATGGTGCATTTTTTGATGATATTGATTTTTTGAATCCAGAGGATATAGCAAGCATATCGGTCTTAAAAGATGCATCAGCAACTGCTATCTATGGGGTCAGGGCTGCCAATGGCGTTGTTTTAGTGCAAACTAAATCTGGAAGACCGAACCAAAAACCACAAATTACCTACAACGGTTATCAAGGGGTACAAGTGGCCCAGAATTTAGTGACACTGTCAAATACAGAACAGTTTGCCACTTTGGCCAGAGAGTCGGGTTCCGATGCCGAAGCGCAGTTTATTGAAAATGCCATCCAACGTTACGGACGTAGCAGAATTAATCCAAATGTACCAGATGTAAACACAGATTGGTATGATTTGATTCTCCGCCATGCATTGCAACAAAATCACAGTTTTGGGGTTACGGGGGGTACAGAAGACATCACTTATTCTGTGGGATTGAACTATTTTGAGCAAGAGGGTATTCTAAGGATGAAGAATGACTTTGAACGGCTCAATATCCGGAGCAAGTTAAATTTTGATGTCAGTGACCGCCTTAATGTGGGTGTCTCAGCACTATTCAGCAATTCAACTAGATTTCGACCAGAAGATACTGCTTTTGCGCGCGCTTATTTTGCGGTACCGGTAATGCCTGTTCTCGACCCATCAAAGACCGATGCTTTTCCAAGGCCTTATGCCAATGCACAGGATTTGGGCTATAGGGGAACCCAAAACCCTTTCCCAATCATGGAGAACACAGAGAACAGAAATAAAGGCAGAAACACCTTGACAACCATTGATTTGAGTTATCAGTTGATTCCTGACAAATTAACATTCAAAACAGCCTATTACCACAACTTTGAAACACTTGAGGTTAGAGATGTCAGGCTTCCCTTCTTTTTTGGCAATGGTGATGCTTTTAGGGAAAACGCAGAATTAATCAAAAGAACTGAAATTTTCTCTGAGCAAACCTGGGACAATACTTTAACCTATGAGGACAGTTTCGGTCTTCACAATTTGACCGTTCTCGGCGGTACCGCATACAGGGATCGGTCTTTTGAACGTCTGGATGTCAAAGGACTTAACTTTCCCAACGGGCCGGGTATAGGTGATGAATCCTACTTCATCGATTTGGCTGACACCATAGATGTGAGTGAAGATAACAATATTGGAAGGGTTACAGGCGATGATGGCTTAAGGGAGTTTTTCTTCTCTTATTTTGGCCGAATTGCCTATAATTTCGACGATCGCTATCTTTTGTACGGAACGTTTCGTGCAGATGGCACCAGTAGGTACCAAGAAAAATGGGGTTATTTTCCGTCGTTTGGTGCAGGATGGGTCATTAGTGAAGAATCTTTCTTTCCAGAAACCAATGCCGTTAACTTTTTAAAACTAAGGGGTAGCTGGGGAGAAGCCGGTAACGGCAATGTGGCCTCCAGTACCGGGGCCATAACTTCGGAGGAAGTAACCGCAGCATTTGGGGACACCCAGTTTGCCGGTGTGGTAACCAGTAGTGATTTTGAGGCCTTAAAGTGGGAGGTCACCCAGACCACAAACTTTGGTGTCACCGCCAGATTGTTTGACAACCAATTGTCATTGGAAGCCGATTACTTTAGGAGGGATACCAGAGATGCCGTGATTCCGGTGTCTAGACTTCTCGTACCCGGAACAACAAGACAGAATGTCGGCGAGATAAGAAATACAGGATTTGAAATTGTTTTAAATTGGAATAAGCGTGTTTCTGAAGATTTCAGCTACTCCATTGGGGCCAACTTCGCAACACTTGAAAACGAAGTGCTTGATTTGGAAGGTCAAGAAAATCTGACCACGGGAGGCGATGTCGCCCAACGCACGGTTGTGGGAGGAACCTTAAACCCGTTCTTAGGCCTTGAAGTGGCCGGCGTATACCAGACACCGGAAGAGATACAAAACGATCCGGCAGCACAAACTGCAATAGCTAATGGGTTAACCGTTGAACCTGGTGATTTTAGGTTTGTTGACCACAATGGTGACATGATGATTGATGCCCAAGATAGGGTCGATTTGGGGTCGTTCATACCTACCTATACTTTCGGCTTTAATCTAGGTCTCAATTACAAAGCATGGGATTTTACATTGAACGTGATTGGGCAAGGGGGCAATGTTATAGCTAACATAAAGCGATTTGCTATACGACAGACTCCAGATCCCAATATTGATAGAGATTTTGCCATCAATCGATGGAATGGTCCGGGCACTTCAAATTCATATCCCTCGGCGAGAGGCATACGAAACCCTTGGAGCAATCAATTTTTAAACAGCTTTTTTGTCGAAGACGGTGATTTTGTGAGATTGCAGAATGTTACGTTGGGCTATACGCTCCCTCAGTTTGGTGGAAATTTTGACCCAAAAATCAGATTTTATATGACTGCCGAGCGACCTTTGACTTTATTTGACTACAATGGTTTTACCCCTGAGGTTCCAAATGGCAGGGACCAACAGACTTATCCCATCCCAGGTGTGTATACGTTTGGTGTAAACATTACAATTTAAAATAATAGCTATGAGATATATGAGAACAAACAAATTTTTTGCGCTACTCGCTTTGACAGGCATATTGCTTATGGGCTGTTCGAAAGAGTTGGATCAACCTGAGCTCAACAACAATTTTGCTGGGGGTACCGACTTTTCAAAAACCGAAGACATGATTTTTTCGCTCGTCGGGGTTTACCAAGCGGTAACTTCAAGAGGTTGGGAACAACCCTTGGTCGTTTCCACTAGGGGAGATGATGTAAACGCAGCTGGAGACCAGCAAGGGCTTATCAACCAAGATCGTTATGTGTATGACAATTCGTTTTTTGGATCTCGCACACTTTGGGAAACCTATTATGGTGATATTATTGCTGCCCATACAGGCATGGAGCAGATTGGCCGTTTCCAAGAATTTGCCGATCCAGATGGTGTAGCCTTGGGCAACCAATATATTGCCGAAGCAAAGGTATTGAGGGCCATACTGCTCTTTCAACTGTCACAAGTTTACGGTAATGTTTTTATCCCTACATCTTCTGATTTGAATGAATTTGCTGACGTAACCTCGGTACCGACCAAAGAGGAGGTTATGCAACATATTTCAGATCAAATGGATGAGGCCATACCGTTTTTGCCCGATATGCGACCCAACGAACGTACCGATTTGCCGGGTGGCGTCACAAGGTATACCGCATTGATGATAAAGGCGGTGGCAAACCAAGAATTGGAGAATTACCAAGCTGTGGCAGAGGCCGCTGGGGAGATTATCAACTCAGGAAAGTTCAGTCTTTTCAATGACTATTACGAACTCTTCAAAACACCCGGAAAACTCAGTGATGAAAGCCTTTTCGAGTTTCAATATTCAGATTTTGGCCAAGGTGAGGGCGATCGGGTGAGCCACCTTTATAATCCCTATGGGCCAAACAGTTGGGATCCCACGGTAGCTGGAGCGGGTAGTGGTTGGGGCTTTTTTGAACCCACCATAAAATATGTAGAATTTATGTTGGATAGGGGAGAAGACGTTCGATTGGAAACCTCAGTGTTCTTTTCTCAAAGGGGCATTGACAGCCTTATAGCCTCAACGCCCTATACTGAAGCGACGTTGCCTGCATTTGTTTCTCCCATGACCAGGGATGGCGATACCAATACATCCACTGTGAGATCTATATTTTCCAGTGGAAAACATTATTTGCCGACCAATCAATTGATTACTGGCCGAACGGCTTATGGCAGTAATAAACACTATATTGTTTTTCGCTATGCAGAAACACTCTTGATATATGCAGAGGCATTGTTACAGGGCGCTTCACAAACTGCCATTTCAGCGGACGATGCTGTAAATCTGGTCAGGGCTAGGGCTGGTCAAGACCCTCTAAATGGTGTTACTTTAGACCAACTTGTAGACGAAAAATATGCCGAACTTTCCATGGAATGGGGCAAACGCTTTTTCGACATGGTTCGTTTGCAACGATTTGATGAATTGAGTTTTGGCGGAAGAACATTTACCCCAAATAGGGCCTTTGTGACGTACCATCAAGATCAAATTGATGAATTTCCCATCCTTCAGGATGTAATTGATAATCGAAATTGAAATCCAACGATATGAAACTAGTAAAAAACATATTCACGATTTTCTTGGCTTGCTGTACTTTTTATAGCTGTGACCAAGGTATAGACGGTCTTACCGAAATTGATCCAGGAGCAGACGCGTCAGCTCCTCAGGTAACCATAAACTACCCCACAGAAGGTACAACTATAAAAGTATTGGAAGCTGTGACTTCCATCACGGTAGATTTTGAAGTCACCGATGATATTGAAGTGGGCAGTATTGAAGCATCTATAGATGGTAACTTGATTGCCTCAATGAGCGATTTTTTAGATTATCGCCGTGTTTTGGTTGATGATTTGACCTATGACAATTTGGGTGATGGAGACCATACTTTTACAGTCAGTGCCACCGATTTAGACGGTAAGACCACCTCAGTAACCATAAATTTTGCCAAAGAACCAGCCTATGTGCCAATATACGCAGGTGAGGTCTTGTATATGCCCTTTGATGGCGACTATTTTGATTTGGTCAATCTAAGGGCTGCTGAACAAATAGGCGACCCAGGATTTGCTGGTGATGGCTTTGTAGGCCTGAATGCCTATGCAGGTGCGGCAAATTCCCATTTGACACTTCCCACTGAAGGAATGCTCGAAGATGAGTTCACAGCCGTTTTTTGGTACAAGGTCAATGCAGACCCTGACCGGGCTGGCATTTTGGTCATCGGTCCACCAGATACTGAGCGTGCAGGATTTCCAGAGACACAAAACTTAAGAACAAACGGTTTTAGGTTTTTTAGGGAAAATGCCGCAGGCGAACAACGTTTTAAATTGAACGTTGGCCGTGGCGATGGCGATAGCTGGTTTGATGGTGGCGAAGCGGCAGATATTCCTGCAGATGCTGGATGGACCCACATGGCATTTACTATTTCTCCTACTCAGGCCACAGTATACATCAACGGTGAGATTGTGAGCCAAGGTGACTTGGTCGGTGGTGTAGACTGGTCTAACTGTGACATCCTTTCCATTATGTCAGGTGCACCAAGATTTACCCAGTGGAACCACCTTTCTGATTTAAGCAATATGGATGAGCTCCGCATGTTCAACAGGGCATTGTCACAAGGTGAAATTCAAAATATAATGACCACGGAAGCTGGAGGCTTTGTGGGCACATTTGAAAATGAAATGTTCTACATGCCCTTTGATGGCGACAATACCGAAATGTTCTCAAACCTTGAAGCTACTGCAGTTGGGAGCCCAGGTTTTGCTGGTGAAGGCGCTGCAGGAGACAATTCGTATGCAGGTGCTACAGATGCTTATTTGACGTTTCCGACCAACGGATTGACCACAGAAGAGTTCAGTGCAACCCTATGGTACAAATTGAATGCTGATCCTGACAGGGCTGGTATTTTGGTCATGGGCCCACCCGATACGGAGCGACCAGAATTTCCAGATGTTCAAAATCTTCGTACCAATGGTTTCCGGTTTTTCAGGGAAGCAGGGGGCGATGGTCAAGTATTCAAATTGAATGTGGGCAATGGCACCGCTGATTCTTGGTTTGATGGTGGTGCGGCTGCATCCATTCCATCAGATACCACTGATTGGGTACATCTTGCTTTTACCATTTCAGGCTCAGAATGTGTGGTTTATATAGATGGTGAGGTTGTTGCACAAGGTGCCTTCACCGGTGTGGATTGGACAGGTTGCGACATACTTTCCATAGCATCCGGAGCGCCAAGATTCACACAATGGAACCACTGGTCAGATTTGAGCTATATCGATGAGTTGCGACTGTTTGATAAAGCGCTGACACAATCAGAGGTACAATCTGTCATGAACCATGACCAATAAGATCTTTTGTAACTAAAATTATTTGAGTTAGTTAGTTTTCATATCAATGAGGTTGATTTTTAGTTCAATTGTAGTGGCCATTGTATCTGTAGTAGCGGGATGCAATGGCCTTTCTACCAAGAAGGAAAATAAAGAACACAAAGAAGAGGTTGCAACGACATGGTCTGATGAGGCCTTGATGGACACGTTGCAATACCAGACCTTTCAATATTTTTGGGATGGTGCTGAACCGACATCGGGGTTGGCACGTGAACGCATCCATCTAGACAATATCTATCCCACCCACGATAAAGATATCATCACCATTGGTGGCTCAGGTTTTGGTCTGATGGCCATTCTGATGGGCGTTGAGCGAGGCTTTATCACCCGAGAACAAGCGCTGGAGCGACTTGAAAAGGCTATAGATTTCCTCAAAAAAGCCGACCGCTTTCATGGGGCTTGGCCCCATTGGCTGATGCCCAATGGAGAGACGGCACCCTTCAGTGCCAAAGATGATGGTGGAGACCTCGTCGAGACCGCTTTCTTGGTCCAGGGCCTGCTTACGGTAAAAGAATATTTTAAAAATGGAAATGAGCGTGAGCAAAAACTGGCCCAAGACATTCAAACACTCTGGGAAGAAGTAGAATGGGACTGGTACACCAAAGGTGGTGAAGAGGTACTGTATTGGCATTGGAGCCCCAATTATGAATGGGAACAGGATTTTCCAGTTGGCGGATACAATGAATGTTTAATTATGTATATTCTGGCCGCCGCCTCGCCAACACATTCAATATCCAAAGAAGTCTATGAAAAAGGATGGGCCAGAAACGGCGCCATTGCCAATGATACCACGTACTATGGACTTGAAACCGAACTGGACCACTATGAACATGACAAGGCTCATGTTGGTCCACTGTTTTGGGCGCATTATTCCTATTTGGGGCTTGATCCCAACGGATTGACCGACCAGTACGGCGATTACAAAATGCTCAATACCAACCATGCCCTGATTCATTACAGACACTGTGTTGAAAATCCAAATGGGTACGAAGGCTATGGTGAAAATTGCTGGGGATTGACCTCGAGCTACTCCCTGAAAGGGTATGCAGGCCATCGACCTGATAAAGATCTGGGGGTAATTTCGCCCACTGCTGCCCTGTCGTCCATGCCGTACACCCCTCAAGAGAGCATGCAGTTTCTGAGATTTTTGTATACGGAGCAGGATAGTTTGATAGGCAAGTACGGCCCTTTTGATGCCTTTAGTTTTGAAAAAGATTGGCACCTGCCACGCTATCTTGCCATTGACCAAGGGCCGATTCCCGTAATGGTCGAAAACCATAGGAGCGGCCTTTTCTGGAAACTCTTTATGGCCAACGAAGATGTACAAAAGGGATTAAAAAAACTGGGCTTTGAGAGTCCGTATTTGCAACCTGATGCATAAAGCTTCCCTCTTTGTCGTACTATTTTTTTTTCTGTTTTTTTCCTGTGGGGAAAAGCAAGAATTCACCTATGTTCCTCCAGACTCAACTGAAAACCCCGATGGTGAGGGCAGCGATGATGATGAAGTTCCAGCGATTACGGATGAGGAATTGTTGGACTTGACACAGCGGGAAACATTTAAGTATTTTTGGGATTTTGCGGAAGAAAATTCAGGCGGTGCAAGAGAGCGTTACCATCCCAATGACCCAAGCCGTGATGCCCAAGTGGTTACGGCCGGGGGTACAGGCTTTGGTTTGATGGCCATTCTGGTGGGCGTAGAACGGGGATTTGTTTCAAGGGAACAAGCTGTCGAACGGTTGCAAACACTTTTAAATTTTTTGGAAAATGCAGATCGTTTCCACGGGGCGTGGTCGCATTGGATAGACGGAGCCACTGGCAACGTCATTCCTTTTAGTCCAAAAGACAATGGGGGTGATCTCGTCGAAACTGCCTTTTTGGTTCAAGGATTGATTTGTGTAAAGGAATATTTTAAAGACGGTTCCGACACCGAAAAAGCACTAGCCGAGCAAGCAGACTTATTATGGAAAGGTGTGGAGTGGGATTGGTATACCCAAGATAGGGATGCACTGTACTGGCACTGGAGCCCCAATTTCGGTTTCGACATCAATCTAGAGCTGAAGGGCTACAACGAAGTGCTCATCACCTACGTGTTGGCCGCTGCCTCACCTGACCATGGTATTTCAAAAGAAGTCTATACCACCGGTTGGGCATCCAACGGCAATATACAATCGACCAACACACAATATGGTTTTCCGTTGTTGGTCAGGCATCCCGGGGCGCAACAGTACGGTGGGCCGCTGTTCTGGGCGCATTACTCGTATTTGGGGTTGAACCCGAAGATGCTTTCTGATGAGTTTGTCAATTATTGGGATGTCAATGTCAACCATACCAAAATCAACTATCAATATTGCGTTGAAAATCCGAAGAACTTTAAAGATTATGGACCTGATTGCTGGGGGTTGACAGCCAGTTATACCCGCAACAGTGACGGAAATATTGGCTACAATGCCCATCACCCTGCAAACGATACTGCGGTGATTTCGCCCACAGCGGCTATAAGTTCGATTCCGTATACGCCTGAAGAATCGCTGGAGGCCATGCACTATTTTTACAAAAACAAGGATAAATTGCTGGGACCGGCCGGATTTTATGACGCTTTTAGCCCTGAGCACAATTTTTGGGTGGCCGAGGCTTATTTGGCCATCGACCAGGGCCCACAAATTGTCATGATAGAAAATTATCGTTCAGGACTGCTCTGGAATCTTTTCATGCAAAATGGAGAGGTACGAGCGGGATTGGATAAATTGGGTTTTCAATACGAGTAAAATTTAAACGTGCGAAAATAATGTTGAGAAAAAATCATAGTGCCATTTTGGTTTCATTCTTTTTTACTGCATGCCTTTGGGCGCAGCAAAAAGATAAAATTCCAGAAGTGGAAGCCCTTCTTGAAAAAATGACCTTGGAGGAGAAAATTGGCCAATTGAACCTTCTGACCCCTGGTGGTGGGGTGGCTACCGGTTCGGTCGTCAGCAAAAATGTCGAGGAAAAAATCAAGGCGGGCAAAGTTGGTGGCTTGTTCGGAGTAGCTGGCCCAGACCGTGTGCGAATGGCCCAAGAACTGGCGGTCAACGATACCCGTCTCAAAATTCCCTTGCTCATCGGGTCAGATGTCATTCATGGATATAAAACCACCTATCCCATCCCGCTAGGATTATCCTGCAGTTGGGATATGGATTTGACTGAACAGGCAGCACGCATGGCAGCCAAAGAGGCCACGGCCGATGGTATCATGTGGAATTTTTCACCCATGGTCGATATTGCACGTGACCCTCGATGGGGGCGTATCGCCGAGGGCGCTGGCGAAGACCCGTATTTGGGCTCTGCTGTGGCCAAGGCCATGGTAAAAGGGTATCAGCAGAACGACTTGGCCGCACCCAATACCATGTTGGCCTGCGTAAAGCATTTGGTGCTGTATGGGGCTGCTGAAGCTGGGCGTGACTATCATTCTGTCGATATGAGTAGGGTAAAAATGTTCAACCAATACCTGCCACCGTATCAAGCGGCAATCGATGCCGGAGTGGCAAGTGCGATGAGTTCTTTCAATGATATTGACGCCATACCCGCATCGGGAAACAAATGGCTGTTGACCGATTTGCTCCGTGACCGTTGGAATTTTGATGGTTTTGTGGTGTCTGACTACACCTCTGTAAATGAGATGATTGCCCATGGATTGGGCGACCTTCAGGCAGTTTCAGCCTTGGCATTGAAAGCAGGACTGGATATGGATATGGTCGGGGAAGGATTTTTGACCACGCTGAAAAAATCATTGGAGGAAGGTAAAATCACCGAGGAAGAAATCACGGTGGCCTGTCGTAGGGTGCTCGAAGCCAAATACCTTTCAGGTCTATTGGATGACCCCTATCGCTACTCGGATGAAAGCCGCCCCGAAAAAGATATCCTGACAGAAGAAAACCGGGCCTTGGCACGCAAATTGGCGACCCGTTCGTTTGTGTTGCTCAAAAACCACAATCAAATACTTCCCCTTAAAAAGGAAGCCAAAATAGCGTTGGTCGGGCCATTGGCCGACAGCCGCAACAATATGCTAGGTACTTGGGCGCCGACAGGCGATACCAAATTGGCAGTGACCATTTTAGAGGGATTCAAAAATGTGGCTCCTGACGCCACAATTTCACATGCCAAGGGAGCCAATATCTCAGACGACCCAGAGATTGCCAAAAAAGTCAATGTGTTTGGTTCCAGGATTGAAATAGATGAGCGTTCCCCCGAAACCCTTTTACAAGAAGCTGTTGAAGCGGCTAAAGCTTCCGATGTGGTTGTGGCAGTGGTCGGTGAAGCTACTGAGATGAGCGGCGAGGCAGCGAGCCGTACCGATATCTCCATCCCTGAAAGCCAGAAAAAATTGATTCGTGCCCTTGTCGAAACAGGTAAGCCGGTCGCTTTGGTGCTGATGAGCGGCAGACCGTTGACCATTCCCGAAGAGTTTGAAATGCCCGTTGCCATTTTACAGGTATGGCATCCTGGGGTAGAGGCGGGCAATGCCATTGCCGATGTGGTCTTCGGAGATTACAATCCGTCAGGAAAATTGACCACCACATGGCCCAGAAGCGTAGGCCAAATTCCTATTTACCACAGCGTAAAAAATACGGGAAGACCGGCACCAGAGGACAGGTTCCAAAAATTTAAATCCAACTATCTGGATTCAGAAAATACACCTCTCATCCCATTTGGGCATGGTCTGAGCTATACCACTTTTGAATACTCTGATATAAAACTGAGCAATAGTGAAATTTCACAGGGAGAGTCAATTGAAGTGACCATCACATTGAAAAATACGGGCAATGTCGACGGAGAAGAAGTGGTGCAGCTTTATCTTCAAGATGTGGTACGCAGTATCACTCCACCAAAACGTCAGTTGAAGGGATTTAATAAGGTCATGTTGAAAAAAGGGGAAAGCAAGCAGGTTTCCATTACGCTTTCTGATGATGACCTGAAATTTTACAACAGCGACTTGGAATTTGTATCGGAACCCGGCGAGTTCAAAGTGTATGTGGGAACGGATTCCAACGCTACCTTATCGCAATCCTTTACCCTAAAGTAAACGATGAAAGGCTTTAACTTCATTTTTAGGCAGTTGTGTTTTCATTTTGTCCTCCTATTTTTTGTGCCTGCATTGGCACAGGAGCGGTATGTTGATTCATTGTTTGCCGATGTTGGAATACAGACATTCAATTACTCAGATACACTTCAATTAGATGTGTATTCTCCTAAAAATGATAAGATTACCGATCGACCTCTCCTATTGTTGGTACACGGTGGTGGTTTTGCAATTGGCAAGCGTGACAATCCATTGGAAAAGAAGTTCAGTACAACACTGGCAAAAAAAGGGTATGTAACGGCCTCTATGAGCTATCGATTGACCAGAAAAGGGAAATCGTTCAGTTGTGATTGCCCTGCTGATGAAAAATTAGAGACCTTTAAGTTGGTAACTGAAGATGTGCTCAATGCTACAAATTACCTGATTAAAAATGCTACATCGATAAAATTCAATCCTGATAAAATAATTTTGGTTGGCAGCAGCGCAGGTGCAGAAGCCGTTCTGAACACAGTTTACATGCGTTATCACCGAGATTTTAGACAACTGCCCTACGGAGAACCGTATTTCGCCGGAGTGGTATCATTTGCAGGGGCGGTTTTGAATGTAGAATACATTACCAAAAAAAATGCAGTGCCCGCCTTGCTTTTTCATGGGGCCAAAGATAGATTGGTGCCTTTTGGCACAGCTCCGCATCACTTTTGCGATGACAGCACTCCTGGGTTTTTGCCGTTGGATGGTTCTAAAACCATAGCGGAAAAGCTCACAGAGCTCAATGTGCCTTTTCAATTGTACCATGATCCGAAAGGAAACCATGATTGGGCAAATATAGCTTACGATTATACCGACGAGGTTGCTCATTTTGTAAAGGCTATCATTTTGAATGGACAACAAGAAAAATCAACCATTACAATAACTTCAAATCCACAAGGATGAATTCCAAGATACTTCTGGCAATACTATTGGTCTTTGCCGCCTGTAAAGAAAAAAAAGAAGAAATAGCTGTAGAGAAGGGGCCTCCGAATATTGTATTCATCATGTCAGACGACCATGCGCTACAGGCGATAAGCGCGTATGGCCATGAGCTGAGCCGATTGGCACCCACGCCCAACATTGACCGGATTGCGAAAAACGGTACCGTTTTCAAGAACAATTTTTGTACGAATTCCATTTGTGGGCCGAGCAGGGCGGTAATCCTGACAGGGAAGCACAGCCACATCAACGGATTCCGTATGAACGGGGAGCAGTTTGATGGCAATCAGGCCACCTTGCCCAAGCATTTGAAGAAATTGGGGTACGAAACGGCCATCGTGGGCAAATGGCATTTGCACGGCCAGCCCAAAGGATTTGATTATTGGGAAATCTTAAACGATCAGGGCAACTATTACAATCCCGAGTTTATTCAAGGCAGCGATACCACAATTGTTGAGGGCTATGCCACAGATTTGATCACCGAGAAAAGCCTGCAATGGTTACAGCAGCGAGACAGTATGCAACAGCCATTTTTCTTGATGGTGCACCACAAGGCCCCACACCGCAATTGGATGCCCGCGTTACGCCATGCCAATCTTTATGACTCGGTGACATTTCCATTGCCTGATACCTATTTCCCGAATTTTGAAAATCAGGCGGCAGCTAAAGAACAGCAGCAGACCATTTATGAAGATATGTATGAGGGCCATGACCTCAAAATGACAAAAGAATATGGCAGTACAGAGTTGGCGCACAACCCATGGGCCAAAGATTTTGACCGTATGACCGATGAACAGCGAAAAGCTTGGGATGAGGCGTACCTGCCAAAGAACAATGCCTTTCATCAAGCGAATCTGACCGGTAAGGAATTGGCAAAATGGAAAGGCCAACGGTATCTTCAAGAATATTTGGCTACCGTAGCGGCCGTAGATGAAGGTGTTGGGCAACTTCTGGATTATTTGGAAGAAACAGGGCTTGACAAAAACACCCTGGTCGTGTATACATCGGATCAAGGTTTCTATTTGGGAGAGCACGGTTGGTTCGATAAACGCTTCATGTACGAAGAGTCGTTGAAAATGCCGTTGCTGATGCAATTGCCCGGAGTGATCGAACCAGGGTCAACGATTGATGGCATGACCCAAAACCTAGACTTTGCACCCACTTTTTTAGATTTGGTGGGCGGAGCGAAATATGCTTCCGACATGCAAGGTGAATCGTTCAAAAAATTGTTGGATGGCTCCCAAAATGATTTCAAAAATGCCATTTACTACCATTATTATGATTTTCCCGCTTTCCACATGGTCAAAAAACAGTACGGTGTACGCACAGAGCGCTATAAACTCATCCATTTTTATGATGATATAGATGAATGGGAATTTTACGACCTTCAAGAAGATTCCAAAGAATTGCACAATGCCATCAACGATAAGCGATACAAAGAGGTGATTGCGACGATGCATCGAAAACTGGACAGTCTTCAAAACCACTATGAAGTCACCGAAAAAGAATTTGAAAACGCCCCAGAAGAACAGGTCGAAAAGGCCTATGAGGGATTCAAAAAACTACGTGGTACCCCAATGAAATGAGAAAGACACCACTGGTTCTGATTTTGCTGTTCGCTATACATTTCGTCTCGGGGCAAACCATTGAGGTGCTCACCTACAACATCAAATACGATAATCCTAAGGATAGCCTGAACAATTGGGACAGCCGTAAAGATTTTCTTATTTCACAGCTACGCTTTTATTCCCCTGATATTTTTGGTACACAAGAAGGGCTCGTCCATCAATTGAAGGATATCGAACAGGGCCTTGACAATTATGCCTTTTTTGGTGTGGGACGGGATTATGGAGATGAACGAGGAGAATTCACCGCCATTTTTTATGACCAAACGAAGTTTGATGTGCTGAAAGAAGCTACTTTTTGGCTCTCTACAACACCAGAAGAACCTTCGAAAAGCTGGGATGCCGCCTTGCCGAGAATCTGTACCTACGGGCATTTCAAACTCAAAAAAAGTGGTGAGGAATTCTTTGTGTTCAACACCCATTTTGACCATGTAGGAAAAGTTGCCAGAAAAGAAAGTGCCAAGCTCATCTTAAAGAAAATCAAAGAATTGAACACAAAGAGGCTTCCTGTGGTTCTCATGGGTGATTTCAATTTGGAAAACTCTAGCGGGGGAATCCAGTGGATATTGAAAGAGATGCAAGACGCCCACGCTGAAGCGGGTCAAAACGCCCATGGCCCTGAAGGCACGTTTAATGGGTTCAATTTCACCAAGCCTGTGAACCGAAGAATCGACTATATTTTTGTCGATGGTTTTGAGACATCCAAAAGCGGTATCCTCAGCGATTCCTTTGACTGCCGATATCCCTCGGACCACTTCCCGGTTTATGCTGAACTATATTTTGAAAAATGAGTGGTTGTAAAGTTTCCATAGCGCTTTTTTTCCTTTTTCCGCTGCTCTTGTTGGGGCAACGAACCGAGTTGAAGCATTGGGATTTTCATTCCGAGAATGATCCATCCATCCAAAAAGTAAGCATTCCACATACATGGAATGTACGTGATGCCTTCGACGACGAACGCGGCTACTGGCGTGGCAAGGGGTTCTATGAAAAGACCCTGGCAATTTCTGATATTGAAAAAGCTTATTTTCTTCACTTTGAAGGCGCAAACCAAAAGACCAAAGTCTGGGTCAACGATACTTATGCAGGCGAGCATCATGGGGGGTATACCGCCTTTCATGTCAACCTCACCCCGTTTTTAAAGGTTGGTGAAAATTCAATAAAAGTTGAAGTAGATAATGCACATGACGAGACCGTTCCGCCCCTTGATGCCGATTTTACCTTTTATGGGGGGATTTATAGGCCTGTTTTTTTGGAGAAAGAACATCCTGTTCATTTCAAGAAAGAACATGGCGCCGATGCCATTACAATAGATGCGCTGTTGGAGGATGCTCTACAACAGGGCATTGTAAAAGTTCGCGGAGGCATAACGAATAGCGACCGAAATTCCGTCAGTTTGAAGATTACTTTGCTTGATGCTGACGATATGGTGCTGCACAATGAGAAAGTGTCCGCGACGTATAGCTTTGAACAAGAGTTTGTCATATCCTCACCATTGCTTTGGTCTCCCGAATCACCACATCTTTATCGTTTGGTGTTAGAATTGCGTGATGGCGACCAATTGGTGGATAGTTATGAACGCCAAATTGGGTTTCGAAAATTTGAGGCAACCCCGTCAGGTTTTTTTCTGAACGATAGCCCTCTGAAACTTATCGGGGTAAACCGTCACCAAGATTGGGAAGGGTATGGTAATGCAGTACCCATAGCGTTGCAGTTGAAAGACATGGCTGCCATCAAAGAAATGGGGAGCAATTTTCTGAGATTGGCCCATTATCCACAGTCCAAGGAAATCTATAAAGCCGCAGACAGTCTGGGATTGATACTTTGGTCAGAGATACCTGTCGTGAACAAAGTTCCCACCGGAGAAGCGTACGAAGCGTATGCCCAAAACTCGTTGGACATGCAGCGGGAGCACATTGCCCAAAACTACAATCACCCCTCTTTGGTCTTTGTGGGCTACATGAATGAAATTTTTCTGCGGATGGTTTTTGATAGGCCAAAGGAAGAGGAGAAACAACAGATTGTGCAAAACACTTTGGATTTGGCCCATAAGTTGGAAGAAATGACCAGACGTGAAGCACCGCACCACATCACGGTGATGGCCGTACATGGCAATCAAATCTATAATGATACAAAAATTGCGGAAATACCCATGGTCATTGGCTGGAATCTCTATTATGGCTGGTATGAGGGCGTAATTTCAGATTTGGGCGGTTTTTTGGATGCAGAGCATGAAAAATATCCTAATAGACCCTTGATTATCTCTGAATATGGGGTAGGGGCAGACATACGTTTGCATACAGATGCGCCCATGATTTTTGACTTTTCAGAAGAATATCAATTGCAATACCACAAAGGATATGTAGAACAGGTCATGGAGCGGGATTATGTGATTGGCATGTCGGCGTGGAACTTTGCAGACTTTGGTTCTGAATTCCGGGGCGATGCCATGCCGCACATCAACCAGAAAGGGTTGGTCAATTATGACCGGTCACCCAAGAATATCTTTTATTGGTACAAGGCCAAACTGCGACCTGAAGAACAATTGATTCGTATGTATCGTGATTTGCCAGTTCACATAAGCACTTCCAATGAAAAGAAAATCAAAATCATTGCGAACACCAAAACGGTTCTCAAAGTCAATGATTCTGTTTATTCTGTATCGATTCCAAAAGATGGCATTATCGAGACTTCAGTGCGTTTAAAAGAAGGTAAAAACGCATTGGAAGCTTATAACGAAAACGGAAAAAAAGTTGACAGTCTGGGTTTACTATGGAAAAAGCCCCAAACCACCCAAAAGGGAGATGTGCTGGCCATAAATTTAGGAACCCACACCCGGTTTTTGGATTCAAACGGACAAATTTGGATTCCCGCTTCTGATATACCCGCATTGTCATTTACCGGCAAAACCAACGATAAAAAGACCAGCGCAAATATCAGGATGACTCCTGATGATCCTTTTTATCAAACTGCTGTATCAGAGATTCAAAAAATGACTTTGGCCGTTCCAGAAGGGTTGTACAAGGTGGTCTTGTATACCTCCAATTTCGGAAAATCGAAAAAATTAGCGTACGAGCTTGACAAAGAAAAGGGTAACACAGTTTCCGATACCGATGGAGCCATGTTATTGGTAAGTGGAAAAGAAACGGAACTACTGAAACCTGAGAGATTCCATTTTGACACTCTTGAAATTGAAGTAGGGGTAAAAAATAAGGGCATTGAAATTAGCGCAAAAAATAAGACACCCTTTTCACTTTCAGCGATTTATGTGAAAAAAATCGAATAGCTGATATATGACCGCGGGGAAGAGATAAACAACTCAAAAAAGTGATCAGTCTTTCATGTTGTGAAAGACGTTCTGTACATCATCATCCTCTTCTATCATTTCCAAAAGTTTTTCAATGTCAGCAGTTTGTTCCTCATCAAGTTCTTTGGAAACCTGGGGAATTCGTTCAAAACCTGAAGACAGGATTTCTATTTCCCGCGACTCCAATTCCTTTTGAATGTCTCCAAAACTTTCAAAAGGGGCGTAAATCAGAATGCCATCATCATCCACAAAAACCTCCTCGGCACCAAAATCAATCATTTCAAGTTCAAGTTCCTCTGGGTCAATTCCCTCCCCATTGATTCTAAAATTGCAGGTGTGGTCGAACATAAATTCCACTGAACCTGAGGTGCCCAGGCTACCGTTGCATTTATTGAAATAACTGCGGATGTTCGCTACGGTACGTGTATTGTTATCCGTGGCGGTTTCAATGAGAATGGCGATGCCATGGGGGCCATACCCTTCGAACAAAACTTCTTTGTAATCGCCCTGGTTTTTATCTGATGCCCGTTTGATGGCCCTTTCGATATTGTCTTTGGGCATGTTGACGGCCTTAGCATTTTGAATGACCGCCCTTAAACGGGAGTTCGAATCGGGGTCAGGGCCACCTTCTTTGACCGCCATTACAATATCTTTGCCAATACGTGTGAAGGCCTTTGACATGGCGGCCCAACGCTTCATTTTTCGCGCTTTTCTGAACTCAAATGCTCTACCCATACTATCTTAAATCAGTTTGGGCAAATGTAACAAAAGAAGAAAAATTGAAACTAGCTGCCGTTTGTGATGGCCTCTATTTTTTCGGCCAAGTTGAAGTCTTTTTCGGTAATGCCATTCGCGTCATGGGTGTTCAACCGAACGGTGAGTGAATTGTAGACATTCGACCAATCGGGATGGTGGTTCAACGCTTCACATTCAAAGGCAATTCGTGTCATGACCGAAAAGGCTTCCTTGAAGTCTTTGAATGTGTATTTTTTTTGAATTGTTTCATTTTCAAAAGACCACCCATTGAGGTCCCGTAGTTTTTCTTGAATTGCTGTATCGCTAAGTTTTTCCATAATTGTATTATCTGTATTCTGGATTTTCGAATGCCCACCGCGAACCGGTGTCCCAATCGGCACGTGAGTTCCCATAGGCAGGGTATCCGCCATTTTCCTTGAGCATCTTGGCCAAATGCAAGAGGTTGTAGGTCATAAAGGTGGTATTTCTGTTGGTGAAATCATTGTCTTGGGCATTGGCCTCCTCATCAAGATAGCTCGGACCTGGGCCGATTTCGCCCAACCAGCCGCAATCTGCCTGTGGCGGAACGGAGTATCCTAAATGTTGCAAAGCATAAAGAATGCCCATAGCACAATGTTTTACACCATCTTCATTACCGGTAATGATGGTTCCGCCCACTTTTCCGTAGTAAAGATATTGCCCTTTTTCATTTTGCTTTCCTGACATGGCATAAAGGCGCTCAATAACTTTTGTGCAGATAGAGGAGCGCTCGCCCAGCCAAATTGGAGTGCCCAGCACCAAGATATCGGCATCAAAAATGGTATCAAAAAGTGATGGCCACTCGTCTTTATCGGCCCCTTGTTCGGTCATGTCTGGTTGTACCCCGATGGCGATATCATGGTCGGCGGCACGAATGTTGGTGACCTTGACACCTTCTTTTTCCATAATCGATTTTGAAACATCCATTAAGCCTTGGGTATGGCTTTTTCTGGGTGATTTTTTTAGCGTACAGTTGACATAGATGGCACTGAGGGCACTGAAATCAGATTTTTGAGACATGTGATAACGGATTTTTCTAAAATTAAGAAAAAAGGAAGGCGATGCCGTGTCGAAAAGCCAAAGAGTTTACTCGATTCGAAATTTTAAGTTACTGTTTCTTTCAACGTCTCGTGGCTTGCCCCGAGGTAGTTGACATCAATCAACCATCAAATGATGGTCGATGATTTCTTGGCAACTGATGTTCAGGTTTTTGGGCAGCCTATTGGTTTTGGGCAATACCGCCAAATAACGGTTTTCATTGGTGGTATATACCCTTTTCAAAACTGGATGATAGTTGCCGAGGCGTTTGATGATTTCTTTGATGAGCTCTTCGTGCTGTATCAGGTCGTGGCTGCCCAGATGGTATATGCCAAATTTACCCCTATTTATAAGAAAGTGCACCTGTTGCGCCAACCGGTCATCATTGGTAACATTGATGATCAAGTTAGGAAAAACCTCGACTGGCTCATCGTTGATTACCGCCGCTTTGACTTCTTTGATTCTGGGTGATGTATTGCCAAAGACCATGGGCACCCTCAAAATACCCATTTTTTGCATGGGCAAGCGCATCATCATGTTTTCGATCTTGATCTTCAACCGGCCATAGATGCTTTCTGATAAGGTCTTGTCGTTTTCGTAGGATGGAAATTTGCTATACGCATCAAATACATTGGCCGAAGAGATGAAGAAGAGGCGGCATTTATTTCTTGAGAGATATTGTACAATCAGTTCATGGGCTAAAACTTGGGAAGAAAAATTGCCTCTTACGGCAGATATGACATAATCGGGGCGTACCTTCTTGAGTATTCTGGTGATATCGTCCTCCTCCATATCAAACTGGAAGAATTGTTGGTTATCACGATACGATTTGTTTGAATAATAGGTGCCGTAGGTATCGTAATAATTGCAGAGTTCTTTATAGAGCGTGTTTCCGATAAACCCGCTAGCCCCTAAAATGAGGATTTTCTTGCCCTTCTCCCGCTTCCATCTTCCGTTCTTTTCTCCCATTAAATCATGCTCCTTTATAGAAAGGTGGTTTTGTTACCGTTGCCGGAATTGATTTTTTGCGGATTTGTATATGGATTTTCTCCCCTTCCTTAGCGTAGGAGACGGAGACATAGCCCAAGCCGATGCCTTTTTCAAGGCTCGGTGACATGGTACCCGAAGTAACCTTGCCAATGGGATTTCCAACTGTATCGGTGATTTCGTAGCCATTTCTTGGTATGGCCTTTTCATCCATCGTAAATCCGACCAATTTTCGGGTGATACCTGCTTCTTTTTGTTTTGCGAGTGCCCCACTGTTCACAAAATCTTTGGTGAACTTGGTGATCCATCCGAGCCCAGCTTCCAGAGGAGAGGTGGTTTCATCGATATCGTTTCCGTAAAGGCAATAGCCCATCTCGAGGCGTAAAGTGTCGCGGGCTGCCAATCCTATGGGTTTGATGCCAAAATTGGCACCAGCATCCATGACCTTGTCCCAAATCTGTTTTACCTCAGAATTCTTGCAATAGATTTCAAACCCGCCTGAACCAGTGTAGCCTGTGGCCGAGATGATGACATAGTCAACCCCTGCAAAATCGGCAACAATAAAATTGTAGAACTTGATTTCAGACAGTTTCACAGAAGTCAACGATTGCATGGCTTCAACAGCTTTTGGACCTTGAATGGCCAAAAGCGAATAGTCTTCTGAAATATCGCGCATTTCTGCACCGATAGGTGTGTTGTATTTTGAAATATGGTTCCAGTCTTTTTCAATGTTCGAGGCATTGACGACCAACAGATATTGTTCTTCTTTGATGCGGTATACAATGAGGTCGTCGACAATGCCCCCAGATTCATTAGGCATGCAGCTGTATTGTGCCTTACCGATTGTGAGCTTTAAGGCATCGTTTGAGGTCACTTTTTGTATGAGGTTCAGGGCCTGCGGACCGCTGATCAAAAATTCGCCCATGTGCGAGACATCAAACACACCGACACCTTTCCGGACGGTTTCATGTTCTACGTTGACCCCTTCATAGGAGACAGGCATGTTATACCCTGCAAAAGGAACCATTTTGGCGCCCAATTCAATATGTGTTTCGGTAAGTGCCGTGTTTTTCATATTCATGACTATCACGGTAAAAATATTGAAATAAGAAGCGAATCAATAATAATATTGTAGATGTTTTGAACGAGCTGTTGTTGAAAGTTTCTTTTGGAGATACGTTACTTTTTTAGTAAAAACTGCTTCAGCTCTTCGTAATCAGATATTTTACGGGCTATTTTTTCTTTTCCCATTACCTTTTTTATTTGAGGTGGGATTTCTGGCGCAAACCCCAAGGTTTCTTCAACAACGGGCAAAAACTTTACAGGGTGTGCGGTCTCTAAAAAAACACCATAAATGTGCGGATGCTCTTTTTGGTATTTTTTCAATCCCAAATAACCTACAGCACCATGCGGGTCGGTCATATACCCTGACCTGTCATACAGTTTTTTCATGGCCAATTTTGTTGCCTCGTCGGTAAAGGAGTAAGAGGACAGGTTTTCTTTCAATGTATTGAAATCATTGCCATAAAGCTGTTGAATGCGCACAAAATTGCTGGGGTCACCAACATCCATGGCATTTGATATCGTAGCTGAAGATGGCTTCGGATGATATGCTCCCGTTCTCATGAATTCAGGAACGGTACCATTGACATTGGTGGCAGCAATGAAATGCTTGACCGGCATCCCCAATTTTTGTGCAACCATGCCCGCACAGATGTTTCCAAAATTTCCACTGGGTACCGAGAAAACAATTTCCTTCTTTTTTGATTTGAGTTGCCTGTAGGCAAACAAAAAATAAAATAGCTGTGGTAGCCAACGGGCAACATTGATACTATTGGCGGAAGTCAAAACTCTTTTTGAGGTGATATCTTCATCTAAAAAAGCGGTTTTTACCATGCGTTGGCAATCGTCAAAAGTACCGCCAACCTCTAAAGCCGTGATATTTTGGCCTAAAGTTGTCAATTGCTTTTCTTGAATTTCACTGACTTTTCCGCTGGGATACAAAATGACGACATTTACCCCTTCCACACCTAAAAAACCGTTTGCCACGGCACCGCCGGTATCGCCAGAGGTGGCGACCAAAACAGTGATGTCACTTTCTTTTCCTTTTGAAAAATGACCGAGACAGTTCGCCATAAACCGGGCTCCGACATCTTTAAAGGCCATTGTTGGGCCATGGAACAGTTCGAGCACGGCCACATTTTCTTCAATTTCTACTACTGGAAAATCAAAATCAAGCACTTGGCCCAAGATTTTTTTTAGTTTTTCTGGGGGGATTTCCTCTCCAGTAAATTGTTGGATGGCCTCAAGGGCAATCTCATTGTTCGAAAGCCTTTCAATTTCCTCAAAAAACAGGGTAGGCAAGGGCTTGATTTCCTCTGGAAAATATAAACCCTTATCAGGAGCGATTCCATGGGTTACGGCCTGTTGAAAAGTAGCGGTTTCGTTTCTATTGTTGAGACTGTAGAAGTTCATAGTTAAAAGTGAGAGGTACGAAATAAGAAATTAGAAGCTTGCCTTTGCTTCCGCATATTGACTTTTTGGTTGAGTAGTAAATTATTCTCTGTCTTCAAAATTCCTTTATATAGCTTCATTCAATCAACTTCGTATTTCGTACCTCGTATTTCTAATTTCATAATTTCTTCATCCCCTCCGCATTGATTTTTGAAACATGAACATCAAAATCAATCTCAATATTCTTGTAAACACCAGCCATTGCCTCGGCAACTTTTTCAGCTATTGCTTTTCCTTTTGACAATGCAAAAATGGAAGGCCCAGAACCTGAGATGCCACAACCCAATGCCCCAGATTCAAGCGCAGCTTTTTTGATTTCATCAAATCCCGGAATCAAAATCGACCGAATAGGTTCCACAATATGGTCTTCCAGTGAACGGCTTATCAAACCATAATCTTCGGTGTAAAGCCCTGCAATAAGCCCGCCGAGGTTGCCCCACTGACGGATGCCTTTTTGCAATGTAATCGTGGTGCGCAGAATTTTGCGCGAATCTGAGGTCTTGATTTCTATTTGCGGATGGATGACCGTAACAAAAAGTGCGGTTGGGGTCGGAATGGCGACCACATCAAGAGGATTATAGCTTCGCACCAGTGCAAAGCCGCCGAATAGAGCCGGAGCCACATTATCTGCATGGTGCACATCGCTGGCCAATTTTTCGCCCTGCATGGCAAATTCGACCAATTGCAGCGTTGAAAACGGTCGGCCCAGCAGTTCGTTCATACCCCATACGGCACCTGCCGAACTTGCCGCACTACTACCGATGCCACTGCCCGGTTTTATTTTTTTATGGATTTCAATCTCAAAACCACCTGAATACGGGGAAGCTTCCAGAAAAGCCAATCCGGCGACCCCTGCTACATTTTTATTGGTCTCCAAGGGTAATTTTTGTCCCGATATTTTGGAAATTTTAATACCATAATTACTGGTTTTTCTGATGATCATCTCATCACCGACCAAATCCAAAGCGAAACCGAGCACATCAAATCCGCAGGAAACATTGGCCACTGTTGCTGGGCAAAAAACTTTGATTTCATTGCTATTCATGAGAGTGAATCTTTTGTATGATGATACATCTCCCTTACTCCCCCTTCAAAGGTGGAATCGCAACCTTTAAACTTATAAACTCTTGAACGGATAAACATCTTTAGAAATTTCCAATCCTGATAATATCGGCAAAGATACCCGATGCCGTGACATCGGCACCTGCGCCCGCCCCTTTAATGATCAAAGGTTGTTCTGTGTAGCGGTCGGTGTGGAATAGAACGACATTGTCACTGCCCTCTAAATTATAAAAGTCATGCCCTTCAGGGATTTCTTGTAGACCAACCGCGGCCTTTCCATTTTCAAAACGGGCCACATATTTTAGCCTGCACCCTTTCGTATTCGCCTTTTCATACATTTTTTGAAAATGGTTTTCATGTTTTTGCAACGATTCAAAAAAAGCATCATTGGTTTTGGTCTTTAAACTTTCCTCTGGTAGAAATGGGTCGTTATGAATGTCATCAATATCGAGTTGATAGCCACTTTCACGGGCCAGAATCAGAATTTTCCGCATGACATCAATTCCGCTTAAATCGATTTTTGGGTCTGGTTCTGTGTAGCCTTCTTCTTTGGCTTGCTTCACGACATTGTGAAAGGTCGTACTGTCGTTAAAATTATTGAATACAAAATTCAGACTTCCCGAAAGTACCGCCTGTATCTTGTTAACTTTATCCCCAGAGGCAATCAAGTGCTTTAGGGTGTCGATGATGGGCAAACCCGCACCCACATTTGTTTCAAACAAAAACGGGGCGTTGTAGCGCTTCGCCAATTCTTTGAGTTCTTTGTACAATCCAAAGTCTGATGAACAGGCAATTTTATTACAGGTCACGACCGAGACACTGTTGCTTAAATATTCACCATAACTTTTTGCTACGGTCTCATTGGCGGTATTATCCACAAAAATACTATTGCGAAAGTTCAGCTTTTTAATGGTTTCGATAAACTCTTTGGGATTTGCCTGCTGCCCATTTTCCAAAACGGTCTTCCATTCCTTTAATGAAATGCCACTTTCATCGAATACCATTTTGCGGGAGTTTGAGAGCCCGATGACACGCAGGTTCAACTTCAGTTCTTTCTTTAGATAACTTTTTTGTTGCTGAACTTGCGCCAAGAACCTAGAACCTACATTGCCAACCCCCATGACATACAGGTTCAATTGCTTGATATTTTCTTCAAAAAATGCTTCATGAAGGGCATTGAGGGCTTTTTTTACATCATTTTCATCGATTACCGCAGAAATATTGCGTTCTGAAGCACCCTGCGCAATGGCTCTGATATTGACATTATTCCTGCCCAAAGTGCTGAACATTTTACCGCTCAATCCTTGGTGGCTTTTCATGTTGTCACCGACCAGAGCAATAATGGCCATATTGCTCTCGACCTTCACGGGCTTGATTTTTTTGGTCTCTATTTCGTAGGCAAAGGCTTCATTCACAATTTGTTCAGCCATTTTGGCATCTTCGTCTGAAATACCAACACAAATGGAATGCTCTGAAGAGGCCTGGGTAATCAATACGACACTAATGCCATATTGCGAAAGGGTCTCAAAAAAACGTTTTGAAATGCCCGGTACTCCGACCATGCCGGGACCTTCCAGTGACAACAAGGTGATGTTGCCCACATGACTGATGCCCCGCACAGTTTTGCCTGCCCCGTTTTGGTTTTTGGTGATCAGGGTACCTTCATCCTCTGGAGCAAAAGTATTTTTGATGCGGATGGGAATGCCCTTGCTGAGTACGGGTTGTATGGTCGGTGGATAAAGTACTTTGGCCCCGAAGTGCGAGAGTTCCATAGCTTCTTCGTACGAGATCTGCGAAACACATTTGGCCTGTTTTACCATTTTCGGATTGGCCGTATACATCCCGCTGACATCCGTCCATATCTGTAGTTCAGAGGCATTGTTTGCTGCTGCCAGAAGGGCTGCGGTATAGTCTGAACCACCCCGGCCCAACGTGGTATGGTTGCCATTTTTTGATGAGGCCACAAAGCCGGGCACCACCACGATTTTTTCGCTAACCTTACCAAAATAGTCTTTGCAGTTTGCATAGGTGGTTTTTGCATCCACATTCGCCCTGCCATGGTTTTCATCGGTGATGATGAGCTCTCGACCATCTTTAAGGGCAACATCCAGACCCTCACATGCAAAATGCTCGGTAATGATGAATGACGATAACAATTCACCGTAACTGACCACCTTATCAGATAATCTTGGTGTGGTTTCACCTATCAAAAAAGAACCTTCCAAAAGGGTTTGCAATTCATTGAGGTCTCCCTTGACCTTACCCAAAATAGCACTTTGATTTTTTACTGGAATCAATTCTTTTACGGTGACCATGTGCCTGTTTTCAAGTTCGGCCAGCACATCTTCGTAGCCCAATTCTTGTTTTGATGCCAGTTCGAGACACTTGAGCAATAAATCTGTGAC
This sequence comes from Allomuricauda sp. d1, assembly GCF_039592695.1. NCBI lineage: Bacteria > Pseudomonadati > Bacteroidota > Flavobacteriia > Flavobacteriales > Flavobacteriaceae > Allomuricauda > Allomuricauda sp. d1. The sequence goes on along the minus strand of NZ_JBBUTK010000001.1, from coordinate 1,402,976 downwards.
TCCGCCCAGTGCAGACACAACCACGATAGTCTTATCTGCATTGGTGTTGGCCACAATTTCTTTGACCCTTTTTATATTTTCAGCGGTGGCAACTGAGGTGCCCCCAAATTTGAGTACTTTCATGTTGATGTTTGATTGAATAAAAAGAAAGGAAAATCAGATATACGAGAAAATAAGATACATTACCCCAAAGGGGTCGTGAAGATGGTTGTGGGTACAGTTGCCAAACCATTTTTGAGATGTGGGTTACTATCCGATTGTTTAAATTGCATCATCTAATTTGTAAGTTCAAAAGTAACCTTTTTGCACAGTCGTTCAAATGTTTGCCGAATTTTTACGAAATCAACAACAACCCAACCTCTTTTTTAATAGATGAAACGAACATGAATTTTTTTAATCAAGAATTCACAAAGAGCGATGATTAAAATAAATTCATGTGAGAACGAGTGCAACGAGTGGTCGCATGGGCACTTAAATTTTTAAATAGATTTTCACAGATAATTGAAAATTTTAAAAACATGAAAATATTCAGTGCCGAACAAATCTACCAAGCTGACAAATTCACAATTGAAAAACAGCAGATTACAAGCGATGCGCTCATGGAGCGTGCTGCATTACAGCTTTTTCATTGGATTCATGATAAGATGGAGGGTGCACCCATAACCATTCATCTATTCTGTGGTATTGGCAATAATGGTGGTGATGGTTTGGCACTTTCAAGGCATCTGCACGGGCATGGGTATCAGATCAAGGCCTATGTGGTCAACTATAGTGAAAAGCGTTCGAAAGATTTTTTGCTGAACCTTAATCGGCTCAAAGAAAGAAAAGTATGGCCTGAATTCTTGGACGGTAAATCGGGTTTGCCCGAAATTGGGGAGTCTGACCTGATTGTCGATGCCATTTTTGGCATTGGCCTCAACAGAAATCCTGATATGTGGGTCGTTGAACTGATAAAGCATCTGAATGCTACCCGAGCCTTTATGCTTTCTGTGGATGTGCCTTCGGGACTTTTTATGGATAAAATTTCTGAAAATGACGATGCTGTTATACAAGCAAATGTCACCCTCAGTTTTCAAGCTCCCAAATTGATTTTTTTCCTTCCCCAAACAGGAAACTTCACCGAGCATTGGGAAATTTTGGATATCGGTCTTGACGCTGAATATCTCATACAGACCGAATCAGAATTTTACTTGGTTGACAAACCGCTGGTCAAATCGTTTTATCGGCCTCGGCAAAAATTCACCCACAAAGGCACTTATGGCCATGCAGCCATCATTGGTGGAAGCTACGGTAAAATAGGGGCAGTACATCTTACGGCCAAGGCCTGTCTGACCACTGGGGCTGGTTTGGTGACCAGTTACGTGCCGAAATGCGGCTATACGCCCCTGCAAACAGGTTTGCCAGAAACCATGGTGGCCACCGATGCCAATGAACATGAGGTTTCAAGGATTGATTTACCCCTAAAACCTGATGTGGCCGGTATCGGTATGGGCATGGGTACCTCAGAAAATGCCATCAAGGCTTTTTCTGCTTTTCTGGATACCGTGGATTTTCCTTTGGTCATCGATGCCGATGGGCTCAATATCTTATTCAAAAAGAAAGAATTGCTTGAAAAACTACCAAAGCAGGCGGTATTGACACCACACCCCAAGGAACTGGAACGGCTTATTGGGCCATGGAAGGATGATTTTGATAAACTGAAAAAGGTCAAAAGCTTTTCAAAAGAGTACGACTGTGTGGTAGTGGTCAAAGGGGCACACACCATAACCGTTTATAAAGACAAGGGTTTTGTCAACACCACCGGTAACCCAGGAATGGCAACGGCAGGCAGTGGCGATGTGCTTACCGGCATGATCACATCATTGTTGGCGCAGGGGTATGCACCATTACAGGCTTCAATTTTCGGTACTTTTTTGCATGGCCTGGCAGGTGATATCGCAGTTTCAGGAAATAGCTATGAAGCCCTGACCGCCCAAAGGATAATATCGTTCGTTGGCAAGGCCTATGTTGAATTATTCAGAAACGATCAACCCGGTACAGAAGAAAAATAATGGTTATTTTTTCGGTCTTTTCTTGTAAGCAATCCTCTTTTTCACCCATGCCAATGCATTGTCGTACTCAATGAAAAACTCCATTTTTCTTTTGTAGAAGAGTTTTTCAATCTTGAAATTGTGCATGTCAATTTCTTTCTTCGAAACAATGGCGAAAGCTTTGAGGTTTTTCAGTCCTCTTAGATACGTATACACCGTTGGATCGATTGCATAAGAATTCTTTCTCATGCTGATATAGCCAAAAGGTCGATTTCTAAAATGTATCTCTGAAATACCAATGATTTGATAGGCCCTTTCAAGGGTAAGCGTTGCGCCCTCGTCAAACGTTGATACCATATAATTATCATATACGCATACAGTACCTATATCGAGACCGTATTCCTTGACCAAGATGGTCTTTTTAGGAGAGTCGATGTTCATTCCCTTAATTCTAGTGTTCTAAAGCGAATGTATGTTATCGCAATGCGGCCAAGAAAAAATCTAGATTAACTGTCAAAATATCGTATATACTGCAGTTATTGTATGAACGGTTATTTATCGTGTACAGATTGCATATTGCGGAATAAAAAAAGGAAGCCTTTCAAAGACTTCCTTCCTATAAAATGAGTACGTTTATCTGCTTATAGCGGTTATGCTTCAGAAGACTTTTTGGCCTTCTTTATTTTAATGGTAAGCTCATCTTTTTTCTCATCGAGATCCATGGTGATGCTATCACCTTCTTCAAGATTTGAATTCACGATTTCTTCTGCCAGAGCATCTTCGATGTATTTTTGGATGGCCCGCTTCAATGGCCTGGCACCGTATTGCTTATCGAAACCTTTTTCTGCGATATAGTCTTTGGCCTTTTCAGACAGCTTCAAATCGTAACCAATATCCTTGATGCGCATAAAGAGCTTATCGAGTTCAATGTCAATGATTTTATGGATGTCTTCCCTTTCAAGGGGATTAAAGACAATCACATCATCGATTCTGTTCAAAAACTCAGGGGCAAAAGCCTTTTTAAGGGCATTTTCGATAACAGTTTTCGTATGGCTGTCAGCCTGTGCCTTTTTAGCGGCAGTGCCGAAACCAACCCCTTGGCCAAAGTCTTTCAACTGGCGTGCGCCAATGTTCGAGGTCATGATGATGATGGTGTTTCTAAAATCGATTTTACGACCGAGACTATCCGTAAGATATCCGTCATCCAACACTTGTAGCAACATATTGAACACATCGGGATGCGCTTTTTCAACCTCATCCAACAATACTACAGAATAGGGCTTTCTTCTGACCTTTTCTGTCAATTGGCCACCTTCTTCATAGCCCACATATCCCGGAGGCGCACCCACCAATCGCGAGATGGCGAATTTCTCCATATACTCGCTCATATCAATTCTGATAAGGGCATCTTCAGAATCAAATAGCTCTTTGGCCAAAATCTTGGCCAATTGGGTTTTACCAACCCCTGTTTGACCTAAGAAAATAAATGAGCCAATGGGCTTGTTTGGGTCTTTGAGTCCCGCACGGTTTCGTTGTATGGCCTTGGCCACTTTTGCAACGGCCTCATCTTGACCGATGACATGGTCTTTGATCAATTGGGGCAGCTCAGCCAGTTTGTTGCTTTCGGTCTGTGCGATTCTATTGACCGGAATGCCGCTCATCATCGATACCACATCGGCAACGCTCTCTTCATCAACAGTTTCGCGGTGTTGCTTGCTGTCTTCTTCCCACCGTTCTTGGGCAAGCGCTAAGTCTTTTTCAAGACGTTTTTCATCATCACGCAGCTTGGCGGCCTCTTCGTATTTTTGTTTTTTGACGACGCTGTTCTTTAACTCGCGAACTTCTTCCAGCTTTTGTTCAAGCTCTAGAATCTGCTTGGGCACATCCATATTGATGATGTGTACCCTTGAACCAGCTTCATCAAGGGCGTCGATGGCCTTGTCTGGCAAAAACCTATCCGTCATGTACCTATTGGTCAATTTGACACAGGCAACGATGGCATCGTCGGTATAGTTGACGTTATGGTGGTCTTCATATTTTCCTTTGATGTTCATGAGGATTTCAATCGTTTCCTCAACGGTGGTGGGCTCGACCATCACTTTTTGGAAACGGCGTTCAAGAGCCCCATCTTTTTCGATGTACTGTCGGTACTCATCCAAAGTGGTGGCACCTATGCACTGTATCTCTCCTCGTGCCAAGGCGGGTTTGAACATGTTGGAGGCATCCAAGCTTCCTGTTGCACCACCGGCGCCAACTATGGTGTGGATTTCATCAATGAAGAGAATAATGTCATCGTTCTTTTCGAGCTCGTTCATCACGGCTTTCATCCGTTCTTCGAACTGGCCACGATATTTCGTTCCAGCGACCAGCGAGGCCAAATCCAAAGTGACCACCCTCTTGTTGTAGAGTATTCTGGAAACTTTTTTATTGATGATACGCAATGCCAATCCTTCGGCAATGGCACTTTTACCAACTCCTGGCTCGCCAATCAACAATGGGTTGTTTTTCTTTCTTCGGCTCAAGATTTGTGAAACACGCTCTATTTCCTTTTCGCGGCCCACGACAGGATCTAGTTTGTTATCCTCTGCCAATTTGGTAAGGTCGCGACCGAAGTTGTCAAGAACAGGGGTCTTTGATTTTTTGTTTCCTTTTTGGGGGTTTGCAGACCCGAAGGTGCTTTCCTTTCCATCCCCCACATCATCAGAATCACCAGGAAAAGACTCAGCTCTTGGTGTATCTACATAATCATCGTCACTGGTGATCATCGACTTGAATTGCTCCTTCACATTGTCGTAATCGACTTTCATGCGGTGCAGCAATTTGGTCGTCGGATCGTTTTCATTTCTGAGGATGCACAACAAAAGGTGTGCAGTATTGATCGAGGAACTTTGAAAAAGTTTGGCCTCTAAAAAGGTTGTTTTTAATGCTCGTTCAGCTTGGCGGGTCAAGTGCAGGTTCTTCTTGTCTTTGTGTACGGCACTCGGACTTGGGTTGGCCGGACTCAGAATCTCTACTTTTTGGCGTAGATGGTCGAGATCAACATCCAGGGCATCCAAAATGTTGATGGCCTTGCCATTGCCATCCCTCAACAAACCCAACATCAGATGCTCGGTACCTATGAAATCGTGGCCGAGTCTGAGGGCCTCTTCCTTACTGTAAGCAATGACATCTTTGACCCTTGGTGAAAAATTATCATCCATAAATTCTCTTTTCAGCAATTAAAATTAATAAAAGTAATCTAACAAGTGTCAAATACCATACCCTTATTCGATAAAGAAGGAGTAAATCACGAAAAAAGGAGGCGATTTATGAAAATCCCATCCTTTAAATTGATGAAATCACAGTTTGAAGATGTGTTGATAAAATTTTTAATAAAGTCACCCATTACCCTATCAAAAGGGGCTATTTTCCGTATATTGCCCCATTATTTTAAAAGCAAAAAATCGATAGGATTTTAGTATGGCTGAAGGAGAAAAATTGATTCCGATCAACATTGAAGATGAAATGAAATCTGCCTACATCGACTATTCGATGTCGGTCATTGTGTCACGTGCGTTACCTGATGTCAGGGATGGTTTAAAGCCCGTACACCGTAGGGTACTTTTTGGTATGCACGAGCTTGGGGTACGATCCAGTAGTTCGCACAAGAAATCGGCACGTATCGTCGGTGAGGTCTTGGGTAAGTACCACCCCCATGGCGATACTTCGGTCTATGACACCATGGTCAGAATGGCACAAGAATGGAGCCTACGCTACATGTTGATAGACGGTCAGGGTAACTTCGGCTCTGTGGATGGCGATAGCCCGGCAGCCATGCGTTACACCGAGGCCCGAATGCGCAAGATCGCCGATGAAATGTTGGCAGATATCGATAAGGACACGGTTGACCATCAATTGAACTTTGATGATTCATTACAAGAGCCAACGGTACTGCCTACGCGAGTGCCCAATCTTTTGGTCAACGGCGCCTCGGGAATTGCTGTCGGCATGGCAACAAACATGCCTCCGCACAACCTATCGGAAGTAGTCGATGGTACGGTTGCCTATATCGAAAATAACGATATAGAAATCGATGAGCTGATCGGGCACATCAAAGCACCTGATTTTCCTACTGGTGGCATTATCTACGGTTATGATGGCGTCAAAGAGGCCTTTCACACCGGCCGGGGTCGCGTTGTTATGCGGGCCAAGGCCAGTTTTGAAGAAGTTCAGGGCAAAGAATGCATCATTGTGACCGAAATTCCCTATCAGGTGAACAAGGCGGACATGATTAAGAAAACCGCCGATTTGGTCAACGACAAAAAGATTGAGGGCATTTCGGCCATTCGCGATGAATCTGATAGAAAGGGAATGCGAATCGTCTATATCTTAAAGCGAGACGCGATTCCGAATATCGTGTTGAACACCCTTTACAAGTACACGGCGTTACAGTCGTCGTTCAGTGTCAATAATATTGCTCTGGTCAATGGCAGGCCAAAACTCTTGAATTTAAAAGAGTTGATCACTCATTTTGTCGACCACCGCCATGAGGTAGTGGTTCGTCGAACCAAGTATGAGCTTAAAAAAGCTGAGGACCGGGCGCATATTTTAGAGGGGCTGATCATAGCTTCTGATAATATAGACGAGGTTATAAAGATCATTAGAGCCTCTTCAAACGTAGAGGAGGCGCGCGAAAATTTAATGGAACGGTTCAAGCTGACCGAAATTCAGGCCAAGGCCATCGTCGAGATGCGATTGCGACAGTTGACGGGTCTAGAGCAAGATAAACTTCGCGAAGAGTATGATGAACTGTTGAAGACCATTGAAGACCTTAAAGACATTCTTGACAAGAAAGAACGCAGGATGCAAATCATCAAGGACGAGCTTCTTGAGGTCAAGGAAAAGTACGGCGATGATCGTAGGTCAGAAATTAATTTTGCGGGTGGCGATTTAAGCATTGAAGACATGATACCTGATGAGCAGGTGGTAATTACCATTTCTCACGCCGGATATATCAAAAGAACACCACTTACAGAATATAAAACCCAGAATAGGGGCGGAGTGGGGCAAAAAGCATCCTCTACCCGAAATGAAGACTTTTTAGAGCACCTTTTCGTGGGTACCAACCACCAATACATGTTGTTCTTTACCCAAAAAGGAAAATGTTTTTGGATGCGGGTCTTTGAAATTCCCGAAGGAAGCAGAACATCTAAAGGAAGGGCCATTCAAAATTTGATCAACATCGAACAAGAGGATAAGGTCAAGGCATTTATTTGCACACAAGATCTAAAGGATGAAGACTATGTGAACAGCCATTACGTCATCATGGCGACCAAGAAAGGCACGGTGAAAAAAACTTCTTTGGAGCAGTATTCACGACCCCGCCAGAACGGCATCAATGCGATTACCATCAGAGAAGACGATGAACTGCTCGAAGCAAAACTGACAACGGGCACAAGCCAGATACTTTTGGGTCTTAAATCAGGCAAGGCCATCCGATTTGAAGAAAGTAAAACACGACCCATGGGTCGAAATGCCTCTGGAGTACGGGGTATTACCTTGGCAAACGACAAAGATGAAGTCATAGGTATGATATCGGTACATAATTTTGAAGATGATATCTTGGTTGTTTCAGAGAACGGTTACGGCAAACGATCCACCATTGATGACTATAGGGTCACCAATAGGGGCGGAAAAGGGGTCAAGACCATTTCCGTTACCGATAAGACAGGTGGTTTGGTGGCCATTAAAAATGTCAGTGATACAGATGACCTTATGATTATTAACAAATCGGGTATCGCCATCCGAATGAGTGTTGAAGACCTGAGGGTGATGGGCCGCGCTACACAGGGCGTGAAACTCATCAATTTAAAAGATGGAGACTCCATCGCCGCAGTGGCCAAGGTCATGAAAGATGAAGACGATATTGACGATACGGATATCCGCAATATAGAGGTGAAAGGAGAAGATGGCATGGCTCTTGATAACGATACAAGCGAAACAAAAGAATAATCAATAAACACTAATAAATTACATTAAAATGAAAACTAGAATTTTGATAGCTCTAGCCATGACGATCACGATGGCTGGATTTTCACAAAAAAATGAAGTGAAGGCTGCTGAAAAAGCCATGAAAGGTGGCGATGCCGCAGCTGCCAAAACCGCCCTTCAAGGCGCCGCTTCAAGTATTGATGGCGCTGACGCAAAAATACAGGCGCAGTATTATTTCATCAAGGGTAATGCGCATGCGCAATTGTCTGAATTCAAGGATGCAGCTGATGCTTACGGCAAGGTGGTGTCTATCGAAGAAGCCAGCGGAAAGGCCAAATATTCTACCGATGCACAACAAAAAATGTCACAGATGACCGCAGATTTGGTCAATGCTGCTGTAGAAGACAATAACAACAAAAAATTTAAGGAAGCAGCAGAGAAGCTGTACCTGGGTTATAAACTTAGTCCATCAGATACCATCTATCTTTACTTTGCTGCCAGCAGTGCCGTTAATGCAGGGGATTATGACAACGCATTGACATACTATAACGAGTTGAAAGATATTGGCTATGATGGAAGCGGGGTAAAATATACCGCAGTGAATGTTGAGAGCGGTGAGGTTGAAGAGATGGATGAACAAACTAGGGATTTGTATGTAAAGGCTGGTACCCACAAAGACCCAAAAGAAGAAAGAACCCCTTCAAAGAAGCCTGAAATCATCAAGAACATCGCATTGATCTATCAACAACAGGGTAAGAATGACGAGGCATTGGCTGCTTACGATGACGCCATTGCCAACAATCCCGATGATGTCAATCTTGTCTTGAACAAAGCCAATCTTCACTACACAATGGGCGATAAGGAAACTTTCAAAGCGTTGATGGCAAAAGCCTCTGAAATGGCACCGGATAATCCTGATCTTTTGTACAATATCGGTGTTATCAATATGGAGCAGGGCAATCTTGAAGAAGCCAGGGATGCTTACAAAAAGACACTTGCAGTAGATCCAAACTATGTAAATGCCTATTTAAATCTTTCCACCACGTATGTGAACGAAGGCAACACATTGATTGATGAAATGAATACATTGGGTACTTCACGTGCTGATACCGCTCGCTATGAAGAATTGAAAGAGAAGAAAGAGGAATTGTTCAGGGAAGGGGCCAAAGTCTTGGAAGATGCCCTAAAACTGAACCCTGACAATGAGGGCATCTTGACACAGCTCAAAAATATCTATGGCGCTTTAGGTGACAATGATAACTTTATGCGTGTTAAAAAATTATTGGGAGAGTAAAAAGCCCAACAGAAATTTAATCCTTAAAAAAGCCCTGATTTTTATCAGGGCTTTTTTATATGATTTTTTTGATCACCCTTAATTTGTGTGAGTAGATTTTTTCTTCTGAATTGAAGATGCCTGTATGGTCAATTCGATCGATGCGCACCTTGCCGTGTGCATGAATGATATAATTATCTTTCAAAATAATGCCCACATGGTTTATCACGCCTTCTTTATCGTCAAAAAATGCAAGATCGCCCGGTTCGCTCTCTTCAATGAAGCTCAATGCTTCTCCCTGACCAGCTTGTAAAAAGGCAGTACGCTTTAGGGCAAGACCATTGATTTTATAGACCATCTGGGTAAGGCCGGCACTATCGATGCCAAATGGGGTTTTACCGCCCTCTAGAAAAGGTGCGTTCAGATATAAAAGTGCGGTATGCACCAAATCTTGGCGAGAGGATTTTCCATTCTTAAAATTTCCTTCAAATGCATGTCCAAGAATTTTCAGAGTTTCCAGACCAGAACCCAATACGATGGGCATCAAATTGTTTTGATTTTTGCAGATATGCGATACCAAGTCAAAAGAATGTTTATGCTTTTTTTGATTGGTCAGACCTTCAAACTCCTCTTTTGAGCAAAGGTGGTATTGGTTGTTCAGAACCCATCCTTCCATAGCATCATAATCAATTCTGATTTTACTACGGGTCTTTCGTTTCTCAAGGATTTTAAAAAAATCACCATAAAGAAGTTGGGTCGTCATTTGACCTCCCTCTTCAGGAGAAAGCCTAACGGGTACGACACTGAGAGAACAAATTCCGAATTGCATCAAGGAAGGAATCGGGATATCAATTTCGTTCCAAAACCAATGCAGAAGCACCACCACCGCCATTACAAATGGCAGCGGCACCAAATTTTGCATTGTTTTGCTCCAAAACATGCAGTAAGGTGACGGCTATTCGTGCCCCAGAACATCCAAGTGGGTGGCCTAAAGAAACGGCGCCACCGTTAACGTTTACGTTATCATCTGAAAGACCAAGAAGCTTCATATTGGCCAGACCAACTACCGCAAATGCCTCATTGAATTCAAAAAAGTCGATGTCATTGATTGAAACACCGGCTTTATCCAATGCTTTCGGTAAGGCTTTAGCGGGTGCGGTCGTGAACCATTTGGGTTCTTGCGCAGCGTCGGCATATCCTTTTATCTTGGCCAAGGGTTTTAAATCAAGTTCCGCTGCTTTTTCGGCACTCATCAGCACCAAGGCTGCTGCACCATCGTTAATGGTAGAGGCGTTGGCAGCGGTAACCGTACCGTCTTTTGTGAATGCTGGCCGAAGTTGAGGTATTTTCTCCATTTTAACGTTCTTGAATTCCTCATCCTCAGAAACCACTACGGGCTCTCCCCTACGTTGTGGTACTTCAACAGGAATTACCTCATTGTCGAACTTGCCATCTTTCCAAGCAGCAGCAGAACGCTCATACGATTGAATGGCAAAAGCATCTTGGTCCTCACGGCTAAAATCATGCTTGACAGCACATGCATCAGCACACACGCCCATGGCGTTTTGGTCATATACGTCTACCAAGCCATCTTTTTGCATGCCATCAATCAGAGTGGCAGGGCCAAATTTAGTTCCTTGCCGCATGTGCACATAGTGGGGAATCTGACTCATGCTTTCCATACCACCTGCGACTACAATTTCATTATCGCCAAGAGCTATTGATTGGGCCGCTTGCACAATTGTTTTCATGCCCGAGGCACATACCTTGTTTACAGTAGTGCAGGGCACAGTATCAGGTATACCGGCGTAAATGGCAGCCTGTCTTGCCGGAGCTTGTCCGGTACCAGCTTGCACCACATTGCCCATCAAGACCTCTTGAACCATCTCAGGTTTTAAATTTATTTTTTTAAGCGCCCCTTCAATGGCAATTGCCCCAAGTTTAGTTGCGGGTAAGGATGACAAAGCACCCATAAAACTTCCTATTGGGGTTCTCACAGCAGAAACGATGACAACTTCTCTCATATACCTTAGAAATTACTGATGCGAAAATACGAATTTATAGAAGAAGGCCTCGATCTAAGAGGGCAACGGCTACGGTATATTTTTCTATTTTTGAAAAAGACACGTTCACATGGCCAAAACCTTTGACGGTATTTATAAAAACCAATCACTCATCTACAAGTATATTCTCTACTTCGTGTCGATTGGGCTTGTTGTTTTCTTTTTCCCTCGAGGGGGAAAATTTAAATATGAATTTCAAAAAGGCAAACCTTGGCAGTACGAGAACCTTTACGCACCAATTGACTTTTCGATAAAGAAAACTCCTGAGGAGGTTTCTGAGGAACGCCAATCCATTAGGGCGAAGCACCCCGATTATTATGTTTTTGATTCGGATGAAAGCGAAAAAATCAGGGCATCATTTTCTGAAAGATTGAGCTCAATTCTTTCTTCGCAGGGTTTGGGTACCCGTCAGAGAAACAGTATTCGTGAACAAGCCGATGCTCTTCTGGAACAATCTTATTCCGAGGGAATTTTTCCAAAAAAACCTGATAATAAAAGAATCAAGCTGGTCAAAAACAATGCGGCCAGAACTGTCTCACCCGAGTCGGTCAAAACTTTGGAAACAGTAAAAAGTGAAATGGCCCGTTTGCTCGAGCAGAATACCTCAAGATTTGGTCAAGCATCGTTGAACAGCTTAAAGGAATTGATTACTTCAAATCTTTACGTAGACAATGAACTTACCAAACAAACATTGGATGATGAACTATCTAAAATTTCATTTACCCGTGGCAATGTTTCACAAGGTGCCCTGATTATCGCCAAAGGAGAAGTCGTGGAGGCTGAGAAGCTAAAAATGCTCGATTCTTTAAAAGAAGAATATGAATCTGAACTTTGGAAAGGCGATAACCAATATTACATACTTTTTGGATATACCATTCTCGTCGCCTTGGTGTTGATCATGTTGTTTCTGTTTTTGAAAAAGTACCGTCGTAAGATTTATGAAAACAACACCAAGGTCACTTTTATCTTTGCAAATATTCTTTTGATGGTCTTTGTCACCACGATGGTGGTCAAGAATAATGAAAGCTACGTGTATGCAGTGCCCCTGTGTATTCTGCCCCTGATCCTGAAAAACTTTTTTGATGCCCGATTGGGGCTTTTTGTACACGTGCTCACCATTTTGATCCTCGGTTTTGTGGTGCCGAATAGTTTTGAGTACATCTTTTTACAGATTATAGCCGGTATCGTGACCATTCTGACCATTTCTGAAATGTACCGCAGGGCCAATCTTTTTATCTCAGTAGGTCAGATTACCTTCATTTACATTGTTGGGTATTTTGCCTTTCACATTATACACGAAGGAAATTTAAACGGGATAGAATGGATGACCTTTGCCATCTTCTTACTAAACGGTATGATTACCCTATTTGCCCAGCCTTTGATTTATCTCTATGAAAAAATATTTGGTTTGGTTTCTGATGTTTCGCTTTTGGAGCTGTCAGACACGAACTCAAAACTGTTGAAAGAAATGGCGAACAAGGCCCCAGGTACATTCCACCATTCTTTGCAAGTGGCAAATCTTGCTGAAGCTGCGGCCAATGAAATCGGGGCGAGTGCCATGCTGGTAAGGGTGGGGGCATTGTACCACGACATTGGCAAGATGGAAAAGCCTACCTATTTCACAGAAAATCAGACAACGAATGTGAACCCACATGACGATCTTCCTCCGAGGGAAAGTGCCAAAATCATCATCGATCACGTCATCAAAGGAATTGAAATTGCGAGAAAGAACAATATACCCGATCGTGTCATTGATTTTTTGCGTACGCATCATGGTACCACTTTGGTGTATTATTTCTTCAAGAAACAGCAAGAAATTGAGGAAGATGTAGAAGAATCAGATTTTCGATATCCTGGCCCCATACCATTTTCAAAAGAAACGGCCATTTTGATGATGGCAGATGCTGTTGAAGCGGCATCAAAGAGTTTGAAATCTCCGACGTACCCCATAATTGATGATTTTGTTGAAAAAATAGTGAAAGGCCAAATGCAGGCGGGCCAATTTTTGAATGCCAACATCACTTTTAAAGAGATTGAACAGGTCAAAAAAGTGTTGAAACAGAAACTGACCAATATTTACCATTTGCGGGTAGAGTATCCTGAATAGAGCGAGCTTTATTGAGACTTCACAAAAAAGCCAGAAAAAGTTGCTAACTAACTTTTGAAAAAGTATTTTTGCATCCGCATTTTTAAGTGCATGTTCTGTTAGAATATTAGGAGAGGTGCCGGAGTGGTAACGGAGCAGATTGCTAATCTGTCAGCGCGTAAGTGCTGCCCGGGTTCGAGTCCCGGTCTCTCCGCATTTTTTTTGCATTTCAGAGTGTAGTACCGTGTCAGGCAAGGCATAAACTAAGCCCGGAACCGGGCTACTGAACCTGAATTTATTTTAGGTTTGGAATTTGAATATTGAAATTTTACAGCGAAAGCTGTTTTCGGGGTGTAGCGTAGCCCGGTTATCGCGCCTGCTTTGGGAGCAGGAGGTCGCAGGTTCGAATCCTGCCACCCCGACAGAAGTGGTTCCATTAAGGACCACTGGATTGCATTTCATTTGGAAACCAGCAATTTACGTTTTTGCTGGTTCCATCTGGAACCATTTGGAACTGTTAAGATTATGACCAATCCGTAGTCTATATTTTGACTTCTTCTCTAGCATAGCAAGTACAAAAGATTCATCTAAAGCACTGATTTTACTGGCCGCTAAGTGAATAAAAGGAGTCTGGGTTTTTCCTATTTTCATTTTTTTGAAGTACTCCCGATATGACCAATTCATAGCCTATTTTTTTTATTCTGTTTTGAACCCCCTATGATTACTGGTTTTTTGCTACGGAGTTGTCGGGGAACCCCGATTCGAACCTTGTATAAATTATAGTGGTATATTATCCTTAGAAAGAGTTTTTTAAAACCCTGCGATTGGAAACCCCACTTTACAGCAAAGCTTATATGGGCTGAAAGCCAATATTCTTTTGAATTTATTGATTGAACGAGTTAGAGTAGCCAGATATGGTTTTTGAACTTTTTATTTTATAAATCAATCAAGGTATTAAAAGGAGCCATTCGGATTGTCCAAAAATGATTCATAGTTAAGATCAGAGGTATATTTCAAGATTTTTTCTGCTCCCTCAAGCATATCCTGAAGTAAAAGGGAGTTATCTCTTTTAGACATAGATCAAATCTTGTTCAATGGATTTAAGGTATCTCTTTTTGATTCCCTTTTTTGAAACAAGGTCAACTTTTAATCCAAACAACTTTTCCAACTCATTGGCAAGATCGATAAATCGAACCCCGATCCTATCATTGAATTCCACTAGAATGTCCAAATCACTGTCTTCATCTTCCTCATTTCTTGCAAATGAACCAAAGATAGCCAACAATTTAATGTGGTAGGAACGGAATAAATTACTCCTATTGCCTTCTAATGTCGATTTTATCTCATTCAGTGATTTCATAATACTAATTTAATCAAAAAACTGCCCAGTGTCCGATTTTTCAATTCACACCCAGTTTTCAATTGGTTTTTAGTCAAGGATATAGAAATAATAACTTTCCCACAAATATCAGTCTGGTCAAGTGGTTAAACTTCTCTTAAGAATGTAATTTTTCGGTTGGTTTTGCGTCAAATAGACCGTGTAAATAAGGGTGTTTGTTGCATCCATCACAACCTAAAGAAAAAGAAGTAAAAATGAAAGATACAAAGAGAAACATCAATAAGAATAGCGGTATTATTGATAAGATACTTAACCGCCACGAAAGCTGGAGGAATTATCGAAGGCATACAGGACTAAAGTTAATACGCTTTTCTTAAAAGCAACAAGTATTTAAAAAAGAGGGCGAAAGCCCTCTTTTTGTTTTTCATGGGTTTTCTACTACTTTATCAAATTTTTAAAAGCCTCATAAAAAGTTTGTTTTACGAAACCAAATAGATTCTACTTAATAGTTAAGACCCTTATCTTCTGAACTTTCAATCGCCTAAACATTATCTCCTGATTGCCCCTGAAGTATCCCCTTCCATTAAACTCGTTACGTTTTCCAGCGAAACCAGATTCACATCTCCCGGTACAGTATGTTTAAGTGCACATGCAGCCGAAGCGAAATTCAAGGCTTGCATATCATCATTATAGTGCAACAACCCATAAATAAGGCCAGCAGCATAGGCGTCTCCTGTACCAACACGATCGATAACGGGTGTAATGTTTAATGTTTTGGTTTTAAGATACTCTCTACCATTCCACATTTTGCCCAATATCTGTTGGTGGGATGCACTAACGGATTTCCTTGTTTTTCCCACTACTTTTCCAATTTTAGGGAATTTGTCCATTAGCAACTTGGCGGCCACCCGATATTTATCTCCTGGTTTGCTCAGTCCGAACATCTCATGAATACCACGGCTGCTGGTAATCACAATGTCACAATGTCGTACCAATTCTGGCATGACTTCCTGCATGGTTTCCCCATATTTCCACATATTATCACGTGAATTGATATCCCCAGAAACCTTTATGCCCATTTTATTGGCTGTTTTAATGGCATCCAGACAACACAAGGCCGCTCCTTTTGAAATGGCCGGGGTAATACCCGTCCAATGGAACCAATCGGCATCTTTGAGAATGTTTTCCCAATCGACCATTTCAGGCTGTATCAATGAAAAAGAGGAACCTTCTCGTTCGTAAATCACTTCACTTGATCGGTGCACAGCTCCTTTTTCGAGAAAATACTTGCCAATCATGGAGTCACCAAAGATTACATGTTCGGTACTCAACCAATGTTTACGCAAAAATTGGGTGGCTGCTTTTCCCAAAGCATTGTCAGGGAAGCGGGTCACATGGGCCGCTTTCATACCGAGGTAGGCGCATGAAATCCCCACATTGGCTTCGCCTCCACCGTAAACAAGTTCCAATGAGTTGGCCTGGGCAAATTTTTCGTATCCGGGCGGCGAAAGACGCATCATTACTTCGCCAAATGTGATTACTTTTTTAGGTACAGAGTTCATTTTGAATTTTTTGACCAAAAAAGGTTGGTTTATTAATACATCAATTTTAATGGCAGGTTTTGTTCGATTATGATTTGGCCAGAATTTTCCAAGGTATTGTTGGATTCAGAATTATTCTTCGCTCCCCATAAACGAGCTACCAATTTTACCTTGTTGTTCTGAAATATATTGTCCGAAATGTCAACATTGATTATGCCGTAGGTGTTAATCAAAACACCATTTTTTTCATGCGCACCGCAATTTTTGAATGTAGAACCTTTGACAATCAAGTTGCCCCCTACCGTCGATTCATCATAACCCCCACGGTAATAATCGATTACATTTTGGTTTACATTTTCAAAATGACAGTCAATAACATACAGATTTTCAGCATTATATTCACCACGGTCGTCATCTTCTGAGGATAATTCCAATCCATTCGTGCAGTTTTTTATAATCGTGGATTTAAACATTATAAACTCTGAAAAGGAGTGCTTGTAGGCTTTCAGCACATATTCGAAGTCTGATATTTCAGAATCGATTACTTTCAAATTATAAAGACTGCTCATGTTTTCTTTAAGGCTGGCGAAAGCATAGTTTTCGCCTGAACCTACAAGTTTAACTGCCTTTAGCGTAAGCTCGCCTTTCGGATTCATTTCAAAGGCTTGGGTACTGGCATCTCCAATAAAGACAATTGATGATTTTTGTAATATGTCAGCTGAATGTATGGTCAACTTTTTATCGATTGTAAGCGATAAATCTATTTCGTACCGATTTGAGGACAATTCTATAATATCTCCGTCATTGGAATTCGTAACTGCTTCAACCAATTCTTCAGATGTGCCCACAGTATGTATTTTAGGCTCTGCTTCTTGAGGAGTGGGGTCAAACCAATCAGGACCATATAAAGAGAGATTCATAATATTTGGCAGTTCTGGATTGGTTCCATTTATAGCCCCGATGGAATTTGTTTCCGTTCTAGGATTACCCAACAGATCATTCGAAATCTGTTTGAACTCGAAGCCCTGATAGACTTCGATATCTGGAAAGCTTGAAGCTGGTATCCAAATATTTTCTTCCAACTCACTCATGGAGAAATCTATCTGTTTAAGGCCTTCCACACGTTTAAAGTCCATCCCCTGATTGTTGATGACGTTATTTTTGAAAGCTATGCCATTTATGGAGTCGTAACGTACAATAGGAGTTTCATCTCCATCCGTATTGTAAATGACATTGTTGGCTATAAGGGTTCGTATGGGGGTTTCTGACCTAATTTCGGATGGTGGAAGCACGTCTTTCTGATCAACGTTTGAACCTACACCAAATTGCCAAGGTGATTTGCAATCGACCCAAGTATTATAGGCAACCACAACATCGGTGACTTGTATATATCGGTTTATGGCAGACCGTCGAATACCATTCATTATAGCAAGCGGAGCTCTAAAAATCTCCCCTCGCAGGTTATAAAAATAGTTGTTGGTCACCCAATGTCCAGTTCCTATAAGTCGTATACCACCGATATGGTTCGAATCTTCATCTCCGATAAAATAGTTGCCATCAACGGTACAGTAATTGCCGTGACGGGTCACCAAAGACCCCTCGCTTTTATAGAAAACATTGTTTCGAAATTCATTGAAGTTGGACTTACTGGAAATGATTTCCACTTCACCATTACATTCTTCGAAAAGATTATTGGCAACCAAAGTATTGCTGGGCGACATTGAGGTGCTACTGTTGCCCAATTGGACTGTTTCGGCGCTTGGCCCGCCTTTTGGTGGCCTTGGGCCAAAGTGATTGTTCACGATTTTGTGGTGGTTTTTGATACTTTGATTCCCCTCGATATCCACTCTTATTGTTGGTCCCCGGTTTGATTTTCCTGCTAAGTAGCAATGGTCCAACTGGTTTTGCCTACCCCTAAAACGAACCCATAGATCCTCATAGTTTCTTTGTGCTTTATTAAAATCTTGTATCACACAATTGGTAACCCTACTATGGTTTGCAAGGGTATCTTCATTAATGGCGTATTCGATAACAGCATTCGATGGCGAAGCACCGTTTTTGAAATAGAGTCCGTCTACCACTAGAAATTCGCCACCCAGTTTTAAATCTGATTGCCCTTTTATAATCACTTTGCCTCGGGTTTCAGACCTGAGGGTTACGGGCTTATCTTCCGTTCCCTGGGCAACAAAGCGAATTTGCACATTTTCCCATGACCCATTGGCCATGACGATTTCGGTGCCCGGTTCGGCATTTGAAATTGCGTAGCTCAATTCATCAGCATTTGAAACTAAAATCTCCGTATCTGCTTTTTTTGGTGAACAACTGACAAGTACAATCAATAAGATTACTGGTGGTAGGTATTTCATATCATTTGTCTTAAGCTTCTTTCCAAAATTTTTGAATCGTGTTTGAGTCTTTTTTCATGGCATCGAAAACTATCTCTTTATCTATAGTAATTTCGTTTCTACCTTTTTCAGCACCCCCCAAGGGATATTCAAGATGCAAGGAAGCTAGCGGGCGTAAACCGTATTTTTTCAAAAGTTTAAAATAGCCTTTGAAGTCAATCATGCCCTCGCCAATCGGTACGTTTACAACGCTCCATTGCCCCCCTACTTTTCCCCATTTAAAATCTTTCAAAACAATGGTCTTGATGGTAGAGTGAAGTAATCGAAGTCCGTTTTCCCATGACTTTCCGGCTTCCACCATGGCATGGCGAATGTCGTATTGCGTACCGAAATAATCTGGGTCTGCTGTTTTGAGCAGTTGCTCTATTTCCCAATAGGATGCCCCAATTTTGGTTCCTGCATGGTTTTGATAGCAGCCAACGATATTGTTATGTTTATTGACTTCACCTAGTTCCTTTACTTTTTGTTGGTAGAAGACTATTGACTCCTGCATCGACTTATTTTCAAAATAATTGAACCAATCACAGCGATAAAAATTTACGCCTTGTTTGGCCGCTGTCTCAATTATTATAGTGTCGTATGGTCCATTCACATCATTAATAGCAGTGGTTATCAGTTCACAGGAAGAACCAACCGCTTTGATATCTTGGATAGCTTTGGGCAAATCGGTCACCACATTTTCTGGTAACACATGACCTTTGGGACGTACCGTTAAATCCAATCCAGAAAATCCAAGTTCTTTTGAAATCTTTGCCGCTTCCTTTACATTTAGAAAGTGCAGGTGTTTTGAGAAAAGATGCACCTCTAATGGCTTGTTCAACTCCTCTATACTAAAAAAGGGCCATGGCGAAGTAGCCAAAGGTGTCAACATTGCGGTTGCTCCTATGTTCTTGATAAACTTTCGCCTACATATTGCCATTTTAGTTAAGTTTTATTTAGCGCCGGTTCATTCTTAATGTTCAACTTTTCGTCGACGACCAATCCTCAAAATCTTTTAAAGTCTTTGGGTCTGTTGGCGGATAAAGACCGATGATTGTTTGTCCCTCGTTTACTTTTTCCATCACAAATTCCTCAAACAAAGTCATTTGAACGCACTCCTCTGCAACTTCCTCAGCTAAATGTTCGGGAATGACCATCACTCCATCATCATCGCCAACGATAAAATCTCCCGGAAACACCGCAACATCGCCACACCCGATAGGTTCATTAATAGCTATAGCCTGGTGCAGGGTCAAGTTAGTGGGTGCAGATGGATACCTATGAAAGGAGGGAAAATCCAGTTCAGCGATTTCGGTTGAATCGCGAAAACCACCATCAGTGACAATTCCTGCTACACCTCTTTTCATTAGTCTAGTGACCAAAATGGAGCCAGCTGAAGCTGCCCTGGCATCTTTCCGACTGTCAATAACCAGAACAAAACCTTTTGGGCATTCTTCAACAGCAAGGCGTTGTAAATGCTTAGGGTCTTTGAACACTTCTATTGGATTTAAGTCTTCGCGTGCAGGTATGTATCTAAGTGTATAGGCTTGGCCCACCATGGTTGTCTTGCCCAGTCCGAGAGGTTTAACTTCATGAATGTATTGTTTTCTCAACCCCCGTTTAAAAAGACAAGTGGCAATGGTGGCCGTGCTTCCCCCCTTTAATTTTTCTATCGTCGTTTTTTTCACCATGATTTACTAAACCTATGATTATCTGAACTTTTTATGTTAAAAATTTGTAAGTGATACAAATATATGTATTTTTGGTAAACCAATCTGGTTAACCAATTTTATTTTTAGCATGCAACCTTATAATTACATAGTAATCTTAGTAGGTGTTTGTGGTACTGGTAAGAGTATCGTAGGTCAAAGAGTGGCCCATAATTTGAAGGCACCCTTTTTTGATGCGGACAAGCTCTTTATTTCAAAAGAATTGGGCGCGGGTAAACTTCCCCAAGACGAAAATCTGGAAGAGTGGTTAAAATCTTTGGAAGAATTGATTCTAGAGCAATCGACCAAAAAGGGCTGTGTGATTTCCTGTTCGGTATTGAAAAGAGAACATCGCAAGAGGCTTACCGCTATAATTGAATATCCACTTGATTGGGTATTCATGAAGGGTTCATACGAAGATGTGGTTCAGCGCATTGAATCAGAAGTTCACGAACGGCCCGTCTCATTTCTCAAGTCGGACTTTGAGACCCTCGAGACACCAAAACGGGCTTTGACAATCGATATGTCCTATTCAGAAGAGCAAATGGTAGATACCATCCTAAAATATATAGCGCGGAAATACTGGTAAAAGAAGGGCCCTAGTACAGTTATTAATCTAAAGAGAATCAACACACCATATAAAATGAGCTTCAAAATATTCAAATCAGTTTTCGTCCAATTTTTAGTATTGATAAGTCCAATTTTGCTTTTTAATTCCTGTGCTGAAAAGAAAAAGCGGCATACTACTGACGCAACAAATGGAGATAAGATAGTTGGTAGTGCCCAAGCAATTATCCCCTTTTTCGAACATTGGAACTTGATATTGGGTGATGGTTCCAATGTAGGTCAGGCAACCAATTTTGAGCATAAAGATTTCTTTTACACAGCGAGCGATAAACAAGGGGAATGGGTGGTATTTAAAACTCCCAATGCAGGCAATACCCATGGTACTTCAAATAACACAAGAACCGAGTTGGCCCAACTAAAGAAATGGTCGCCAATGACCGATGCCAAGATGAACGCCACCCTAAAAGTGATGAATGTTTCAAGTACTGGAGATGCCCGTGTCGCGTCAACTCACTCGGTGGTTGTCGGCCAAATTCACAGTGCCGATGGACATGAAAATGAACCGCTAAAAATATTCTACAAAAAATTCCCTGGTCATACCAAGGGCTCCGTATTCTGGAATTATGAAATCAATACCGCAGGTGATGATAATTCTAAAAGATGGGATTATTCCTATCCTATCTGGGGCTATGATATGTCGGTTGTTGGAGCGGATGAAAACACGTATCCACCAGAACCAGTAGATGGTATTGCCCTGGGTGAACAATTCAGCTATGAAGTGGAAATTAAGGATGGTATGATGTACTTGAAATTCACAAGTGAAGGGCACGAAACCAAAACATTTACCAAAAACCTGATTTCCTCCGAATATGCAAAACGATCAGATATACCTAAACAGACCCAACAGTTATTTTTTCCAATCGGGCAGGATGGTGTGGAACGCGACAGTGCGTACACCAAAGAAGGACTCTTTTTTAAATTGGGTACTTACAATCAAACCAACGGAAAAGACCCAAAAGTAAACAAAGTATGGTGCTCTGGTGCTGAAACCCATGGCGGTGATATTCAAAAACAATATGCTGATGGCAATTACGCTGAAGTTTGGTTCAAAACAGCGAGTATCGAGATTAGCGAAAATGCCTATTCCAATGCAGGGTATTTCGAAGCCAATGATGGCTTAAGCAAGAAAACAGTTTATCCCCATGAGGTGATTCCCTTCATGGATAAGTTTAAAATTCTATTGGGTAACGGAACGACTGTGGACGATCTTACCGAGTTTGAACATAAAGATTTTTTCTATACAGCAATTGATGGCACCAGGCGGTGGGTAGTATATAAAACACCAAACTTAGGAGTTACTTCAAAAAACTCCAGCAATACAAGAACAGAACTGCATGAAAAACGGGAATGGACCCCAGAACAAGGAGGCAAACTAACAGGCACCTGCAAGGTCATGCAGGTTTCCACTTCTGGTGATGCCAGAGTTGCCGCTTCTTATTCGGTAGTAGTAGGACAAATCCATAGCGGTGAAGGCCATGAAAATGAGCCTTTAAAAATATTCTACAAGAAATTCCCAGGCCACACTAAAGGCTCCGTTTTTTGGAATTATGAAATCAATACGGCCGGTGATGACAATTCCGGACGTTGGGATTTTTCGACCGCAGTATGGGGCCACGATATGTCAGTTGTAGGAACAGATAAGAACGACAATCCTGTAGAGCCTTCAGATGGTATAGAATTAGGTGAAGAGTTCAGCTTCGAAATAAATGTATATGATGGAATCATGTACCTCACATTCAAGAGTGATGGTCATGAAACAAGAAAATTCGTTAAAAACCTTGTCGCATCCGAATATGTGAATAAATCGGACTTACCAGAGCAGACAAAAAAACTATTCGTACCCATAGGAAGGGATGGTACAGAAAGGCCTACTGCCTATAAAGGAGAGCTAGGCTATTTTAAACAAGGTGCCTATAACCAAACCAATGGCAAAAGCCCAGAAACAAACAAGGTCTGGAGCGCCGGCGCAGAAACCTATGGTGGTGATATCGCCAAGCAATATGCCAATGGCAGTTACGCTGAGGTTTGGTTTAGGGAAGCTACTGTGGGCACAGGTACACCGCCGGAGTAAAAAGAATTAAGGAAAATATATAAACGACAAAATAATGAAACGATTCAGTGAGAAATACATCATGACAAAAGAAGTGGAATGGGAAAAACTTGGCGGAGGAGTATCAAGAAAATTCTTAGGTTACGATAATCAAATCATGATGGTAAAAGTGAAATTTGAAAAAGGAGCACTAGGTGCCCCACATCAACATTTTCACACGCAAGCTACCTATTGCATTTCTGGCAAATTTGAGTTTGAAATTGATGGCGAAAAGCAAATTGTGGAGGCAGGGGATGGTGTGTACATTGAACCGAATTTATTGCACAGTGCATTGTGTTTGGAGGAAGGGATGCTTATTGACACATTTAGTCCCGTAAGGGAAGATTTTTTAAGTGGTGATGGAGTGTCTTATTTTGGAGATAAAGAGGCATAGCAAAAAACTGGTCCAATTCGCGAAAATTTTATGGGCTAAAAGTGTTAAAATCAAGAAAATACTTTTTTTAACTAAAAATTAATATATATTTGGTAAACCAAATTGGTTGACCAGTTTGGAAAACCAATAAGCATACAACCTGGAACTAAATGAGACTTCATATGAGATGAAATTAGAAAAGGCATAAAAAAAGGACAGGTGCACGCCTATCCTTTTTAAGTAACAATACTTCTTATTGGAGGGAAGTAATTGTATGGCACATGATTTAATAACATGCTTCTTCAAAATTAAGAAAAATTCATTTGGAGGAAGCTAATGTGGGACTAAATCGAAATCCTAAAGAGTGATATTCTCGAGATATCCAAGGAAAGAGAAATTAAACTATTGAAATTAACTAAAGACAAATGAATTTAAAAACTAAACTTTTCATGGTTGCGATACTGCTGAGCAGTATCCAACTTTTTGCACAAGATGTTACTGTCACGGGTACAGTGACCGATGTAAGCGGTGTGCCTATCGTTGGAGCAAACGTATTGGTGGTGAACACGACCAATGGCACCCAAACCGATTTTGATGGTAATTATACCATTACTGTTGGGTCAGGGGCAACACTTCAGTTTTCTTACATTGGCTTTGCAACGCAAAGCTTAGCTGTAAGTGGTCAAAGTGTTATAAACGTAACCTTACAAGAGGATCTTGCTAAGTTAGATGAAGTGGTCGTTATTGGTTATGGTACCAGAAAAAAATCATCGCTGACAGGTGCTGTTGCCAAAGTCGACGGTGGCGAGATTGCTGCCATTCAGGCGCAACGTGTTGATGATGCATTGGGTGGTAAACTATCTGGTGTATTGATTCAACAACAAGATGGTGCACCAGGTGCAGACCCAAAGATTCAGATACGGGCGGCATCTTCTATTAATGGTGATGCAAGTCCACTGATTGTAGTCGACGGTTATCCCATTTCAGGAAGTTTGGCAACGGTAAATCCCAATGATATTCAAAGTTTGGAGGTATTGAAAGATGCTGCTTCAGCAGCTATTTATGGTTCTAGGGGTGCGAACGGTGTTATTTTGGTTACCACCAAAAAAGGAAGACAAGGCAAACCCAGTTTTTCCTATGACACTTTTTATAGCACATCAAACAGATACCTAAGGGATAATGAGATGCTCAAAACCGCTGGGGAATGGGCCGATATTTTAGAGGATGGTATAGCCAGTGGCAGGTTCGATGTTTCTGAATTGGACCCAGCGTTCGTTGACTATAAAATCAATGCATACAGAAATTCTCCTGGTGTTGTTGCAGTTGAAGATTGGCTTTTCCGGACGGGTTACACCATGAACCACAACTTTAGTATGAGCGGAGGTAGCGAAAACTCGAACTATTTTGCTTCAATTGGTTATCAAAATACCGAAGGCATTGCAATTACCCAAGGCTTTGAAAGGGTCAATGCACGTTTGAATGTCGATACCAAACTAGGAGATAAGTTCAATACGGGTTTGAGTTTTAATGGATTTGCCTCTAGAAGGGATATCGTAGGCCATGATATGAGAGATCTTTTGAGGGCCTATAGCATACACCCTATATATCACACGGAAGAATCCATTGCATTCGTACAACAATTGGATCAACAAGCACAGGCTTTGGGTCTTGCCCCTTTTGATAATGGTTACAGAGGCGGTGATGCACCATTTAACAATAGTATATATACTTTGGAACCTGGGGATACGGCGCAAGATTGGCATTACGGTAGGGTTGGTAACGGCATTGGGGGTTCTGGCGATGCTGGTCCCGCTACGAAGTTGGACAATACCGATGCATGGCAAAAAACCTACTTCGGTAATCTTTCGACCTATTTTCAATACAATATTTTGGATGGTTTGAATATAAAAACCGTTTTAGGTGCGGATTACAGAGATACCGAAGACTACGCCTACAGAGGATTGGAATTCGATTCCAGAGCCCGTGGCACACAGACATTTTTGGATAGGCAAAAGATTCGCCGCACTTCAATCTTGAGTGAGACCACATTAAATTATGCCAAAACCTTTGGAAAGCATGAAGTATCAGCAGTAGCCGGACTTGAATTCCAGAATTTCTTCATAACCGGTACCAGACAAGATGGAACAAACGTACCGTTCAGTGATATCATCAATTATAATTTGTTGGACCCGGCAGACATTACCGTCACCGAACGTGATGAGACCATAGCACGAAGAAGTGTTTTTGGTAGGATTAACTATGCCTATGATGATCGCTACTTACTCTCGGCATCCATAAGACGAGATGGTGATTCCCGTTTTGGAGCGAATAACAAGTATGCCACATTTCCAGCACTTTCCGTTGGTTGGAACATTCACAATGAAAAGTGGTACAATTCAGAATTTTTGAGCTTAATAAAACCAAGGTTCAGTACCGGTTCTTTGGGAACGACCTCTGATTTGGGAGCTTACAATTCGCTAAGTCTTTTAAATCCGCAAGCGACAATTTTCGGTACTGGGTTTTTAATTCCTTCAGATGTGGCCAACCCTGATTTGACATGGCAAACCAACACCGAGACCAACTACGGTATTGATTTGGGCTTTTTTAATAATCGTATTCGAATTGGTGCAGACTACTATACCTCGGACATCGAAGATATTTTGATAAACCAAAGTGTGTCTGAAGTTTTGGGAACAACATCGATAAGACTGAACGCAGGTGATGTAAGAAGTTCTGGTTTCGAATTTGAAATGTCTGCTTTGGTCTTTCAAAAAGATGATTTTAGCTGGGACTTTGGTGCCAACTTCTCCACAGTGGAAACGGAGATTACTGATTTACGTGATGTAGAATCATTGCCTGATGTGATTTATGGTCAGAGTGGTAGAGGACCTGTGTTCAGAAATTACGTCGGTGGTGAAATTGGCGAAATGTGGGGATTGGAGACCGCAGGCATAGTTGATGATGTCCACATAGCAGATCCGACAAGGGTTGTCGGTTTGAATAGTTCTGAATACTATGTAGTCGATCAGAATGGTGATGGTGTGATTGACAGAACAAGAACAGTTGAGGAAGGCGGTGATCTGGTCAAAATAGGTCAGAACACACCTGACTTTTACTATGGCCTGAACAGTTCAATTCGATATAAGGCTTTGGATATGTCATTCCAGTTTCAAGGGGCTCAAGGGGGTGATGTATTCAATATTGACCCTATTTATTGGCAATCGGAATTTGGCGGCAGGCTACGTGATAGTTTTGATGCCAACGATGATGGTATCGAAGATGCGACTGGTAGATTTTACACACAATCAAGAAATCAATTGGATGCCCAGATACAGGATGCTTCTTATCTAGCTTTACGTAACCTGACCATAGGGTATACCATAGACCCCGATGTAATTAGTAAAATGGGGTTGAACTCTGTTAGAATTTATGCTGCGGCTACAAACTTATTGTATCTGTGGGGAGATAACTATACCTCCTTTAACCCTGAAGGTGTCGAGATAACCAATGGGGGTTATTTAGGCCCTACAACTTATGGGGTTCAGGTAGGGGCGAGTCCTATCGTCAGAAGCTATACGTTGGGGTTAAATGTTAATTTTTAAAAGAAGAAAAATGAAAAGACTATATATCTTATTACTAGGGTCAATGTTGTTCATAGCGGCATGTGACAACGACTTGGATCAGGTTCCACCGAATATTGCAAGTTCAGATTCTTTGGAAGATTTTGATGGGGTTGTGAATGCTGCCTATTTCTACCAATTGGGTGCGGTTACCCCAATGGCGGTAATGGGCGATTTCAGAGCTGACAATGCGTTAATGGATGAAGAGCCATTTCCAGAATTTGATAGGTACGGTCCCGACTTGACCGTTATGGAAGATCAATTTTTTGGGCCTTTCTATACTGCTTTGTACAGAGCAATTTTAAGTGCAAATAATGTCATCGAAAATTCTACCGATGCCACTGATATTGGTGAGGCTAAATTTTTGAGGGCCTTGTCATATTTTAAGTTGGTATTGGTTTTTGGCGATGTACCTGTCAATTTAGTCGCCAATCCAGTTACTACAGACTTATCCATCTTTGAAAGGCAACCAGTTGCTGAGGTATATAATAATATTATAATTCCAGATTTTCAAGATGCCATTGCAGCTTTGGATAATTCAGATTTATCAGACGGTCGAGCTACTCAAATTGCTGCGCGTGCATTGCTTGGCAAGGTGTACGTTCACAGGGGTGAATTCGGAAATGCTGAACCTCTTTTGGCCGCGGTTGTCAATGGAGCTGCTGATGCCGGAATCACTTTACAGGAAAACTTTGCCGATATCTTTTTAGTTGATTTGAATCCAGAGGTCATCTTTGCAACTCAAGTATCCAGTTCGATAGTCGATGAATACGGTTTTTCTGAATTCTTTTCGTGGTTTGGAGGTCTAGATACAAAGTCCCTGATGCCTTTGGATCCTGATTTGATTGCAGCTTTTGATGCTAGCGAAGCAGGTGGTGACACTGATTTACGAAGAGTGGTAACCATTGATGAGACACTTATGGCTTCTCCAAAATACCCACAAACAGGCGGGGAAGACCTCGACTGGATTGAAATGCGATTGGCAGATGCCATTTTATTGTATGCTGAAACGTTGAATGAAAATGGGAATACAGCTGGCGCAATAACAGAATTGAATAAGATAAGAACTAGAGCAGGTTTACCAAATACAACAGCAACGGGGCAAACTGCGGTGAGACAGGCCATTCAAGACGAAAGAAGATTGGAGTTGGCTTTTGAGGGGCATAGATGGTTCGATTTGGTAAGAACAGGCACTGTGGAAGCTGAAATGGGTCAGACGATTGACAGTAATTTCTTTTTGTTCCCAGTTCCGATATCAGAGATTCTGGCCACCAACGGGGTGATTACACAAAACCCTGGCTATTAATATATAAAAGATTAAAAAGTTTCAATTGAGCATTGATCATTAACAGAGAGAGTAATTTGAGTTAGTTTAGTTAGATAAGAGAGACTATTGGTCGTCTCTGGCTTTGGCCAATAGTCCTCTTGACTAAAAACAACTTGCTTAATACGCGGATAATTTCATAAATTTAACAAACCAATCTGGTTAACCAATCTGGTTTAAAAAATGAATATGAAAGTCGAAATTCTTACCAAATCTGAAAATGGCGATATACAAAAGGGTATTATCTCAAATATTCGGGATTATATAGACTATAAGAACTTAGAACCTGGTGATAAGCTTCCATCCGAAAGAATGCTATCCGAAAAATTCGGGGTTAGCCGGAGCAACATAAGGGAAGCCATCCAAAAATTGGAGTTTTTTGGCATATTGAAATCCAGACCACAAAGTGGAACATTCATCGCCAATATTGGTCGGGTTGCCATGAGCGGAATGTTGGATGATATTTTGAGATTGGAAGATCCAGACTTTAAATCCTTAGTTGAGACCAGGATTTTACTGGAACTCAAAACGGTACGATTGGCAGCGCTAAGAAGAACAGACGATGATTTGGATAAAATGGAGCAAGCTCTTGAAGCCTATAAGACAAAAGTCTTGAATGGTAAAGATGCGGTCGAAGAAGATTTATTGTTTCATCTGGCCATAGCCAAAGCCAGTAAAAATGCAACCATGAATACATTTATGCTGGTCATTACGCCTGAGATTATCACAAATTTCAACAAGCACCATGTTTGTGATGCCAATCTTTCGTTCAAGGGAATCAAGGAGCATGAAGAAATTTTCGAGGCTATCAAGAAACAAGATCCACAGAAGGCCAAGCAGAAAATGAAAACACACTTTAGCGTATTGTACCAGTACTGTTACAATACTTAAGACGTTGATTTGCCAAGACAGAATTGCACGCTTCTGTTTTAGCTATTTGAAATAACATAGGAGGGAAGTAGCACTTACCGCATAGATTCCAAATCGGAATTTTTTAAGTCAGCTACCACTAATTGAGCTTGATTTTTTTTATTCAGGTGAACACATGATATTCCTAAACCTAACACAATTAAAAAACTATGAAGTTAAAAGGTTTACGGTGGTGGGTCATTGGGTTAATAGCGTTGGCAACCGTTATTAATTATATAGATAGACAGGCGTTACCGGTTTTATGGCCAGACATGGCAGAAGACCTGTACCCCAACAAGACCTCAGATGAAAGAAAAGGAATTTATGCGATTATCTCCACGATATTCATTTTTTCCTATGCATTCGGCCAAGCCATATTTGGGAAAATTTTTGACAAGGTGGGCACTAGAATCGGTTTTGCGTTGTCCATAGGATTTTGGTCGTTGGCAACCGCCTTGCACGCATTGGCAAAAGGGTTGGTCAGTCTGTCCATTTTTCGCTCCATATTGGGCATAGCAGAAGCTGGAAACTGGCCAGGTGCAGCAAAGGGAAACGCAGAGTGGTTTCCAACGAAAGAGCGGGCTTTTGCCCAAGGAATTTTCAACTCTGGCGCGGCCATTGGAGGCATCGTTGCCTTTCCGACGATAGGCCTATTATCCATCCACTTCAGCTGGCACTATATTTTCGTTTTGGTGGGCCTGGTGGGATTGCTTTGGCTAATTCCATGGTGGATTTTAGTAAAGGCTCCTCCATCAAAGCATCCATGGATTTCAGATAGCGAAAGAGAATATATTTTGACTGGTCAGCAAAACCAAGATTTAGATGGAGATGGAGTTCGGGACGAGGGATACAATCCACCAACTGGTAAAATGCTCTCCCACAAAGAAAGTTGGGGGGTCATCATAGCTTCGGCAGCAATTGACCCTATTTGGTGGTTGTTCATCTTTTGGATACCTATATATCTCAATGAGGTTTATGGCATGGATGTAAAGGCGATTGGGTTTTATGCATGGGTACCCTATGTTGGGGCAATGATAGGGGCTTGGTTTGGCGGTCTTTTGGCACAAAACCGCATTAAGGCGGGTTGGACGGTCAACAAAACCCGTAAACTGGTCATTACTTTAGGCTGCCTAATCATGTTGCCAACTTTGCTTGCCATGGCAAACCCAGGTGGGCCCGAAACTGCTGTAGTGCTCATGGCGATAATCTTGTTCGGTTTTCAAGTGGCTATTGGAAATGTGCAGACATTGCCAAGTGACTTTTTTGGTGGAAAATCGGTGGGCACGCTTGCCGGATTTGCTGGCATGGCTGCCAAGTTGGGAGCCTTTGGTTTGACCGCCCTCGTTCCATGGCTTACATCGGGAGGTAACTACACGCCGGCCTTTGTGATCGGTGCGGCATTGGCCATAATCACTATGGCAAGTGTATGGATATTGTGTCCAAAAATTGAACCATTAAGAGCGAAATAAATAGATTAAAAATTCAATCCAAATAATAAAATGAGTGATTCTAAAGAAAAAATAGCAGTAATAACCGGAGCAACCGGCGGTATAGGATTTCAAGTGGCCAAAAGACTAGGTAAGGATGGCTACACGGTCGTCTTGAATGGAATAGAGGATGATGCAGGAGCTGGCAGGGTCAAAGAACTCGAAGCAGAAGGTATAAAGGCCGAATATTATGGATTCGACGTAACGAACGAAGAAGCGGTCAATGCCAATATAAAGGCTATCGGAGATAAGTATGGAAAAATTGATGCATTGATCAACAATGCTGGTGGGCTTGGAGGTCGATCACGATTTGAAGAAATGACCACCGATTTTTACCGTAAGGTCATGGCGCTGAATTTAGATTCCACTTTTTTCTGTTCCAGAGCTGCTATTCCATACTTAAAGAAGGGAGATAATCCGTCGATAATCAATTATACCTCTATAGCTGGTTGGAATGCTGGCGGACCCGGAGCGGGAATTTATGGCACATCAAAAGCGGCTGTTCATGCTATAACACGTGCTTTGGCAAAAGATTTGGCAGAATATGGAGTACGGGTAAATGCTGTATCACCAGGCACTATTGACACTCCTTTTCATGCGCAAATTAAATCCACTAAACCAGAGGTTTTTCAATCTTGGAAAAACAACATTCTTTTGGGTAGGCTCGGTCAGCCCGAGGATGTGGCATCTGTTATCTCTTTCTTGGTCAGCGATAATGCTGCCTTTTTGACGGCAGAAACTATTCAAGTAGGCGGCGGACAAGGTTTGGGAATCTAAAAAACATCCAGAAAAATGGGTAATCTAAATGGAAAAATAGCAGTGGTAACCGGAGGCTCAAGGGATATCGGCCGTGCCATATCGATAAAACTTGCCAAGGAAGGTGCCAAGGTGGTTGTAAACTATTTTAATTCGGAATCAGCAGCTAAAGAAACCGTAGAAGAAATAAAATCTTTGGGACAGGAAGCTATCGCAGTCAAGGCAGATGTTTCCAACCTAAATGATATTGCAGCCTTAAAGGCAAAAGTTGTAGAGGTGGTTGGCGCTAAAATAGATATTCTTGTGAACAATGCAGGTGGACTTTTCGCCCGTAAAACGTTGGAAGAATTTGATGAAGCTTTTTATGAACTTGTCATGGGGGTAAACTTTAAGTCTATTGTGTTTGTTTCCCAGGCATTTGAACCTTTGATGCAAAAGGGTGCATCTATCATCAATATCTCGTCTCAAGCGGCAAGGGATGGCGGTGGAGGCGGTTCCGCATTGTACAGTTCGTCCAAAGGAGCGGTAACGACTTTTACACGGGCCATGGCCAAAGAATTGGGGCCAAAAGGCATTCGGGTGAACGCGGTTTGCCCCGGTTTGATAGGAACAAAGTTCCACGATGATTTCACTCAAGATGAAATCAGGGAAAAAGTAGCGGCAGGTACTCCTCTGAGAAGGGAAGGCAATGCTGAAGAAGTCGCTGATTTGGTTTCATATCTGGCCTCAGATGAGGCCTCTTTCATAAATGGAAACAATATTGACATAAATGGCGGTTTAGCTTTCAGCTAAAATCTAATCAACAATAAACAACAATTGAAGAATGAAGAAAGTAGTCACTTTTGGAGAGATAATGCTTCGACTGGCTCCTGAAGGATTTTTAAGGTTTTCACAAGCAAACAGTTTTGATGTCGTTTATGGCGGAGGTGAGTCCAACGTAGCGGTTTCATTGGCCAACTATGGTGTACCTGTGGATTTTGTCACTAGGCTCCCCGATAACGATATTGGCCATTGTGCTCTGATGGAGATGCGCAAAAGAGGAGTCGGTACTGATAAGATAATTTACGGTGGCAATAGGCTTGGTATTTATTTTCTGGAAACAGGTGCCGTAAGTCGTGGTAGCAAAGTGGTCTATGATCGAGCACATTCCGCTATGGCCGAAATTCAGGCGGGAATGGTCGATTGGAAATCGGTATTTGATGGTGTGGAATGGTTCCATTGGACGGGAATAACACCCGCAATCTCTCAAGGAGCTGCAGATGCCTGTTTGGAAGCGGTAAAAGTTGCCAGTGAACTCGGTGTGACCATTTCGACCGATTTGAATTACCGGGCAAAACTCTGGAAATATTGTAATGATGCGAAAAGGGAAGAGATTATGTCGGAGCTGACCTCTTACTGCGACATCGTTTTGGGCAATGAGGAAGATGCCGAAAAACATTTTGGTATCAAACCTGAAGGATTGGACATTACCACTCAAGGTGAACATGTAAAAGCCGAGGCTTTTCTATCTGTCTGCAAGCAGATGATGAAACGTTTTCCAAGGGCTAAAAAAGTAATCACCACTTTAAGAGGTTCATTATCCGCATCCCACAATACTTGGGCTGGGGTCTTGTATGATGGCAAGATAATGTATAAATCACCAGAGTATCAAATCACCCATATTGTTGACCGCGTAGGTGGCGGAGATTCTTTTATGGGTGGATTGATTTATGGATTGTTAAAATATCCAAAGGACGACCAAAATGCCTTGAACTTTGCAGTCGCAGCATCTTGTTTGAAACATACAATTAAAGGAGATGCTAATTTGGCGACGGTTTCAGAAGTGGAGAAATTAATGGGTGGTGATGCATCAGGTAGGGTAGCTAGATAAGTAGAATGACTTCAGAAAAATCCATATTGATCATTTGTGGTGGTGGCCCCGCCCCTGGTATCAATGCGGTAATCAGTACGGTTGCCAAGATTTTTTTGAAAGATGGCTATCGGGTACTAGGCCTTCATGAAGGTTTCAAGGGAATATTTTCTGAAAACCCTTCAATTAAGGAATTCGATTTTCCCCATGCCGACCGTATTTTCAGTCGAGGTGGCTCAACTCTTATTATGAGTCGGTTCAAGCCCAGTGATGAAAAGGTGAATACTGATTTGTTTAAGGACAACAACGTCAAGTTGCTCGTAAGCATCGGGGGTGATGACACCGCTTCCACGGCTAACAGAATAACCGATTATCTTTCAAAGGAGAACATTTCCATTTCAAATATTCATGTGCCCAAGACCATTGACAATGACCTTCCCTTGCCTGATCGCAATCCTACTTTTGGGTTTCATTCGGCAAAAGATGAAGGCGTTCGGATTGGAAACACCACTTATGAGGATGCACGAACCAGTAATAACTGGTTTGTCATGTCAACCATGGGGCGATCGGCGGGGCATTTGGCCTTTGGTATTGCTACCAGCTGCCATTTTCCGATGATGGTCATTCCTGAGATGTTTGATAAGACCAACATTACCTTCGATAAGGTGGTCCGCTTGGTGATTTCCTCAATGGTCAAAAGAAAAATAGAGAACATCCATTATGGAGTTGCCCTAATAAGTGAAGGAGTTTTTCATATTCTACCAGATTCTGAACTAAAGAATTGTGGCATTAACTTTACCTATGATGAACACGGTCATCCTGAATTGGGCAATGTAAGCAAGTCACACATTTTTAATGTACTTGTCCAGGCCCGTTTAAAGGAACTGGGTATTAAGATTAAGAGCAGACCAGTGGAGTTGGGCTATGAGCTACGTTGTTGTAGACCTATCGGTTTTGATTTGACACTGTGTACTTTATTGGGGCTAGGGGTAAAAAAACTGTTCGATGAAGGACTTAGTGGATGCATAGTCACGGCCAATTCGAGAGGCGAGGTAACACCACTTTTTTTGACCGATTTACAGGATAAGGAGGGCAAAATTGCCCCGCGGCTGGTGAATATCGATTCAGAATTTGCACGACTCTGTTTTCAGAACTTGAATTATTTGGGCGAAGCTGACTATGAACGCTCAAAAGCATACCTTAAGAACCCCGAAGCATACGATTTTAATAAAATCTTAAATAGAGCATAACGTACTATGGCACAATTTTCAAGAATTGAGGTAGCAAATACAATGAAAGAAACGGGTATGGTGTCCCTTTTTTACCATCCTGATATTGAACTGGGTAAGAAAGTCCTCAAGGCCTGTTATGATGGTGGCTCACGTTTGATGGAGTTTACCGCACGAGGTGATTTTGCTTTTGAGGTTTTTTCTGAATTGAACAAATATGCCATTTCCAAATTACCAGGAATGATAATGGGGGTGGGTTCTATTACTGATGCGGCAGCGGCCTCTCTGTTTATGCAAATGGGAGCAAATTTTATTGTTACCCCATCTTTAAGGGAAGATATTGCAATTGCCTGTAACCGCAGGAAAGTCCTTTGGTCTCCGGGGTGTGGTTCATTGGCTGAAATCAATAGGGCCGAAGAATTGGGTTGCGAAGTCATCAAACTTTTCCCTGGGTCAACCTATGGCCCTGGTTTTGTAAAGGCTATCAAAGGACCACAACCTTGGACGAGCATTATGCCTACGGGTGGCGTAAGTACTGAAAAGGAAAACCTTCAGGCGTGGTTTGATGCAGGGGTGATATGTGTCGGCATGGGATCCAAGCTAATTAGCAAGGAGATTCTGGCCAGTAAAGATTTTGAAGGACTAGAAAATTTGGTAAGAAACACATTGGGCACCATCATTAAGGTAAGAAACCGATGAAATGAGAAACCAGCAATCCTCAAAAGAATCGTTTTTTAAGAAATTGCTGGCATTGGTCTTGGCCTTTGGGCCAGGTATTTTTGCTATCGGGTATACCATTGGCACGGGAAGTGTCACCTCAATGATTGTTGCTGGTAGCACCTACGGAATGCAGCTGTTGTGGGTACTGTTATTGAGTTGCCTCTTTTCAGGCATTCTCATATATGTTTATGGTAACTATACATTGATAACGGGGGAAACAGCCTTATTCGCATTTAAGAAACACTTGAAATGGGGAAAGGTCATGGCGATTCTTATTATAATAGGCATCGCTTTCGGTCAGTGGAATTCCTTGATGGGCATTATGGGTATTTCTGCCAATATCATTTACGAGATGTTCGCCATTTATTTTCCACAGATTGCCCAGCACAAATATGAAACGGTGATAGGTATCGCCGTAGTGGTGACCGTTATTTTTTATGCTCTGCTTCTGGTTGGCAAATACACCTTTTTTGAAAAAATCCTAGTCATTTTTGTTACCATAATGGGATTGTCTTTTCTGATTTCCCTTTTTATGGTTTATCCACTACCATCTGATGTGTTAAAAGGACTTGTACCCAGTATTCCTGAAGTACAAGGCGGCAAAATGTTGGTTGCTGCTTTTGTGGGAACAACCATGGCGGCTGCTACCTTTCTATCACGCCCGCTTTTTGTTAAGGGCAAGGGTTGGAAAATCAGCGATTTGAACAAACAAAAGAAGGATGCCATTGTAGCTGCAATTTTGGTCTTTATTATTAGCGCCACTATCATGGCCGTGGCAACTGGGGCTCTCTTTTATGATGGTAAACCTGTGACTCAAGTGTTGGATATGGTTAACACCTTGGAGCCTGTGGCCGGCAAATTTGCCTTGACCCTTTTCTTTTTTGGAACACTTAGTGCTGGGCTCTCCTCTATTTTTCCCATATTGTTGATAGTGCCCATTTTGATTGCTGATTACCAATCTGGGGAGTTGGATACCAGTTCAAAACAGTTTAAGCGGATTACTGCTTTTGCCTGTCTATTTGCCTTAATTGTGCCAATCTTTGGTTCGAACCCGGTCGAGATGCAGATACTTTCACAAATCTTTAATGTATTTGTATTGCCCTTGGTCATTCTCGGAATTATTCTGCTGATCAATAACAAAAAATTGATGCTGGGTCATAAAACAGGTACCTGGGTAAATGTTGGGCTTATAGCCGCACTATTGTTTTCTTTGGTTATATCTTACAATGGGGTGCAAGCACTAATAAACTATCTTTAGATTAGATTCTCTTTAAAAAAATCCATTGTACGCTTCCATGCCAATTCAGCTGCATCTTTATCATATCGCGGTGTGCTGGTATTGTGAAATCCATGGTTGACATCGGGATAAGTATAGGCTATATAATCTTTTCCATGTTTTTTCAAAGCTTCTTCAAAAGCGGGCCATCCGCCATTCACACGTTCATCAAGTCCAGCGAACTGTAACATCAAAGGTGCATTGATTTGGTCGATATTCTCAGTAGGTTGGCCACCATAAAAGGGTACGGCTGCAGATAAATCAGGTACTTTTACAGCCATCATATTTGAAATCCATCCTCCAAAACAAAATCCAACAACTCCAATTTTGCCACTACAGCCTTCATGTGCTTTTAAGTATTCGAATGCTGCAATGAAATCTTGCAACATTTCATTTCGATCACGTTTGCGTTGCATGGCCCTACCATCGTCGTCGTTCCCTGGGTAACCGCCCAGAGGACTTAGGGCATCTGGAGCTAGAGTTATGAAGCCATCTAAAGCGGCCCTTCTGGCAGTGTCTTCAATATAGGGGTTAAGTCCGCGATTTTCGTGTACCACAACAAGACCTGGCAGTTTGCTCTCAATAGCTCTGGGCATTGAGAGCAATCCCTTGATTTCACCACCACCCTTAGGTGAACTATAGGTGATGTAATCTGAATTTAATCTGGGATTGTCACTAGCCACCAAAAAAGTGTTTTTGTAATTAGGCATCATGAAACTGAGCAATGATGTCACGGTGATGCCACCAACTGCATAAGCAGAGAGCTTTTCAACAAATTCTCGGCGTTGTAGCTTGTTGTGGGCATAGTCATCATATAAATCAAAGACCTCTTGTTTGATGTCTTCTTTCTGTAATTTTTTCATTGAATCTTATTTTAAGATAGACTTCATAAATTTTTCTTTGTAGGCCCTTCCGATAGGCAGCTTGATTCCTCCGAAAAGATATATTTGGTTGCCCACAATTTTTTCTATAGCCTCTATATTGACGATATGTGATTTGTGGATGCGGTAGAACAGTTTGCCTGGTAGCATCTCTGACCAAAAGCGCAAGGACTCGCTCGATAAATGCTTTTTGTTTTTGGTCGCTATTTGGGTATAGTCGGAATCTGCTGTAATGTGCAGGATGTCGTCAACATGAATTTTGATATGCTCGTAGCCCGACTTGATATAGATTTCCTTTCTCAACGATGTCGAATCGGTTTCATATTTGATTGGCAACCCCATTTTTTTTCTTTCAGATACTTTTGATATGGCCTTTACAAATCGTTGAAATGAAAAAGGTTTTAATAGATAGTCGACAACGTTGAACTCATAGCTTTCAAGTGCATATTCTGAGAATGCCGTGGTCAGGATGATACTGGGCGGGTTGGCCATGGTCTTCAAAAAATCAATCCCAGAAATTTTTGGTAGGTGAACGTCAAGAAAAAGTAAATCGACCGGTTCAGCTTCCAGAAATTCCATTGCCTGTATCGCATCTGAAAAGACCCCTTTTAGTTCTAAAGAGCCTACATCTTCAATATATTTCTTGAGGACGCGCTGCGCGGGAGGTTGATCTTCAACGATGATACAGTTCACGAGCTACTAATTTTACTTAATTCCACTGATAGTTTGACTTCATACCTCTTGTTATGTTCCTTGATTTCAAGATGATGCCTGTTGGGATAAAGGAGCTGTAAACGTTTTTGTACATTCTTCAGTCCGATTCCAGCATTCACTTTACTAAGACTTTCAGTAGCCTCGTAATTATTGCTACAGTTAAAATGCAATGTGTTGTTCTTCATGTGCAGCATGACGTCAATCTTGATGTTCTCACTTTGACCTGCTTGGCTGTGTTTGAATGCGTTTTCAATAAATACTATCAAAATCAGCGGGGCAATCTTGTACCTATTTTCAATATCATATGTGTCAAAAAGAACCGTACCTCTATTTTCAATTTGTAGTTTGCTCAGCTTAATAAAATTATGCAATTGCTCAATTTCTTTTTGAAGAGGCACAAACTTTTCTTTGCACTCATATAGCATATACCGCAGCAATCCGCTGATTTCCAGAATTATCTCAGGAGTTTTGGGCGAACCTTCAAGGGCATATGAGTATAAATTATTGAGATTGTTGAACAAAAAGTGTGGATTGATTTGAGACCTCAAAAATTGAAGCTCACTTTCTTGAACCGTACTTTTTAAAGCTTCTATCTGCTCTTGTTTTTGTAGGGCATCCCATCCAAACTTAAATCCAGAAAGAATCGTAATTACTGGTAATACTCCCAACAGTGAGAAAAATACTCCTGGAAACGACTTTGCTCTCTTGGTGCCCGCAAAGAAAATTTGTTCAAGCACCAATTCTTCCAATAAGATTACTATGGCAATAACTCCAAAGACAAATGCGAAAAATTTCCAATAGTTCCTTTTGTACAGAAAACGTGGCATGAGCCAATATCCTATAATAGCTGCAGCAAATACATAAGTACTGAAGAAAGCCAATTGGTGTATATGAAATCCTGGTTTTTCCCTATCAAATGAATAGAAAAGGAAAACCAGTACCAGAAGTACAAATTGAAAGACAAGTTCTCTTTTAGATATTGACATTTTTAAGGCATACTTCACTAAAGGTATCTGAACAGGGTAGCAAAAGAAAATAAATGTCGTCAACAACGGTTTTTAGGCCTTGAACAACATTTTCAATGATGGTTGTAAATACATTTGCT
Source organism: Allomuricauda sp. d1 (assembly GCF_039592695.1). Classification (NCBI taxonomy): domain Bacteria; kingdom Pseudomonadati; phylum Bacteroidota; class Flavobacteriia; order Flavobacteriales; family Flavobacteriaceae; genus Allomuricauda; species Allomuricauda sp. d1. Next base: position 1,363,622 of record NZ_JBBUTK010000001.1, on the reverse strand, counting down.
GGTTGGGGTAATAAGCATGTCGTTCACAGCAAATAATTTTAGGACCATTTTTATTTATTGGAGTTTTGAAAAAAATCAAAGAACCTTAAAATCAGCTATGAAAGGTCTATTGCTATCAAGTATCGCCCTGTTTCTTTTCACCACAATCGGATATGGTCAAAAAAACAGTACCACATTTATAGGCAAAGTGGTGGAAAAATCTTCTGGCCAACCCGTTGCTTTCGCTACAGTCATGGTCGCAGACAATGAAACAAAAAAGGCAATTGATGGAACCACTACTTTGGAGGACGGCACCTTTACTCTGGAAACCAATGCAAGTAACTATTACATCGAAATTAGTTTTATTGGTTTTGAAAAGAAAGTTTTGCAGGTTCCAACTTCGAAAAACAAAAAAACTGATTTGGGGACCATTGCAATTTCAGAAGATGCCCAGAAACTGGAAGAAGTGGTCGTTGAGGGTGAAGTCTCACAGACTGTTTTCAAATTGGATAAGCGCATATTCAATGTAGGAAAGGATTTGAGCACCACAGGTGCAAGCGCCCTTGAAGTATTGAACAACGTACCGTCTGTCAATGTGAATATTGAAGGGCAAATCAGTCTTCGGGGAAGTCAAGGTGTTCAAGTACTGATCAATGGAAAACCTTCCATATTGACTAGTGACGAGAACAATGCGCTTGGCACCATTACTGCAGATATGATAGATAGGGTTGAAGTGATTACCAACCCTTCTGCAAAATATGATGCAGAGGGCACTTCAGGTATTATCAACATTGTCATTAAAAAAGAAGAGCAAAGAGGGCTCAATGGCTCTATTTCTGTGAATACTGGTGCGCCCAATAATCACAGTATAGGGGTGAGCCTTAATCGAAGAACAGAAAAATTCAACCTGTTTACGCAGCTTGGAGCGGGCTATCGCGAATTGCCCAATGAAATCACCGTTCGAAATACAGATTTGACTACAGGTAATGTGATTCTATCCAATGGCGAAGAATTCAGAAACGAAGAATTTTACAACTTCATTCTGGGAACAGACTATTATTTTAGCCCGACCAGCGTACTTACACTTTCTGGAAATTTTGCCTTAGAGATTGAAAATCAACCCTCGACCACCGATTTTGTGGCATTAGATGGATCTGGAAACTTCACCTCAGAGTGGGAACGTACCGAGGTAACAGAAGCTCGAAACCCGAAGTTTCAATATGAATTACAGTATAAAAAGGATTTTGAAGACAATGAAGACCACGATTTGCTTTTCAGCGCATTGGGCAATTTCTTCGGCAAAGACCAAAGCTCCGAATTCTTGGATAATACCATTTCTGGGGAAGATCGTGATGCCGAACAAAATACCCGCACTGATTTTAAAGAATCTGTTTTTACATTCAAACTAGATTATACCAAGCCTTTTTCAGATAAATTTTCTGTAGAGACCGGGGCCCAGTACATTCTCAATGATGTCAGCAATGACTTTGAGGTACAAAACCTGGAAGATGGCATATTTGTTACAGACCCTGGTCTAACAAACATCTTCGAATTTGACCAAAATGTACTGGGTGTTTATGGAACTGCTGCGTACGAAGGTGAAAAATGGGGGTTGAAAGCGGGCATACGGGTTGAAAATACTGAAGTCGGAACTTTATTGGTAAATACGAGTGAGTCAAACGACCAAAACTACACCAATCTTTTCCCCAGCGTACACACCTCATACAAGTTTTCTGAAAAGATTTCCTTGCAGGCAGGATATTCCAAAAGGATATACAGACCAAGATTGTGGGATCTGAATCCATTTTTCAACATCCGAAACAATTTCAATATTCGACAGGGAAATCCGAATTTATTACCAGAGTTCACAGATTCCTATGAAGTGACGGGTATTTTCTTTGTAGGAAAGACACCTTTGAACTTGGGGGTCTACCATCGATATACTACCGATATTATCGAACGAATTTCTTTTTTTGAGGATAACGTGAATATTAGGAGGCCCGAGAATATCGGAACGAATAATGCATGGGGGGTGGAATTCAACACCAAGTACAGTCCAGCCAAATGGCTGACCTTTAATGTAGATTTCAACTATAATACGTTTTCCCGTCAAGGAAGTTTTGAGGAAACCGTATTCGATTTTAGTGCGAATCAGTGGTCATCAAAACTATTGACCAAAATAAAGATGCCCTGGGATATCGATTTTGAGGCTACTGGAAACTACCGATCAGCTTACCAGACCGTACAGGGTGAAATAAACGATATCGCATTCTTGGATTTGGGGTTGAGAAAGAAGATACTCAAAGGCAAGGCAGTTCTCAACCTAAGCGTTCGTGATGCCTTTGCATCGCGCATTCGTGAAAACCAAATTGCACAAAATGATTTTGAGGTTTTTAATCGAAGTTTTCGTGCCCGCTTTGTGTCCTTCGGTTTCAGTTATGGGTTCGGTAAAGGTGAAGCCATGCAGTACTCTGGGGGAAGGAGAAGATGATACTATAGATTTATCTCGAAAACTTCTATGCTCTTGACTATCTCTTAGCTATTTTCTGTATATCAATTAGTTTTATTAACGGCCCTTTTATAGGAGAAAAATTAATCCAATATTCATTTTTCCGACAAGTCCCATTCGCGGGCTTTTTTAGTTGTTTCGTCAATTTACCTTTTATGGGAAGTTTTGATGTAGGAAAACAGTCTTAAATACAAATGAATAATTGGAAGATAATGGAGCTTTTGAACCCGTATATTTAAAATACCTCATGCCCATTTTCAATTAAAATGGTTTCAATTGGAATCATTTCATATTTTTGCCCTCACGAAAGCCGGATGTTGTCGGTCAATATGCCCAATCCGTAGCCCTATTGGCAAAAAAATAGTGTAAGGGTTTTGTTTTCAGGGTAGTAGAATTCAAAATTGAATCCTGCCACCCCGACTACATAAAATCCCGATCCATTTGGATCGGGATTTTTTTTACCCCTCCTTTTATAACACTTGAAAAAGGCTGTGTATATTATAGTGACTTTCGGAGTGTTCCATTTTTTTCGTAATATTCTACCCTAACCATTACAAGATCTAGTGAAGCTTATTGATTTCATCAAAAAACTTGAAGGTATCAACTCCCTCTCCAAACATGAACAATTGGTCTTGGGAATAATGGATACCATTAATTCAGGCCATCTAAGGGTTGGTGATCAATTGCCATCAATCAATGTCATGGTTGATGAGGTTGGTTTTGCCAGAAAGACCATTGTCAAAGCTTACGAAGAATTGAAGGGTAGGGGACTTGTGGAATCGAAAAAAACCAAAGGATACTTCGTTGTCAGCAATAATACCGATCTCTACCTCAAAATTGCTTTGATCATGTATTCTTTTCAGCGATTTCAGCAAGAATTCTATAATACATTACGCAAGCAATTTGAAGACAGGGTTCAAATTGATGTTTTCTTCCACCATAATAACGAAGAGGTTTTTGAAACCATTTTTTCAAATATAAGTGGTAAATACGGCATGTATGTGGTGGCACCCATAGAAAGTGAAATCAGCAAAAAAGTATTGAAAACAGTTACACCTGAGAAGCTTTTGATTGTGGATAGATTTTTGAATTTAGGAGAGGGCTATACCTACATCGCACAAGAGTTTGAGAAAAGTACGTATTCGAATCTAAATACATTGCTGCCAAAAATTTCAAGGTATAAAAAGTGCATCTTATTTTTTAGAAACGATAGAGATTATCCTCAAGGAATATTAAAGTCTTTCAATGTGTTTTGTGACAAAAACAGTATTGCCTTTGAAGTACAAAAAAGCTACGAGCAAGACCATGTCGCCAAAGATAATTTGTATTTGACCATCAACGATGCCGACCTATGGCTATTATTAAGAGATTGTAGGAACAATGATTTTCGAATTGGCAAAGACGTTGGAGTACTTTCGTTCAATGATCATATCGTAAAAGAGATTATCTCTGGAGGTATTACCACGATATCAGCCGATTTTACACAAATGGCATTGATGACAGCAGAAAATATCCGTGAATTAGGATTCACAAATTTTGTAGTCCCCACAAGACTTATCGAACGCGATTCGCTATGATATGAAATCTTACCCCAATTGAAATATCCTTATCAGATTGGGTGTTCATTGTTAAATTCTAAAAATAGTTGTTATAAAAATTTTGCATTAACAATATTTTTGTATTTTTGAATAGTAGCATAGACTATCATAGTATACAAATCAATCTGAACTTTAAATCTATTCTTATGATGAAAAACCACTTCAAAGGGCTCTTGCTTACGATGGCCTTTTTATTCTCAGCTATAGTGGTAGGTCAAGAAACCACGATATCTGGTACGATTTCAGATTCTGAAGGCCCATTGCCGGGCGTGAACATTCTTGAAAAAGGTACAACCAACGGTGTCACTACAGATTTTGATGGCAATTACACAATTACTGTGGATTCCGATGCCGTTTTGGTATTCAGCTATATCGGATACCAAACCCAAGAAATGCCTGTGTCGGGCAGGTCGACTATAAACGTGACGCTACAAATTGACGCCCAGGCATTGGACGAAGTTGTTATCACTGGTTTTGGTTCACAGGCCAAAGTCGACGTTACCGGTGCCATAGCACAAATAAAACAAGAAGAAGTAAGGCAAATTGTTAATGCGGATCCGACCAATGCCCTCCAAGGGCGATTGGCTGGTGTTCAAGTTGAGAGTGGTGGTGGACAACCAGGTGCTCCAACAAATGTAATTGTCAGGGGTATCAGTTCATTGACCAATACATTTCCCCTTTATGTGGTCGATGGTACCATAGTTGATGATATTACCTTTCTAAATTCAAAAGACATTGTTGACATACAGGTGTTGAAAGATGCTGTTTCAGCTGCTATCTATGGTACTAGGGCCGCTAACGGTGTCATTATTATTTCTACCAATAGGGGCTCAATGAATACGGCTCCCAAAGTTACGGTTGATGTTAGAGCTGGCGTTAACACTGTAGGTAAAACGTTGGATTTTTTAGATGGTCCAGAATTTGTTGCCTTTCTTAACCAAAGAAGTATTAATGAAGGACAACCGGCGAACATTGTCGATCCTGGGGTAAACACCGATTTTCAAGATTTGACATTGAATTCTGGTTTTTTACAAGATTACGGTTTTAGTATAAGTGGTGGCGGGGAAGATGCTTCCTACTTTTTTTCAGCTAATTATTATGATGAGGAAGGCATCGTAACAAGTACTGGTTTTGAACGTACCAACGTTCGACTAAATACAAGGTTTAAAACGGGCAAATTTACTTTTGAGGAGTCATTGTCGTATAACCAAAGAGATTTGGATACCAATCCATTTTTTGGTAATGGCACTTTTACCGCACCAGTGGTACGCGCCTCTGCTCCTGAACGTTTGGGAGGTTTTGAAGCCATTGATTCTAATCTTTACAATGGGTCAGGTGGCACCAATAATTATGCATTGGCACAATTGTTAGATGACCAAACCACAGAACGAAACGTTTTGGGCAATCTTAAAGTAAATTACGAGATTATTGAAGGGCTGACCGCCAGCATCAATATCGGTGTGGATTATCGCAACACATATAGAAACTTTTTTCAGCCGACCTTTGATTTGAGTCCCACTGATCAACAAGACAATTTGAATGAGCTGAATGATTTAACAGAAGGGCGAGGTGAAATTATTTCAACCAATATCGAACCTACTATAAATTACAAAAGAACGTTCGGCAAACACAATCTAGATATTCTATTGGGTGGCGCACGTCAGCAAACTGATAACAATTCATTGGTCATTGCCGCAGAGGGCCTACCTTCTAATAACATTACCAATATTGCTGGTTTTGCCGATCAAATCGTAAACTCAGCCGGTGGACGGTTTTTGTCAAGAATATTCTCGGTCTTCGGTAGGGTCAACTATAAATTTGATAATAAGTACTTGTTTACGGCCATTGTGCGTCGAGATGCTTCTTCAAGATTTTCTCCTGAAAACGATTTTAACAATATTGTTCTTCCTGCGTTTTCTGCTGGTTGGGTGATCAGCAACGAAAGCTGGTGGCCAGAAGATTCACTGTTCAATACCTTGAAGTTACGTGCGGGGTATGGTGAACTGGCTTCGCAAAACATTGGTGATTACTTGTTTCAATCTGTTTTGAATTCAGCTTCAAATGTCAGTTTCAATAATGTGACCGCTGGTGGTTTTGCCATAACAGATTTGGTTGATCCCAATATTTCGTTTGAAACCGCCCAATCGACCAGCGTCGGTTTAGATGGTGCACTTTTGAATAATAGAATAACATTTGCCGCTGATTATTATGTCAGGGATAATGAAAATGTATTGGCACCTGTTGCAGTTCCTTCAACCACTGGTTCGGGTAATCCGGTTACCCAGAACGCGGCTTCCATCCGCAACTCAGGTTTTGAATTGCAGGCCAACTACAACCATAATTCCGGTGGTGACTTTGATTTTAATGTGGGTGTGACATTTGCAACGCTCAGCAATGAACTGACCGACCTTCCTAACCCATTGGTCGGCCCATCTATAGATGAAGAGGGCAATACACCAAATAGGTATGAAGTCGGTGAGGAAATCGGTTTCTTCTTTGGTTTTCAAAATGATGGTATTTACCGAAGCCAGGCTGATATTGATAGTGACCCGGGCGTAGCAAATGACCCAGAAAGACGTGCCATATTGCAACCTGGCGATTTTAGAAGGGTCGATTTAAATGGAGATGGTATAATTGACAATGATGATAGAACCAATCTCGGCTCTCCAATACCTGATTTTACTTATGGTATCAACTTCAATGCTACATATAAGAATTGGGATTTTGGGTTGAACCTAAATGGGGTACAGGGCAATGAAATATTCAATGCAACCCGCTTTACGGGTACCTTCTTTTTGGACGGCAACAAGTTCGGGTATGTTCGCGATTCGTTTGTTTTAGGGCAGAATGAAAACACGAATATTCCAAGAGCTTCGCTGCCCAATGCTGCTGGTAACCAATTGCCATCAGATTTTTACGTAGAAGACGGCTCATATCTCAGGTTACAAAGTTTTGAAGTAGGCTATGACCTTACCAACGCAGTAAACATGCCTTGGGTGAGCAGTGCAAGAATTTATTATAATATGCAAAACGTGTTTACCCTCACTGGGTATTCGGGTTACGATCCCGAAGTCGGTTCTACCCTTATAGGTACTGGTGGTGGATTCTTTGGAAATCCAAACAACACACCTCCAATTTTTGGTAGGGGTATCGATTTAGGTGCGCAACCAAGACCCAGAACTTTTATTCTGGGGTTACAGGTGGCTTTTTAAAATCGTTATGAATAAATGAAAATTATAAAGATGAAAATCAAGACTAACAAATTATTGATCTTATCGTTATGTGTGGCATTGCTTATGCCCCTTAACGGATGTGATGAGGATAAATTGGAGATTTCAAATCCGAATACCGTCTCTCAATTGGACTTTTTCAGAAATGAAGCTGATTTTAGAGTGGCCGTTAACGGAATGATTCACCCGATTACAGCCGTATTTTTCTGGGGTCGCGTTGTGCATACCGGGCCACTATTACGCTCTGATGCATTTAATGTGGTGCCCTTTGCCAACAATACCACAATGTCTACGCTTCAAGGGGTTCCTGGGGTAAGTCGTTGGGCAACGGATATGTTTCCCCAGCTATACCAGACTATATTTCGGGCGAATACAATTCTAGAAGAGGCCAATGAAGAAAATTTGCCTGCAGGCAGTGTGAGGGATGAAATATTGGGCCAAGCCTATTTTATGCGTGCATTCGCCAATTGGTATTTGGCTGCGTTTTGGGGCAATGTACCTTTAGTGCTCAATACACCTGAATCTGATGAAGATTTCTTTCCTTCCCAGGCAACACAAACAGAAGTTTTTAATTCGGTCATTGACGATTTAGGTATGGCAGCAAGCATGCTTCCCACTACTTGGTCCGATAATGATTTAGGAAGGCCAACAAGTGGGTCTGCTCTGGCCTTACGCGGAAAGACATATTTGTACATGCAAAACTATTCGGCGGCGGCTGCAGATTTTCAAGCGGTAGTTGATAGTGGGGTATATTCGTTACTGCCTGCAGAACAGTACAACGATAATTTTACAACGGAAAATGAGAATAATGCAGAGTCCGTTTTTGAGTTGCAATTTTCACCTCAAGACAATTTTGTCTGGGGTTCTGACACACCATTGACGGGTTCACAGAGCAACTTTTATATAGATTATTCACCACCAACGGTAAGTTTGGATCGTAGTCATTACATTAACCCCCATATTCTTCAAGTGTTTGAAGATAATGGTGATACCGTTAGGCGTAATGCTACCATTGCATTTGATTACCCAGGTGCAACAGGTTATGGGGGCGTTCCTTTTTTAGAAGATTTTGCTCCGGATATTGAGGCAGCCCAAGTTGCTGGTGTTGATCCTCTTTTTACCAGAAAATACGCCATGCTTTTTGCGGGAACAAGACAAGAGCTACCAGGATTTGGGCAAACAGTGGGCGTAAATTGGAGATTGGTACGCTATTCAGATGTACTGCTTATGTTGGCAGAAGCTGAGAATGAGTTGGGAAATACCGCAAATGCCATTTCATTGGTCAATCAAGTACGGCAAAGGGCCCAAATTGCTGATTTGGCAGCCGGCCTATCACAACAAGAAGTGTTTGATGCCATTGTTGACGAACGAATTATGGAGTTGACCGGAGAGGGCCATCGCTATTTTGATTTGGTGCGTTGGCAATTGGCTGATGATGTCATGGGTGAGGGCTCTACCATTGCGGGTGGAAGACATCCTAAATCATTGGCAGGTGAGTCTGCATTCTTTACGCCCGGACGTGATGAACTGCTTTGGATTCCCGTACCAGAATTGAATGCAAATCCGAATCTGGTTCAAAATCCTGGATATTGATAATACGTTTAGTTGTAAGTTTGAGTTAGTTTATTTTCACTAATCAAGAGAGAGCCAAGTAATGAATGTATTGCTTGGCTCTTAAGTTGAATCGAATAGTTTTTGAATGAGATGGTTCCTAATTTTCGGATCACTTTTTTTTCTTTTAATGACCTCTTGCAAGTCTAGGGGCGATGATTTTCTTTTTGAGTTGATGGATGTTTCAGAAACCGGAATCCATTTTCAAAACACCATTACGGTCAACGATAGTATCAACGTCATTGACTTTCAATATTGTTACAATGGCGGTGGGGTCGGTATTGGTGATTTTAATAGTGATGGCCTGCCAGATTTGGTCTTTACGGGCAACCAAGTAAGTGTTGCCATGTATTTGAACAGGGGTGGCTTCAAATTTGAAGAAATAACCAGACCCACAGGTATTCAAACAAAAAGGTGGATTACAGGTGTTTCTATAATCGATATCAACTCAGACGGTTTAGACGATGTGTATTTAAACGTTGGTGGTGCCGATTGCAATGATGATTGCGACAACCTACTTTTTATCAACCAAGGCCTGAACCCAAAGGGTATTCCTATCTTCATTGAAAATGCCAAGGACTATGGGTTGAATGAATCGGAATATGCCCAGCAGACTGTTTTTTTTGATTTTGACAACGATGGAGATCTAGATGCCTATATCTTAAGAAATGGTAATGTAAAATTTGATAAAAACGCTCCTATCCCCAAGCAATATTATCCAAGGCACCTGAAAGATGTACTGCTTGAAAATACACAGTCAGACAGTCTATCGCACCCCTATTTTATTGATGTGTCCAACAAATATGGAATTGACCATCCAGGTTTTGGGCTCGGGCTCGGTATCAACGATTTCAACCACGATGGTTTGGTAGATGTGTATGTGGGCAATGATTTTATAACTGATGATTTTTTGTACCTGAATCACAGCAATGATAGTATCAACCCGCATTTTGCTGAAGAAAGTGATGAATACTTTCCACACAACACCTACAACTCTATGGGGCTTGATATTGCGGATATCAACAATGACTCAAGGCCTGATTTGATGGTTTTAGATATGCTTCCGAATGAATACAAGAGACAGAAAACGATGCTAGGGGCTATGAATTATGACAAATATGAGTTGGCAACCCGTAATGGTTACTCACCTCAATACATGCGAAATACCCTTCATTTGAACTCTGGTTTTATTGATGGCAGCCCCATAAAATTTCAAGAGGTGGCCTTCATGACAAAGACAGCACAGACCGATTGGAGCTGGGCCCCTATAGTTGCTGACTTCGACAATGATGGTGACAGAGACATCTTTGTGACGAACGGCTACGGAAAAGACATCACCAACCTTGATTTTATTAATTACAACAATCAAAACAACATTTTTGGTACAGATGCGATTAGAGATAAACGCTTGAAAGAATTGGTGAAAGACCTTCCTGACGTGCCTATGTCAAACGTTTTCTTTGAGAACGAAAGCAGTTTGATTTTTAAAGATGTTTCCAAAAAGTGGAGCAACCAACCCAAATCAATATCCAACGGTGTTGCTTATGCAGATTTTGATTTGGATGGCGATCTCGATTTGGTAGTCAATAATATCGACCAAAAAGCCTTTATCCTAAAGAATAAATCATCTGAAAAAGAAGTATATAACTACTTGAATATCAAGATTAAAGGGCCAAAAGAAAATAATAAGGGCATTGGCGCCAAGATTTCTATTTGGAGCGATGGTTACGCACAGACACATTTTCAATCGGTCATTAGGGGATACCTCTCCTCTGTAGAACCGGGGGCATTTTTTGGCCTAAAGAAAAATTTAGTTGATTCGGTAGAGGTAGTTTGGCCGTCGGGCAAGGTTTCGACCCTAAAGAACGTATCGAGCAACCAAACCTTGACAATAGATTATGCTACGGCAGAAAAATCATCAAAAAAGAAGCCTTCTGAGATAGAATACCTGTTTCAAAAAGCTGATTCTGTCTTGAGGTATACCCATATTGAGAATCCTTCCAACGATTATTCATATCAACAATTACTGCTGACGCAACATTCAAAATCGGGTCCGTGTTTAACCACTTCAGAAAAAGACGGATTGCTTTTTATCGGGGGAAGCCATGGGCATTCTGGGCAACTATATCGATTTACAGAAAAAGGTGAATTTGAACTTTCACAAGAGTTTGAATCAAAACATGAAGATACAGCAGCCTCTTTTTTTGATATTGACGTTGATGGTGATGAAGACCTGTATGTGGCGAGCGGGGGCAACGAATACGAGCCAGGGTCCATTATGTATGCCGACCGTATTTATATCAACGATGGAGAGAATAATTTTTCAAAGACAGAAGAGATTCTGCCAAAACAGTATTCAAGTACAAGCTGTGTGCGCCCCTTTGATTATGATAAAGATGGAGATATGGATGTTTTTGTGGGCAGCAATATAATTCCATTAAATTACCCAAAACCCCCAGAAAGCATACTTTACGAAAATGAAAATGGAAGATTAAGAAAAGGTAATCATCCTTCTCTGAATAATCTCGGAATGGTTAAAGACGCCATCTGGGAAGATGTCAATAGCGACGGTTGGCAAGATTTGGTAGTTGTCGGTGATTGGATGCCGATAACCATTTTTATCAATGAAAAAGGAGAATTAAAGGATGCCGATACCTCTTTCATTGATGCGCTTTCAAACCAAGTGGAAACGGCAGGTTGGTGGAAAAGTATAGCTTCCGCAGATTTTGATGGCGATGGTGACCCAGATTTTTTGCTGGGCAACCAAGGTCTGAACAATTTTAAGAACCCATCCCAAGAACATCCTGTCTACATATACAAAGAAGATTTCGATGACAACGGCAGTATTGACCCACTGATTGGCACCTATTTTGAAATGGGTGAAAGAGCATCCTTAAAATTGATGCATTCAAGAGATGATATCATGAAACAACTGGTATCATTGAAAGATAGGTATACCACATACGAAGATTTTTCACAAGTTGATTTTAAAGACCTGCTACAGATAGATGACCTTGGCAATAAGACACTAAAAGTATCGATTTCAGAAAGTATGTATTTGGAAAATAAGGGAAATCTTCAGTTCAAGGTAAGAGAACTACCCAGATTGGCACAAATAGGCCCAATCAATGATATATTGGTGGATGATTTTGATGGAGATGGCTTTGAGGACGCTATTTTAGCGGGCAACGACCTTCATGCAGAAACCCACTATGGCGGCCACGATACCTTCAATGGGTTGTACTTACATGGCGATGGTCAAGGAGGTTTTGAGGTGCTGACAAGCTCAGAAAGCGGGTTTTATGCTTTTGGGCAATCAAGTGATTTGTTGAGTTTCAAGAGCGAGGACAAATTTTTTGTACTTGTAGCTCAAAATAATGATGTATTGAGAGTTTTTAATGTAAATCGATGAAATGGGCGCAATTGGCAAAGTTTTGAATAGCGCATACAGTGACGTTATCAAGGTAAAAAGAAACGAAAATTCGGTTGATTTTCATCTGGGTGTAGTTAGTGAAGATGATAATGTGTCCATCTATCGCTTTGAGATACAAAATGGTGAGGAATTCGTACCAAAACCCATTGTTCTCGAGTGGAAGATACCCGCCGTCAATATCAAAGGAGTCTGGAAGCCCACAGCAGATTTTTCAAAGCGTATTGAAGCTGATTGGGAACTCACAAATTTTGAATCACGTATTTCTATTGATGCCCCCGTTTTGTGTCTTTTTGGAAACAGCGACGAAAATGTTTTGTGTTTTTCATGTTCTAACCCTGTAAATCGTATAGAGTTAAGTGCCAAATATCGAGAAGAAGATGGTTTTTTCTATTGCCAGATCATTCTTTTTACAGAGTGCAAATATTCCATCAAGAATTTCAGTATTGATATACGCTTAGACTACAGAAAGATCCACTTTTCGGAAGCATTGAGGGGTACATCAAAATGGTGGGAAGACAGTGAAAACCTAAAGCCCATGGCCGTGCCTGACATTGCAAAGAAGCCCTTATATTCCACATGGTACCAGTTTCATCAAGACTTGGAAGAAGGCTTATTGTTGGCAGAATGTAGGTTGGCCAAAAGCATGGGCTTTGAATCCATCATCATTGACGATGGTTGGCAGACCAAAGACAATAATCGGGGATATGATTTTACGGGCGATTGGCATCCAGAACATTTTGCCGATTTTGGGAGCCTTGTCGCCGAGATTCAAAACATGGGCATGAAGGTGGGCATTTGGTATTCGGTCCCGTTTTGTGGCGTGAAATCAAATGCCTATCAAAAGTTTCGTGGTAAATTTTTAACTGAAAACCATCGATGGGCTCCCGTATTCGACCCTAGATATCCTGAGGTGCGACACTATTTGGTACAGACGTATGTAAATGCAGTCAAAAAATGGAATCTGGATGGCCTTAAACTCGATTTCATTGATGATTTTAAGAGCTATCCAGACACCAGTTTCGATATTGAGGGTAAAGATTTGCTGTCAATCAATGAAGCGGTAGATATATTGTTGGGTGAAATTAAGCATGAACTACAAAAGATAAAACCAGATATATTTATTGAGTTTCGTCAAAAATACACTGGCCCTGCGATACGTAAATACGGCAACATGTTGAGGGCTTTTGATTGCCCTGGGGATCATGTGATGAACCGTGTTCGTATTACAGATATCAAAATGTTGTCAGGTAACACAGCTGTGCATGCAGATATGGTCACATGGAATTTTGATGAGACCGTTGAAGTTGCGGCATTGCATTATATGAATACATTATTTGGTGTACCACAGATTTCAGTGATGTTGACCGAAGTGCCTACAGATCATTTAAGGATGGTTGAATTTTATACCCAGTATTGGCTACAAAATGCAAGCACTTTATTGAGTTCTGACTTTTTGCCGAAAGCCCCTCTTGAGAATTATCCTCTCTTGTGTGCAAAGAGTGGTACTAAATCTATTTTGGGTTTATTCGCTGACAACTATGTATTTCTCGATAAACCAGAACATCAAATTGATGTGCTCAACGCCAAGCTGAGTGAAGATGTAGTTGTTTTGTGTCAAAAAGATTTTGGGCAATACCACTACGGGGTTTTTGATTGCAAGGGCAATAGAATTGAACAAGATAGCTTGAGATTACAAAAAGGATGTAATCTAATAAAAGTTCCTGCCAGCGGTTTGCTACAATTAAAAAAGGCAACTGGCACCTAATTTGGCTGGGCCTTGTTCATTTAAATTCTTTTATCAATTCAATTCCTAATTTTCAAAATACAGGGTAATAATTGTATATTTGCACCCGCAAATTAAGGTCGCGTAGCTCAGCTGGATAGAGCATCTGCCTTCTAAGCAGACGGTCACAGGTTCGAATCCTGTCGCGATCACGACACTCAGCGAACCACGCCATTAGGCGTGGTTCTATTTTTCTAAGCGTGTTGAAAGTCGAAGACTATTGCAAGTGGTTAGAAAAATAGAGTTAGGGCGCCAGCCCGTAGTTTGCTGTTTGCAACATTGGGCTCAAAGGAAAATCGGAGATAATCCTGTCGCGATCACCAAAAAGAAAAAACCACCGAATTTTCGGTGGTCTCTTGTTTTAACTGTACACAGATCAGAAAAGTTTATCCTCCCTGTCTTGTTTTGGAATATTTGTTTGATGGCGTATCCGGAGGTAAAATATGCTTTTTACCATCATTGTTTGAAACATTTTGAGAGGATTTCATTGAACCACATCCAATAAAACAGCATCCTAAAATAATTAACAATATTGCTTTCATTTTTTACGATTTTATCTATTTGAAGTGTGATTTTCTACGAAATTAACAATTTTTATTAAATTTTGTGTTTAATGATTGTTAATCTTTTACTTCGTTTCAGAGAGAATTGGTTTTGGGATATTTGTAACCAATTTAACCTATTCGTAACACAAAAAGTGCCCACAGTAAGGGTTACAGCATCACTTTTGCAAAGTCTTTTTATTATTGTTGATGTTTAAACTTTACTTATGACCATTTTTGTTGATATGGATTAGGTCATCGCTGATGCCTATCAAGCCCATTTGGATATTTATGAAAAAGATTTTGGGGTCCGTTTCACAAAAGAAGATTGTCTGGGCAGAGAATTTTGGCACTGTGTGCCAGTGGATCATCAGGCCAGCGTTAAAGACCATGCATGGCAAGTTGGGTATTTCAGGAATTTGAAGGTGATTCCCGATAGTCAGGAAGTTTTGGCTGAGCTTTCATCAAGACATGATGTGTATATCGCATCAGCTGCGATGCAGTTTCCGAATTCTCTTCGTGAAAAATCTGATTGGCTCGATGAACATTTCCCCTTCATTCCTTGGCAGAAGAGGATTTTGTGTGGCCATAAACATGTTTTGAAAGGCGATGTATTGATTGACGATAGGGCCTATAATCTTGAAAAATTTGAGGGTCGCAGGCTTTTGTTCACCTCACCCCATAATACCGGCCTGACAGATTTTGAGAGGGTTTCCTCTTGGAAAGAAATTGCTTCGCTATTTTTATAGCATGCAAAAACTCATCTTGTTGGTTTTGGGGCTCGTTTTCATGCAAAGCTGCAATGCACAGGGCATGCTTGTTGAAGGTGAAGAAAAAACTGTGACCTCAGAAATCCTAAGATACTATTTATACTATCCTGAAGGGTATGATTCCAATAAAGATAAAGACTTCGGATTGTTACTTTTTTTACATGGTGGCGGCGAATCAGGCGGCACGCTTGATGAGGTAAAAAAACATGGGCCGCCCAAGATGATGGCCGAAGGTTATCCATTTCCTTTTTTGGTTTTGGCCCCGCAAAATCCCCATAAAAAGAAGTGGTGGAATGTACATGCGGTAAACCAGCTGTTAGATTCTGTCATCGCTGGAAATCGAGTGGATTCTGACCGAGTTTATGTAACGGGATTGAGCCGAGGCGGTAGCGCAGCATGGGACATGGCCGTGCAATATCCCCATAAATTTGCAGCTTTGGCCGTGGTCTGTGGCATGACCCCGACCCCTTATGCCCATTGGCTTGACAAAGAAATGCCGATTTGGGTGTTTCACGGTGCAGACGATGAAGTGATCCCTGTGTCAGAATCAGACCAAATGGTGGCAAAACTCAAAGAGATGGGCTACGATGTACAATACACCCGATATGATGGGGTAGGGCACAATTCATGGCTTAAGGCATATACCACCAAAGAACTCTACGATTGGATGAACCAACAAGAACGAAACTGATGCGACTGTCAATTATTCTCTTGCTGGCTATTTTTTGTTCCTGCAAACAAGCTTCAAAAAAACAAACGCGGCAATTGCCCGAGAAAAATATGGGGGTGATTCAAGATTCCCTAAAAATGGATATTCAGAAAACCCCCAAATTGAAATCTTTTGAAGGTCTTGCCGATACCACTTTTGTGCGACTGGCCGATTTCAGCGATGATTTTGAATATGATATGCGCTATGCCACCAAAAACAACTTTTTGAAGGCAAAAGTGTACGATTGTGCCGAATGTTACACCAGGGTCAAGACTGCCAAGGCTTTGATAGGGGCAAACAAAGAGTTTATGCAAAAAGGCTTTAAAATAAAGTTCTTTGACTGCTACCGGCCAAACTCGGTACAGTACAAAATGTGGGAGCTGGTACCGAACCCCCAGTATGTGGCAAATCCGGTGAAGGGCTCCATCCATAACAAAGGCGGTGCTGTGGATATTACTTTGGTGGATGTGGATGGAAATGAACTTGACATGGGTACTGACTTTGATTTCTTTGGAAGGAAGGCACACCATGATCACACCGATTTGCCCAAAAAAGTGCTTGACAATCGCAAAGTGCTTAAGGAAACCATGGAAAAACATGGGTTTTGGGGTATTCGCACCGAATGGTGGCACTACAACCTCTCCGCTGGCAGCAATGATAAGGTGGCCAATTTTAAATGGGATTGTGAGTAGCCTTACCGCAAACTACTACAATTAAATTGTTAGTGTAATCTGTGGTAAAAAAGAGATAATGATTGCCGCCATCCACGATTTTATGCTTCTTTTTGATAGTGGTCACTGCCTCTGGAAAATTACGTATGGCCACATTGGCTTTTTTAATGGGTAGCGTTTTCATGCTCTTTTTACTGTATGACCCCACTTTTTCGATTTTAAACACACGCCCAGGAAAATCAACCAAATCATCTGAAGTGTAGAGATGCGAGTGTTCGTGAAGTTTGTCGAGTCTGTATCGGTTGCCCACCAATTTAAATGCTCCAGCCTTTAAGATGGCGGCATTGGGCTCGTAAAGGTAATTTCTGGGTTCAGAAAGTTTGGGTCGGGCCGTTTTCTCATCCTCCAATAAAAAAGAAAATATATGTTGTTGGGTTTCCAGATTCACCGCGGTTATTTCAACAGCTTCCTTATACCCTTTTTCTAGTACCCAAAGCAATTCTTTGACCTCGTTTTTGACCGCCACCACATGAATTTTCTTCACCCAATTCAACTCTGAAATCCCTTGATGGATGTCAAGTAGGGGAGCGGTCTTTAAGAGTATATTGTCGGTCTTTTCAAAAATCAAGTTGAAATGTTCGGGAATATTCGGGGCACAATCTCTCAATCGAAACACACGACCCTTATCATCACGTCGGGAAGGGTCGGCATAGACCCAATCTAACTTTTCTTTATAATTATTTAGAAACGTAATACCATCTTGATTGACGATTTTCACGTTTGTGGCACCCAACATTTCAAAATTATGGGCTGCTATTTTTGAGAGTTCAGCATCGATTTCACAATGAAATATTTCTGCTAATTTTTTTGAAAAAAAGTAGGAGTCAACCCCAAAACCGCCGGTAAGGTCAACAAGTGATTTTCCGCTGACCAATTGTGCCTTGTAGGCCGCCGTTGTTTCTGATGAAGTTTGCTCAAGATTCAATTTTTTCGGATAGTAGATCCCTGATTTTTTGAACCAAGTGGGCAACTTCATTTTGCTCTTTTTTTTCCCTTCAAGCTGTTGGGCAAGCTCTGCTTGCGAAACATCGTCAAAAAAGGGTTTTTTGAGCGATACTGACACGATGTCAGTATTCCATTTTTTTTCTATAAAATTCTGTACACCAGTTTTTAATAGATTTTTATTCAAAGTAACACTATAAATTTTTTGTAAACTTTTTCACGAATGGGTTTTCGGCTAAAAACTCCTTCAAAATGACTTTTATTGCGGTATATCCTGGCACCGCGACGATCATTCCGACGATACCAAAAAGAAGTCCGGCAATGATGATGACCAAGAAGATTTCCAACGGGTGTGACTTGACGGAATTGGAGAAGATAAAGGGTTGTGAAAAAAAGTTGTCTATCAGTTGGCCGATGACCAAACCAATGAGCACATAAGCGGTCTTTGGCAAAATGACCGTACTGAAATCCATGCCCAAATGACTGGTCATGGTCAAGGTGATCATAATGGCCCCGCCGATGAGCGGCCCAACATAGGGAATGATGTTGAACAACGAGCATAAAAATGCAATGACGATGGCGTTTTCTACACCCACAATGAGCAGGGTAATCGTGTAAATGACAAAAAGGATGAAGAGTTGCAACAAAATACCGGCAAAATATCTTGAGAGCAAGCCATTGATTTTGTCAATCGACTTGATGGTATTTCCTTCTTTTTGGTCGGGAACAAATGTCATCAGCCCTTTTTGAAACAATTTACTATCCTTTAAAAAGAAAAAAGAAATAAAAAGCACCGAAAAAAGCCCGATACTGAAATTGCTCAGCGTGTTCACAAAAGAATTCAAAAAATTGGGGATGAAGTTCAGGTTGAGGCCCTTCAACACGTTTTTTTCAAGTTCGGTTTCTTGAATGACCTCGTTGATGTTGGCCGGGGTAGCGCCAAAATAGATTACGATTTGTTGGTACAGTTTATTGACGTCATCGCTGAGTTGGTCAATATCCAGCAGCGAGAGATTTCTGCTCTGTTCATTGATAAGCGGCACAAAAAGTGCAATGATGCCGACCACAAGGCCCAACATCAGCAGCATGGTAACAACGACACTCAAAGTGTTCGGAAACTTGAGTTTTCGTCTTAAAAAAAGTACGATAGGCCTGCCCAAAAGCGCGACAACGGCAGCGAAAGCGATGTAGGCAAGTACAGATTGAATCTTATACAGAAACAAGGCACCCAATACGATGGCCGCCAATATGCCCACGGCACGTAGAATGCCATTTGCGATCGTTTTTGAATCCATGGTCAGGTCTTGAAGGCGTAAGATACGATATTGGCCCCCATCTGCAACGCCTTTTCACGAACGTCTTGTGGGTCGTTATGTACAGATGGATCTTCCCAACCATCACCAAGATCACTCTCCAACGTGAACAATAACAACAGTCTGCCCTGGTGAAAGATACCGAGTGCCTGTGGCCGTTTGCCATCGTGCTCGTGTATCTTTGGCAAGCCTTCTGGAAATGGAAACTTTTGTTTGAAGACGGCATGGTCGCTTCCTACTTCTTCCAAATCCTTATCTGGGAATACTTTTTTCAATTCCCTGCGAAAATATTCTTCCATCCCATAATTGTCATCCACATGCAAAAATCCTCCAGACATGAGATAGGTGCGCAGGTTTTCGGCTTCCTCATCTGAAAAGAATACATTGCCGTGGCCCGTCATGTGCAGAAAGGGGTATTGAAAGATAGATGGGCTGCCGACTTCAACAGTTTCAGGTTTAGCATCGATTTTGGTATCGATGTTTGAGTTACAGAATTGAATGAGGTTGGGCAAGGCTGTGGGATTGGAATACCAATCACCACCACCGCCATATTTGAGCACCCCAATTTGTTGTGAGGCGACCGAGATTGTCATAAAAAGCGTTAAAATGGCCCAGATTTTGGTAAGGTAATGCATCAAACAGCGATTATAAAGTAAATCAAAGTTAAGGCATTCATGTATAAAAGAATCATAATACCAACAGTTGCATTTTTTCTAATGGGCTTTGTTTTCATGGCTTTCTATGGATTTGGCGATGCACAGAAACCAACCGAAACCAGCGAAACAACACCTGTTGATTTGTACGACCCCATTGTAGTTTTAGAACTGTTCACCTCGCAAGGATGCTCAAGTTGCCCGCCTGCGGACGCACTCTTGCGAAAAGTGCAGCAACAGCACCCCGAAAAGGTTTTTGCATTGTCGTACCATGTTGATTATTGGAATTATATCGGTTGGGAAGACCCCTTCAGCAATTCACGCTACACGCAAAAGCAAAGTTTTTACAACCGTAAATTGGGCTATCGGGGCAATTACACTCCAGAAGTCATTGTGAACGGACAAGAACATTTTGTAGGCTCGAGTGCATCGAAGATGAATGCCAAAATTTCGCACTACGGAAGCAAGAAAGCTGAGAATAAAATCAATCTCAGCAATGTAAATCGTAGTGATGGCGCCATTACCTTTGATTTTAATGTTCTGGGAAATCTTGAAAATAAAGTACTGCGAGCTGTTTTGGTGTTGGATGAGCGGACCACTTCTGTCAAGCGGGGCGAAAATCGTAATCGAACCTTGACAAATAGCAATATCGTAGTGGCAGAAAATTACGTTGACTTAAAGACTTCGGGAAGCGGAAAAGTTACCGTTCCAGCTTTGGTGGGTAAAAGTGATGGCATGACCCTAATGTTGATTGCCGAAACCGAGAATATGGATGTCACGGGAGCCACAAAGTCGAAAGTCTAACCATTCAGCATAGCGACCGTCGCCGCGGCAACGATGGCCGCGGTTTCTGTTCGCAATCTATTTTTTCCCAAAGATATGGGGGCAAAGCCCTGCGTTCTTGCAATTTTGATTTCGTCAGGTGAAAAATCACCTTCAGGGCCGATGAGAATGACGACATCTTTATCGGGCGCCACACGGCGTTTTAATTCTGCTTTTTCCTCATCCCCACAATGCGCAATAAATTTTAAGCCCTCATGGCCTTGTTCAACAAACTCCTTAAACGAAGTCAATGGATTCAACACCGGTAAAAAGGTCTGTAACGATTGCTTCATGGCCGATTGAATGACCTTTTCATAACGCTCGTGTTTGATGACTTTTCGCTCTGAGTGTTCACATAAAATGGGGGTGATGGTATTCACACCAATCTCGGTAGCCTTTTCCAATAGCCATTCGTATCGGTCGTTCATTTTTGTGGGAGCGACTGCTAAATGCAGTGAATGCAAGGGGGGAATAGACTTTTCTGTCGATATTACCTGTGCTTTGCAACTTTTGTTATCGGCCCGTAGTATTTTGGCGATGAAAAGATAGCCTTTGCCATTGGTGATATGCAACTCGTCATTGTCTCTTTTACGCAATACTTTGACAATATGGTGGCTCTCTTCTTTTGAGAAGGTAAACTGCTTGACACTGTTATCCAGCTTTGGGCTGTAGAAAAGTTGCATTTAAAAAAATTAGTCCAAAGATTCTCCGAAACAGATTCGATATCCATTGATATCCATTATCTCAAAATCTTTGTTATTGTATTCCGTAATGGTCAATTTTTTGGTGATTTCAACGCCGTTTTTTGTAAGCTGCCCGTACAATTCTTCAACATTATCAACCCAAATGTAGGCATCCCAAGCATCAACACCCTCTGTATGCCAACCAGATTTCAGAAAGGGTACTGCGTTTGGTCTCTTGAGGCTTGGCGTGCTCAGTTGCCGCATCATCAGGGTGACATTTCCTCTACTGATAATGGCAAACAAAGGGCCATCGCCCATAAAGTCTATTTTGAATCCCAATTTTTCGGAATAAAACGACGCCGTTTTATCCACGTTGTCAACAATCCATTGCGGGGCTATCCTATCCATTTTTGAGCTTTGATTTTGCATGCTCGACACCGAGTTCGATCCATTGTTGCAGTTGTTCTTCGGTTTGGCATCCATCCATAGCCACAAAGACAAATTCTTTCATGGGTTTGCCCGTGAAATCCATGGGCCTGACATGTTCTTGGTTCAGAACATTATTCATTTTAGTGCTAATTACCCTCACCATTAAATCATCATTGATGGCACCCACGGTCATTTTGCCCTCAAGCAAAAAAGCGATACCGCCAAACATTTTCTTTTCAGTAAATTTTTCAGGAAAAAGCGTCAATGCCCCACGTATTCTGTTTGCCAAAGTTTCATTATAGGCCATCTTTGATGTTTATGGGTTTGTACCACTCATAGCATATCGTGCCTTTGCAGCAATATTTTGGGCACTGAAATCACCTTCAAGATACTTCAAATACCCCACAATGCCTATCATGGCCGCATTATCGGTGCAGTACTCGAATTTTGGGATAAAGGTTTTCAACCCCAAGTTTGCCTCAGCATCTTTCAATCGTTGTCGAATGCCCGAATTTGCAGCCACACCCCCGCCGATGGCAATTTGTTTGATTCCGGTCTGATCTACGGCCATTTTTAGTTTGTCCATTAGAATTTCCAATATTGTGTATTGGATGGAAGCACAGATATCAGCGATATTTTCATCAACAAATGCGCCATTTTTTTTGGTTTCTTTTTGGAGGAAATACAGAATACTGGTTTTCAATCCACTGAAACTGAAATTGAGTCCATCTACCTTTGGTTTCGGAAAAGGGAAGGCTTTTTCATTGCCTTGCTGTGCATATTTGTCGACCAGTGGCCCACCGGGGTAGGGCAGTCCCAACAATTTGGCGCTCTTGTCAAAGGCCTCGCCCACGGCATCATCCAAGGTTTCGCCGAGCACTTCCAAATCAAAATAATTCTTGACCAAGACAATCTGGGTATGTCCGCCGCTGATGGTCATCGCCAGAAAAGGAAATCTTGGCATCGACCGCCCTTCATCAATAAAATGAGCCAGAATGTGGGCCTGCATGTGATTGACCTCAATCAACGGAATATCAAGACCCAGAGCCAGTGACTTTGCAAATGAAGTGCCGACGAGCAATGAGCCCATGAGACCGGGACCTCTGGTAAAGGCTATGGCGGCCAGTTGTTTTTTGTCGATATTTGCTATGGTCAACGCTTGGTGGACCACGGGAACGATATTTTGCTGATGCGCCCTAGAGGCCAATTCGGGCACAACGCCCCCGTATTCTTGATGCACTTTTTGTGAGGCCACAATATTGCTCAGTACTTTATTATTGCAAAGTACCGCGGCCGAAGTGTCGTCACAAGAAGACTCGATAGCAAGAATATATTTTTTTTCGTTTGCCAAGTGTGTTTTGGAATAAAAATTGGTCTTGCAAAGATAAATGCTATAGCCGTATCAGAAAACTTCGGAAAATACTACTTCGAATAGTGCTCACCATCTTGGTCATCGGGGTTTTGGGCACCATACTATTGTCTTTGCCGATGGTTCAGACCAGTATTGCCGATTATGCAACAAAGAGACTGAATGATGAATTTGGAACAAACATTCAAGTTGAACGGGTAAGTATTTCGCTGTTCACGCTGAACACGACGCTCAAAGATGTGTATGTAGAAGATTATCAGAAAGATACTTTGGCCTACATGCAAAAACTGTCCACTTCAATATTGAGCCTTCGCAATATGGCCAATGGCCGACTGGAGTTTGGCGACATAGAGGTCGACGGTTTGCTTTTCAATCTAAAGACCTACGAGGGTGAAAACGATACTAATCTTGATGTATTTGTGGCCAAGTTGGATGATGGTACGCCAAGAGATCCGAATGAACCTCCATTCTTTATGTCTGCCTCAGAAATTGAGATTTCAAACGGAAGGTTTCGATTGATAGATGAAAACCTTGAAAAGCAGGAAACCTTCGATTTCAAGGAAATGAACCTCGTGGCCGAAGATTTTCAAATAGTGGGCCCAGAGGTTTCGTTGAACATTGATGAACTTTCTTTAATAGGCAAACGCGGCATTGAATTGAGGTCACTATCTACCCAATTCAAGTACACCAAAGAAGAGATGCGTTTCAGGGAATTGAAAATTGAGACTGCAGAATCAAAAATAAATGGCAACCTCAGGTTTGATTATGATCGAGAGGATTTTCGATACTTTACCGACAGTGTCATCGTCAATGCCGATTTTAGGGAATCTGTTATCGCGTTCAACGAAATCAACCTTTTTTATGATGAGTTTGGCAGTGATAAGACCGCCGAGTTTTCAGGTGTCGTTTCAGGTAAGCTGAACAACTTACAGGTGAACGAATTGCTTTTGGTTTCAGAAGATACGGGCATACGGGGCAATTTTAATTTCCGAAATATCTTCAATGCGCAGGCTCCTTTTGTCATTGAGGGCGAAATTGACAACCTTACCTCAAGCTATTATCAACTCAGGGGATTATTGCCCAGTATTCTCGGTAAAAATATTCCATCATCCCTACAAAAATTGGGTCAATTTACCATTCGCGGCGATGCAGAGGTTACCGAAAGCTCACTTGATGTTCAAGTGAACTTGAACACGGCCATTGGCAGTAGCTATGCAGACCTTCAAATGACCAATATCAATAAAGCCGACAATGCAGCCTACATCGGGTTCATATCATTGATAGATTTTGATTTGGGAAGATTGATTGACAACCCTGATGTCGGCAAAACTACGTTGGATGTCAATGTTGAGGGAAAGGGTTTCGTGGCAAATTACCTGAACACAGAAGCCATAGGCGAAGTATATTCCATCAACTTCAATGATTATGAATACAATAATATCAAGGTGTCTGGCATTCTAAAAGAACAACTCTTTGATGGTTCGTTGACCATTGATGATGAAAATATTAAACTGAACTTCAAGGGCCTTGCCGATTTTTCAGAGGACCGTAGCGATTTCAATTTTTTGGCTTCCGTTGACTATGCCGATTTCAAGACATTGAACTTTATCAATGACAGCATATCCATTTTTAAGGGGGATGTAAATATGGATATCACTGGCAATAACCTTGATAATATTGTAGGCGACATCAAATTCTCGAACACGGTATACCAGAACAAAAACGATACCTATTCTTTTGATGATTTTGCGGTTTCGTCAACATTTGAAAGTGATTCCACAAGAACGATTCAGTTCATATCGCCAGATATCATTACGGGCTACATGAAAGGCGATTTCAAAGTGCGGGAACTTGGCAAACTGGTACAGAATTCCGTAGGAAGTATTTATACCAACTACAAGCCCTATGAAATTTCCGAGGGGCAGACCCTCAATTTCAATTTTAAGATTTACAACAAAATCGTGGATGTGTTTTTTCCTGAAGTAAACTTTGGGCCTGACACTTTTATCAGGGGCAATATCGTGGCCGATGAAGGCGATTTTAAACTGACCTTTAAATCCCCCGAAATAGAGGCGTTCAAAAATCATTTTGAAAATATTGAACTGAAGATTGATAACAAAAATCCGCTTTTCAACACCTTTCTTGCCGTAGAAAATATGGAGACGGTGTATTACGATGTTGAAGATTTCAGCCTCATCAACACTACCCTGAAAGATACCCTCTTCTTTAGAACCGAGTTTAAGGGGGGCAGTGATCTGAACGATAGTTACAACCTTAATTTTTACCACACGTTCAATCAAGAGAACAAGTCGGTGGTGGGCTTCAAACGATCTGAGGTGAGCTTCAAGGGCAACACTTGGGTGGTGAACCGTGCTGGTAATGCCCAGAATAAGGTGATCGTGAACAACACACTCGATAGTATCAGCATTCAAGAAATCGTGATGGACAATAACCGGAGCGAGCAAATACGGTTGCGTGGTGAACTGGCCGATTCAACCTATAAAGACTTACAGTTGCAGTTCAAATTGGTCTCATTGGATAAAATTACACCAGCCATAGACAGCCTTAAATTGAACGGTGAGGTTGATGGGTATCTCAATATTTTGCAAAAAGACGAGATTTATTTACCGTCGTCAAACTTGAACATCAAAGATTTCAGCGTCAATGAAATTCGATTGGGCGATTTGGAGATTGGCATTTTTGGCAACAATGACCTGACCGAGTTTGGCGTGACCACGTGGCTCAATGACAATGGTAAAGAGAAGATGAGCCTCAACGGTAAGATTTTGAACAGAAATGAGGTGCCGGTTCTGGATCTTATGGCCAATTTCAATGACTTTGATATGGCCCCTTTCAATCCACTGGGTGAAGATGTGGTCTCCAATATCAGGGGCTTGATCAATGGCAGCGTGCGTATTTCTGACGCAGCCCCAAACCCCAAAATAAATGGCCAACTCTTGCTTGAGAACGCGGGCATTGGTATTCCCTATTTGAATGTAGACTATGATTTTGGGCGTATTTCAAGGGTAAATGTGGTCGATCAGACCTTTAACTTTCAAAACATAGAACTTACTGATGTGGTCAGTGGTACAAAGGCCACGCTGAACGGTGGTATCAGCCATGACCATTTTGAGGAATGGGCGTTGAATTTAGACCTTGACACCAAGGGTCGTCGGTTTATGGTATTGAATACCGATTTTAATGAAGAGGCACTCTACTACGGCACAGGCTATATCAACGGTACAGGAAAAATTTTCGGCCCGACCGATGAGCTGACCATTACCGTAGATGCTGCCACAGCGAGAGGCACCTCATTGAAGATTCCCCTGAGTGATGTCACAAGCGTGGGTGATTATTCTTTCATCAACTTTATTGACAAAAAAGAGGGGAGCAGTTTTGAATCAGAAAGGGTTTTGGATGATTACAAGGGATTGGAAATGACCTTTGACCTTGCCGTGACCCCAGATGCCGAGGTAGAAATCGTTGTTGACCGTAGTTCTGGAAGCTCTTTGAAGGGAACAGGTGAGGGCATTCTTTTGATTGATATCAACACCAACGGCAAGTTCAATATGTATGGACAGTTTATCGCTGTCACAGGCGAATACAACTTTAAATATGGGGGCATCATCGATAAACGGTTTCAAGTTCGACCTGGGGGGTATATAAGTTGGGAAGGTGACCCCCTTGCGGCAACCCTGAACATGGAAGCGGTCTACAATCTCAATGCCAATCCAGCTCCATTGCTTGACAACGAAGGCTTTAGGGCCAGAATCCCCACAGAGGTTGTGGTTCGTCTTCAGGGCGAGCTCGAAAGCCCTGAAATTGATTTTGACATAGAGTTCCCCGGGGTCAATTCTGTGGTTCGCTCAGAGCTGGAGTACAGCCTTCAAGACCCCACAGTAGAAGAGCGAAATGCCTTTTTTCTTTTGGCTCAGGGTACGTTTGTCAATGAACAGACCGGCCTAAACCAACAAGCGGTCACGGGCAATCTCATTCAAACTGCTTCGGGGTTGGTGAATTCCCTTCTGGCGGGCAATAACGATAAGTTCAATTTCGGGCTATCGTATGAACAAGGCCTGTTGAATCCCAATGCAGATATTCAGACAGAGGATAGAATAGGTGTCACCGTATCGACCCAAATCTCTGATAGGGTACTGGTCAATGGCAGGGTAGGGGTTCCTGTCGGTGGCGTCAGCGAAACTGTAGTTGCTGGTGATGTTGAGGTGCAAGTGCTGTTGAATGAAGAAGGTACGTTAAGTGCCAAAATCTTTAACCGTGAAAACCAAATACAGCAATTTTTAGCAGAGCGACAAGGGTATACCCAAGGTGTCGGACTCTCATATCAAGTTGACTTCAACAGTTTTAGTGAATTGCTGCGAAAGGTTTTTGCAAAAAAAGAGAAAGAAGAAAAACCATCTGAAGAAGCAGATGAGCCAACAAATGTCATGGGGCGTGACAGCTTGGTAAAATTTTATTCAAAAACAACTTCTCCCCGCAAAGAAAAGCGATAAAAAATCGTAGGCTTTTCTCCCAAAAAATTACGAAATCGTTTGAGTTTTTGTTTGAAGGCAAATTAGTATTCAGGCAAATTAAAATTTTGGAATAAGTTTGCTAGTTTTGGGCTTCCAAAAAAATAATGACAAAAAAGATAAAAAAAATAGCGGTATTTACCTCTGGTGGTGACTCTCCCGGTATGAATGCGGCCATCCGTTCCGTAGTAAGAACCTGCGCCTATATGAAGCTTGAATGTGTGGCCATTTATCGTGGCTATCAAGGCATGATTGAAGGTGATTTCAAAGAGATGGATGCCCGTAGCGTGAACAACATTATCAATAAGGGAGGCACTGTATTGAAATCGGCACGTTGTGAAGAGTTCAGAACCAGAGAAGGCCGCCAAAAAGCCCATGAACAGCTGACAGAACATCATATTGATGCTTTTGTGGTCATAGGCGGTAATGGAAGTTTCGCAGGAGCGCAACTGTTCAACGAAGAGTATGATTTTCCGATCATAGGCATTCCTGGTACCATTGACAATGATATTTTGGGCACTTCATTTACGATAGGCTTTGATACTGCCATCAATACCGTGGTAGCCGTAATCGATAAAATTCGTGATACGGCCAGTTCGCACAATCGCCTGTTTTTTGTGGAGGTGATGGGGCGTGACGTGGGCCATATTGCCTTGAATGCTGGAGTTGGGGCAGGAGCCGAGGAGATTTTGATACCGGAACAAAATTTAGGTTTAGAGCGTTTGCTCGACTCACTTAAGAGAAGTAAAAAATCAGGCAAGTCATCAAGTATCGTGATCGTAGCCGAGGGGGATAAAATAGGTAAGAATGTATTTCAACTCAAAGAATATGTTGAAGAACATTTGCCGATATACGATGTAAGGGTATCTGTGCTAGGGCACATGCAACGCGGTGGCAACCCTACCTGTTTTGACAGGGTACTTGCCAGCAGAATGGGGGTAAGGGCCGTTGAGGCCCTGGTCGAGGGCAAGACCAACTATATGGTGGGCATTCGTGATACAAAATTGGTGTTGGTGCCCATAAAAGATGCCATCAGCGCACACACTAAAATAGATGAAGAACTCATACGGGTCTCAGATATCATGACAACTTAATTAATAACACGTAACAAAAAACAATATGTCAAATTTAAAAATAGGAATTAACGGATTCGGACGCATAGGCCGATTGGTTTTTAGGGCAACCGTCAAGCGCGACAATGTAGATGTTGTCGCTATCAACGATTTATTGGATGTAGAACATTTGGCTTACCTTTTGGAATATGATTCAGTTCATGGTCGTTTTGATGGTAAAGTCGAAGTGAAGGATGGCAACTTGGTTGTCAACGGAAAAACAATCAGAATTACCGCTGAACGTGACCCCAAAAATCTAAAATGGGATGAGGTCGGAGCGGATATCGTAGCGGAATGTACAGGTATTTTCACAACCTTGGAAACTGCACAATATCATATTGATGGCGGGGCGAAAAAAGTCGTTATCTCTGCACCATCAAAAGACGCACCGATGTTTGTCATGGGGGTGAACCACAGTCAGGTCAAAGATTCAGATACAATCGTATCAAACGCATCATGTACCACCAACTGCTTGGCGCCTCTGGCGAAGGTATTGAACGATGAATTTGGTATCGAAGAAGGTTTGATGACCACAGTGCATGCCACCACAGCCACGCAAATGACGGTTGATGGACCTTCAAAGAAAGATTACAGGGGAGGTCGTAGTGCAATGATCAATATCATTCCTGCGTCAACAGGCGCGGCAAAAGCGGTTACCAAGGTAATTCCAGCATTGCAGGGCAAATTGACTGGTATGGCATTTCGTGTTCCCACGGCAGATGTTTCAGTAGTTGACCTTACTGTGAGACTTGAAAAAGAGACTTCTTACGAAGAAATCAAAAAGGCCTTCAAAAAAGCATCCGAGGGAGATCTAAAAGGAATTTTAGGATATACCGATGAACCCGTGGTATCACAAGATTTTGTTGGCGATGCCCGCACCAGTATTTTTGATGCCGGAGCCGGCATTGAGCTGAACCCAAAATTCTTCAAAGTCATTTCATGGTACGACAATGAAGCAGGCTTCTCACACAAGATGGTTGATTTGATGCAACACGTGGGCAGTTTATAGGCCCTTTAACTTTAGAGCACCTTAAAGTCGGCTAAAATGCCTATTTTAAGGTGTTTCTTTTTTATAACTGACCAATGGTATTGATTGTAGATAGTGGCGCGACCAAATCTGATTGGATCGCCCTTAATGATAAAGGCGAACAATTGTTCACTACCCAAACCCTTGGGTTGAGCCCTGAAGTGCTGACACGTGAGGTCATCGAAGATCGTCTGGCCAACAATTTTGAGATTTCAAAGAACAAGGAGAAAGTCACCCAATTGTATTTTTATGGAGCTGGCTGCGGTACAGACCGCATGAAATTATTCTTAAAGGAAATTTTCAAGGATTTTTTCCCAAATGCCAAAGCTGAGGTTCGTGAAGATACGTTCGCAGCGATCTACGCTACAACCAAAATCGGTCACCAAGGTATTGTGTGCATATTGGGCACAGGCTCTAATTGCAGTTATTATGATGGGCATCAATTGTTTCAAAAGGTAACTTCTTTAGGTTATATCTTGATGGATGACGGTAGCGGTAATTTTTTCGGAAGAAAACTGCTCCGCGACTACTACTTTCACAAAATGCCCCAAGATTTGGGCATCAAGTTTGTCAAAGAATATGATTTGGATGCTGACAATATCAAGGAACACTTATACAAACAGCCCAACCCTAACACCTATTTGGCCACTTTTGCCCGCTTTATCGTCGAGAACAAAGAGCATGCCTATTGCCGAGGAGTCATCGATAAGGCTTTTCAGCAGTTTGTGAACAACTACATCATGCAGTTTGAGTTGGCCACCAAGGTGCCTATCAGTTTTGTTGGCAGTATTGCACATTATTTACGTGAAGAACTGGCCACGGTGATAGAGCGCAATGATTTGATACTCGGGGTCATCAGACAACGCCCCATCGATGGGCTGGTAGAGTTTCACAAAAGCACTATCTAGTTTAGAATTTTCATTTCCGCGGACCGGCCTTTCGGAAGACAGGGAGCGAAAAATCTATCAAATAGAAAATGTTTAGCTTTTTACCGCGACCATCGAGATCTCTACATTGACAAATTTGGGAAGGTTGGCCACTTCTACCGTTTCCCTAGCTGGTGCAGTGTCAGCATCAAAATAACTGCCGTAGATTTGGTTCACTTCACCGAATTGGTGCATGTCTTTTAGAAAAATGGTGCTTTTGGCCACATTTTCAAAGGTCATGTCGGCTTCTTCTAAAATAGCCTTCAAATTTTCCATTGATTGTTTGGTCTCGGCCTTGATATCACCTTCGACCAAGTTTCCAGTTGATGGATCAATGGGTATTTGGCCTGAGATATAAAGCGTGTCTTTGATAAGAACGGCTTGATTGTAGGGCCCTATCGGGGCAGGCGCTTTTTTAGTATTGATGATTGTTTTCATGGTCGAATGATTTTTACTTTTTTCAAATTATCTAACGCCTTCCCAATCTACGTTGGCTGCGCTGTTCCCATTTCAAATCTTGTAGTATTGAGCTGCTGATTCCAATAAAGAAATCCCAACGTTCATTATTTCCAAAAGGCACCCAATTGAAACGGAGGTCAAAACTACCCAAATTTCGTTGAAACCTGAATTGGGTCAATGTAAATCCCTTCCCCTTGAAATCATAACCAGAAGAAAAACCCAGCTGCCATTTTGGTGTCAGGGTGATATTGCCCGAAAACATCAACGAATTATTGGTGAACTCTCCTTGCCTGTTGCTGTTGTTATAGGTGGTGGCATAGGCCAATCGTAGATCCCATGGCAATTTGTTTCCATAGATGGGTGTTTCCGTATCCTCATCGTCTTTTTTCCGTTCATCAAAACCTCTGTCTATGGCCGTATCAAATCCTTCTCCAAAAAGGTCATCGGTTCGCCCACCACTGGCTGCTCTGTAATAATCGTTGCCGTCTTCATCATCTTCAACTTTTGCTCCTGCCTCCTTTTTTTTGAAAGTTTCGTTGCTCAACGAATAACCGACGTTCATACTGGCTCGGGTCAACCGTGCGATACCCCCACCGTTGTTGATGTTCAAAACATTGATGCGTCTACCATTGTTGTCAATGGCATAAGGGTCTAAACTGCCCGAAAAGTTTATCGACATTTTGTTTTGCAGCAAGGTGGTTCCACCATTAAAGCTTATCGGGGCCAACTTTAGTGAATCAGCTTCGAAATTGTAGGATGTCGCAAAATTGAGATTGCTCAACAATGAAATCTTTTTTGGTTCGGTGGCTGTTGAATCTTTGTCCCTAACCTTTGCCTCAAGGGTGTTCTGCAATGAAAAACTCAATGAATTGGATTTGTTCAAGCTTGGTGCACCGTTCAATGTGCCCTCAAAACGGCTGTAAAGCACATCTTCTCCATCTGAATTCTCATAAGTTTCATAAAACTGCTCGAATGAAGGGGTGAACCCCCAGCCAATTGCGGGACGCATCACGTGGCGGATGGCCTGTATTTTTTTATCCTCACCAAAATTAAAGGTTCCGTACAATGTAGTACCGATGCTCGCATTGAGACCGTAGCGATTGTAACGGTCAAAGCCCGAAATGGTATCTAACACCACTTCACGGTTGCTTTCGGGGTCTTCGGGGTCCAATCCCCTTTCGAAGGTTTCCAATGTCCAAATATCTTCGTAGTTGGCCCCAAGACTGACGCTGAAGTATTTGGCCACTTTAAAGTTTGTGCTCAATGGAACGGTGTGTCTGGCCCCAACCCTGGCATCATCGAACATTCTGGGGGTCAAGAACAACGAGTCGGTGGTGGTGATACGGTTTTCAGCCCTCAAATTGTATTGCAGGTTGACATTTTGGATAATGCCCCTTCTGATACCCTCACGTTTGGCAAAAGGAAATACACGTTCTACACTGGCCTGTAATGTGGGCAATGTCAGGTTAATGGCCTCTGTGTTGGTGTTTTGGTTATGCGTGGCAGAAATATTAAGGTTTACCGATGGATAACTGGGGAAGGTCTTTGAATAGGTGATGGAGGATGAAAGATTGTTGTTCTGTGTATTCGCCAAATTTATTTGATTTGCAGAAGCGGTAAAATAGTTACTGCTGCCCAGATTCACGGAAGCCGAAAACCTGGAATTCGGATTGGCCTTTGGATCCTGCGAATGTGAAATCTGCAGATTGTAGATGGTGGTTCTCGTAAAGTCTGAAAAGCCCTTTTGACTGACTATCAGATTTTCAAACCTGAAATTGATGTTACCCCGAAAGCGATAGCGTTTTGCATAAATGGATTGCGTTCTAAAACCATAGCTGCCATTGGTGAAAAAATCACCCAAAATACTGAAGTCCACATAATCACTGATAGGAAAATAGTACCCTCCGTTCTGAATGAAATACCCCCGTTGCGGGTCATTGCCAAAGGTCGGGAAAATCAGTCCTGCTGAACGCCCTGTCGTCAACGGAAAGTAGGCAAAGGGCAAGGCAATAGGCGTTGGCACATCAACCAAATAGAAATTGCTGAAACCGGCGATGACTTTTTTGCCCGGAACAAATTTTGCCTTTCGCACCCGAATATAGTAATCGGGATCAATGGTGTCTTTTGAGGTGGTGATTTTCGCATCCTTCATAAAATATACAGAGTCGTTTTCCTTTTTGGTGACCTCTGCCAAGACCTTCATGGCATCACTGCCAAAAGAGCCGGCAGCTGCTTGCTGCTCTGTTCTTGAATTCCATATCAGTGCCTTTTTGGTATCAAAATTGAACCGTATTGAGTCGGGTATGACCACTTGGTCGCCTTGAGAGAAAATTGGCAATTGTGAGAAGGTGCTATCAGCGGGATTTCTTATCCTTCCCGCATAGACCTCGTTTTTGACATAATCCATAACAATGATACCGGCCTTTAGCTCAGTATCTTGATAGTAGAGTTCAGCTTCGTTGTAGAGGTATATTTTTTGCTCTTTCTTGCTCAGCCGCACATAATCCTTGGCCTTGTACTTGATTTGATCAAGAATCAAAGGTTGTTTTCCTCCAGTGGAATCAACTTCAACAGTATCGGTCTGTTTCTTGCCCAAAATCGGATTGTACGTCAATATCGGCGCAGTGATGCTATCTCTTTCTGCCTTGACGGGCAAGGGTACAATTTGGTCTTCTTGGGCATTCAACCAACCCAAGCTGCTCATCGCCAGAAATAGGTAAAGAAAAAAGTGATTGTTTGATTGCAAGGCGATAAATCCTATTTTTGTGAAGGCTTGGCTCGGTTTTTGGTGACCAAACTTACATATATTTTTTGTTCCATTACTTTGGTGTTACCATAAATTTAACCTTGAAAATTCATTGGAAAAACAGTTTTTATATGATTAGAAAAGGGTTGTTTTTAGTCGCTTTTTTTCTTCTATTTTCCTTTACCAAAAATGATACCATACCACCTTTGGCGAACGAATTTGTTGTGGTTTTGGATGCAGGTCACGGGGGGCACGACCCTGGCAATTTGGGCAATGGCTATCTAGAGAAGAACATTGCGTTGAACATTGTGCTCGAGGTCGGTAAGATTTTAGAAAAAGAAAAAGGGGTCAAGGTCATTTATACAAGGGATGAGGATAAGTTCGTTGACCTTTTTGAAAGGGGTGAGATTGCCAATAAGGCAAATGCAGACCTATTTGTTTCGGTACATTGCGATTCACATAATTCTGATGCCTACGGCGCTGGAACTTTTGTATTGGGCCTGCACGCCAACAAGCAAAACTTTGAAGTCGCAAAAAAGGAAAACTCGGTCATTTATTTAGAAGACAATTATGAGGAGCGATATGCCGAATATGATATCAACTCCCCAGAGTCCGTTATCGGTCTGACCATCATGCAAGAAGAGTTTTTAGATCAAAGTATTCAACTGGCGAAGTTCATGCAGGATAATTTCACAGGCAGTCTCAAACGAAAAGACCGAAAGGTGAAACAGGCAGGTTTTATTGTATTGCACCAAACGTTTATGCCCAGTGTATTGGTTGAGACCGGATTTCTGACCAACAAAAATGAGGGTGCGTACCTCAATTCAAAAAAAGGCCAACAAGAAATGGGAAAGGCGATAGCCGAAGCGATTTTACAATACAAAAATAGCATTGATACCGGAACGGTACTAGAAGACGCCCCCAGCATTGCACAAGTTGAGCCTGAGGTAAAAGAGCAGCAGCCTATGGTTGAAAAAGAAGCGGTTGAGAAAGCAGGCACCAATGGTGAGGAAGAAAAATCCGATTCTGCGGAAGAGGCACTTCCACAGAAAGAAAATGAGGTTGTCGATACCACACCGAAGCCCAAAATCGTAAAAAAAGATGATGTCAAGATTGCTGAAAATACTGGCCCAAAATCAGAGGCCAACATTACTTTTAAAGTGCAGCTGATGGCAAGCTCAAAAGTGATTCCACTTGATGGTGACTATTTCAACGGATTGAATACGCTTTCAAAAGAACCCTTCAACAACCTTTTTCGGTATATGTACGGTGAAACCGACTCATATTTTAAGGCCAAACTGTTGAAATCCAATGCAGATGCCAAAGGGTACACCACATCATACATCGTGGCCTACAAAGACGGTAACAGAATACCTTTGAACGAGGCTTTGCAGATTGTAGGTGAGCAATAATTTTCTTCATAAATTATTTCTACTTTTGTTTAGAACTGTAAACCAACTCTTTTGAGACTATCCCGAGAAGTAAAGACTGCAATTATCGTTTTGGTGGGTATTTTTCTGTTCATTTTGGGATACAGTTACCTAAAATCGAACTCCATCTTTGATAACAGCAGAACATTTTACGCTGTTTACGATGACGTAGGGGGGCTTCAGCCCGGCACACAAGTGACCATTAATGGGTTGGCCGTAGGCAACGTAATGAGCATAAAGTTCAAGGATTCTTCAGGTAAGCTTTTAGTGACGTTCTCGGTGAGCAATGACTTTCCCTTCTCTAAAAACAGCAAGGCACAATTATACGATACAGGTATTATCGGTGGTAAGGGTATTCAGATAAAACCGGTTTTTGATGGGGCACCCAATGCCAAATCGGGCGACACCTTACAGGCTGATGTACGGCCTGGTATTACTGCTTTGGTACAAGAAAGGCTCACCCCACTTCAAACAAAGGTCGAGGGTGCGGTCTCACATGCAGACACGTTGCTGATGAATGTCAATGATATTTTAGATGAGCCGACCAAAAAAGAGCTACGTGAAGGTATCGCCGGACTCAATCAATTGATAACCAGCTTTCAAAACAGTGCCAATAAACTGAACCAGTTGTTGGGCGATAACCAAAGAGAACTGGACAGCAGCATCAAGAACTTCAGCACCATGTCGGCGAATTTTGCCAAGCTTTCAGAATCGTTGTCAAATGCCGGGATGGATAAAACCATTGCCGAGTTGCAGACATCACTGAACAATTTTAATGGGGTGCTTCAAAAAATTGAAAATGGGCAAGGGTCACTGGGTAAAATGGTGAACGATGAAGAGCTGTACAATAATCTGGCGGAAGCCTCTAGAGAATTGGATTTGTTGCTGCAAGATTTTAGGTTGAACCCCAAACGGTATGTCAACGTCTCCGTTTTTGGTAAGAAACAGAAAGAATATGCGGTTCCTGAAGACGACCCAGCCGAAAATTTGGACAACAATTGATGCAATACCTTCCCAACATCATATTTCTCGTAGCCCTAGTGATAGGCATTGGTTTTTTTACCAAAAACGTCAAGAAGTTGGTACGTAACATCAAATTGGGTCGTGACGTCGATGTTTCAGATAATGCTCCACAACGCTTTAAGAATATGGCCCGAATTGCTTTGGGGCAAACCAAGATGGTCGTTCGGCCCATTGCTGGGTTGATGCATATCATCGTTTATGTAGGCTTTATCATCATTAACATTGAAGTGCTTGAAATCATCATTGATGGACTTTTGGGCACGCATCGGATTTTTGCCTTTATGGGCGGATTTTATGATTTTTTGATTGCTTCCTTCGAAATATTGGCCCTTTTGGTTATAGTGGCTGTGGTCATTTTCTGGTTGCGGAGAAATGTCATACGCCTGCAACGCTTTATCAAGCCTGAAATGAAAGGCTGGCCCAAGACCGATGCCAACTGGATTTTATACATCGAATTGATTTTGATGGTCTTGTTTTTGACCATGAACGCTTCCGATTTGCAATTACAGCGTATGGGGGCCGAACATTACAGTGAGGCAGGCAGTTTTCCTGTTAGCCAGTATATAGTTCCGCTTTTTGAAGGAATGTCCGCGCAAAATTTGATTTTGGTAGAACGAACCGCTTGGTGGCTGCACATTCTGGGAATTCTGTTCTTTTTGAACTATCTCTATTATTCAAAGCACCTGCATATTTTATTGGCATTTCCGAACACCTATTATGGAAGGTTAAGACCGCAGGGTGAGTTCAACAACCTCGATTCGGTGACCCAAGAGGTGAAGTTGATGATGGATCCCAGTGCCGACCCTTTTGCGGCACCAGCGGATGATACCAATGCAAGCGAGCCTGAAAAGTTCGGAGCTTCCGATGTGATGGATCTAAGCAGGGTACAGCTTTTAAATGCATATACCTGTACCGAATGTGGGCGTTGCACTGCAGAATGCCCCGCAAACCAGACAGGCAAAAAGTTATCACCCCGTAAAATCATGATGGATACCCGTGACCGATTAGAGGAGGTGGGCAAAAATATGGACGCCAATAAGGGCACTTTTGAACCTGACGGCAAGCAGTTGTTGGATGATTACATCACTAGGGAAGAATTATGGGCCTGCACCACTTGCAATGCCTGTGTAGAGGCATGCCCCGTGAGCATAGACCCGTTGAGCATCATCGTATCGATGCGACAGTATTTGGTCATGGAACAATCTGCCGCCCCGAACGAACTGAACAATATGATGGGTAATGTTGAAAACAATGGTGCCCCATGGCCCTTTAATCAAATGGACCGATTGAATTGGGCACAAGAATCATAATCGCAAAAAATGGCAAATGATATGAACGTACCGACCATGGCATCACTTTTTGCAGAGGGCAAGAAGCCAGAAGTGCTGTTTTGGGTGGGCTGTGCAGGCAGTTTTGATGACCGGGCCAAAAAGATTACAAAGGCTTTTGTCAAAATTTTGAACAAGGCCAACATCAGTTTTGCCGTGTTGGGCACAGAAGAGAGCTGTACCGGTGATCCGGCAAAACGTGCTGGCAATGAATTTTTGTTCCAGATGCAGGCGGTGACCAATATCGAGGTGCTTAACGGTTATGAAATACAGAAAATCGTTACGGCATGCCCGCACTGCTTTAATACCATCAAAAATGAGTATCCGGGTCTGGGTGGCAACTATGAAGTAGTGCACCATACCCAATTTTTAAAGCAATTGATTGATGAAGGAAGGATTACTCTGGAAGGCGGCACCTATAAAGGCAAGCGCATCACCTACCATGATCCGTGCTATCTGGGGCGTGCAAACGGCGTTTTTGAAGTCCCAAGGGAACTGATTCAAAAACTGGATGCCGAACTGGTAGAGATGAAGAACTGCCGAAAAAGAGGCTTGTGCTGTGGAGCTGGTGGTGCACAAATGTTCAAGGAGCCCGAAAAAGGCGATAAGGATGTCAATATTGAAAGAACAGAACAGGCCTTGGATACCAAACCCGACATTATTGCCGCCGCATGCCCATTCTGCAACACCATGATGACCGATGGCGTGAAAGGCAAGGAAAAAGAGGCATCCATCGCAGTTTTGGATGTAGCTGAGTTGATTGCAAATGCTGAGGATTTATAAATTCAATTTTGTCAAGTTTTAAAATAATGGATTATCCCCTTGAGGGGACTTTAGGGGTGTAAACCTAAAAAACAGAACTATGCTTGTAGATTTCGATACCCTTCCCGATGATGCCAGAATCTGGATTTACCAGTGCAACCGAACGTTTTCTGAAGACGAACTTGCTGAACTGAAACCTGCAATCGGTGATTTTCTCAAGCAGTGGACAGCCCATGGCAGTGCTTTAAAAGCAGGGTTCGAGCTTCCATACAATCGTTTTATCGTCATTGGGCTGGATCAGTCACAGGCCAGTGCCTCGGGCTGTAGCATCGATGCCTCGGTACATTTTATCCAATCCATAGAAAAGAAATATGGGGTCGATTTGTTGGACAAAATGAACGTCTCGTACAAGAATGGTGAATATGTGGCCTACAAATCCTTACAAGACTTCAAAAAGATGGCCAAACAAAGAGCAGTGTCAAAAAATACTGTGGTTTTCAACAATTTGGTCGCTACCAAAGGCGAATTTCTTGAACATTGGGAAGTGCCTGCCTCTGAAAGCTGGCATGCCCGGTTTATGTGAGATAACGTATCAAAAACGGCCATACACCACATTTTTAGAGCGAAGTTCGATGAAAAACCTATTTTTGGTATCCTAATTGCATACCCCAAACAAACAGATTAGTTCAATGAAACGAGCATGGATTTTTTTAATCAAAAATTACACACAGTGTGGTGATTAAAACAAATTCATGGGAGAACGAGTGTAACGAGTGGTCGCATGGGTTCTCAAATTTTTAAACAACTTATTTATAGTAGGTTAAAAATTTTAAACACATGAAAAAACTCGTATTCGTTTTTTTTCAGCTTTCCGCAATATTTCTATTCCCACAACATAATCCGTTACAGGCGAAGGATTCTTTGGCGCAGATGAACTGGGTCGAAGCCAAGTACGCCACCATGTCTCTCGAAGAGAAAATCGGGCAATTGTTCATGGTCAGTGCGGCATCAAACCAAAATAAATCAGCTGTTGACCGCATTAAAGCACTGATTGAAAAGCACCATCTTGGCGGGGTGATTTTTTCAAAGGGAGGCCCAGTACGACAGGCCCAGCTGACAAATAAATTTCAGACTGCATCAAAATTGCCCCTTCTGATCGGGATGGATGCCGAGTGGGGGCTGGCCATGCGGTTGGACTCTACCTATGCTTTCCCTTGGAACATGACCTTGGGTGCCATTCAAGATAGCAGTGTGGTTGAAGAGGTCGCCTATCAAATTGGAAAGCACTGCACAAGAATAGGGGCCCACATCAATTTTGCCCCGGTGTTGGACGTGAACATCAATCCTGATAACCCAATAATAGGAAACCGCTCTTTTGGCGAAGATCCCCAGAATGTGGCCGAGAAAGCATTAGCTTTCGTGAGGGGTTTTGAACGCGCGGGCATCCTTTCAAGCGGTAAGCATTTTCCCGGGCATGGCGATACCGCAACCGATTCGCATCAGGCTCTTCCTTTGATTGATTTCACTAGGGAACGGTTGGATAGTGTTGAACTTTATCCCTACAAAAAAACATTGGATAGCGGTTTGAGCAGCATCATGGTGGCACACCTGAATGTACCGGCATTGGAAAACAAGCCTGACCACCCATCCTCCTTATCAGGCAACATTGTCACTGATTTGTTGAAAAATGAACTAAACTATCAAGGGTTGGTTTTCACGGATGCCCTGAACATGAAAGGCGTTACAAAAACAACTGAACC
Organism: Allomuricauda sp. d1; assembly: GCF_039592695.1. Lineage (NCBI taxonomy): Bacteria > Pseudomonadati > Bacteroidota > Flavobacteriia > Flavobacteriales > Flavobacteriaceae > Allomuricauda > Allomuricauda sp. d1. The sequence goes on along the minus strand of NZ_JBBUTK010000001.1, from coordinate 1,323,414 downwards.
AGGTGATGTAGAATTGATGGCATTCTTGGCGGGCAATGATATGTTGTTGATGCCGCAAGATGTTGAAAAATCCATAGTAAAGCTTAGACAGGCACATGAACAAGGAGTTTTGAGCGAACAACGACTTGAAACTTCGGTCAAGAAAATATTGATGGCCAAGTATAAGGCTGGGCTACATCTTTACAAGCCGATAAAATTGGAAGAATTATACGAAGAATTAAATGGGGTCAAGAACGATGTGGTTTATGAACGGGCAATTGAAAATGCCTTGACTTTGGTCAAAAACAAGATTTCACTGATACCGATCAGAAAATTGGATAACAAGAAAATTGCCTATGTAAAATTTGGTGATGCCTCGGGAGACACTTTTTTACAAGCATTGAAGCGCTATGAAGACATCACGTTCATTGAGGCCAAAGATATTGCTTCATATAAACAAAAATTAAGTGATTTCAACTTGGTTATCATAGGTCTTCACGAAAGCAATGAAAATCCGTGGAAGAAACATCAGCTTACCGAAAATGAGCGTTTTTGGATTCAGGAAATTGCGAAACTGAGAACCAGCAACTCCATTTTGGTCTCATTTGCCAAACCATACATGCTCTCAGAAGTTTTCGATTTCAACTACATTGATGTGGTGGTTTCCGCCTATCAAAACAGTGCTATTGCCCAGCAAAAAGCTGCTGAATTGATTTTTGGTGCCATTGCAGCGAGGGGTAGGCTTCCAGTGACCATCAATTCAGAGTTCAAAGTTGGTGGCGGAATCGATACAAAGGCCATTGCCCGATTGGGCTACAGCTTTCCCGAAAGGGTCGGCATGGACTCTGAAGGACTTTCCCTAGTGGATACCCTAGTGCAACAAGGCATGGATTCGTTGATGTTTCCCGGTGCACAAGTGTTGGTGGCCCGTAAGGGCAAAGTGATATACCATAAAAATTTCGGGAAGCCCACCTATGACTCCAAAGACAGTATTACAGAAGACCATATCTACGATTTGGCCTCGCTGACCAAAATACTGTCCACTCTTCCCAACATCATGAGAATGGAGGAGGAAGGTAAAATTAGGTTGAACGATACGTTTCAAGATTTGATTCCAGAATACGGTGAATCAGAACTGAAAGACGTGACGGTGCTCAAGTCACTTTCACACTATGGTAGATTGCCCGCTTGGATAGCTTTTTATGTGGATACCCTGAACAAAAACCGAAAGCCTTCAGAAGAGTTTTATCGCTTTCGACCAGAACCTGGTTATTCCATTAAAGTGCATGAAAATCTTTATTTGACGGATGCCTATAACGATTCCATCTACAATCGTATCGGTAGGCAAGAATTGAAGTCGAACCGTTACCGATACAGCGATGTCGCCTACTATGTCTTCAAAAAGTATATTGAAGATACCTACGGACAACCTTTGGATAAGTTGACGGACAATTTTTTGTACACCCCATTAGGAGCCACAAAAACGATGTTCAATGCTGCTGAAAAATATGACAAGTCACTGATTGTTCCTTCTGAGGAAGACAATTATTACAGATATCAAACCGTTCAAGGCTACGTTCATGACATGGGCGCGGCCATGCAGGGTGGAGTAGGGGGGCATGCCGGACTTTTCAGCAATGCCAACGATGTGGCCAAAATTATGCAGATGTACCTGCAAGGCGGATATTATGGCGGTCAACAATATTTGGATGAGCGCACCATACAGAAGTTCAACACCTGTTATTTCTGCAACAAAGAGGTGCGGCGGGGTGTCGGCTTTGACAAGCCACAGCTAAAAGACAAAGGCCCGACCTGTGGGTGTGTTTCCCGCAAGAGTTTTGGCCATAGTGGTTTTACGGGCACCTATACATGGGCAGACCCTGATGAAGAGCTGGTCTATGTGTTTTTATCCAACAGAACCTACCCAAGCTCTAGCAATCGATTGCTCGTGAAATCTGGTCTCAGGACACGGATTCAGCAGGTGATTTATGATTCCATTATCAATTAACCTCAAAATATTGGGCTAGATTTGTTAACATGAAAATAGCTATCGTCTGCTACCCAACCTTTGGCGGCAGTGGTGTTGTGGCCACTGAATTGGGAATCGCCTTGGCCGAAAGAGGCCATGAAGTACATTTTGTAACCTACAGACAACCTGTTCGCCTTGAGTTGCTGAACAACAACATACACTTTCACGAAGTACATGTACCTGAGTATCCTCTTTTTCATTATCAGCCCTACGAGCTTGCACTCTCGAGCAAGTTAGTGGATACCATCAAAAACCATGAAATAGAACTTTTGCATGTTCACTATGCCATTCCCCATGCCTACGCGGGCTACATGGCCAAGAAAATGTTACAAGTAGAGGGAATATTCATTCCCATGATAACCACCTTGCACGGTACGGACATCACCTTGGTGGGCAATCACCCGAATTATAAACCAGCGGTAACGTTCAGTATCAACAAATCAGATATTGTGACCTCGGTTTCAGAGAGCCTGAAGCAACAAACACTAGAGTTTTTTGAAACGGATAAGGAGATCGAGGTGATACCCAATTTTATTGACATCAAAAAGTATCCGCAAGACTACACGGATTGTCAGCGCTCGATGATGGCAAACGAAGATGAGCGAATCTTGACGCATATCAGTAATTTCAGAAAAGTCAAGCGAATACCCGATGTGGTAAAGATTTTTTATGAGGTTCAGAAAGAAATTCCTGCCAAACTCATCATGGTCGGTGAAGGGCCAGAAAAAGAGCATGCCGAACAGTTGTGCGCTGATCTCGGCATCAGCGACAAGGTACTTTTCTTGGGCAACAGTACTGAGATTGATAGAATCTTGTGCTTTACTGACCTTTTCTTACTGCCATCAGCATCTGAGAGTTTTGGTCTGGCGGCCCTTGAAGCCATGATCAATAGGGTAGCAGTGATTTCAAGCAATGTAGGCGGCATTCCAGAAGTCAACAAACATGGTGTCACCGGCTTTTTGAGCGATGTGGGCAATGTAGAAGAGATGGCAAAGAACGCGCTGCATATTTTGAAAAGCGACAAAGTTTTAGAAGAGTTCAAACAAAATGCTTACGAACAGGCCACCAAGTTTGATATTCTGAATATCCTTCCACTATACGAAGAGGTTTACGAAAGCGCTTATAGGTCACGGTTCAAAAACACCTATTGATGATTGCAAGATATATATGTTTGTTGGGTGTTTTGATTGCTTTTTCTTGCAAAAGCCAGAAAGCCAATACCAAAATGGAAGCTTCCAACAATGAATTGCAACTTGTACTTGAAGATTCTTATTTTCCGGTGGAAGAGAAGCAAGCAATGGTAATAAGGGATGAGAAAAGTTTGATGGCGTTTTTCTCTAAAGTGAATCAAACCCGAAAACCTGGATTGCCTGTGCCAGACATCGATTTTGACAATGAAATGGCAGTGATAGTTTGTGCGGGCGCTCTTAAAGGGAGTCGTATGCCACATCCTGAAAAAAAGCAAGAATCAGAAGAATCATACGATATTGTGATAAAGAACAGACCCGCAAATCAAAATGTCGGCAAAGAGGTTGTGATTTATCCTTTTTCAGTGTACAAAATGCCCAAAACGGACAAAAAAATCGATTTCCATTGGCAGTAAATAAACTGCTCGCAATTTATCGAAGTATTCGTCTTTTCAGAGACTCTTTTCCACTCTTTTGTGAATTTGCGCTACCTTTGACATTTACAACCCCAAATGACTGTTTATGAGAGCTTTGCCGATTTTTTTGGTTATTTATATCTTCTTTTTGACCGTATCGGTCCATGCGCAAGAGATTCCAACACTCACTAAAAAGGACAGCATGGTCGTCAGCTCTTGGATTATTGGCGTTGGTTTTAACGCCGTTGATGATGCAGGTTCAGAATTTGAAAATGTACTCAACATCAGCGACAATTGGAACATCGTTCCCCACCCTTCAAGATTGAGTGTCGGCAGGTATTTCAAGGGAGGTTTTGGTTTAGAGGCCATAGGAACCTATAATAAATACCAAGAAGGAAAAATTGTTGATGGCGTGGTCAATGCAGAGGAAATAGACTACTATGCCATTGACTTTCGCGCCAGCTACGACCTCAATCAAATTTTAGGACAGACCGGATTTTTCGACCCCTATGTTGGAGTGGGCGTTGGATATACCGATGCGAATAATGAGGGTCGGGGCACTTATAACGCAGTTGTCGGTTTTAGAACTTGGATTACCGATAACTGGGGATTGGATTTTAACTCCTCCGGTAAATGGGCCATGAAAATCGAGGATGGTGTCACCAATCATATTCAACATGCAGCGGGCGTCGTGTATCAATTCGGAATCGAAAAAGAGTTAACCAGAAAGGGAAAGGAAAAATTGGCCCAAATTCAAGAAATGGAAGCAGAGCAACAACGTATTCAAGATTCCATTGCCGAAGCCAAAAGGGCAGAGGAAGAAGCCAGAAGACTGGCTGAAGAGCTTGAAAGGCAGCGGGAAGCAGAGCGATTGGCTGCAGAAGAAAAGGCCAAGAAAGAAGCTGAAGAAGCCAGAAGAAAAGCTTTACAGGAGCAGATTGATGGTCTGGGTAAGGTCTATTTCACTTTGAACTCTTCCTATCTAAGTACCGAGGATAAAGACTTACTTGACAAATTGATACAGATTTTAAAAGATAATCCTACCCTTAAAATTGAAGTAGCTGCCCATACTGACGCCCGGGGGACGGATGAATACAATCAATGGCTTTCTGAGCGTAGAATGGCTCGAACGGTATCTTACATTTTATCAGAAGGCATAAAAGAGAGTCAGATAGCTCAAGAGGCTTTTGGCGAACAACAACTAACCAATGAGTGTGATGATGGAGTGTCTTGTCCAGAAGAAAAGCATCAGAAGAATAGACGATCTGCATTTAAAATAATCTCATTTTAATATTTATATGTTATTTCAAAATATCTCGAAAAAGGTATAAGCTATACTGAGTAATAGAACTGAAAAGAGTATTTATTAAATCTTCTTTTTGATTCTTTGTGTGAGTTTTTGAAATGTCTATTTTAACGGGTTTTCTATTGACCTCAATCATTAGGAGACCTGTTGCGATATTTTCACATCACAGCCAAATCTGAGGTAAGGACATTTTTATTTTTTTTGTTCAAGAATGGAGACTCTTAATTTTTTTCAGGTAATGTGTTGTAATTGTCGACTGAGAAAATCGCCAAGTATGATAAAATATAACTATTGAAATGACAAATATTAAGTGGGCATTTCTATGCAGTTCATGGGGAAGGAATGCCAAAGATGTTATACAAACCTATGAAGAGCAAAAACAAATCCATAAGATTGGGCTGGTATTGTATGAATCTGAGCCGTGTGGGGCAGCCGATTTAGCTAAAAAAAATGGTGTGAATACACTTTTAATTAAACCGGAACAGTTTGAAACTAAGCGATTATATCAGTTGAAGATTTTGGAAAAACTGAAGCTTCATGACGTTACGCATATTTTTTTATTAGGATACGCCCATCTGATTCGAAAAGACATCTTAAATGCTTTCCCCAATAAAATAATTAATGTACATCCTTCTCTTCTTCCCAGTTTTCGTGGAACAAAAACAGCTATTCACGATGCCCTGGATTACGGTGTCAAGGTGACCGGTGTAACTACGCATATTATTGACGAAGAATATGACCGAGGTATCATCCTATTTCAAGAAGCCATGGGAATCGAAGATGGGGATACTTTCGAAACGCTATATCCCAGATATTCGAAAATCGCTCTTTCCACAATTTTGAAGACCATGGATTTTATCGAAAACCAGGATTAATGCTACGTATGAAGGGAGACTCTTACTTGTAGCATCGATACTGAGAAAGACCTGATATACTATCTTCAGAAATCAGCAGTCGATTCATAGGATGATGATTCAACTACTTGCATAAATATCAAAGAGCATGGTTATTTAAAGTATTCTCCTATCAAGAGAAAACAAATGTTTTCACCTGTTTTCAACCCCTAACGCCCTCTAGTCCTTTGTTTGCCGGAATTAAGATATCGATAGGCAAAAAATGACCCAAACCTTAACAGTTTTGATATTAGAGTGGCTTCTTTTCAATCAAAATGACGTTATAAAATGGGTTGAAACCACCCTTTCTGTATTGAACGGCCCCGACTTGATTACATTTTCTTTCTCGCAGTACATATATAAACAAACTCATATACTTGATGTACTTGAACATCCTCAAGGTTATCCGGTAGCAAATCGACAGGACATCCTATAGTTGTGTTGTGATAAGCAAATACCTTTTTAAAATAAAAATGTTCCAACCAATTGGCCGCTTCATATTCTTGTTCGTCCAGGAAAAGGATTTTTCCACCTTTTTTGGTCACTCTAACCATCTCTGCCAGAGCAGTTTTTGGGTCTGAAAAACCATTAACTGCCCCATAATTTGTGCTAATATCAAACGTATCAGACTTAAAGGGAAGGTTTGTTGCGTCAGCCAAAATGAAATCTGCGGGAGCCTTCTGCTTGCTCATTAGACGTCTTCCTTGTACAATCATACCTTCAGCAAGGTCTACCGCAGTATACTCCGCATTTAACTTCATATAACCATGCCTAAAAAGAGAGTTGCCACTACCACTGGCAATATCAAGCGTTTTTACTTTTTGGTCCGATTCTAAATATTCTTTTAGAAAATCGGCATGTACAGCGGCATGGGTTTTCTGAGGCTTGAAATTACGTATTGCCAGTGAAATCTTTATGGGTATTGCGAGTAAAAACAAGTAGCCATATCGTGGGTCTCTTATTTGTAAAAACACAAAAATCGCTAAGGGCAACAACCACAGAAAATCAAAGATTGTAATATTGGAAATGCCGCGAAATCCGATTAAATTTATCAGATTATATACAGAGAAAACCAGACAAAAAACTATTAAAAAATAAACAATCCAATAACGTACCGATACTTTGATTGGTCTAACAGGAAGCATAAAGAAAGGGTTCCAAAAATTATAGAACCATGACAAATATTTATAGACATTGTCCATAAGTTCTTTATCTGCCTTACCCAGAGAATCTTCTAAATAAAGTCTTGGAATGCCACTGACACAAGAATATTTTTCGCCACATTCATCACACTTCCAATAGGTTTGGTAACGCTTACTTATACTGCTGTTTTTGCAACAGGGGCATATCACATTCGATTCTATCATAATCAGTATTTTTTATTGATGGTTGATTTTCTACTTTCTTTTAATTCCCATTTCAACATTTCGAACTGCAATGTAATCACCTTTAACAGATAATGACACTAATGTTTAAAACTGGGGATTACAAATAGGTAAATTACAAATGGGAGATTAATTTAACGGTTCTTTAAATCTGGGACAATAATAGGAATACCTAGAGCCAGTGTAAAAGAAATACGTTTATCTATCATTAATTTAGATAAACGACATTGCGCTACCAAAGTCAATTTGTTCTTTAAACAGCTCTTCTATGAGCTATGGGTAGTTTAATGGAAAATCAGAAAAGTCTACTCTAAAAACATTTTGCCTTTTCACAAATGCTGGTCATAAGTAATATCTTTGTCACTATAAAAATTTATTTGTCTACATGCTTCATTTTTTTTCCAGCAAAAATTTTTTAGTTGATTGTTTGGAAGGCTTTGTAGATATCCATAATCACATTTTACCAGGTATTGACGATGGTGCAAAAACCGTTGAAGAATCTATTTCACTGATTAAGGAATTTGCAGAATTAGGTATTTCGAGCTTTATAGCCACCCCGCATATAATGCATAATTACTACCATAACAATCGGGGAACAATCAACAATTCGCTAATGATTCTTAAAGACGAGTTGTTAAAAGAAAACATGAAAGCTATTTCATTGCGAGCAGCCGCGGAGCACATGATTGATGACAATTTTGAATCAATTCTGGAGAGCGATGATATTATGCCAATAGAAGGTCATCATTTGCTAGTGGAAATGTCTTACTTGCAAGCATCAATTAATTTTGACCAAGCCATACAAAAAATAAAAAAACAAGGGTATTTTCCAATCTTGGCCCATCCTGAAAGGTATCTATATTTACATGAAAACCTATTAAAACATAGCGAGTATAAGAAGCAAGGGGTTTTATATCAATTGAATTTATTGTCCCTTGGTAAATACTATGGCAAAGAAGTAAAGCGAATGGCCTTTAAATTGTTGGAAGAAGGTCTAATTGACTTTGTTGGTTCTGATATTCATAACATTGGTCAATTGAACGGTCTGAAGGAGGTACAGGTGAATGCCAAAACAAAAAAGATTTTACAACCAATTCTAGAGAAAACCAACCTTACTTTTAACGACAATTAAAATTCCACCAATTTTTGAGGTTTTGCCTTATTGTCCGTTTATTAGAATGCACTAATACCATACATTCCCACTATTCTTAAATGGGATACAAAAAGCCGATGAATTGAATTAATCGGTTTTGGGAGATAGTAGCCCCCAATTAGATGTGTAAGCTCATGATATTTATAACCGTGTGACGCAATAGTTTATCTTTAAACAAGATATACAGACCATCCTAAACAAACCATTGGGAATACCTCAAGAAGTTTAATGGCCAAAAGGGGAAGTGAAGCTAAAATACCATATTAGTAAATAATCGATAAAATCAGTGATTGTATACGATTACCTTTGCGTAGGTGATTACAATCACAGCAAATCATGATCGTGTATGCCAATTGGGATAATCTTAAATGATTTTGTGATGAACGCATTATTAGACCATTAAAAAACACTGAAATATTTGCATCGGGTAAAGATTGATTTGTAAGAAAATTGTGCAAATCATATCATTTTTAGGTGTTTAATCGAAAATTAGAGTACAAACCTGTTTAAGTACAATATCTTCGACTCAAGTTTTCTTAAAATTTATCGATTTTTGTTGTTAACTGGCTATTGAGGAAAATGTATAAACTCAAACAAAATTCCATCCTATCCATTGTTTTTGCCAATATCATGCGTAAAAAACGTCTGATAAAATTAAGTTTGAAAATACAAACACAGTAATGTATAATTCAACGGAATTGTTTAAAAATGATTGATAAAACCATTTCAAAAAAGAACATATTGATTACCGGGGGAGCTGGTTTTATCGGATCCCATGTTGTCAAAAGATTTGTAAATAAGTACCCAGCGTATCATGTTTATAATTTAGACGCTTTGACCTATGCCGGCAATTTGGAAAATCTAATAGAAATAGAAGGAAAGGATAATTATACGTTTCTCAAGGGCGATATCACAGATGAAAATTATATTAAAACCATTTTCAAGAAATACCGTTTTGATGGAGTGATTCATTTGGCTGCGGAATCTCATGTTGACAGATCGATAAACGATCCTCTGGCCTTTGCCAAGACTAATATTTTGGGCACTATGATACTCTTAAATGCCTTTATAACATTATGGAAGGAAAATTGGCTGGGGAAGCGATTTTACCATATTAGTACCGATGAGGTTTACGGCACACTTGGCGAAACCGGCCTGTTTGGAGAAACGACCCCGTATGACCCCAATTCACCCTACTCTGCCTCTAAAGCCAGTTCCGATCATTTTGTCAGGGCTTACGGAGAAACATATAATCTGCCTTACGTGATCACCAATTGTTCAAATAACTACGGAGCTAACCAATTTCCTGAAAAACTGATACCATTATTTATAAATAATATAATTCACAATAAGCCATTGCCAGTTTACGGAGATGGGAATTATACCCGAGATTGGTTGTATGTTGTTGACCATGCCATTGCGATCGACCTTGTTTTTCACAAAGGTATAGACAAGGAAACCTATAATATTGGTGGTTTCAACGAATGGAAAAATATTGATTTGGTAAAGCTACTTTGTCGGCAGATGGACGAAAAACTAAATCGTAAAGAAGGGAGCAGTGCGCGACTGATAACCTATGTCAAAGACCGTCCCGGACATGATTTGAGGTATGCCATAGACGCCACTAAAATCAACAAAGAATTGGGGTGGTCACCCAGCGTGACCTTTGAAGAAGGACTTTCAAAAACTATTGATTGGTACTTGGCCAATGAGAAGTGGTTGGGCAATGTGACCAGCGGTGCGTACCAAGAATATTATGAATTACAGTACAAATAAGGCATGAAGGGAATAATATTAGCCGGGGGTTCAGGTACAAGATTGCACCCATTGACATTGAGTGTCAGTAAGCAATTGCTACCCATCTATGACAAGCCAATGATATATTATCCATTGTCAGTCCTGATGCTTGCTGACATAAGGGAGATATTGATAATTTCAACACCGCAAGATTTACCAAATTTTAAAAAATTGTTGGGGACTGGTAAACAGTTTGGCATTCAATTATCGTATGCTGAGCAACCATCACCGGACGGTTTGGCACAGGCTTTTACAATTGGAGAGGAGTTCATCGGCGATGATGATGTTTCCTTAATCCTGGGAGATAATATATTTTATGGGGCCGGATTACAAAAACTGTTGCTCAATGCAATTAAAATCGTAGAGGAACAAAACAATGCTGTGGTTTACGGTAATTATGTAACGGATCCTGAGCGGTATGGTGTAGTAGAATTCAATGAAAATAAAGACGTTTTAAGTATTGAGGAAAAGCCAAAAAATCCCAAATCCAAGTATGCCGTTGTTGGGTTATATTTTTATCCCAACAGTGTCGTAGAAATTGCAAAGAATGTAAAACCCAGTGATAGGGGGGAGCTTGAAATTACCTCTATAAATCAAGAATATTTAGATCGGACACAATTAAAACTGGAAATTTTAAGTCGTGGTTTTGCTTGGTTGGACACAGGTACCCACGAAGCTTTAACAGAAGCAACTGAGTTTGTTAAAGCAGTTGAAAAAAGAACAGGGCTAAAGATTGCCTGTCTGGAAGAGATTGCCTTAAATTATAAATGGATAGATAAGAAACAATTAAAGCAAAGAATTTTTGAACTAAAAGGAGAATATTACAATTATCTCCAAAATTTGTTGGATTAATGTCCTTGAAACAAAAAACGATAGCCGGGGTTGTATGGAGCTTAGCCGAGGCGTTTTTTTTAAAAGGACTTTCATTTTTAGCGATGATCCTTTTAGCACGTTGGTTGGGGCCGGTTGATTTTGGGCTTATGGGAATGATTGCGGTATTTATCGGAATTGGTAAATCATTGGTCGATAGCGGGATGTCTGCTTCACTAATTAGGACCAAAAATGCGAATGATTCCGATTTTACTACAGTATTCTACATGAATATGGCCATGAGTTTGCTGGTATATGCCATCATGTTTTTTGCAGCACCCTATATTGCATCTTTTTTTGGACAAACAATACTTATTGACGTCATTAGAATTTATTGTTTAACTTTTATCATATCCGCCTTTTCCGCTATACAATTAGCGATATTAAATAAAGAAATGCTATTTAAAAAGTTGGCGCTTTTAAACGTCCCAAGCATTATTATCGGGGTTAGTGTGGGTCTTTTTCTTGGCTATAATGATTATGGCGTTTGGAGTATCGTTTTGATGTATATGACCACGCAAGCCATTTTTTCTATATTACTTTGGGGAACAGGGTCATGGAAACCCAGCTTAAACTTTTCTAAGGAAAAATTGAAACTCCATTATAATTTTGGCTACAAGTTGATGCTAGCGGGATTGATGGATGTAATTTTTAAAAATAGTTACAATATCATCATAGGAAAATTTTTTCCGGTGCAGACCTTGGGTTATTATGAAAGGGCAAGGCGATTTAGTCAATATCCCTCGCAAACGATTACCGACATCGTAGGTAAGGTTACCTACCCCATGTTGGTCCAACTGCAGGACGATACGCCAAAATTGGCAATAATCTACAGGAGTTTGCTTCGAGTGGCATTTTTTATTATTGCGCCCTTGATGTTGGGCATGGCAGCTATTGCCGAACCTTTGTTTGACTCAGTGCTCGGACCTGAATGGATACCCGCAGTGCCCTATTTCCAAATATTAAGCTTAGCGGGTATGTTATTCCCAATTCACGCGTTTAACGTCAACGTGTTTAAGGTATATGGTAGAAGTGACCTGTTTTTGAAAATAGACATAATTAAAAGGTCAATCCTTATTCTAGCCATGATAGTAGGCTTTCAATTTGGTGTGCTTGGTCTCGTTTGGAGTAGTGTAATCGTTTCTCTTGTCAGTCTGCTGATCAATACCTATTATGCCGGAAAATTAATCGATTATAGCACAAAGCAGCAATTATTGGATATGCTACCCATTTTAGTCGTGGCCGGTCTTACTTTTTTATTGATGCACCGTTCGGTAAATGTATTTACCGACTATGGTAATTTCGTTCAATTGATAGTAGTTTCGTTAATCGGAATTGCTTTTTATCTATCGATTCATTCTTTTTTTAAAGCCAGTCCTCTGTACGCCCTGATAACAATTATAAAAAACCGTAAGTTATGATACCAGTAACCTTACCCTTTATACCTCCCAAAGAGGACTATGATATTTTATTGCATGGTATTTGGAAACGTCAATGGTTAACCAATATGGGGCCTTTGGCCAGTGATCTTGAAATGAAACTGAAAGACCATTTGGGCGTTGACCATCTATTGTTCGTAACCAATGGTACGGTAGCACTGCAGATGGCTATTAAGGCATTGGATTTAAAAGGTGAAATTATCACTACACCGTTTACGTATGTAGCAACTACCAGTAGTATTGTTTGGGAAAATTGTAAACCCGTTTACGTTGATATAGATCCAAAAAGCTTAAATATAAATCCCAATAAAATTGAAGCTGCTATTACCGCTAAAACTTCAGCCATTGTGGCAACCCATGTATATGGCAATCCCTGCGACGTATTAGCCATTGAAAAGATAGCAAAGAAACATAAGCTCAAAGTTATTTATGATGCTGCCCATGCCTTTGGCGTACAGGTTAATGGCACTTCTATTTTTAATTATGGCGATATTTCTACCTGCAGCTTACATGCAACCAAGTTGTTTCACTCGGGTGAGGGAGGTTTGGTAATAACCAAGGAATCAGAGTTGTTAAAAGAACTGGCGCATATCCGAAATTTTGGTCACTCCGGTCCGGAAACGTTTCACAATTTGGGAATCAACGGTAAAAACTCAGAGTTTCATGCCGCAATGGGTTTGGCCAATTTCAATCACATTCAAGCCATTCACAATCAACGTAAATTGTTGACAGAGCGTTATGATAAAAACCTAAAGACTTTCAAGGCATTTAAGCCTTTGTGGCATAAAGCATCAAAAGAAAATTACGCCTATTATCCCATTGTTTTTGATAATGAGGAATTGCTGTTAAAATGTATTGATGAGCTCAAAGTCCATGAAATATTCGGCAGACGTTATTTTTACCCATCTTTATCGCACTCCTTACCATATATGGAATCAAAACCATTGAAATGGGCGGATGATATATCTAAACGTGTATTTTGTTTGCCGCTTTACTTCAATCTTACGGTAGAAGAAGTAGACATGATATGCAGGTTGTTGTTAAGGGTGCAAAACAATTGATTTGAGGCATGAAAGTAGCCATGATGCAGCCATACCTTTTTCCCTATTTACCATATTTTCAATTGGTTAATTCGGTTGATGTATTCATTTTCGCAGATGATGTAAATTTTATTAAGGGAGGTTTTATCAATAGAAACAAAATTCTGTTCAAAAATGAAGAACGTTATTTTACGGTACCGTGCTCTAAAAAAAGTCAAAATAAGTTGATAAACGAAGTGGGTATCGCCAGTAAATCCAAAGGGTATCCTGATAATATATTGCTCACCATGAGGCAAACCTATTCAAAAGCACCCTTTTTCGGCGATGTCTTTCCTTTGTTGGAAACAGTTTTCTATTCTGAAATCGACAACATAGCCGAGTTAGCGGCATTTTCAGTTAAGTTAGTTTCAAAATACCTGAACATAAACGTAGATTTCAAGTTTTCTTCAGAATCGTTTCATCACACCAAGGGTCAAGAAAAATCAATTCGTCTGATAAACATTACAAAAGAGCTAGGTGCTTCCACCTATATGAACCCTGTTGGGGGTAGAGCTATATATTGCAAAAAATGTTTTGAGAGCAAAGGTGTTAAACTATACTTTTTAGAGCCTGCGGATATTCAATATTCTCAGTTTAACAAAGATTTTATTCCAAGTCTATCGATAATCGATGTTCTAATGCATAATTCCATTGAAGACATTCATAGGCTTCTTAACAAGTATAGACTTTTATGATCGCAAGCCGTAACTATTTGGGATTAAAGCTTTGTATGGCTCGAAAATTTGTTTCGGCAAGCAACATCTTTTGAACTGCCATCGTGTTTTGAAAAGACAACTAAATTTAAAGATAAAAAAAGTATTTTTTTGAAAAAAAGGGTTCAATAACTTGATTGCGGACTATGGCTTGTATTGAGCACATTATGAATTGAAAATGAATGACCCTTGAACCCCAAACTTTATCATATTGCCACCATTGTAACCAATAAAAAGAAAAACAAATGAAAAAAAGTCAATTTTTTGGAGGATTACCAGGATCTTTATACAAGAGGTTAATACTGCCCATTGTGAGAAAAGCAAACACTAAAGCTTCGCAGGCTATTCCTAAATTCGAGCTCAGTGAAATGCATATAAAAAACGCCAAGCTCCTGACAACACGGGAAGAACTGTTGCGAATATTACCACAAAAAGGTGTAGTGGCCGAGCTAGGAGTTGACGAAGGTGATTTTTCAGATTCGATTTTAACAATAAACAAACCAAAAAAATTACATTTAATCGACTTTTGGGGGAGCAAACGGTATAATCAAAACAAAAGAAAAAAAGTTGAAGGTCGGTTTCAGAATTATACCGAAAACCAAGCGGTCGAGATTAACTTGGGGTTGTCGACAACGGTAGTCGATGATTTTAAGGACGATTATTTTGATTGGGTGTATATCGATACCTCTCATTCCTATAAAACCACCTTTGAAGAATTAGAGCGCTATAGCAAAAAAGTAAAAGCGGGTGGCTATATTGCCGGACACGATTATATTGTCGGTAATTGGGATGGATTGGTGCGCTATGGCGTGATTGAGGCGGTTTATGAATTTTGCGTTAAACATAACTGGGAAATAGCATTCTTGACTTCTGAATTAAACAATAGTCCAAGCTTTGCTATCAGGCGGATTGCCGATTATAACAAGGGATGAAAATTACAGGGGCCCAATACGTTCGGGGCTGCTGACCGTACATAGTCGCGTAGTTCGACAATTTACGACCAACAGCATTTTCAATGCAATGCTGACTGTCTACATAGACAGCATTTGTGGTCGGAATAGACAAAGCGTTACAGATGATTTATTCAAAGTCACTGAATCAAATATCTACTATATCTTGAGAAAACATGCTTCAAAACCTCTAGTCGGGCTGCTTGCAGCTAGAGCGGGTCAATCAATTTAAAATAGTCACTTTTGGTCAGGTCAAATTTAAGAACCCGATTTCTTGATGACCCCTTCAACATTTCACCCTTTTTCAATTTCCATTCAAATCTTGATAAACTAATTAAGATTCAAAGTTATTAGATTCGGCGTTTGAGCACTCTTGCGTTTATAGAGGTATTGAATGGGGCTAACTACAAATTGACTGGCATGCATGCGTATTGCAGTAACCTTTATCGTTCATACGCTAGCAGTTGGTAGGGTTGGTTGCAATATAAGAACGTCAAATACAAAATCAATTATGACTTTAGTGCTATATGTACCACAATATCTGTTGTTAATCAATAAAATGGGTGAATTACGTTTGAAAGAGTTTAATTTAGTGCTCTTCTAGGTGTTTTTTAATAATAATTTATGAGAGGATTCAATATTTCAATAGGTTCTTCCAATGAAGAAATTAGTAGGTCATGGAAAACTCAAACTAATCCGCATAATTGCATTGCCTACAAGGATATCTACCTCGAAAATTTTTCCAACAATAAATTTGAGAATGATAGTCTATTTACTGAAACAACTGACTATATCATAGTACTGAAAGGCGTGATTTTAAATCAAAAAGCCCTTTTAAAGCCTAACTTAAATTGGGAAGAGACCCTAATAGAACTATACCTAAGGGAGGGAAATGAGTTTTTTAAAAAGTTCAAGGGTAGCTTTTGTGGCGCACTATATGATAAGAAGAAAGAAAAATGGCTTGTTTTTACGGACCATATCGGCTCTAGAGATCTCTATTATTATAAAAAGGGAGATACCTATTTTATTTCAAGTGAAATAAATGAAATATACGCTTTTCTAAAGGCCAATAATCGTTCTTATGGTTTCAATATTGCGGCTGCGTATAATTTGTTGAGTTACGGATATATGTTGGGAAATAAAACTTTGTGTGAAGATATTCATAAAATAATGCCCGGAAACTATCTACGTGTAGAAGACGGCAGCACCGATATGACAAATTATTATCAGCTACCGAAATCGAAACTTGAGGGAGATATAAATGAAGATGAAGTAATTGAAATACTGGACACTAAATTTAGGGAAGCTATACGCCTTCAATTTGACAAGGATAGGGAATACTCATACAAGCATCTTGTCACTCTAAGTGGCGGATTGGATTCCAGAATGGTTGCTTGGGTAGCACATGAGATGGGTTATGTGAATCAAATAAACCTCACATTTTCCCAAAGCGATTATTTGGATGAGACCATTGCAAAAAAGATTGCCGCCGATTTAAAGCACGAATGGATTTTTAAGGCACTCGATAATGGTAATTTTTTAAAGGATATTGATGAGATCACCAAGATATCGGGAGGGCATGTGTTGTATTACGGACTTGCGCATAGTCATAGCATTTATAAATATATTAATTCCGATATCTTAGGAATGACCCATTCTGGACAATTGGGCGACGTTGTAATCGGCAGTTATATAGGCCGTTTGAACAATGAGGATTTGAAAACTTTGGGAGGGAAATTTTCTAAGGGTATCGAAGGAAAAAACCCTACTAACACATCTTTCGATTCGTTCGAAGATCTTGAATTGGCCATGCTGTATCAAAGAGGATTAAATGGGATCAACGAGGGGCTAAAAATCGGTCAGATCAATTCAGAAACCATATCTCCTTTCTATGATGTCGATTTTATGGAATTTTGCCTGGACATACCGATTAAAAACAGGATGAATCACGGCATTTATTTAAAATGGCTTTTATCTAAATATCCAGAAGCCGCCAACTATAAATGGGAAAAAATTAATAGAAAACCATCCACCAAGCAAGTTTCAATCAATTACAAAGGCAGGCAGATGCCATTGAGAAATGCCACGTCGGCCGTATTGCATAAATTGGGTTTGAAATCATCTGCTAGATCGACCAAAAATCACATGAATCCGTTGGAATATTGGTATAACACAAACAATGACCTTAGAACGTTTCAGGATACCTACTTTAAGGTGAATATTGAACGTATAACCGATAGAGAACTGAAATCTGATTGTCAGAATCTCTATAATTCTGGGAACGCCATTGAAAAGAATCAGGTACTGACCCTTCTTTCCGCAATAAAACTTAACTTTTAAATACAATTTTAAATTTCGTATCCTACCAATAAATGGTAAATCGAACATCGTTAGACCCAATGAAAAAAATTATTCATGTCCATTCGGATAATAAATTTATACATGATTCCGAAAGGTATACTGATGAATCATTTATCAACGAGATCATGATTTTGGACAGTAAAAATTCATCAAATAAGGAATATCATAATAAGGCCCTTTTCTATGAACCCATTCCAGATAACTTGAACAAAATTTTAGCGGTCGCTAATTCGGCGGATGCCCTAGTCATATATAATTTAGATTTTTTCAAAAGCCAGATTGTGAATCGTGTGGATAAAAGGGTTAAGATTATCTGGAGGTTTTTTGGTACTGAATTGTATTCGCGTAAACCACATTTATATCTAAGTACAAAATCTAAATCTTTTTTTGTCTCCAGAATAGTTAAAAGCAAAGTGAAGTCTACTTTTCCGTTTTTTTTTCATTACGAAAAGTCGTTTTATAGGGCGATAAAGCGTTCAGATGCAATTACCTGTACTTTTAAAGATGAGTACGAACATTTGACAAGACATTGGAATCATCTCCCCACGCTTATCCCTCTTGCTTCTGAACATCATCGTAATTATTCCAGCAAAATTGATTTTAAATTGGACTATCCCAAAAAAAATATTGTAGTCATTGGCAATAGTAGGGCGTTTTACAACAATCATTTAGACAGTTTGGAATTGGTTCAAAGAAGTAAACATGCCCAGAAATTGAATATAAAAGTCTTGTTTAATTATGGCACTGAGAATACATATACACACGAAGTCCGTAAAAGGGCAAAATTAGCTGGGGTGGAATTAATAGATTCTTTCATTGCACCCAATAAATTTATTGATTTTTATGGGCCCGTAGCTGCCTTTATAAACAACAGTTATAGACAGTTGGCACTTGGCAATGTCTTTATGGCCTTGCATAAAGGCGTCAAAGTATATCTTAACAGCAAAAACCCTACCTATCAATGGCTTGAAGGAGAGGGGCTTTACATCTATAATATGGAGATCCTTGAAAACGATTTGAAAACCGGACAGGTGTACTTGGCGAAAAGCGAAATAGAACACAACCTAAAGGGCTTAAAAAAACTTAAAGAAGGACAGTCTAAAAGTGATTTTACACTCCAAGTGCTGGAATTACTAAACGAATAACATCTTTCTGATAGTTTAGAGCACAAACGAAGCTTTCATGATTAATGCATTGGTTGTATTGAAAGATGTACCTTTTAAGCTTGCTGTTGAAAATCTCTTTTCTATAGGTGCCAAAAATATTCATATTACAATTGATGCAACAATAAAACTGATTGGCAGTACTTTTATGGGTAAGGTAATATTAATTATCTAGTTTTAGAAAAAAAGCCTAATTTTTAAATGCATATACTCTTTAACCGATTATTTTATTTAGTGTTATTCTTTGGTTTCTTTTTACCATCGAACAGTACCTTCTATTTACCATTGCCCGGGGTGCAACTAAAAATAAGCGAATTCGCCTTTTTTGTATTGCCCATCATCAATTTATTTTGTTACTCGCCCTCTAGTGCTACTTTCAAAAGTCCCCGCCTGAAAAGGAATATTGTTCTTTTGATTATTGTGGTTGTTTTTACAGAAGTTATTGCCAAAAAATTTATGTACGGTCAATCGTTGGGAGATGCTTTTAAAGCTATACGGGTTGGATTACCCTTATTTTCATCTTTAATTCTGATAGCTCAAGGGATAAGGGCCGATATTAGAATTGTATGGAAAATATTATTACTCGCAGTCAGTGCTTCGGTTCTAATAGCGATTCTGTCTATGTTTGTCAGCCTACCTATTTACCCTAATTTCGAGGGCGCTGACATATTGAGAGAACAGGGTGGTAGATTGGGCAATGCCAATTTTCAGTTCGGTTTAATAGGTATGTATCTCTTGATCCAAGAAAGCAATCAGTGGTACAGCAAGGGTAGATTGGTTAAAATCACTGCTATTCTTAGTGTTTTCGCCATTATTCTGAGTTTTAATAGAACTCTGCTGGCACTGATGTTTCTAGAGGCCGTCTATCTACTATGGAATAAATTCAATTTCAAAAAAATCAGGAAAATTATATTTTATGGCATACTGGCTTTGGTGGTCTTTTTCGGGGCTTATGCGAATAGCCAAACGATGAGAAATCAGATTGACAAGAGAATCTTTTCAATACTGGAGGGACAACAGACCATCGCAGAAAATACCGTAGAAGGCAATAGGGAAGTAATATATGAAGCGGTGGAAGAAAAACTGATTTCTGGATATTATGTTTTGGGATTGCCCTATAAAACCCCAATATTTACATGGGTTGCACGCTGGTCATTTCTTGATGATAGACACATGACAGTCACTGATACATCTGCTTTTACAATCATTCTAAGATATGGCATTATACCTTTGCTATTGATAGCAATAATATTAAGACAACTCTATGTGCTTTCAAATAATCTATTCTTTAAAACTATTCTAATCTTATTCTTAATTGCGTCTTTAAACCTTGATCTTTTATTGCGACTAAATTCGACTTTATTCCTTGCATTCATTTTTTTGATAACAAAAGCTAAAATTCATGAACAAGATAGTATTCATAGCAAAGACCAATATTAATACAGACGGAAGGATTTTAAATGAATTAAGGGTTTTAGAAGAGTGGAATAAGGATTTAATAGTCGATTTTATACTATTTCCTGATAAAAAGGTGACCATTTCTTTTGATGATTCTGTTAGATTACATCAAATTAACAACAGGTTAAGACACAATAAACTTTTAAGGCTATTTACAGTGCTTGAGTTCACCTTTAAAGCCTTCAGATTGTTAAATAGATTGAAGCCAAATATTATTCATGCACAGGATTCTGCAGTAATTTTACCAGTATTACTGTTCAGATTGATAGGCAATAGGTTCTGGTTGATATATGATGATCATGAAGTACCAAATGAAAATGGGCCTTTCATAAATAAAATTTGGCATGCATTTGAAAATTTCTTGATGAAAAAATCTGATGCCGTAATAATGGCCAATAAAGAAAGAATGTTGTATTTGATAGAAAAACAACAATTACCAAACAATATATTTTACTTTTTGAACTTGCCCTATTTTGATGTTAATCCGAGCACAGCCCCATCATCTTTGGTGCAATCAAAATTGGATGAACTGGAACAACATAAAAAAGGGGGGACTAGATTTATAATTCATCAGGGGCCTTTAAAAACCGAAAGAGGGAGGCAGCATCTCGCCGATTTTTGCAAAAGCCTGCCCACTCCCTATGTAATCCTTTTATTGGGGGGTACAGAAGCTGACTTTTTTAAATTTAAGAAGGAGAATGGGCTACAAGATGATAAATTATTTTTTATCGGCAATGTCAATTATGAAGTGTTGCCATTATTTTGGAAAAAAGGATGCGCTAGTATTGTTATGTATTTGCCTACATATACCAACAATAAGCTTTGTGCCCCAAATAGGTTGTATCTATCTTATTTCATAGGTCTGCCGATTATTGTCAATAAAGATAATCCTGTGCTATATAGTTTTACAAAGAATTATGAAGCAGGAGCATTCATTGAGGACTTTTTAGCGAATCCTACTGT
Organism: Allomuricauda sp. d1; assembly: GCF_039592695.1. Lineage (NCBI taxonomy): Bacteria > Pseudomonadati > Bacteroidota > Flavobacteriia > Flavobacteriales > Flavobacteriaceae > Allomuricauda > Allomuricauda sp. d1. The sequence continues at coordinate 1,302,273 of NZ_JBBUTK010000001.1, read as the reverse complement.
TGAATTTCTTAATCAATTGAATACTCTTGTCATTGATGATTCGGCCAAAGAAAGCCTATTGGCCATGGAAAAAAGCAAAATAATCAATCTGTATTCCAGTATAATCCATAAAGTACCTCATTCGGGAAACAAAATCGGCTAACCATATAAAGCTAGACGCAATTAACATGATTTGTTCAAGAATATGGTAATATAGACAAAACGAGATTAAAAGGAATGCGCATGAACGCAAAAGAGTGCTCAAATAATAACTTAAATAAAGAAACACTAACAAAAGAATATCTTGATAGCATAGACTGCTTATGATTTCTTATAAAAATCACATAAAAGTAATATTGGACTTTTTAGTAGCATTCTTGCTCGTATCCCTATTCAGTCCCATCTTGATTATTTCAACTATTGGGTTATATTTTATCAACGATGGACATCCATTTTTTTTTCAACTTCGTCCAGGACGAAATGAAAAGGTTTTTAGCATTATTAAGTTTAAGACCATGACAGACAAAAGAGATGCCCAAGGAAGGCTTTTGCCAGATTCAGAGCGGCTAACACCTTTGGGAAGATTGGTACGGAAATCTTCTTTGGATGAACTCCCACAGTTATTCAATGTCCTAAAAGGAGACATGAGTATTGTTGGCCCTAGACCTTTACTGCCAGAGTATTTACCCCTTTATGCTAAAAATCAGGCGAGACGTCATGAAGTACGGCCCGGTATTACCGGTTGGGCGCAAGTCAATGGAAGAAATAGTATTTCTTGGCCACAAAAGTTTGCTTATGATGTAGAATACGTTGACAAACTATCATTTTTGTTTGACATGAAAATTTTATGGTTGACCTTTATCAAGGTTTTGAAAAGAGAAGGTGTAAATCAAAGTGATGAGCGGCCAATGGAACGATTTAAAGGCAATAATTAGAGAGCAATGGTTACTAGGTTGTTATATTTAGGATATTACCTGAGAAAACTCGATCAAAAAAAATTCAAAACATTTAGTGGTTTCGTAAGTGGTAATTATGGCATATCAAAAACTAAACTCATTCGTGATAGTATAGGAGCTTCTCTAAAATATAATATTTCTTTGATGGACTATTTTTATTTTAAGTTCTATAACCTTACTAAATCAGAAAAACAGACGTATGCCGGTACAGGATACATGTACGAGTATCAATTACGAATGAACCCTAAAAGTGAAAGAAAAATATTGGAAAATAAATTGATATTTTTAGATAAGTATGCACCGTTCATATCCCATCAATACGCAAGTAAAGAACATTTCTTAAATGATTCAAAAGTTTCTGATTGTTTATTTAAAAACCCTGCCCGCAAATTAGTGGTAAAGTCTTCAGATGGTCAATGTGGAGAAGGCATTCTTCTGATGGATATTGATGAATTGGGAGAAAAGGAAATAGTTTCAGCAATCAAGAAAACAAATAATGACTTGATAGAAGAATATATAATGCAGCATGATTCACTCATGAAATTGTCTCCTTCTGGCCTAAATACCGTTAGAATTTTTACGCAATTGGATGATAATGATCAGGTTAATATTTTGGGTTGTAGACTGAGAATTACGATTAATTCTTATGTTGATAACCTGGCAGCCGGTAATATTGCCGCTCCAATAGATGAAATTTCTGGAATTGTAAATGGAGCCGGTGTATATAGCGATATTACGAAAACCGAGGAGTATAAGCACCCTATTACCGGAATTGACATCGTTGGATTTCGAGTTCCTTTTTGGAAAGAGACTCTTCAAATGGTTAAGGAAGCCGCCTCACTGTATAAGGGGAATAGATCAATAGGTTGGGATGTGGCAATTACCAATAAAGGACCTGAACTCTTAGAGGGTAACCATAACTGGTGTAAATTATTATGGCAACTACCAGTAAAAAAAGGCCTTAAAAAAAAATTGGAGGCATATAGATGAAAGAAAACTTAATTATTGTAGGTGCTGGCAACGTTGGGGGTTTTTTGGTATTGAATCAAGAACTTTTTAATAATCAATACAATATTATCGGATTTCTTGATGACGCGGTTGAAAAAATAAACAAAACTTTTTGGGGTATCCCGGTATTAGGTGCTGTAGATGATTTGTATAAATACCCAGATGTGGCATTGGTTATAGGAATTGCAGATCCAATAGTTAAAAAGAAAGTACTTCAAAAAGTGGGAGATAATCATAAGTTTCCGAACTTTATATCTGAAAATACTTGGATTTCCAATGATGTTAATTTCGGAAAAGGAATTATCATTTATCCGGGAGTTTCAATTAATTATGAAACAGAAATAGGAGATTTTGTCATAATAAATATGAACTGCGCAGTAGGTCATAATACCAGAATTGAAAAATGTTGTTCATTGGCTCCTGGTGTAAATTTAGCCGGTTTTACACACGCAGAACCTTTTGCGGAAATCGGTATTGGAGCTACCACTATTCAACAAGTTAAAATTGGTGAAGGTTCTATTATTGGTGGACAGAGTATGGTCATTAAGAACACTGAAGCATATCACACCTATGTTGGTGTACCCGCAAAAAAGAAAGGATTTTAAAGAACCTTTGTTGACTTAGTAAGTAAACAATCTCCTTCAAGATCTGTTGCTTTGATTTTTATGCTCAGCTTAAGTGTAGTCTACTACTTTTTCTGGGAGGGCCACAATTCTTTTCTTCGGAGGGGCCGCTCTACTTTTGGGTGGCAACTGGTCTTAGGAAGGGGAGCATATTGTGGGGACACTATCTTTTGGAAATCAACTCATGGTCTTACGTTAGTTAACATTTCCTTGCCAATAGGATGATTTCGATAACCTTTATGATATATTTCTCCTAAAAGAAATCCAGGTCTAGTATTGCCCTCGATTACGATGGGGCCTTTTGGGGTGATTGCTATATCCCAACCAATCAGTCTACTAGGAAGATGTTTCGTAAGTTGTAGACATAAATCTTTGGCTTCTTCAAAGAAGGGTATTTGGAAATCTAAAAACTCAACCTTTGTATCTGGATGATGTGTGTATTTTTTTCCACCATGAATCATAGATTGAAAAGAATATTTCCCCAACTTGCCAGTTGATGGATCGGCAGGGACAAACACACCACCAGAAGAAATATTGTCAACGTAGTTGTTGCCAGTTCCTATGCGTATTCCAGAACTCAGTATATTGATTTGGTTGCGATTGTCAATATAGGTATCGATTCTTATCGTGTTTATGCTATTAGCATACAATAAATTTAGATTTTCATGCTGAATAACACCTTCCTGGTATATACAAACGCTTTTCATTATTTTTTCTACCTGGGCGTTGGTTATTGAATCTAGGTTTTCTCTTGTAAGAAGATAGACACCTTTACCCCCCGACCCAGATACTGTTTTCACAAAAATTCTATCACAATTGATTTTTTCGAAAATACTATGAATATATTCTATAAAACTTTCCCGAGTTTGAATTTCGTTTTTCTTTTCAAACCCCAGGAACATGCTTTTCATATTGTAGCATATTGTTTTGGGGGTAGGTAGGTTGTTTTCCTTACAGAAAAGAGCAAAACAAAGCTTATTTTCAAGAATGTATGTATATTCCTTTGTATTGTAAACTTTTGAATTTAGTATGGCATAGTATTCCTTAAGACTCAAATAGTCCTTATAGTTGGTAATATTTTTTCTGTATAGGAATCTACCAAAATAATAAAGAGGGAAATGGCCTTTTGATAAAGAGAGTACCGTTATTTCTTTAATGACAGTTGGAAAGCTTTTTTTTTCCTTATCCCTCAGAAATACATTTATTCTTTGAATATTTTCTCTTAACTGGCCCACCAAAAGATTGATAAAATATTTTGTTAAACATTTGCACAGTAAATTACAACAAGCGTGCTTTCCATTCAGTTTTAATTGATTAACCTATAATTTTATCAGATAAAATGCATGTCCCTGCCCGTCCTCCAGAGACCAGATGCCGCCCAAAAGTATTTTTCATTCATTTCGATATAATCGTTGTATGATAGCCTTGCCAAAGAATAGGGCAGTATAAAATTCAGGGATAGGCACTCTAAATTTTATTTGCCAGATGAAGAAAAGTAAGTTTGCCAAGAGTCAGATTATCAAGGCACTCAAAAGGGAATACAAGGCAGCATGGTCAGATTACATCTCTTGGGGGACAGAGCCTATACAGAAACCGACACTAAAAGATTTTTTGAGTAAATATGGAAACGCAAGTTTCTACATATCAAACAATGAACTAGTTTGTAAAACCTAAGCAGTAGCTAATATATAGAGGTATTTACAGTCAGAGAAAGAGTAATCTAACCTATTTACACTATTAAATAAATCGAGAAATTCTGCTTGATGGGGCGAATTGATTAAGTTGTTTGAATTTTTTGCGGTGAATGCAATACCTAATTAACCTTTGGAATGGCCATTATTCTTTCTTTAAAACGATAAAATACCGTGGTATCATCTTCCACAGATTTGCTGACCACCATTCCTGCCATGATGATATTGTTATCTCCTATGCTCACGTGTGGTATAATGACTGATCCAAGACCAAAATAATTATTGTTGCCTACCTTCGTATGTCCGGCTATCCCTGCTTTTGAAAAGAAATTTCCACTACCAACGCTGCTGTCATGGCTAATAAAACTGTAGGGGGTCAAAATATTGTAATCTCCAACTTCACTGTTTGGTTCAATTTCGCAAAAGGGCATAACAATATTGCCATTGCCAATTTTTTGGGATTTGGAAATAATAACTGTTGAGTGAATAAAGCTACCGATTTTGGCATTTTTTTCACCTAAAATCTCAATCATTTTATTTCTAAATTTAATATCCGAAATTGCTAGCAGAACTTCTTCATCTTTGGGAACATACGAATCAATATCACATAATACGGGGGCTTTGAAGTTATATCTTTTCCAGTGCTTTTCGATATTCTCTTCGTAATCAATATATCCTAATATATTGAGCTTTTCGTCATTTTCCACCTTAGAATTATTGTCTTCAATATAAAAAGTTAATTGGGCCGCCAACCCGCCAGTTCCTAGTATAATTACGTTTTTCATGGTATAATGTGATTAATTGATTTTATGAATTGAAATTGTAGCAAATTACATTTTACTTTCAATAAGTTTTTGCAATCCCAGAACTGTACCCGACCCCTCAATTTCCTCTGCAGATAGCGCAACGTCATATTCCGAGTCACAAAATGCAATGATTGATAGTATGGTCAATGAGTCCCAGGCATCAAAAGATTGAAGCTCATCACTAAGCTCAATTGAGTCTACTTCTAGAAGTTCTGCCATTGACGATTCAAAGTTCTCCATAGTCTAAATCTTATAATCTAAAATTCCACAAAAATCCAAATCACCAATGTTCATTAGTAAAGAGGACCAACTTAATCCGGCACCAAAACCGGCCAGACATATTAATAATGAATCTTTCGTCAATGTATCACCTAAATTATAGGTTATATTGGTAGGTGTGGAAACGCTATTGGCGTTTCCGAAATTTTCAACAACATTGTTTGGCATTTTCTCATAAGGAACCTCCATTTTATCCGCCAACTTTTTTAGCATAAACTTATTGGGCTGATGAAACATGAAATAATCCACATCCTCTTTTCCACATCCTGCCTTGTTCAATAGATTCTCAATCATTGGGGGCACTGCTTGCTGTACGAAATTAAATACATCATCTCCTTTCATCACCAAATGATTCAGAGATCGTGTGTTGCCCTTACTATCCGTTTTGAGCTCTGCTGTTTTTTCACTGGACGGAAGCTTAAACCCACCAGCCGGAATTATAAGCGCATCTGCCCCTTTTCCATCCGTGTTTATTGAACCATAAATTGTACTAGGTGAAGAATCCTTTTCTACAATGGTAATAGAAGCAGCATCGCCAGTCAACGGTCTACTTCCTCTATCTTGCTTTGATACTTTCTGGCTAAAGATATCGGCGTTCAATACTACCACTTTATTTATCTCTTCTTGCTCCAATAGCATGAAGGCTTGTATAAGGCCTATAGGGTAGCCAGCACATGCTTGGCTGAGTTCATCACATATAATGTCATTTCTTAATCCTAAGCGGCCATGGATTACTTGACTGGTATTGGGAATAAAATAATCGGGTGATTGGGTGACCATAATAATGGCATCGATTTCATTTTTATCAAGCAAACCTTTTTCAAAAAGATGCTCCAGGCCGAATACGCATAAATCTGAAATGGTGGTTCCCTCTTTAATAACGCGTCTTTTATCATATCCCATGATTAGCTTAAGTTTCATGCTCTGACTTCTAGAGAACGCATAATTATCTACTTCATCCTCAAACTTTATTTCATTTTCTGGTAAAATGGTTAGGATGCCAGTTATTTTCTTATTCTGAAATTTTAAGTTCATGTTTAATCACTGGTTTTTAGTTGATGATATGGAAAATAAATTCATAAGGACAATTAGAAACAAACTTTTAAACGATGAACACTAATCCGATGAAAAGTGTATTTGGTTGCTATCGGATTCATGTGCCATCAAAAATTTCGACTCTTTTGCCTATCAAACAATCGTTTTTAGTTGGGGGTTTTTTAATCCTTGGATTAGTATAAAACTACTTTATTTTCTTCACATTTTGGCATTTCAGCGAGTTTTCGGATTGGCGTCAAAAAAAACCGTTGTAATACCATTTGCACACTAGATATATTAACTTTTTTAAGCAATAGTTCTTCTTTTTCACTTATGAACCACCATTTTTTTCGTTGACGGGCGAATCGATTTAAGGAAAAAAGAACTGAATTTTGTTAACCCCTGGTATGATACATTGGTGCTAAAATATTTCTGGATTAAACCAATGGTCCACCAAATGTGCTCCATCTGACCATGCGCTCCATTAAGAAAATTCCATCCCACGGGGATTCAAAATTTAGCATTCGACCCATTTCCGGACAGCGCATCACACCTTTTTCTACTGCTTTCTCAGCAAAATTCAAGGCTTTTTCGCCAATTGAGGCCAACCCGATGGTTTGAATGTTGTCATCTATGTGCTCTAATGTCTCATCAATATGGTCGACAGGATGTACCATAATAACCCTTGAATATACGGGAGGTTTTAAATTTTTGTCCTCAGAATACACTACGGTCCACGTGGTATCATCGCTGGCCCAGACCTCACCCTTGAAATCATACAATCCCCTGATGGAATGTACCGCTGATATTTGTTCTACCGAGGTTTCTCCTTTAGGAATTTGAACTGAAGCCTTTTCCATGCCTTCAGCCAAAAATTTGCAGAAGTCTTTTGGAGATACTTCGCCACCTTTTTCAATATATAGGTTATGTGGCGATGCACAACCGGTTTGATCGAACACACTAGAATCTACTGCTACTTTTCTGGCTAGTTTTTTGGCTCTTCTTTCCGTACCCAATACTTCTTTGGAAATTGCTGAAAACGATATTTTCGGACCAAATATGATATCTTCGGTGTCATACATTGAAGGATAGTTGGCCACTGTTTCTACCGCCTCTCGCCCTCCCCAGGCTATTCTGACATTGGCTGATTTCGACATTAACTCGCCAATTTGTCTATCGTTGCTAGAGAAATAAACAACGGCTATGGTTTTCAATACATCATCACCTGTAATCGTATAGCCGCCAGGAGTAGTGTAACTTAGTCCTTCAAATGTTTTCAACAGTTTTGAAAATACCCCATCATCCCTAGATGAAATTTTAAGCAGATTAACATTTTTGGTCAATATCGACTGCAATAGTGCGAACATACCCAAAACCTGCACGTTACCTGCCAGCCAGTGGCAAACCAAACCTCTTTGATTTGCCTTCAAAAACTGCTTTCGAGAATGGTTCAATGGTAAAAACCCATCCATGTGCTGTCTATTGTTTCGAAGCCCGATCGTCGCTATCCTGTTCAGATGGACAGGTTTGGACCAATTGGCAAGAAACGCCAAGCCCCTTTCTTTCATCGGAGCCAGTTCACCTTCTGCTGAAAGCCATATTTTAGAAGCTTCTCCTATCAAGCCTATCAACGCATCTATGGGTTGGCTTCTCAGCCATTGCTGCTTTTTATTGAGTTCAACGATAAGCTCTTTAAGCTGTGACTCAGCTGATTCAGAGGCATCCAATTTTTTACCTTTCCAATAGTGGAGCTCCAATTTTGAAACTCTATTTTTTTCTACTTCTATATCTGCACCTGAGAATTTAAGCTTGCTGCCCAAAATGTCACCACAACCTCTTATTTCAGCCTTTTTTAATCGCCCAAGGATTTTAAACCTAGTGCCATTTCTGCCATTAGGGCAAGGTTCAGGGTTGATAACCCCGACATCATCGGTAAGAACCACATTGCCGGGGTAGGAGTGTGGTATGGGGGATAAAAATTGCATAACACCCTCTTTGCCATGTGGTAGAACCTCTCGGGTGGCGGGATCTCTGATAATCAATTCTGAATAAACCGGAGCGTGTTTCCATCCGCATTCGCAATCCGGGTAATTCAATCCCATTTGTTCAGTGAAGCCATAAATATCGATGACATGCTGCTCTTTGACAGAAAACAATTTTGACATTGCAGAGTTGAATTGTGATTTGCTGATTTTTTCACTCTCCAATTTTTTCCACCCTCCTATGTGTATGATTTTTGACCCTTTGGGCAGGTCAAACTTTAGGCCCTCGTCCAAAAGTGGTTTTACAACTTGGGCATAAAGCATATAGGTGAATCCGAAGACCACCATAGGTGTATTCTTATCGATTGATTTGATGAATTCCTGGGTCTTTTCGACATTGAAAGAAACCTTTTCATCATCATCTTTTTCTAGTGCATAGTTTACCTCGCTGGCGAAGTTCAGATAACCACCGATGGCCGCATATCGAGCACCCAAAAATTTGATATTTTCGGGGTTCGGAATCACATCAACCACGATGAAAGGTTTTCTTTCAGACCCTATGAAGTCTTTAATTACCTTGACCATTACCTTGGCCTGCCGTTTTGCGGTCGTTTTGTCAAGAACAACAGTACTGGGAATGCCTGAAGTCGCAGAAGACTGTAATGATAATTTCACTTCATTATCGGGGATGGATTTCAAGTCCTTTCCCAAATCCTTGAACACGCTTACAGCAATAGGTGGGATCTGTTCAAGATTATCCGTGAATGTGTGAGGGTCGAAATCTTTGTTGTCGCAAAAGTGTCGGTACTGTTCGTTATTTTCATAGTGGAACTTGATTTCCTCTAGCAACGCCTTTGAAAAAAGCTCACTCTTCTGTTCTGAACTCAATTCATACGGATTATTTGCAATAAGATTGTCAGTCAGTGTGCTCTGTTTCATGAGGAAGCTTCTTTAAAGATTTCTAGTAAAAATTCCTTATTCATTGGCACGGGGTTGCCTTGTCCGCCTTTATCGCTCAATGCCTGTTCAAAGAAAGCGTTGTCTGAAATAATACGTTGCCTATTTTTTTTGAGGGTATCTTTTTCTTTCGTCAAGTCAATACCAGCGATGAAACTTTCGACAAAGTTCAACAAATCTGCTCCCTTAGTGAAGCCTGAATGCTTTGCCAATTGGTCAAATCTAGCTTTTGGGTTTGGTGAATCGATATTCTTTCTGATTACGGCAGGTAAAAACAGTGCAATGGCACCGGCATGTGACAGACCGTATGACGACATTTGATGTGCCAAAGCATGTGTTGCCCCGACTATACAGTGATTTTGTACCAAGCCTGCAAACAAAGATGCCAATTGTAGTTTATTGATGAATTCTTTCTCAGTGCCACTGGTGATGACATGATGGTATTCAGCTATTATTTGAATGGCTTTTTCTGCATAGCTATCAACCAAAAGGTTGTCTATCGTTGACATGTATCCTTCAATTGCATGAGACAATGCATCGACCATTGAGGTCAATAGCACCCTTTTAGGGGCATTTTCAATGAGACTGACTTCAAGTACAATGATTTCAGGTATGAACTGATGGCTAATGACGAATTCTTTTGTTTTTTGGCTTTCACTGTACATTACTGACGCCGAAGAAATCTCTGCCCCGCTGCCAATAGTGGTTGGTATAGCCACGAAAGTTGTTTTCCAGTTCAGCATTGAAAAGCTCGTCTCCCTCACATCAAAAAAAGGAAACTCGTAATACGTTCTGACCATTTTGGCCCCATCGATCACACTACCGCCACCAATGGCGATAATAAGGTCAGGTTGAAACTCCTCTATCTCTTTTATGGTAGAATGTAGAGACTTTAGGGTAGGTTCACCATGCCATGTTTTCTTAACAAAAGAGATTTCAAAAGAAGATAGAGCATTTGAAACCTTTCGTTTATACTCATCATCCAAGCTGGAACCATAAATTACTGAAACTCTCGTGCAGGCATAAGTCTTAAGACCCATCAAAGCATTCTCTCCAAAAAGAATGGTAGGTTGTTTCAATAAAAACTTAGAATACATTCCCTGTGGTTCCCAATTCATCTATGATAGTTTTTGTCGTTGTATTTTACCTGACTTTGTTTTAGGAATTTCTTCTACCCATTGAAAGGCTACAGGTACTTTATAAGACTCTAGGCTTTTCTTGAGATATTCCCTGATATCCTCTAAAGTCTTTATGGAATTGTTCTTTACGATAAACGCTTTGACAACTTCTCCCAAAACTCCCTCAGGGTCTTTAATCCCTATGCATGCAGATTCTAGGAGTGGGTCAAACTCGTTGATTTTGGTCTCTACCTCGATAGGGGACAATTTTTTGCCTCCAACGTTGATGATTTCTTTGTAGCGGCCTTTGTAATAAACATATCCCTCAGAGTCCATACTTCCAATATCGCCTGTTCTAAAATAATCACCATGGAAAAAGTTGGTCTTAGGTAAATCAAGATATCCTTCGGTTACGTGATGGCCCTTGACACAAATTTCACCCTCACAATTGGGGTTCATCACTTTTCCTGACTCATCCATAATCTTGATTTCTACATTTGGGCTTGCCTTGCCTATTGAGTCTAAATAAGATACATCTGCCGAAAACTCAGTGAAAGTTGAGCGAGAAGCCTCTGTGAGACCATAGTGCATACATATTCTTGTCTGAGGAAAAAGCGCCATCATGGTTTCTTTGTCTTTAGGAGACATATACGCACTGCCCAATTCAATATACTTCAATTGTTGGGAAAAATCAGCCAACCTATTGCCGCTCATTTTCTGAATGTATTCCCAGCTGGCGGGTACCATGCCGAAGCCAGTGATTTTATGTTCTTCAAACGCTCTGAACATTCTTTTCATATTAACGATACTTCCCAATAGAACCAAGGTGCCTCCCACTGATAAAACACACTTGATTCTACCCAAACCAAAAGAATGGCTTATGGGTAGGGCCAAAAGTTCAACATCTTCATTATCATTTTCTACAAAAGTATTGATATTGAGTGCACTTGCAGCAATATTTCCATGTGTTAATACTACACCTTTTGGCTCACCAGTGGTCCCAGTTGTAAATAAAACATCCGCTGGACAATCAGAAAGGGGAAACTTTATTTTATCAGGAATCTCTTCCAATCTGGTGCCCTCAAGGGTTTGAAAACTAAAACATTTGGCATCATTCTCAAGCGTAAGTCCTATAATCAGCTTGGGATTGGTTTTTTGTTGTATTAAATCAAGTTTTTCAGCCTGTATCTGTTCATCTAGAGGAACGACCCTAGCGCCTATGAGGTGAATCGCGAAGTACGCATAAATGAAATGCACATTTTTGTTCGCGGCCAATAAAACATAATCTCCCTTTTCTAGAGAGAATTCGCTTTCAAGCCTTACCTTGGTTGACCAAATATTTTGAACAAGTTCTTTATAAGTGATTGATTTTTTCTTATCAATCAAGGCTATTTTTTCAGGCGTTTTCTGGGCCCAGTCAAATATCTTTTCTTCAAGTGAAATATAAGGCATGCAAGAAAGCTATTGGGGAATGCGCTCCTCTACGGCTTCTATCATATCACCAACATCTTCCAAGTCCATTATGACCTCTGGGTCAAACTTGATTCCAAATTCTTTTTCAAGGGAAGATATGATGATTACTTGCCCCATCGAATCCCACTTAGGAAAATCACCGATTGCTGTATCCTCTTCTATCTGTGACACCTGCACCTCAATGGCTTCCGCTATAATTTCTTTTATCTTGTTTTCTGTACTCATTTTCAAAGTTAATTACTTCCAACTTTAAAGGTTATATTCCAAATAGTTTTAATCAATCAAAATGTTCCGCAAAACTACAATAATTCACCAGCTTGAAAACCTCAATTCTTCTTTTACAACAAATGTTTGTTCAAAGAAGAAAACATAAATCCGTATGTTCTTTTTTAACGTTGTTGAAATGTTAATCCAACACGTAAATAATATTAATAATTGCTACAAAATTAGGGGAATAAAGCTCTAGTGGATACTTTTCTAGACAAACGGCAACATCCCCCCGTTTATTGTAGTTTTAAACCAGTATGAGAGAAGGGGCAAGGCCTAAGAGTTTTCGTTTGTTGTAAAAAAAGGCACAATTCTTTAGATTATAAGATGATTTTAAAAAATACTTCAACAAAGGCCGATTGTTTTCCAAAACCTTCTTCTTCTTGGATTATTTCACAACCATCATTGTTAAAACGGATTCTTTTTAAACGAATTGCAAAGAGTATAAAGTTAGGATGTCATTTCACTTTTTTTTGGACTTGGCATTTATAGACTAAAGAAGCTATTTAAAAACACCACAAAAATCAAGAACTACTTTGTCATCAGAAATATTAAGGTTCTTGAATTCATCATGGGCCACTAACAAAGCGACAATGTCTGCATTCTCAACGGCATCTTCGACAAGTGTAAGTTTGAATACTTTATGGGTGTCAATATTAGGTTCTACGATATAATATTCCTCATTGTTTGCATTTTGCAACACTCTTTGGACAATATATTTTGCAGGAGACTCCCTTAAATCATCAATATTGGGCTTAAAAGCCAAGCCCATAAGAGCGATTTTGGGTTTTCTCCCATGTTGTAATTCAAATTGGAGCTTGGTATTTTGGATTTTTTCGGCACACCAAAATGATTTGTAATTATTTACTTCCCTAGCAGTTCCTATGATTTTGGATTCCATGGGGTAATCAGACACAATGAAGTAAGGATCTACAGCTATACAATGTCCTCCGACACCACAACCAGGTTGCAAGATATTCACCCTGGGGTGCTTGTTGGCCAATGTAATCAATTCCCATACATTGATATCGGCCTTATCGCAAATTAATGATAATTCATTGGCAAATGCGATTTGTACATCTCTGGATGAGTTTTCAACCAATTTGCACATTTCGGCGGTTCGGGCATTGGTCTTGTGCAGTTCACCTTTTACATATTTGGCATAAAAAGCTGCGGCCTTTTCAGTCGAGGCTTCATCAACCCCACCAATAACACGGTCATTGTGAACCAGTTCATACATTACATTACCAGGTAATACACGTTCGGGACAATATGCAATATGTAACTTTCCATTTAGCTCCGGGCGTTCTTCATATATATATTGCATCATTTTCTCCGTGGTGCCTACAGGCGAGGTAGATTCAATAATAAAAAGATCACCTTCCTTGAGCAAGGGCAGTATAGCCGTGGTAGCGGCATGTACGAAAGAAATATCGGGCTCATTTTTGTCCTTAAAGGGAGTAGGTACAACTATTAGGTAGGTGTCTGCTTCTACAGGAGTCGTAGCCGCTTTTAAAAATCCTTCTCCCACAGCTTTGGACACCGCGGTGTCCAAAGAGGGTTCCACGATATGAATTTCACCCCTATTTATGGTGTCGACTACATGTTGGTTGATATCGACACCGTGCACATGGGTTCCCCCTTCCGCAATCAATGCCGCTGTAGGCAGGCCAATGTAGCCTAAGCCTATCATTACTACTTCTGGATTGTTCATTAATTCAAGTTTTTTATAAATTTTACAATTCGTTGGCAGGCTTTTCCGTCTCCATAAGGGTTGTGTAATTTGCTCATTTTTTTATAACGCTCGGGATTCCCCATTAAATCTATGGTTTCGCTTATAATTTTCGCTTTATCGGTACCAACGAGTATTACCGTACCGGCATCAACTGCCTCAGGCCTTTCGGTTGTATCTCGCATTACCAATACCGGTTTGCCCAAACTGGGCGCCTCTTCTTGAACGCCCCCACTATCGGTAATCACTAGCTCGCATTTATTCATTAACCAAACAAAGGCAGGATAGGCTAAGGGATCGATCAATTTTATGTTATCTTGTTTTCCAAGTATTTCATACACAGGTTTTTGCACTTTCGGATTTAAATGTACCGGGTATACGATTTGCACATTTTCAACGACTTCCCCTATTTTCTTTAATGCTTCACAGATATTAATGAATCCCTGTCCATGGTTTTCCCTTCGATGGCCCGTAACCAAAACAATTCGTTTTGTGAAATCAAGTTCGTTCTTTAGCTGTATTATTTCAGGATCTTCAATGGTATCTACCCTAGAAACACTCTCGAAAAGGGCATCAATTACAGTATTGCCGGTAATTAAAATATTGTCCTTTGAAATTCCTTCATTCCGTAAATTATCAAACGAAGTCTGTGTAGGGGCAAAATGATAGTCGGCAATATGCCCTGTAATGGTTCGATTTATTTCTTCTGGAAAAGGGGCCAGTTTATTAAAGGTCCGTAATCCCGCTTCAACGTGACATACCTTTGCACCGGAATAGAACCCTGCAATACTGGACCCCATTGTAGTGGTGGTATCTCCGTGAACATAAACAAAATCCGGTTTGAATTCTTCAAGAACAGGCTGTAACCCTGTGATGATAGCGGCTGTCAATCCATATAAATTTTGTCCCGGTTTCATAAGGTTCAGGTCATAATCTGGAGTAATCTCGAAAAAATCCAGTACCTGATCCAACATTTCACGGTGCTGCGCAGTGACACATACCTTGGTTTCAAAAGACACATCCTTTAAAAACGATTTGACCAATGGTGCCATTTTTATCGCTTCAGGACGTGTTCCGAAAATGATTAGGTTTTTCTTTTTCATTCTAGAATTATATAAAATTATGGTGTTTCAGGAATATTGCTTAAGGCTTATCTTAATGAAATTTGTAAGTTTAATGCCCATTTCAAACAAATGGGATTAAATTGTAAGTCTTTGCATTTCCTTTAAATATTTATTTGCCAATTCTTCTCTGTCAAAGTGTTCCTTAGCATGTCGATAACCATTTTCTCCCTGTTCTTTCATGTTATAATCACCTCGTATATACTGTCTAACTTTCTCTGCGATATCGTCTGCATTTTCTGGTTCAGCAAATACACCACATTTTGCCTCTTCAACTACCAATTGTCTCGAAACACCATCGATTGCCAACAAAATGGGTTTTTTGCAAGACATATAGTCAAAGGTTTTGTTGGAATATATGGTTTTAAAAGTATCAACCTTCTTTAACACCGAAGTTCCGATATCTGATGCTAGAATGTATTTGAAAGCCATAGTTTTATCAACTCGGCCAACAAAGCGAACATTTTGTAAATTTCGGGCTTTAGCCTCTTTTACTAAAGCGTTTTTGGTCATACCCCCTCCAATGAGTTGAAATAAGACGTTAGTGTCTTGCAGCTTTTCTGCCGCTTCAATGATTTGAATCAAGTGGTTTGCAATACCATGGGCGCCAATGTATGTTACAACAAACTTATCATCAATACCTTCCTCTTTCCTAAATTTTTTAGCATCAAAATTTTTGGCTGCTTTTTCTGCAACGGAAAAGTCTGCTGCATTTGGGATATATATAATCTTATTGGCTGGTATATTTTTGTTTTTTATTAATTTTTCCCTAAATGCCGGTGTCAGCACATTGATCAATTTTGCTTTTTTATAGATTGTCTTTTCGAACCAATAAGAAAATCTTATCAATAAGGGATTGCTTATCATACCTGTATCTATGGCCGATTCGGGCCATAAGTCCCTTACTTCAAAGATTAAGGGAATGCGTTTAACGGATGACAAAATATAAGCCGGAATCGCAACAAATAAAGGGGGGGAAGAAACAATCATTAAATCATATTTCCCCTTGACTTTAAACAATCCTGCCCAGGTACTCGAAAAAACAAAGGAAAAGTAGCCCCACATTCTACTTAAAAAACCGGGTTTATGGGATGAATCTGACATATAACATCGGTGAACGTCGGTATTTTTGTAAAAGTCTTTTTCAAAAGCATACGATTTCCCTTTCCATTCAGGATATTCTGTGTCTGAATAACTGCGTAACCCAGCAATCACGGTAACTGAATGACCCTCATCAGCCCATACCTTGGTCATTTCATTAAATCGGGCCCCACCGCCTTGATTTTTACCTAAGAAATATTGATGAAGTAAAAGTATTTTCATACTGGCTTTATTTTGATTGCAGTTTTGAATCCGGTTTTTGAAAAATACGTATATCTGATGGAGGGTTCAATTTCACCATAGTAATTGGAGCACCATTTTTCCTCTATCTTCGGATGTAAAACATTGCCTTCACCATCTATACAGTTGATACGGATTTGATCATAAGTTTTTGGATTAAAATGCCAATATTGTTGCGACACGTAAACATTGGCATTCTTTATGGTATCGACAATTTCCCAATTGTTCGTCTTTTTCGCTTTTACCACTTTTCTATGGTGGACAATTTTATTTCCGAGTTCAGGAAAACCTGTGAATTGGCCATTGAATTCAAAACTGTCTTCCTTTTCAGTTATGGTGGCATGCGCTTTTTTGTTCCAATAATTCCAAATAAATCTGGATCCTTTTAGCATTTGATTCTTGTTATCAACAGAAACGGTATTGTGGCCATAACAATGGCTAAAAAATTGACTATACTTTTTTACTGTATTATACTTGTAAGATCCCGTGTCCCATATATAATTAGTGCCATTCAACCATATATCCAAGTGTAAATTATCTGCATGTCCGGGCCGATCTTTGTATTTGGCGCACTTGACAAAAGTTTTTGAAGGGCCGTCATTTATAACATAATGCCCACCGATAGGATATGACGCTAGCTTACCTTGTGCAAAGGGCTTTATTTCGCAATTGGCGATACCATACCACAACTGACTTTCATCATGTTCGGAAACTTCACGATGCAATACAGCACTTAAATCATTGATTTGGGAGGTGTATATGCGATAGTCGTCATCTGTCAGCTTAAAGAAAAGTGCGCCATCATTGGCTCCATAATTGGGTAACCTGCCACTTTTTTGGTCTTGACATGTCCGTAAATAGTTTAACGATTTTTCGGCTCTATCATATACGGTAGAATTAAAGGGGTTCTTATGGATTTCTGCAAGTCTGATACCCCAAGTAAGCAATTGGATGGCAACCCGATGATAATTCATTGAGAATTGTAAGAACGTGCCATCCTTGTAAATTTGATATCCGATTTCTTCCCCGAACCATTTCTTGCCCTTTTTAGTCCATTTTGTCGTGTTTGGTAGAAAAGGAAACAATAGACCACTCAAAAAAAGCATAAGGGTTTCTGTCAGGGCATGATTGTTTCTAACCGCTATCCTCGAAAAATTTATATTGTGATATACATGATGAAGTTGCCAATAGATGGAGTTCATAATCTTATCAAATCGCTCTTCAGACAACTCCTCAGAATTTCTATAGTAGTACAATGCAAACGTCCAATTCAAGACTCTTAAACTTATTTCCTGGCTGCACTTATAGTTTGGTCCCAAGTTAATCGGGTTGTGGTCTATAAACGAATCGATTTCACGGAAAACAAGAGCGGCACAATCTTCTTCAAAGTGATAATCATAGCGAATTAAGTCGTACAAAAATGAAAAACGGGCTTTCTCCCAAACATATTTTATGTCACCGGCCTCTTTTGACAAGTCCTTGATCTTAGACCAATGTTTCAGTCGATACCTATACTTCGTTACCGGATTGGTCAACCAATCATAATTTTCACCCAAAGAGATTTTTGTTTTACTAAAGTAAGTGTAGGTATTGACTTTGATTTCATCGAAAGATCTTTTCAAATCTGAATTTCTGTTTTTGGGTACAACCAATGATTCCTTTGAATCAAAAAAGAACAATGGGGCTTCTTTGCGCCATTGATTCCTTGTCATCGAAATATTGTTAGGCTCAGGGTTACTGGGAAACTTAACGGTCATAACCCCGAGCTTTACAGCTATTTCGTGAAATAAACGAAATCGGGTATAGCGCATACCCATATTCCGAATCGTATTAAATAGTCTGAGGATTTTCAATTGACACTTATATTTATAATATTAAATACCTTTTAAACTAGAACCAAGATTTAAACAGAGACCCAACTCTTTGTTTTTAAGCTCTCAATTGCCGCAATCGAAGCTCTGGAAGTATTCATTATGGATTCAAAATCTATCAACGAGCCATTTCCTTCTGCAATACCAGCGATATAATTTTCAAACTGGGACAAATGTCCCTTATCCATTTTGGTTTTAAGTTTACCAAAGCCTTTAAATCCGTATCCTTTTGTAATTCTGAAGTTATCCATAATGATCGTTCGACCCTGGGAATAGACCTCTAGTCTTTCTTTTGAATAGCTTTTTGAACCGTTTGCAAAATAATTGATAACAGCATTTGAGCCATTTTCAAATCGTAACAATATGCTTGCGTTATCGGTATTTTCTTTGGGGTGATTCCCCATGGCGTTTAGACATACGGAGGTCACGCTGGATCCTGTTAGAAAACTGAGAAGGTCAATGTAATGGCAGGCTTCACCGATGATTCTCCCTCCACCAATTTCCATATCATGCACCCAAACATTTTCAGGTATAAAACCTGCATTCATGGTTGCAATTACATTAATGGGCGTTTCAGACGAGCCTAATAAAGATTTCATTTTTCTGATATGGGGAGAAAATCTTCGATTGAATCCAACCATCAAACTCCCTTGTGAATTTTTGTATGCCTCTTCTATTTCATCCAATTGGTTATGATGTATGGCCAAGGGTTTTTCAACAAAAACATGCTTATTCGCCTTAAGACCATCTATGGCCATTTGGCTATGCAGGTTATGCCGGGTCGTAATAATGACAATATCCACTTCAGCATCTTCCAAAACATCTGAATATTTCGTTGTGCTCCTGGCAATCCCATATTTTTTTGCCAAACCTGTGCCGCTTACCCCTGCGGAGCTTGTAATGTATTTGATTTTTGCATTGGCCTTTTTAAGATTGGGCAATAACGTCATGCCGGTAAAATTTCCCGCTCCTACAATCCCTATGACTCCCTTCGAATTTGGAGAATACCTTGGTTCAGAAACAACAACGGTAGTGGCATTGCCCGCAGATGAACTATATTCCAGAATACTGGCAATAGCTTCCTTGGATTGCATGTTATCATAAATTTCAGAAAAGTTGTGAAGAGGAATTCTTTGGGTGATTAAGGATTCGACGTCAACAGATTTATTTGAGATTGAGTTTAAGATGGCTTCAAAATTCCGTTTTTCAGTCCATCTTACATATCCTATAGGATAGTCTTGACCTTTACTCTCATAATTGGCATCATACCGTCCTGGGCCATAGGAGCAGGATACTTGGAACTCGAGTTCTTTTTCGTAGAAATCTGCTCTAGAAAGATGAAGTCCGATGACCCCAACCAATACTATTTTACCTCTTTTTCGACTCATTTTGGCAGCGTCAGAAATGACCACGTCAGATTTTGTTGATGCCGTTATGATAACGCCATCACATCCAACGCCATTCGTTTTGTCCATCACAAATTTTACGGGCTCAGAACCTTCCCCGGGATTAAATGCAGTGATGCCAAAAGAAGCCGCCAAATCTACCTTGTCCTTGTCCAAATCATAACCAATAACTTCACAGCCATGGGCCTTTAGCAATTGCGCGGTGATAAGACCGATAAGGCCCAGACCAATAACTACAACGGTTTCCCCGAACGTGGGTTTCAATAATCGGATACCTTGCAACCCAATGGATCCTATGACCGTAAAACAAGCCTCCTCATCAGTGACATTTTTGGGTATGGCTGCCACTAAGTTTTTTGGAATACAAACAAATTCGGCATGGGATCCATTGGATGCCACCCTATCTCCAATCTTGAACTCGTCGACCCCTTTTCCAATCGCTTCCACAACACCCACATTGCAATAGCCAAGTGCAAGGGGCTCACTTAATTTATTGAATACAGCGTTAACAGTGGGCATCAAACCATCTGTCTTTACTTTGGTGAGAACTTCTTTTACTTTGTCCGGTTGTTGTTTGGCCTTTTGTAGAAGGTTGGCCTTTCCGAAGTTGACCAACATTTTTTCCGTTCCCAAAGAGACCAAGGTTTTGGAAGTTCTGATTAAAACATGACCGGGTTTTACCTGAGGTTTTGGTACATCTTCAAGGATGGTTTCACCTGTTTTGAACGATTGTATGATTTGTTTCATAATTTTTCTGATCAGTTTTAATTGAATCTACGCTACTGAATGTTTCTATTTATTGGGTTCATTTCCTTTCGTAAAAATCTTGTGAATTAATTTGACATTAACATACACGCCTAAAAAAGACTATCGACAAGATTTACTTGATAATTTGGATTATAGTACTCATCAATTATCTTGTAGCAATCCTTTCTCAGTTGTAACTTCGATTTCTCATTTGAAATCTTTAATAGAATTTTTATTTGTTCTTTCAAATCAACAGCATCGTCATATTCAAAAAGGACGCCATTGGTATTTGGTAAAATTGCTTCAAATTCAGGCATTTGCCTATTTCTATCGTTATGGGAAATAACAGGAACACCAAACATCAATGAATGCATTGCGGTTAAACCTATTTCCCCAGGTGCAACGCAGCAATCACTTGATGCTATCAATTTGTAATTTTGTGTCTCATCATAAGAAGCGCCGTAAAAACAAATCTGATTGGCAATTTTGTATTTATCTATCTGAGATTGTAATTCTTTTTTTTGATTTCCATCTCCAACAAATAGTAGATTGACATAAATCTTTTCGTCTTTAAGCAACTTAATTGCCTTAATAAGGAGATTTAGTTTTTTTTGGACCGTAAGACGGCCAATGAAAACAAGTTGGTCATTGTTTGGATTATCAAACAAACTTGTCCTGATTTGCTGTCTCTCATTTTCATCTAATGTTTCTCGTAATTTAATTTGCTCCTTATAATTCAAAGAATTGTAAATGACCTTTATTTTATCTTTATCAAACCCTAGGTTCATAAGATTTTCTTTGGCTATATTTCCATAAAGCAATAATCCATCAAAGAAAAATTTGTAAAAAATAAGATAAATTCTATTCTTTAGATTTCTATGGTTCGTAAGTATTCCATGCGTCCAATTATAGACTTTTACCCCTTTAATTCGAAATATAAGAGCAGCAATGATTATGGAAATCCAATTGGGAGGGGAATGTACTATGGCACCATTGGGTTTTTGGGAAATCACATAACGGATTAATCCTTTATTGAAGTAAAAAGGACCAATTTTATAAGCAGGAAAATCTTTGAAATTGGCTGAATCTTTAAAATTATATGGCTTCAGTTTATTGTAACCTCTTTTGTCCCCCAAAAAAAGGTAATGGTTTTGGGTAGAATTCATTAGGGCTTCAATAATACCAACTCTGTAATGTGGAAATCCAGGGTAGATGACTAATATTTTGTTCATTGACTACAGTATAGTTATGCTAAACATTCAATATAAATACTAAACAATACAAAAGATTCATATAACAAGTTTCAGTTAATTTGGCTTGTACAAATTGTATGTAATTTTCAGTTATGTAATAAACTTGTTCTTTTTCATTTTTGTGTTTTCGCCCAAAACAGATATAATAAAAATTGTGTATAGATTTCTTTTTCAAAAGATGCCGTTTGCTATTGGGGTGTAAATAATTTGAGTCTATTTTATTATTTTTAAATCCACTAATTTGTACCGAGCAAATTAATGATATGTAATCGCTAGGGTTTTTATTGAGTTGTCTGATTTTTGTGTCACTCTGCTTTTCTCATAAATATCGCGTTCTCATTTTTCTGTTGTCAGATAGTGGTTTGACTTTTTTCGCAATCATAGCAATCTCGTTTGTAAGACAACAGTACCGGAATCAGGGGCTGATTATGTTATAATCTATTCTTTTTTTGCCTATTTGATGGTATTCAAACCCTAATTCTACCATACGGTCATCGTTATATTGATTACGGCCATCAAAAATTATCGGTGCTTTCAATTTATTTTTTATCTCCATAAAATCTGGGGAACGGAATTCTTTCCATTCCGTTAACAAAAGCATCGCATCTGCATTGTTCAACGCCTCATATTTTGAGTTGGTATACGTAACATTGGAAACCCCTTTCAGATAGAATTCTTTCGCCTCATGTACTGCTTTGGGATCATAGGCATTGATTTTTGCACCGCATTCCGTAAGCCTTTTAATGATGTATATGGAAGGAGCTTCACGCATATCATCGGTGCCAGGTTTAAAGGCAAGCCCCCATATTGCAAAGGTCATCCCATCAAGCTTTTCTCCAAAACGTTCGATTACCTTGTCGGCAATCACCAATTTTTGACGGTCGTTCACATCTTCGACAGCATTTAATAGTTGGGCTTGGTATCCTGCTTTTTCAGCTGTTTTTTTGAGGGCCTTTACATCTTTAGGAAAACAGGAACCCCCATACCCACTACCTGGATAAATAAAGCTGTATCCGATACGACTATCAGAGCCGATACCAACACGCACCTTGTTTACATCGGCCCCGACCAATTCACAGATATTGGCCACTTCATTCATAAAAGAAATTTTTGTCGCCAGCATGGCGTTGGCTACATACTTGGTCATTTCTGCAGAGCGAACGTCCATTACCAACATGCGGTCCATACTGCTCCTGAAGAAAGGTGCATATAGGCGGCGCATTTTTTCTGCGGTCTCTTTATCGTTGGTTCCCACAACAACCCTATCTGGTTTAAGAAAATCATTGATGGCATCTCCTTCTTTTAAAAATTCTGGGTTGGAGACTACATGAAAATCAACTTGCAGCCCCCTTTTTTGCAATTGCGCTTCAATCGTATTCCGTACTTTATCCGCAGTTCCCACGGGTACAGTTGACTTGTCTACCACTATGAGGGGTTGGGTCATATTGTCGCCAATGGTCTCTGCAACTTTTAGCACATATTGCAAATCTGCTGAACCGTCTTCACCCATGGGTGTACCGACAGCAATGAAGGCCATGTCAGCACCGTCAAGACAATCTTCAAGTTTTGTGCTAAAACGCAGGGTATTGTTAGCTACGTTACGTTTGACCATGGCTTCAAGCCCGGGTTCGTAAATGGGAATGATTCCATTTTCAAGATTTTCAATCTTTTTTTTATCAATATCGACACAAGTGACTGCATTGCCCATTTCGGCAAAACAAGTACCGGTGACCAAACCAACGTAACCAGTACCTACTATAGTTAATTTCATATCGCTCTATTTCTTCTGTTATAAATATTAATGCCATTGCTGGCGATAGGCTCATTTATTGACTGGTATACAGAGCCCAACGTTGCTTGATGCAAAACATGGCCAATGCTGTCACACGCTTTTCTAAAGTCTTGTAGGTCGCGTATATCTCCTTCGATTGATGAAAATCTTGGATTATCCAGAAACTGTACAATATTTTCTCTTTTACCTGCTGAGAAATTATCAAGGCATGTCACTTGATTTCCATCATCAAGAAGAGCTTCACATAGGTTAGAACCTATAAACCTTGAGCCGCTAGTGACCAGGATATGAAAATTAGAATCAAAGCCAAGAGACTTCAGATGCATCAAAATTTAAATTTTAGAGCGCAAAGATGTACAAAACAAATTAGAATTTTCCTTTTTAAATTTAAGATGCGGGTTTCATCGATAAAAAACAATCAACGGGTATTATTTCACATAAAAGATTTGTGATACATCATGGAAATATTCTAATTTTTGCAATATGATTTGTGCCATTCCACAAATTTCTCCACTCCTTTACGAACAGGCGTACTAGGATGATAACCATAGTCTTTTGACAAATTTTCTACACTGGCCCATGTTCTCGAAACATCACCTGGTTGCATGGGCAGCATGTGTTTAATTGCCTTGATTCCAAGGCTGTCTTCCAAAGCGTCAATAAACTCTAATAAATGAACAGGTTTGCTGTTTCCAATATTATATATTTTGTAGGGTGTCTTTCTTACTTCCTCATGCTCTGCCCGATCTTCAATTATTCGCACTACACCTTCGACAATATCATCAATATATGTGAAGTCTCTCTGCATGTCACCATTGTTGAAGACCTTAATTGGTTTTCCATTGACAATGGCTTCGGTAAAGAGGAATAAAGCCATATCAGGTCTTCCCCATGGACCATAAACAGTAAAAAAACGTAATCCGGTAGTGCGTAAATTAAATAAATGGCTATAGGTGTGTGCCATCAATTCATTGCTCTTTTTTGTAGCTGCGTATAGACTAATAGGATGATCGACGCTATCTGATGTTTTAAATGGCACACTTCTATTCTGGCCATATACACTTGAACTGCTGGCATATACCAAATGATTGACATTGTAATGGCGGCAACACTCCAAAATATTTAAGAACCCAACTATATTGCTGTCGACATAGGCTTCAGGGTTTTCTATACTATAGCGTACCCCAGCTTGAGCAGCCAGATTGCATACCACATCAAATTTTTGCTTATTGAATAGGTTTGGCAAAGCATCACGGTCTTCTATATTCATTCTCACAAACTTGAAATTTGTGGAATATATTGAGCTTTCAGAAATATGATTGAATTTTTCCGCTAGAGCACTATCTATCCCTAGATACTCGAGACGGTCATATTTGAGGTCAACAGTATAATAATCGTTGAGATTATCAAGACCAACGACTTGATGGTTTAGTTCCATCAATTTAGTCACAGTATGAAATCCTATAAAACCAGCTGCTCCCGTTACCAATACTTTCATTCAGTTTTTGTTGATATTATACTACATCATCATACTTTAAAAAAAGAGTACAATGTCAAATATGAAGTTTACACGTGGGCAATTTAAATAATCCGGCAGAAAGAATTACGTGTTGTGTTCAATACTTGATATAATCTACGATGTATTTAAACAGATTGGTGTTGATAAGGCAGAATTAATTTTCTTTGAAATGATGCCATCAAAAAAGGGGTAATGGCATTCAATCGATTTTTTATACAAGTTTAGCGAAATATCTCATTAATTTTACCTGTACTCAAGGGATAAGAGTAACTTTAATCATTTTATGGGTAAAACTATATTTTCAAGCAGTTTGCTAGCCCCAACAATTTGATTGCATTCTATCAGATTTCATCGATAATCTTAAAAGAATGCCAAAAATAGATGACAATTGAACTTGAAAACCGAAACGCAATCTAAAATATGGCTTTCATCTCCGCACATGGGTGAAACAGAGCTTTCATACGTTCATGAGGCATTTGAGACGAATTGGGTAGCCCCGCTGGGCCCCAACGTATTGGGTTTCGAAAACGACATAGAACACTATCTGGGCAATGATGTTCATGTAGCGGCTTTAAGTTCTGGAACAGCAGCCATCCATTTAGGGCTTAAACTCTTGGGGGCAGGCAGGGGAGATGAGGTACTTTGCCAAAGTTTTACATTTTCTGCATCGGCAAATCCTATTACTTATTTGGGAGCCTCACCAGTGTTCATCGATAGTGAGCAAGAAACTTGGAATATGTCTCCCCAGCTTTTGGAAGAGGCGATAGCCCAGAGACTGTCAAAGGGTAAAAAACCCAAAGCCATTATAGTGGTTCATTTATACGGCATGCCCTATAAGGTCAATGAAATACACACCATTGCTAAGAAATACGAGATTCCTGTACTTGAAGACAGTGCTGAAGCCCTGGGAAGCACCTATGGCGAAAGGCCTTGTGGGACTTTTGGTGATATAGCAATCCTTTCTTTTAATGGAAACAAAATTATAACCACTTCTGGGGGAGGCGCGTTGGTTTCCAAAAACAAAGAGTATCGAGATAAGGCGGTTTTTTTGGCTACTCAGGCTCGGGATAACGCCGTTCATTATCAACATTCTGAAATTGGACACAACTACCGCATGAGCAATGTGCTGGCCGGAATTGGAAGAGGACAAATGGATATTCTGCAAGATAGAGTACATGCCAGGCGCAGAAATTATAAGTATTACACCGAAGAACTACAATCTTTTGACGGAATCACATTTCTTGAAGAACCTAGCGGAATGTTTTCCAACAGATGGCTGAGCTGTATACTCACACCTTCTTATGAAATTAGAGAAAAGATTCGTATCGCTTTGGATGATGAGAATATTGAGTCAAGACCTTTATGGAAACCGATGCATTTACAGCCTGTTTTCAAAAAAGAGATTAATTTTATAGATGGCACCTCAGAAAATCTCTTTGATAGAGGGTTATGCCTGCCGAGCGGTTCAAATCTATCGGTGGAAGACTTGGAGCGTATTGTAGAAATCATAAAAAGTGCACGTTCATGATACAAAATTATCTGACCAGTACTGTTGGGAGATACGCGTCAAAATGGTTAGTCTTGGCAATTGATGTAATCATTGTGGCAATTTCTTTTGTGCTGTCCTACTTTATCCGCTTTAACCTGACATTTGACTTTGATGTTGACAAACTTTTTGTGCAATTGCCTTGGGTTTCGTTGATTGCACTGATTTCTTTTTTGATTGTCGGTTCATATAAGGGGGTGGTCAGGCATACCGGTATGCGAGATGTCTACAATATTTTCAATGCTATTTGCTTGGCTAGTATATTGACGATTTTCTTGGTTCTCGCAAATAGAGAGTTTCAACTGGTAGACAATTTTACTATTCCTTTATCCATTATAATAATCAATAGTTTAATTGCTTTCATAGCCCTGGTAACGTCAAGGTATATCTTCAAATCGCTCTTTCATAGTTTTGTCAATGAGAATGGTTATACTGTATCTAAAAATGTATTGATTTACGGTGCAGGTGAATCAGGAATTTTAACTTATGGAGCCCTTACCAATCACTCTAAAAGCAATGTCAAGGTTGTCGGCTACATAGACAAGGACAAAAAGAAGATAGGCAAGCTGATTAATGGCGTCACCGTATACGGCCCTGAAACTTTGACCGAAGGCTTTATTTCCAAAAAAAGAATTTCTGAGGTAATTTTTTGCATCCAAAATATAGACCACAAAAGATTAAAGAAATTGGTGGAGGGATTGGTTGATTTCCCAGTTTTAGTAAAGATAGTCCCTCCCGTGGAGGACTGGATCAACGGGGAACTTAAAGCCTCCCAAATCAAGAAGATCCAGATTGAAGATTTGCTAAATCGAGCCCCTATTGACATTGCCAATTCAAAAATAGGTGATGAGGTTAAGGATAAAGTCATATTTGTCACAGGTGGAGCAGGGTCGATAGGAAGTGAAATAGTACGACAAATATGCAACTATGATTGCCAATCACTTGTAATAATCGATCAAGCAGAGTCTGCACTCTATGACCTACAACAGGAATTGAAACAAAAAGGGCACCATAATTTTATTCCGATTGTCGGTGATGTACGGGATAAGAACAGAATGAATGCCATTTTTCAGGAATATAAGCCTGATATGATTTTTCATGCCGCTGCTTATAAGCATGTACCTCTAATGGAGTATAATTCATACGAAGCAATAAAAATTAATATTGCAGGCACAAAAAACATTGCAGATCTCGCTTTGCAATACAACATTGAAAAGTTTGTGCTTATATCTACTGATAAGGCCGTCAACCCAACAAATGTTATGGGGGCCAGCAAAAGGATTGCAGAAATCTATGTGAGTTGTATGCAACGAGAAAAAAAGACCAAGTTTATCACCACTCGTTTTGGAAACGTTCTCGGGTCTAATGGTTCTGTGATTCCATTGTTTAGAAAGCAGATAGAAAATGGTGGCCCACTTACTGTCACACATAAAGAAATTACGCGATATTTCATGACTATCCCAGAAGCCTCACAGTTAGTGCTGGAAGCGGGAGCTATGGGAAAAGGAGGGGAAATTTTTATTTTCGATATGGGAGAATCGGTAAAGATTTACGATTTGGCCAAGAACATGATCAAGCTTTCCGGACTTCAGTATCCTGAAGATATTGATATTAAGTTTACAGGATTGAGACCTGGCGAAAAATTGTATGAAGAATTGTTGGCTGATGGAGAAAACACATTGCCTACCTACCATAGAAAAATCAAAATAAGTAAGGCGAGAGAACTGGATTATATAGACTTAAGGTCAAAAATAGATGAACTTTGTATCACCAATATGTTCTTTGGCGAAAATACGGTAAGATTAATGAAAAGTATTGTGCCAGAATATGTTTCCAATAACTCCAAGCTTTGCGAATTGGATGAAAACCCGAAGTCCGAAGTAGAAAAGAATACAATCATCTTAAAAGTTGTGGAATCCTAATAAATCTCTTATTTTGAGAAATTTTAATCAATAAATAAACAAGTCATCTGATGCTAAAGACAGGTATTTCTATCAGAAGCGTTCTTCTATTTTTTGTTATTGCAATGGTCATTGCCTCCTGTGCTTCCAGGAAAGAGGTGGTATATTTTCAAGACACTGGTGACTTCGAGACCTTGGTAAACGACAGTGGGTTTACATCAAAGTTCAAGGTCGATGACCTAATAGATATCCATGTTTCTTCCTTAAATCCTGAGGCCAGTGGCCCTTTTAATTTGTTTAGGGGCATGCCGGGAGCGGGAGGCCAGCAGGAACAAGTAAATTACTTAGTGGATCAGGCAGGGGAGATTGATTTCCCGGTCATCGGAAAATTAAAAGTGGAAGGGCTGTCTCCAGATGAACTGCGAATACTTCTAAGGGAGCGATTATCGGAATATCTGAAGGACCCTATCATAAACATAAGATTAAGAAACTATACGGTTACTGTCTTAGGAGAAGTGAATAGGCCAGGAACATACCCCGTTAACGGAGAGCAAATTACCATATTGGAAGCATTGGGGTTTGCAGGTGATTTGACGATCAGGGGTGTCAGGACTAATGTTTTGGTCATCAGAGATTTTAACGGCACCAAGGTTTATAATCGTATTGACCTTACTTCAAAGAATGTAGTAAATTCTCCGGTATATTATCTTACCCAGAATGATGTGGTCTATGTAGAACCGAACAAATCGGGAATTTCGTCCTCTAGTCTCGATCAAAGGGCCAGTATTGCCATTTCCATTGCATCGATTTTGATAACTTCCACAATTATTCTTATTACCCGTTTATAAGAAATTGATTTATAAATAAATATTGTATGAGTTCTGAGCACTCAAATCTTTCTCAAGAAGGTCCTGACTATAGAGAACTTTTGAAACCATATATAAAAAATTGGAAATGGTTTGCAGTCTCGGGATTAATTGCCTTAATAATAGGATTCGTTTATAACCGTTATGCAGTTCCGCGATATGCCGTACAAGCTAAAATCCAAATATTGGATAACAACCAAGGCTCTTCCCAACTTAATGTTTTTGAAGATTTAGGTATTCTCGGGGAAGGAGGCATAGAAATAGAGGATGAAATCGAGATTATAAAATCTAGGTCTAACCTGATAGAATTGGTTAAGCGCTTAGGCCTCAATATAAATATCACTGCGTTAGGTAATATTAGAAGTTCCGCTATTTACCGCAACCCAGACCCTCCATTCAACATCAATTTTCTTGCCCCAGATTCCCTGGTTTATAATTCAAGAGCAAGTTTTTTTATTACGTTGGCCTCGAAAACAACTTTTGAGTATGCTGAAAATGAAAAGGGCCCTACTGAAGTGCATTCGTATGGAGAAACATTTTCTTCACCGGTTGGCGATATCATCGTGACTCCAAATAATTTGAACTCACATAAATTTGGAACAAATTATGTCGTGTCTGTCAATACGTTATCTGCTGTCGCTGCATACTACCAAAAAGCCCTTGATATCTCGGTTGAGAATCATAGGTCCAAGATTCTTACACTCTCGTTGAATGATGCCATTGTTCCAAGGGCGCAAGATGTTATCAACACTTTAATAGCAATCTATAATCAAAATGATATTGATGATAAAAAGGCACTTGCCGATAGAACATCTGAGTTTATTAATGATAGAATAGCACAGATTTCATCGAATCTGACCAGTGCAGATGAATCAGCCGTAGAATTTAAATCTGATCGGGGTTTGACAGACATTGCCACCCAAACAAATCTCAATTTAAATCTCGGCGCTCAAAACCAACAACAATTACAGGATGCAGCCATCCAATTGGATATTGCTTCCTCGATGAAGGATATCATCGATAATGATGATGGCTATGACTTACTCCCTTCGAATATTGGGCTGCAAGACCGCTCAATAGCCACTACCACTCAAAGATACAATGAGTTGGCTTTGGAACGTAAGCGGCTGTTAGAAAGCTCCAATGATAAAAACCCGATTATTGTAAACTTGGATCAACAACTTGACGGACTAAAACGTAGTATGCGGACCAGTTTAAATGGCATGACCAATAGTCTGAGCCTTCAGGTTAATGACCTTAGCAGTCGACAATCAAGAATCAATTCTAGAATCTACTCGGCTCCAAAAAATGAACGGGCTCTAAGGGACATATCAAGACAGCAAGAAACTACCGAGTCGCTGTATTTGTATTTGTTGCAAAAACGAGAGGAAGCGCAAATTGCATTTGCGTCCTCAGAGCCAAAGTCCAACATTCTGGATGATGCCTATGCAGTCAGTGATTTTCCGATTTCCCCGAAAAAGAATATTGTGCTGTTGGCTTCTTTACTTGTTGGCCTATTGGTGCCATTTTCCATTGTATATGTAAATTCTTTGTTGGACAATAAAGTTCATAATAAGGTTGGTTTGGAGAAATTGACCGAGGATATTCCTGTATTGGCCGAGCTCCCTAAAATTTCTAAGAAAGAGAATAAACTGGTTAAGCTGGGTGAGCGAACGGTATTGGCAGAGTCTTTACGTATTCTTCGGACCAACCTCGACTATTTATTAAAATCCAAAAACAAGAAAGATGGTAAAGCCAATATCATTTATGTGACCTCCAGTGTCTCGGGCGAAGGTAAAACGTTGGTAGCTTCGAATTTGGCTATGATTTTTGCAAACACCAATAAAAAAGTATTGTTGATCGGGGGGGATATTCGAAATCCCAAAATATATCAGTTTTATTCTGGGAAGAATGTTGACAAATTGGGGAAAGCTACTAGAAACAAAGATGATAATGGGCTTACCGAATACTTGGTAGATCAAAATTTGGAGGGGAAAGATATCATTTCTACTATGCTGGCCAACGATCAAATGGTTGATGTTATCTATTCGGGGAAAATACCGCCAAATCCTGCAGAACTATTGATGAACGGCCGAATGAAAGCGTTATTGGAGTCTATGGCCACTCAGTATGACTATATTATTGTCGATACTGCGCCGTTAATGGTGGTGACCGATACGCTATTGATAAGTGAATACGCAGACCGAATCTTATATGTGACCAGAGCAGGAGTGACCGAAACGAAGGTACTGGAATATCCCTTGAAGCTTTATAAAGAAGGTAAGCTGAATGGATTGTCTTTTGTCGTGAATGGGGTCAACGATTCCAACCTTGGCTATGGGGGAAAATATGGTTACGGTTATAATAAATCAATAAAAAAGTGGTGGAAGTTCTAAGGCCATTGATACTCTTTAAATAAGTTGTCTTTGAGGAATCAAAATTTGAAAAAGACCAGTTCAAAGTAAAAAGTGCAGGACTAGATTCCATGAAGTCAATCTCTTCGTGATAGGCTGGATTTAATGCTTTTTAGGGCTGACTGCTATAAGGCAGCAACTTCAATAACTACTATGGAACAGCCACTATTTATCTGACACTAGATTAAAATAATATCTCTATACTTAACTTTAGTTTTCTACAATAGCTACAGTGGCATCATTTTAGATACAAGCCAAAAATATTAAAAAGTCTATATTAAAAGGAAAGGCCGAATCTCGCGTTGGTGTATTGGTCTGTTGCATTGTACTTCTTCAAAATTCATTGCTTTAATAGTTCAGAACCAGTTTATGCCGCCAAAGAGATATCAGAACTGATATTCTCAACTTCTAGCTGATAAACATAAGGGTCAAAATATTCCACATTTGATAAGCTCGGTATTGTTAGTGATGAAATCTCATCCAAACATGACCTATCCTAAAATTGTAAAAAGAATTGTGAAAAATATTCCTTTGTGCCATCTATTGGTTTGTCTTGCAATGTCGTTTCAATGATGTCTTACTGACCTTCGCAGGCCATATCATTGAGGTAATGAATTGAATTACTTCTGTGCTAAAAAAAGAGTGGCCACCCACCAAACAAATATCTGAAGGGGCAAATGGAAAGCAAGCACAGACCATACATTTTGTGAAACAAATGTTAAAAAAAGTGCAGTTCATCGAATAAAGAATAAGTAGACATCCAAAACAACAGATCCATCCGTAGGATAATCATAGCAAAAAATGCAGTTCATCGAAAAAAACGTGAATTTTATCGAAGACTTTGAATTTTTAAATAGTTTTGTTAAACCCAAATGAAGAAATAAACCATAGAAATACTTAACCCCTTATGATACTAGGCACTCATTCCCCACTGAAAGTGTTAACCCTTCTTGTTTTTTTGTTATTAAGTTTATCTTGCTCCAAAGACTCCGACCTGTTTGCAGACTATGTGCTTACGGATGGCCAGGACGCTATTGTTGAAGACGATTCCAGAAGTTCTGATGAGGACGATTCCGATAGTACTACTGAGGACGATTCCGATAGTACTACTGAGGACGACTCTGAAAGTAATGCCAATGCAGTGAGTCTACAATCCTATGGTGCCGTTGGAGATGGGGTTACGGACGATACTGTCGCAATACAGAATGCATTTGATAATGAAGAGCACATAACCTCAGACCCTAATAAAACTTATCTGATAAGCAAAAGTGTTACCCTTGATCAAAACATGGCACAGACCATTAATTTTAGGGGTTCTACTATCACAAGGAATGGACGTGTTCATTGGATGCTTAATATTGATAAAAGAAATTACAATAATTCACTGACCACGATAAGAAACTTAAAAGTTGATGGTAATGATAAATCCGGTAGTACAATTGATATTAAGTCAAGAGTACATTTTGAAAACATCGAGATATACGATGTCATCCACGACAACGCCAATGGGATAAGGATGTTGGTATATAACGTTCCTGGCGTTTATGGCCAATCAGTGTTCGACAACGTTAACATACATAATTTAGAAAGTTTGAATTCTGATGGAAGTTCAGGGAACAACCCAGGAATGGTGCATGGTTTTTTAGTAAGTGCCCAAGAAACACCAAGCCAGACCACGCAGATAGTTTATAAAAATTCAGAGTTATATGAACTTTGGGGTGAGGACGCAGGTGGCATAACCCTTAATTCACCTGGTTTTGATACAAGTAATTCACCCCTGTCATTTTGGTTCGAGAACATTTCTGTAAGAGATGCACAAAGAAGGACCGTAAAGAATTTTATAGGAAATACCACTTGGATAAATTCCACTTTTACAGCAGCAGCCAACAATAACCCAAAACTGGTTCCCGCATCAGAAGGAGGATTAAATCCTGCAGGGTTGTTCGTTATTGCTTCAAGCAGTAGTGCTACCGGGTCAACCAATAATTTGGTCTGTGGGTGCACTTTTCAAGGCCACCCCGACGACCCATTTGATTCATGGTATACTCAAGTTATTGTTCAAGGCCAGAATGGGCCTGCTGGTGCAGAGATACGCAATAGCACTTTTACAGGTGGACATGGTGGTAGATGGGGTACAAACGGAATAACTTTGATTGGTATTTTGGACGACATAACTATTGCCAACACAACTTTTGGCACGACCAATACGATTCTTGGGGGCGGCTCTCAACAACAAGGCACTCTATTAATAGATGCCAATAATGTTTATGCTGATGGAAAATCAAAAGCATTCTCTCGCGTTGGTTTAAAATATTCAGAACCGTCTATATCTTATTCTCCGTGCCCCACAATAGATTAAACTGACAGTACAAATAAGTGTGTTCCAAAAAACAGTTCCGGTCAAAATTGAGAGTATGACCATAAGCTTAAGGGCATGAAGAGAAATAGGTTCACCGAAGCCCAAGTATAGTCAAGATTACAAAACTGCATTAAGCCGGCATTTCAGTAAAAGAGCTTAGAAGGCCTTTGATTATCATCATCTGCAATTGGGAGGGAAAGTATGGGCTTTTTAGACGAATCACAACTCAAAAGTCTCAAGGAGGTGGCCCCAATCCAATGTAAGAGTGAATTCAAATGAAATTAGAAAACCAACTTATTTATTTACCGATGCAGAAGTTGGAAAAGATGTTGCCCAAAAGATCATCTGTTGACACGCTCCCTGTAATTTCGCCAAGGTGAAAGAGTGCTTGACGAATATCTATCGCCATTAAATCACTTGAAATTTCTGCTGACAAGCCTTCTTTTACGTTTTGAATTTCTTCAAGGGCCTTCGACAACGCATTATAATGTCTACTATTCGAAACGATGACATTGTTGGTGCCCAAATTCCCTTGAATTGCCAAATTCAACAGTGCCTCTTTCAGTTTGTCTACCCCTTCATGTGACTTTGCAGCGATAAAAAGAGCATCTGAATAATTTGATTGCAGGTGTTTAACCGTTTTATTCGCTACGGAATCCACTTTATTGATAATCGTCAACACTTTCTTGTTTGGAAATCTCTTTTTGATGGATGCTATTTCCTCACCTTCAATATGGTTTGCATCTACCATGTGGACCACCAGATTGGCCTGTTCAATTTTTTCAAAGGTTTTTTTGATGCCAATTTTTTCAACGGTATCATCGGTATTCCGTATTCCGGCAGTATCAATGAATCGAAATGTTATTCCACCTAGAACGATTTGATCCTCAATGCTATCACGGGTGGTGCCCTCAATTTCACTTACGATGGCACGTTCTTCGTTCAATAAAGCATTCAAGAGTGTTGATTTTCCAACATTGGGTCGCCCGACAATAGCTACTGGAATACCATTTTTCAACACATTGCCCAAAGCGAAAGAATCAATCAATCTTTTGAGTGTCTCGGAAATTTTTTCCAATAGCGCTGAAAATTGCTCCCGATTGGCAAATTCTACATCTTCTTGAGAAAAATCAAGTTCCAGCTCTATTAGCGATGCAAAATTCAAAAGTTCTTCCCGTAGTTTTTTGATTTCATCACTGAAACGGCCCCGCATTTGGTTCATCGCAATTTCGTGTGATGCGGCGCTATCGCTGTTGATAAGGTCAGCAACTGCCTCTGCCTGGCTTAAGTCCATCTTACCGTTTAAGAAAGCTCTTAAGGTAAATTCCCCAGGATTCGCCATGCGGCAGCCCTTTCGGATAAAAAGCTGGATGATTTGTTGTTGAATATATGTGGATCCATGGCACGAAATCTCAACCACATTTTCCCCTGTATACGAATTCGGAGCCTTGAATACAGAGACCAACACTTTATCCAATGCTTTATCACCGTCCATGATATGTCCCAGATGGATAGTATGGCTTTTTTGGTCCGAAAGTTTTTTTGAATGGATGGACTTAAAATAGGTGTCAACCACACTAATGGCATTGGGTCCAGAGATCCTGATTACGGCAATGGCCCCAACCCCTGATGCGGTCGCTAGTGCGATAATATCATCTGATTGCAACATGGGTGCAAAAGTAAGCATATCGCTCGGCTTGTAACATTTTTCAATAAACCCCGACATATCAGTATCATCATAAATCAATCAAAAATGGAAGTCGTTAATCAAACTGTTTTAAGAAAAGACAACACGCTCTTGTCAATCACCCATTTGACACAGTTGTTGCATTATGTCACCGGATTCGGTGGATTTATTGTTCCCTTGATCATTTGGCTTAGCTCACGAAATTCTGTGGAAGGAATGAACGAACACGGCAAGTCAATCATCAATTTGCAATTGAGCCTTTTGCTCTACATCATTATCAGTATTCCTGCTATTCTTTTGTTAGGGCTGGGATTATTGGGCCTACTCGGAGTTGCTGTTGTTGGATTCGTTTTGCCGATCGTCAATGCCGTCAAAGCAGCGAATGGTGAGCCGCCATCCTACTTTTTGACCATCAAATTTGTATAAACGAAAAGCTAGGTTTTGGCCTAGCTTATTTTTTGGGAGTTATCCATTCAACATTACAGGCATGACCAACATGGTGACGTTCTCACCTTCATCGAGCCCATCTGAGGGAGTAAGGATTCCCGCACGGTTCGGAAGGCTCATTTCGAGTGTTACTTCATCTGAAGATAGATTGCCCAACATCTCGATTAAAAAACGGGAGTTGAACCCAATCTGCATGTCATCACCCTGATATGAGCATGACAACCGTTCTTCGGCCTTGTTGCTGTAATCGACATCTTCAGCCGATATGTTAAGCTCCGCACCCGCGATTTTTAGTCGGATTTGGTGCGTGGTCTTGTTCGAAAATATCGACACCCTGCGAACGGATCCCAAAAATTGGCTTCTTGAAATCGATAGTTTGTTCGGATTCTCTTTGGGGATGACCGCTTCGTAATTCGGATATTTTCCGTCAATCAATCGACAAATCAGTTCAGTGTTATCAAAACTGAACTTGGCATTGCTTTCGTTGTATTCTATTCTGATTTCCGATTCTGAACCGGCCAAAATTCCTTTTAAAAGGTTCAAGGGTTTTTTAGGCATGATGAATTCGGCCACCTCTGAGGCTGAGACATCAGTACGTTGGTATTTTACCAATTTGTGGGCATCAGTGGCAACGAACGTCAAGTTTTCAGGCGAAAATTGAAAAAACACCCCGCTCATCACAGGACGCAGATCGTCATTGCCAGAAGCGAACAATGTTTTCTCGATGGCAGTGGCCAAAATATCTGCCATAAGTGTCGTTGAACTCGGGTTGGCAACCTCGATTGCTTTTGGGAATTCAGCTCCATCGGCATAAGCCAGCGCATATTTGCCGTGGTTTGAACTGATTTCAATCGTATTGTTATCCTCTACCACAAAAGTGAGGGGCTGTTCAGGAAAAGTCTTCAAGGTATCCAGCAGCAACCGGGCGGGCACGGCGATAACACCTTCTGAATCAGAATCCACCTCAAGAACAGAGCTCATGGTCGTTTCAAGGTCAGACGCAGATACCCGAAGTTCATTTTGCTTCAAATCAAAAAGAAAATTATCCAGTATGGGCAGGGTGTTACTATTGTTGATGACACCACCCAAAACCTGTAGCTGCTTCAATAAATATGTGCTGGATACAATAAATTTCATCCTATAAATTTAATTTCTTTTGCTGGAATTTGATGCTTTCGAAGGCTACATCCGCAGAGCGTGACCAGCAAAAGCAAATATATTTGAAAACTGTTTGAAATTAACGCCATGACTGGGCGAACTTATCAACAGCTATGCTGTAAATTTTCGCTTTCTCAAATATGCGAACAAAAGTCCAAAAAGTAGGGTCAATAGCACGGGAAGGCCAACATTGATAAGCTGCCACTTGGTTTTTTGGGAAGCAATCTTTTGCACATCCAACAAAGGGATTGAAACTACCTTGCCACGAATGTTTATAAGTCCACTGTCATCAAGCATGTAATTGATGCTATTCATCAAAAATTCTTTGTTGCCATAGAAGCTGTTCGTCCACTTGTCATACCCCAATTCCAACGGTCTGCCATTGCGCAATTGGTTTTTAATAATGTCACCATCAGCAATGACCAACATCTTGTTTTCAGGCCCAAGTTCGCTGGCGTTTTTTAAATCCAAGGGTTTGACCCTATTTTTGAAAGCGGAAGCAAATTCTCCCTCAATAAGCACGGCAAGCGATAAATTTCCTGATTGCGAATACGCTTCCTGGTTTGGTTCTTTGTTGATGATATTAAGACTGATTGGTTTCGGTACGCCTTCCGGTTTAGAAAGCGGGGAGGAGCTCAATAAAATGGTTTTCTTGCTCTCATTCGCTAAGGTGTCGATGGTATTGGCAAACTTCAACTGCACCGCTTCAATATTCTTGTTGATAGGATGGTCTTCTTTTGAAAACACCATCGGATGGTACACCCAAGGCAAGGGATTGTACTGCGAATCGTTGCCTTCACCGGAAGCCAAAACAATCGGGGTGTTGTAAAGATCGTTCACCAAAACAGGATTGATACGAACCCCATATCGAAAGAAAAAATCATTCAGCCCCAAATCTCTTTGGGTCGCTATGGCACTACCGTTTTCGTTGAGTAGACTGTCAAGTTCAATGGCCACCTTGTCAATCAGCCAAATTGATTTTCCACCATTGACGATAAACTGGTCCATGGCATATTTCTCCTCATCTGAAAAGGTCTCGGTGGGCTTGGCGATGAGGGCCAAATCAAAACCTTTGAGCTGGTTCAGTGTTTCTTGCGGACTTGTGGCAACGGAGTCGAGTGTAATGGCCCCAATATTGTAGTATTCCCTGATGGTACTGAGATAATCGGCCAGATATAGATCGTTCAAGCCACCTTTGCCCCTGATGACCGCTACTTTCTTCTTTTCTTGAATACCAAGTTTGGCAAAGGCATCGGCAAAACCATATTCCAAATGTTGTACAGAGTTGTTGATACGCTCCTCTGCCGTGCTGCCCAATTTGTTTTTCAACAAAGAAACCTTTACAGTTTTGTTGTTATGGGTGACCATGGCCCATGGAAAAACCAGTTCTTGTGATACTTTGCCACCTTCCTCAACGGTTACACTGGCGGGTTTAAGCCCCAATTGTTGTAAATCTGCAATGGTCTGTTCACGTAATTCTGCATCTTCCAAGGGGTAGACCAAATTGTAATCAATATTTTCATTTTTAGCCTTGAACTGTTCGAGCAACAGTACCGTTTCTGTTTTGAGCTTGTTGAATTCGGAGGGAATGTTTCCATCCAACAAAACATCTACCAGTACAGGCGATTCAAATTTTTTTGCGGCCTCAACAGCTGTTTCGGAAAGGGTGAACCGATTATCTTCCGTTAAGTCAAATCGCTGGTAGAAGTGACTTCCTGCCAAATTTATCAGCACTAAAACCAAAAGAAAAACGCCGATTTTGGCCCACTGGTTTTTCATCACTTTGATAGGTTTTTAGCCCTAAGATGGGTCAAGAACAGAAAGAAAAAAGTAACGCTCACAAAATAGACAATATCCCGTGTGTCAATGATTCCCCTGGCGATGCTTTCAAAATGGGCTTTGGCACCGCAGCGTGAAAGCAGTTCTCGTGTTGCCCCATCATTGAACAGGGTTGAAAGCGCCTCGAATCCATAGAAAAGCAAGAAACACAGTACAATACCGATAATAAAGGCCACAATCTGATTTTCGTTAAGCACAGAGGCGAGCAGGCCAATGGCTACATAGGTTGCCATCAAAAACAACAACCCAAAATACGACCCAAGAACCACCCCCAGATCAAAGTTTCCTGCTGTGATGCCCAGGGCAGAAATGCAAAACACATAAATGATTGTGGGAATGACGGCAATGACGCACAAGGCTAGAGCGCCCCAGAACTTTCCGAGAACAATACTCCAAAGCGAAAGGGGTTTGATATATAACAGCTCTAGAGTGCCCATTTTCGTTTCCTCAGAAAAACTGCGCATGGTGATGGCCGGAATGAGAAACAAGAAGACCCAAGGAGCCAGTAGAAAAAAGCTGCTCAAATCGGCAAAACCGTTGTCTAAAATGTTGAAATCACCTTTGAATACCCATAGAAATAAGCCATTCAACAATAAAAAAAGCCCAACGATGAGGTAACCGATGGGAGAGGTAAAAAAAGATTGGATTTCTTTTCTAAAAATGGCAAGCATTCACATCACGATTCAATTTCAAAACTAGCTATTTTTTCACAGAGGTACTTATTTTTTAGTTTGTGCAGTGTCATTTAAAGAAAATTGATGGAAACGGTATCACGATACCCCAGGCCTAAAAGGGTGGCCGCACCACCAACGGTGTTCAGATCACTTTTGTAGATGGCCAGTTCAATATAGCCCGCGGCATTGAAAAGAGCCAATAAATCTCCGGGGCCGTTTCTTTGTTGTTTTTCAAGATCAAAATTGATAAAGGCACTGTAGCTCTCATGAATTGAACTCACCTTGCTGGTTCTGGCGATAATTTCGTAATTGCGACCATTTCTATAGGCTTCAAACAATGACTTTTGTATGTTGGTCACCACATTGCCATAGTTGTCAATATAGATGACATTGCCACTAATGGTTTTTCCATCGTTTTTCACCCGAGGTTCAAATTCTTTGAGTTGTTTTAAGTTCGAGAATGGCTTACTGACCACTTCCATTTTACCACCACGGGCCAAATGGCAGGCCACTTTCACAAAGACATTCAAGGCGGGAAAAGAGGTGGTTGTCAAATTCGGAAGATTGACCTCTGCAATCTTTTCAGGATTTACCTCATTGGTAATCAGAGAAATAACGCCATTGTTGGCACTAACAAAATAATGCCCGTCAACCATGACCAGAATATGTTCGTTCTCAGGGGTGGCTTCCGCATCTAACCCTACCAAATGGATAGTGCCCTGTGGAAATTGACGGTATGAATTTTTTAGAATGTAGGCACATTCTTGAATGTTGAAAGGCGAAACTTCATGGGAAATATCAACAATAGTGACCTCGGGCAATTCACTGAGAATGGTTCCTTTTAGGGCAGCAACTGAATGGTCTTTATATCCGTAATCAGTGGTCAGGGTGATGATTGGCATGCAGCGGTGTTGATATGTTTTTGCCCTTTGAGCCTGTTTTTTGGTTAGTTTTGTGATGTAAAATTACATAAAAGGGAAGAAAGATTTTATCCCAATAGAACACTATCACGGAATCAAGCTCGCAAAGCATTGAAGATAATTCCAAAATAGGATTTTGATACAGGCTTTGGAGGATATCAATCTCAATTGTTGAGTAAATCTTAAAACCACAGTATTTTTTGAACGAACTAATCATTGAACTTACCGAAATCAGCCCCAGGGATTTCTTTGGACACCAGAACGAAACCGTAGAGCTGCTCAAGAAGTATTTTCCAAAACTTAAAATTGTCGCCAGGGGTAGTAAAATAAAAGTCTATGGCGATGAGGAGCTATTGGAAGAATTCGATAAAAAATTTGATGCCCTCACCAATCAATTCGCCAAGTACAACAAGTTGGATGAAAACATGATTGAACGGGTTCTGACCAGCAACGGCCAAGAAGATTATCAATCTTCAAAATCAAGTGGTGATGTTTTGGTGCACGGGGTCAGCGGACGTTTGATCAAGGCACAGACGGTCAACCAACGAAAAATGGTCGATGCCTGTACAAAAAACGATATGGTTTTTGCCATTGGCCCAGCCGGTACGGGAAAGACTTATACAGGAGTGGCACTGGCTGTCAAAGCATTGAAAGAGAAGCAGGTACGACGTATTATCTTAACAAGGCCTGCGGTAGAGGCCGGAGAGAATCTAGGATTTCTACCGGGAGATTTAAAAGAAAAATTAGATCCCTACATGCAACCGCTTTACGACGCACTCCGCGATATGATCGCGCCCGAAAAATTGGCCAAATATATTGAGGACGGTACGATTCAGATTGCCCCGATGGCCTTTATGCGCGGGCGAACGTTGGACAATGCCTTTGTGATATTGGATGAGGCCCAAAACACCACCCATGCACAGATGAAAATGTTTTTGACCCGAATGGGCAAGAACGCCAAATTTTTATTGACGGGTGATCCAGGGCAGATTGATTTGCCACGGCGCGTGATTTCTGGCTTAAAAGAAGCTTTGCTCATTCTCAAGAATGTCAAGGGCATTCAAATTGTATATTTAGATGACAAAGATGTCATCCGCCATGGCTTGGTCAAGAAGGTCATTTCAGCTTACAAGACCATTGAACACCAAAACTAAAGGTATGGCGAATACCTTGATGGACACCGATTTTACGTTTTCTGGGCAACAATCCGTATACAAGGGCAAGGTTAGGGAAGTTTACCACCTTAAAGACGATGTACTGGTGATGATTGCCACCGATCGTCTTTCCGCTTTTGATGTGGTGATGCCCAAGGGAATTCCCTTCAAAGGCCAAATTTTGAACCAGATTGCCACTAAAATGATGCGGGCCACAGAAGATTTGGTGCCGAATTGGTTGCTGGCAGCACCCGACCCCAATGTGGCCGTGGGCATGGCCTGCGAACCGTTCAAAGTAGAAATGGTGATTCGGGGTTACCTTTCAGGACATGCAGCTAGAGAGTATAATTCTGGAAAAAGAATGCTCTGTGGCGTGCCCATGCCTGAAGGGATGAAGGAAAATGATAAGTTTCCAGAACCCATCATTACTCCAGCGACAAAGGCCGAAAAGGGCGACCATGATGAGGATATTTCCCGTGAGGAGATTCTGAATCGCGGTATCGTTTCCGAAGAAGACTACACCATTTTAGAGGATTATACCCGAAAGCTGTTTCAACGGGGTACCGAAATCGCCGCCGAAAGGGGATTGATTTTGGTCGATACCAAATATGAATTCGGAAAGACCAAAAAGGGTGAGATTGTTCTGATTGATGAAATCCACACCCCAGATTCCTCACGTTATTTTTATGCGGACGGCTATCAAGAACGGCAGGATAGGGGAGAAGCCCAAAAACAACTCTCCAAAGAATTTGTGCGCCAATGGCTGATTTCAAATGGTTTTCAGGGATTGGAAGGCCAGACCATACCAGAAATGAGTGACGCTTATATCGAATCGGTCTCAGAACGCTATATCGAGCTTTACGAAAGTATCACGGGTGAACCATTTCATAAAGCTGATGTCTCCAACATCCATGAGCGTGTTGGTCAAAATGTATCTCAATATCTAAATGCCATTTAAGAACCCTAATAGATTGGTTTTTCCTTTATTATTCTGTAGTAGTTTAAATCAATATTGTACTAAAGCGGGAAAAAAACAATCGCTGAACGGGATAAAGGGTTTTCAATTCAATCTCTGGTTTTTGCAGGTTCTTGACTGAATTTCTCATTGATTTCCGCAACTACGGCAGCAATACTATCATTTTTTTGTTGTCTTTCTAAGATAATCGGGGGTGCAACACGCTGTGAACAATCCATGATGGAACACCGCTCACAAGTGACCCCAACCTGTTGGGTCTTGATTTTTGGGTCGTCCAAAAAAGCGATTTTCTTTCTTAACTGTTTGTTGATGAGTAGCCCAATACTAATACTTCGATAAGTGTCGGTCTTAAAGGGATCCTTGGTAGCCGAAGAAAATACTAGATAAGACATGTTATCTTCGATGTAGTTTGATATCTGTATATCAAAAATGTGGGATTGCTTTTTTTTCGAGATTTCTTCAAGCACTTTCAGGGAGACCCATCTTCGGCAGTAATGCTCGTCGGTCGCATTGCCGTGCGGCGATTGTTGACTTGGCAAGTGTAATTCTTTTGTAAGATTATAACTGTCACTCTGGACTTTGTGCACAAACCGCAAAAAGAATAAACTCTTTATTTGATAATCTTTTGCCAAAAGGTTTGTGAGACGTTGATAGAAGGTTTCAGGTGATGCCTTGAAAAATGCAAATATTTTGATAAATGCGCGTTTGTCAAATTGATCTTTGCTCAAAATTTTGGCAAATTTTGACACTAAGGCTTCCCTTGGCAATA
Organism: Allomuricauda sp. d1; assembly: GCF_039592695.1. Taxonomy (NCBI): domain Bacteria; kingdom Pseudomonadati; phylum Bacteroidota; class Flavobacteriia; order Flavobacteriales; family Flavobacteriaceae; genus Allomuricauda; species Allomuricauda sp. d1. The sequence continues at coordinate 1,258,607 of NZ_JBBUTK010000001.1, read as the reverse complement.
AAAGAGCCCCCGCAAAATAGGAAGCGTAGAAGTTGTTGAGTACTTCGTCAAAATTTTTAAACCTAATCCATGAAAAAGTGTAAAGTCTTGGATTTAGCGCCAAGTAATTATAGGCAATCTCCTTAGCATAAATAAACATGGTTTGGGCTTCGTCAATGTTATTGGCCAACAACAAGGTTTTTGTTTTGGGCACATAAATGCAGCGAAGTTCGTAGAGTTCCCTGTGTTTTTTTAGGTCTTCCTTGTTTATGGTATACCCATATTCTTCAACCAAGATTTCTTCAAGCTCAGAAACGCTTGTCGGAGTATTCAAGTCGATATGGTAGGCTTTGCAGAACTCCAAGACTTTCAACTCTAAATCGCCAAAGTAGTTGTAATTTGATTGTTGGTATGAACGCAGGGAAGAAAGATAGAAGTTCTCTCTGTTGAAGTTGTAATGCTTCGCCACCTCTATAAGTGTGGTAATGAATGCGTTTACCTTATCTGGTGCGTCAGCTATAATGTCAACCAATGTACGTTCTTGAATGCCAAAAAGCTCCAAGGGAATTTCTTTTAAGATTTTGGATTGCAAAATCTCACCAATTGGCGCCAGATTCTTATCGAGCTTCAAGGAAACCAAATGGTCATACGGCACTTCAAGTTTTTCTGCGAGCAATACAATCTTATCGGTTTTGGGATATTTTTTTCCCTTCTCAATCTCGTTGAGATACGATTTTGAGAGTTTGGTAAGCTTTGACAATCCGAAGAGAGACAGGTTCTTATCGGTTCTAACCTGCTTCAGTTTAAGTCCAAAAATGAGTTTTACGTATTCTTCTTCCATAATTCACAAACAAAGATATCAAAAAATGCGAAAATGATAAAAATTGCGATTATCATAAAAATAGCGAACGTTCGCTTGTTTTGTAAAAAATTAATTTCTATCATTGTTTCATCAAAACAGTTCTACTATGGATTTTACGATCAACACCCAGAGGAAATGGAATTTTAGCCATGAGGTCGAAAATTACTATCCGAATGTACTTTGCGATGAGGCTATGGAGTTTTTGGAAATGTTACAGACAAACTTCAATGATGCAAGATTGTCCTTATTAAAGACCAGAAAAAAACAACAGGCTTTGTTCGATACCGGCTCTTTCCCCGAATTCCCGGTAGAGACCAAGCAAATTCGGGAAGCTGAATGGAAAGCCGCCCCGATACCTCATGATCTCTTAGACCGCAGGGTCGAGATTACCGGTCCCGTAGATCGCAAAATGATTATCAACGCATTAAATTCCGGTGCGAATACATTTATGGCCGATTTTGAGGACAGCAATGCCCCAACTTGGAGCAATTGTGTTGAGGGTCAACAAAATTTGATGGATGCCAACTTGGGTACTATTGAATTCTACAATGTATCGAAGGATAGATTGTATACTCTCAATCAAGAAACAGCCGTACTGTTGGTGCGCCCCAGGGGCCTTCACCTAAACGAGCGCCATGTTAAAATTGAGGATAATGAAATGGCCGCCAGTTTGTTTGATTTCGGATTGTATGCCTTTCACAACACAAAAACCCTTTTGGCCAAAGGCAGTGCGCCTTATTTCTACCTTCCTAAACTAGAACATTATCTAGAGGCACGCTGGTGGAATGAGGTAATCGAATTTACCCAGGATTATCTTGGCGTACCTTCAGGCACTTTCAAGGTGACTGTACTTATAGAGACCATAACCGCAAGCCACCAGTTGGATGAAATCATCTACGAGTTAAAAGATCATATTGTTGGTCTTAACTGTGGCCGGTGGGACTATATTTTCTCTTACATTAAAAAGTTTAGGAACCACAATGATTTTATAGTTCCTAATCGAGATCAAGTCACCATGACAACGCCTTTTATGAGCGCCTATTCAAATCTGGTCATACAACGCTGCCACAAACGTGGGATACATGCCATCGGTGGCATGGCCGCGCAAATTCCGATTAGAAATGATGCTCGTGCCAATACAGAAGCTCTAGAGAAAGTAAGGAAGGACAAAGAGCGTGAGGTAAAAAATGGGCATGATGGTACATGGGTCGCGCATCCAGCTCTGGTATCGGTGGCCAAGGCAGAATTTGATAAGTACATGCCCACTCCAAACCAATTGCATGTAATGCGCAATGAACTAAAAGTAAGTGCTGCCGATTTGGTAGCCTTGCCAGAAGGGACAGTGACCGAAGAAGGTATTCGCAAAAATATCAATGTAGGGATCTTATACTTGGCCGCATGGCTTGAGGGCAATGGAGCTGTTGCACTCTATAATTTAATGGAAGATGCGGCTACCGCTGAAATCTCTAGGACACAAATTTGGCACTGGCTCCAAAAAAAGGTGATTTTGAATGATGGAAGAACATTTGACAAAACACTTTTTGACACCCTTTTTGACGACGAAATCGAAAAAATAATTACTGAAGTGGGTTCCGATAGAATAAGGAACACGGAGTTTAAGAATGCCTACGAACTTTTTAAGGCAATGATTCTGACCGATAATTTTGAAGAATTCTTGACCGTACCGGCATACGAATACCTATAAAATAAAAAATGCCCCATAGATGCTGCAACATCGTAACAGGGCACAATTGAATAACTCTAATTAAAAACATGAAAACTTTTGAAACATGTAGTCGTCCGATAATTTTTCCTGATGTTGAAAGATTATGGAAATCAGTAATGACTTGTATTTAACCTTAATCAATCTTTAATCATCTAAATTCTTTAATAATGACGACTTATAATACGGCCATTGACGTTGTTAGACAACTAAAGGCAAAACATGGAAACAGATGGAACACGATCAGTGCTGAAAATGTAGGGCGTGTTGCGGTTCAAAACAGATTCAAGACAGGGTTGGACATTGCAAAATATACCGCCTCAATAATGCGTAAGGATATGGCGGAGTATGATGACAATCCTCTAAAGTATACACAGTCACTCGGATGCTGGCACGGTTTCATAGCCCAGCAAAAAATGATTGCCATCAAGAAGCACCACGGGTCTACCAATAAAAGATACCTGTATCTTTCGGGTTGGATGGTGGCGGCGCTGAGATCAGAATTTGGCCCTCTACCCGACCAATCCATGCATGAGAAGACTGCTGTGCCAAAACTCATTGAAGAAATTTATAGTTTTTTGAAGCAGGCTGATGCAATCGAACTCAATGATCTTTTTCGTCGTTTGGATGCCGGTGAAGATGTACAGGGTGAAATTGATAATTTTGAAACACATGTGGTACCTATCATTGCCGATATCGATGCCGGTTTCGGAAATGAGGAGGCAACGTATCTCCTGGCCAAAAAGATGATCGAGGCAGGTGCATGCGCCCTACAAATTGAAAATCAAGTGTCAGATGCCAAACAATGTGGCCACCAAGATGGCAAGGTGACTGTGCCACATGAAGATTTCATCGCAAAGTTGAATGCCTTGAGATATGCCTTTTTAGAATTAGGGGTGGAAGAAGGTGTCATCGTAGCACGAACAGATTCTGAGGGTGCTGGACTTACACAAAAACTTCCCGTTTCTAAGAAAAAGGGTGATTTGGCATCAAAATATATTGATTTTATTGAGGCAGAAGAGGTAACTGCAGAAGAGGTAAATGACAATGATGTATTGATAAAGCGTAATGGTAGATTGGTACGACCCAAACGATTGCCGAATGGATTATATAAGTTCAAGGCTGATTCAAATATTGACAGGGTAGTACTCGATTGCATTGTAAGTCTTCAAAATGGGGCCGACCTGCTTTGGATAGAGACACCCACACCACATGTAGGCCAAATAGCCCACATGATGAACCGCGTAAAAAGGGTAGTGCCAGATGCGAAGCTGGTGTACAATAATTCACCATCATTTAATTGGACTCTTAATTTTCGTCAACAGGCTTATGATTCAATGCTCCAAAATGGTCAAGACGTATCGGCTTATGATCGGGCAGCTTTGATGGATGTCAAGTATGACAATACCGTTTTGGCCGAAACGGCAGACGAAATGATTCGCACCTTTCAGGCAGAGGCTTCTAAGAAAGCAGGAGTTTTCCATCACCTGATTACATTGCCCACTTATCATACGACTGCCTTGCAAATGAACAATCTTGTAGAAGGCTATTTCGGTGACAAGGCCATGTTGGCATATGTGGCCAATGTGCAACGCCAAGAAATTAGAAAAGGGGTAGCCTGCGTCAAGCATCAACGTATGGCCGGCTCTGATTTGGGCGACGACCATAAAACTTTCTTTGCTGGTAGCAATGCTTTGAAGGCGGGGGGTGAAAAAAATACCAGCAACCAGTTTAACTCACAAGACACCGCGGATAAAAGAGAGCCGGTTCTTGCTGGTTGATAAAGATGGTAGGAAATTGAACATAATAGGGCGGTACCACTAGTATCGCCCATTTGTGTTTATTAATCAAAAATCTTGAAAGGAGTGTTTTCTACTGCTGATTTATCTGATTTCCACGCTGAAAGTATTAACTGTGCCAACCCTATTTTTAAGAGTTTTGGTACAAAGAATTCTTTTGCAGGACGAATTGTTACTATCAAATTATTTGAGGATAATTCATTACTTCGTAAGCAATTGGAAGAATATGGAAAAGGTCAAGTGCTTGTGGTTGACGGCGGTGGATCTCTGCGCTGTGCCTTGCTAGGTGATCAATTGGCAGCATTGGCTATAAAAAATCATTGGAATGGCATTGTAATCAATGGCTGTATTCGAGATTCAGCCCAAATCAATGCAATGCCCATTGGGGTTCGGGCATTGAACACCAGTCCGATAAAAAGTATTAAAAGAAACATAGGCGAGGTCAATGTGCCCGTGAAGTTTGCTGGGGTGATTTTTGTGCCCCACCACTATGTTTATGTAGACACCGATGGCATTCTGATAAGCGATATTGATTTATTGAAATAGAATATGTTGAGTATGAAAAAAAGAAAGTTATTAATGATACCAGGGCCCATAGAATTTGAGCCTGAAGTGTTAAGGGCAATGTCTTTGACCACGACCAGTCATGTGGCACCAAATTTTATTGAGACATTTGGCCATTGTCTAGAATTGCTTAAGAACATCTTTGAGGCGCCAAATGGTCAGCCGTTCGTCATTGCAGGAAGCGGTACTTTGGCCATGGATATGGCTGCAGCTAACCTTATTGAAACCGGAGAGAAAGTTTTGGTCATTTCTACAGGTTATTTTGGAGGCAGATTCAATGATATTTTTAAGCGATACGGTGCTTCCACTACTGTATTGCGAGCCTCGATAGGTGAGTCGGTTGACCTTGCCCAAATAGAAAATGTGCTCAAGACCGACCAATTCAAAGCATTGGCCATGACCCATGTGGATACATCTACCGGGATTTTGGCAGATGCGCAAAGTATTGCCGAATTGGCCAATAAGTACGGAGCATTGAGCGTTTTAGATGGGGTGTGTTCCGTTGCGGGTGAGCGAATGGAACAAGAAAATTGGGGCATCGATATTGTTCTGACAGGTTCACAAAAGGCCATTGGTGTTCCCCCCGGACTTGCTCTTTTAATGGCATCAAAAAGGGCAATCGAAGTATGGAAAAAAAGAAAAAACCCAGTACCCAACTACTATGCCGATTGGGCAAACTGGCTTCCGATAATGCAGGCCTATGAAGAGAGACGTCCCTCCTATTTCGGGACACCATCGGTGAACCTGATTTACGCACTTGAAGTGAGTCTTCAGTCGATTATTGAAGAGGGTATGGTTCAAAGAGCACAAAGGCATAAAAAATTGGCTGATGCTTTTAGAAGGGGCATCACGGCCATTGGCTTAAAATTGATGCCTAAAACAGAAGAAGTGGCGGCGAATACTTTATCAGCAATATATTTTCCAGAGGATATTGACGGGGGATTACTTCGAAAAAAAATAATGGAAAGCGATGTAATTATAGCAGGGGGCCTGTTACCTGAAATAAAGAATAAATACTTCAGGGTGGGCCATATGGGTGCTGTTTCTGCCAATGACCTTTTGGCCGTTCTGGGTGCATTGGAGCGCGTTTTGTTAGAACTGGGCCATTGCTTTGAAGCAGGAAGAAGCATGGCGGTATTTCAAGACACCATTCTCAATTGGCCCGAATCCTCCTTGGCCTAAACAGCTGTTCCGTACTAAGTTACGTGATGGCAAGAAGTCTAAAAAAAACATGGTATTCTCATTGGATAGCAACCCCTATTATTAAACAGTTTTGTTTAATAATAAAATAATTTTTTTGAACAGTTTTTATATTTTTTGCTAAATTGATATATTTATGCTAAATAAATATATCTTCTTATGGATTTATGTCCAAACTGCTCTTCAACAGAATTTACGAAGGCCGGTGTTGTCAATAAAAGACAACGTTACAAATGTAAATCATGTGGTTATTTTTTTACTGTAGGCAAGCTGGGGAAACGGATAGATGATTATTATGTAAATAAGGCACTACAGCTCTATTTAGAGGGCCTGACATATCGTGAGATAGAAAGAATTCTTGGAGTTTCCCACGTGTCTGTCATGAATTGGGTTCGCAAATACAATATAAAACGGCCTTACAATAAAAAATACCATCCTACCTATAAAATTTTAAGTCAATTTGAACTTCAAGATTATTTTCAAGATGCCACCAATATATCTGGTGCTGGAGTATTGGTTACCGAGCTAGGAGATAAATTTATGCTAATCAAGTGGGAGCGTTTTCGTGATTAGATATAGTAATTAAGCAAAAATATATATTAACTTTTATTTGGGATTAATTTTTTAAGATGTTCGTGTCGAATGCAGCTAACGAATAACAGCTTAAAAAATGAAAAAACCAATCTTTTTATTAGCACTTTGTACACTGGTTGCCCTGTTTGGTTATTCTCAAGGAAATACTGAATATACTGGTGGTTACAAGGTTAAATTCAGCGAAGATGGCTCAAAATATCTTCGAATAATCGCTTGGGGCCAGTTTTGGGCCCAGTACAATGATGATGTACCAGAAGAAAATAGTAAACTCAATCTGAGTGTCAGACGGGCCAGGCTTTTAACATTCACACAACTGAACAAAAAGTTCTTGATATTGACCCATTTCGGTCTCAATTCATTGAACGGTGGCAATCAAAGTCCGTTAGGTACAGGCGAAAATTCACAATTGTTTTTCCATGGGTTTTGGGGTGAATGGTCATTCGCCAAAAATCATCAAGTAGGCTCAGGTCTACACTATTGGAACGGAATCTCTAGATTGAACAGCCAGAGTACGCTGAATTTCATGACGTTGGACAACAACAGACAATCATGGGCCGTTCTGGGGCTTTCAGACCAATTTGCCCGACATATCGGTGTGTATGTCAAAGGGAAGTTCGGTAAGTTCTTTTACAACCTATCGCTTGATGAAGCGGTAGCAAATAATCTGCAAGCAGGCGTTGCTCCTGTGCCAGATGGACCAGCCGTTTACGCAGGTCGAAGATTGTTGGGTTCAAGAGATGCCGGTAAATTGGTCCAAGGGTATTTTTCATATAATTTTCTCGATCAAGAGTCTAATTTTTTGCCGTACAAAGTTGGAACATATTTAGGCAGCAAAAGAATATTTAATATTGGCGCTGGGTTTTTAACACACCCCAATGGATCAGTAATTGCAGATGCTACAGGTGATTTACAGGGCGAAGATGTAAATATTTTTGCCGTGGATGCTTTTTATGATGCACCGTTGGGTGAAGATGGTTCCGCTGTTACCGCTTATGCCGTCTATCAGAACAACGACTATGGCGAAAATTACAATTTTGGTCCCTATGCGACCGGTAATATGATCTACGGCCATGTTGGCTATTTGGTTCCCGGCACTCCTGAAAAAGCACGCTTTCAACCCTACTTATCATATCAAACAAGAACAATTGATGCCATCGATGACAACGCTACTCGATTTGGCGTTGGTGCCAATCTTTTTATGACCGGCCATCATTCAAAATTGAGCATAGAATATTCAAACTCAAAAGTGGGTGATGCTGATGGCAATGGTGTGTTAACGCTACAAGCAATGATTTACTTATAAACCAACATAATTATGACAGAAAAACAAAAAAAGGCTACGGCTTATTGGAAGGAAAACCTGAAATATCTGGTCATACTCTTGACCATCTGGTTCGTCGTTTCGTATGGGGCTGGCATCATTTTTAAAGATGCACTGAACAACATTCGGCTGGGGGGATTTAAACTTGGCTTTTGGTTCGCACAGCAGGGCTCTATCTACGTATTCGTTGTATTGATTTTCGTATACGTACGGTTGATGAACAAATTGGATAAGAAATACGGATACAACGAGGATTAACTAACTGACAAAATTTAAAATTATGAGTGTACAACTTTGGACATATATTTTGGTGGGCATCACCTTTGCACTTTATATTGGCATTGCCATTTGGTCAAGAGCGGGTTCTACAAAAGAATTTTACGTGGCCGGTGGTGGAGTATCGCCATTGGCAAACGGTATGGCTACCGCAGCAGACTGGATGTCAGCTGCATCATTCATCTCGATGGCTGGGATAATTGCATTTGCAGGATATGATGGTGCGGTGTATTTGATGGGATGGACAGGTGGCTATGTGCTCTTGGCACTACTTTTAGCGCCCTATTTAAGAAAATTTGGAAAGTTTACGGTGCCCGATTTTATCGGTGAACGTTATTATTCCAAAACCGCACGTATCGTGGCGGTGGTCTGCGCATTGATTGTTTCCTTTACGTACGTGGCCGGCCAGATGCGTGGTGTGGGTATAGTATTCTCAAGATTTCTTGAGGTCGATATCAATACGGGCGTGATTATAGGTATGGTCATTGTGTTGTTCTATGCCGTTCTGGGGGGCATGAAGGGTATTACCTATACCCAGGTTGCCCAGTATTGTGTTTTGATTTTTGCCTTTATGGTTCCGGCAATCTTCATTTCTATCCAAATGACCGGAAATCCAGTTCCACAATTGGGCATGGGCGACACCTTATCGGACGGCACCTATCTTTTGGATAAACTTGATGGACTTACCACAGAACTTGGTTTTGCTGAATACACCAGTGGCTCAAAGAGCTTGGTTGATGTATTTGCCATTACTTTGGCATTGATGGTAGGTACCGCAGGATTACCCCATGTAATTGTCCGGTTCTTTACCGTAAAACGAGTGCGCGATGCCAGAAAATCGGCAGGGCTGGCACTGCTCTTCATAGCGATACTGTATACAACAGCTCCAGCGGTTGCGGTTTTTGCCAGGACCAACATGATTGAGACGGTAAGCAATCAAGAATATGCCAATATGCCTGAATGGTTCAAAAACTGGGAAGGCACAGGGCTTTTAAATTTTAACGATAAGAACAACGACGGAAAGATTCAGTATGTAGCGGATGCTAACGTCAACGAATTAACGGTTGACCGCGATATTATGGTACTGGCAAATCCAGAGATTGCCAATTTGCCGGCTTGGGTCATTGCCCTTGTTGCTGCCGGTGGTTTGGCAGCTGCATTATCTACCGCAGCAGGCCTGTTACTGGTAATCTCTTCTTCAGTTTCACACGATTTGATTAAAAATGTATTTAATCCCGATCTTTCTGAGAAAGGTGAACTGTGGGCTGCCCGTATCTCTGCCGTGGGCGCTGTCATCATTGCCGGTTATTTTGGCATAAATCCGCCAGGCTTTGTGGCGGCGGTGGTTGCACTGGCCTTTGGTTTGGCTGCAGCTTCCTTTTTTCCGGCCATAATCTTGGGTATTTTTTATAAGAAAATGAACAGTAAGGGAGCAATCGCCGGTATGATCGTGGGCATCTCATTGATGCTGTTCTATATGCTCAAGTTCAAATTTGGAATATTTGATGGTGGAAAGGCCGCTGTTGCGGGATTAAAAGACAGCTGGTGGTTCGGTATTTCACCAGAAGGTTTTGGCACTATTGCCATGGTGGTGAATTTTGTGGTCGCATTGGCGGTCAATAAATTCACTGAAGAGCCGCCCGAAGATGTACAAGAGATCGTTGAAAATATCAGAATTCCCAGTGGGGCAGGTGATGCCGTATCCCATTGATTGATTTAGTTGGTTGTCAAAAGCGGTGTGGTGTGAATGTACCGCACCGTTTTTGTAATTTTATGAGAACCGGCATTAATGAAAATGAAAAAGAGACATCAACAAAAACTGTTGCTAATTTCTTTGGTACTGTTCCTTATTTGGAATGTTCCCTTTGTTTCGATTTTTGATGGGGATTATCAACTCTTTGGCTTTCCGGTATTTTACGTTTTTGTTTTCTTGAGTTGGTTTTTTGCTATTGTAGCTTCTTACATCATCCTAAAAAGATTTTATGAGTAACTACATTCTGGTATCAATTATCGTTTTCTATTTGGGATTACTTTTCGTACTCGCCTTCTTTGCCGAAAAGCACCGAAACAGTAGATGGGTCAACAACCCCTATATTTATGTACTTTCCCTAGCGGTTTATTGTACCGCTTGGACCTACTATGGCAGTGTGGGTATCGCCTCAAAATCGGGCATCAGTTTTTTGGCTATCTATCTCGGGCCGGTCATTGCTTTACCACTTTGGATTGTTTTGATGCGAAAGATAATTCGTATTTCAAAACAGCATAAAATATCCAGTATTGCAGATTTCATCTCGATGCGCTATGGCAATAATAGGGCCATCGGTGCCATCGTCACCGTCACCTGTTTGATAGCGGTCATTCCGTATATCGCGCTGCAATTAAAGGCTGTTTCTGAAACGTTTTCTTTAATGACTGAAAAGAGCGACTATGTTTCAAAAGGTTTTTTTGACGACTCTACTTTTTACATCGCTTTGCTCATTGCGATTTTTGTTGCTTTTTTCGGAACACTTTCCACTGATGCCTCAAAACATAAAAAGGGTATCATAGCCACAGTGGCCCTCGAATCTATTTTAAAACTCTCTTTTTTTCTGGTAATTGGTATTTACATTACATATTACTTGTTTGATGGTACTACCGATTTATACGTGAGGGCCTCTCAAATGGAAGGTTTTGCACAACTTTCATCGTTCGGCGGCGTAGAAAATGGCTTCAATTGGATTTTTACCATTTGCCTTTCCTTTTTTGCTATTTTTTTGTTACCGAGACAATTTCATGTAGCGGTGGTTGAAAATGACAACGAAAAACATTTGAAAAAGGCCATTTGGCTTTTCCCCCTGTATTTGTTGTTGTTCAATGTATTTGTGATCTTTATCGCTTGGGCGGGCAATATCAATCTTCCCTCAAGTGTGAACAATGATTATTACACATTGTTGCTGCCTCTGCAAGAGGGGCATTGGGCGTTGGGCCTGATGGTTTTTATAGGAGGATTTTCTGCCGTGATATCAATGATTGTGGTTTCCACACTTGCTTTATCGACCATGCTCAGCAACAACATTATCATTCCATACGGATTTATAAAAAAACTGGTGGAAGGAAATCCTATTGAAAACGCCAAGAACATCAAGAATATGAGGCGTATTTCCATTTTTATCCTGATTATTCTGGCATACCTTTTTTATATAAATTTTTCGGCACAACTTTCGCTTTATTCAATAGGCTTGATATCTTTTGTTGTCATATCCCAACTGGCCCCTTCATTCTTTCTTGGGCTTTTTTGGAGAAGAGGTACGGCCAAAGCGGCAAAAACAGGCATTATGGTAGGCCTTGCCGTCGTTTTTTATACCCTTCTTCTACCTATTGTCGGTCAAGTTTTCATGCCTGAAGCCTCATGGTTACAAGATGGTCTCTTCGGTTTCGCATGGTTGAAACCATCTCAATTTTTCGGACTGGATTATTTGACCCCTGAAAGCAATGCCTTTATGTGGAGTTTGGCATTTAACGGACTTTCATTCGTTGGTCTTTCGTTGATGGCCAAGGGCGACTATCGTGAGCGCAACTATGCAGAAATGTTCGTTCACCATGAAAACTATGAAAACTTGCAAGAGGGTGCTTTTGTGTGGAAAGGCGAAGCTTATGTAGCTGATATCAAGCGGTTGCTGAACCGATTTTTGGGCGAGACAAAAACCGATAGAGCCCTAAATATCTTTAACAGAAAGTATAGCATCTCTGAAACAGAAGAAAAAGCTGATGCCCGCCTGATCAATTTTTCAGAAAAGCTATTGACTGGTAGTATTGGCAGTGCTTCGGCCAAGATACTGCTTTCATCGGTATCTAAAGAAAAACCCATTGGTTTGGTCGAGGTATTGAATATTTTAGAAGAGAGCAAAGAGACCAGGGCAACCAACAGATTACTTGTTGAAAAATCCGAAGAGCTTTCTACAATGGCCAATCAATTGAAAGAAGCCAATGAAGAATTGCGTCTGCAAGACAAGCTCAAGGATGATTTTCTAGATACTGTGGCCCATGAGCTAAAGACACCGATAACTTCAATAAAGGCTGCATCAGAAGTACTTGAAGACGAGCAAATGCCCAAAGAATTGCGCAGACAGTTTTTAGAGAACATCAGTAATGATACCGACCGCCTAGAGGCCCTTATTCACAATATTCTTGATTTGGAAAAACTCTCGGGCAACCGAGCTGAACTGGATATCAGAAGCCGTAAAATAAATGCCACGATTACCAAAGCGATAAAAGGTGTGGAACAGATTGCTGCGAAAAAACGTATTCAAGTTGAGTTTGTCGAGCAAGACTATTTAGAAGGGTTTTATGATGAGGATAGAATTTTACAAGTCTTGACCAATCTGTTGTCGAATTCTTTGAAGTTTACCGAAGAAGAGAAAGGCGTGATAAAAATTCTTCTGAAAGAAGAAAAAAATGCCATTTCTGTTGCCGTTGAAGATAATGGAAAGGGTATTCCCGTAGAAGACCAAAATTATATTTTTGAAAAGTTTTATCAATCTAAAAACCAGAATATTAAAAAACCAAAAGGCAGTGGATTCGGTTTGGCGATTTGCAAAAAAATCATTGAAGGCCATAATGGCTCGATATGGGTTGACAAGAATTTCAGGCAGGGCGCCCGATTGGTATTTACTATTCCTAAAACAAAATGAAAAAGAAGAAGATACTTATTGTTGATGACGAGCCGAACATTGTAATGTCGTTAGAGTATGCCTTCAAAAAGAAAAATTTTGAAGTGTTCATTGCCCGTGACGGTACAGAAGCTCTTGAGATTGCCGAAAAGGAAATACCAAATGTCATTCTGTTGGACATTATGATGCCCAAACTTGATGGATATGAAACCTTGAAGAGGCTTAGAGCAAACAATATGCTCAAAGATTCTAAAGTAATTTTCATTTCGGCAAAGAGCAAAACTGCAGATATCGAAAAAGGGCTTGAACTTGGCGCTGATAGCTATATGGCCAAACCTTTTTCAGTTAAAAAAGTGGTGAACAATGTAGAAACAATGATTGCATAGCATATATCGAATATCAAATAACTGAACAAAAACCTGTATTATGAGTAATTATCACATAAAACATCTAGAAGAATATTTTCAAGTCTATAGAAAGTCAGTTCGTAACCCCGAAGCCTTCTGGGAAGAGGTCGCCGAAGAACATTTTGTCTGGCTTAAAAAGTGGGACAGGGTACTCGACTGGGACTTTACCAAACCTGAAATCAAATGGTTTGAAGGCGCGCAGCTCAATATAACCGTGAATTGTATTGACAGGCATCGACATATTAGAGGTCAGAAAACTGCGATTCTTTTTGAACCAAACGACCCCAATGAAGAGGCCGAACACATCACTTACAATCAATTACATGAGCGCGTTTGCCGTATGGCAAATGTGCTTAAGGATAAAGGCATCAAAAAGGGGGATAGGGTCGTGATTTACCTTCCGATGATTCCCGAATTGGCAATTTCGGTTTTGGCATGTGCCCGAATAGGAGCGATTCACTCTGTGGTTTTTGCAGGATTTTCATCAACTGCATTGGCCACACGAATCAATGACTGTGGGGCAAAAATGGTGCTGACATCTGATGGTTCTTACCGTGGTAACAAGACCATCGACCTTAAAGCAATTGTAGATGAAGCCCTAAATGATTGCCCAGATGTGGAAACCGTGCTGGTGGCAAAACGTATCGATTCTAAAATCAAGATGAAGGACGGGCGTGATGAGTGGCTGCAACCTTTAGTTGACAAAGCCTATGCCGATTGTGTGCCTGAAATCATGGAGGCAGAAGATCCCTTGTTCATATTGTATACTTCAGGTTCTACAGGCAAGCCAAAGGGTATGATGCACACAACGGCTGGCTATATGGTCTACACGGCCTATACCTTTAAAAATGTTTTTCAATATAGGGAAGACGATATCTATTGGTGCACGGCCGATATCGGTTGGATCACGGGGCATTCCTATATCGTGTATGGCCCATTGGCCAATGGGGCGACCACGGTGATGTTCGAGGGCGTACCTTCTTATCCTGATTTTGGTCGTTTCTGGCAGATTGTTGAAAAGCACAAAATCAATCAATTTTATACCGCACCAACGGCCATTCGCGCATTGGCGAAAGAAAATCTTGATTTTGTTTCAAAATATGACTTGTCAAGCTTAAAAGTATTGGGCACCGTGGGAGAACCCATCAATGAAGAGGCCTGGCACTGGTACAATGACCATGTGGGCGAGAAAAAATCTCCCATAGTCGATACTTGGTGGCAGACCGAAACTGGTGGAATCTTGATTTCACCGATTCCGTTTTCAACGCCCACCAAACCTACCTATGCAACTTTGCCAATGCCGGGGGTACAACCTGCCCTAATGGACGAGAATGGTAATGAAATAAAAGGTAATCCTGCGGATGGTAGGCTCTGTATCAAATTTCCATGGCCCTCAATCGCACGAACCATCTGGGGAAATCATCAACGCTATAAAGACACCTATTTTTCCGCCTTTAAAAACAAGTATTTTACCGGGGATGGTGCACTTCGCGATGAGGTGGGGTATTACCGTATTACGGGTAGGGTAGATGATGTAATTATTGTATCAGGCCATAATTTGGGCACGGCACCCATTGAGGATGCCATCAACGAACATCCTGCCGTGGCAGAATCTGCTATTGTAGGCTTTCCACACGACGTTAAGGGAAATGCCCTTTACGGTTATGTCATTCTCAAAGAAACGGGTGAGACAAGAGACAGAGATAATCTGAGAAAAGAGATCAATCAACAGATTTCCGATAAAATTGGACCTATAGCCAAATTGAATAAAATTCAGTTTGTTCCCGGGCTTCCGAAAACCCGTAGTGGAAAAATCATGCGGCGCATCCTTAGAAAAATTGCATCCAAAGACACCTCCAATCTTGGCGATACCTCTACATTGCTCAACCCTGAGGTTGTAGAACAAATCATGAAAGAGGCCCTCTAAAGATACTTCCAGAACTCCCAAAACTTGTCTTTCTTCAACAGTTCATTTAGACTGGCAGGTTTTAGTTTTTCAAGAATATGCAAAAAAGCTATGGCAGTGATATAGGCATCCCCCAAAGCCGTATGCCGATCCGTCTTCGATATGTGAAATTCTTCGGCAAGTTCGTCTAGACTGTAGTGCCCTTGCGCTTTTCTTTTTGATTTAGGAAGACTTTTATTGTAGAGTACAGAAGTATCCAATTTGGGATTCAACAATTTTGGCAGATTGTGTCGTCGAAGTGCACTGTTGATCATACCTACATCAAAGCGAACATGGTGGGCAACAAGAACGGCATTCTCCACAAAACCCAGTAGTCTTTTAAGTCCTTCTATTTCAGTTATTTGTATGCTTTTTTCTTTTTTCAATATCCCATGGATTTGAACTGTCTTTGCATCAAAGGTCAGTTGGTCCAAGAAAACCTCAAAAGCCTCTTTTGCCTTTATGGTTCCATTTTGGATTTTTAGGGCACCGATGCTCAAAATCCGATCCTTTTTTAAGTCAAAACCAGTGGTTTCAGTATCGAATACCACAAAGGAAACTTCGGGTATATTTTTTGAAAGTCCTTTTTTAAAGGAAGCTTCATAGCTTTTCCAGAATTCAGCCAGGTTGTTTTTCATAGAAGCCATATTCTTCATCTGACCCGAGAAACCATAAAACGAATGTTCAAAAGGCCCTGAATTTCTTTAATGGTCTTAAAAGTTCGCTTGAGTTTCATTTTTTCTTCTTTGCCAAGCTGCTCTAAATTGATGAATTGGCCTGAATCGTTTTGCTGTAACCCTTGTTTGGTTCTGAATTTGAGAAGCGCTTTGCAGGCGTAGCTGCACGCGATGTATATTTCTGCATTGTTGGGTTCAAGCATTGCCAATTTTTCAAAACGTTCCCATGTGTTACTGATGTCGGTTACATTGTGCGACAGGATCAATACCCTCGCCGCATCAATCAAGGGCATCAACGCACGTTTTTTCAAATCGAAAAAATCTTTATGTTGACCATCTTGCTCAACCAAGAATTGTCTGAAAAAACCCGTAGGAGAGGGGTTGGCAAGTGCATTAGCCGCTAGATGACTTAAAAAGATGGGGTATTTTTTGATGGTATCAACAATATGTTTTGACAGATCAAAGACCAGCTCTTTATCACCATAGGCCCTGCTATAATCGAAGAAAATTGTTGACAGTAAAATCTCATCTTTTCCTGGGTTCATAACCCACTTTGAGGTCATTTTTCTGTATCCAGAAAGGCTATTGCACCATTTTGGGTTAGATCCCATCATATCTGCAGGGCAAAATTCATAGCCGATGGTATTGAGCCCACTGGTGATGTGCTTTGCCAGTTTTAAAAAATAGCCTTGGGTCTCATCAAACTTGTTCTTTGGTACGTCTTCAAAAAGTAATGCATTGTCTTGGTCGGTATGCAGTAACTGTTCGCTTCTTCCTTGGCTTCCCATCGCCAACCATGCAAACTTTACGGGTGGTTCAGAGTCCATTCTCTGCAATGAAAGCTCCACAACTTTTTTGATACAGACATCATTGAGCTCTGTAATGATTTTCGAAGTCAAAGCCATTGGAATGTTCTGTTCAAGATAACCTCGTAGCAAGTTCATCACCCCTTTTCGCAACGACTTGATAGCCTCTACATTTTTGCTCCGTTTTATGGCCTTCACAAGTACTGCGGGATTGTTTCCAAGAGAGAGCATGATATCATGCTTTGATAAAATGCCTATGGCTTTGGTATTGATGGTACCATCTTCGGTCAATATCAAATGGCTTATATTATTCTTCATCATGGCCATTTGTGCCTGTGTGATGGTGAGTTTTGCTGGATAGGTAATGACCGGAGATGACATAATGGTTTTTGCCTTGGCATTGATAGGGTGTTGCCCCGTGGCAATTTTGTTTCGTAAATCCTTATCAGTGATTATGCCTGCGGGTAATCCCCCTTTTTCGATAAGTACGGCACCAATGCCCTTTGATGTCATCGTTTGTGCAATGGCTTTTATCGTGCTATTCTCATCTTCTGACACCACTTCTTTTGAAAAGTCAACACTTTGTAGGTCTAGCAGCCGAGAATCGGCGTTTGCGTCAAAATTTATGTTGCCCAACAATTGTCCCTTGTTACTCTCATCGTAAGGATTTCTAGTGTTTGAAGCAAAGCTTTCCACCAAAAAATTGGCAACTCTTTCATTTTCTTTTATGTAGGGATGAAATTTTTCTATTGGTATAGCATACAGTATGGTTTCCTCCTCTGTTTTTGCCATCAGCCTATAATTTTCATTTGCCATGAGTGGCCTGAGGCCAAAAATGTCACCTTCATCGCAAAGGTCTAAAATGCTTTTTTCGCTATCATTCCAAAGTGCGACGGCACCTTTGTGAACGACATAAAAATGAGGGTGGGCAGTTTCATCGATTTCGAAAACCAAACTGTCCTTTTCTTTGTATACAATTGAAACTTCTTCAGACAAAGTCTCAAGCTCTACTTTTGTCAAGTTGGAAAAAGGAGGATATCTTTTTAAAAAATCGGCAATTCGAAAAGAGATGGTATTCTGCATGCTTCAAATTAAAAAGAATTGGCGGAAATAACGAAGAAGATGATAAAAGCCGACAGCTTAAAGATTAGCTTCCGTCAAATCAAAACATGTAATCATGCTAGTTAAGAATAGGAAGCATGTCATGAAAGGCCTGCTTATACTCTAAAATTTTGAATATCGCTGATGTATCACCCAGATTTTCCAAATCATTGATGTAGTTCTTTTCTGCGTGTTCAAAATATTCAGTGTCGCCCTTGCCGACACGAATCAAGGTAATCTTACCATTGCCAAATCGACTCTTTAGTACGGCATTGGTTTCTGATATCCATGAAAAATTCTTATTGTGCCGTAAAAAGGGCATGCGTTGCCCGGGTTCAAGCTTTAAGTCCCAAAGTTTTACGGTTTTATCTTCAAATAAAAGCCTATTTCCCAAGGTTTCTTTGAATTCCAGCGAATTTAATTCCTCAACATAATCTTCTTCCCATTTAGAAAAATCATCGATGGGATTCAGTTCCAAACAATCCATCCTAAAAAATTAAGGCGGCGAAATTACTTACTTTTTTTGATTTGAAAATCGACAGGTGGCCAATTAACAAATAATTAGCCTTGAAGTAGATAGTGGTGATATAGAAAAGAAAAACCCCGGGCAAAAAACCGGGCTTTTGTAGCGAGAGGGGGACTTGAACTCTTGTCCGCCTCTGGCGGATATGAATCCTGCGCTCAGCCAAAATTCTTGCGAATCCACTTTCTGCCGATACCTGATTTGAAAAAAGTTTCCCGCTTTTTTGCCTCTTTTTCAGAATCGAAGAATTCAACATGAACGACTTTCCAAGGTCTGTGCTTTAAGGTGTAGCCCTTGGTGGCCAGCTCATTGTGTGATTTGAATCGTTGTATCAAATCCGTGGTATATCCTTTGTAGAAGACATCGGATTTTTCGGAATACATTATATAAACAAGGTGTTCTTCCATAACAAAAAAGCCCCTCATAATGAGGGGCTTTTGTAGCGAGAGGGGGACTTGAACCCCCGACCTCAGGGTTATGAATCCTGCGCTCTAACCACCTGAGCTACCTCGCCAAATATTGTGATGTCAATTTCGTCTATTTGTCTTTCGACTTGAATCCCGTCCGCCTCTGGCGGATATGAATCCTGCTCCGCCCAAGGCGGATACCTCGCCGCATGGCTTTAAGCGGGTGCAAATATAATCGTTAATTTTCGCCGAATCAAAATTAGAGAAAAGATTTCCTGATCAGAAAGTCAAAACAGATCGGGTTGTTTATTTGGTTTTTATTTCTTTATATTGACGTTTCATAAAAACACAACAAACAAAAGCACTCGGCCCATGGGCGACAAAATAAAATTTGAAATCGAATTCGTTATCCAATCTTCTCCACAGATGTTGTACCAATACATCTCAACGCCATCAGGCTTGTCAGAGTGGTTTGCCGACAATGTAAATTCTAGGGGAGAGAAGTTTAGTTTCATTTGGGACGGTTCTGAAGAGACCGCAAAAATGCTCAAGCGAAAGAGTGATGAATTTGTTCGGTTTGCTTGGGAAGAAAATGAAGACGACAGCTATTTTGAAATGCGGATCATTGTCGATGAAATCACCAAGGATGTTTCGTTGTTCATCACTGATTTTGCTGAAGAAGACGAGGTAGATGAGGCCAAAATGCTCTGGGAAAACCAGATTGCCGATTTAAAACATGTATTGGGGTCGACCTAAGGCTGTAAGCATGTGAAGGTGTATCTTTGATCCCGATAACATCGGGATTTTTTTATGGTCAATTTTAACGGTAACCTACTTTCTGAGGACAGTACATTTTTAAACCACCAGAACCGTGGTCTCAAATATGGCGATGCGGTTTTTGAGACTCTTCGAGTGGTCAACGGAGCTATCTATTTTTGGGAAGACCATTATTTTCGTTTGATGGCATCAATGCGGGTTCTGCGGATGGAAATCCCCATGGAGTTTACGTTGGAATTTCTGCAGGATGAGATTTTGAAAACAGTAGATTCAAACGATTGTTCCAATGAGCCTTGCAGGGTGAGGCTTACGGTTTTTAGAAAAGACGGTGGCCTTTATACCCCGGCAACCAATGATGTCTCTTATGTCATTGAGGTAAAGAAGTTAGATTCTCCATTTTACATTTTATCAGAAGCGGCCTATGAGGTTGAATTGTTCAAAGATTATTATGTCAACGCTGATATGCTGTCAAATCTCAAGACAACCAATAAAATCATCAATGTAGTGGCAGGGGTATTTGCAACTGAAAACGATTATGACAATTGCATGCTTCTCAACGGCTCAAAACAAGTGGTCGAAGCCATCAACGGCAATATATTTTTGGTCAATGGCACTACCGTAAAAACACCCCCCCTTAAAGATGGATGCCTTGACGGTGTTTTACGAAAAAAATTGATGCAGATCATTGAACGTGATGATGTATACGAGTTGTTGGAAGAAAGCATATCACCATTTGAACTTCAAAAAGCAGATGAGCTGTTTTTGACCAATGTGGTGGTAGGTATACAACCTTTTACAAAATATCGAAAGAAAGAGTTTTCAAGCGAGGTGTCGAAAAAATTCATTGGTAAGTTGAATGCGGCGGCGCGATTGGCCTAATTCAATCCTGGGTTTTCAGGAGCATTGGACCAGATGAGGTAATCACCGCCCAATTCCACCATTTTTTCTTTCCAAAAGGCATTGACCGGTTTTTGTATGAGGTCACTCTGGTATTCATTGTTGACGACGACCCAAGATTTAGACAGGAGCTCTTGGTCAAGTTGCAGGGAGTCCCATCCTGAATAACCAAGAAAAAAGCGAATGTCATTTTCTGTAATGGTACCTGAGTTGATAAGCTCTATGGTCTTTTCAAAATCACCTCCCCAGTAGATTCCATCAGCAATTTCTACACTATCTTCAATGAGTTGGGGTACTTTGTGGATAAAGTAAAGATTATCTTGTTCTACAGGCCCGCCATTGAAGACCTTGAATGGGGCCTTTATTTCAGAAACCAAGTCACCAATATTGTATTCAAGGGGTTTGTTCAAGATGAATCCGACGGAGCCTTGTTCGTTATGCTCTGCCAATAACACGACTGAACGGTTGAAAGAGACATCACCTGTCAGTGTAGGTTCGGCAATCAAAAGTTTCCCTTTTTCTGGTACGGCTTCGACCATTATTAGAAAATTGTTTCAATTAAATGTAACACAATATCTTTTAACCACAAAAGTGGGCCATAAAAAAAGCATCCCAAACCGAGGGATGCTTTCAAAATATCTTCAAGTGGGATGATTTAGTTCACAGCATCTGCCAAATCAGCACCAGCTTTAAACTTTACTACATTTTTAGCAGCAATTTTGATAGTCTGCCCAGTTTGTGGGTTTCTACCTTCTCTTGCATTTCTTCTAGAAACAGACCAAGAGCCAAAACCTACCAAAGAAACTCTATTTCCTTTTTTAAGCGATCCCTCTACGTTGCCCAAGAAAGATTCCAATGCCTTTTTTGCAGCTGCTTTGGTGATGCCAGCATCGGCAGCCATTGCATCGATTAATTCTGTTTTGTTCATAATGGAATTAAATTAATTGTTGTTAATATAATATTAATGCTGGACAAATTTATATGGATTTGCCTGCGACGCAAGTAAAATCAAGGGAAATCAGCGTTTTTGTTAATAACTTAAAGGGTTTGTTGATAAACACAACAGAATTTAACAAATTTCGTCAGCCCAATGATGATGCGCCTTTAGCGCACACAAATGCTTTCTGAAGCTCTAAAACCGTTCAAGACATCTTCGATGGGCATCATCCTTTTTCCTTGAAGTTGCACTTTTTTCAAGTAAATGAATCCGCCCTTCACAGCCACTTTCATGGCGCGGTTTTCTAAATGTACTTTGCCAACAGGGTCATCATGGTCAATTGCTTTCATATCGACCTCATAAATTTTCATGGAGATTTCTTCATCGCCATTGACCAAAATGGTCCACGCAGTGGGGTAGGGGCTTAGCCCGCGAATATGGTTGAAAATGGCTTTGATGTCAGCATTCCAATCAATGTTGCAGGTTTCCTTATCAATTTTTGGGGCGGGCTTCAGATCACCATGCCCAGACTGTGGAATAACTTGTACAGTATCGGTTTCAATCAACTGTACTGTTTTTACGATAAGTTCAGCACCGAGCTGCATCAATCTATCATGTAGTTCACCCGCAGTCTCTTTTGAACCTATAGCTGTTTTTTCTTGAAGGATGATTTCACCGGTGTCTATTTTTTCATCGATGAAAAAAGTGGTCACGCCAGTTTCGGTTTCCCCATTGATAATGGCCCAATTGATGGGTGCCGCGCCTCGATATTGCGGCAACAATGATGCGTGAAGGTTGAAAGTGCCATACTCCGGCATTTGCCATACCGCCATGGGCAACATCCTGAAAGCAACAACGACAAACAAATTCGCATTCAGTGATTTTAATTGCTCTAAGAATGCTGCATCTTTCAAATTGGTGGGCTGTAGAATGGTCAATCCGTTTTTGAGCGCATATTTTTTTACGGCAGATTCGTTTAGTTGATGGCCCCTGCCGGCGGGCCTATCGGGAGCCGTGATGACGCCAACAACCTGATAGCCATTGTTGAGCAAGACATCCAACCCCTTAACGGCGAAGTCAGGGGTGCCCATAAAAACGATTCGAAGGTCTCTTTTGCTATTTTTTGATTTGGTAGGCATTGATTTCATTTAGTACGATACGTTCGTCTTCAAGCAATTCTTTTAGCGCGTTTAAAATATCCGTCTCGTCGTGGTTCAGTCGTGACACCAGTTCTTTTGAGTTCAACGAGTTTTTTTTGATGATTCGTAGCACATCTTTCTTGATGACCTCCCTGCTGTCTTTGTCAATTGCAAATTTACTGCGACAAATATCGCATTTGCCACAGTCTTTGAGGTTGCTTTCACCAAAATAGTTCAATAAGAAAACGCTTCGGCAGATTTTGTCGTTTTGGGCATACTCAAGCATTTTTTTTAACCGCTCGTACTTTTGTCTGTTGAGCTTTTTGATGCTTTCAGCAAAAGTGTTGATGGTTCGGTCATCTTCACGAGGCACCAAAAAAGTCAGGGTCAAGTCACTTTTGCTTACATCAAAGGTGATGATGCCATCATTTTGAAGTCGTTCAAGAGTACGGAGTATTTCATCTTCACTGGCACCTGATTTTTTTGAAATCAATTGCAGGTTGATGTTCACATCAAAGTCAAAGACACCGCCATAGGTTCGCAATACGGTCTGTGTGATGTTGACCATGGATGGATTTTCTTCCAGATACTTAAAAAGGCGGTCTTTGCCCGCCAAGAAGCGAAGCGTACTTTTTCTATTAAAATTTTCTGAAAGTGAAATGACCGAATTTTGATCCAGTAACTTCAAACCGTTGTATGCCAAAAGAGAGTTCAATCGATACCGCTTGCAGAACTCCTGAAAGTGAAAATCGAATTGTTCATTGTGCCCCCCACCATACGGAATTTGAAAAAAAGTGTTGAGCTTGCGATAGAGTTTTTTGAGAAAGGTGCTGTCGGGCAGCGTGTCTAAAAATTGTCTTTTTGCTTGTGACAAATCCTCCTCGTTGTATAACAGCAATACATTGGCGGGTTGGCCATCCCTGCCGGCCCTGCCGATTTCTTGAAAATAATCTTCAATGCTGTTGGCCAATTGATAATGAACCACTGTGCGCACATCGCTTTTATCGATGCCCATGCCAAATGCATTGGTGGCCACCATGATTTTTGTTTCTTCCCGCAACCACGCATCCAGCTTTTTCTTTTTTGAATGTGAATCCAATCCACCATGGAAAAAATCGGCTTTCAAACCTTGGTCCATCAAGAACTTGCTCAAGATTTCGGTGTTTTTTCGTGTCCGAACATATACTATTGAACTTTCATTGACCTTTAATGCCAGTGCCAGCTGGTATCGCTTGTCTTGAACAGATTTTGCCGAGAGCATTAAATTTTTTCGTTCGAACGAATCTTTGGCGATGAACGGATCATCCAGTTGTAATTGTTCCACAATGTCAGCTATCGTGGTTTTCGTTGCCGTGGCCGTCAGGGCAACAATGGGCACATCGGGCTTCAAAGTACGCAGTGCGGAACAGTTGAGATATGCGGGGCGAAAATCATGGCCCCACTGCGAAATGCAATGCGCCTCATCAATGGCGATCAGGTTGATGTTCATTTCTTGCAGACGTTCTTGTACCATGGACTGCTGCAATCTTTCGGGGGATAGGTATAAAAATTTATATCCGCCGAACTGACAGTTATCCAATAGATTGTTCACGTCTTCAAACGATAGCCCGCCCACCAATGCCACAGCTTTTATGCCTTTTTTCTTCAGTTCGTCTACCTGATTTTGGATCAATGCGACCAAGGGAGAGAAGACGACGCATAATCCTTCCTTCGCCATTGCAGGAATTTGAAAGCACAGTGATTTTCCGCCCCCAGTGGGCATGAGTGCCAAACAATCCCTGCCTTCAAGCAGGGTAGTGATTATTTTTTCTTGGGATCCTTTGAAATCATCATGGCCCCAGTGATTTTTCAAGAGTTCTTTGGGTGTGGCCATACTAAATGCAATTTAGATGGTCTAGTATGAAGTTCACCCTTGATTCAACATTACCTTTGGGCACTACAATCGGTTGATACCCAAAACGCCTATAAGTGTTCAGAAGATGTTCGTGCAACTCTTCGGCCTGTTCATAGCTTTCCAAGCGTTCATGATCGGTGGTGTAGATGTCTTTCCATGGCGGTAAAATGAATATGGCATCGTACTTATTTTTTTCACAAGTGTCGATAAAATCTTGTCCATATTCCTGATGAAAAAAGTCCATATAGGCTAGCACGTCGGGCATGCCCCTATCAAAAAAACACGTTTCCAAACCCAGTTCTTCGGCCATCTGAAAATGCTTGAGCCTACCTTGCAAGAGCACTTGGTTGAATTTATAGGGGTCATCAACAAAAGCAAGGGGATTGCTGATTTGTGGTTTTGAGGAGTCGCTACTTCTTGCCCGGGCCGTCATACTGCGTATGATTTCGTGAAAACAATGGTGGCCTTTATTTTCGAGCGCATCTATGACCGAAGTTTTTCCAGTGCCCGGTGCCCCTGTAACAACAATTTTTCTTAAGCCCAACAATCTTTATTTGATTACAAAATAATAAAATAGCGGGTAGGAATAAAAATTGCACCCTAACTTATATCTTTGTAAGAAAAGCGGAATGGACAAAGAGAAACCTGAGGATTTTTACAAAAGATTGAAACAACAATTGCTTGAAAACACCGACTGGCCCTCTGATTATCTTTATAAGTTCATTGTTCCGACAGATGCTTCCAAAATCAAGAAAATCAACGACATCTTTGATAACATGGGTGCTGTCATTCAATCAAAGAAATCAAAAAACGGGAACTACACCAGCATTTCAGTGACCGTAAATGTTAAAAATCCTGACGAGGTCATCAAAAAATATAAAGAAGTTGGGCAGGTAGAAGGGGTAATTTCGTTGTAAAAGGATGTCTGGCCCCTATAATTTTAGTATTTTGCGACCGTTATTGAAAAGCACGCTTCAGCTTTAATTTTTAAAACTTTCCGAATTTGAATTCAGTAGAAAACCTAGAGTACAATACCGAAAGGCCTCAATTGCATATACCCGAATACGGTAGGCACTTTCAAAAAATGGTCGACCATGCCGTGGGCATTGAAGACAGAGAAGAACGCAATCGAGTGGCAAAGGCCATTGTCAGTGTTATGGGCAACCTTCAACCCCATCTAAGGGATGTGCCCGATTTTCAACATAAACTATGGGACCAACTTTTCATCATGTCTGATTTTAAGCTGGATGTTGATTCTC
This sequence comes from Allomuricauda sp. d1, assembly GCF_039592695.1. Lineage (NCBI taxonomy): Bacteria > Pseudomonadati > Bacteroidota > Flavobacteriia > Flavobacteriales > Flavobacteriaceae > Allomuricauda > Allomuricauda sp. d1. Next base: position 1,232,871 of record NZ_JBBUTK010000001.1, on the reverse strand, counting down.
CCTTTCCAATTACCTCAAAAGAGGTATTGCAACAACGCCCTGAACCGTTGGATTATCCACAAAACCACCCAAAATATCGCTTTTACGGCAACAACATCAAACGTATGATCGATGTTGCGGTGAAATGGGAAAAAGGCGATATGCGTGATGGCCTCGAATATGCCATTGCCAACCACATGAAAAAATGCTACCTGAACTGGAACAAAGACAGTGTAGAAGACGCTGTTATCTTTGAGCACCTAAAAGAATTGAGCAATGGTGAAATCGATTTGGCCCCAGATGGAGAGAATTTGACTGAAAGCAATCAGTTTTTAAGAGGCCGAACCCAAAAATCAAATCGCAGCAACAACCACAAGAAGAGCAATCGCGGCAATCGAAAAAAACGCCATTAAACCTTTCAGTATATAAATGGGAACTTTTAGGATTGAAGGAGGGCATCAGCTCAGCGGAGAAATCATGCCTCAAGGAGCTAAAAATGAAGCACTTCAGATACTCTGTGCCGTTTTGCTTACGCCAGATGAAATTACGATTCACAACATACCGGATATCGTTGACGTAAACAAACTCATTGAGTTGCTCAAAGATTTAGGGGTAAAAGTTCAGAAGAAGGGCAAAGGTTCCTATTCATTCAAAGCAGATGATGTCGATATCAACTACCTACAATCCGATAAATTTAAAAAAGATGGGCGTGGACTTCGTGGTTCTATAATGTTGGTGGGCCCGCTTCTGGCCCGCTTTGGTAAGGGTTATATTCCCAAGCCAGGCGGGGATAAAATCGGTCGCCGCCGACTTGACACCCATTTTGAGGGATTCATAAAGCTCGGCGCAAAATTCCGCTATAACAGAGAAGAATATTTCTATGGTGTAGAGGCTGAAAAGCTCATGGGAACCTATATGCTTTTAGATGAGGCTTCTGTGACCGGTACCGCCAATATTGTTATGGCTGCGGTGCTTGCCGAAGGAACGACCACGATTTATAATGCAGCATGTGAGCCCTATCTGCAGCAGCTTTGCAAGATGTTGGTGCGTATGGGGGCCAAAATTGAGGGCATTGGCTCAAATTTGCTGACCATTGAAGGCGTACCAAGTTTGGGGGGCACTGAACACACCATGCTGCCAGATATGATTGAAATCGGAAGTTGGGTGGGGCTGGCCGCCATGACCCGAAGCGAGTTGACCATTAAAAATGTGAGTTGGGCTGATTTGGGTCAGATACCCAATGCGTTTCGTAGGTTGGGCATTCAGTTGGAAAAGCAAGGCGACGACATTCATATCCCCAGACATGACAATGGCTATCAAATACAAAACTATATAGATGGATCGATCATGACCATTGCCGACGCCCCATGGCCAGGCTTGACACCCGATTTGTTGAGCATATTATTGGTTGTGGCGACCCAAGCAAAGGGCGAGGTGGTCATTCACCAAAAAATGTTTGAAAGCCGCCTGTTTTTTGTGGATAAGTTGTTGGATATGGGCGCAAAAATTATTCTGTGCGACCCGCACAGGGCAACGGTCATCGGCCATGATTTTAAATCGACTCTTAAGGCGACGACAATGACCTCTCCTGATATCCGTGCTGGGGTATCGCTTTTGATTGCGGCACTTTCTGCCAAAGGAACTTCTACCATTCATAATATCGAACAGATTGATAGGGGTTATGAAAATATAGATGAGCGGTTGAGGGCCATCGGGGCTAAAATTGAGCGGGTTTAAACACTCTTTTTCAGTGATTCCTAAAATAAAAAAGCCCAGAATTTCAGTTTTCTGGGCCCAACTTTTTTTGGTCATACATTTTTTCTAGTCACCTTCGCTCAATGAAAAACTTCCATCCCCATTGAAAGAGTCAACAGTTATCGTTACCGACCAGACTCCGGAAGCTCCCGCATCGGTTACACCTGAAAAAGAATCCGGTTCAACGTCACCATTCAATGACCTGTTCAAAACGGTATTGCCATCGGCATCCAAAACTGTCATGTTAAAAGTACCTTCGGCAGTGGCAGTAATGTCAGCATTATAATCTGCCCTGGTCAAGTTGTTCAACCAAACGAAGGTTCTGGTAGCACTTCCACCATTTCCTGTGAAATCGCCATCAACGTCCCCGTTGAAATCATCACCATTATCGAATACCACACCATTCACCCTCACTTGGGCCATCGTGTCGTCGTCATTACTACAGCCAACAAAGGTTGCTACTGTAACTGCCGCAAAAATCAAGAAATAAAATTTTGTTAGTCTCATAACCATCGTAAGATTTGAATATTAGGCTAAATAACAAGTACAACGGCAAAAACCCTACCGAATTGCCCTTCTTTTTAATACCATCATTGATGATAATGCCCATGGAGAAATGCAGAGACGTATCCTGAAAAGTGTGAAAACCCCTATTTTTCTACCAATTTCCCATCAGGATATTTGGCAAACCGACCTCTTTCTCTATCATGAACATTATCGGCATGGGGCCACGGCCAACCCCCAAATTGTGTCAGGCGGTATTCATCCATCGCCTGTTGTATCTCTTCTTGGGTGTTCATCACAAACGGACCGTATTTGGCGACGGGCTCGTTGATGGGTTTGCCCTGAAGCAATAAAAAGTGTGCTTTTTCGCTTCCGATTTTGATGTTGACATCTTGGGATGCTTCCAAAATGATTCCGAAATTCGGATTGATTTTACGGTCGCCAATAAAGATTTCCGATCCTTCATAGAAATATAGTGTTCGCGATACTTCGCTTTTGGCCGCTGGTACTATGTATTCTGAATCGGCATCTACGTGGATGTTCCATACAGCAACTTCATTTTCAGGATTGGCGGCCCAAGAATTAGGGGCGGGTGATACTGCTTGGGTATTTTTATAGCTTCCAGCGATTATCTTGATTTTGGCATTTTCCTCATCAACAATCGGTATCTCTTCATGCCAGAGCATTTTAAAATGGGGGTCGACAAACTTGTCCGATTTCGGGAGGTTCAGCCATATTTGAAACAATTCCAACGGATTGTCTTTATCCTTATTCAATAAGGGGAACATTTCAGAATGCTGCACCCCACGGCCAGCGGTCATCCATTGTACATCGCCCTGCCCGAACCTGCCAGCGGCCCCAAGAGAGTCTGAATGGTCACAGAAACCTTTGTTCACAATAGTGATAGTTTCAAAACCTCTATGTGGATGATAGGGAAAACCGGGCACAGTCTGGCCGTGATACATGCGCCATCCGTCCTTTAAAGTGAAATCATTGCCCAAATTTCGGCCCTGTAACAATTTTGGGTCAGGCCCCATGTCATCATTGCCTTTTGGGTAATGGTCTAAATGATGCACACAAAACAAAAAGGGGTCTTGGGTTTGCCAGGGGAAACCCAAGGGAAGAGTTTGGATTATAGGATTATTCATTTTTTAAGTTTTCATACATTCCCTAAAGCTATGCATTCCTCTCGCATACGCCTGTCGGATGCAAGAAGGGGACAATTTTTTGGATGGCCTAATTGTGCTCGGCATTGTTTATCTCGATCCAATAGCCATCAGGGTCTTGAACATAAATCTGTTTGACACCATCTGACCTGTTGGTGACTGAATTTTTGTTACCTGGCCAATCATAAAAATCTATTTTTTGGGCCATCAGGTGTTCTATAAACTTTTCGAGGCTTGCTGTGGAAAGGCATAAATGAATACTTTTATCTTTCTTGAACTCGATCACATCTTTTTTGATGAGATGCAATTGTGAATTGCCCTTGACCTTGAACCACCGAAAACCGGGAGCTCTATCAGGATGCGGAATCTCTTCAAGTTGAAGTATGTCACGATAAAAATTACCGGTATCAATCAATTTGGTGACGACCAGCGATTGATGGTCAAAATCAAAATTGAATCCGTTTTCTGGCTCAGCATTGAAAGTGGTTTCTAGATAGACCTGTTTCCATTCGCCGTCTGCATAGCTTCCTACCTTGAAGTTATAGGTGTTGCCATCCACATATTCCCACAAATCGGTCACCGTGGTTCCCTCGTATTCATATTCGTAGCGAATATTTTTCCCTTCCGTATAAACAGTTCCCTTTGTGATTCCTCCAAAAACATCATATTCCCAGAATTTAAGTGAATTTGATTCAGAATCAAATTTCCGGATGCCGTGGTTGCGATCGCCATATTCCGTTTGTTGCTGATTGGTGTACCCTTTTGATTTTACCAAAACTATCGTGCTATCCAACCCATATTCAAAACTGCTCTCTTGTTTAAATTTTGAACCATCGCCCCAAGCGCCCTCGGCTTTCCAAGTTTTGCCCATCAAGGGTTCAAACCGATCTAAAGCAGTTTTTTGGGCGTAAATCGGAGTTGTGGCCACAATTAAAAGACAAACGGCGATAATTTTTGAAAAATGGTTATTTTGAAATGGTGTCAATTCTTTTTTGAACTGCATCTGCTTCTGCATATTTATCATCACTGGCTGACCTGTTGGTTTTAGAAAGCTCAAAAGCTTCTTTCATCAATTTTTGATACTTCTCTTGTAATTTTTCTTTTTCGGATTTCTTTTTGAACAAGTTGAACATAGCAATTTTTATTTGGTGAACTCACTTAGTTACTGCCGATAGGGGGCGGGCCATCAATCATGGCCTCGTATTTTTCGTCTCCTTTTCGGTTTTTGAATTCTTCTTTGACCTTGTCGACCAACTTTTGATTTTCGAACAAATCGACCATGGTCATCGCCATCGCCTTTGACGCATAGACCATTCCCTTATGACCGATGCTCATACCACCACAGGCCACAACTGCCCAAGAGTGCCATGGGGTATCTTTTGGGGCTACGGTCACGCTTAAGTTGATGTTGGGCACATTCCAGCTCACATCACCCACATCGGTTGACCCACCCCCTGGAAACTCCTCTGTTTCTTTTAAGGGTTCAATGCTGCTGTCCATACCAACTTCAGGTTTGCCGGTGGCCTTTTGAATGGCCTTGCCAAAGGCTGTTTCTTCTGCTGTATAAGTAATAGGGCCGAGCAATTCTAAGTTTTCTTGCATGATTTCACCGCCAGAGCGATTGACCAAGGTTTCGTAAATACCTGAAACCAGCGAAATTTTGTATTCTACATTGGCCATGATTGCCGCACCTTCAGCCATTTTTTTGACCTGTTCATAAGTGGGCAGCATTACTTTTCTCTTTGGGTCGCGCACCCGCACCCAGATTTTAGAATAATCAGGCACCACATTCACTACTTGCCCGCCATCTTGAATATGGTAATGTATTCTAGAAGTGGGTTTGATATGTTCGCGGTAGTAATTGATACCCGTGGTGTAGAGTTCCAGAGCATCTGAGGCACTTCGACCATTCCATGGGTCGGCAGAGGCATGCGCTGCTTGTCCGTAGAATTCCACAATAAAATCGATAAGGGAAAGTCCGCTCTGTACATCGGCTTCAATGTTTGCACCAGGGTGCCAACTGATGTTCACGTCAACATCGTCCCAAAGTCCCGCTTCGACCATCCAGACTTTGGCAAAGTACTTTTCTTCTGCGGGCGTCCCCAAGAATTTGACGGTCCCTTTTATTTTTCCATCAGCTATCAGTTCTTTGATGGCGATGGCCGAACCCAGACTGGCAGCACCGAACATATTGTGGCCGCATCCGTGCCCCGGAGCGCCATCAATTCTTGGGTTTTTGGTCGGTTCTGTTTTTTGCGACAAACCTGGCAGGGCATCAAATTCTCCCAAAATACTGATAACGGGTTTGCCAGAACCATACGTGGCAGTGAATGCGGTAGGAATGTCTGCAACTCCCCGTGTGACCTTCAATCCGTTTTTTTCGGCGTATTCGGCCAACACTTCTGCGGATTTGGATTCTTCGAAAGCGGTCTCTGCCAGTGCCCAAATGGAATCACTGATACGAATCAGCTCAGATTTGTGTTTTTCGATGGAAGTGATGACGGCCTGTTTGTTCTTGCCTATTTTTTGGCCAACAGCAAATTGAAGGGTTGCTGCAATGAACAATAGTGTAAGGAAATTTTTATTCATTTTCTAATAGTTTAAGAGGACTTCTAAAATACCAAAAAATGAGTTAGCCGACAGCCTCTTTATAGACTTCAAGACAACGTTCTCGCGCCTCTTTGTGATTGACCATTTTTTCAGGATACTCATCGGTACCGTATTCGGGAACCCACGCTTTGATGTATTTTTTGTTCTTGTCAAATTTTTCAACTTGCGTCATTGGGTTGAAAATGCGGAAATAGGGAGCCGCGTCGACACCACTGCCTGCTGCCCACTGCCAATTGCCCACATTGCTCGCCATTTCATAATCGAGCAGTTTTTCTGCAAAATAAGCTTCGCCCCACCGCCAGTCAATCAGCAAATGCTTGCATAGAAAGCTTGCCCCGAGCATCCGCACCCGATTATGCATGTACCCCGACTGGTTGAGTTCTCGCATACCGGCATCGACGAGGGCATAGCCGGTTTCCCCATTTTTCCATTTTTCGAATTCTTCTTCGTCGTTGCGCCATTCGATTCTGTCATATTTTTTACGGAAGGCTTCATTCACCGTTCTGGGAAAATGCCAGAGGATTTGCATGAAGAATTCACGCCAAATCAGCTCGCTCCAAAAAACTTCATTCCTTTCAGCGATGGCCTTTTTGACCATTTTTCTGATGGAAACGGTTCCAAAACGAAGATGGGGCCCCAAACGTGAAGTGCCATTTTCCTTGGCAGGAAAGTTTCGGGTATCTTCATAATTCTCGATCAAGGTAGGGGTCACGGTATAATCGGGAACCGAAATAGAAGACTTTTCAAATCCGATATCTGAGAGTGATAGATTGGGCAATCGACTGTGCTTAATAAGATTGTCTAAAACCTGGCTGGTATAGTAGATTTTCAGGTTATCGTCTTCGTCAAAAGTTGCCTTCCATTTTTTCATGTAGGGTGTGTAGACTACATACGGGTCGCCATCATCTTTGACTACTTCATCTTTTTCAAAAATGACCTGGTCTTTGAAGGTCTTGAAATCGACATCGTGGTCAGCCAACAACCTTTTAATATGGTCATCACGTTCTTTGGCATAGGGTTCGTAGTCTCGGTTTGTGAACACTGTGCCAACGTCATATTTCTTTGAAAGATGTTTAAAAATATTTTCTGGAGTGCCGTGGTACATTGCTATTGAACTGTCATGCTCATCTTGAAGTGCTGAGCGCATTTTTTGCAATGTCTCGTGGATGAAGGTCACACGGGCATCGTCTTTGGGAAGTTTATCCAGAATTTCGGTGTCAAAAATAAAGATTGGCAAAACGGGATGGTCTCCCTTCAGGGCATTGTAGAACCCGACATTGTCATCGAACCGTAAATCCCTACGAAACCAAAAAATATTGACGTTATCTGCCATTAAGATATGTTTAAGGTTGACATTCCGCCATCAATCCCCAGAATTTGACCGGTCACCCAATTGCTGTTTTCCTCAAGCAAAAACACGGCAAGGTTGGCAATATCGGCAGGGGTTCCCACACGTTTCATGGGATGCCGCTCTGACATTGTTTCACGTTTTTTATCATTGTTCAGAAGCCGGCTCGCTAATGGCGTGTCAACCAAAGAAGGTGCGATGCAGTTGACCCTTACGTTTGGGGCATATTCTGCGGCCAACGATTTGGCAAAACCTTCAATGGCTCCTTTAGCAGCCGCTACACTGGTGTGAAAGGGCATACCGGTCTGAACCGCAACGGTGCTGAAAAACACCATGGACGATCCCTCAGCCATTCTTGACATGATGGTCTTGACCACCTTTACCATTGAAAAGAAATTGAGCTCCATATCCTCACGAAAAGTCTCTTCGCCCATCATCTTGAAGGGTTTCAGGTTGATACTGCCTGGGCAGTAGACAAATCCGTGAATTTCTTTGGGCAGTTCATCCTCGTTTAGGGTATCGGTCGTCGCATCGAATGCGATGTAATTTACATCCAAATTGCCCAGTTGTTCGTTGGTGCGTGAGGCCACATACACTGTATGATGGTCGAGAAGTTTTTTGGCGATTTCAAAGCCGATGCCATGAGAGCCGCCTATCAATACATAATTTTTTGCCATGTCAGTTCAATTCTAAAAAGTTTTGGTATCCGTTTAGGGTACCGAAAAGCGAATTAAGCTTCGCTTCTCGATATTCAAATATTTTTTTCAATTGCTTTTTTACTACAAAGGGTTGTGCCACTTGCCCGATGAACCCAAACGGTATTTTATAGTCAATCAAGTCTTCCATTTCTACGCCTCCCTCGATTTCGGTCAAAAAGTGTTTGTGATGCCAGAGGGAGTAGGGGCCAAAGCGTTGTTCGTCAACAAAATACTCTCCATCTTTCACATGGGTGATTTCAGTGACCCACTTGGTTGAAAATCCCGGAAACGGCTTCACAATGTACTGAATGATTTGGCCTTGGTACATGGGTCTGTCGGCGCCTGATAAAATATGGAACCCCATTTTGTCTGGCGTGATCACTTTCAGGTTTTTGGGATCTGAAAGAAATTCCCAAGCCTCTCTCCGTGAAATGGGCAGCCCCTGTTTGGCTTTCAGTTGGTATAATTTCATCTGTGACTTTTCACGAAAATAACATCATTTTTGTTTAACTAAAAAAGTTAATGGTTAAACAAATTATAAATTCACAAGGCTTCAAGGGTACTAAAAACATAGGATTTTAATCAAAAAAACGGTAAAATGACATTGTAATCGGAGTTTTTATTATTGTAAAGACGAAACGAGTATCTTTCTATATATTAAGTCATGAAAGCAAGTGCAGTCATTTTGATGGTTTTTTTTGCCATTACCGGTTGGTCTCAAAGCAACATTACAGCTATTGGCGAGTTGCCCTCTGGCATTCATGAAACATCTGGACTTATTTTTTACAATGGACGCTTGATTACCCACAATGACTCCGGTAATTTGCCACAGCTTTATGAAATTGACACCACCTCACTGCAGATTGTCAGAACGGTTACCATTGAAAATGTTAGCAATACAGATTGGGAAGATATCACCCAAGATAACAACTTTATTTACATTGCCGATATCGGCAACAATCTTGGTGACCGACAGGATTTGAAAATTCTTAAAATTCCAAAAGCAGTGTACGACCAATCGGATACTGTATCAGCTGAAACCATTGACTTTTTTTACGAAGACCAAAATGACTTTACAGCTTCGGCAAACAGTGACTTTGATGCAGAAGCCCTGTTTGTTTTGGGGGATGACCTCGTGGTACTCACCAAACAATGGCAACGCCAGGGTACAACTGCCTATCGTTTGCCGAAGTTGCAGGGAGCATTTTTGGCACAACGTTTAGGTGATTATCAAATCGATGGCTTGGTCACGGGTGCCACTTACGATGAAATAATCAACGAATTGTATCTGGTGGGCTACTCGCAGTTTCTGACTCCTTTTTTTGTCAGGGTAGAAAATGTGGATGCTGATTCCATTTTTTCAACGAACACCACAAAGACAGACTTAAATGTGGGCTTTGCCCAAATTGAAGCCATCACAAAAGTTGGGGAAACTCTTTATGCCACATCAGAAGCGTTCAATAGTACAAGTCCGCCCATAACCTCAACATCCCGTTTGTTTCGATTTTCATTGAACGAAGAAGATGAACCTGGCGATGGCGAAGAGCCTGCTGAACCCGAGATAGCGGGAGACTTGGTTTTATACCGCACCTTTGGCTCTGATATTCTCAGTTATGAGCTCAATGTTAGGGCCCCAATTTTTGGTATGGGCATTTTTGATAGTGTGGGTAGGCTGGTACAATTTACTCCACTAGAAGATATACCTGAACGTGAGGTGAATCTTTCCACTTTTGAACCTTCCATCTATCATTTGGCATTTTTCCATGGCAATGGCATTATTTCAAGACCTTTTATACGTGATTGAACTACTTCTGGGCGCAGTTTCTTTATGTAATTTTTAACAAGATAGGGTCGGGTTTATAGGTAGATTTGTGGCTATATCCACTTTAAAACCACTATACAATGAAAAAATTATTTCTAGTTGCATGTGCAGCTGTGCTATCGCTATCGATGACAGCCCAAATGCAGACACCACAGCCTAGTCCTAGCTCAAAATTAAAGCAAGAAGTAGGTTTGACCGATGTAAAAGTAGAGTATTCAAGACCCTCTATGAAGGGAAGGACCATTTTTGGTGATTTGGTTCCCTATGATGCACTTTGGAGAACCGGTGCCAACAAAAACACGACCATTACTTTCAGCGATGACGTAACAATCGATGGAAAGGAATTGAAAGCTGGGTCGTATGCCATTTATACCAAGCCTGGTGAAGCCGTTTGGGAAGTTATTTTTTATGCTGACACCAATAATTGGGGCACCCCACAAGAATGGGATGCTTCAAAAGTGGCATTGACGACCAAGGCCCAAGTCTATGAAATGCCAATGCCCGTAGAAACGTTCACCATTACGATCGATGATTTGCACAACAACGGCGCTACGTTGGGCATGCTTTGGGAGAAAGCCTATGTAGGAGTAAAGTTTGAAGTGCCTACCCTTGACAAAGCACAGAAAAGTATTGAAGCCGTAATGAGTGGCCCTTCTGCCAATCAGTACTATGCTGCTGCTTCATATTACTATGATGAAGGAAAAGATATGGACAAGGCAAAAGAATGGATTGACAAAGCGGTCGCCATGGACGAAGAAGGGAGAATGTTCTGGGTAATGCGCAAGCAATCACTAATTCATGCTAAGCTTGGTGATACCAAGGCAGCCATTGAAGCAGCAAAAAAATCTTTGGCTTCAGCTGAAAAGGCCGGTAACGCTGATTATGTGAAATTGAACAAAGACTCTTTGAAAGAGTGGGGCGCTCTTTAAAACTATTTTGTTTTCATGGAAAAAACCGGCTTTTACAGCCGGTTTTTTTTATACGTTTATGGGTTCTTTTCTCAAAAGCTTATCGAAAAGTTCAAATAGCGAAGCAAGAACGATGACCAATACACAACCTATCGCATTCAACCAAAGATAGCCCAACTTCTCCTGACCACTTTCATAGGGAAAAATCAGCGTGAAAAAAAGCACAAAAATGATGATCTGTGTCAATATTGCGGCCAGAAAGACCGCATTGCCTTTGATATATTTAAAGAAAAAGGCCAGCAGGAAGATACCGAGTACATTGCCATAAAAGATGGATCCAATAATGTTCACTAACTGTATGAGATTATCGAACAGATTCGCTACGCAGGCAATGATAATGGCAATGACTCCCCATAAAAGCGTAAAACCTTTGGTGGCAAGCACATAATGCGAATCGTTCAACGTATTGGATCTGTTTCTTTTGTACAGGTCAAGAGCCGTAATGGTACCCAGTGCATTCAGCTCTGAAGCGGTCGACGACATGGCTGCCGAAAGAATGACGGCCAAAAGTAGCCCGACAAGCCCCATGGGCAGATTGTTCAGAATAAAATGAATGAACACATAGTCTTTATCGTTGGTTTCAACATCGGGATCCGCTTCTTCAATCATAGTTCTTGCCACTTTTCGGTTTTCATTTTCTCGGTCATTGATGGCGAGGATGTTGATGCGCGCTTGCTCGATAGAATTAAAGTCTTTTAGTTGCAGGGCCTTTGTATATTCGTTCTGGGCCATTCGCTTCTCTTTTTCAAGTGCTTCATGTTCTTCTTGCAGCAAGCTGTAATCTTCGGCCAAGGTTGAATTCACAACCGCATCCCGCGCAGCGGGATTAAAATTCAATGGTGAGCTTTGATATTGGTAGAAGATAAAGACCATGACCCCTACCAACAAAATGAAAAACTGCATGGGTACTTTTAAAATGCCATTGAAAATCAATCCCAATTGACTTTCACGTATCGATTTGCCAGATAGATAGCGTTGCACCTGGCTCTGGTCGGTACCAAAATAAGAGAGCATCAAAAAGAACCCTCCCGTGATTCCGCTCCAAAAAGTATAGCGGTTACGGGTGTCCAATCCGAAATCAAGAATGTTCAATTTATCGGTAGCCCCAGCAATTTTTAACGAGTCGCCCAGTGAAACATCAGGTGGCAACGTTCCTAAAATGAAAAAGAACGTAAAGAACATACCGACCATGATGACGAACATCTGTTGTTTATGGGTGACGCTTACCGCTTTCGTTCCCCCAGAGACGGTGTAGATAATGACCAAAATACCAATAAGGATGTTGAGTGTTTGCAGATTCCAACCTAAAACGGCCGACAATATAATCGAGGGCGCGAAAATGGTGATTCCGGCAGCCAATCCGCGTTGAATCAAGAAAAGAATAGCCGTCAACGTCCGGGTCTTAAGGTCAAACCGTTGCTCTAAAAGCTCGTAGGCCGTATACACTTTTAGCTTGTGATAGATAGGAACGAAAATGAGACAAATGACCACCATGGCAAGTGGAAGGCCAAAATAGAACTGTACAAAGCCCATACCATCATGAAAGGCTTGGCCTGGGGTGGAGAGAAAGGTGATTGCACTGGCTTGGGTCGCCATTACCGAAAGGCCAATGGTCCACCATTTTGCATTACCACCACCACGAATATAATCTTCGACACTTTTGCTTCCCCGGGTTTTCCAAACCCCATAAAACACGATAAAAGCCAGTGTGGCACAAAGTACGATCCAATCAACTACGGCCATGCGTCAGATGTTGGAATTCATGATGTAATAAAAAATCAAAATATACAGTGCATTTAGGATAAGGACCATGGAATATTCCCATTTCCAAATAAACTCATGCTTATAATCATCCTTTGACTTCATTCTCTGTGGCTATTTTTTCTTTGCCCAATGAAAGCATATTGGCAAAAAGTTTGTAGGCACCAGAAACCCCTGCGGGCAATTCGCGAAAGAAACTGAGGCCCGTGTAAATGTAGTTGCCTTCTCCATAAGGGGCTACCAATAGGCTTCCCTTTTTTTGGGCTTCACCTTTGTCGTTCATTGAAAGAATAGGGGTGAATTCTTCTGACCACTCGTTGGGGAAGTACAATCCACGTTCTTGTACCCAACCATCAAAGTCTTTCTCAGTGATAGAATTAGGAAAATTGACCAGCGCATGGTTTTTAGCAATAATTTCAACAGGTGCCTGTTCGTCAGTGACCCGATCTCTTGATAGCGTCAAAGAATACGGCGCAATGTTCTCAAACTGTGAGCGCCATCGGTTTGCTGTGTTGTATTGTACAATGAGATTGCCACCATTCTTAACATATTCCATTAAAATGGGTTGCTTGAACTTGAGCTGGTCGACCACGTTATAGGCCCTGATACCGACAACGATGGCATCATATTTATCCAATACACCTTTCTGAATGTTGTCAACATCAATGGTATGCACTTGGTAGCCTATTTGTTCAAGGCTTTCGGGGATTTTATCCCCCGCACCGACGATGTATCCGATATGTTCGCCACTTTTTTGAATGTTCAAGCGAACAATTTTGGCTTTTGCAGGAAGCAATACCGATTGCTTGGGAATATGGCTGTAGTCAATCTCGACCAGTTTTTTGTCGTATTGTTCACCTTCGACGGTTAGTATGGGAGAGATGAATCCTTCACTTTCATTATCCGGAGGCACAACTTCAAAAAGCATTGTTTTGACCTCGCCCTTTTTTTCGATGGAAAACTGCTTAGTGGTTTCGTTGGCTTTCCAACCTTCCGGAAGGTTTAGGCCCACACTTCCAGAGACATTGTCTTTGCCTGCCCGCAACGCTACGGGAATCTGTTTTGGTTTTCCATCCGCAAAAATCATCACATCGTCTTCAAAGGAAGCGGTCACTTTTGGCAATACCACAAAGGGCTCGTAAAGCTCACCCTTGTCTGGTTTTGAGTAGCGGTGTATCACTGGTTTTTGAAAATCTATGGTGGTACCATCGATGGTCAATTTAAAGTTGGCGGTGTAGGCCTCGGGTGTTTCGGGTAGGCCAATCAGCGTTTCATCGTTTACGGTATACATGCCCAACGAGCCTTCTTCTTTTAGCCAATATGGGCTTGTGTGTGCTTTATCCAACGAGACCTTTAGTTGAAGTTCGTGATTTTGTTTTTGGTTTTTATCAAGGTTTTCGCCCAAATCTAGCTTAGTTTCTGTGCCAGTAATAGAAATGGATTCTAGTGTGATGTTTTGCCCAGCCCTGTTCAATGCTTCGATATTAACTTTCTCCGTGGCACCGGGATAAGTGGATGCATTCTCAGCACTGGCCTCAAGATAAAGCCCTGCACAGCCCAAAATAATTTCTTTCAGATGGGGGGATTTCAACACTTTCCAGTGGTCATCCTTGACACTTTCCAATAGGTTATAGGCTTTTACCAATTCAGGAAGATGCGTAGCTGGGTTTTTGAAGTCAAAGTTGTTCTCGACGTTGTAGAGAATCTCGCCAATGGCAGCTCCCCCTTCGATTCTTGACCATGAGGTATCGATACCTTCAAAAAGGTTTGTTTTATCCTCAGGAAGCGAGCCCTTGATCAATTCAACATATTCATCTTGTGATCCGCGGGTTGAAATACGACCAAAGCCTTGGCAGAGATGCTGGCTACTGGCAAGCGAGGCGATTTCGTTGTTTGAGACCCCAAGTTCAGGGTAGAACACGCCGACATCCAATTGCAACAAATTTGATTTATCGGCTTTTTCAAAGTTTTCTCGGCTACCGTAAAACCACCATGAGGTATTGAAAAACAATCGCTTGGGTTGCCAAGTGTCCATGGCATTCAGCTGTTCTGAATAAGCATTGCTATCACTTGCCAAGTCAAAGGCCTCAACACCCAACATGGCCGAGCTGGTATGATGGCCATGGGTACTGCCCGGACTTCTATGGTCAAATCGGTTGATGATGACATCAGGCTTTAACTGTCTAATGGTCTTGACCACATCGCCCAAGACCATCTCTTTGTTCCAAATTCGATGGGTTTCATCGGGGTGCTTTGAATAACCGAAATCATTGGCTCTGGTGAATCGTTGTTCACCGCCATCGACACTTCGTGCGGCCAATAATTCTTGTGTGCGCAATACGCCCAATAACTCCCTGAGCTCAGGCCCAATGAGGTTTTGTCCGCCATCCCCCCGTGTCAATGACAGGTATATGGTACGGGCGTGCACCTCGTTTTCAAGGTAGGATATCAAGCGCGTATTTTCATCGTCAGGATGCGCGGCAACGTAAAGTGCCGTGCCCAAAAAGTTGAGCTTTTGTAACTCGTGGTAGATTTCGGCAGAAGTATGGTTTTTTGGCTTTTGGGCGTTTAGAGGGAGTGAGATGACTGCGGATAGCAATAAAAATGCCCAGAATTTATGCATAGTTCGTCGTTTAGTGGTCAATCAAATATAGCTGTTTGTCAATCAGCAGTGCTTCTATTTAAAACTTCTTTAACAGCCTAAAAAGTATGGTCAAGGTCTTCTTCTGTCGCTACTTCTTTCTGAACGAGAACGACCCCTTTTTGCAGCAATAGGTTATTCGGGTAGGTCAACAGTTCGCCATTGTCACGCATAAGGTTGATATGAAACGCTTTAATGTCGAGAATGAGCGCTTCTTCGGGAAAATCCTTATCCAAGATGCGAATGCGGTCCCCAATTTTGTAGGGAAAATAAAAAAACAGAATGATACCTGCCGTAATATTGCTTGCGATGGACCATGTAGCAAATAGGGCGACTCCCAAGACCGCGAAAACGGAAGAAACAATAAGACCGATTTCTTTGATGTCTATGCCCCAGACCAGTACCCAGAACACCAGAAGTAGTGCAAACAGGCCAAAAGTCACATATTTTGATACCAATCGTGTGCGTGACATGTTCAAATCGCTGATTCTGCCCACCTTTTTAATGGCAGCAACAAATAATTGTCGCAGAATCAAAAAGGCAACCAAACTGATGATGGTTGCCAATAGTTCATTTTGGTGCTCGAAAATAAATTCTCTCATATTTTTAGACCAAGGCTATCTCTAAGTGCAATATACTTATTTGAGTTTTGTTTCCAATAGGGGGTTTTCAGGGTCTTCATTTTCTTTCCTTTTGAAACCATGGTCTTGGCATTGGCACCAAAGCCACTTTTGAATTCCTCTTCCCAGCTCTCGATTTGATAGGGGAAATCAGCCGAAAAGTTGATGGTCAGTTTTCGGTCGGTTCCTGAATAATCGATGGCATAGGTAGTAACCGCCCCATTTTTTGAAAGTATAGCTGTAGCGGCATATGCCTGAACAGGCTTGTGCTGTACCCTGAAATATTCGAGGGAAGGGATGATTTCAATATTCCCTGTGGGCAATCCTTCAGGATTGATTCTGATTTTGTTCCAAATCTCGTTTTCCAACAACGCTTTGTCCAGTTTCAGTTGTTGATCCGCCTCGCTCTCGAAATAGGAATGTGACATGATTTCAAAGTTGTCGCGGTTGTTCAGTTGCATGTACACCTGACCGCACCATTCTTGTACCGACAAACTGGATTTTATTGCATGTTGGTTGTTGTGCACGGGATAGAACGTGCTGCTCATGATGGAGTAGGGGTATATGCCCGTCAGGTATTTTTTGGTGGCGTTCAATTTCAAAACGGGAATGTTGTTCGAATTACTCCCATCTGCCTTCACTTGCACGTCAGGCAGAAAAGGCTCGGTCACAAAAATCAATACAGCTTCGCCTTCACGCAGTTCACCATACCTGGCCTGCTCCAGTTTGTAAGATGTGATTTCAGCATCCCCCGCATACCAATAGTTCTTGAAATCTTCTGAAAGTGGTTTTTTGGCTGAGGTTTTAGACTCATTTGATGAGGAGGCAACCTCTGAATTCAAAGCCAAGTCTTGTGGTTCATTGGACGTTTTTTCTTTGCATCCTTCCAAAAAGCTAATGACGAGCGCAAAGAGAACAACCGATACTTCAAATCGTAACCATTTTTTCATGATATGTAGTTTAAATCGAGAACTGGTATGACAAAGTTAACCAACCGCAATCATCCAACCATATCCATTAACGTTTTGTAAACCAATTGTGTGGGAAAACCGACCACGTTATTATATGAGCCACGAATCTCTTCAATGGCCACAGCACCCAACCATTCTTGAATGCCATAAGCCCCAGCCTTATCAAAAGGCTCGCATTGATGGATATAGAAATCAATTTCTTGTGGGGTAAGTTCTGCAAATTTGACTTTTGTGGTCGCATTCACGGTCTTTTGTTTGGAGGATGTGGTAAAGCAGACCGAGGTAATGACCTCGTGCCAATCCCCAGAAAGTTTTGAGAGCATAGCTACTGCTGCTTCATGGTTTTTAGCTTTGGCCAACGATTCGTTATTATACCAGACCACCGTATCTGAGGTAACCAGAATTTCATCGTCGTTCAGTGTTCCCTCAAAAGCGGAAGCTTTGAGCTCAGCCAGATAATCAGGGATTTGGCTTCCTCGAAGTTTTTCTGGATAGACTTCATCCACAGGATTCAACCGCACTTCAAAATCTAGGCCCAGTTCATCAAAAAACTTTTTTCTACGTGGTGAACCAGAGGCCAGTATGATTCTGTGATTGGCGAGTTTTTGTTTCAGTGGATTTTCAGTCATTTTTCGCACTGAAATTGCCATTCCAATCCCCGCGCACTTTCAACACCTGCTCGATGATGTCACGTACGCAACCCTCACCGCCATTTTTGTGCGAAACATAATCACAAATAGTCTTGACCTCGGCTGCTGCGTTTTGTGGACAAGTGGCCAACGCCACACGCTTCATTGGAGGAATATCGGGCAAATCATCACCCATATACAAAGCGTTTTCGGGCTTGATGCCGTGAATATCGAGATATTCATCAAGCGGTTCGTCTTTATAGTGTGCGCCCAAATAGATATCGGTGATGCCCAAACCCTTGAGACGTGCACGTACCCCTTCATTGGTTCCGCCAGAAATGATGCAGATGTTGTAGCCCTTGAGCAGTGCAGTCTTGAGTGCAAAACCATCCTTCACGTTCATGCTCCGCAGCATTTCGCCGTCGGTGCTGACCAAGATGGACCCATTGGTCAACACGCCATCCACATCAAAAATGAAGGTGGTAATGTCTTTCAGCAGTTCTTTATAGTTTTTCTTCATGTTGTTATTTGCTATACGCTATACCCTGTGTGTTGATTGTATTGTTTATTCGAAATCAATGTTTTGTTGTCTAGGGTTTAAATTTCATGAATCCACATGAATTCTGATTATTTACTTTTCCACATCCAACACCCGTCATCCGACACCCCACATCCTACTTCCGACTACTTTCACGTATCGACTCACTCATCAGTTGGTATATTTTTTTGCGGAGTGGATTTTTCAAACTGTCTAAATGCTGTTGCATTATTTCTATATCGTTTCTTTTTGCGGGGCCGGTTTGTGCCTCATTTGGGCTCAAAAATCGGATTTTGTCCGCAGTTTCCATAATCAAGGGTCTTAAAAGCTCAAACGGTACGTCTCTTTCTTCACAAAGGGTCTCTGCAATTTGATACAGGTGATTGGTAAAATTATTGACAAAAACCGCAGGTAGATGCAGTGCCTGTCGTTGTTTTGTGGTTATTCGATGTACAGATGTCGAGATGGCCTTGCCAAGTTTTTCCAAGACTTCATATTCCTTGTCATTATTTGCCTCAATGCAAATGGGAATGTTTGAAAAATCGATTTCTTTTCCTTTTGTGAACGATTGCAGCGGATAGAAAACACCTCGGTTTTCATGTTCAATGGCATCCATGGGAACACTACCGGAAGTATGTGCCACAAGACCATTTTTAGCGTTCAGCAAGTTGGAAACCTCTGTAATGGAGCTGTCATCCACACCGATAAGATAGACATCGGCATCTTTGATTGCTTCGCTCGTTGAGGTGACATCGGCTTGGTTCTCAAAATTCTTCAAGCTGTTGATGTTCCTTCCATAAACTTGCTCCACAGAAACGGATTCAACTTTTGAAAAAGCCTTAAAAAGGTGGTGTGCCACATTGCCTGTGCCCAAAAGAATGACGGAAAGCATGCGCAAAAGTACAAAGTAGTTGCACAGGGTTTTTAAAAAGAATTAACAAATGTGTTTAACCTTTTGGGCGGTAATGAGTCGATACAAATCCTTAAAAGGCCGTACTTTTGCATGCCAAACTGCTGGGATGCATGATTGACTTGATTAAGAAAACCCTGTTTTCGACCCGATTGATGGCCGTTCTATTTCTGCTTTTTGCCACGGCCATGGCCATCGGCACTTTCGTTGAGAGTTGGTATAGTACCGAGACAGCTCGAATCTACATTTACAATGCCACCTGGTTTGAGGCCATCATGGTGTTTTTTGTCATCAATTTCATTGGAAACATTTTTCGCTATAAGTTGCTTCGATGGAAAAAGTGGCCCGTTTTGGTGCTTCATCTTTCATGGATTCTCATTATTGTAGGTGCATTTGTCACCCGCTATATCAGCTACGAGGGCATGATGCCCATCCGCGAGGGCAGAGCCGAAAACGTGTTCTATTCTGATAAGACCTATTTGACAGCATTTATCGACGGCGAGATTGAAGGCCAATTGATGCGTAAGACGATTGAAGAGCCTGTTTTGATTACTGCAGAAGGAAAACGCGCTGATTTTCCATATCGGGGCAAATTTAACGGTGTAGATTTCAACATTGATTTTGTGGATTTTATTGATGGGGCCAAGAAAGGGTTGATTCCTGATGAAAGCGGCAACAGCTACCTAAAACTCGTGGAAGCGGGTGATGGCCAGCGTCATGAACACTACTTGGAAAATGGACAAGTGGCAAGTATTCACAATATTTTGTTTTCTCTGAACAAACCGACTGAAGGAGCCATCAACATTGCCACTACTGATAGTATCTACACCATTGAAGCGCCATTTTCTGGCAACTTTATGCGCATGGCCGACCAATTTCAGGGTCAAGTCGTTGCGGATAGCCTTCAACAATTGCAACTCCGTTCATTGTACAATATGGCTGGGATGCAGTTTGTCATTCCCGAACCTTTGCTCAAAGGAAGGTATGGAATCGTCAAAGTTCCAAAAGAGGAAATCACAGAAGAGACCCAAGATGCCTTGGTCGTCAATGTTTCTGCCAATGGTGATACCAAAGAAGTGAAAATACTAGGCAACAAAGGCCCTACCAATTTTGCAGATAAGGTTACCGTCGGCGGACTGGATTTTTCACTGAAATATGGTTCCAAGGAACATCAATTGCCCTTTCAGGTCAAACTGAACGATTTTATTGCCGAAAAATATCCCGGTACAGAAACCAGCTATAAATCGTTTATGAGTAAGGTGACGGTGCAAGATGAGCGGTCTTTTGATTATGATATTTACATGAACCATATTCTAGACCATCGGGGTTACCGCTTTTTTCAATCGAGTTTTCATCCTGATGAAAAAGGTACGGTGCTTTCGGTCAACCATGACCTATGGGGCACATGGATTACCTACATCGGTTATTTTTTGCTGTATCTCGGTCTCATGGGCATCATGTTCTTCGGCAAAACGAGATTCAAAGATTTGACCAAGGCATTGGACAAACTAAAAGCCAAAAAAGCGGCAATGGGCATTTTTGCATTTTTGGTTTCGACTTTTGCCATGGCTCAGCACGACTCGGGCCAGCACAATCGTATGCCAACGGCTGAAGAGGTAGACTCCATTATCAAAGCCACGACAGTTTCGGCAGCACATGCCGATACCTTTGGGGCATTGGTCGTGCAAGATGAAGGGGGGCGCATGAAGCCTATCCACACCTTTTCTTCAGAGTTGCTCCGCAAACTGAGTGGTAAGGATACATTTCAGGGGCTTAATTCAGATCAGGTTTTCCTGTCAATGATGCTCAACCAGGTTGCTTGGTACAATACTGAGTTCATAGTGACCAATTTGGGCTCTAAGCAAAACGACAGTATTCGCGAAATTCTTGGGGTTGAAAAAGGCAAAAAATATATCAAGGCCGTTGACCTTTTTGATGCCACGGGCATGTATAGGTTAAAGCCCTATTTAGAGGAAGCCACATCGACGACCAACCCAAATAAATTTCAAAAAGATTTTATTAAACTTCACGAACGTTTCAGCTTGCTGAACATGGCCTTGAGCGGACAGATTTTGAAAATCTTCCCGCTGCTGAACGATGAAAACAACAAATGGATTTCCCCAGTGGAATTCCGCTCTGGGCAATATCAGGTACAAGATTCGCTCTATGCGAATTTCATGCAGAATTCCGTTCCGTACTACCTAAATACGCTACAGACAGCTATTGAAACAGGCGATTACTCCACTCCCAATAAGTTGCTGGAAGCCTTCCATCAAAACCAAAAGAACCATGGTTCAGAAGTGTTGCCGTCCGATGAAAAAGTAAAAACGGAAATTATCTACAACAAACTTGATATTTTCAATCGCCTGTACAAATATTATGGCCTTATCGGGTTGTTGCTTTTCATCGTCTTGATTTTTAGGATTTTCAGAGACCGTGAAATCTGGAAAGCGGCCACCTATTTCCTGAAGGGCATCATCATCTTGTTCTTTATCTGGCATACTGTGGGTTTGGTGTTGCGTTGGTATATTTCGGGCCATGCCCCATGGAGCGATGCCTATGAAAGTATTCTCTATGTCTCTTGGGCAACCATGGGCATTGGGCTATTGTTTGTTCGCAAAAGTGATTTGACTTTGGCCGCCAGTGCTTTCGTGGCCTCAATGTTGTTGTTCATAGCCCACCAAAGCTGGGTTGACCCCGCCATTGCAAACTTGGTACCTGTGCTGGACAGTTATTGGTTGATGATTCACGTTGCAGTTATTGTGGGCAGCTACGGACCCTTGACCGTGGGGATGATTCTGGGAGTGACCGTATTGCTTTTGATGATTTTGACCACCGAAAAGAACAAAAAGCGGATGGAAACTAATTTGAAAGAGCTGACCATCATCAACGAATTGGCATTGACCGTAGGTTTGGTCATGTTGACCATTGGCAATTTTTTGGGCGGACAATGGGCCAATGAGAGTTGGGGCCGTTATTGGGGTTGGGATCCCAAAGAGACCTGGGCGTTGATTTCCATCATGGTCTACGCGTTTGTGCTGCACATGCGCTTGGTGCCTGGCCTTCGTGGTCGGTGGACCTTCAATTTTGCCAGTGTGGTCGCCTACAGCAGTATTATGATGACCTATTTTGGGGTCAATTTTTATTTGGTCGGGCTACACAGTTATGCCCAATCTGGATCAGCGGCCATTACGCCAGGTTATGTCAAGTACATTGTCTTGGGCATTTTAATTTTGGGAGGAATTAGCCTATGGAGGTATCGGGTGAATTATGCAAAAACTTAAAAAATTTAGATTTTAGTCCAAATTTTCCCCATATTTGCAGCATCATGAAGCTATAGAAGTTATGTACACTACGGTTTTTTTGGCACTGGGCCAGAATTTGTAATCGAAAGGGAGTTTTCGATTACGCGCCGTATTTCTTTTTTCTACAACACATAATTTCTAAATCATGTCATCACAAACACCATCCATAAAAAAATTCATCCGTTATTTCTGGACAGCCGTAACAGGCAAAGAACAAGAGTTTACCACAGGTAGTATCCGCAAGGCCATTTTCATGCTGTCCATCCCCATGATCCTTGAAATGCTCATGGAGAGTATTTTCGCTTTGGTCGATATCGCTTATGTTTCACAGGTCAGTGTCAATGCCGTGGCGACCATCGGATTGACCGAATCGGTAATTACCTTGGTTTACGCCATAGCCATTGGATTGAGTATGGCGGCAACCGCGGTTGTGGCCCGTAGAGTAGGGGAAAAAGACCTGCAAGGGGCTAGAGAGGCCGCAGTTCAGGCTATTTTCTTAGGAGTTTTGGTAGCGCTTGTCGTTGGGGTCGTCGGTTTTCTCTACAACAAAGAGATTTTGGCACTTATGGGTGCCGAGCCTGATTTGATTGAAGAGGGTCATGGATACACCAAGTGGCTCATTGGGGGCAATGTCACCATCATGTTGCTCTTTCTCATCAATGCCATTTTTCGTGGCGCGGGCGATGCAAGCATTGCGATGTGGACATTGGTACTTTCCAACGGACTGAATATCATTCTTGATCCGCTCTTTATTTTCGGATGGGGTCCTTTCCCTGAATTGGGTGTCATGGGAGCCGCCGTAGCCACCAATATTGGTCGTGGCACTGCCGTGCTCTTTCAACTGGGGATTTTGTTCTTCGGGTGGGGAAAAATACGATTGTTGCTCAAAGATGTAGTATTGAACGTCAAGGTCATGTTCAATCTGGTCAGGGTTTCATTGGGCGGTATTGCTCAATTTTTGATTGGAACTTCAAGTTGGGTCTTCTTGATGCGCATCATGTCTGAATTTGGCAGTGAGGTGTTGGCAGGGTATACCATTGCCATTCGGGTGATGATGTTCACCTTGATGCCTTCTTGGGGCATGAGCAATGCAGCGGCCACTCTTGTGGGTCAAAATTTAGGGGCAAAACAGCCTGAACGAGCAGAAAAATCCGTTTGGATCACGGGCAAGTACAATGCCTATTTCATGGGACTGGTGTCATTGGTCTACCTCATTTTCGCCAAACAGATTGTGGGTTGGTTCAACGCGACACCTTCGGTTGTGGAGAATGGGGCACTTTGTCTTCAAATCATCGCCGCGGGCTACATATTTTATGCGTATGGTATGGTGGTCACCAATGCCTTCAATGGTTCGGGTGACACACAGACACCGACCAAAATCAATTTCATTTCATTTTGGATGTTCCAACTACCTTTGGCCTACGTATTGGCTTTGGTATTGGATTTTGGTGCCATGGGAGTTTTTATAGCCATTACCACTGCTGAGGTTTTACTGGCCATCATCGCCATTGCCTGGTTTAAAAAAGGCAAATGGAAAACTGTTCAAGTGTAATAAAGATTGTCCCCTTGAGGGGTCAGCGAATCCGCCAAAGGCGGATGGCTGGGGTGTCATAATAATTCTTGATGGATAGGGTGGAGCCGTTTTCCTTTTTTGGAAAGGGGTGATTTTAAAATTGTCCCCTTGAGGGGACTTTAGGGGTGTTTTATTTCCTTATTTTTAGGACTCATTTTGAATCCATGAAAAAAACAAAAGGAATCAATACCATTTGTACCCACGTTGGTGCAATCAAGGATGAGCGGTTCAAAGGTGCTGTATCACCGTTATACATGTCAAGTTCTTATGCGTTTGAAGACGTCGACGCAAAGCGATACCCCAGATATTTCAATACACCGAACCAAGAGGGCTTGAGTAAAAAAATCGCTGCACTTGAACATGCCGAAGCGGGAATGATTTTTGGCAGCGGCATGGCCGCCATTAGCCACTGTTTGATGGCTTTTTTAGAAGCGGGTGACCATATTGTGTTTCAACAAACATTGTACGGAGGCACTTATAATTTTGCCACTACCCAGTTGGAAAAGTATGGAGTGACCTATTCGTTCACCCAGGGTTGGGATACTGCGGATTTCGAACGTGAAATAAAGCCAAACACAAAAGTCATTTATATTGAGACGCCATCCAATCCGCTGTTGACCATCACCGATATGCAGGCTGTCGCTGATTTGGCAAAAAAACATGGGCTCGTGACGATGATTGACAATACTTTTGCAAGTCCTATAAACCAAAATCCGATTGATTTTGGGATTGATATCGTCATCCACAGTGCTACAAAATATATGGGCGGCCATTCCGATTTGTGTGCTGGTGCGGTGGCCACATCCAAAGAGAAGATGGAAAAGATATGGCAATCTTCCATTTGCTTTGGCGGTAGTTTGAGCGACCAGACCGTTTGGTTGCTAGAGCGCAGTCTAAAGACCATGGGGCTGCGAGTTAAAGCCCAAAGTGAGAATGCGATGGACTTGGCAAAGCATTTGGAATCACATTCAGATATAGAAAAAGTGTACTATCCGGGGCTTGAAAACCATCCTGATCATCAATTGGCCAAAAGCCAGATGCATGGGTTCGGGGGCATGCTCTCCTTTGAATTGAAAGAAGGGCGTGATGCCTCGCAGTTCATGAAGTCATTACAATTGATAAAGCCTTCGATGAGTTTGGCGGGGGTCGAGAGCACAGTGACTTCGCCCGTATTGACATCCCACGCACTGATGAGTGCAGCAGATAGGGAAAAACAAGGAATAAAAGATGGGCTGATTCGTTTTTCCGTAGGAATTGAAGAAGTTGAGGATTTGGTTGAAGATATTGAACAGGCGCTCAAAAAAGTAAAATCAAATACGGTTTTGGTTTGATGAAATTGGATCTATTGGTTTTCGGGGCGCATCCTGATGATGCAGAACTGGGCGCAGGTGCAACCATTGCAAAAGAAGTAGCTACTGGTAAAAAAGTGGGTATTGTCGATTTGACACGAGGAGAGTTGGGTACACGTGGTTCTGCCGAAATCCGTGATGAAGAAGCAAATAAGGCAGCACAGATTTTAGGGTTGGCAGTACGGGAAAACTTAAAGTTTGCCGATGGTTTTTTTGTAAATGATAAAACGCATCAATTAAAGGTCATCGAAGTCATCAGAAAGTACAGACCTGAAATAGTATTGTGCAACGCCGTTGAAGACCGGCATATTGATCATGCCAAAGGTGCTGAACTGGTCAGTGATGCCTGTTTTTTAAGCGGATTGGTCAAAATCGAGACCACTTTTGACAAGCAGCAGCAGCGAGCATGGCGACCCAAAGCGGTGTACCATTACATTCAATGGAAAAATCTTGAACCTGACTTTGCTGTCGATGTCTCAGGATTTATGGATAAAAAAATGGAAGCCATAAAAGCGTATTCCTCTCAGTTTTATGATGAGAAAAGTGATGAGCCCGAAACCCCCATAAGCAGCAAAAACTTTTTTGACAGTGTTGATTATCGTGCCAGAGATTTGGGAAGGCTTATCGGAACCAAACATGCCGAAGGCTTTACCATTGAACGAAAAATAGGGGTAAGGGGTGTTTTTGACCTGATTTAACCCGCTTTTTTGTATTTTTTGCAACCTTTTGGGATGGTGAAATAAAATGTAGAGCCTTTTTTCAATTGGCTCTCGACCCAGATTTCTCCTTTGTTCTTTTCAACCATTTCTTTGCATAGCGAAAGTCCTAGACCGGTACCTTTTTCATTGTTTGTGCCATAAGTTGTATGGGTGCTCAATTCGGTGAAAAGTTTTTCTTGGGTTTCCTCATCCATACCGATGCCTGTGTCACGAACTGAAACCTGCCAAACGTTCTTTAACTCTTTTGCCTCTATGGTCACCAAACCATTTTCTGGGGTAAATTTCAACGCATTGCTTATCAGATTTCGAACCACAATGTCTATCTGGTTCAAATCAGCCCAGACGGTCACATTTTCGGGCATTTGATTGAGAAGTTTGATTGATTTTTTGTTTGCGATTTCTTTGAGCAGGTTGATATTTTCATCGACTATGGTTTCCAAAGTGATGCTCTTTGGCTTGGTCACGACACCGTTCATCTGGGTTTGGCCCCAAGACAAGAGATTGTTCAATGTGAAGTGTATATGGTCAATATCTGATTTCAGTTTGGGTAAAAGACCAAAGAACTCTTTTTCGTTGATCTCTTTGGAAAGGAACATTTTCAATAAGCCCTGCAATGCACCCACGGGCCCTCTCAAGTCATGGCCTATGATCGAAAAAAGTTTGGTCTTGGTCTTGTTGTTTGTGCTTAATTCTACCTCTCTCTGTTGAAGTACCTTTGACTTTTCTTTCAACTCTTTATTGAGCTTCTTCTGTATTTTTTCATTCCGGTATACTAAGAGGGTTACGACCCCTAAAATCAACAGAATGACAAAGGCAAGATAGATGTAGTTACGTTGCTTGGCCAGCGCTTTTTGGTTTTCCGCTATAAGGTTTTGCTGTTGTTTCTCATACTCAAGTTTTGCTTCAAGTAGCGAAAGACTTCGACGGTTTTTGTCTTTTGAAAGTGAATCAGACAATTCTTTGAAAAACTCTAAATATTGGAGTGACTTATCAAATTGCCCTTGCTTTTTATGAATGTGGTACAGTGTTTCAGAGCAATCTATTTGGCCCTGTATGGAATTCAGTTGCTGGGCAATGGTGTAGCCTCGTTTTGAAAGAGCCAATGAAATAGAGTCGTTGCCAAGCTTGAAGTGTGTCTTGGCCATACCGTTCAGCAAATCAATCTCCCCCCTTTTGTCATCTAAATTTTCATGCAATCTTGAGCTTTCATTGTACCAGTACAGCGCCCAATTGTATTTTTCTTGTTGAAGATAGATTCGTCCTTTTACCTCATAGGCAAAAGCCAACCAATCAAGAATTTGAAGCTTTTCAAAGATTCCGATACTCTTATTGATGCTGAACATCGCATAATCAAATTGTTTAGTATCGGTATAAAGACTGGCTAGGTTGCTCAATGTTTCGGCGATATAAATTTCATTGCCTAGTTCTTCGTTATACTTTTTGGCTTTTTTGTAAAACTCAAGAGCTTGGTCATAGTCTTTTTGTGATGCATAAATGCTACCAATATTTTCATTGATTATCGACAACATATCTTTGTTATCGTATTTTTTGGCGAGATCTATACCTTTCAAGAAACTTTCAAGTGCCTGTGCATAATCACCTAAGTAGTCGTATTCTTTTCCCAAATCATTTAAGAGCGATAATTCAAGATCCAAATGGCCGATTTTTCTGGTAAGTGGTAGGGCCTCTTGGTAATATTTGATGGCCTCTTTTGAATCTCCCCGATCAGAGTAAAAATCCCCTAAATTGTCCATGGCCTCACACTGGCCATACTTATAGTCAATTTGTTTGCTCAACTTTAAAGTGACTTTAGACATTTGGTAAAGGCTATCGCTGTTCACAAAACGATAACGATCTGCCAATAGATTGCTTAAGTTGATGTAGAGTGTATCAGTAGGTTTGAAATCAGGCTTGGCTTTAACTTCTTGGATTTCGTAGGCCAAGCTATCCCTAAGATTCTTTTGGGCGTTTAGAGAAATTGATGATAATAACAGTGTGCAAGAAAAAATCAGAACGCTTTTCTTGCGATAGCATAGTAAATTCTTAAAGGTTTTAATTTGGGGCATTGACCTTTAAATCATTAGGTTGGTAAAACTACGGATGCAATCACTCAAAGACCAATTAATGTTGTGAACCATCATTTTTTGTCGGTTTATCTAAGAAAACGTACCGTTCATCGATATATTTGAGAAAATATAGCAACAAAGAAGCCAGGGATAAAATATCGGTTTTGATATGAAAAGAAAATTTAAACATCCAATTATTTGGAATGAAGGTCTAAAAAAAATTACCTTTGCATCCGCTTTAAATGGTGGTTATAGCTTCCCGAATCGCTTTGCTCTCGGGATAAGCAACTTCGCCGCACAGTGTTTGTGGCAAAATGAGACATGGTGGTTGTAGCTCAGTTGGTTAGAGCGCTAGATTGTGGTTCTAGAGGTCGCCGGTTCGAACCCGGTCTTCCACCCAATGAAAAGGGCTCTGAAAATTTCAGGGCCCTTTTTTGTAAGCTAGTGCTCGACTATTTTGTTGCCCTGTCGACCATCACTTTACTCGCTCTGTTGGCCACTTCCCAAGCAGTATAAAACACCAATTGTGTTCTGTTTTTGAGTAAGTCGTACTCAATTTTGTCAGGAGTGTCGCCTGGCTTGTGGTAATCGGCATGGGTGCCATTGAAATAAAAAATAATCGGAATATTATTTTTTGCAAAGTTGTAATGATCGCTACGATAGTAAAATCGGTTTGGGTCATTTTCATCGTTGTACTTGTAGTCAAGTTCGATGTTCGTGTGCTTGGCATTGATTTCTTCTGAAAGTTCATGGAGCTCAGTACTCAATTTATCTGAACCAATGAGGTAAATGTAATTTCTGTCGCCCTCACGTTTGGGGTCTATTCGACCGATCATGTCAATATTCAAATTGGCCACCGTGTTCTCTAATGGAAAAATGGGGTCATGGTCTGTATAGTATCTCGAGCCCAACAAACCCTTTTCCTCACCAGTCACATGTAGAAACACTATAGAACGTTTCGGGCCATTGCCCTCATCCATCGCTTTTTTAAAGGCCTCGGCCATTTCCAATAAAGCCACACTGCCCGATCCATCGTCATCGGCACCGTTGTTGATTTGTCCATCGGCTGTAACTCCAATATGGTCTAAATGTGATGAAATGATCACATATTCATTGGGTTTTTCTGATCCTTTGATGACAGCAGCAACATTTTCGGTATCCACAGCCTCATTGCTGCTTTTGACATTGAGCTTTAAATCGGCCTTTATTATTGATGGTTCGTTGGTCTCATCAATATTTGGTATCAAAGCTGTTGCGGCATCTAGGTTGAGCAAAATCACAAAGTTTTCGGTGGCCTCATCTGAGAGTGCCATGCGACCACTGTTGTTGGTCTTCATGAATTCAAAATAGCCCTTGTATCGATTAAAATTGGTTGGGTCAAAATACAGCAGCCCTTTGGCTCCTTTTGAAATTGCCAATTCTGTACGTTTACCCAAAGATTCTGACCTATTGCTCCAAAGAGATTTTTCAGAAGTACCCGAAATGACATAAGTGCCATCGTCTTTTTTAGGTTCGCCATATTTTGCGAAAACCACTTTTCCAGAAACGTCCAAACCCGAATAGTCAGAGTATTCACCTTCTTCAATGCCATATCCTACATAGACAACTTCGTCAACAGATGCTTCCGCTGCCGAAAATGTCAAAATGTCTTCGCCCAACTCGAATGTCTTTTCGCCGATTGCAATGTTCCCCACGGGAACTTTACCCACTTCTAAAGGCACTTTTTGAAAATAGTTTCCATCGGCTTTAGCTGCCGGAATGTTCATTTCTTGATACTGTTTTTTCAAATATTCAACGGCCTTTTTTTGCCCTGGTTCCCCAGTTTCCCTTCCCTCAAAATCATCCGAAGCATATATAAAAAGATGTTCTCTGAGCTCTTCTTCGGTGATGGTCTGTGCATAGGTCACAGGGTCGACCATCTTCTTTTGAGGAGTCTCATTCTGGGCCTCGCCCATCGTTTTCTGTGATGAATTACAGGCCAATGTGAGCCCCAAAGCCAGTAGAATTATTTTTTTCATGCTATGTCTAAATTTAATGGGTCTAAAATAGGTAAAAGATTATGAATGTGTGAGTTGAAACCAGACATACTTTTACTGCGCTTTTACATATCTTAGATATTTAATTGTAAAATCATTTTATGAAAGTGGAATGGAAGGGGGTCATGCCCGCGGTCACCACAAAGTTCACTGATGATGACCGTCTTGACCTGAACATGTTCTCGGTCAACATCAAAGCACAATTGGATGCTGGCGCGAATGGAATAATTTTAGGCGGTACCCTTGGTGAGGCAAGTACCTTGATACAAGAAGAGAAAAAAATTCTTGTTGAGCTGACTGTTGAAATTGTTGGGAAAAAAGTACCTGTTGTCATCAATATCGCTGAGCAATCTACCAAAGATGCCATTCGTGCTGCTCAAAATGCCCAAGAATATGGGGCGGATGGTTTGATGGTGCTCCCGCCGATGCGCTACAAATCCACTGACCATGAAACTGTTGAGTATTTCAAAGCGATTGCAAAAAGCACCGACCTGCCCATCATGATCTACAACAACCCTGTGGACTATAAAATTGAGGTCACCCTACCGATGTTTGAGGACCTTTTGAAAATCAATACCATTGAGGCCGTTAAAGAATCCACGAGGGATATTTCCAATGTTACCCGAATAAGAAACGCTTTCGGAAACCGATTAAAAATTCTTTGTGGGGTCGATACCCTGGCTCTGGAGAGCCTTTTAGTTGGGGCTGATGGCTGGGTGGCCGGTCTTGTATGTGCATTTCCTGCTGAAACGGTGACCATATATAAATTGGCAAAGGCAGGACGAATTGATGAGGCCGTTGAAATTTACCGTTGGTTCATGCCGTTGTTGGAGTTGGATATCAATCCACAATTGGTGCAGAACATCAAGTTGGCCGAGGTGGCAACTGGTATTGGCACCGAAAATGTACGCCCACCACGGCTGCCATTACAGGGAGATGAAAGACAACGGGTATTAAAAATCATTGAAGCGGGTGTCGCTGCACGACCAAACCTTTCAGATTATAAAATAGTATGATTACAGGAAAAAATTATATCGGAAATCATTTGTCTGCGGAAGGAAAAGAAACGTTCAAGACTTTCAATCCGCAGCTGAACATAGAAACGGAACATACTTTTTTTGAGGCCTCTGAAGACGAGATACGGCTGGCAGTAAACTTGGCGTGGGAAGCCTTCCAAAAGTTTAAGGAAGTCTCGGGCGCAAAAAAAGCAAATTTCCTAAGGGAAATTGCCCATCAAATTGAAAATTTGGGCGATGAACTGGTCAAAACATACTGCCAAGAATCGGGCCTGCCCGAAGGCAGGGCAAAAGGCGAGCGTAACCGCACCTGTTTTCAACTGCGTACTTTTTCAGATTTGGTCGAAGAGGGGTCTTGGGTGAATGCCACAATAGATACGGCCATACCCGATAGAAAACCACAGCCCAAATCAGATTTACGGAAAATGTCAATTCCACTTGGGCCGGTGGCGGTTTTTGGGGCCAGCAATTTTCCATTGGCATACTCGACGGCCGGTGGCGACACGGCGAGTGCTTTGGCAGCTGGATGCCCTGTGGTCGTGAAAAGCCACCCCATGCATGCAGGCACGGGTGAATTGGTGACCTCGGCCATTATCACCGCAGCCAAGAAAACAGCCATGCCAAATGGTGTGTTTTCAAATTTGAACAGCAGTGGCATCGAAGTGGGGCAGCAGTTGGTCAAGCATACAAAGATAAAGGCGGTCGGCTTTACAGGAAGCATTAGAGGAGGGCGAGCTCTATTTGATTTGGCTTCTCAGCGCAGAGAACCGATACCGGTCTTTGCAGAGATGGGCAGTATCAATCCCGTTGTACTGCTTCCCAAGGCGTTGAAGAAAAAAGGCACGGTATGGGCAAAAACGTACGCCTCGTCCATCACTTTGGGCACGGGGCAATTCTGCACCAATCCTGGATTGTTGCTGGCCTTAGATGGTGACGGCCTGGATGGATTTATTCAAACCCTATCCGAAGAAATCCTGAAAATTGCACCTTCCAGTATGCTGCATCCAAACATCCATACCAAATATCACGAGCATAAGCGCATGATGTTTGATCAAGGGGGATTGTCCGTTACCGCAAATTATGAAGCCGCTGTTGCCGAAAATTATGCGCAACAGACTGTAGTTTCAGTTTCAGGGAGTGACTTTTTGAAAAATTCAAAACTGCACCAAGAAGTTTTTGGGCCATTTTCAATGGTGGTGAAATCTAAAGATGTTGATGAGTTGGCAAATATCATCACACAACTGGAAGGACAGTTGACAGGCACCATTATCTCCGAAGAAAGTGAAATTGAAAGCTATGACAATGTGGTCAACGCTTTGCAGGGCAGGGTTGGGCGGTTGATTTTCAATGGTGTTCCCACGGGTGTTGAGGTATGCCCAGCGATGCAGCATGGGGGGCCGTACCCTGCTTCCACCGACAGCCGTTTTGGTGCCGTGGGCATCCATGCCATTCAGCGTTGGGTACGGCCAGTAAGTTTTCAAGATTGGCCCAACACATTGCTGCCCGACGAATTGAAAGATGAAAATCCGTTGAATATTTCACGTTTGGTCAATGGGGCTCAGACCAAAGAATGTCTTTAAACCTTTTTTGATGGCCATTCATACGTTCAAATGCATCGATGCCCATACTTGCGGAAACCCCGTTCGGTTGGTGGTTGAAGGTGGCCCCCAATTGGTGGGCAAGAACATGAACGAAAAGCGCCTTCATTTTTTAAAGGAATTTGATTGGATACGAAGGGGGCTCATGTTCGAACCTCGGGGCCATGATATGATGAGCGGTAGTATTTTGTACCCTCCCCACAATCCAGAAAATGATGTTGCCATCTTGTTCATCGAGACCAGTGGCTGTTTGCCCATGTGCGGCCATGGTACCATTGGCAGTGTGACAATTGCGTTGCAAGAAGGCTTTTTGCAGCCAAAGGTGGAGGGAAGAATAAAAATGGAAGCCCCTGCGGGATTGGTGGAAATCGAATACCAAATGACCAAGGGCAAAGTGGATTGGGTCAAATTGACCAATGTAAAAAGTTATTTAGCGGGCGAAGGTCTGCAGGTTGAATGCCCCGAATTGGGACTATTGAATTTTGATGTGGCCTACGGCGGAAACTTTTATGCCATTATCGATCCACAAAAAAACTTTTCGGGTATTCAAGATTTTTTAGCGATCAAGTTGATACAACTGTCCAAAGAAGTAAGACATCGCATAAATAAAAAACATCCGAACCAATTTGTGCATCCAGAAAATGATTCCATACGTGATGTTTCGCATATTTTATGGACGGGCGATGTACTTGATTTGAACGCCCATGGAAGAAATGCGGTGTTTTATGGGGATAAAGCCATTGACCGCTCGCCATGTGGCACCGGTACTTCCGCAAGAATGGCACAGCTTCACGCAAAAGGGTTATTGAAGGTTGGGGAGGATTTTATCCACGAAAGTATTATTGGCTCCACTTTTACGGGAAAAGTTGAGGACGAAACCCATATTGGCAATATAAAGGCAATCGTGCCAAGCATCAAAGGTTGGGCCAAAGTATTTGGTAATAGCACCATTACGATTGACACCGAAGATGACCCTTTCGCCCACGGTTTTCAAGTAATCTGACATGGCAAAAAATGTACTGGTTATCGGCGGCGGCATCATCGGTTTGTGTTCTGCCTACTATCTTCAAAAAGAAGGTCACAACGTTACGGTAATCGACAAGTCTGATATGACTGGTGGCGCAAGCTATGTGAATGCCGGATATCTGACCCCAAGCCACATTGTTCCGCTGGCTGCCCCTGGAATGATTTTGAAAGGATTGCGGTACATGTTCAATTCCGCTAGTCCGTTTTACATGAAACCAAGGCTTGATGCCGATTTTCTGAAGTGGGCATGGGCGTTCAAAAAATCCGCTACGAAACAAAAGGTTGAAAAGGCAATGCCCATCATCAAAGACATCAATATTTTAAGCCGTGAACTTTTTGAGATGCTAAAATCAAATGGCGATTTGGGCGATTTTCATTTGGAACGCAAAGGACTTTTGATGTTTTACCAAACCGAAAAAGAACGCGACCATGAGCTTAAAATAGCCGAAAAGGCAAATTTTTTGGGTTTAGAGGTCAATCTGCTTGATGAAAATGGAATCAAAAAAGTGGAGCCCAACATCAAGATAAATGCAAAGGGCGCCATTCACTATGAATGCGATGGTCACACCACTCCCACTGAATTTATGGAGCGGATGAAACTGTATCTTCAAAAAACCAATGTCAAAGTGTTAAAGAATGAACAGGTCATTGATTTTGAGGTTTCCGAAGGAAAAATCAAATCGGTCAAAACGGACAAGGCCAATCATTTTGCAGATGAAGTTGTTTTTGCAGCGGGAAGCTGGACATCCACAATGGCAAAGAAATTAAACATACGATTGCTTCTTCAGGCAGGTAAGGGGTATCGCATTGATGTTGCAGCGTGGACAGGAATCACGATGCCCGCAATTTTGATGGAAGCCAAAATGGCCGTCACCCCCATGAGAGGTTTTACACGATTTGCAGGTACTATGGAGTTTTCGGGAGTCAATTCAATAATCAGGAAAGAAAGGGTGGCCGCGATAGCAAAGGGCGCTGAGAACTTTTACGAAGGTTTGAAGATTCAACAAGACGATATTGCCAATGCCCAATGCGGTCTTAGGCCCGTAAGCCCTGATGGATTGCCATACATCGGCCGTACCTCGAATCTTAAAAACCTGATCTTTGCAACAGGTCACGCGATGATGGGGTGGAGTTTGGGCCCCATAACGGGGAAACTGGTTTCAGAAATCATTTCAAATGAAAAAACATCATTACCATTGCTCCCTTTTTCGCCTGACCGTAAATTTTAATTGCTTTCAAGTTTATATTTAGGTCATTTTCGATGTCTGGCACTCAATTTGTTGACTGTTTGTAGGAAAATGGACTAATTTTGCGGCATGATAAAATTTTACCTCAGACTTCTTATTCTTTTTACATGTTTTCATCCGATGTTCTTGACATCGCAAGAGCCCGATATTTTTACCATCAGCGATTTTGATTTGAAGGGCAATGTCAAAACTTCAACGGTCATCACTGATTATGGCAAGGAACTATTTGAATTTGATACTGAGGGTAGATTGGTAAAATTGGTGACAAAATACAACGACACCGATGAAGACATCACATTTTACAAGTACGAAGACGGCATGCTTGCTGAAAAGCGAATGGAGAGCTACAAAAATGGCAAACTCGATGTCAAGACATCCATGGCGAGTTTTTACGAGCTAGATACCATCAACAACCGTATTGTGGGAGAAAAAGTGGTTTCGTACGATAAAGAATTTGCTGAAAACCAATTGTACAACTACGGCGGTGATGGTCGATTGCAAAGTATCATCACATCACATCAAGATGCTGTCGATGAGACAAAAATTGAGTACGAAATGTACAAGAATGAGCGAACCGTCAATTTTTTCACCAATGGAATTATAGATAAATCCATCAGAAATTCTGAAAAAGTTAAAAAGAACGGTGATACCCTAAAAATCGAGCTGACCAAAAAATTTGTGGATGGCGACCCGAATATGGCTGTTGAAAAGGTTACGGATCCCAAGGGATTATTACAATCTGAAAGCACCTTTTTTTACAATCCGAAAGAAAACCAGTTCATGGTTGATGAGGAAAGAAAATATACGTATGACGAAAACGGAGTGCTAAAGAGTGTTACCACCAAACAGGGAAACAACACATCTACCGAAGAATTTATCTTTCAATTTGATGACAGTAAAGCCAAAAACTGGGTAAAGAAAATCGTTACGCCGCAAAATGCATATACCACTAGAAAAATAACGTATTATCCCATAGCGTTGGCCCAGCAGGATGAAGAACAATGAATACGTTACATATTGTCAGAGCAAGCCCGTGAGATATTAAAATTCCAAGCACTAAATTCAAAAATTGCCAAAAATTTGTGTTAATTTGAGGAATTCGTGACCAGAACTTCCATTAAGAAGATAGGGTAAACCCAAAAAAATCAAATCCAAAGCGATCAAAATAGGCTATTCAGAACGTCGGGATGGATTTCATGTCCGCCATTGTAACGTACGATTTCTGCTTTTTCTTGGAATAGTTTCTTGAT
Source organism: Allomuricauda sp. d1 (assembly GCF_039592695.1). Lineage (NCBI taxonomy): Bacteria > Pseudomonadati > Bacteroidota > Flavobacteriia > Flavobacteriales > Flavobacteriaceae > Allomuricauda > Allomuricauda sp. d1. Next base: position 1,196,766 of record NZ_JBBUTK010000001.1, on the reverse strand, counting down.
TTTTTGCCCTTCTGATTGCACTCTTTCATCAGTGATATACTTGTCATCATCACCATAGATGATTTTGACCGAAGTTTTGTTCAAATCCAGAAAATCAAAATCTTCTTGTTGCAGTTCATTGGGAATGCCCCCTGCATAGAGCAAAAGACTGTCACAACATATTTTTCTACGGGCCAGCCAGCGGGTTGCGATGGAAACTCCTTGTGAAAAGCCAAAAAGGATGAGATTTTTATCATCAGAAAGGTTTTCTGCTTCAAAAACACCATCCACGTAGGTCAAAACATTGGATAGTTCGAGCTGCAAATCCTCTCGTGTCAACCAGCTGGCACCCACATGTTTGAATTTTTCATCCAAATAATATTTTGAAGGAGCTTGGGGTGAAATGAAGTAATTTTCGGTGGCATCTAGCCCCATGAAAGGCTTAAAAAAGTACCGGCTTAAAAATCCCATACCATGAAAGACCAGCCAAATATTCTTGGTTTCAGAAGTGAGGTTGTTCAGGGTATAGTAGGGTTTGGTGCTTTGGTATGAAATGGTATGGCTTTTAAGCGACATCACACGTATTTTATGTACGTTGCAAATTGCATCGTAATTTTACAAAAAACAAGGAATGCAAGAACAGAAAGAAGAAATACTGAAAAAGTGCAATGCCATTTGCAAGAACACATTGATGCAGACGCTAAATATTGAATACATTGATGTGGGTAATGATTACTTGACCGCACAAATGCCAGTGACGCCAAAAGTACACCAACCCGATGGAGTATTGCACGGGGGCGCCACTGTGGCCCTTGCAGAGAGTGTGGGCAGCGCAGCTTCCTTGATTTTTCTCAACGGAAAAGAGGTGGCGGTCAGGGGGATAGAAATTTCTGCAAACCATGTAAAAAGTATTCGCTCTGGCCATGTTTTTGCGAAAGCAAAAATCATCCATAAAGGGCGCACCACACAACTTTGGGAGATCAAGGTGACCAACGAAGCAGGTGAACTCATTTCTAACTGTAAATTGACCACCATTGCCCTACCAAAGAACTGATTCATTCCATACCCTGCTTGCAAAGGCAAAAGGACATTTTAAAGACCGGCTGCCCTTTGTGTTGTACCGAAAACCATTTAAAAATACGGTCACGGCGATTTTTCAGAAAACAGACCGACTCTTTCATGTGGATAATTTCACGGAAAGTGGATTCATTTTCGTACCCTTTGATTGGCAGGGTGAAAAAGTGCTTCTGTGGCCTGATGAAATCAATACCGCAGTACTGTATCAAGACTTCAAAGTAGCGTCGAAAGAAGTTGTTTTATCTTCCGAAGGAAAAGCAACGTATGAAGCGCTCTTTCAAAAAGCAAAGCACCAAATTGAAAGAGGAGAATTGAGAAAGGTGGTGCTTTCAAGAAGGGTGGAAGTGCCCATTGTTAAAAATGGCCTTGAACTTTTCGGAAAAATGTTGGCCAAATATCAAAATGCATTTTGCTATGTGTGGTACCATCCCAAAATTGGCCAATGGATGGGGGCCACACCAGAAGTGCTTCTAGAGGCCAATGGGGACAATATCGAGACAGTCTCTCTTGCGGGTACACAGAAAGTGACATCGACAAGTCAACCCACATGGACAGAAAAAGAATTGGAAGAGCAGCGACTGGTGACCGATTTCATCAAAAATTGTTATTCTGAAAATTTGGAATCGGTGAGCGTTTCAAAGGCAGAATCCATTAGGGCGGGTACTCTTTGGCATCTTAAATCAAGAATTAGTGGAGTAAAAAGCACTGAATTTTCAATGGATGATTTGCTACGTCAATTGCACCCGACCCCTGCGGTTTGTGGACTTCCGAAGGCAACAGCATTTGAGTTTCTACAAAAGCATGAAGGCTATGGCCGACAGTATTACACTGGGTTTTTAGGAGAGTTGAACCTGACTTCTGATGATAACGCCCACCTTTTTGTGAACCTACGCTGTCTGCAAATCAAAAACAAAAAGGCCATGATTTATGTTGGCGGCGGCATTACGTCAAAATCAGAAGCAGCTCAAGAATGGACAGAGACCCAGAACAAAAGCCTGACCATGCTCGAATTGCTTTGATAGGCACGTTCATATTGGTATTTTTGTACCTCATGAAATACTCTAGCATACCTTCTGCACAGACAGTCGCACTACACTTTAAGTCGAGAGGTATTCAAAACATCGTCATTTCTCCAGGTTCTCGCAATGCACCCTTGACCATTGGGTTTACGGAAGATGAGTTTTTTAATTGCTATTCCATCGTTGATGAGCGCTGCGCCGCTTTTTTTGCGCTGGGCATGGCATTACAGTTGCAACAGCCTGTCGCCGTGGTCTGCACCTCTGGCAGTGCATTGTTGAACTACTATCCTGCCGTTGCTGAAGCTTTTTACAGCGATATTCCGTTGATTGTGGTCTCTGCGGATAGGCCCCCCTACAAGATTGATGTCGGTGATGGTCAGACCATCCGTCAAGAACATGTCTTTAAAAAACATATCGGCTATGAAGCCAATTTGAAATTGGATGTTTCGCATGCGACAAAAACCGTGGCCCATTTTGCCCCGGATTATGTGAAATCTTCACAAGAGGAAATCCAGAAGTATAACGATGGGGAATTACACAAAGCTTTGAGCTTGGCCATTGGCTCAAAATCACCGGTTCATATCAACGTTCCGTTTGAAGAACCACTGTATGAAAAGGTGGGAGCCCTTTCGATTCCTCAAGTTTCAGCGAAACAAACTTTTGAGGGCGATTCCGAAAGCGAGGATGTTGCAAGCTTCGCCGAACTGTGGAATAAAAGCGAACGAAAAATGGTATTGGTGGGCATGATGTTTCCAAATTCCATTGACCAAGAACTGCTGGAAAAGTTGGCAAACGACCCGTCGGTATTGGTGTTTACCGAAACGACTTCTAACCTGCACCATCCCGATTTCTTCCCGAGTATCGATAGCATCATATTTCCTATTGAAAAATCCATAAACCCAGATGCATTGTTCAAAGCATTGCAACCCAACTTGCTGTTGACCTTTGGGGGAATGGTTGTCTCAAAAAAAATAAAGGCTTTCCTTAGAAAATACAAGCCGGCACAGCACTGGCACATTGATGCAGTTAAGGCTTACGACACGTATTTCAGTGAGGTCAAGCATATTAAATTGGCGCCCAACATCTTCTTGAAACAACTTCTGGGTAAACATGGCGTACAAGAGAGTGCCTACGACCAAAAGTGGCAAAAGGTGAAGTCGTTGTATCAGGCCAAAAGGACCGAATATCTTGACCAAGTTCCTTTTTCAGATTTTTGGGCGTACAGTGCTTGCATTGAGCATATTCCCCAAAACTATCAAGTACATTTTGCGAATAGTTCAGCCATTCGCTACGCCCAGCTTTTTGACATGCACGAATCATTGGGCGTTTTTTGCAATCGCGGCACCAGTGGTATCGATGGCAGTACATCAACGGCAATCGGTGCAGCGGTTCACGAAGAAAGGCCCACGTTGCTCATCACGGGCGACCTCAGTTTTTTCTATGACAGCAATGCGCTGTGGAATGACTACATCCGCCAGGATTTTAAAATCATTTTGGTGAACAATGGCGGGGGTGGCATCTTTCGTATTTTACCGGGAAAAGAGAACTCTGAAAACTTCAATCGCTTTTTTGAGACACAGCACCAACTTGATGCAAAAGCACTTTCTGCAATGTTCGGTTTTGAGTATAAAAAAGCTGCTTCAAAGAGTGAGCTAAAGTCTCGCTTACAGGAATTTTTTAAGGAATCTGAGCGACCCCGCATACTCGAAATTTTTACCCCGACAGATATAAATGACGAAATTTTGCTCGCTTATTTTGATTTCATATCTTAGACCGCATAACCCTAAAGAACACTAACATTATGAGTAGCAAAAGAGATGAGTTGGTACAAAAGTACGCAGCCGACATCAAGGAAAAATTTGGTGAGTCACCAGACATGGATTTATTGAACAAAGTTGCAGTTGGCCTTGGCCCAGCAATCTACAATCTGGATGCCTCAAAAGTATCTGGCTCCGATGATAAAGAACTGGAGACCGTAAAAAACAATTTTCTGATTAAAAAATTGGGCCTTTCAGACAGCCCCCAATTGATGGACGCCATCAAAAGTGTGGTCGAGAAATACGGCAGCTCTGTCAAGAACAAGCATAGAGCGGTTGTGTATTATATGTTGGCAAAGCACTTCAACAAAGAGTCTGTGTACAAGTAAATGACATGTACAAACAAGCTTAAAACCGTCTTTAGCAAAAGGCGGTTTTTTGTTTCACCCGATAATCGGGGTTTATAGTATTCCAATCCCGAAGCTTCGGGACTGTCGAAACCCAAGAAAGTTCACCAATAGACAACACTATTTATATGATAGCTCTTGGCAGATACAATTCACTTGAAATAATGCGCAGCACCCAAGTCGGGCTTTTTCTGGGGGACGATGACGGCGCAGAGGTGTTGTTGCCGAACAAGTATGTTCCCAAAGGCTATGAAATTGGCGATTCAATCGAAGTATTCTGCTATCTTGACCATCAAGAGCGGCCCGTGGCCACTACGTTGCGACCCAAAGTGACCAGAGATGGGTTCGCCTATTTGAAGGTGGCAGATATTACCGATTTTGGTGCTTTTATGGAATGGGGACTAGAAAAGCATTTGCTGGTGCCATTTCGAGAGCAATCCGTGAAGATGAAAAAGGGCTACCAATACTTGGTGCATTGCTATTTGGATGATGAGACGTTCCGTTTGGTAGGTTCTACACGAATTGATCGCTTTCTTGACAATGACAACCACGACTTGTCAAAAGGGCAGCGGGTGGCATTGGTGGCCCATAGAAAAACTGATTTGGGCTGGGAAGTCATCATTGAAAACAAGTTCAAAGGGTTGGTGTTTTTCAGCGATATTTTCAGGGAAATCAAAACGGGTGACAAGTTCGATGGATTTGTCAAGAATGTGCGGCCTGACCATAAAATTGATGTGATATTGCACCAAGAGGGAGTTGATGTGTTGGAACCTTCCGCCAATTCAATATACGAGAAATTGAAAATGTCTGATGGATACCTGGCACTGCACGACAAATCTTCGCCAGAACTAATTTATGAAGCATTCCAGATGAGCAAGAAAACGTTCAAAAAAGCCATTGGTGTACTGTATAAGAAGGAAAAAATAGTGATCAAAGACGATGGTATTTATATAAAATGATTCATCTAAACGGCTAAATTGTTGCAAATCAGCGGTAGAACCTTACGATTATCCGAAGTTTGTTTCGTTCTTTTAGCAAAAATTTTACATTTGCAGATATAGGCTTTCCAACTCATTGATAACTAGCTGCCATGCAGTAAAAAAATCCCGACCTATGCCATTTATTGAAGAAAATGATTTGCTGGATTTGCACAAGGATATTGAAAAAGCGCAGATAATTAATGAGCGTTTGCTCGACCAGATAAAATTTAAGGGAAAAGACATCAAGCGTTTGAAGTTGCAGCGAAACGTTTTGATGGGCCTTGTCGGGCTTTTCGTGCTAAGTATTTTGGGCATTACAAGTTACACAGCTGGTTGGAGCAATTCAAAAAGGTTGGATAACGATCAGTACATCTTGGCTTCCATTGACAGCCTTGATGCGGTCAAAGCGCGAATCGATAACCTAAAAGAGCAAAACGAAGAATTGAGTTTGGTCAAAGAGTTTTACTTGGCCAAAGAGTTTTTGGAAAAAGAAAAGATATACTCGGTTCAGGTCAAATCTTTCACAGACAACAATATGACCTTGGCCTCAGAAGCGTTGACGAACACCCTTTTTGTAAAGACCAATCCATTTTATGCCTATTCGTTGGGCAACTTTGAAACGTTGAACGAAGCTCAAAAATTCAGAAAGCAATTGGTCGACATGGGTTTTAAAGATGCTTTCGTGGCCTCATACAAAGAGGGAAAGCGAGTAAAAATAGAAGACCCTTATTAGATTGGCCACCTTTAAGTCATGGCTGTACGCTGCAAGGTTGCGTACACTTCCTTTGTCAATTTCTGGCATTGTTGTGGGCACGGCTATGGCCCATGCCATGGGATTTACCAATTTTGGGATACTCATACTTTCATTGTTGACAACCGTTGCCTTTCAAGTAACCTCAAATTTTGCCAACGATTATGGTGATGGGGTAAGGGGTACCGATAATGAACTTCGCATAGGGCCAAAAAGGGCATTGCAATCTGGAATGCTCTCGCAATCGGCATTGAAAAATGGAATTTTTGTTTCTTCGGTTATCAGTATTTTGTTGGCAATTGCACTTATTTACAGTGCTTTTGGATTGGACAAAATACCGTATGCGGTCTTCTTTTTGGTCTTGGGCGCTCTGAGCATCTGGGCAGCAATTCGTTACACAGTGGGCCAATCTGCTTATGGTTACCGAGGTCTGGGCGATTTGTTTGTTTTCCTTTTTTTTGGACTTGTCTCTGTTTTGGGCAGCTTTTTTCTTTACGTTGGCCATTTCAAAACAGCAGCGGTCTTTCCAGCAATCTCAATCGGTCTTTTGAGTGTTGGTGTTCTCAACCTAAACAACCTTAGAGATGTTGATTCGGATAAGATCCACGGTAAAAATACGTTGATTGTCAAAATGGGATTTGAACGGGGAAAGGTATATCATGCCATTTTGGTGGTGATTGCATTTATCTCGTTTATCGTGTATGGTATGGTCGAAATACTGCCATGGCAAGGCTTTATGTATTTGCTGGCCTTTGTGCCCATTTTTATGCATTTGCGAAGAGTACTTACCATAAAACAGCCTTCACAAATGGATCCTGAACTCAAGAAACTGGCATTGAGCACTTTCCTGTCATCCGTATTGTTCTATATTTCAATCAATTATTTTTTTTAATTTTGATTTCTATAACAATTTAAACCAAACCATTTTGGAACACCCCATTAAGATTCTTATTGTTGAGGATAATGTCATCATTGCAGATGATATGCAATCCATGCTCGAGGAAATAGGTTATGAGATTGTTGACAATGTCATCGTCTATGAACAGGCCGTTGAGGTCCTGAAGAACAACCACGTTGATTTGGTGCTTATTGATATCATTCTGGCATCTGACAAAACAGGTATCGATTTAGGGAAGCATATAAGAGAGGTCTACAACATTCCTTTCATATTTGTAACTTCAAACTCAGACCGTGCTACCGTAGAAAATGCCAAAACGGTAAAACCTGATGGGTATTTGGTGAAGCCTTTTGAACAGCAAGACCTATACACGTCAATTGAAATAGCCCTTTCAAATTTTAGTTATTCAAAAAAGAGCGACGGCTCTGTAAACGTAGATGCTGAAGAAGGCGAGGGATTCGTTTCCAACTCTGTGTTGAAAGATTCGATATTCGTGAAGAAGCAACACCTGTACTACAGGATCCAGTTTGATGACATCCAATTTATCAAAGCTGATAATGTCTATTTAGAGGTCAATACGGTAGATAAAAAGTTTTTGGTTCGGTCACCCTTGAAAGACTATCTTGAAAAACTTCCAAAGAACAAATTCTACAGGGCCCACAAATCATATATCGTGAATGTCGATCACATTGATGCCATCAATTCAAGAGACATTATGATCAATGAGACGTTGATACCCATATCCAAAGATTTCAAGGAATTTATCATATCATCCATGAATTCATAAATGGATTTTCACAAACAAAAAAAGGCGCTTTAAAAGCGCCTTTTTTGTTTGTACCTATTGCCAATAAAATCTCACAACAGATTTTAAGCAGTTCACAACAATATTTTCTGTGTTTGTGAACCGCTGGCTACTTTAGCACTATAATTAAAAAGGTAATTTTTTCATTTTCATATAGTGTTCTCGTAGAAGGGTCTTGCCATAATCGGTGAGACCTTTTTTTATGTGCATAACATGCCGTAGTCTCCAATTCCACGAAATGCATTAAAAACCGATAAAATACAGTTTTACATTGTGCTGCAACCATTTCACAACATAAAACAACTGTTTCACAACAATTTTGAATGAAGGTCTAATTTTGATTTTACATTTGATGGCAACATGATTGTACCGAACTCTTACCTTTTATGATAAAGTAGAAAGACTACGATTCAAACACGTGGTCTTTTTTAATTTAATGGGTGAGTGAAGTTTTTGGCCTACATCCACCATATTTTTTTTTGGATGCGACCTTTCTTCACGGTGTACAACAAAATGAAAAAGAAGTTGTTATACTATTGATTTTACAGCTGTTGGAATAGCAGCGAACATCTGAATATTCATTCTTCAAAAAACAAACCAAAGGGCGTAATGCTTAAATATTACAAAGAAATATTGATGCTTGCCATAGCGTGTCTGGCGCTGAACGGCCTGTACGGTCAAAGTACGGATACAGAGGTCGAAAACCCTTTACTTCAGTTTCAAGATATTGCAAACGACGAAAAAAGATTCGACTATTTTTTTGGCACTCCAAATCGTTACTCTGACAATTCTGCCTATGATTGGCAAGAAGTGGTGAACGTATATTTGACCAATGCACAAAAAACAAAGGATTCAAATGCCATTGAATCTTACCAAATCATACAGGCAGGCATTTTCAGTGATATTGGGGATTACGATAAAAGTGTGGCACTTGCCAACGAGATATATGCAGCGCTAGATTCTGTGGATTCTAAAAAACTGAAGGTCGTGATGAATATCCTCGATACCAACTATGGAAACCTTCAGTTGTTTGACAAGCAAATAGAAATTCGCCAAGAAAAACGCGAAAGGGGCATTACAGAAGGAGTCACGTTTTATGATATCTATGCCAAGTTGGGGATGAATCGAAAGGCCATGACACAATATATCATGGAGGTGAAACCCACCATTGCCGATGATGATGAATTTTCTTTGGCCAAATTCCATAACCAAGTTGGTAATTATCTAAGGCTTGATAATTCTGCCCAGACCGCGATAAGTGAGTATAAAAAAGCAAACGGGTATTTATTGGTTTACATCAATGATTTGACTGCACAAAAAACGCCTCAAGAAGAACTGGAAAGTGAACTTCTAAAGGCTGAAATCGAAGGAAATATCGGTAAATGCCATGTGCAGCTTGGTGAGTTCGAGGAAGCCGTACCGCTATTGGAAAATAGTATCAAAGTATTTGAAGAAGTTGAAAGTGCTGGCATGGGGCACCGTATTGTAGAAAACACCTTGAGCTTGGCCGATGCCCATTTGCAGCTTGAAAATTTCAGTGCTGCAAAAAGAAGGTTGGATGTAGATTTTGAGAATGTCGATTTACAACAGCGGATGAACAAAAACCGGTTGTTGGCAGCATATTATGACAAAACTGAAAACTTTAAAAGTGCCGCTACGTATTATAAGAGAAACAATTATCTGAAAGATTCCATTGAAAACAAAGAATCTTCCATTATGAAGCAGCAGTTGGTGGCCATCGTTGCGAATGAAGATCTTGAGAATTCGAGGCGCATGATCGATGAGCAAAAAGCAGCCATCGAACGTACCCGAAGCGAGATGCAGGCAAAAGATGAGCGTATCAACCTTGTTTTTATCTCATTGATTTTCACGCTATTGGGATTTGCAGGTCTGGTATATGCCTACCTTAAGAGTATCAAAAACCAACGATTGATCGCACAACAGAAGCATATCATTGAAGATTCGCTCATCGAGAAAGAATCGCTGCTGAAAGAAATACACCATCGGGTAAAGAACAACCTCCAGATGGTATCGAGTCTTTTGAGCTTGCAGACAAAGAACACGAGAAGCAAGGCTGCAATCATTGCTTTGGAAGAAGGAAAGAGTAGGGTGAAGGCCATGGCATTGATCCACCAAAAACTATATCAGAACGATGATCTCTCGGTCATTGAGATGCAAGGATATATTGAAAGTCTGATCAACAGTGTACAATCGGTGTATAAAAAAGGAGGGCACAACATCAGCATCACCATTGATGCCGAGGGTACCGAATTGGACATTGACCGAGCCATTCCGTTCGGGTTGATATTGAACGAGTTGGTGTCGAACTCATTCAAATATGCATTCCCGGAAGGGGATGATGACGGAAAAATATACATCCACCTTAGAAAAAATGGAGAGCAGGGCTACTTTGAGTACGCTGATAACGGGGTAGGTTTGCCAGAAGATACCGATGAACGCAGTTTGTCTTCGATGGGCCTTCGTTTGATCAATAGGTTGGTCAATCAGTTGCAATCCAAACTAAATATTGACAAAACCAATGAGGGTGTTCGTTTTTGGTTCAACTTCGCTTGATTTTATCTGTTTGTGACTTGATTACCATTCGATGCAATAGCTTGGGAAAAAATCTTTTCACGTAGACACCCATTACTTCTTTACCACCCATGTAGGCCTCAAATTTTTGCTTCTCGATGGCATTGATCATCTTTTTGGCAAAAACCGCAACAGGTAGTCCATTATTGTTTTCAACATCATCTGTTCCTTGCGGAGTACCGTCTTTGGTCAGGGCATTTTTGGCGATGTCGGTCTGCACAAAACCAGGGCATATCATAGTGACCGAAACGTTATCTTTTTCATGCTCCATCCGAAGTACATCAAAAAAGCCATGCAAAGCATGTTTAGACCCACAATAGCCTGAACGGGGCAACGCCCCAAATTTTCCCATAAGGCTGCTCACGACCACAAAATGCCCCTTTTTGCTGGCAACGAAATGAGGTAACATTGCTTTGCTCAGGGCAACGGTTCCCAAATAATTCACATCGACCAATTTTCTATAGACCTCAAAATCAGTGTCAATGATCAGTGACCGTTGGCTGATACCGGCATTGTTTATCAAAATATCGATAGTACCAAAGAACGAAAGTGCTTCACTCACTTTTTGTTGCGTACTCCCAAAATCTTCTAAATCAAGGGGCAGAATGGCTATGGTATTTGTAGAGCCGCACTCATTCCTGACCTTTTGGAGTGCCTTTTCATTTCTGGCCGATAGAATCAATTTACATCCTTTTTTGTTCAGTTGAAGTGCCAATTCGCGCCCGATACCCGAAGAAGCACCCGTGATCCAAATGGTTTTGCCGTCGACATATTTCATTTATTGATGGATTTTAATCGTGCAGAATATACTTAAATTTGGTCGCTGCATGAAAGCCCAGTACAAAAAATACATACTCAACTTTAAGCGACCCAGCGGTACTTCGCGCGGAGTGCTCACCCAAAAAGAGACATGGTTTTTGATACTGAATGAAAACGGCAATTTTGGCATCGGTGAATGTGGGTTGCTTCGGGGTCTGAGCTGCGATGATTTAGATGCTTATGAAGAAAAGCTAAGATGGGTCTGTGAAAACATCCACTTGGGCGAAAGTGTTTTACTGGAAGCACTTAAAAGGTTCCCATCCATCCAATTTGGGCTAGAGCAGGCGTTTCTTTCCCTGAAAGCCAAAAATCCTTTTGAGTTGTTTTCGTCAGATTTCGTGGAAAACGAAGCTCCAATCCCAATCAACGGATTGATTTGGATGGGCGATGAACAATTCATGCTCGAGCAGATAGACCAAAAACTACAGGAAGGCTTTTCTTGCCTGAAGATGAAAATAGGGGCTTTGGATTTTGGGAAAGAACTGGCCGTATTGAAATCCATCCGAAAAAGATTTTCCGCTAAAGAAATTGAATTGCGTGTCGATGCCAACGGTGGATTTGGACTGGACCATGCTGCTCTGAAATTGAAAAAGCTGTCAGAACTAGATATCCATTCCATAGAACAGCCCATCAAACCCAACAACTGGCAAGTGATGTCGACACTTTGCAAAACGTCTGATATTCCCATAGCCTTGGATGAAGAACTGATCGGTGTTTTTGATGTAACAAAAAAGGCTGAATTGCTACAAACCATTCAACCACAATACGTCATTTTGAAACCAAGTTTGTTAGGTGGAATCCATGGCTGCAACGAATGGATTGCTTTGGCAGATTCGAATCGAATCGGCTGGTGGGTCACCAGTGCACTAGAGAGCAATATTGGGCTCAATGCCATTGCACAGTTTACGTATGCACTGAACAGCACCATGCCACAAGGTTTGGGCACCGGCAGTTTGTTCGTCAATAATTTTCAATCTCCGCTAGAGGTCGAACAAGGTAAGCTCTTTTACCGAAAAGATCTATCTTGGCAAGATGATTTAATTCAAAGTTTATGTACATAGAACAGGGATACAAAGGCGATATAGGGTTGTGGAAATATTTCATTCTTCCCATAGGTTTCATTGCTTTCATGGCGTTCAATTATGTGGCAACCATAATGTCTCCTGTAAGTGTTGAAGAGACCATGCAACAATTGATAGCAAAATTGGGGTCAAACATCGTTTTGATTATTTTGTTGGCCCCTTTGGCCGTGGGTCTGTTTGTTGTCTTGGGATGGACAAAAATTGTCCATCGACAATCCATCACCACTTTGACAACCTCTAGAAAGAAAATTGATTGGAAACGGGTTTTCTTTGCTTTCTCTTTCTGGGGTGGGTTAACAGTTTTGCTCACTGCAATCGATATTTATTTTTCTCCAGATGACTATGTTCTGAACTTTGATTGGCAGAAATTTTTAGTGTTGGCTGTCATAGCGATTGTTTTGATTCCGTTGCAGACAAGTTTTGAAGAGTACCTGTTCAGGGGTCACATGATGCAAGGGCTGGGTATTTTGGCCAAGAATAGATGGGTGCCCCTTGTGGTGACTTCAGTTTTGTTTGGTTTGATGCACATCGCCAATCCTGAGGTCGAGAAATTGGGTTACGGTATCATGGTCTATTATATCGGCACCGGATTCTTCTTAGGGATTATCACTTTGATGGATGAAGGTTTGGAACTGGCCCTGGGCTTTCACGCTGCAAACAACCTTATAACGGCGCTGTTGGTCACTGCGGATTGGACAGCATTTCAAACACATTCCATTTACAGGGATGTTTCTGAACCTGGTCTTGGTTGGGATGTGTTGATTCCCGTATTTGTCGTTTTCCCAATTTTATTATGGATTTTCTCCAGAAAATACGGCTGGAAAAATTGGAATGAAAAACTTTTCGGAAGTGTGATGACCAAAGAAGAATTTGCTGCAACCCAAAGTGATGTCAAAAACTTGGCGTGAGATACATCCTGATTTTCGGCTGAACCGTGTTCGGTATTCTTTTGATGACTTATGGGACATGGGCTATAGTCTGGTCAAAGAGGGGGAAGCCTTTGAGAGGCATATCGGTAACTTTTTATTGGATTGGATTGGGGAAAAAGATACTATTGCCGTTCAGACCTCAGGATCAACAGGCACCCCTAAAACCATTCAGCTCAAAAAAGAACATATCGTCAACTCGGCTTCGGCAACAGGCAGCTTTTTTGACCTAAAATCTGGCCAATCGGCGTTGCTTTGTTTGCCATGTGGGTTCATTGCTGGCAAAATGATGTTGGTAAGGGCACTGGTTCTGGGATTGCACCTAGAATATATTGAACCGATTTCGAACCCTTTGGCTGGTATGGATAAATCGTATGGTTTTTGTGCCATGGTGCCACTTCAAGCAGAAAATTCGTTGCCGAAATTGACCAGCATCAAAAAATTGATTGTAGGGGGTGCACCTATATCTCATGTGTTGGGTGAAAAATTGAAGTCCTTACCGACACAAGTTTTTGAGACGTACGGTATGACGGAGACCATCACCCATATTGCTGCTAAACGTATGGATGACGAAGGTTCGTTTTTTAAAGTATTGCCAAACGTGACCATTTCTAAAGATAAGAGAGGCTGCCTCGTCATTGACGCCCCAAATATTGGCGTGCATCAGCTAGCGACAAACGATTTAGTCGAATTGCATGGCGACGACAAGTTTGTTTGGTTGGGCCGCTACGACAATGTCATCAATTCAGGCGGTATAAAACTGATTCCCGAACAGATTGAGGAAAAACTGAACGATATTTTAGATTCCCGATTTTTTGTTGTGGGCATACCGGATGAAAGGTTGGGTGAGAAATTGGTTTTGGTAGTGGAAGGTACTTATGACACTGAAAAGCTCAATGAGGATGTAAAGAAACTGGAATCTTTGAGCGAATATGAGGTGCCAAAAGAGATTTTGAGGGCGCATAAATTCATAGAAACGGGCAATGGCAAAATCAAAAGGGCAGCAACCTTAAAAGAAGCACTGCAAAACTGATATTTTGTATTTTAAAACCAAATCTTTGAATGAATGAAAAAACTAGCATTTTTCCTGTTCTTTGTAATATCCTGTTACTGTTTTTCCCAGCAAATCCTTCCCGAAAAAGAACGGGCGCGTGTGGTCGATGAAATCTTGGAAGAACGTTTTGAAAAACTCCTTCCAAAATTGATGGATGATACGGACATCGATATGTGGATATTGATTTCACGCGAGTACAACGAAGACCCAGTGCTCAAGACCATGCTACCAGCGACTTGGTTGAATGCCCGAAGAAGAACAATCCTGCTTTTTTATCGAGACAGCACTAAAAAAACCTTGGATAGATTGGCAGTGGCTCGTTACAATGTGGGCAAGAGCATCGCATCGGCCTGGGACAAAGAAAAGGAGCCCGACCAATGGAAGCGACTTATGCAGCTGATAGAAGCACGAAATCCGAAGAAAATCGGACTCAATTTCTCGAAAGACCACAATATTGCTGATGGACTCGACAAAACCGATTATGACGAATTCATGGCGAACCTCCCCGAAAAGTTCAAAAAAAGGGTAGTCTCGGCAGAACAACTGGCCGTGCGATGGATTGAGACCCGAACCGAGCGCGAAATGATTGTGTATGACCAACTGGTCGACATCACCCATGATATCATTGCTGGAGCATTTTCTGAAAAAGTCATTACTCCTGGAGTCACCACAACCACTGAAGTCGAGTGGTGGATGCGCCAAAAAGTGACCGATATGGGCCTAGAGACTTGGTTTCATCCAACTGTTGATGTACAGCGTACGAGCGAAGAACTTGTTGGCCATCTGTATTCGTTCTCAGGCAGACCGGATGATATGGTGATACTTCCAGGTGATTTGCTGCATTGTGACTTTGGCATCACCTATTTGCGATTGAACACCGATTGTCAAGAGTTGGCCTATGTGTTAAAACCCAATGAAAGAGAAGCTCCAAGTTTTTTAGTGGACGCGTTAAAAAAGGGAAACCAAGTGCAAGACTTTCTCACCTCAAACATGTTAAGGGGAAGAACAGGCAATGAAATTTTGGCGAAATCCTTGGCTGAGGCCAAAGCTGCAGGATTGCGTCCCGCAATCTATACCCATCCGTTGGGTACGTACGGCCATTCAGCTGGCACCACTATCGGCATGTGGGATGCACAAAGTGTAGTGATGAAAGACGATGGCGAGAACTATCCCCTGAATCCGAATACGGTTTACGCTATTGAATTGAATACCACGATGAACATTCCTGAATGGAAACGCGACATCCGAATCATGTTGGAAGAAGCCGGATTTTTCGGTGAAGATGGTTTTCGATATGTCAACGGTAGACAGACAGAACTGCTGTTGATTCCAAGGATTAAAACCCATTTGGATTAAGATTAACTTTCCCGTTGATGAATTTCTGAAAACAGTATATAGGGGTTTTAATCTCAAAAATGATAGTATAACTATCTATTTTGCGTGATTTACACCTAAAATTTTGTTAATTTATGTTGAAGGATTATTCTTATTGAGTATCTTCAAGCAATTCAAAAAACCAAGACTATGAAAAGAATAGCGCCACTTCTATTGCTTGTAATTTCCCCACTCTTTTTGATTGGTCAGAACACCAAAATCATCAAGGGAACGGTGACGGATGGCAAACATCCACTTGCCGATGTTTCTGTTTCAAACTTGAGCTCCAACCAAATCTACATTACCGATGCACGGGGCAACTATACTGCAGAAGCCAAGGTTGGGGACTATTTGTTGTACTCTTTCAATGGAATGAAAGACGTTCAGATAAAGATTGAAGATGTGACCCGTACCCTCAATGTCACCCTGTATCCCGAAGCAAATATGCTCGATGAAGTAGTGGTAGAAGGAAATCGGACTTCACAGGAATACCTCGAAAAACAATATGTTGAGAATAAGAATATTATCAAAACGGCATATGGATATTTGGATCGTAAAAAATCTGCCGCCAATATTCGTGTGCTTGATATGGAAGAAAATAATTATACTTATGTCTGTATAGTTGAACTTCTAAGGGCTAGATTTCCTGAACTTACGGTATTTGGTTCTTGTGCAGATTCTTCGGTAAGTGTTTTTTTTAGAGGGCAGGGTTCAATAAATAATCCTCAGCCCATCATTTTTGATGTTGATGGGCAGCTTTTTACTGAGACCCCTGTTCAATTAGACATGAACGGTATCAAGAGAATTGCACTCATACGTGACTTGGCGACGAGAGTCAGGTATGGTGCTAAGGGCGCAGGCGGTGTGATGGTCATCAATACGTATTACCCTGTCCCAAATGATTCGGAAGAAAGCACCAATGGCCTGGAACAAGTGGCCCAAAAAGCAAGGCTATTACCAAATACGTCGGTAGTAAATGCGGAGCCGACCTATTTGAAGTCAATGAAAAACTCTGCTTCGATGGAAGCGGCCAAAGAGGTGTTCGGTATTTTTCAGGATAGCTACAGCAGTTCCCCCTTCTTTTATTTGGATGCCTATACCTTCTTTTACGAAAGGGGAGAAAAAGACTTCGCAGATCAACTTATCCAAAATAACCATTCCAGACTTTTCGAAAACAACGCGGTGCTGTTAAAGGCATTGGCCTATCTGTATCAAGAGCAGGAGCGCCATGAAAAAGCCAATGAAGCATTAAAACAAGTGTTTGTTCTCAGGCCAAATTACGCACAGAGCTACTTGGACATTGCCCGTAGCTTTAGGGACTTGGGCAAACCAAAACTGAGCGCAACCATGTATGCCAGATACGATTTTCTGTTGCAAGAACAGTTTTTAGAGCGAGACAGCATAGGTTTCGACCCCATATTGGAGCAGGAGGTCAAAAATTTGATGGCCTTGAACAAGACTCAGTTTGCTGATAATAAAAACGTTTCAAACATACCGAAGCCGACAGATGCCAGTGGTGTCACCCGATTGGTCTTTGAGTGGAACGATAGCGAAGCCGAATTCGACCTGGAGTTTCTCAAGGGCAGTGAACAGCACTATGTTTACAATCACACTTATGAAGAGAGTTCAGAAGATATTTTAAGGGAAAAGAACCATGGGTACAGTATAGCAGAGTACCTGATCGACAATTCTTCGGGCTACAAGCCCTGGCAGGTGAACATCAATTATTTGGGCAACAAGAGCCTGACACCGACCTATTTGAAGGTGACGACCTACAACAATTATGGATCGCGTTCGCAAAACAAATCGGTAAAGGTGTTCAAACTGACCACCAAGAACGTTAACCAAGAACTTTTGACCTTATAAATCAGCATCACATGAAAACCATTGTCACAACCTTAGTTCTCTCTTTTGCGCTTTTGGTTAGTGCCCAAACTGAAAGCAAGACGATTTTCGGCATCGTTACCGATGGCAATGAAGCCATTGTTGATGCCGAGATTCTGAACAAGAACAGCGGTCAGATTGCATTGACCGATTTGGAGGGAAAATATGAGATAAAGGCCAATATTGGTGACATACTGCAATATTCTTATGCGGGCATGAATACCAGGCAAGTGATTGTCGAAGATGTGACGCGTATACTCAATATGGTGCTGAAGTCCAAGGTCACCATGTTGAAAGAGGTAACGGTCACGGAACGGTTTCGGCCCCAAGAAAAATTGGAAAACAACTATCATGATAATCCAAGAATTATAAAGACGGTATTTGGCTATCTCAATACCAGAGTTAACTTTGGTCAAGTTGTTGATTTGGATAATATCAATACCACTTATGGCTGTTTGGTGGATTTGTTAAGAACAAGACTTCAGTTTTTAACTATTCGAGGTGGGTGTGGCGCATTCGAACCTGAGATATTTACGCGCGGCATAGGTTCATTCAATCCCCAAGGCGTCTTGTTTGATGTAGACGGTCAACTGATGTCAATAATACCAGAGATACCGATTTTTGACATAAAGCGAGTGGCCTTGCTACGAGACTTCGCAACTCGGGTAAAATACGGATCCCTTGGAGCGGGTGGTATTATTGTCATCAACACCTATGGGGGTGCTCCAAGAAGAAGAACTGTTTCAGAAAAATTGGGTCTTTCAGATGTTTATGAAAAGAGAAGCAGCTTAAAAGAAATAAATACGTTGGCCAGTGTACCGAATTATATCAGGGTACTCGAGAAAAGTGAATCCATTGAAAAGGCCAAGGGGGCTTACACTGAGTTGAACGGTAGATACACAAGTTCACCCTATTTTTTTCTTGACGCTTATGAGTTTTTCTTTGATAATGGAGAGACAGACTTTTCAGATAGTATTATTGAAGAAGACGGCTATAACTCTCTTTTCAGCAAAAATCCGGTCTTGCTAAAGGCCTTGGCATACATCTACCAAGAACAGGGGCGGTACGAAAAGGCGAACGAGGCTTTGAAAGAAGTTTTTATTCTGCGCCCGAACTATGCCCAGAGCTATTTTGATTTGGCGAACAGCTATCGCGATTTAGGCGATACCAAGTTTGCGGCCGAACTGTACTCCCGATACAATTATCTCATTCAAGAAGGGTTTCTTCAACCTGATACGGTCAGTTTTGGCAATCTCATCAAGAAAGAGGCGGCAAATCTGGTTGCTTTGGACAAGAAAGTAATTTCAAAAGATATCGAGGTGAAAAAATCGTTGAAGAACGTTGCTTCAAATACGACCAGATTGGTCTTTGAGTGGAACGACAGTGAAGCAGAATTCGATTTAGAGCTTTTACAGGGCAAGAATGAATACTATGTGTACAACCATACCGAAGAAGAAAGCCCTGAAGATATCGCCAGAGGAAAAGAATATGGGTACAGTGTTGCAGAATATGTCATTGATGAAAGGGCGGCCAGAAAACCATGGCAGATCAACCTGAACTATCATGGCAACAAGAGTTTGACCCCGACATACCTCAAGGTGACTATGTATAGAAATTACGGCACGCCATCACAATCAAAACAGGTTCAGGTATTTAAACTGATGTTCAAGGGTGCCAATCAAAAGTTGTTGACACTGTAGTTCAGATTGATGTTTTGCCTTTTGAACTTTTTAACGCCCTTACCGGTTTGAGAAAGATTCATAGTTTTTTTGTATTGCAAACTAACTTTGAGGTATAAATATGGTAAGATTTTTGTAGTGTAAAAAAAAAGATTTCCCGATGAGAACAGTCTTATTTACCTTGATTATTTTTCTGGTCGCTTTTACGTCCATAAATGCGCAACGTACCGTTACAGGCAAGGTTTCTGATGGCAAAAACCCTATAGAAGATGTCAATATTTCAATTGTCAATAAAGGCGAGAGTACCGTCACCAACGACGATGGCAGTTATAAGATCACGGCTGACATTGGGGATGTTGTATTTTATAGTACGGAGGGAATGGAACCAATTCAAATCAGGGTAGAAGATGTGACCAGAATATTGAATGTGGAAATGTTTCCAAGGGTGGAAAAACTAGATAATGTTACTGTAACCAGCAGCAGAAACAATTCGCAAAAAGAACTTGAATTGTTATATGCGACAAATCCAAATATTATCAAGACGGCATTTGGTTATTTAGATAGTGATAAAGTATCCTATTCTGCAAGAATACTCCAAGATAGGCAAATTCTGCCTGGTGAATTTGATTTGGCCAACGTCCTTAGAAATAGGTTTGCGGGGGTAAGGGTTTCGAACGGAATTGGTTTTGGTGTGAGAACGCCGCAAGCGTTGAGCTCTGGTTTTGGTGGTTCGGCAGGAACAGGTGGAAGAGCGGTTTTGCTTCGTAGTGGATGGCCTGCTCTATTTGACATTGATGGGCAATTGTTTACAGACTTTCCAGATTTTATCGATGTTCAGAATATTCAGAGGTTGGCGGTTATTCCCTCTGCGATTGGCACGGTCAGATATGGGAGTCTTGGTCGCGGAGGTGTTATAGTGATTAACACCAAGACAGGAGTCCCTGAACTGAGGGATGAGAATGGTTTACCTCTCGACATTGCAAGGAAGAAGGATAATTTTTATGCTGGTACAGCACTTTCAGAAGAAATGGTTCAAAAGAATGCACCGATATACCTGAAGGAGTTGCAATCTGCCACGTCTTTTGAAAAAGCGGTGGTGCTCTATGAAAACTTTGCTGAAAAGTACAGTAGTTCCCCGTATTTTTTCTTGGATGTATATCGCCATTTCTATTCGAGATGGAATGATGAAGATTTTGCCGACAACATCATTGAAAATAATTTTGGGCAATTTTCAGATAACCCGGTATTGCTGAAGGCCTTGGCCTATAGCTATGATGCACAAGAACGTTTTGTAAAAGCCAATGAGATATACAAAGAAGTATTCATCTTACGACCCAATTATGCCCAAAGCTATTATGATATGGCCAATAGCTATCGTAATGTCAAAGAGCTCAAAAGGGCTGCCGCTTTGTATACTCGATACGAGTACTTATTGAAAGAAGGCTTTATGTTGCCAGATACTGTCAGTTTCAGCCCCATGATGGCGCGTGAATTCAACAATCTATTGAAATTGGAAGGAAGTACAGTTGTAGATGCGAAGAAGTCAAAAAAACTATATGTGGCCGAAGAAGAATTTGAAGGCATGCGATTGGTGTTTGAATGGAATGACAGTGAAGCTGAATTTGAATTGCAGTTTGTCAATCCCACGGACCAATATTATGAGTGGAAGCACAGTCTTGCCAGCAACCGAGACATTATAGCGAACGAGAAATTACATGGGTATTCATCAAGTGAATATTTGATTGATGATTCCCTTCCCGGTACTTGGAAAGTGAACATCAATTATCTCGGCAACAAAAGTCTTACACCAACGTACCTGAAGACTACGATTTATCACAATTATGGTTCAAAAAACCAACGCAAAGAAATCTTGGTACATAAGTTAAGGTTAAAGAATAAAAAACAAGAATTGTTTAGCGTGATAACAAATGGTAAGGTGGTCCAGTGAAAATAGTACTCATGATAAAATCCATTTTTCGGTAATCCTTCTTCTTTTTTACCTGTGGACTGGATATGCCCAACATGATTTTAAAGGAAAGATTATCGATGCAGCAACCCAAGAACCCATTCCCTATGTCAACATCGGCATTGTAGAAGAAGGAGTTGGCACTGTAAGCAATGAGGAAGGGATTTTTCACCTTCCAATCGAGATCGATGCCTACGATCAAAGTGCCATAATCCAGTTTTCTTCTTTAGGGTATAAAACCTTGAAAATAAATGTTCAAGACATTCCGATGGTTTATAATGAATACCCTATTCTAAAACTGGTTCCTGAAGCTTTTCAATTGAATGAAGTGATTGTGTCGGATAAGAAAAATTGGACGATTCCTGAAAATGTAGGATACCATAATTATGGTGAAGAGGTTTATGGCTACTGGAAAGATGAAATAGCACTTGGTGGTGAATTGGCTACAAAAATTGTAGCAAAATCAGGAATTCGTAAACTGAAATCATTTGAGTTTGAAGTCTTTTACAACCCTTCTGACAGTCTCTTGTTGAGAGTCAACATCTATGATAACAAAAATGGCTATCCAAATGAAAATCTTAACAGGTCATCTGAGGCTATTCTGTACACATTAAAAAAGAACGAAAAAAATGTGGTCGTCGACTTGTCTGACAAGAACATTTATGTAAACGGTGATTTTTACGTAGCTCTAGAACTTCTAAAAGTATACGGAGATGAAGAATTGGGTTTGGTTTTGGCCGCAGTCAACGAATATGCCAGAGACACCTCAACTTTTAATAGAAGAGGCTGGGATTATCATCGAGAAGAAGGCCACGGTTCTTTTAGAAGATATGTCAGCCAAGACAAATGGAAACGAATCTCAGATTTGAACATGGCTTATTCCTTGACCACAGAGCTTTTGGTTTCTGAAAAAGTGGCTCAGCGCTTTGAAAAACGAAAGGCCAAAAAAGAGAAAAAACAACAAACCATATCAGGATTCGCCATTCACCAAGGGCGGATGATAGCCAATGTAAAGGTCATGAACAATAGGAGCAAAGATGAGGTGCTGACCGACCAAAACGGTAGATATCGCATTCCCATTGATGACGGTGATGTACTTACTTTTTCAAAAGAAGGCTATGCCCCCGTCAATTTAAGAATTGGTGACAAGCCCACATTAAATGTCATCATGAAGCCTGAACAATAGACTAAACCTGCAAAACCCCTAAATTAAACTTCTTCTCTATCGGCGCATGATTGGCCGCTTCGATACCCATTGAAATCCATTTTCGAGTGTCCAAGGGATTGATAATCGCATCCGTCCAAAGCCGTGCTGCAGCGTAATACGGAGAAATTTGATTGTCGTAACGGGACTTAATTTTGTCAAAAAGCTCTTTTTCCTTCTCTGGAGAAATCTTTTCTCCGTTCTTTTCCATAGAAGCTTTTTCAATCTGCAACAATACTTTAGCTGCAGAGTTGCCACTCATCACGGCGAGTTCGGCACTGGGCCAGGCAACAATCAATCTTGGATCGTATGCCTTGCCACACATGGCGTAATTTCCAGCACCGTAGCTATTGCCGATAACGATGGTAAACTTGGGCACAACAGAATTGCTGACTGCATTGACCATTTTTGCACCATCTTTGATGATACCGCCATGTTCGCTCTTGCTGCCCACCATAAATCCGGTGACATCCTGAAGAAAAACAAGTGGAATCCTTTTTTGGTTGCAATTGGCAATAAAACGGGTGGCCTTATCGGCAGAGTCGGAGTAGATGACCCCCCCAAATTGCATTTCTCCTTTTTTGGTCTTGACCACTTTTCGCTGATTGGCAACAATGCCCACTGCCCAACCATCGATACGGGCATAACCCGTCAACAAGGTTTGCCCATAACCTTCTTTGTATTGTTCAAACTCAGAACCATCGACCAATCGCTTGATGATTTCAAGCATATCATACTGGTCTGATCGCGATCTGGGCAGAATGCCAAAAATATCATCTTCCTTTTCTGAAGGAGGAGCAGGTTTTTCGCGATTGAATCCCGCTTTTTCAAAATCCCCGATTTTGCCCACAATGTTTTTGACGGTATCGAGGGCATCCTTGTCATCTTTGGCTTTATAATCAGTGACACCACTGATTTCGCAATGGGTGGTCGCACCGCCCAATGTTTCGTTGTCGATACTTTCGCCGATGGCAGCCTTGACCAAATAGCTTCCGGCCAAGAAAATGCTTCCCGTTTTGTCAACAATCAGGGCTTCATCACTCATAATGGGCAGATAGGCACCGCCGGCCACACAACTTCCCATAACGGCCGAGATTTGCGTGATACCCATACTGCTCATCACCGCATTGTTCCTGAAAATCCTACCAAAATGTTCTTTATCAGGAAAAATTTCATCCTGCATAGGCAGATACACTCCAGCACTATCCACCAAATAAATGATGGGCAATCGATTTTCAATGGCGATTTCTTGGGCCCTGAGATTTTTCTTTCCGGTTATGGGAAACCAAGCCCCTGCCTTTACAGTAGCATCATTCGCTACAACAATACACTGCTTGCCCTGAACATATCCAATCTTTACCACGGCACCGCCTGATGGGCAGCCACCATGTTCTTCATACATTCCATCCCCAGCAAAGGCACCTACCTCAATGTGTTCACTATCTGCGTCAAATAGATACTCGATACGTTCTCTGGCAGTCATCTTCCTTTTAGCATGGTGCTTTTCAATCCGCTTTTTGCCGCCACCCAGTTTTACCTCGGCCAGCCTTTTTTTTAGCTCCGAAAGTTTAAGTTTGTTATGGTCTTCGTTTTTGTTGAAGGTAATATCCATAGGTAAATGTTCTTCGATTGCTAAAGATAGCACTACAATATGTAAAGCGACAAAGTACTTTTTGCAAATTTTACGATATTTGGAGCACTACAAAACCGAAAGTATGGCGATGAACAAGAATACGGTGTTGGCATGGGCAACATTCATTATGATATTTGTTGGTGTGGGAATGATTGCGCTCGGCGCATTTAAATACGATGAGGTTGCGGGCTATGGTTTCGCTGCCGTGGGAATAGGCTTTTTCGCCGTGGCCTGGGTTTTCAATGCGCTTAAGGGCAGGGTATAGGAAAGTTCAAGAGCAAGACCAAGTTTCAAATACAAATTCAATTTGTACAGTTCGTGTCCTTTGAAAGCCCCAAAATCCAAATACCAAATTGTAAAAATTATTTAACCATTAACCAAAAATATGTCTGACGATAAAAAGGTCATCTTTTCAATGGCAGGGGTCACAAAGACCTACAAAAATGCCAATACCCCAGTACTAAAGAACATTTACCTCAGTTTTTTCTACGGGGCCAAAATCGGCATACTTGGGTTGAACGGTTCGGGTAAGTCCACTTTGCTGAAGATTATCGCAGGAATCGATAAAAATTATCAGGGTGATGTAGTCTTTTCTCCAGGATATTCTGTGGGATATTTGGAGCAAGAACCCGAATTGGATGAGAACAAAACCGTATTGGATGTCGTCAAGGAAGGTGTTGGTGAAACAGTGGCAGTTTTGGATGAATACAATAAAATAAATGACATGTTTGCCTTGCCTGAGGTCTATGAGGACGCCGATAAAATGCAAAAGCTCATGGACAAGCAAGCGGAACTGCAGGACAAAATAGACGCTTCAAACGCATGGGAACTCGATACCAAGCTCGAAATTGCCATGGATGCCTTGCGCACCCCTGAAGGGGATAAAAAAATAAGTGTGCTTTCAGGGGGTGAGCGCCGCAGGGTGGCCCTGTGCCGACTTTTGCTACAAGAACCTGATGTGTTGCTTCTCGACGAGCCTACCAACCATTTGGATGCCGAATCTGTGCATTGGTTAGAGCATCATTTGGCACAATACAAGGGCACCGTGATTGCAGTGACCCACGACCGCTATTTCTTGGACAATGTCGCGGGATGGATTTTGGAATTGGATAGGGGTGAAGGCATCCCCTGGAAAGGAAACTATTCCAGTTGGTTGGACCAAAAGGCCAAGCGATTGGCCCAAGAGAGCAAACAGGCTTCCAAACGGCAGAAGACTTTAGAACGTGAGCTGGAGTGGGTACGTCAAGGGGCCAAAGGCCGCCAGGCCAAACAAAAGGCCCGTCTGAAAAATTATGACAAACTGTTGAGCCAAGACCAGAAACAGTTGGAAGAAAAATTGGAAATCTATATTCCGAATGGCCCCAGACTGGGTACCAATGTCATTGAAGCGAAGGGGGTCAGCAAGGCTTACGGAGATAAGCTGCTTTACGAAGACTTGAACTTCAATCTGCCACAGGCAGGTATTGTAGGCATCATCGGGCCGAACGGTGCAGGTAAGACCACCATTTTTCGAATGATCATGGGCGAAGAGACTCCTGATAAAGGGGAATTTGTGGTAGGCGACACGGCAAAACTGGCCTATGTAGATCAAAGCCACAGCAACATTGACCCAAACAAAACGATATGGGAAAATTTCAGTGATGGACAAGAATTGGTGATGATGGGCGGCAAGCAGGTCAATTCACGAGCTTACCTGAGCCGGTTTAATTTTTCAGGGAGTGAGCAGAACAAAAAGGTGAACATGCTTTCGGGAGGGGAACGAAACCGCCTTCATTTGGCCATGACCCTAAAGGAAGAAGGCAATGTGCTCTTGCTTGATGAACCCACCAACGATTTAGACGTGAATACCCTGCGTGCCCTAGAAGAGGGATTGGAGAATTTTGCAGGCTGTGCAGTGATTATCTCACACGACCGTTGGTTTTTGGATCGTATCTGTACCCATATTTTGGCTTTTGAGGGCAACTCACAGGTTTATTTCTTTGAAGGGTCTTTTTCTGACTACGAAGAAAACCGCAAAAAACGCTTAGGCGAAGACATTATGCCAAAACGAATCAAATACAAGAAACTGGTTCGGTGATATCATAAAAGGCCCTCAACCTCACCAAAAGAAAGCATAAAACCCTTTGCCGCCTGTATACACGGGCGTCACCCCCGTTCATCCCGATAGCTATCGGGATGAACGGAGGAGCCACTAAAATTTAACTTGTCTTACTGTTTTAAAGGTTTCTGAATCGTTTCCTGAATCTGGTTTTCAATTTTTTGTTTGTCACCCACCACAATCAAGGTCATGTTTTCAGGGCGAATGTATTTTTTGGTCATTTCACTAACCTTTTCAGGCGTTACTTCAAACATGTTCTGTACCTTGTTTTTCAGGAAAGACTCATCCAAATCATGGACATCTAAAAAGACCAACTGCCCGATGATTCCGTTCGGGGTTGAATTCTGAAGCACGTAAATCCCCGATTCATAATTCAGAATACCATCCAATTCTTCTTTGGAAGGCGGTTCATTCTGCAGTTTTTCAATTTCGTTCTTTATCTCTTGTAATGATGCGCCTGTATGTTCGGTGGTCACATCGGCAGCCTCGTACCAAACCCCTGTTTTGTATTTGGTATCCAAGCTGCTGAAAGGAGAGTAGGTATAACCCTTGTCTTCACGAATGTTGCTGGTAATGCGTGAAGCAAAAGAACCCCCTAAAATGGAATTGGTCACATCCAGAGCAATGTAATCATCATCAGATGGACTAGGAGCTGGAATACCGTAATAGATGGTGGATTGGGGTGCACCGGGGCGGTCAATGATTTTTACTGTGTTGGAGGTCACTGCGGTGGCTACGGGATAGCTTGCGTCCTTGCCTTCCCTCCAGTCTGCTAAGTTTGTTTCCACTGCTTCCTTAACGGCATCTTTGTCAAAGTTTCCAGCGATATATACCGTCATGCGCTTGGCACCAAAATTTTCATCATAAAAGCGTTTGATATCTTCGACCGTATACGAATCTACCTGATCATCGGTCGGATATACTCTTCCATAGGGATGGTCAGGATAAATCTCTGCATAAAAATCGCGATAGGCCTGATTTTGTGGGGTTGATAAATCCACAGAAAGCCTTCTCTTGATATCATTTTTCAGACGCTCCAACTCTGATTCCGGCCATTTCGGATTTTTGAGTACATCGGCCATGACTGCAATTGCATCGGGGGCAAATTCATAAAGTACCGAACTGCTGATTGATGTGGTGTGCAAGCCGACACCGATATTCAGGTTACCACCCATACCGGCCATTTCATCAGCAATTTGTTTTGCGGTTCGTACTGTGCTGCCTTCCTCCAACAAATCGACCATCAGATCAGCAAGCCAGACTTGATTCTCGGCCTCATTGATATTGCCTGTCTTGAAATTGAACCGAATATTTGCCTTTGGTATAGAGCCGTAGGGAACCATCACCAGGGTCATGCCATTGTCAAATTCAACGACTTCTTTTTCAGGCAACGTGAAATTTTTGGGTTCACCGCCTTTTGGGGGTGTTTCTTTTTCTTGGCCCAGCACCAAGGTCAGTGAAAATAGGGCAATTGTTAAATATGAAATATATGTTTTCATCAGGATATTTTTAGGATTGGGATTTTTCATTTTCTGCCAACAGAGGGTTCACCGTGAGGATGCTTCTATTCGTCTTTCTCAAGTATTCGTCGATTGTCCTCGACAAGACTTCGGGAGTCACTTTTTTGAACTCTTCCTCTATGGAATTGATCCGCTCTGGATTGTCGTCAAAAAGTGCGAAGCTGCATAACAGGTCAGCACGGCCAAGACCAAAGAACCCCCCAATATCATCATAAAGCTCAGAACGTATTTTCACTAGTGCCTTATCTATCATTTCTTGGTTGACATTTTGTTTTAAATCGGTCATTACCTCATCCACAGAAGTCAGGATATCTTCTTTTGAGGTCTCTTTGTCATAGGTAAAATCATACATCCAGAGCATGGGGCCCTTGTAGTTGAACATGTTGCCCAAATAGTTGATACCCCCGTTCACGTCGGAAGAAAAGCCTTTTTCTTTTTCCAATTTTTGGACCAACATTCCGTTGTCGCCTTGCACCAAGATTTGATCTAACAACCCCATGGCATAGTATTCGGGCGTGTTTCTTTCTGGCATTTGATAGGCAATGGCAATGGCTGGCTTATTGGCCAATGGGTCATCTTTGACCGAATCTTTTTGCTGCTCTTGTCTGGGTTCTGAAATATCGGGTTGTGGTGGCAGTTCAGCAGAGGGAATGTTGCCAAAGTATTTCTCAATCCAAGCTTTGGTCTCTTCGATCTCAAAATCGCCCACTACCGATAGTGCGGCATTGTTGGGGGCGTAATAAGTTTTGAAAAAACTCGCTACGTCTTCGAGGTTGGCCGCATCCAAATCCTCCAAATCTCCATAAAAGTTGTGGGCATTGTACCAGTTGGTGTTGGCGAACTGGGGCATATCCAACCATGGGAACCCTCCGTAGGGCTGGTTCAACACATTTACCTTGACCTCATTTTTCACCACACCCTGTTGATTGGTGAGATTGTCTTGTGTGATATCAAGGCCCCGCATACGGTCTGCCTCTGCCCAAAGCATGGTTTCTAACTTGTGGGAAGGAACGATTTCAAAATAGTTGGTAAAATCAAATCGTGTGGAACCGTTCAGTACACCACCATTTTGCTGTACCAATTTGATGAATTCCATCTTTCCCAAATTGTTGGAGCCTTGAAACATCATGTGCTCAAAAAGGTGGGCAAACCCGGTTCGATCACGTGGCTCAATACGAAAACCAATGTTGTAGT
Organism: Allomuricauda sp. d1; assembly: GCF_039592695.1. NCBI lineage: Bacteria > Pseudomonadati > Bacteroidota > Flavobacteriia > Flavobacteriales > Flavobacteriaceae > Allomuricauda > Allomuricauda sp. d1. The sequence goes on along the minus strand of NZ_JBBUTK010000001.1, from coordinate 1,168,068 downwards.
ACACTGCAACGATGGCGGTGGGCGAGGTTTTGTCTTGTGACAGGATTACTTTCAGGCCATTGTCAAGTTTGTAGTACTCAACAGGCACTTTGAATTCAGAGGCAACTGCGGCCACCTCCTCTTTTTTCTCTTTGCAACTTACAGCGAAAACCATGGCTACGAGCAGCAAAAGCTTAAAGGAATGTTTCATTCTCTGGTTTTAGATTACTAATTGAGTTGTTTGTATGTGTATAAGACTCGATTTTTAGGCAAATGTTACGGATTAGTAGGGTTGATTTGGGTACCAATCCAATTGTACGACTTCAATATCAGGATTTCCGTTTTTGACCAATGTCTTGAATTTACCAACATCACCTACATCGGGTTTGCCACGATAGTGATAGGGATATACTTGCTTGGGTTTGAATTCTAGCACGGCATCGGCAGCACTCGCAACGGTCATGGTATAGGGTAGGTTCATACAGACAAAAGCCTTGTCAATATTTTCAAGTGCCCTCATTTCAGGAATGTCTTCAGTATCTCCTGAAAAATAAATTCGATACCCGTCTTTTTCAAGCACGTAACCATTGCCACGGCCTTTCTCATGAAACTTCACGGCTTCCTTTCTCAAATTGTACATGGGGATGGCCTCCACAGTGATGCCATATCGTTCTTTGAAATCGCCATTATTGAGAACATCGATTTGTGGTGTGAATTCCTTTGGCATTTTGTCTGCGACCGCTTGGGGCATCATTAGCTTGGCCTTTGATGTGTTGAGTGCTTGAAGGGTCTTAAGGCTAAAGTGGTCGCCATGTATATCGGTAATCAAAATCAAATCAGGTGCATGATGGCCTACAAAGGCTTCCTTACCGCCTACGGGGTCTATATAAATGATGGTATCATCCCATTTCAAGACAGCAGTGGCATGTTGTATCGGAGTAATCGCCACATCGTGCTGGTTCGGGTTTGGCGTTTCCAAATGCACCCAATCCATAACGAAGAATACAATGAACAGGATACTGATTTTAGGGAGCGTGTACATTTATTATAAAAACTTTACCATACGTTAAAGATACCGTATATGGGGCTTGGCCAAGCTTTTTTAACAATTTTTCCCGAGTAAAAAATCCAAATAGAATCCCTGCACGTAGATAGTGTAATTAACAATTAAAAGAATCTAATCTTTTTATTATGACAGAGACAAAGAATAACAACGGATTGAAAGTTATCGCTGGTCTACTTGGTGTCGTTCTTTTAGGAACCATCATTTACACAGTTAGTCTTTACCAAGACAAGCAAAAGACCACCAAACAACTTCAAGGTGAAAAGGAAGTGGTCATCAACGATTTGAACAGCTTGAAGTCTGAGTATGATAAAGCTATCTTAGAGAGCAATGCCACTAACGAAGAATTGGTAGCGGCTCGTGATAACATTGCAAAGTATATCGATTCTGTACAAAACATGAAAGCTGATATTGCATCGTTATCTCGATACAGAAGACAAGTAAGCCAATTAAAAGCTGAAAGAGAAGAATTGCTGAAGCAAGTAGACTCTTTGACCAATTCCAATACATTGTTGGCCATGGAGCGTGACAGCACTTATGTGGAGCTTGAAAAACAAACCATGTTCAATGACTCATTGGTCGTTCAAAACACACAGCTAGCTGATGTTGTTGAAAAAGGTTCAGCTCTTAACCTCTCTAAATTCAGCGTTGATGCTGTAAAAGAGCGCAACAGCGGTAGATTGGTTTCTACTTCAAGGGCAAAAGCCACTGACAAATTCAAGGTTTGCTTTACTGTGGCTGATAACGTGATCGCTGAAGCGGGTGACAGGGAGTTCTTTATTGAAGTTCTTGACCCTCAAGGCAATGTATTGGGCGAAAGCATGACAAAGTCTAGTGAAGACGGTGCTTCGATCACCTACACAAAAGGAACCAGTTTTTATTATGACAATAGCTCTTTGGATGTCTGTGATTATATCAACAAGCCTTCAGGCGACTTCAAAGATGGTAACTACATGGTGAACGTATACGACGACAAATTGAAGTTGTTGGGTACTTCTAAGTTCACTTTGAAATAATAAGCACTATCCACTATAATATGGGGCGGCTCTTTCGGGCCGCCCTTATTTTTTTATTCATTTTGTTTAAAAGACCCCACCATGTCTTCTGGCTTCACCCATTTATCGTATTCCTCGGCGGTAACATAACCTAAATTAATTGCCTCTTCACGGAGTGTGGTGCCATTTTTATGGGCCGTATTGGCAATTTCGGCAGCCTTATAGTAACCAATCTTTGTGTTTAGGGCTGTCACCAACATCAACGAATTGTTCAAGAGTTTTTTGATGGTCTCATGGTTGGGTTCAATACCAACGGCACAATGTTCGTCAAAACTCACACACGCATCCCCAAGCAATTGGGCCGATTGTAGAATGTTTGCTGCCATGACGGGTTTGAAAACATTTAGTTCATAGTGACCTTGGCTGCCACCAACGGTCACGGCCATATCATTGCCCATGACTTGGGCACAGACCATCGTCAAGGCCTCACACTGGGTCGGATTCACTTTACCAGGCATAATGGAACTGCCCGGTTCATTGGCGGGAATGATGATTTCACCGATACCTGAACGTGGCCCCGAAGCCATCATTCGAATATCATTGGCGATTTTGTTCAATGAAACTGCCAATTGTTTCAGTGCACCATGGCTTTCAACAATGGCATCATGGGCGGCAAGTGCCTCAAACTTATTTTTTGCTGTGACAAAGGGCAGACCTGTGAATTTGGCGATGTATTTGGCCACCAAAACATCATAGCCTTCAGGAGTGTTCAACCCCGTACCCACGGCTGTGCCGCCAAGCGCCAGTTCACTAAGATGGTCAAGCGTATTTTTTAGCGCCTTCAGGCCATGGTCCAATTGCGAGACATAGCCTGAAAACTCTTGGCCCAGGGTCAAAGGGGTGGCATCCATTAAATGGGTGCGCCCAATTTTGACCACTTCGTTGAATTCCTTTGATTTTTTATCCAATGTATCGCGGAGTTGCTGTACACCTGGCAGGGTCACTTCAGCAATCTTTTTGTAAGCCGCAATGTGCATCCCCGTAGGAAAGGTATCGTTCGATGATTGCGATTTATTGACATCATCGTTGGGCTGTATGGTTTTTTCGCCCTCACCAATTATCTTCCCGGCCAATTCATGGGCCCTGTTGGCAATGACTTCATTGACGTTCATGTTGCTTTGGGTGCCCGAACCTGTTTGCCATATCACCAACGGAAACTGATCATCATGCTTTCCTTCCAAAATCTCATCGCAGACTTGCGCAATCAAATCCCTTTTGTCTTTTGTCAGCACGCCCAGTTCATGGTTGGCATGCGCCGCTGCTTTTTTGAGGTAGGCAAACCCATAAACGATTTCTATGGGCATTGAAGCGGCTGGGCCTATCTTAAAATTATTGCGTGAGCGTTCGGTCTGTGCGCCCCAATACTTTTCGGCGGGCACTTTGACCTCGCCCATGGTATCTTTTTCTATTCTGTATTTCATGGTGATTTTTTTGTCATTACAAAGTTAATCTTCTGTTCGGGATTTTCTTTTCGTTTCATTTGTTTGGATGGACATTTTAGATATATCTTTGTAATACAATTCAGGAAAATGGAGAATCTGGTAGAATTTGACCAATATTTAGGATTTTTAGCTTTTTTGACTATATTGACCATTGGCTTTTGGTTGATGATTTTCTTGATCACCTTCGTTGTGCCCTACTGGCTCACCGGAAACCTTATTGAAATGTGGAAAGAACGACGTGAGGCCAAACGTGCCGAGCGACTCGAAGAATCATAAAAAAAGAGGCTTTTGAGCCTCTTTTCTTTTTTATCCTTCTGATTTTTTATTTTTCTTCTTCTTTTTTCGCTTCGCTTTTTTCGCTTTCGATGGATTCTTCATCAAATCCAGATAAGTCTGGTATTTTTCTTCAGGAAGCCCGGCTTTCATTTCTTCATCTTGCTGTTGCTGCAGTTTTTGAAATTCTTCCTTCATCTTTTGGGGCTCCAATTGAAGAATCTGCAACTCCATCCTTTTCTGAACATATTTTGTGAAGGTTGATCTGACCACGGCTTGTTCAAAAGCATCCAGCTCTAGCGTCTCGGTGATTTGGGGCATCTGTTCCTCTACAAGCTCTTCAGCCGTTTTTGGCTCTGGTTCCTTTTGTGGAGTCTGGGCTTGGGGTATTGCGGTTCGTTGCCTTCCAAAAGGGTTGCCGTTCCTACCAATTTGGGCACTCACCGTTTCGGCTAGTAAAAAAATTAAAACAAAAAAGATAGTTCGTAAAAGCATCTTCATAATGTGCTGATTATAAAATTACTGGTTTATGGGCAAAATTCATACCATTAATCCTCTTTTTGGCCCATCATCATAAGATAGGCTTTCAGAAATTGGTCGATTTCCCCATCCATAACAGCATCAACATTGCCTGTTTCTTCAGCGGTTCGCACATCTTTAACCAATTTGTAGGGATGCATAACGTAGTTGCGAATTTGGGAACCCCATTCGATTTTCATTTTTCCAGCCTCGATTTCTTCACGGGCTTCTTGCCTTTTTCTCAGTTCGATCTCATATAGCTGTGATTTAAGCATACGCATGGCCGTGGCACGGTTGTCGTGCTGTGACCGTGAATCGGAACATGAAATCTGAATTCCAGTGGGTTTGTGCACCAATTGAACCTTGGTTTCTACCTTGTTTACATTCTGTCCGCCAGCCCCACTAGATCGTGCTGTTGTGATTTCTACATCAGCAGGGTTGATGTCAATTTCTATGGAATCATCTGCCAAGGGATATACATAAACGGAAGCAAAAGAGGTATGCCGTTTGGCATTGCTGTCAAAAGGTGAGATACGAACCAAACGGTGCACCCCGTTCTCACCTTTCAGCCACCCAAAAGCGTAGTCGCCCTCTATCTCAAGGGTGACCGTTTTGATACCGGCCACGTCACCGTCTTGGTAATTCAGTTCTTTGATCTTGAAGCCATTTTTCTCGGCCCACATCATGTACATGCGCATGAGCATGGCGGCCCAGTCACAGCTTTCGGTACCACCTGCACCCGCAGTAATCTGAAGAACAGCCGTGAGCTCATCACCTTCTTCGGAAAGCATGTTCCGGAACTCCAGATTTTCAATGGCTTCCTTTGCAGTGTCGTATTTTTTTTGGACTTCTGCCTCTGACACCTCACTTTCTTGAAGAAATTCGAGCAGTACTTCCAAATCGTTGATATGGGTCTTTGCATTGTTGAAGTCTTCGACCCACTTCTTTTTTGATTTGATGGATTTCATTTGGGCCTGTGCTGCCACAGGGTCGTCCCAGAAGCCTGGAACAAGGGTTTTCTCTTCCTCGTTCTCTATTTCGATAAGCTTGCCATCAATGTCAAAGATACCGCCTTAAAGAGCCCAAGCGCTCTAAAAGGTCTTTGTGTTGATCGGTGTTCACCATTTGTAAAAATTTGCGCAAAAATACACTTCTTTTGACATTATTCACTGTTGTTGCGAAGCTTGCACCTGTACAGTATGAGTGGTCTCGTTTTTTCCAGTGGTGTGAACCACACCTTTAAGCGGTGCACAATCTTTGTAATCTTTTCCGTGGGCGACTTTGATATGGTTTTGCGCCACCAAGATGTCGTTTGTAGGGTCAAATCCAATCCACTCACCCTGCGGCACATAGGCTTCAGCCCAAGCATGCATCTGCGAATCACCAAAATATCCGTTGCCTTGGTGCAAATACCCTGAAATGTATCGTGTAGGAACACCATTGGCTCTTGCAATGGCACAAAACAAATGTGTAAAATCTTGGCATACCCCATGTCGATTTTCAATGATGTGTTCCAATTGTGTGTCTACACCTGTGACCCCGGTCTTAAAATGCAGATGCATATAAACCCAATGGTTCAATCCCTGTAGATTATCAAAGATTGATTTGGTTTGGTCGAATACATACAGTTGCAAATGTGCAGTTGGAAGCCGGGTCAAGGTTGTCTTGCGTAGATAGGGTTCATGTACAACCTTAAAATGAAGCTGGTCGAGCACTTTATAATCATCTGCCACATCATGATTGGGAATGAATCCGTATGGGTTGACTTCCTCTTTCAAGACAGTACATCGAAAATCAAATTGGGCATCTTTAAGCGGCTTTTGCGCATGAACCCGAAGTGTTTGAAAACCAAAACCATTAATGGAAAGGTAACTTTTTGCATTTACAGTATTGGTGAAATCATAAACATGCAACTGCTGTGATGAATTTTCTTCCGGCAATATTAAAAATTGCCAGTGCGCTTGATTTACGTTATCCTCATAATGATTTTCAGCCTGATAATTTATGGTGTACTCAAGAGGCATTTTGTACTGGTTCAGTAAGCTAAATTACAGGAAAGAAAATCAATAATTGAAAAACTCTTTTTCCATTTTTTTTCCAATTTGCGAAAGATCCTCCAAGATGTACCCTATAAAACCTTTGATGTCGCCTTCAATGTCCTCGACCGACATAAAACGAATTTTGGATTGTAACTTTCCGACAAGAAATGCCGTGGAATCTTTATGAGGATGTTTTGCTTTGTCCAATACATTGATATGTGTGCAGATTTGATTTAAGCTGTTCATCACTGATCGTGGGCAATCACCATTCAATACCAAAAACTCTAATGTGGTGATGCTCGTTGGTGCTTTGCGGTAAAATCGCCGCATCATATCATAAGACTCCACACACTTGAGTAAGGTTGTCCATTCAAAACTATTTGCAAACACATTTCCGTAACTGCCCTTGGCCTTTTTGGCATCTTGATATTTTGCATTGATAATACGAATGACCTGGGTTGCACGCTCAATGTTGATGCCCGACATGATAATGGCGTAGACTTCATCATGTAGCAGAGTGCCCCGTATCTTGCCTCGAAGCACAGAAGTACGTTCTGCAATGTTGGTGGTATAATCATAAAGTCCTTTTTTGACAAAAAAATCCACATCGTAGTTGAGCACAAAATGGTAAAACCTATTGATAGCCTCGTATAGTTCGGTTGAAATGAGATCTCGCGCACTGTTGGCATTCTCTCTTGTGGCCTTTATATTATTGATAATTGCATATCCTTTATCAGGATTCAGGCCTATGTTATACAAAACCTTTTCTTCGTCCAAAATTTTTTCCTGGTCGTTTTCGGGTTCACCAACCATAAACAGCATCGAACGAAGCATGAACTGCCGTGATTGGGACAATTCATTGGGGGCATCTAAGGAAGAGAAGTAATTGACGCTCAAATACCGTGCTATATGCTCTGAGCGTTCAATATAACGCCCCATCCAAAAAAGGTTGTTTGCAACTCTGGCCAGCATAGGTTATGATCCATTTTTTAAGACCCAAGTATCTTTAGAACCGCCTCCCTGTGAGGAGTTCACCACTAGGTTTCCCTCTTTAAGAGCGACCCTTGTGAGGCCACCTTTCAAAACGAAATCTTTGTCCTTGCCAAGTAAAGTAAATGTTCTTAGGTCGATATGGCGCTGTTCAAAAGATTCTTTTGTCTCAATATAGGTGGGATGGACGGATAAGGATAATATGGGCTGAGCGATATATTTTCTCGGGCTTGCCTTTATTTGTTCTTTTACTGCTGCAATTTCTTTTTTTGTCAAACGATTGCCAATTGAGATACCATAACCACCTGCTTCATCCACTGGCTTGACAACCAACTGGTGAATATTCTCCAATACATATTTCAGTTCGTCGGGTCGGCTGCAATGATAAGTGTGCACGTTGCTAAGAATGGGCTCCTCATTCAAATAATATTTGATGATATCGGGCATGTAGGTATATACAGCCTTATCGTCTGCGACACCCGTACCTGGGGCATTTGCCAAACATACGTTCCCTTTTCGATAGGCTGCAAAAAGTCCGGGAACACCAAGGGCTGAATCTGGGCGAAACTCGAGAGGGTCTATAAAAAGGTCATCAATTCTGCGATAGATGACATCCACTTTTTCTGGGCCATCGATGGTCTTCATGTACACAAAATCGTTATCGACAAAAAGATCTCGCCCTTCTACCAGCTCAACGCCCATAGCTTTGGCAAGGTACGAATGCTCATAGTAGGCAGAATTGTACATGCCTGGTGTGATGACAACGCAGTTCGGATTGTCAACCCCCCGTGGTTTTACACTTTCAAGAATCTCCAATAGGTTTTCTGCATAGTCTGTAACTGTGTAAGCCTGATAATGGTTGAAAACCCCGAAAAGTGCTCTCTTGAGCGCGGTTCGGTTGCATATTACATAACTGACACCAGAGGGGCATCGAATATTATCCTCAAGAACATAATATTTACCATCTGAATGCTTGATGATATCAGTACCTGAAATATGATTATAGATTCCGCTGGGCGGATTTACATCCATCATTTGATGCAGATAATTGACCGATGAACTCAATAAATCTAGGGGTACTACCTTGTCTTTGATAATTTTTTTTTCGTGATAGATATCCCATAAAAATAAATTAAGTGCCCTGCTCCGCTGTATGGCCCCTTTTTCAATGACCTCCCATTCTTTTGGATGGATGATACGAGGAAAAAGGTCAAATGGAAAGATTTTCTCTTGGGCCTCTTTCTCACTATATACCTGAAAAGTGATGCCTTGATTGAAAAAAGAAGCTTTCGCTTTATTGTTCAGATTTGTATAATCCTCAATGGTATGTTCACCGTACAATTCAAAGAGTTTTTGATATATGGGCTTGACTTCACCACTTGTATCAAAGACTTCGTCGAAAAGATTTTCTTTGCGTTGATATGAAGAGAAAATAGGATGCTTTAATTGGTCAATCATTCTTCTTAAAATATAATCATTTTTTGCGGTTTTTCGAAATGGAAAAATCCAAAAAAATCCACTGCAATAATCGTATTTTGATAAATAATCGAGAAAAGAATGGCGATATGATATTTTGGGCCAAATCAATGTGGTCAACTGTATTTAGATATTGTTATTTTTAGGCACTAATCGATGAATTATGGCAAGAAGCATACTGTTAACAATGATTACGCTCATAGTATTTTCAGCTACAGCACAGACGTTTGAGAAAGCAAAGGATTTTCAAAAATTCAATGGCTATTTTGATTTTTACTACGATGATTCAAAAGATAAGATGTATCTGCAGATTGATGATTTGGAAAAGGAATTTCTGTACGTATATTCTCTGAGCAGTGGTATCGGCAGTAACGATATCGGTCTTGACCGGGGCCAATTGGGCAACGAACAAGTGGTCTTTTTTAAAAAAGCGGGCAATAAAATCTTATTGATACAACCCAACTTAAAATATCGGGCGCTGACTGATAATTCGCTGGAAAAAAAATCGGTTGAACAGGCCTTTGCAAAATCGGTGCTGCACGGCTTTGAAATTTTTGACAGCGCCAAGAGCAGTTATCTGGTAGACATCACCGATTTTTTGATGCGTGATGCACACGGGGTTTCGAATCGGCTGAAACGTTCAAAACAGGGTTCTTATAGTTTGGACACATCAAAAAGTGCCTTTGCTTTTGAGCGTACCAAGGCATTCCCAAAAAATGTGGAGTTTGATGTTTTGCTGACTTTTAAGGGAAAACCGGAAGGAGATTGGATTCGCTCCGTGGCGCCTAATCCATCTTTGGTCACGGTGGCGCAACACCACTCCTTTATCGAACTGCCTGATGACAACTATGAAAAACGGGATTTTGACCCTCGTTGCGGTTCCTATCCTTTTAGCTATTACGACTATGCCACTCCTGTTCAAGAGCCAATCTTGAAACGTTTTGTCACTCGGCATCGACTTGAAAAGAAAAACCCCAAAGCCGGCGTCAGTGAAGCCGTAGAGCCGATTGTATATTATTTGGACAATGGTACCCCAGAACCCGTGCGTTCTGCATTGTTGGACGGTGGTCGTTGGTGGAACCAAGCTTTTCAGGCCATTGGCTATAAAGATGCTTTTCAGTTGAAGATATTGCCTGATGACGCTGACCCGTTGGATGTTCGCTACAATGTGATCCAGTGGGTGCACCGCTCTACACGTGGCTGGAGCTATGGTAGCAGCATCACAGACCCACGAACGGGCGAAATCATCAAAGGGCATGTGAGTTTGGGAAGTTTGCGCATTCGCCAAGATTTTATGATTGCCCAGGCACTGATGAACAAACCCTTTGCCGAGCGTGACGACAATGATCAACCCATGCTCGAATTGGCCTTGGCCCGTATTCGACAGCTCTCGGCCCATGAAATCGGACACACCTTGGGCTTTGCCCATAATTTTGCGGCCAGTACGAATGACAGGGCTTCAGTGATGGATTATCCCCATCCACAATTCTCACTTGAGAACGGTGAAATTGACTTTTCAAACGCCTATGATGTTGGAATAGGCGAGTGGGACAAGGTCACCGTGGCGTATTCGTATGCTGATTTTCCCGACGGTACTGATGAGAGAGAGGCTTTGGATGCTATTTTGGAGGAAGCCCAACGCGATGGCCTACGCTATATTTCAGATCAAGATGCACGCCCTACAGGAGGGGCACATGCCTACGGACATTTATGGGACAATGGAAAAAGTGCAGCTGAAGAACTTGAAGAGGTACTGGAAATCAGAAAAACGGCCATCGATAATTTTTCGGTTGATAATATTCGTTCTGGCGAGCCACTTTCAGTGCTTGAGGATGTTTTTGTACCGCTCTATTTCTTCCACCGCTACCAAACGGAAGCCGTGTCGAAGATAATAGGTGGTCTCGATTATAATTATGCGGTAAAGGGCGATGGTCAATTGACGGTCGCTACCATTGGTAAGTCAGTTCAGGAAGCCGCGTTAAAATCATTGTTAAAGACTTTGGATGCCTCGACATTGGCCATTCCAGAGAACAAATTGAAATTGTTTCCGCCGAGAAGTATAGGCTATTCAAGAACCCGTGAATCATTCAAGAGCAAAACAAGCGTTGCCTTTGACCCTTTTGGCGCTGCTGAAACCGCTAGTGATATGACCTTGGGATTACTACTGCATCCTGAAAGGGCCAACCGATTGGTGCAACAAAAAGCCATGGATGCGAATCAATTGGGGCTGGAAGATGTGCTTCGTAAATTGATTTTAAGTACTGTTCCAATAAAAAAAGATGGAAATTATGATTATGAATTACGGCAGGTTATCAGGCATTTGACCATTGACCATTTGATGAAATTGGGTAGCTCAGATGTGGTTTACCCCCAAGTTACGGATACTGTCTTGAGATTTTTGGAAGAGATAAAGAATTCTTTATCTGAAAAGGACATTTTGTTGAAATCGAAATTACAAGCTTATATAAAAAAGCCACAGTCCTTTGAATCAAAATTTGAGATTCCAAAGATTCCAGACGGTTCCCCAATAGGTATGGATTGTTTTGAATATTTCAGTAATCAGTAATCAGTAATCAGTAATCAGTAATCAGTAATTCAGGATATTCCCTAAACCCTAAACCCTAAACCCTAAACCCACTTGAAAGTCAACCTAATCAGCGATACCGTTGCCCAACCCACAGCAGGCATGCTCGAGGCCATGATGACGGCCAAGGTGGGTGACGACGTATTTAAAGAAGACCCATCAGTCAATGCCCTGGAAAAAAAAGTAGCGGACTTGTTCGGAATGGAAGCTGCCCTATTTTTTCCCAGTGGTACCATGACCAACCAAACGGCCATCAAAGTGCATACAAACCCCGGGGAACAATTGATCTGTGATAAATATGCGCACGTTTACAACTACGAGGGCGGTGGCGTGAGTTTTAATAGTGGCGTTTCCTGCAAATTGGTCGATGGCCATCGGGGCATGATGACCGCGGAACAAGTGGAAGCTGCCATCAATCCGCCTGATTTCTACCACAGCCCGTTGACCTCATTGGTCTGTATTGAAAACACGACGAACAAAGGTGGGGGAGCGTGTTGGGATTTCTCGGAACTGAAAAAAATCCGTGCGGTCTGTGATAAACACCATTTGGGCTATCATCTTGATGGTGCCCGACTGTGGAATGCCTTGGTGGCAAAAAACGAATCCCCAGAACAATATGGCGCGCTTTTCGATTCTATCAGTGTATGTTTAAGCAAAGGATTGGGGTGCCCCGTAGGCTCACTGTTATTGGGCGACCAAGAATTTATTGACAAAGCATTGCGGGTGCGAAAAATTCTAGGTGGTGGTATGCGGCAATCGGGGTATTTGGCTGCCGCCGCACTTTTTGCCCTTGAAAAACATCATGAACGATTGGCAGAAGACCATCAAAAGGCCAAAGAATTAGGAGAGGTGCTTGAAACCCTACCATTTGTGCAAAAAGTACAGCCCATTGAAACCAATATCGTGATTTTTGAGTTGGATGAGACTTTGATGTCCACCGACAATTTCATTAAAATGTTGGAGAAAAAAGGCATTCTGCTCATCAATATGGGGCAGGGCAAACTACGCATGGTCACCCATTTAGATTATACCGATGAAATGCATGACTATACTTTAGAGGTGCTGAAGAAACTCTAGCAGTCAAGTACTGAGTTCAGATAAACGCTTTTTCAAGTTTTTGATACCGTTTTCCATGCCGGGTTCTGAGTCATAAGTCTGGCTTTCTGCAAGAACTTTGCCCGTTGCATTTTTCATTTGAAAAAAGAATTGGCCATCATGGTCGGTACGCCGCTCGAACCTGACAATCTTTTTGTTTCTGAACTGTTGTATCTCTGAAAAGGCTGTGCGGGCTTCCTCCTCATCGGAAAAAGCCACACTTTTTAGCAAGACCGCCCCTGCTAAAGAAGTGATTTCAAAACGAAATTTGTCATGGTACGACTTGATTTCAACCACCTTCGGAATTTTTTCTGAAGATACGAAAGCAGACCTTATTTAAAAAAGCCGTCCATTCCCGGAATATTGGGCATGCCCTCTTTGGCCACTGCCGCCAATTCAGCTTCATTGACCTTGGTCGCACGTTCAATGGCCTTGTTCAGTGTCAAAACGAGGTAATCTTCTAACTGCTCTTTATCGTTCAACAGAGAATCGTCAATTTCGATAGCTTTCAGTTCACGATTTGCCGTGATGGAGGCTTTCAAAAGTCCATCCGAAGATGCTTCCTCCAAAATCACCGTATTCAATCGTTCTTTAGTGGCTTCCACCCTTTTCTGGGCCTCTTTTAATTTACCCATCATTCCCATCATGTCTCCGAACATAATCTGTAAGTTTTATCGTTATCGATATGGACAAAATTACTAATATTGCCAAAATCCAGCCAAAATGAGATTCCATCTTATCCAATCGTACTTTTTTGCATTCTGTCTTATTTTTGTCGCCTCTTGCAAGAACACTGACCAAAACACCATGAAACATACCCCACCGATTGCCAAGAAAAAACCAAAAGAACTTGAGAAGCATGGCCATGTTCGCACCGACGACTATTATTGGTTGAACGATAGGGAAGACCAAGAAGTGTTGGATTATCTCACTGCTGAAAATGGGTACTATCAGGCCATGACGGCACATACGAAGGATTTTCAGGCAGCTCTCTATGAAGAGATGAAGTCGCGAATCAAAGAAGATGACTCATCGGTACCCTATAAACTGAATGGCTTCTGGTACATCACCAAGTACGAAACGGGCAAAGAATATCCGATTTATTCGAGAAAAAAAGGAACCTTGGAGGCCGAACCGGAAATTTTGTTTGATTGCAATAAAATGGCAGAAGGGCATGAATTCTTTAATCTAAGGGGCATTTCGGTGAGCCCAGACAATACATTGGCCGCCTTTGGTCTTGATACGGTCTCCAGAAGGCAATATTACATCCAAATCAAAAATCTGGAAACAGGTGAAATCTATCCCGATAAAATTGAGAACACCACGGGCAGTTCGGTTTGGGCAAATGATAACAAAACCCTCTTCTATACAAAGAAAGACCCTGTGACGCTTCGGTCTGACAAGATTTACAAGCACCGATTGGGTACACCGACCGAAGAAGACGAACTGATTTTTCATGAAGATGACGAAACGTTCAGCACTTTTGTTTACAAGACTAAATCGAAAAAATATATCGTCATCGGGTCGGTGAGCACGCTTACCTCAGAATACCAGGTGCTTCCGGCAAACACCCCTGATGGCAAGTTTGAGGTATTCTCACCCCGTAAAAGAGGATTGGAATATAGTATTTCACATTATGGCGATTCGTTCTATGTGTTGACCAATAAAGACGACGCGACCAATTTCAAGCTGATGAAAGCCAAAGAAGATCAAACCAATCACGAAAACTGGCAAGAATTCATTTCGCACCGAGAAGATGTGCTATTGGAGGATGTTGAGATTTTCAAAGACCACTATGTGCTTTCAGAACGTGAAAACGGCCTCAACAAAATGAAGATTGTCCGTTGGGATGATACCGACTCTTATTACCTGCCCATTGAGAGCGAGACCTACGTCATGGGCCCGACCACCAATCTTGATTTTGACACCGACAAGCTTCGATATTTCTACAATGCCATGACCTCGCCATACTCAATTGTGGAGTTTGATATGGATACCAAAGAGAAATCGGTATTGAAAGAGCAAGAGGTGCTCGGCGGAAAGTTTGATAAAGCCAACTACCGTTCTGAAAGGGTCTGGGCCACAGCCCGTGATGGGGTAAAGGTTCCGATTTCTTTGGTGTACCACAAAGATACGAAATTGGATGGTACAAGTCCGCTATTGCAGTACGGCTACGGTTCGTACGGTGCGACCATTGACCCCTATTTTTCTTCCACCCGATTGAGTTTGTTGGATAGGGGGTTTGTTTATGCCATTGCCCATGTCAGGGGTGGCGAATATCTGGGCAGACCGTGGTATGAAGATGGCAAATTGCTTACCAAGAAGAACACCTTTACCGATTTTGTTGATTGTTCCAAATTTTTGATAGAAAACAACTACACAAGCCCCGGACATTTGTATGCCATGGGGGGTTCAGCGGGCGGCTTGTTGATGGGTGCCGTGGTCAACATTGCACCAGAATTGTATAATGGGATTATCGCCGCTGTTCCTTTTGTGGATGTCATCACGACCATGTCAGATGATTCCATTCCGCTGACCACAGGTGAATATGACGAATGGGGCAATCCGAATGACAAAGAATATTACGACTACATGCTTTCATATTCACCCTATGACAATGTGGTGCAAAAAGCATATCCGAACATGTATGTATCCACTGGGCTGCATGATTCACAGGTGCAGTATTGGGAGCCTGCCAAATGGGTGGCCAAGCTCAGGGATTACAAAACCGATGACAACCTTTTGTTTTTGGATACCAATATGGATGCGGGCCATGGAGGTGCTTCCGGAAGGTTTGAAGCCATAAAGGAGACCGCAAAAGAGTTTGCCTTTTTATTGGATTTAGAGGGAAAAATCCCATAAAAAATAAAAATATTAATTTTGCCACGGCTAAATTGGGCCGAAAGCCCAACAGCCTTACCTAACACAAACTATGGAAAACAAAATCAATGCCTATAACAGCATTTTAGATTTAGTTGGCAATACCCCACTTATCAAGTTGAACAAGACAACCGAATCCCTCACCGGAAACTTTTATGCGAAGGTTGAGGCGTTCAATCCGGGCCATTCATCAAAAGACCGCATTGCCGTATACATTATTGAAGAGGCCGAGCGCAGGGGCATCTTAAAACCCGGCAGTACCATTATCGAGACCACTTCGGGCAATACAGGGTTCAGTTTGGCCATGGTAAGCATTGTAAAGGGCTATGACTGTATTTTGGCGGTAAGTTCAAAATCATCACAAGATAAGATTGACATGCTTCGTGCCATGGGTGCCAAGGTATACGTCTGTCCAGCCCACGTTAGTGCTGACGACCCACGTTCCTATTATGAAGTGGCCAAGCGGTTGCATGAAGAAACCGACGGCTCTATCTATATCAACCAATATTTTAACGAGCTCAATATAGAAGCCCATTACAAAACCACCGGACCTGAAATTTGGGAACAGACCAATGGGCAAATCACGCACTTGGTGGCCTGCAGTGGCACAGGGGGCACTATTTCGGGTATTGCCCGTTATTTGAAAGAGCAGAACCCCGACATTCGTATTCTGGGAGTGGATGCCTACGGTTCTGTATTGAAAAAATTTCACGAAACACAAGAGTTCGATCACAACGAGGTGTATCCGTACCGGATTGAAGGCTTGGGCAAGAACTTGATTCCTGCGGCCACAGATTTTGAAGCCATTGACTCATATACCAAGGTCACCGATGAAGAGAGTGCCCACATGGCACGTACCTTGGCACACACAGAAGGACTTTTCTTAGGGTATACCAGTGGTGCTGCCATGCAGGCCGTACATCAATTAAATGCAGAGGGAGAGTTTTCAGAAAACAGCAATGTGGTTATCATCTTTCCTGACCATGGATCACGTTATATGAGCAAAGTGTATAGCAATGAATGGATGGAGAGCCAGGGCTTTTTTGATACCAAGAATACTGAAGAGCCGCAACGCGTCGAATTCATAAAATAATCGGTAAAAATCCAAGGAAGTTGAAGCAGCGGCCATTCGCCGCTGTTTTTTTTATATGGGCAATGGGTTGTGGCACCTAGCCAAAAATGTATATTTTTGCAGATAATTCAGAACTTGGCAGATGAGAGATTTATTCGATAGAATTATTGAGAACAAAGGCCCTTTGGGCAAATGGGCCTCGCAGGCAGAAGGCTATTTTGTGTTCCCCAAATTGGAGGGACCCATCTCGAATCGAATGAAATTTCAGGGCAAAGAGGTCATTACATGGAGCATCAATGATTATCTAGGGCTGGCGAATCTGCCTGAAATCAAAAGAATTGACGGCGATGCCGCATTGGAGCATGGAACGGCCTATCCCATGGGTGCTAGAATGATGAGCGGGCATACCGACTATCACGAAAAACTGGAGCGAGAACTGGCTGATTTTGTCAACAAAGAGGCTTCCTATCTTTTGAATTTTGGCTATCAGGGGTTTATGTCGGTTATCGATGCCTTGGTTACCAAAGATGATATTATTGTTTATGATGTGGATTGCCATGCCTGTATCATTGATGGGGTGCGATTGCATGTAGGCAAACGCTTCACCTTTATGCACAACGATGTCGATAGCCTGGAAAAGAATCTGGAACGTGCCACCAAAATGGCTCAAGAGACAGGTGGGGGAATCCTTGTGATTTCTGAAGGTGTCTTTGGTATGCGAGGAGAGCAAGGCATTTTGAAGGATATTGTAGGCCTTAAGAAAAAATTCAAATTTCGTTTGTTGGTCGATGATGCCCATGGCTTTGGAACACTTGGAAAGACAGGCGCGGGCGCAGGTGAGGAACAGGGTATTCAAGACGACATTGATGTCTACCTCGCTACGTTCGCAAAATCAATGGCCGGTATCGGGGCTTTTGTGGCTTCGGATAAAGAAATTATCGACTACCTGAAATATAATATGCGTTCGCAAATGTTTGCCAAATCGTTACCGATGGTCTATGTCAAAGGGGCGTTGAAACGTTTGGATATGTTGCGCACCAAACCTGAACTGAAGGCAAAACTTTGGGAGAACGTGAATGCGCTTCAAAACGGACTCAAAGAACGCGGATTCGATATCGGTACCACTCAAAGTTGTGTGACCCCAGTGTATTTGAACGGCAGTATTCCCGAAGCGATGGCATTGGTCAAAGACCTTCGTGAGAATTATGGAATATTCTGTAGCATAGTGGTTTATCCTGTGATACCTAAAGGATTGATTTTACTTCGAATGATTCCTACGGCTACCCATACCATGCAGGACATTGAGGAAACCTTGGATGCTTTTTCAGCTATTCGTGAACGTCTTCAAAATGGCACGTACAAGCGACTTTCCGCTGCAGTTGCTGCAGCGATGGGCGAGTAATTCAACCACCTCTTTCTCCCGAAGCACTTCGCTTTCGGAATTCATTCTCTTCCTTGCAAAGGAGGAGAGTTGACTGTGGGACTAAATATTCTAAAAAATATCAGGTATAATTGTCCCCTTGAGGGGACGGCCAAAAGCGTGCTTTTGGTAGGGGTGTTATTCGAATCAATAAAAATACTTCTTCAAAATCCGCAGTACAGAACCTAAATAAGAACTGCCAAACAGGTTTAGGTGTACCAGTAAATAGTACAACTGGTAAATATCTGTAAGTTCGGATTGATTCTCATTCGGCGGAATGATCTCATGATATGCCTTGTAAAACGATTCACCAAAACCACCAAATAGCTTTGTCATAGCGATATCCACTTCAGAATGCCCGACATAGACCGCTGGGTCAATCAAATAGGGCGTGCCATCAGTAGTAATAAGATAGTTGCCGCCCCACAGGTCGCCATGGAGCAGGGAAGGGGGCACTTCACCTAACAATTGCCGACACCGATTTAACAGTATCTCAGTTTCAGGAATTTGGGCTATTGTCAATAATGATTTCTGCTCTGCCATGTGCAATTGGGGCACCAAACGCTCTTGCACATAATACTCAGCCCAATTTTGATGCCGTTTGTTACACTGAGGCAAACTGCCGATAAAGTTGTCGTGATCGTTACCAAAAACAGCATCATTTTTTGCCTGGTGTAACGAAGCTAATTGGACTCCCAATCGTTCAAAATCTTGTAGATTTGGCCTTTTGGAAGCGATAAACTCCAATACTAAGTAGTCACTGCCTTCAAATTCACCTTTTGTAATGACTTTCGGTGTCGCTATGGTTTTGGTTGCTGCAATTTGTTGTAACCCCTTGGCTTCTGCTTCGTACATTTTCAAAGCTTGGTCATCAGACGAACTTTTTACGAAGTATGTGCTTTTTGCAGTATCAATTTTGTAGGCGTTTGAGATGTCACCTCCCGATACGTGAGATTTCTGCTTGATTTCTTCAGAAAGTTGGTCTTCAAGATGTTTTTGGAAGGAAGAGTGCAAGTTCTTGGGAGTTATTTATTCGTGCTAGCATCGAAAAACGGATGGCTTTCCAGCATTTTTTTGAATTGTTCAGGTTCATCAACATAAAAACCAAGTGCTTTAAATTTTTGGTTTATGCCGTAAATCCCACTAAAAAAGCTTTTCCTTTTGACCGTTAAGACCACATTGTGGCTGTCAAGCTCTCCTAAAAAAGATAGTTTTTTAAACCCATCTTCTTTTGGAAATGGGGTGGTGGTCAATTGAATATGCCCAATGTTGGATACATTGATTTCTGCTCCCCCCATAATTCCATACCTGAGTATAACCAAATTATCAGTAATACTGATGGGCCTTTTGGAGAGTGATTTTGCAAAAGCAAAAAACTGTATTGCCGTGTAAATGCTCAATCCGGTTAAAAGCCAAGCAATTATCGAATTCCACTTCATTAGTAGTATGTGCAAAATGTAGGTCTCAACACCTATTATCAAGATAAATGCTAGCAATAACGCCGGTGTGCCGCTATTCTTATGGTATGAAAACTCGTTGTCACTTAATTTGAGAGGTTTCCAGTGTAAAAATCCATAGTAGACCATGGCAATCTCTGTAGCAAACAGCGAAGCAATGTTTTTTGGTAGATATTCGGCACTCACACTTTTCATCAAATCGTAGAAATCCCGGGTTTTATTTTTCTCCTTCTTGAAACTTCTTGTGACCTGAACAAGCTTGAAACCCAACATACTGAAAATGGTCAACTCAATTACGGGCAAAAACCATGTTTTAAAAAGGTTGAGGTAGTTTTGATTCTCAATGGGCAATGTTAGTGAGCCAATGATAAGCCCCAATATCATAATGGGTATTATCGTAATTTTCGGGATGGATGCTCTTCGTATCGCTAAAAAATAGAACAGCGGTATCGTCAATAATAAGTCTAATGTAATCGCTAGGGAAAGCTCTTTGGTCAACGTATTTTTCTGACTTTGTATCAAAAGGATAAGTGCGATAAAGAGTATACCAACGATTAAAAATGGAACCCCTTTTTTTAGAAGACGAAGGTTTTTCACCATAATAACACATTCTTAATTATTAGTGGTTATGTATAAGGGAATGTTACAAGTCTTGTCGATATGTCTGCCGTTTTTTATGGGTCACAGGGTCAAAATGCTTCCACATTTGGCGTATGGCGACATTCTCTTCCAACTCTGGGGTGCGGATGCAGTTATCGATACCCTTTTCTGAAAAAGTATGGTAGTATTCGTTAAAAATGATGGCTGTGACCCCCTTGTTTTGGTATTCAGGATGGATTCCTATCAAATAAAAAATAACGTCCTTGCTTTTCTTTTTTGCCCGCAACAGATGGTAAAATCCAAACGGAAACAAACGACCGTTCGCCTTTTGCAGCGCTTTTGAAAATGACGGCATCACAATGGCAAAGGCAATCAGGTTATCCTCTTTATCAACCACAAATTTGATGTATTCGGGATTGATAAAAGCGATGTATTTTTTCTTGAAGTATTCTTTTTGTACATCGGTAATTTTGACAAAAGAGGAGAGTTTCGAGTAGGTCTCATTGAACAAATCGAACATTTTATCTACCCAAGGCATGATGTCACTGCTTTTGGTAAAATTCATCTCGCGCAGGCCAAACCTTTTTTTGATGAGCAGGTTGGCCTTTGCAAACAATTTAGGGTCGGCCGCAGCAGCCTTGAATTTGTTCTCTAGATACCCTTTTTCCTTTACGAATCCGTAATGTTCGTAATGTTTTGGGTAGTAGGCGTGGTTGTACCAGGTAATCATGGTGCCGATATGGTCAAAGCCATCCGTTAGTACCCCGACCTTATCGAGATTTGAAAACCCGACAGGACCTTCCATGTATTCCAAATCGTGGGATTTCCCGATTTCAACTACTTTATCCAAAAGTGCTTTTGAAACTTCCAAATCATCCACAAAGTCAAACCAACCAAAACGCATTTTTTTAAGGCCCTGTTCGTTGACTTCGAGCCAGTTGATGATGGCGGCAACACGACCCACTAGCTGACCATCTCTAAAAGCCAAGAAAAATTGGGCCTGGGCATTTTCAAAAACGGGATTTTTATCGGTGTCAAAACTCTCCAATTCTTCCTTGATGATGGGGGGCACCCAATAGGGATTGCCCTTATAGAGCTTAAAGGGAAACTTGACAAACTGGCTTAAATCTTTTTTGGTGGTAGCCTCTTTAACGGTAATCATTCAATCGATGTCTTAGAAGTTGAATGTAAATGTAAGGGTAAGTTGGGTAAATGTACTTCTCGATTCTTCTGGTCAGGAGAAAAAAGTCCCCTCTCCAACTGGAGAGGGGACTTACTGGAGAGGATTAAAAATCAACCTTGTCTTTCTTTCTATTCTTTTTGCGTCCCTTTTTGCGTTTTTTCATTGCTTTTCGCCCAATCTTGCTTTTTGGCTGTTGCTGTTGCACTGGTTTCAACTCGTCTTTATGGAAGTCCAATCGATATGAAAACCCCGTGGAAATAAAAATCCGGGAAGGGGTGCTTTTGAAACTGGCCCCAAGGTTGAAATCGGCCTGAAAGTTTTCACTGAACAAATGGACAACGCCCGTACGCAACAGCAAATCGGAATAACGGTCACTGTCAATGCCCTGGTGTTCGACAAAAACGCTCCATTTCGGATTTCGAAAGGCATGTTGCAACGACACCAAATAGCTCAGCTCAGGAAAATCGGTCGAGATACGGTCATAGGCCACATTGGTAATCAACACAAATCTTGGGGTCAGTCGGCTCTGTGTGGCCACCATACCGCGGTACGATATGGTCGGGTCCTCAGGGTAGAACGGATTATCGCCCAAATTAAAGGTTGCCCCGCCGTACAAAGATACAGAGGGAATCAAATTCCTTAGTTGAAATAAATTGTCTTTACGCCAGCTATAGAGGTTGGGCTTGTCATTTTTGTAGCGGTCGTAAATCAAATATTTTAATCCCAATCGGTTGCGCGAAAAATCCGTGCGGCGTTCCTCAAGGTCAAAGTTGTCAAAACTGATGTTTTGGCTCACAAACGTGCCTTCATAGTTGATTTCCAATTCTTCAAACAGCAATCCGTATCGTAGGGATAAATCCGCTCCAAAAATATTGGATGTCGTATTGAGGTCGGCATGGTCACGCTGTTCGTACAAGGGGCCAAATTCAGCCTGTACCACATTTTTGCCAACTGCATAGGCACTTACAGAGAGCCCTGGCCGGTTTGAATTGATCACGTCGGTATACTGCGAAATGGCAATCGAGGGTACTGCAATGAATAAAAGGGTAAGCCATTGAGACGCCTTTAAAATTGATTTTAATACTATTTTATGATACATAAAAGGTTTTTGAGAGACCAACAATGTAATTTTGAATCATATTAAGCGAAAATGGCTGTATTACAAACGATTTTAATCCTCATATTAGTATACTACGGACTCAAATTGACCTTGAAATGGTTGGCTCCAAGAATACTGAATTATGCCGCCAAAAAGACCCAAGAACGCTTTCAAGAGCAGTTTGGGCACTACCAAAACACTTCCGATACCACTGACCATGGCGATGCGACCACGGTGAAGAGAAAATCACATCGCAAGTCAAATCCTTCAAAAAAAGTTGGCGAATACATCGATTTTGAAGAGATTGAGTGACAATTAGGGGTTAGAATCTTAAAATCACCTTTAATTTTTAGAAAGCTGGCTGACTGCTGCTTGAGCAAATATTTTCACAAATTGTTATTAAGTTATTCGTTACTTTGCTGTTGTTTTCATGAAACATTCACCCAATGACCAGTAACTTATAAGGTATGAACCTTTCCGTTAAGGAATTTCTCAACGTATTTTTTGTAATCGTTTTTTTTGTGGTCGCCGCATTAGCCTATTTCTATCCCGTATTGCAGGATAAGGCCATTTACCAATCTGATATCGCCCTTTACAAGGGCATGGCGAAAGAGCGTGATGACTTTAAGGAAGCCACAGGTAATGAATCATACTGGACCAACAGTGCCTTTGGCGGTATGCCCACCTATCAGTTGGGGGCCAATTATCCACATGATTACATTAAAAAGTTTGACCGCCTGATTCGCTTTTTGCCCCGCCCTGCCGATTATCTCTTTCTGTATTTTTTGGGATTCTTCATTTTGATGCTCAGTTTGAAGGTAGAATATCGATTGGCCATCTTAGGGGCGCTGGCCTTTGGTTTTTCCACCTATCTGATTATTATTTTGGGAGTTGGTCATAATGCCAAGGCCCATGCGTTGGGCTATATTCCGATGGTATTGGCAGGCATTGTGCTCGTCTTTCGAAAAAAATACGTGCTCGGTTTTCTTTTGACGGCACTGGCCATGGCGTTGGAAATCAATGCGAACCACTATCAGATGACCTATTATTTTATGCTGCTGGTTTTGGTTTTGGGCGTGGTGCAATTGATTCATGCCATTAAGAAAAAACAACTGAAACATTTTTTTGTTTCCGTGGGAATTTTGATAGGTGCCGTACTGTTGGGTATTGCCACCAATGCCACCAACCTTATGGCCACCAAGGAATATGCCGATTGGAGTACCCGCGGGAAATCAGATTTGACAATAAATCCGGATGGGAGTCCGAAAGAAGCTACTACTGGATTGGATAAAGAATATATCACCCAATACAGCTATGGAATTTCAGAGTCATTGAATCTTTTTGTGCCGAGATTGTATGGCGGTAATAGTAGTGAAGACCTGGGCAAAGATTCCGAAGCCTATGAATATTTGACACAACAAGGACTTTCGCCTACGAAGGCTCTCGAATTTTCATCCAGTTTACCATTGTACTGGGGCAATCAGCCCATTGTGGCCGGCCCGGCCTATGTGGGAGCCATAGTCATATTTCTGTTTGTTCTGGGGCTTTTTCTGGTCAAGGGCAGACGAAAATGGTGGCTTGTGGGCGGTGTGGTGTTGTCGCTATTGCTGTCTTGGGGAAAGAACTTTCCAGCCTTGACCAATTTTATGATCGATTATTTCCCGTTGTACAATAAGTTCCGTGCGGTATCATCAATTCAGGTGGTATTGGAGCTTTGTATTCCGGTTTTGGGAATTTTAGGGATGCGCGAGCTTTTTAGAAAATCCGTCAAGAAAAAGGCAAAGTTGAATGCCTTGAAACTTTCTACGATTATCGTTGCTTCCCTTGGGGTGTTGCTGTTGTTGGCAAAAGGACTTTTTGATTTTGAGGGGTTGCGTGATGCGACCTATCAGCAATATTTTGGCGCACCGCTGATGGAAATGATTGTAGAAGACCGTGAAGCGGTATATGTTAGTGACAGCTTGCGTTCAATCATTTACGTATTGTTGACAGCATTTGTGCTGTGGTTGTTCATCAAAGAGAAGATCAACAGAAACATTGCTGTAATTGCACTCGGGCTCTTACTTGTATTTGACCTTGTTGGTGTTGCCCAGCGTTATGTAAATGAAGACGATTTTGTGCGCCAACGTAGGGTCGAGCGACCATTTCAGGCATCACCAATCGATGAACAGATAAATACCGACGATTCCATTTTTAGGGTGTTTGACCCCAATGAAGGCCTGAACGGTTCACGAACTTCCTATTTTCACCAATCCTTGGGCGGGTATCATGCGGCAAAACCAAGACGGTTGCAAGATTTGTTCGAGTTTCACCTCTACAATAACAATTTGCAGGTCTTGAACATGCTGAATGCCAAATACATCATTCAAGAAGATGAGGAGGGAAGGAGTTTCCCCGCTGTTAATCCCGATGCGAATGGCAACGCATGGTTTGTCTCAAAAATCATTCCCGTAAAAAGTGCGGATGCCGAAATCAAGAAATTGGGAAATTTCGACAGCGAGATGGAAGCTGTGGTCGATACCCAAAAATACCCCAGGGTCACCAAATTGTCGTATGCTGTTGATTCTATGGCGACCATACAACTGACGGATTATCGGCCCAACGCCCTGAAATACGAATACAGCAATCTGAATGAGGGCTTTGCCGTTTTTTCTGAAATGCACTATCCCCATGGTTGGAATGCCTATTTGGATGGGAAACCAGTTGACCATCTTCGTGTCAACTATGCACTTCGCGGAATGAAAACTCCCGCAGGCAACCATACCATTGAATTCAAGTTTGAACCTGAAGTTGTTAAGACAGGCAGCCAAATCGCCTTGGCCAGCAATATTTTGTTGGGCTTGTTGATTGTTGGGGGAATCGTATTTTCGTTTTGGAAACCAAAACGGGAATCAGAAAAAAAGTGAAAAAAGTATTGGTCATCGCTTATTATTGGCCACCAGCAGGTGGCCCAGGGGTACAGCGGTGGCTGAAATTTGTAAAGTACCTTCCTGAGTTTGGTTACGAGCCCATTGTCTATGTTCCAGAGAACGCCGATTATCCCATTGTTGACAAATCGATGTTGGATGACATTCCTGAAAACCTGCGAATTTTAAAACAACCGATTTCAGAACCGTATCGATGGGCCTCTTTTCTATCCACCAAAAAAACAAAGCGCATCAGCTCTGGAATCATCCCCAAAGAGGAAAAACAATCCGCTTTGGATAAATTATTGCTTTGGATACGGGGCAACTTTTTTATTCCCGATGCGCGAAAATCGTGGGTAAGGCCGTCTGTCAGTTTTCTTTCCAAAATCATCCAACAAGAAAATATCCAAAGTATCATCACGACAGGGCCGCCGCATAGCCTGCATTTGATTGGGTTGCAACTGAAGCAGCAATTCCCCAATATTCAATGGACGACCGATTTTCGAGATCCTTGGACATCCATCGGATACCACAAAAAACTTAAGCTCACCAAGGCATCACAACAAAAGCACAAAGCGTTGGAACATCAGGTACTCATCAGTTGCGATAAGATCGTGGTGACCAGTGGGACAACGAAAAATGAGTTCAGGGCACTCACCCAAAAACCCATCAAGGTCATCACCAATGGTTTTGAGCCACTTGTTGCGAAAGCCGGTACGTTGGATGAAAAGTTCACCATATCGCATATCGGCTCCTTGTTGACGGATAGAAATCCCACAGTACTTTGGGACGTACTGCAAGACTTGGTTCATGAGCATAAAGCTCTTGGTGAACATTTAAACATTCGATTGATCGGGGTGGTAGGGGAAGCTGTTCTGCAGTCACTTGAAAAATATGGTTTGGCAGACTTTGTAACAAATTTGGGATATGTCGGGCATGATGAAGTGTTGCAATACCAACATCGTTCACAAGTGTTGCTTTTGACAGAAATCAATGCTGAGGAAACCAAGGGCATCATTCCAGGCAAACTTTTTGAATACCTGAATGCCCAGCGCCCCATACTGGCCATTGGCCCGATGGGGTGGGAGGCAGGCCAGATGGTCGAAGCAACCGAATCAGGGGTCTATTTTCGTTCAAACGACAAAAACGGATTAAAAAAAGTACTTTTGAATTGGTACGGGGCCTACAAAAACAACAGTTTACAGGTCGCTCCGAGCGGTATTGAGAAATACAGTCGCCGGTCACTGACCAAATCATTAGCTGAGTACATCGCATGGGAATCGTCTTAAAGCAATCCTTTCAAAACACGGTGATTACATACATCGGTTTTGGTATCGGTGCAATCAATACGCTTTTTCTGTATACCCAGATATTGTCCCCGGAATATTACGGCCTTGTGACTTTTATATTGGCCACTGCCGCTATTTTGATGCCTTTGATGGCTTTTGGCGCACATAACACCTTGGTTAAATTTTACAGCTCCCAACCCAAAAATGACAAAAGCGGCTTTCTCACCTTAATGCTTTTATGCCCATTGTTGGTTTTGGTGCCCTTGGCCATTTTGGTATGGTTGGGGTACGATACCGTGGCCTCTTTTGTCTCTGAAAAAAACACCATTGTCTACGATTACGTATGGCATGTTTTCTTGGTCGGTCTTGCAATGGCTTACTTCGAGGTTTTCTATGCGTGGGGCAAGGTACAGCTAAGGTCGGTTTTCGGTAATTTAATGAAAGAGGTGTTTGCGCGGCTTGGGGCGATGCTCTTGCTGGCACTGCTTTATTTTGAGCTCATAAGCCTTGATGTCTTTTTTATGGCCTTGGTCGGTATTTACCTGCTCAGGACCTTGATCATGAAACTATATGCCTACCGATTGCGCTGGCCCAAACTGGATTTCAATTTTCCGAAAGCAACGAAAGAAATATTGACCTACAGCCTTTTGATTATTTTGGGAGGCTCAGCTGCTTTGATTCTGTTGGAAATTGACAAGTTCATGATCAATCAATTCATCAAAATCGAAAATGTCGCCTTCTATGGGGTTGCTGTCTACATAGCCATGGTCATCATTGTTCCCTCAAGGGCCATGCACCAAATCACCTATCCGTTGACTGCAGAATTTCTGAACAAAAATGATTTAGAAGGATTAAAAGCACTGTACCAAAAATCATCACTGACACTTTTTATCGCATCCGGATTGTTGTTTTTGCTGATTGTTTTGAATGTGGAGGATTTGTTCCTTTTGCTTCCTGAAGCGTATCGCGGTGGCTTTTATGTCGTATGCCTGATAGGTTTGGCCAAAGTGGCCGATTCACTGTTGGGAAACAACAACTCTATCCTGTACAATTCCAAATACTATAAAACAGTACTCATTTTTGGGGTTTGCCTAGCCATTGTGACCATTCTTCTGAACCTATGGTTGATACCCAAAATGGGCATTGAGGGCGCAGCATTGGCAAGTTGTATCGCCATTGTAATCTTTAATATATTGAAAGTGGGCTACGTGCAATTGAAATTCGGGATGCTTCCCTTCACCAAGGGAACTTTTAGAATACTGGCCCTGCTATTGTTGGTGGGTGCGCTGTTTTGGTACTTGCAGTTTCCCTTCCACCCCATCATCAATATCCTTTTAAAGTCAACTTTGATGATCTTGATGTATGTGGGAATGCTCTATCGGTTCAATATTTCAGAAGATGTGACCGGATTGATTTCGAAGATCTTGAGACGAAGGGAATGATTTTTACACACCCCTTAATCCCCTCTTTTTAGAGGGGAGACAAAAGCTCCTCCCCTCAGATATTGCATCCAACGAACGTAGTGAGAGGAATGCATAGGTGTAATCCCGAAGAATTTTGGGATGACGAAAGGGATTGAAGATTTCCCTAAATACAGTTTTATGCTCAAAAGAGATTCCCTCCTTCCGATAGCTATCGGGAGCGGGAATGACGAAAAAAGGCTATAAGATAAAACCCCGCAGCAAGTAAGTACTTACTACGGGGTCAAACAACTAACCAACCTAAAAACTGCTTTAATATTATCTGTTCACTCTAGAACTTCTGCTTCTTGAGCTTCTAGAGCTTCTAGAGCTCGTTGCATTTCTACTACTTCTTGAGGTACTGCTTCTACTCACGGTACTTCTTTTGCTCGGCGAAGAACTCCTACTGACGCTACTGCGCTTTGGGGCACTTCTTTTTACAGTAGACGACCTCTGTACGCTCCTTTTGTTGCTCACTACAGAACGATTGGTTCTGGCTTGAGGCTTTCTATAGGTCTTAGAGCGCTGGGTCACCGTTCTTTTACCTGGTGAACGTGTCACCTCTTTTTTAGTGACCGTCGTTCTTCGAGGCGTTTTGGTCACACTGCGTTGGGTGACTGTATTACCTCGGCTTGATCTATTTACCGAACTGCTTCTTCTGCTGACGGTATTGCCATCTCCTCTACGGACATTGCTTCGCTTCACCGATTTGTTACGGTCAACGGCCACACGGTTTCTGTTGGCGCGTAATCCATCACGGTTTGACCTAGAGACCGTTCTTCTTTCGGTCACTGCATTGCGACTGGTATAGTCCCTATTGCTGCGGCCACGGTTTTGGCGTACGGCAACCCTATTGTCGTTGCGATAGATTTTCGACCTTCGCGAATGATTGCGGTAGCTGTAGCCATTGTCATAGCGGCTGTATCTTCTACCGAAATCGTATATCGGCCTCCTGAAATTATTTCGATAGGGTCTGTACCAGGTATATCGAACAGGAGTATAAAATCTTCTGTAAGGGGTATTCCAAACGGTACAGAAACCAACTGCTGGGCGTGCAAACCACCTGTGAAATGGTCGGTACACATAGAATCTATTCCATCTGTTGATGAATCCTGTATAGTGGCTGAAAACAGCACCGTTCCAGAATACGTTCAATCCACCCAGACGTCGTACGCGACCGTTACGGTACCAGACATCTACACTACCAATCAGTGATACACGACCATAGAAGTCGTAAAATATGGGTACGTTCTCAACTTGGATCACCGCACCATAATCATCATACTGTACGAAAGGGTTGTAGTTAAAGCCAGAATTGAAGGTAACACCTACATTACCGATTCGAGCCCCAACCCCAACGTTCACTTGATTGTCAATATAAAAATCAAATTCACCATCGGGATATACAGAGAAGGTCACTCCGTTTTCAACAAAGATGAAGGAGTTGCCATAGCCCCGTACATAGTTGGGAACCAACCTGTCTTCGCTACGCTCAGCTGCTTGGGCCCCAAAGGCCGTCAAGAACAGCACTGCTAAAATGGGTACAAACTTTTTCATAATATTGGATTTAAGGTTCCGAATGCAACTATTTACATCCCACCCACATAGTATCAAGCAGCGTGCCAAAGTTGGCTTATGATTATTAAGTTATTGATTATCATTATATTAAAATAACATGGTAAGCTCCCCTCCTTGAGAGGGGTAATTCCGATAATTATCGGAATTGGGGTGGGTTTTGTCAACCCCTTCCGACCCCGACAGTATCGTCGGGGCCACCTTTCCCTAGCTATGGAAAGGAGCTAAAATTGTCCCCGTGCGCATGTTACTCTGAGCATGTCATGCTGAGCGCAGTCGAAGCACAGTCGAAAGAGAGAAATTTAACCATTCATCAGAGTTTGTGTAGCTTGGGGGTCTTATATTTTTTCTTCAACTTCGTTGACGAGAGAACATCGTGTAACCCCTTTTCTGTTCCAAATAGATAAGATAAAGGGTCTATTGGTATTAGCCTGATTAACGACCTCTTCAGTATCATTAAAAAACTTGCCCTGTCATCATTTTTGCTGACCACATAGGTGCTTGTTACCATTTTACCAAGGGTTTGCCCAAGTACTGATTCTAAAATCAGGTAGTAAAAAAAGAACAATAGGTAGAAGATTAGGATTTTAACTTGTGAGGAATCAATGAAAAAAGCAATCAAAATCCACACCAAGAAAATTGCAAAATAATCTATGAGGTAGTTGGTGAGTCGTGTGCTTTTATCAATTTTCTTCACGTATTATTGAATTCTTTCGGCCTGCCTAAATTTTACGAAATAGCACTCTATATTTTCTCTTTCAAATACCTTGCTGTGTGCGACTCCTTACTCTGCATCACCTCTTCAGGAGTACCCTCAGCCACTAAATGCCCGCCGTTTTCACCACCCTCAGGGCCAAGGTCAATGATATAGTCGGCACATTTAATCAATTCAATGTTATGCTCGATGACCACAATACTGTGCCCTTTTGCAATGAGTTCGTCAAAAGACTTCAACAGTTTTTTGATGTCGTGAAAATGGAGTCCCGTCGTGGGTTCGTCAAAGATGAACAAGGTTTTGTCGGCATTGCTGCCCTTGACCAAAAACGAAGCGAGCTTGATGCGCTGTGCTTCACCGCCCGACAGCGTAGAGGAGCTTTGGCCCAAGGTTACATAGCCCAAACCTACATCTTGCAACGGTTTTAACTTTTGTACCACTTTCTTTTGTTCGTGTTTCTCAAAATGGGCAATGGCATCGTCAATGGTCAAGTTCAGAATGTCATTGATGTTCTTGCCTTCAAACTGTACCTCGAGCACCTCTTTTTTAAAGCGCTTGCCCTCACAGACATCACATTCGAGATGTACATCGGCCATAAATTGCATTTCTACCGTGATTTCACCTTCGCCCTTACATTTTTCACAACGACCACCATCGACATTAAAGGAGAAATGCTTCGCCTGATAATTTCGAATCTTGCTCAGTTTCTGTGAGGCAAACAAAGCCCGAATATCGTCGTAGGCCTTGATATAGGTCACGGGATTACTGCGTGACGACCTACCGATGGGATTTTGGTCCACAAACTCCACTTGCTTTATCTGCGAATATTTACCTTCGATTTTGGTGAATTGCCCAGCTTTTTCACCATACCCACCGATTTCTTTGAGCAGTGCAGGGTAGAGTATTTTTTTGACCAAGGTGCTCTTGCCACTCCCTGAAACTCCGGTCACTACCGTCAGCATGTTCAATGGAAAGGTAGCATTGATATTTTTTAGGTT
This sequence comes from Allomuricauda sp. d1, assembly GCF_039592695.1. Taxonomy (NCBI): domain Bacteria; kingdom Pseudomonadati; phylum Bacteroidota; class Flavobacteriia; order Flavobacteriales; family Flavobacteriaceae; genus Allomuricauda; species Allomuricauda sp. d1. The sequence goes on along the minus strand of NZ_JBBUTK010000001.1, from coordinate 1,136,899 downwards.
GTTCTCCCGGGCTCCGACAATTTGAATGTAATTTTTAGAGTTGCGTCGTTCTGAGGGAACTTCTATTTCCATCGAGCCATTCAAATATGATGCAGTGAGCGTTTCAGTTTTCAAAATGGAATCCAAAGTCCCCGTAGCGACCACTTCACCGCCCAAGGTACCGGCTTCTGGACCAATATCAATGACTTCATCTGCCGCCTTCATGATATCCTCATCGTGTTCGACCACGATGACCGTATTGCCCAAATCACGCAGGGATTTCAAAACGGAAATCAAATTTTCGGTGTCTTTGGGGTGCAGGCCTATGCTGGGTTCATCCAAAATATACATAGAACCGACCAAACTGCTTCCCAAAGAAGTAGCCAGATTGATGCGTTGGCTCTCACCGCCCGAAAGTGTATTTGATTTTCGGTTGAGGGTGAGGTAGCTCAATCCAACCTTGTCGAGAAAATCCAGTCGTGTGGTGATTTCTTTCATCAACCTTTTGGCGATGGTCTGGTCGTGTTCCGAAAGTTGGAGTTCCTCGAAAAAGGGCACCAACTTTTTGATGGGCAGTTCAATCAAATCTGAGATGGAGCTGCCATCGATTTTCACATAATTGGCTTCCTTTCGTAAACGCTTTCCACCACATACCGAACATTTCGTCTTGCCCCGATAGCGTGAAAGCATCACCCGGTTCTGTATCTTATAGCTCTTTTCCTCCAGCATTGAAAAGAATTCATGAAGCCCGGTGAAATGCTGGTTGCCGTTCCACACCAATTGTTTTTGCTCTTCGGATAGCTCAAACCACGGTTTATGGATAGGGAAATCAAATTTGTAGGCTGAATTCACCAATTGGTCGCGGTACCACGACATGCTCTCGCCCCGCCATGGAAACACTGCATTTTCATAAATCGAAAGTGCCGTATTGGGTACCACCAAATCGGGGTCGATGCCGATGACATCTCCGTAGCCCTCACATTTGGGGCAGGCCCCATACGGATTGTTAAAGCTGAACAGGTGTACATTGGGCTCTAAAAACTTCATGCCATCGAGTTCAAATTGGTTGCTGAAGGTTTGCAGCTTCCCACTTTCCAATACTTCAACTGCGCATCGGCCCTTGCCCTCAAAAAAAGCATTGTCAATGGCATTGGCAAGGCGATTTCTGAAATCCTCATCATCCTTGACGACAATCCTATCCACCACCAAATCAAACTCCCGACCAATATCATCAGGAACTTGGTCAATCCGCATGACCTTTCCATCATATTTTATTCGTGCGTACCCCTGTTTGGAAAACAATTGCAGCGATTTCAATACTTCCCGCTCTGGCGGAATCACTATCGGGGCCAATAACAAGAGCTTGGTGCCCTCCTCAAAACTGACCACATGGCGAACCACATCGGTGACAGTGTGTTTTTTGACTTCCTTTCCTGAAATGGGGGAGATGGTCTTGCCTATTCTTGCAAACAATAATTTGAGATAGTCATAAATCTCGGTGGTCGTGCCGACAGTTGAACGTGGATTCGTAGAATTTACCTTCTGTTCAATGGCAATGGCCGGGGCAATACCTTTTATATAGTCCACCTTGGGTTTATCCAACTTGCCCAAAAATTGACGTGCGTACGACGATAGGCTTTCCACATAACGGCGTTGGCCTTCAGCATACAACGTATCAAAAGCCAAACTTGACTTGCCCGAACCTGAAAGCCCGGTGATGACCACCAGCTTGTTTCGGGGTATTACGACGTCAATATTTTTGAGATTGTGCAGTTTGGCACCTTTTATGATGATACTCTGCTTGGGGTCAATATCTTTCAATGCAATCATTTAGCGAAATTATGAAATCAGAGAGGCTCATTTGCACTTAATCATGAGATTATTAACTTTGACATCTAAAATAACGCAACTCACAACATAAGTTTCATTACAAACACTTCATCATCCTATATTTGAAGTGTAATTAAAATCTGAATAGGCCTATACAGTATAATTACTTTTTAAGATTAAACTAATAGCTCCAAAGCCTTTCTTGTAAAGGGAAGGTATGTGATTTAACCAAAAAAGTAATTTGTATGGAACTACAGATAGACGACTCGGTACTTGTCAGAAATTATATTGACGGAGACGAAAAAGCCCTCGAAACCTTAATCAACCGCCACAACCAAAGAATTTCAAGTTTTATCTATTCAAAGGTCTTGGATAGGGATATCACGGAAGACATCTTTCAAGATACGTTCATCAAAGTGATAAAAACCTTAAAAAGAGGTTCTTATAGCGAAGAAGGCAAATTTTTGCCTTGGGTCATGCGTATCGCCCACAACCTTATCATTGACCACTTTCGTAAGAACAAGCGTATGCCCAAATTTGAAGGCAGTGATGATTTCAACATTTTCTCGGTCATCAAAGATGATAAATTGAATGCTGAAAAACAGTTGATAAAAGACCAGATCGATAGCGACCTATCCATTTTGATAGAAGAACTGCCCGATGACCAAAGAGAGGTTTTAATGATGCGTATCTACAAAGACATGAGCTTTAAAGAAATTGCAGAAAACACTGGTGTCAGTATCAACACGGCTTTAGGAAGGATGCGCTACGCACTGATCAACCTCAGAAAGATTGTCAACAAGCACAATATCGTTTTAACGAATTAATCGGCAGCTGGTCGAACGAAACAATATTTCCATTTTGGTGGCGTTATTGATATATAACTATAACGCTGAAATATGGAAGGAATTTACTCTGAAGAACGACAAAAATGTAAAATCGTAAAAGCAAGGCCCGAAACGGTCAAGTTTTTATTGGGATTTTCAAAATCATTACAAATTACTGATTATCAAGATATTAAATTCGAGTCAATTTTGAATTAATATCCGGAAAGAACAATATAAAAGCCGCTTTTAGCGGCTTTTTTTATGTTTGTACCACTCGTTGATGACCGATTTTCTGCCGATGGTCTTCGTGATGATGTCGTTCTCAAAATCCCAACCACGTGCGGGAGAATATTCCCGTCCGTACCAAATAATTTGAAGATGCAATCGATTCCACAGTTCTTTTGGAAACAATCGTTTGGCATCTTTTTCGGTCTGCACCACATTTTTCCCGTTTGAAAATCCCCAACGGTACATCAATCGGTGGATGTGGGTATCCACAGGAAAAGCAGGAATGCCAAAAGCTTGAGAAACCACCACGCTGGCCGTTTTGTGGCCCACGGAAGGTAGTTCTTCCAACAAATCAATATCCTGTGGCACTTTTCCATCGTATTTTTCAATCAAGATTTTTGATAGACCATAGATGCCTTTGGATTTCATGGGCGAAAGCCCGACAGGTTTGATGATTTCACGGATTTCATCCACCGAAAGTTTGACCATATCAAACGGATTATCGGCCCGTTCAAAAAGCAAAGGGGTAATCTGATTGACCCGTACATCGGTACTTTGGGCAGAAAGTAAAACGGCAATAAGTAACGTATATGGATCTTTATGCTCCAATGGTACCGGAATAGTGGGATAAATCTCATTCAAAGTGTTGATTACAAAAGTTACTTTTTCTGATTTGGTCATATTTTGTTTAACTTTGAATAAAAATAATTAAACACTATAAAAACTACGATGAATACATTAAAAGAAGGAGCAAAAGTACCTGATTTTTCGGCAAAAGACCAAGACGGCAACACCATTAACCTCTCAGATTACAAAGGCAAAAAATTGGTCGTTTTTTTCTATCCTCGTGCCAATACACCCACATGTACCACAGAGGCCTGTAACCTTCGTGACCATTACAAAGAACTTCAAGATTCTGGTTATGAGATTCTTGGCGTAAGTGAAGATTCACAGCGCAAACAATCGAACTTTAAAAAGAAATTTGATTTTCCGTATCCCCTACTGGCCGATGAAGACCATACGGTGATTGAGGCGTTTGGGGTTTGGGGACCAAAAAAGTTTATGGGCCGTGAGTTTGACGGTATTCACAGAACCACCTTTGTCATTGATGAAAATGGCGTTGTTGAGCGGGTAATCGATAAGGTAAAGGCCAAAGAACACGCAGCACAGATTTTGGAAGGGTGATTTGTTCGATGCCCGATGCTAGGTGCTCGATGTTTGAAAATTATTTTTCTGTTGAGCATCCAGCATCCAGCTATTGCTCTAACTTTTGTTTCCTAGATATTTCCTTTCCAACAAAAACTTTTTTCTTCATTGTTTCGGGAATACTTATTTAGGAATCCTTTTTTTGATGTGCGAGATTTGACCCATGTGAACGGCTTGGTGTTCCATAACGTGGTACCAGGCCCAATGGTGGCTTACTTCACCATCGGGTGTTTCAGCGAACCATTTATCGTCTTTTTGTTTCAATCCTGATAAGGTTTTACTTCTGACCTCATCCCATATATCCAAGTAATGCGTTATGGGCTTACCCTTGATTTTCTCTCTGGATGCAATGCCCAAACCGGCTCCGAGCATCCATTTTTCTTCTTCCTCTTTGTTAAATGAGCGATTTTCGAGACTTTCTATCTGATAATAGGCTTCCGTAGAGGCCAAGTGTAAAATCAATGCCCCAATACTGTTAGCATCCTCATCAATGAGATAGTCTATTTGTTCGGTACCCATATCTTGCACCATCTGTGTTATACGACCTTTTAGCTCTTCGAGCATATATACCATGTTTCCTATTTCTAAAGTGTATCCCTCTGGCGGCTCCACTTTATATTGTGAGTAGCTAAATCTAAAAGAGAGTAAAAGGACTAACAGAAGCATAATTTTTTTCATTGGATAAGATTTAAGTAAGAATAACTAAAATATGCATCACAACATCAAATCCATCTTAAGAAAAATCTAAATTGTACTATTGGAATATGTTACAAAGAAGCCTCAAAGTCGTTTGACCGAACATACGCTCGGTGGAGGTTTATAACAATTGGCAATCAGAATATTAAACTTTTTCCTTTTTTTCCTTGGCCTGGTTCTCGGGCTTTTCTTTTTTGATTTTTTTGACCTCCTCTTTTGGGGTCTCTTTTACGGGCAATTGCTTTCTGATAAAGAGATTTTTTTCTTTGATGACTTCTGAAATTCCCTCGGGCAGCATTTCTTCCCAACCGTCTTCGCCATTCATGATTTTCTTGAGCACATCCCTTGAGAAAATATGCATGATGTCAGGATCGTAGTCAATGATATCCATCACCTTGCCGTTATATTTGAAGAACTTGTAGAGCTCTTTCATACGGGGGTGCACCTTTACATTGTTGCTCGTCAAAATCTGCCCAGTTTCTGGGTCTTTCATTGGGTAGAGGTAGACCTTTAAATCTTTGAAAAAGAGCTTTCCAAAGGCCTCTAAGATGCCGCCACTTAGGTGGCGGTAATATTTTTCGTCGAATACATCGATCAAATTGTTGATGCCCATGGTGAGGCCAATCCTGTTTTTGGTGTAGTTGTTGAAATATTCGACCAGCTTATAATATTCCTGAAATTTGGAAATCATCACAAAATGCCCTAACGAGCATAGCAATTCGGCCCGATCCATAAAATCACGCTCATCAATCTCACCCGAGGCCCGAAGGTTTGATAATGTTATCTCAAAGATGACGATGGTGTTGTCATAGTCGACGGTCTGCTCACGGATGAAGATGTCGTACGATTTCTGGAACATGTCCATATTCACCTTGGTCACCGGGCGAAAACTTCCGCGAAGTGCCAGAATGTTCTTTTTGTACAATACAGATGCTGGTAAAAGATTGTTGCCGTCTGGCCCGAACATCACGGCATCGGTCATGTCATTTCTAATCAGCTGTAGGCTCATCAAGCGGTTGTCAACACCTGAAAAATTAGGACCCAAAAAGTTGATCATGTCAATCTCTACGGTATCACGGTCAATATGGTCGTACAGGTATTTCAGCAATTTTTTGGGCTTGTCATGCTTGAAAAAAGCGCCGTAGACCAGGTTGACCCCCAAAATACCCAGCGTTTCTTGCTGTAACCGTGCCTCGTTTTGCTTAAAGCGTACATGCAAGATGATTTCATCGTACGCCTTCTGTTTGGGATCTAATTGAAACTTTATACCTATCCAACCGTGACCTTTGTAGCGTTTTGAAAAATCGATGGTGGCGACGGTGTTGGCATAACAGAAGAAAAGCATATCAGGACGGTTTGTCTTATCGATACGCTCTTCCATGAGGTTCATTTCATGGTCCAGCATTTTTTTCAACCGGCTCTGGGTCACATAGCGCCCGTCGTCTTCAACACCGTAAATCGCATCGCTGAAAGCTTTGTCATAGGCACTCATGGCCTTGGCAATGGTACCCGAGGCACCGCCGGCCCTGAAGAAGTGTCGCGCGGTTTCTTGACCTGCGCCGATTTCGGCGAAAGTTCCATAGATATCAGGATTCAAATTAATGCGGAGGGTTTTCGCTTTGATGGAAGGAATGTTTTCAAATTCACTTTCCTTGTCGAGAAAGGGAGCCATGCGGTCAGTTTTAACTCGATAATCGAGATTTATATGCGTTGGTCCCAATAACTCCCGATAACTATCGGGACGGGACTGTCGAAATTTTAAGCTGCTGTTGCTTTGAATGCCTCATGGGCTTGCCCCGAGGTAGTTCACTATTTACAAAGTTAAAAAGTTGCCCCACTTAATTACATAAATATGTTATAATTTTGATTTGGATGGATGAACGGTTAACGATTACCTTTTTGGGCACGGGTACCTCTCAGGGTATTCCGATTATTGGCAGCCAGCATCCTGTTTGTTTGAGTGATGACCCCAAAGACAAACGACTTCGGGTTTCGGTCTTGGTTTCATACAACTCCTTCAATTACGTCATCGACTGCGGCCCAGATTTTAGGCAGCAGCTATTGACCAACCCCATAGAAAAATTGGATGGCATTCTGTTCACCCACGAACATGCCGACCATACTGCGGGATTGGATGATATTCGACCCTTTTTCTTCCGGCAGGGCGATATTCCGATTTATGCCGATAAGCGCGTCATCAAATCCCTAAAAAAACGGTTCTATTATATTTTTGCTGATGGTGACCGTTATCCCGGGGCACCGGCGGTAAAGGTCAATAAAATCAATAAGGATGAACCCTTTGATTTGAATGGGCTTATGGTCGAACCTATCGAGGCCTTTCACAATCGATTGCCCATTTTTGGCTTCAAAATCAAGGATTTTGTATATCTCACGGATGTCAAACGGATGGAGGATGCCCAAATCGAAAAAATAAAGAATGTAAAGGTCTTGGTCGTGAATGCCCTGCGGAAAGAGCCCCACCATTCGCATTTTAACTTGGAGGAAGCACTCGATTTTGCCAAAACTGTGGACGCCGACACCACCTATTTTACCCACATCAGCCATTTGCTGGGATTTCACGAAGCAGTGGAAGCCAAGCTGCCGCCCAATGTGCACTTGGCCCATGATAATTTAAAAATCAATGTATAAATGAAACGCAATATATTTCTCTACCTTTTCGTGTTTATGGCCTTGATTGCCCTGTACCTTTTTGTGAGCTCAAATAACTATCAGAAAACACAAAACGCTAAGGTTGAACGTCTTGAAGAAAAAGTTTCAAACCTCGAAGATTCCCTGAAGGCAGAAAAGCTTCGCTTGTTGGATATGCAATATTTTTCTTTGGAGAACAATGACGATGCCCTGGCCTATTACGACCATTTGAATTTAAAAAATCCGACCCGATATATTGAAGACAAGCTCTTGGAAACCAATGAACGCAAGGGAGACAATCCCCTGATTCCCTATGAGGGTATGGAAAGTGATTTTAAAATCAACAAAATAAAAGTGTTGAACCACAAATGGATTTTGGCCGATTTTTCAGACGGTAAATATTGGGGCGATTTGGTGATCCAGTATGAGTTGAAAGACGATTTTGGAGTGGATTTTACGCTACTTGACCATTTGTTGTATGCGAGGAGTCAGTAAATGCCCCATAACTCTTTTTTACGATTTGTTACCCTTTGCATAAAAGAACAGTGAAAAAAGGAGGATTGAAACAATGAAGGTGATAATCAGTTTTGAGTAATTTATCCCATTTTTGAATATCAAGTCATAAATGGTAAGGCCCAACGCAACTCCAAATCCAGTCAAAACGGCTTTTTTGCTAAAAAACTATGTCACCTATACTAATTTTAGTGTTACATCCGTTCCTCCAACCAGCTTTTAAATGAATAAAAATTCTGTGGCGAAACGCCATGCCCTATGGGAAATTCCTCGTATTTGTGGGCAATACCTAAATTCTTAAGAAAATTAGGGGTCCTTTGGGCCCATTCCAACGGAATGACCTGATCTACCTGTCCATGGGAGGCATAGATGTTCAACCTAGAAAAATCATTGTTTTCATAGCCATCCACCAAAATGGCTTCGTTAATGTAGCCGCTCAGCGCAACAACATTCTTGATTTTTTGAGGGTATGAGAGTGCCACCGCATAGCTCAATACCGTACCTTGGCTAAAGCCGATCAACGTCACATTGGTTGAGTCTGCACCATAGACTTCAATGGCCTCGTCGATAAAAGCCACAATTTTTTCACGTGACTCAATGGCCTGTTTGTCATCGCTCCATTTTCCATGGGCTGCATCAAAATTGATGGCATACCAGGCATGACCGAACATTTCAAGATTATGTGGGGCACGGGCCGAAATGACCAACAATTCTTCGGGCAGCTCAGAGGCGAATGAAAAAAGGTCTTCTTCATTACTGCCATAACCGTGAAGCAGCAATGCCAAAGGCGGATTTTCTTTCTGGCTTGAAGGCCGTACAAGATGTTCTAAAGGGAGTGGGGCGGGGGACATATTTTAATTATGAGTTACGAGTTATCAGTTTAGAGTTACCAGTTCAGAGTTATGGTTTTTTTTAAGAATTAAAAAAAGTCTAAAATCTCAAGTCTACTGTCTAATATCTATTTATGAAATAAAAGTAAACCATTTTTGAAAATAGCTTCCCAGTATCGGCAATGCTATTTTTTGATTTTTAGAGGCTAGAAATAATCCATAAACAAGCAAAAGCAGGTAGCAAAGCGTCAATATTTGCCATGCCAAAAAGAAGTCATAACTGCTGAAGACAAAGGCTATGGCATGAAAAATCAGGTGAATTCCGAAGGCCTGTCGCATATGGAATCTTGCAAACGCATGCTTTGGTTCTAGATTCATGGTGATGGCAATCAAACAGCCCACGATGGTACAATAGGCAATAATGGCTGTGGTTTTTCCTTCTACCCTTTCTGCCATTATTCTTGAAGTATGCCATTGTTGATGACTCCGTAGACGCTACCTTTTAACGGAGCACCCAAAAACATGCTATTTTTTGAGGTAGAGCGAAGGTCTTCTTCAGAAAGTGTTTTTTCAACATCTGGATTAAACAACGTGATACTGGCTTTCTCTCCTTCTTTTAATTTGGGCACTGATATTCCAAACCGTTCACGGCCCTTTGTCAACAACGAAATGGCTTCATCTGTTGAGAAGAGCTGGTTGAGAATACCGAAAGCACTTTCAAGACCAAGGGTGCCGTAAGCTGCATTGTCAAACTCAACACGTTTGTGCTCAATATCCATCGGCGTATGGTCGGTAGTCACAAAATCGATGGTACCATCTTTAAGTCCTTTTAACAGGGCCTTTTGATCATTTTTGCTGCGTAGTGGTGGAATCACCTTAAAATTGGGGTCGAAATCAGCCAAAACGTCGTCGGTAAAGAACAGGTTGTGCAACGCGACACTGCAGGTGACATCCAATCCCTTTTTCTTGGCGTCGACAATCAGCTTGACCGATTTAGCGGAGGAAATCGTCGGAATGTGCAACTTACCTCCAGTATATTCTAGTACAAATAAATCGCTATTTATTTGAAGTTCTTCCGAAAGCGACGGAAATCCCTTCATGCCCAGTTTTGTCGATACTGGCCCCTCGTTGACATTGCCATGGGATTTGATCTGCTCATTTTGAGGGAATGAGCACACCAATCCCTCAAAATTCTGGACATATAACAGTGCAATTTTCAAAAGGTTCGGATTTGACAGCGCATGTTTAAAATCATAAAATGCTACCGCGCCGGCTTTCTGCATATCAAAAAGTTCCGCTAAATCCTGACCTTTTCCACCTACGGTCAAATTGCCAATAGGGTGCAGGTTGGTTGCAAAACCTTTGGCCCGCTCTTTCAAAAAGATGATATCTGAGCTGGTATCTGGCGTGGGATTGGTATTGGGATTCAGTAAAACATCAGTAAACCCACTGGCAGCGGCTACGTTCAGTCCATTGGCAATGGTCTCACGCTCTTCATAACCGGGTTCGCCAAAGCCCACCCCCGAATCGAACCACCCTGTTGAAACATGCAGATTGTCATAATCGATGGCCCTAACATTTTTTGGGACATCTATTTTCGCCGCTATTTTTTCTATGGTTCCCTTTGAAATCAGAATATCCCGCTTTTTGCGATGTAATGACGTGTCATCGGGTGAAAGTATGGTAGCAGACTTCAGAACAATGTTCATGCAACGAATTTTTGAATGAGAACCTCAAGTAGCGCAAAAACCAAGGCTAAAATAACAAACCATTTCCAATACGGGGTCACTTCACTCGCTACTTTCAAGCGTTCAAAAAGCGAACTAATATCCGTATCGGAATTTTCTGTCTCGGCATAGCGCAGTTCACTTTCATTTCTCGGATAGTTAAAACTTATGTTTCGGTAAACACTGTCCTTATCCTTGACTTGATAGATGCCCGCTTCGGCAACACTATCGTCAAAAAAAAGGGAAACTTTATTGGTGTAAGATTGCTGTCTTGGTATCAATTCTACATCTTCCTTTGAAAGACTTAAAATATTATCGGGCCCCAGAGATACTTCGATATCAACTGTTGCTGGCTCACTGATTCTAAAATAAGGTTCTGGACTTTGCAAACTCTGCACTGCCATATTGTAGAATGTGGGTACGATGAGCGGTGAATTTTTGAAATTCGAGTTCTCATCATCAATCGGTGCCGTAAATACATACAGTCTGTCACCGCCCGTCAAAAAAGGGGCACCACCCTGAAATGACAGTATCGGCAGCACATTGGAATTCACCGAAAAATAGTTATTCACCTCTGGGTTCTGAAAGTTTCTGATGCGTTTCTCAAAAACATTGCGGTACAACGGGTGGTCAAAGGCAATTTCAGAGATTTTTTGTGTTTCAGATATCAATTCCCCAAATTGAATTCTGGTAAAGTTTGACAATAACGAGTTATATGTGGTAACCTCACTTTTGTTGGAAGGAATAATCACCAGACTCCCCCCATCGTCATAGAAGTTCTTCAACACACGCTGCAAACTTGTGGGTATTTGAGCCAAGCCATCTAAAACGATGAGATTTTGACGGTCTATCTGGCTATAATCCAACTGATCTAGGCTTGATAGGGTTAGATTGAACTCCTCTTGTGGAAACAGCCGTCTCAGGTATTCACCATCTGAAGAAGCGATGCCCATAACGTTGATAATGTGCTTCGCATCGATATTGAAGTAGAGTGTGTTGTCGTACGATAGGCCGCCATCAACGATGAAAACACGGCCATTGATGGTTTGCCCGGTGGGAAGTGAGAAGACTGCTTCGGCATTGCCGTCTTCATTCAAATTGGCTGAGGATTTTGCAATCAGGTTTTCACCATTGTAAAGGGAAATAGGGATGTTTTCATCAGCGGAAGCTCCCGATACACGAACCGTGATCTCTGATGCAGATGAGGTGCTGTCGTCAAAAAAAAGCGAGTCAAGTGAAACATTGGTGATGGCATCGGCCTGTAATGCAACAAGATATTCTTTGATGGTTGAAACCGTATCAGGACGTATCGAACGGTTTTGAAAATCTGATAAAACAATCAATTGCTTTACCGTGGCATCATTGTTCTTGAACAAAGTGCCGGCCTTGAGCCGAACGGCATCCATGTTCAATTGATTGTGCGAATACCTTAATGCCAACAGCTCGTTTTGAACATCCTTGATAGTGGTTTCCCTAAAGGTTTTATTATTTGTGAACAGGCTAAAACTGGTTTCTTCGTCAATGCTCTTCGCCAATTCTTGAACGGCACTTTCCAGCAATGAAAATCCGTTTTTCTTGGCCTGCATACTAAAGGAATTGTCGAGGTAGATTACGGTTTCCTTCGGTGTGAGTGCCGTAGTTTCAGCTGAAAAAGGTTGTGCAAAGGCAAAGACCAGTGCGGCCAACAATCCCAATCGCGACAAAAGCAACAACCATTTTTTTAGCTGGTTGCTCTTGCGAGACTCTGATACCACTTTTTGCAGCATGGCAACGTTGGTGAACGGGGTCTTTTTAAAGCGACGTAATTGAAAAAGATGTATGAAAATGGGAATCAGGAGCAAGAGTAGGGCCCAAAGAATTTCTGGATGTTTGAACTGCATTCCCAATACGATTGGCCAAATATAGTCAATATGTTTATTGTTGAAGTGTTTGTTGTTTAGAGTTTATGAGTTTAACAGTTGTTTATGTGAATGGCTGCGATAGGCTGGGTCGGGTACAATGCACAGTCGATACCAAGCCTTTAGACTTCTTTCAGCAAAAGAAAAAATAATCATCCATCGGTTGTTGCCCCAATTTGGTGAGATATCCAACAATTTCTTTTTGTGCTTCTTCATTGGCAACGGTCACAATACTTTGCGGATTTTTAAGCGTTTCGAGAACTGAAAAATGTCGCATGGGCTGCCCATAGATTTTTTTGTCGATTTTATTGGGATTGTCGCATAGCCATGTGAAGTCAATGTTTTGGTTTAGCAGCTTTTTGGCAATGGTTTTTCCTTTAAATCCTGCGCCCCATACTACCAATGGGCGATGGGGATCGTAATCCAACTTTAAGAAATAATGCAGTTTGATATCCAAAAAATAATTCTGCGCATAGTGTTCATGGGTACGTGAGGTACGTGTGTCATAATCGCGCCACAGGTGAAGCACCTTTGAACATGGTATCACTTGTAACCTCCTCTCGTAGAACCGAAAAGTCAAATCGTAGTCCTCAGGATATCGGTCAGACCGAAAGGCACCACATTTTTCAAAATCGTCTCGATAGACAATCCAACAGGGTGAGGGAATCACGCATTCCTTGTAGATTTCTGAGTAATTCTTTCCTTTGGATGTCAACTCGTTCAACCACTTTTCATATCGGTCGTAGCCATCGCTGATACCGCGATCAGAAAAATAGTGGACCTGACCCACAGCCACATATCCTTTACCAGATTTCTGCAAGGATTCGACCATGACCTGTAGCCGATTCGGCTTCATGATATCGTCAGAGTCCATTCGGGTGATGAATTCTCCGCTGGAATGTTGGTAGGCGGTTCGTAGGGCGGGTATGATTCCGATTCCATCATTCTTGAAGACCTTGATTCGCTCGTCTTTACGGGAAAAGGATTTCGCAAACTGAAAACTCTCATCCTCAGAGTGGTCATCCACAGCCAAGACTTCCCAATCGGTATAGGTTTGATTTTGAATGGAATCTAAGCATTCCCCCAAAAAATGGGCTGTGTTTTTAAAGGGGATGAGGATACTTACAAGACGGGATTGCATAGGTCGAAATTAATCAATTGACCAAGAAGACTTACGTCGTATTGTTTTTGAAATACTTTTACTCTTAGCGACTAATATCCTACGAAAGAATTTAAGACCGCTGATAAATGGGTGCTTTTTCCATCTACTTTTCTGAAACAGTCGTAATATTTATCGGTAATCGGATAAAATTTTTCTACTTGTTTAGCTTCTGACCACCCTTCCTTGATTGACTTAAATGTTTCAGGTCCGGTTTCATGTAGGTTCACCAGCAGCGTGATGATCCTTTCTTTATCAAGCCCTGAAAATTCTTTGTTGACTAAAACTGGCCCCAAGGGAATCTCTTTTGACATCCAAAGCACTTTGGTCGATTGTAAAAGTGTGGAATCTTTTTGAAGCTGTTCACAGTATTCATTGCTGCCAATGGCACAGATATCGGTCTTACCAGTTTTAAGTTTTTCGAGGGTCGTTGTATGATTTCCTCCGTAGTTTACTTCTTTGAAATGTTTCTCTGGAGATTCTATACCTATTGAACTCAAAAAAAGCCGTGGTACAAGGTTACCGGATGTCGAACCTGTTGCCACAAAGGTCATCGACAACTTATCGGCATTTTTTTTCAATGAAGTTGAATCAGTAATATCTTCATTATTTGTCAAAAGAACCGTTTTATAATTGTCTACTGCATCATCCCTTACCTTGAGGGTAGCAATTGGCTGCATATTTTTGTTATCCAAAGAAAGAAGTAAATAACCCAGCGTATTAATAAATCCGATGTCAACATCGTTGGATTTGATACCATTGATGAACGATAATACATCCGGATAACTTTTTATCTCTACGCGCCGTTCCAAAATCTTTTCCAAATCGTAGGATAGTGGTTTTAAATTATCTATCCGATTGTTTGTTGAATAAGTATATGTAGCTAAAGTCAATGCATCCTCTTTATTTTTACATCCAGAAAATGCTAAAACAACCGTTACGAGTAAGTATATAACCTTGGTAATCAATTGTAATCTTTGAATCATTTGGTAGTTTTTAAAGTATGGGATATTTCCATTTCATTTTGCAGTTGATATTCGAGCTTAAAATCAACAGCTATTGTTTTGGCAATATTGCCTGCCAATAGTGGTGGAATTTTTATGTTGTAGGTTTCTACCAATGTTTCAAAACTTCCCGTCAAGGTAATGTCATTGCCTGATTTTTTGATTTTTGCCTTGATTACCAGTTGTTCCGTAACTCCATGCATGGTAAATGCCCCTTGTACCATTTTTACCTGGGTGCCTTCTACCTTAGGTTCAAAATCTAAAATTTTACCTGTAAACGTGGCTTTTGGGTATATATCAGATTCGATATAATTCTTGTTGAAATGTTCATACATCAAGGCCTTCTCAAACATAAAGGCATTCATAAGCATGCTAATTTCAATTTTAGAATTTTCTGTATCAATGGCGCTAAAGACCTGATTGTTCTGGGCCTCTATGTTCTCAACTGAGGTATATGAAAAAAAAGAAATTTGACCTTGTCTACAGATAATCTTTTGAGAGTGAAGGCTCTGTATACAAAAAGCACTCGTCAAAAAGAGAGTAAGTACTTTATTCATTTTTGAAATTTTTTTCATGGTCATGATTTATCAGGTTTTTTTTGTGCCAGCGGTATTTTGTAAAGGGAAGAGCAACACCTTCAGCAATGGGCACAAATCCTAATCGTTCATATATTTTTCCTGCCCTTTTTAGGGATGAATCGGTTTCTAGATAGCACTCTTGGTACTTCAACTCACGGGCCTTTGCCAAACAGCATTCAATCAGTTCCCAACCCATACCAAATCCTCGCCATGATTTTTTGATGTAAAACTTTTTAAGCTCACAACCGATTTGTCGATTGGTGCGTAAAGGTTGTATGCCTATGGTGCCAATGATTTTGTCATTGACGGTGAGTACCCAAAACGCAGATTTTTCTTCGTGATATGCTTCGAACATGTTGTCAAGTTCAGGGTCGCTCAGATGATGCTTGTCAGCTTTGAGCTCCCTCCAGACTTCCAAAATCAGTTTTTTTATAGGTTCATTATCTGATGGCAGTACGTGGCGAATCTTAAATTTGCCAAACCTTTTGTAATTGATGATTGGACCAGATACTTCGGTAGTGTTCATCGTGCGTCTAATAAATGGTTACACCAAAAAATTTATCCAAGACGTTCAGTATAAAGACAGCGCCAAGAATCCACGGACATAAATATGTAATGGAGAATCCCAAAAACTTGGAGATGAACCTATTGGGGTGGCCTTTTTCTCCGTTTGAAATCTCTTTAAAAAGCTTTTCCTTCCTCCATATAAAAGCGACAAAAAGCGCTATCAGAAAACCTCCCAAGGGCAAAAATGAATTGCTGGCCACATCGGAAATCAGGGTCATAAAATCAGTCGGCCCTGATGCTCCAAAATAGGTGACAAACTGAGTGAAAAACGAAGAGTAGCCATTGGATAGTAGCGACGGTATTCCCAATAGAAAAATTCCGCCAGCGACCAGCCACACCGCTTTGGGTCGTTTCATCGCTCTCTCATCGACCAGATACGAAACCGGAATCTCCAATATGGATACTGTTGAAGTCAGGGCGGCAAAGGACAACAACAAGAAAAAAAGTGTTCCAACAACAGTGCCTAATACAGTTCCCATGTCGCCAAACACTCTTGGCAATGACATAAAGACCAATCCGGCCCCACCATGGGTGTCCAATCCCTGAGAAATCACAATGGGGAACAGCATCAGCCCGGCCAAAAAGGCAATACCTACATCGAGCAATGTTATGGCAACTGCTGAACTGATGATATTATCTTCTTTGCTGACATAGCTTCCGTATGTAATCATAGCGCCCATGCCCAATGACAAGGAGAAAAAAGCGTGTCCCAAGGCATTGTAGACTACCTTTCCCGTAATTTTTGAGAAATCAGGCAGAAGGTAAAATTCCACCGCTTCGGCAGCCCCCGGTAGGGTCATTGCGTAAGCGGCCAACAGAATAATGATGAAGAACAAAATGGGCATCAGGAGTTTTGCAGCCTTTTCAACTCCTTTAGAAATGCCCTTGGAAACAATATATGCCGTGGTAGCCATAAAAATAACGGAATAGCCCCCCACTTTGATGATGTCTTTGACAAAAAGGGGAAACTGCTCGCCAATGGAAAAATTGCCCAGCAATATTTCTACCAGATAGCCAAAGCACCAACCAGCCACTACATTGTAAAAAGACAAAATCAGAATACACGAAAAAAGGCCCATTTTTCCAATGAATGACCATTTGCCATGCCCCAGAACAGTAAACGCACCCACGGGGTTTCTCTGGGTCTTTCTGCCAATGGCAATTTCAGCCACCATCAAGGGAAAGCAGAGCGTGAAGCAAAATATCAAATAGATGATTACAAAAGCCGCTCCACCGCTTTCACCCACTTCAAAGGGAAACTTCCAGATGTTTCCCAAACCGACTGCTGATCCCGCTGCCGCCGCTATAAATCCAATCTTGCTCGAAAACCCAGTCCTTGCTTCTTGCATCAAAAATGATTTCTAGTTTTCTTCCTTTGAAACATCTTTGAACAAAAGCATATCACTCACTTTAGACGACGCCCCATCGTAAAACCCTGTTTCGTGGTCATACCCTTTCGGATTCTTGAACGTTCCGAACAGAATATCAAAGAGCGATATATCAGAGTAATTATAGGCATGAATGCCTTTAGCGTGGTGTATTGCATGGGCTTCAGGTCGCTGAATAAGGTACCCGACCCATACAGAGGTCTTGATATTGCTGTGCTGAAAAATTGAAAAGAACGTAGTAATCAAAATGATCAGTGTTGTGGCCTCTGGTGTAAAACCGGCAATTACGACCAGACAGAGACTCCCCAAAAATGTAAAGCCAATCATGTCCATCGGACTGAAATAAAAGGCGCCATAGCTATCCAAACGTTCGGCACTGTGGTGCATTTGGTGAAATACCTTCCAAAGCATATTGCTGTTGTGCATGCTTCGATGCCATACATAGACCCCGAGCTCATAAACCAAGACCCCAACGACCGCACCCCAGCCCGTACCCAAAATGGTCAAATCAAAAAGTTGGTATTTGGCCAAGTAAGTGTCCCAAATCAAAGGCAGGTATGATGATAAAAAGAAAAATAGGGTAAATGCGATGAAGCCTTTTAGCTTCCAATATTTGATTTTTGGCAGTTTACGGGCGGGCAACAATGCTTCCCAAGCCATCAATACGATGTAGATACCATATACTATGTATGAAATGGGGTCAAAAACCAATTCTAATGGGGTTGGTAAATTTGATAGGATATTCTCCATCTTAAAAAAGTTTTTTATTCAACTTGAGTTTCACATTTTCTTTGCGCCATGACCAATACATTTTTAGTGTCGTACGCCTCTGCATTTTCTCTGTGAGATTGTTTTTCATCGCTTATTTTTTTGATGGGCCAAAACTAGAGCAGTTGTTCAAAGGCGTAAAGAAACCATGGTATACACCAGGTCTACAGGCTCATGACAATAGGTGGACAAAGTAAAGGAGGTGTTAATTTTAGGGGTACATCAAGTGAACATTGAAAAGCAAAAGACTGATTTTCAAAAAGATAAAAAGTATGGATTTTAAGAATTTCTTATCGCTCCAATTGCATCAAATAATCCAAAAGCTCGGTCTCGGGTGGCAGGTTGAGCTTTTTTCTGAGGCGGTAACGGGCAGTTTTTGCACTTTCAGGAGAAATTCCGAGTATGTTGGCTGTTTCTTTGATACTGAGATTCAAACGAGCCAAAGCACAGATTTTCAAATCGTTCGCACTGATCTCGGGATGCTTTTCCTTTAATCGGGAATAAAAGTTGGTGTGCACCTCTTCGAAATACCTTTTGAAATCTTCCCAATCGTTATCGACACTGGTATGTGATTTAATCTTTCTGCGAATATCAGTCAGTATTCTTGATTGCTCTTTTGGCGAAGCGTTCTGAACGGTGTTTATCTGCTCTTGAAGTTCACCAAAAAGTTCGTTTTTTCTTGCAAAATTCAGGGTATATGAGGTTAGTTCCTTGCTTTTGAAATCAAGTTTTTGCTGCAGCTCTCGTTGTTTCAATTCAGCATTTTCAAGTTCGGTCTGTGCCAATGCCTCTTTTGATCTCAACAATTCCATCTCCTTCTTTTCACGTTGCTTTTGATGTCGCAACATGAGCAAAGCAATAATGGCCAGGGCCACCAAGAGCAATGAGAGCAACACGTTCATCAATGTGCGGGTACGTTTGGTTTCTTCGAGCAGGGCTATTTCATTTTCCTTTTCTCGGAGCTCGTTGTCAAATTCAAGGGCCGCTATCTGTTTTGACTTTTCATTGTTGATAATGGAATCTTTAAGGGCAATAAACCGATCATAATAGCCCAGTGATGCTTCGAGTTGGCCTTCTTGGCGCTTTAGCAGTTTTAATTCTTTTAATGCCCCCAGTTCATATTTTCTCAGTCCTTTCCCTTTGGCTTTGTTCAAAGCAGCATTGAGATGGGCCTCTGAAAGTTCATTCTTGTTTTGCAACCGGTATAGCTTTCCCAACTGTATAAGGTTGCTTATCTGCCCATCTTCATCATTGACAGATACGCCTATTTCCATCGACTTTCGAATATGGTAGTCGCCAAGCTCCAACTCATTTTCCATCAGTGATAATATTGCCAATCGATTGTGGGCTTCAGACATTCCGTAGACATAACCGTCTTCTGAATGCATGTTCAAGGCATTGGTCAAGTGCATTTTGGCTTCTGAAAGTTTGTTTTGCTGTATCAAGACAGAACCAATCTTGGTAAACGTTGTAGCGATACGTCGGTTCAGGTTTAGTTGCGTAAACTTTTCAATCGACTGTTCATAAATCTCAAGCGCCCTTTCATACTCACCGATATCGGCATACACCATTCCAGAGTTCATCAATGCGTTGGCCGCTCCTTCTTGATTATCAATGTTCAGATATAATTCTCGAGAGCCATATAGGTTTTCAAGCGCTTTCTTTGGTTGGCCGAGGGTCCAGAATGAAACCCCCAACACCCGCTTGGCCATGGCTGCCCCTTGGGTATAGTTTATTTTTTCTGCCAAGGTCAGGGCTTGCTTGCCATATTCTGCCGAGGTTTTAGAGTTTCTGATCCAGTATTGGTATCCCAATTGGTTGAGGAGGTCAACTTTTGCTTCAGAATTTGTTGCCGTCGACTGCAGTTCAGTTTCTAGGCTATCAATGGTCTGCTGTAATTGCCCTTGTACTATAAAAGTTCCAATAAGGAAAAAAGCTATGATTTTTTGGATAGACATGATTGTATAACTGACCACAAAGATAGCCAAGTAGCGTTCAGCTCAACAGATTATAAATAACCAACAACCGCCCCTCTTCTCGCCATCGTATCCATCCTTCACCGACCTTATTGAAATTATCGTTCCAAAGTTCGACCAGCATCCAGTCATCACGAACTAGAATCGGATGCATAAACGAGAAGGACATGTTAATATCACTCGACGCTACAAAAGGCCTTTCTTTGACTTTTTGGTTGGATTCTGATGGAAATTCCACGGAATGCACACCCAATAAAAATTCGGGCCATAAAATAATGTTACCACGATGATTGTTCACATAAGCGGTGCGGCCAGTTTGATTGTTGACCACGACTTCGGCAAAATCTTTGCCCAAGGAGCGGATTTGAAAATAGAGCAGGTCGTAATCAAGTTTTAAATGTTCGGGCACCAACCAAGGGGGAGCTTGAACGATATCAAAACCTCTGTGTTCTATTCTTTTGAATACCACACTATCGGTGGGGGAATGCTCCATGACCGATTTTTCAAGATTTGGGTTTCCGTAAAAAAATACAGTCGAATGGTCATAAAAATTCGGAGCGAAAAAACCGAGTCCCATTTTTGTTGTCGTTTGAGAGATAACATGGTTGTCAATCTTATTCATTGCAATGAGTTTCCCATTATCAACTGGAGCGGTAGGTGTCTTGGGCTGTTCTTGATAATTAGGTTTACGGTTTTGCTGCCTTTGTTTGAAGCGGTAGCGAAAATACCCGAAAGAAACCAAAAGAAACACCGCCAAAACAATGTTTCCGATGACGATGGTGCGATGTCGGGCATGATGGGTCAAAAAGAAAGAGGCGATAAAGGCAATGCCCCCGAACAATACTCCATAGCCCAAGACAATAGCACCTGCTGCCAACATTTGACCTTTACCAGCATCAATCCAACCCGCAAAGAGCAATCCCAGCACAAAAAAGGCCAATAATACCAAAAGATTGAAGAGCAGTGAAGCGGGTTTAAACAGCTTTTTCATTCTTGGATTTTCTTTCTCAACTCCTCAATTTGAAAGTCAGTTTTATAAAGTCTACTGTTTCCATTTTCGTAAGAATTGATATAGGTTTCGAATGTTGTAAATTCATCGAATCTCGAATTGGGCAATGTGACCCGTCTACTGGTGAAATAGATGGTATTGTTTTCTTCGTCAACAAAAGGGCAATAGTCCATCTGTGCCGAGTTGATAGGCTTGGGCAAGGGCTTTGCCTGTGACCAATTGCCTTTACCCTCATTGAAACTGATATAAATGTCGCCACTACCCAGGCCATCTTCCCTATTGTATCCCCCGAACAACAAATATGATTCGTCATGTGATATGTACGCATTATACTCAAAGCCCTCTGAGTTTATGTGTTCACCCAATGAAATGGGGTCTGTAAAGCCACCATTTTTAAAAGCACTGAAAAAGATATCGTCCCGACCTTTGCCTTTGGGATTGTCACTGGTAAAATAAAGATTGCCATTTTTTGATAGGGCAGGGTAAAATTCGTTGTGCTCTGTATTGATAGGATTGCCCATATTCACGGGTTCTGACCATTCTTCTATTAAATTGGCCCTTTCTACATACCAAATATCAAAGTCTTTTTGACCAGGGATGGAATCATTCAACGGCCTATTGGAAACAAAATACAAACGCAACCCATCTTGGGTCAGAAAAGCTTCAAGGTCTTTGTACTTCCCTGAGAATGAAGTGATTTTTGGTGTTGACCAATCGCCATTTTTTTTAATGGATGTACAGATGACCGAAACTTCTTCTGTTGGCGATTGTAGGGTGTAGTAGGCTTCATTACCCGATTGGGACATGGTAAAATCCCTGACCTTATCGAACTTTTTCAACCCCTCGATTGCCGCAGTGGCCCCATCATTTTCTTGTGCTAAACCACTGGTCACAATCATTGAAATAAAGACAATTATTGTAGTTCTCATTTTTATTGGTTTAAGACGGAATTTATAGCTTCTTCCACTAGAGGCTCCATAATGACGTACCCCTCTTTAGTGGGATGCACCTCATCATCGGCATATTTTTTCGGGAGACCGTTTCGGTCGTCTGCCATGGCCGAAAAATAATCGAGATAGGGCACGTTTTCTTCTTCAGCGAGTTTTTTGAGCATGTCGTTCAGTTTGGGAATTTTGATATTGGGCTGCAATCCGGGCCGCCACGGGTAGTCGTAAGCGGGAAGTACCGAGCAAACAATGGGCACAATTTCATTGGCCTTTGCCAACTCAACCATAGAATGGATGTTATCTCTGATTTGCACAAGCGTCATGGCCCCCGTGTTCCCAGCTATATCGTTGGTGCCAGCCAAAATCACGACGATATCTGGGTTCAAATCAATGACATCTTGTCGAAAGCGCAATAGCATCTGGGGTGTGGTCTGGCCACTGATACCCCGATTGACATAGGCTTTACTGGCAAAAAAATCTGGGCGGGCCGCCGACCAGCCTTCCGTAATGGAGTTGCCCATAAAAACGACACGGTGTTTTACCTCTGGATTCAAGTTGGCATTGGCCACTTGGTATTTTTTTAGATTGGGCCAGTCTTGTGCTTGTGCAGTATTGAACAACAATCCTATCATAGAAAGAATTATTAATATACATTTCATAAGAAAAGGCTTAGAATGATCAAGATAGTATTTTGTTGAAGATGCGGTCAGAGTATGTTATTTTCTGTTACTTTTCTCCCAGTTCTTTTATAGAGTTGGCCATCGCTTTGAAAGTCAGTACACTACTATAACCCTTTTCATCTATTTTGTGAGCAGGATTCTTGTATTCTTTCATGAATTTTTCAGCAGAAGACCAGTAGGTATGCATAACGCCCAAATACCGGGAAGCCATTTTTTTATTTGAATTGCTTTTGAAATCAGTTATCATCTCAACCTGTTCTTTTGCTACATTGGGTTTACGCCATGGGCATGCCACTACATTAAAACCTTTTGTTGCGAAATAGGCCGGTGTCGGATAGGCCTTTTCATAGTGCCAATCACAAATAACCACTGATTTTGGAATTATATCAATAGCCCGGGCAGTATTGTTCATGCTGGCTTCCCACATACCAATGCCTGTTTCGGCACCATCGATTAGACGATCGCCCCAAATCCAAAGTCGGATATCCTTTTTGGCTAGATGGTTGTTGATTTTGAGCACTTCGTTGGCAAATAACTTGGCTGGATCATAGCCGTTACACCTTTGGCAGTCTTTATGTGCGAGATAAAAGACCTCGTCCATACCCGCATGAAAGGCCTTGGCTTTGAAAACTTCTACAATCTCGTCAACCAAATCAAAAACAACATCGTGTACATTGGGATGTTGCGGGCAATAGCTCTTACAGTATAGCCCATCTTCATTTGGCCATTCATAAGTGTCGGGCAATTTTATGTTTGGGGTCTCGTCAAATTCAGGATATACCTCTAATAGTTTAGTGGCCTTTGAATGCCAGCTTTGATGACCAAGAAGATTTAGTTGTGGAATGATCTCAATGCCCAAATCTTCACAGGCATCCACCAGTTTTTTGACTTGTGCTTTACTCATTGGATTTTCACCCCGTAATTCGGGCCGTGACTCATATTGATAGCGATAATCAACCCGCAACACTAAGGTGTTGATGCCACTTGGCTTTAATTCTTTGGCCGCAAAGTCGATGAAATCATCCAAAAATTCAGGTTGCGGTAAGGCAATGCAAAGGCCCTTGATCTCTAAAGCCTGTTGGGCATACAGATTTGTGAATCCAAAAAACCAAAACAGGAAAAAAAAAGAGCTTCGATAAATCACTCGATTCATAGCGTCGTAAATTATTTGTCTTTTGGCGGGGTAATCATGATATGTGCCCGATGGGTGCCCGGATCCATCAACCAAGCATGGCCAGGTGGAGTGGGAGTAGTGGGCAAGCCAGTACTTTTGCCCGTAGCATACGGAATGTAGAACACGTACCGCACATACGGATTGTCAACTTCTTTTGTTTCTGGGTTCACATCCCCAGTGAAAACACAGAGCGTAGCTTTGTCGGGCATTTTCAGCTTTCCGGCCTTGACCTCGCTTTCACGGATATCAAAAATCTCTTTCCCATCTTTGCCCTGTGAGCGAAGTTGTCGTCCGCGTGTCATAAAAGGCTCCAAATCTCTATGGTAAGCCGCAGTGGAAAACTTTTCCTTTTTCGGGTCATCTGCGATGGCAATGTAATCATTGTTTCCTTCTTGTAGTGTCACAAAATTTCCATCGGAATCATAACCGTACACTTTGGCGTCCTCTTGGTAATCAATTGGCACCGCCATCAGGGCTGTCTTTATTTGCCAATCTTTTGGGGGTATTTCTTGCGTCCATCCAAAAATGGGAAGCAAAATGCCCATGTAAATAAGCTTGATTTTTTTCATGTTTTCAATATTTAGCGGATTCTCCTTGGGTCATCGTTCTTTGGATAAAAACTCTCAAATCATCATTTGCCTTTTTCAAATCTTCACGGCGCAAATACATCATGTGGCCTGACCGATACCCCTTGAACTCAAAACGGTCTTTCATGCGCCCACTGGGGTCAACCTGCCACATCGTGTACTTTGCATTAAAATATGTAGTCGCACCATCGTAGTAACCTGATTGCACCAAGACATTCAAATAAGGGTTTTGTGCCATGGCTTGGCGCAAATTGTCACGGGTGTTGTCATCATCGTTGTTCCAAGGCCGTACAGGGCCGAACATGTTGTATTTGATATCTGTCTTAAAGTTGAGCTCTTCTTGCAGATAGTAATTGATGGCCGGGGTAAAGCTGTGCAGCCATGAGGTCAGTTCTGCCGAATAATCGGGGCCGTCTCCGAACAATTGCCGATCGATGCCCAAATAACGGCTATCGAGTCGGCCAACATTGTAGCCACCTTTTTCTTTGAGCAGGTTTTTCCAAAAAAAGCGGGTGGGCACATCTAAATTGTGGTCGAGGATGTCTTTTTTGTCCAACCCAGAATAGTGGGCCATTTTTTCCGCTACGGTATTACGTTCATTATCAGAAATAAATCCGCCCTTGGCAATGGCAGGAATCAGCGTATTAATGGTATAATCTTCCGATTCGGGAAGCACCTCCAATAAATCCTTGCTTTGCAATTCTGGTGGCAAAGCTTTGTGATGCCATGCCGCTGCCGTGTAATAGGGTAGGTTTAATGCACTTGACACAGGACCACCGACCCGAATGACCTTGTAATCTGCCGGACTTACCATGATGACACCATTTAGATACATCCACTGTTGGTTTTGAAGCGCCAATGAAAGGCCCATGACACGGGTGCCACCATAACTTTCACCAATGATATATTTTGGCGAACGCCAACGGTTATTGCGGGTCACAAAGGTGTTCATCCACTCTGCCAAATATTTAATGTCTGCATTGATGCCAAAGAATTTATCGCGGTCGACCTCATCTCCTTTTTCTGGAATCGTTCTTGAATAGCCCGTGTTTGCTGGATTGATGTAGACGATATCGGTAACATCCAACACCGAAAATGGATTTTCCTTCACCCCATACGGTTGCACGGGGTACCCTTCATCATCAATTTTCAATACCCGCGGGCCTGTGTATGCCAGATGCATCCAAACAGAACCAGAACCTGGCCCGCCATTAAACGAAAACAATAGGGGTCGAGTTGCCCTGTTTTTTATATTGTTTCGTGTGTAATAGGTGTAATGCAGCGAGGCAATGGGTTTGCCCATCTCATCCCAAACCGGTTGGGTTCCAGTTGTTGCCGTGTAATTGATGGGCGTGCCGTTGATGTTCACGCTGTGCTGGGTGGTCACCGTGGTGTCAATGGGCAGTTTTCGTTCTTGTGCCCAAATTTGGAATGTCATCAGTGCCGAGGCCAAAAAGAGTATTGAATGCTTCATAAAAAGGTTGAATTAGTCTTGATACTAAAATATGGATTTTGTTTAAGAAACATTAAAGGCAACCCATTGCGCATGCTATTTTTTATCTTTAGAGACATCATCACATCCCATGAAAACAATTACTCGAAGAAAATTCAGCGGTACATTGGCAAGGGGCATTGGGGCGTCTGCCGTTGCAGCCCATTTACCGCTCGCATGCGCCATGAAGAATAAACAAACATCAGATAAATTAGGCATTGCCCTTGTGGGTCTCGGCAGTTACAGTACCTATCAACTGGCACCCGCACTTCAAGACACGGAACATTGCTTTTTGGCAGGTATTGTAACCGGCACACCCGCAAAAGAGAGAACCTGGGCAAATAAGTACGGAATACCACAGAAAAATATCTACAACTATAAAAACTTTGACTCCATCAAAGACAATCAAGATATCGATGTGGTCTATGTGGTCTTGCCCAATAGCATGCATGCTGAATTTTCGATAAGGGCTGCACAGGCAGGTAAGCATGTAATTTGCGAAAAGCCCATGGCCATGAATGTTGCTGAATGTGACACCATTATCAAAGCTTGTGATGAAAACGGGGTGAAACTCGGTATGGGCTATCGGCTACATTCGGAACCTTATACCCAAGAGGTGAAACGGTTTGTTCGAGAGAAAACGTTCGGTGATATTCTCTATGTCTCTGCGGATGCGGCTTATCGTTCAACTGGCAACCCGAACCAGTGGCGGTTGAACAAAAAACTTTCAGGTGGCGGAGCTTTGGTGAACATGGGGGTTTATGCCATTCAGAGTGCTATTTACAGTACGGGGCAGAATCCGATTTCTGTATCCGCTCAAGAGTATAGTACACGTCCCGCATATTTTAAGGATACCGATGAGACCATAACCGCACAATTTGAATTTCCCAGTGGGGCAGTGGCGAACATTATGACCTCGCACAACATTCGGGCCAATAGATTGTACGCCACTTGTGAAAATGGCTGGTTTGAATTGGATCCTGCCAGTACTTACATTCCATTGGCGGGCAGAACATCCCGTGGGGAATTGAATTTCAAACAAGAAAGCCAACAAAAATTGCAGATGGATGATTTTGGCAAGCATATTCTTTTTGATGGCCCCAATTTAGCACCCGGTGAAATGGGCAGACGTGACATGGTCATTGTCGAGGCGGTTTATAAATCCATTAGAGAGGATGGCAAGAAGCAAAAACTCAATTTCGAAACTGATTATGGATTTGGGGGCTGACCTCTTCCAAAGTTTTTGTGGAACGCTAGAAAAAGCACAGTAGTGCAAATTAAAATCCATAGATTTCTGTAAATCAAATAGTTAAATTTAATTTCTTTCTTCATCATCTTACCGTGACCTAAAAAGATGTTAAACAATCTTCCATTTTATTAATATCCAATCTTAATAATAACATTCCCTTAAAGATTTAACGTTTTAATGAAGTTTAGTTCAATGTATGACCACATTGAGTTAACGTATGTAGGTGTTGCCTCTGGGTACATTTGTTAAGAATCCTATAAAAAATATTAACCCTTCATTTAAAACTTTAAAATCAAAATGAGAACACTAAGAAATGTAATGCTATGCTTTGGCTTTTTGGTCGCTGCTACCTCCTGCCAGAAAATTGATGACTTCGTTGGCGGCGGAGGTGATGACGATGAACCAGACATGGAAATGGAACCCTTAACTAGCTCTGTTGTTCCAGATGGCGTATTTACACTGAAAGGCGACTTTGCTAGTAGTGCAGATTTAAAAATGATCATGTCTTCAGCGGACATCCTTCCTTCTGACCCTTCATTTGTTTATGGTTCGTTTATGGATGGTGCTGCACTGTACCCAAATGGAGATGGAACTTACGCTTTCATCAATAACTTGGAATCTGATTTTTCCATCGCAAGAATTATGATGAATTCTGATTTGCAACCTTACGAAGGAGAGTACATTGTCAGCGCAACAGCTACGGCGTTTACTGCACAATGTTCAGGATCTTCGATTACTCCTGATGAGCACGGATTCGGACCTCTATACCTTTCTGGAGGTGAGTGGGGCGGTAATGCCAAGGGTGTTTATTCTGTAAACCCTTTCCGCAACTCAGAAGACAGGGTTCAAGCCGACAGACTACCTGCCTTGGGTGAATGGTCCACTGAAAATGCTGTGGTAATCGGTAAAAATGCGTATCCAAACACAACTGTGGTCTTCATGGGTGATGATGATAGTAGCAATACTTACCCAGAATCACACTTTGCCATGTACGTTGGTGGCCTGGGAGATTTAAGTGGTGGAAACCTCTACATGCTTAGAGGGAAAAATCCTGTGGAAACTGGTATCGGTGAAGGAGGCCAGCTGTTCGAGATGGGTATGGCTGAAGGTACTGAATACGATGTAGAGTGGGTTGAGGTTACTGAAAGAACCTTAGATGAATTGAACCAAGAAGGTATAGATTCTTTGGCCATTGGTTTTCAAAGAGTGGAGGATATCGATTGGAGAAGAGGCTCTGCTGAAGCGAACAGAGAAGTGTACTTCAATGCTACTGGGCGTTACCGAGCTGACAATCCTGACTTGGCAACCAGAGGTACAACTTTTGGCCGTGTTTACAAATTGACTTTGAATCCAGATGATCCAACTGGCGATGCCAAATTGGAAGTAGTTATGGATGGAGATTTGGAAGGCGGTAAGGCTGACGGTATGCACTCTCCTGACAACATCTTTGTTACTGAAAACTATGCCTATATTCAAGAAGATCCCAATGGCTATGCCGATTTGAATCCAGATATTCAGGGTTGGGCTAAGCTTTGGCAGTTGAATTTGAACACTGGCGAGGTCAAAGAAGTAATGGAGTGCAACCAAGATGGTGCCGCTGCTCTTGGTTACGGTACTGCCGAGGATACGTATTGGGAAATTACCGGTATGATTGACGTGACTGACATTATTGGTGCTTCTGAGCCAACATTCTTAGGGGGTGCTCAAGTTCACTCATGGAACTTTAGCACAACACCAGAAACTGCGGTAAGGCCTGATGGAATGAAATTTTTCGATCCAACAGCACTTACGGAGGATGCGGCGAGATTGGAAGGTTCTTTCTTGTTTAAGATTACAGGTCTCCCAAAGTAGCTTTTAAATAAAACATCAAAAAAAGGGTTCCCGAAACCGGGAACCCTTTTTGTTTCCTAAATTATTTTTTTCGCTATGAGTTTTAGAAAACATCCTTTTTTTTTACTTATTCTCTTAACTATCATTTCCTGCAAAAAAGAAGAAAAGTTATTGGCATTAGCTACTTCGGATGATGATGTGTCCATGTTCAACGATGCTATACGGAACCACTATTTTAAAACTTTGGATAGTGCCGCCTTTTATATACAAAAGGTGGATACCTTAAAATTACTGGAAGAGAACAAGGCCAATTTTCTTAAAAGTAGGGAATGGTACAAACGTGCCGAGCCCATGTTGATGGCTTATGACAATGAGAATTACCTTTCAATGAATGCGCCCAATTTGTTAAAGGTCGAGATTGATGATTATCAAGATATTAAGGTGATCAAACCAAAAAGCTACCAAGTTCTTGTGGAGCTTTTGTATGCAGAAGAAGGATTTGAAAATAAGGATGTTGAGTACGTCATCGAATATTTAAAGGTTCGTATACCTTATATCCGAAAAAACCATATTCTGATACGCCAACGAGATCGCCATCATCTAAAAATGGTGCGCGATGCCATCGTCAATGTAGCTACAAAAGGGATAACCGGTTTCGATTCACCCATGCTGGCCAACTCATTGAATGAGGCCATTTACAATTACGAGACCATACAAGAAATTTTGGGTATTTACGAACCCGCCTTTGCCTCCAACGAATTATACCAATCTTGGATTGACGAAATCAAAAAAACAATCTCAGATTTAAGGGCTGGGGATTTTGATTCGTTTGATCGATATGCCTTCATAAAAAACCACACCAACAGACAACTTGAACTCATCAATAAAACCGCGGAGGATTGGAACATTGAACTGAATACTTCCCGCCCTTTAAATCCAACGGCAACCAATCTTTTTGATAAGGATTTCTTCAACATCAAACTTTTTTCGGTGCCGCGTTCACCAGAAATTACTGATGAACGTATAGAACTGGGAAGAATGCTGTTCAATGATGAGTCACTTTCAAGTACTGGAAATATTAGCTGTGCCACCTGTCACCACAAGGAAAAAGCCTTTACGGATGGACTCAAAAAAGCTCGTGGAATAGCAAATGTAGAACTGCAACGAAACACCCCAACCTTGACCTACGCAGTGTATCAAAAAACCATGTTCTATGATGGCAGGGCTACGGGACTCGAGGACCAAATCGTGAATGTGGTCAATGACAAAAACGAGTTCCACATGGATTTGGATAAACTGGAACACCGAATAAAGGAAAATCCGCTATATGTCCAGCAGTTTGATTCGCTCTATAATGGGAAAATCAACAATAGAAACGCCCGTCACGCCATTGCCACCTATATCAGAAGTTTGGCTCCCTTTGATTCCAAGTTCGACAAGAATATGCAAGGTCATGAAGATACTTTAACTGAAGAGGAAATTTTGGGTTTCAATCTTTTTATGGGCAAGGCTGCTTGTGCCACTTGCCATTTTCCACCGGCATTTAATGGTACGGTTCCCCCAAAATACATGGAAACTGAATTTGAAAATTTGGGAGTCCCTCAAAATGCAAGTTTTGAACATCCTATTTTGGATAAAGACCCTGGACAATACTATCCTTATAAAGTAGAGGAAAAACGAAATTTCTTTAAAACATCCACGGTTCGGAATGTGGAGTTGACCGCGCCCTACATGCACAATGGGGTTTACAAAACCCTTGAGGAAGTCGTAAATTTTTACAACGTCGGCGGTGGACAAGGTATGGGGTTGGATGTACCCTACCAAACCCTGCCGCCAGATTCACTCCATTTAACCGAAAAGGAATCCAAGGCATTGATTGTTTTTATGAAAACGCTTACCGATACGGCCTTTGAGAACAAATCAGATGGATTGGTCGCAGAGCGATGATTTCTGATGGTACTGCAAAAACAAAAACTTAAGATTGAACTAACCATCCCTTAAAATAAGATTCGCCATATCCATACGTCAAAACTGTACTTTTAAAAATCAACTAACACTTCTAAAATGAAAATGAAATCACCCCTCTCAAAATTTGGATTGATTGCTATTGCCGTTCTCTCCTTTTTAGTGTTTTCCTGCAACAAAAACGATGACGACGGAAGCATGCCCACCGAGGATGTGGAAGGTGGCACTACAGACGACATGCCAGATGACGGGCAAGGTGGCGAAGCGTTGCCCAACATCGTGGCTCTGGCCCAATCAGAATCGTCGTTGAGCAATTTGGTGGCGGCACTCTCCACCGCGGATGCTGATTTGGTGGAGACATTATCCGCTGAAGGCACGTTCACTGTATTTGCTCCTTCAAACGATGCTTTCGATGCCTTATTGGGAGAATTGGACGGATTCAGCTCGTTGGATGATTTTGATGAAGACGATGAAAAGGCGTTGTTGGCAGAAATTTTGAAATACCATGTCATCAGTGGTACGGCAACATTTTCAGATGGTCTTTCTGAAGGTATCGTTTTGACCACTTTACAGACTGAAGAACTGACCGTAAATGTAGATGCTTCCATCTTTATT
This sequence comes from Allomuricauda sp. d1, assembly GCF_039592695.1. Taxonomy (NCBI): domain Bacteria; kingdom Pseudomonadati; phylum Bacteroidota; class Flavobacteriia; order Flavobacteriales; family Flavobacteriaceae; genus Allomuricauda; species Allomuricauda sp. d1. The sequence goes on along the minus strand of NZ_JBBUTK010000001.1, from coordinate 1,105,528 downwards.
GAAGATAAAACCGATGTAGCTGCTGAAGTCACAGGGGCCGATAATGAAGCCTCAAATGGGGTGGTGCACATTATCGATAAAATTTTATTGCCCGATGCGGTTTTGGAAGTCATTTTCCCAAAACCTTCCATTCCAGAATTAATCCAAGAAACCGAAGAATTATCGTTGTTGCTCGAAGCTGTTGAAAAAGCCGGTTTGACCGAGGATTTAAGCGCAGATGGACCATTTACTGTCTTTGCTCCCTCAAACGAGGCCATACAAGAATTGTTTGATTTGCTCGGCGAAGGTTTTGCCAACTTTGATGATTTTGATAACGCGATTGAAATCCTGATACTCCAAGACCTTTTAAAATACCATATCGTGGCCAGCAATACGTTGTCCACGGATTTGGCAGCGGGTAATGTTCCGACCTTATTGGATGGTGAGAGCCTTGAGATTATTGCTTCAGGAGATGAATTTACGATTGGCGATGCAACCGATGAGGATGCAAATCTTACCTCCATCGATAACGAAGCCGCAAACGGGGTCGTCCACATTGTGGATAAGGTACTGATACCGCAATTTGTACTGGATTTTTTGGACGATAATGGCGGACAAGCAACATCAAAAAGCATATCAGATTTGGTTACAGAATCGGAAGATTTCTCACTTCTAAAGGAAGCTTTGGAGCTGACAGGTCTGCTTGACACTTTGGATGGTGAAGGTCCGTTCACGGTTTTCGCGCCATCGCAAGAGGCCTTTGAACAGCTTTTTTTTATCATTGGCGCAAGCAACATAAACAGTTTGAATGAATTTGATACCGAACTTGAGATTGGCTTGTTGCGAACGGTACTTTCGTATCATGTGAGTCCTGTTGAACTGACTTCCAATAGTTTTTCTGAAACCGATTTGGGCACGCTTTCTTCTGGAGATAACCTGCATTTGGTGAATCGAGACGGGGAATTTGTTTTGGTCGATGCTGTCGGCCTGGATATCGACTTTGAATTAAATGACATTCCCGCGGGAAATGGTGTGATTCATATTGTTGATAGAGTGCTTGTGCCACAATCGGTGATTGAATTGGTGTTGGATGAATCGACTATTGCGCTCATGGATTTTTTGGATCAACTAGACAGAGAAGATGTGTATGCTTTGGTCTGTATGTTGGGCAATCAATATGAAGAAGTATTGCAGAGCGATTTCACATTTTTCCTACCCACAAATCAAGCTTTCTTAAATCTTTTTGATTCACTGGACGGTATCAATTCCATAGCAGATTTTGATACCCAAGAAGAATTGGAACTTTTGGCAACGATATTGTCATACCACTTCGTACCAGACAGTACATTCACCTCAGATGCCTTGGTAAATTGTGGTACAATGGAAACCTTTCAGGGTGAAACACTGGAAGTGCGCATGGGTGAAGATGGGGCCTACATCTTAGACAAATCTGGTGCACCCTCAAAAGTGACTTCTGTTGACAATACTGTTTTGAATGGTGTGATTCATTTTATAGACAAAGTTTTGTTGCCCAATGAGGTACTGAATCAATTGTAAGTATCCACTCAAAACTTCTCAAAGACCCCTAATCCGAATAAAGCAAAGTCGTATTTGACAGGATCTTCGGCATCCAATTTCCGAAGCGATTTGTCCAACTCGGCCAATGCTTTGGCATCGTTCTGCTTTCGTCTTAGGAGTTTGAGCTTTCGGGCGACATTGCCGGAATGCACATCTAAAGGGCATGAGAGTTGACAGGGTGATATATTTTTCCAAAGGCCAAAATCCACTGATTTTGTGTTGGGGCGCACCATCCATCGCAAAAACATATTGATGCGCTTGGCGGCCGAACCTTTTTCAGGATTCGATACATGTTTTGCGGTACGTTGAAGATGTGGCAGCTCAAAAAAAAGGTTTTTGAAATTCGTAATGACGGGCTGCAATGAATCTGGGCTGGTATTTTCAGTAAACACGGTTTCGAGTCCACCGTGGTTGTTGTATATGTTTTGGAGGGACTGCACAAAGTATTGCAAATCGGTACCATTGAACGTTCGGTGCACAAAAGGGGAGAGCTGCTGCAGGTCACTTTCTTGATGGTTAATGACAAAGTCGTATGGACATCCATCCAACAACTTCATCATACGGGCAGCATCGTTGATAATGCTCTTGCGGTTGCCCCAAGCAATGGTGGCCGTCAAAAAGGCACTGATTTCAATATCTTCTTTCTTTGTAAACCGATGTGGAATCTGAAGTGGGTCTGTTTCCAGAAAAGTGGGATTTTCATAGAATTCAGCCTTTGCATCCAAAAAGTCTTTGAGTTCGGCCTTTGTCATGATTATGACACAATCAATCCATCGACCATGGTCAGTTTGCGGTCTGCCATATCGGCCAACTCTTCATTGTGGGTCACAATGACAAAAGTTTGGCCCAGCTCGTCCCTGAGCTTAAAAAATAGTTGGTGCAAAGTGTCGGCACTTTCAGAATCAAGGTTGCCGCTGGGTTCATCGGCAAAAACAATCGAAGGATTGTTGATTAAGGCACGGGCCACGGCGACCCTTTGTTGCTCACCACCCGAAAGCTCACTGGGCTTGTGGTCGTATCGGTCTTTTAATCCCAATAAATCCAAAAGTTCTTTTGCTTTGTTTTCAGCGTCTTTACGGGGTGTTTTTTTTATAAAAGCGGGAATGCAAACATTTTCCAAAGCCGTAAATTCAGGTAATAGCTGATGGAATTGAAAAATAAAACCGATATGCTCGTTGCGAAAGCGGGCCAGTTTCTTATCCTTGAGTTGTAATATATCCTCTCCGTTGATTTGCAGTTCACTATCTGAGCTGTTTGATGGACTATCCAATGTGCCCAAAATCTGTAAAAGGGTTGTTTTTCCAGCACCTGAGGCTCCTACGATAGAAACGATTTCACTTTGGGAAACGGCAAAATCTACACCTTTCAATACTTCTAAGTTGCCATATTCTTTTTTAAGGTTGGATGCCTTTATCATGGTTGAAAAATTCAAAGGTGAAAAGTACACATTCCTGCAATCTGATAAAAATCGGCTGCAATTAAGTTTTATGCGTTGTTTGCGACATAAATATTCGTTAAACCATGGTACGAAGTAACCTATTACTTAACTTTGTTGAACTTTTAAGATATATGGATAAACAAAAAAATACTGCAGTTGAAACCGCTATCCTAGCTGGGGGATGTTTTTGGTGTACTGAAGCCGTGTTTCAACGGTTGGAAGGTGTCATTTCTGTGGAATCCGGCTATACCGGAGGGCATATTAAAAATCCAGCCTATCGAGAGATTTGCTCTGGTAGAACAGGGCATGCAGAAGCTATAAGAATTCAGTTTGACCCAACGAAAATAAAGTATCCTGACCTGTTGGAGATTTTCTTTGCTACCCACGACCCGACAACACTGAACCGACAGGGCAATGACGTGGGCACACAGTACCGAAGTGAAATTTTTTACACCACTGACGCCCAGAAAGAGCAGGCAGAAGCGTATATTTCACTGTTGGTAAAAGAAAAAGTATTTACCTCGCAAATTGTGACCACAGTTTCTGAGGCTGAAATATTTTACAAGGCAGAGGAAGACCATCAGAATTATTATGATGAAAACCGAATGCAACCGTATTGCCAGTTTATCATTGACCCTAAGGTCAAAAAATTAAGGACTCATTTTGCAGACAAACTAAACCCAGTCAAGAGTTGATATGTCACCATACCGAAATTTAGAGGAATACAACATCAATATCACCAATGAGGTCAAAGAGCGTTTTTCAAAAATCATTGATGAAATAGGGGAGGATGTCACCCGTGAAGGCCTAGTAAAAACCCCAGAGCGAGCGGCAAAAGCCATGCTGTTCTTGACCCAAGGCTACAAACAAGACGCCGAAGAAATCTTGAAAAGCGCCATGTTTGCCGAAGAGTATGACGACATGGTGATTATCAAAGACATTGAACTGTACTCTCTATGCGAGCATCACATGCTTCCTTTTTTCGGCAAGGCGCATGTGGCGTATATTCCCAATGGCCATATCGTGGGTCTGAGCAAAATTCCACGTGTGATAGACGTATTTTCTCGACGCTTACAGGTACAAGAACGGTTGACACATGACATCTTGGAATGCATCAATACGGTTCTGAAGCCCAAGGGCGTAGCAGTTGTCATTGAAGCTGCACACATGTGCATGATGATGCGGGGGGTACAAAAGCAGAATTCGGTGACCACCACTTCGGGTTTTCGGGGCCAATTTGAGAAGATAGAGACACGAAACGAGTTTTTAAAGCTTATCAGTTCTGATTTATCGTAGTCGGATTTTTCTGGTTCGAAGCGATTTCCTATTTTTCCAACATGGGTGAAGAAAAAAACCATAGATACAGAAACCTGCTGTATAGTGTGCTTTTGGATGGAGTCGGAATGCTGTCCTTTTTTATCCCCGGTATCGGAGAATTTTCAGATGTCATTTGGGCACCGATAGCCGGATGGCTCATGACCCGAATCTACAAAGGAAAAGTAGGCCAGGCTGCGGGTGTCATCACCTTTGTCGAAGAGCTGATACCTGGGCTTGATGTGATACCCACTTTTACCTTGACTTGGATTTACACATACCTGATCCAAAAGGATAAATGACACATCGCCGACGGGCTAAAATTTTAATTCTCGTTACTGTATTTTCAGATTTCTTTATACAAATCCGTTAAAGATTCAAGCATTACGGCAACCCAATCCACTGGTTTTAAATAACTTTGTTGAAATGGTAAAATCCAAGAACTATGAGAACATTGACCTGTATTTTCGCATTTGCATTTTTGTTTATAAGCTGTGACGACCAGAAAAAACAACTTGCCGAGAAGTTTGACAAACTACAGACCCAGCACGATAGTATCGCCCAAGTACATTCTGAATTCAAGTCTGTACATACAGCCATGTTGCAAAAACATCAAGAATTCAAATCTAGATTGGAAGGAATGGAAGTCCAAGATTCAACTATATTTGAGGATGTGGCCAAGCATGAAGCCATCTTGGTCGAACACGATGCCTTACTAGAAGGTCATGATGAAATTATCAGTGCCCACAAAGAACTGAAGAAGGGTTTTGGTGAAAAGTCTGCCGCTGAAATGGAGGCTCAACTATCTCAAATGATGGAGACCCATGAAAAGTTGATGGAAGAACACAGCGACATGGAAAAAGATCATGAAATGATGCAAAAAGAACACGAAACCATCATGGCGAAACTGGACAGCACACAGATTGATGCTTCTTGATTTAGAATGAAGAGTCATGGAAAAGCCGCGTTTTGCGGCTTTTTTTGATTCGGAAATGTTTTGTGATTATGAACGAACGCCATCGTTTTTCAAAAGACTAAAAAACTCTTCACGCTTGTCAGGGTCTTCAAAGGCCCCACCGTACTCCACGGTCGTGGTGAGACTGTCTTTATCCTTGATGCCCCGCGAAGAGACGCAGAGATGCTTGGCATTAACGACAATGATGACATCCTCGGTTTCCAAGGTTTTTTGAAGATCTTCCAAAATTTGGAGGCAAAGGCGTTCCTGCAATTGTGGACGATGGGCGTAATAATCCACCAAACGGTTGATTTTTGAGAGTCCGACCACTTTATTTTTTGGTACATATCCTACATGGGCGTGACCAACAATGGGCAAAAAGTGGTGCTCGCAAGAGGAGTCAATGGTGATGTCTTGCTCTACCAGCATTTTTTGATATCCATATTTATTCTCAAAAGTGGATATCTTGGGGCGGTTTTCAGGATTTAACCCATAAAACAGTTCTTTGACGTACATTTTGGCAAAGCGATATGGAGTTCCTGAAAGACTGTCATCGGTGAGGTCCAACCCCAAGGTTTCCATGATTTTCTGAAAATGATGCTGTATATGTTCGATTTTTTCAGCATCCGAAGCAGAAAATGCGTCGTCACGCACCGGTGTTTGAAGCGAAGTGGAAATGTGTTGGTCACCCAGTGCTTCTATTTTTTCAACATCAATCATAATCCCATTAAAATTTTTAGGTATCTACCTTTCATTCCCAGAATTTTATTCTTCTGCGCAATGATGACAATATTTTCGGTTATAGAGGTGGAAGAAAACAAGCGCGACCGCAGGCACATAGATGGCCTCTTCCACAAGATGGAACCAAGAAAGCTTTTCATTCAATACCATAACGGCCAAAACGACCCAGCTCGCCCATAGCGCATTTCGCATCCATTTTTTTGAGGTCGTCTTGCCCGACCACCATACGGCAGCGAACGAAATGACCAAAAAGAAGATATCAAGAAGCCCCCACCATAGCGGGTGGGCCTCGCCATGCTCGACCAATCCTGCCTGTGCCACAAACAAAAATGGGGTGGCCAAACAGTGAACCAAACAAAGACCACTGGCCAGTGCCCCTACCGTGTCAGATTTTGAATGTAATTGCAGGATATTCATGTCTTTTTTTATCGTTCTTTTAACGAAACGCAAAGGTAGGTTAAATATTTACAAATGCAACTTGGTTGCATTTGCATTATTTTTATTTTTGCCCAATGGTCAAAACAGCTGATTTACATTTTGAATACCCGGGAGGTGAGTCCTTTACTTTTCCAGATATCGCTTTACCTCCCAAAGAACATCTGCTCATCTTGGGTCCTTCAGGTATCGGTAAAACTACCTTGCTTCATTTGCTATCGGGCATACTACCGGCATCACGAGGCATCATATCCATTGATGGCGTTGAAATCACTTCGTTGAACCGAAAGGCATTGGATGAATTCAGGGGGGCAAACATTGGACTCGTTTTTCAACAATACCATTATGTTAAATCATTGAACGTCGAAGAGAATTTAAAGTTGCGCCAACATTTTCCAAAAAAGTTGGTGGACAAGGAGCGACGAATCGCCATAGCGGAACGATTGGGCCTCGGCGACCACCTGAACAAGAAAGTGACCGAGTTGAGTCAGGGGCAACAGCAGCGTTTATCCATTGCGTTGGGATTGATTCATCGACCGAAAGTCGTTTTTGCCGATGAGCCCACCTCCAATTTAGATGATTCTAACTGCGAACAGGTCTTGACGCTCTTAAAAGATGAGGCGGATCTATGTGAAAGTAGCCTTGTCATCATTACCCACGACCATAGGGTCACCCAACATTTTTCAAACCAGATTGTGCTATGAACTTAGGGTATTTGGCATATCGAAATATGATTTCAAAACCGTTGAACCTGGTTTTGAGCCTATTGCTTTTGGTATTGAGTGTATCGTTGGTCACTTTTATATTGCAGCTCAGCAAACAATTGAATGGGGAGTTGAACAAGAATATTGCTCCGGTCGATATGGTTGTTGGCGCCAAGGGAAGTCCATTACAGTTGGTGCTGTCTTCTGTTTTGCATATTGATGCCCCAACTGGAAACATAAAACTGGAGGAAGCAGAGCAAATTAAAAAACATCCTTTTGTGGGGTCTGCCATCCCAATTTCTTATGGCGACAATTATAAAGGGTACCGTATTTTGGGTACGGAGATGGACTATTTTGAAAATTACAATGCCGTATTGAAGGAGGGCCGTTTCTTTTCAACATCCTTTGAAGTGGTCATAGGCGGTAGCGTTGCCAAAAAGTTGGGACTTAAGGTAGGAGATTCTTTTACAAGTTCCCATGGTTTGGCAGCCACGGGGGGCGAGGCACATGAAGACCATCCGTTTACGGTTGTGGGCCTATTGGAACCCACGGGAACGGTAATTGACCAGTTGTTGGTCTGCAATTTGGAAAGTATTTGGGATGCCCATGCGCATGAAGATGGGGAACACGATGAAAATCGTGAAGCACATGGTGACGAAGAGCACGATCACGAAGAGGATGCACACGAACATAGCGAAGATGGGCATGACCATGAACACGGGGATGATGAACATGACCATGAACATGGGGATGAAGAAGACGACCATGAAGAAGAACATGCAGAGGAACTTGAGATTACCTCGCTGTTGGTGAAATTCGAAAGCCCATTGGGGCTAGTGCAATTGCCCCGTTTTATCAATGAAAACACGAACATGCAAGCCGCGCTGCCTGGATTCGAAATACAGCGCCTCATGGGCTTAATGGGCTCAGGTGTAAAGACCATCAACGGCATCGCCCTTGCCATTTTGTTGGTTTCAGGTTTCAGTATTTTCATCAGCTTGTTAAAGACCATTCGCGAAAGGCGGCAAGAACTGGCCTTGTTGCGCACCTATGGTTTGGGCACAAGAAAACTGTTGTATCTGGTATTGGTAGAAGGGTTGTTGTTGGCTTTCTTTGGATTCTTGTTAGGGTGGTTGTTGGGCCGTTTGGCACTATTATTGGTCTCAGAATACATCGAGTCCGGCTATGGCTATGTTTTGGCATTAAACGGACCTGATTTTACCGAATTCTTGTTTTTTGTGGCAACCTTGGTAATTGCGATAGTTGCAGTAATTTTGGCATCCACATCCATTTTTAAATTGAACATATCAAAAACATTGTCTGATGTATAAACGATATCTTTTGCTATTTTTTCTTCTTGTGGCTCAGGACATTTTCGCACAGTCGAAATTGACGTGGAAAGAGTTTGCCGATGTCAATTTTGAACCGGAATACAACGAAAAATACGGGGTGAATTTTTTAATGCCGACCTTCGGCGAAACAATAAAGTCGTATAAGGGCAAAGAAGTGAGCATCAAGGGCTATTTTTTGGATATTTCAGGAAGCGGCGAAGTGTTCTTGGTTTCCCAAAACCCTATGGCTTCCTGTTTTTTCTGTGGGGGTTCGGGGCCAGAGACCATTATAGAGGTCAACTTCAAGGAAAAACCACCGTTCAGGACGGATCAGATAATCACGGTCACCGGGGTACTCGAACTGAACAGGAACGATGTAGATCATTGTAATTATATCTTAAAAGGGGCCACAGGCAATCTGGTGAATTAAAACGATGCGATATTATCTCTTGATATTACTGATTGGGTTGGGAACAGATGCCCAAGCACAGACCTTTTTGGATTGGTCAGATCTCTCCGATGGAATTTCATATCGAGCACTTTCGTTAGAAGACCCTTTTCCGGGTTTTAGCAAAGCAACGTTTTCTGAAAAGTTAGCAGTATTGGAGGGAAAAGAAGTCATTCTCACAGGTTATTTTTTGGTTTTGGATGGCAATCAATCCTTGCACATGCTTTCCAAGAATCCAATGGCTTCCTGTTTTTTCTGTGGCAATGGGGGGCCAGAGACGGTTGCTGGCCTTCAATTTCAGGAAGAGCCATCGTTCACCACAGACGACTTGCTGTCCGTAAAGGGCATTCTGCGCTTGAACCGTGACAACCCCAACCAATATTATTATCGAATCGAAAAGGCCGATGCGATACGCCTCAAATAACAAAAAACAAGGAAAATGAATTCCCGACAGGCAGAGCAATTGTTACAGCAAAAGGGACTGAAACGAACAAAGCTAAGACTGGCATTGCTGTGTCACTTTGTCAAAACTCCGCATGCACAATCCTATGCTGACATAAAATCGGCCTTGGTGGGAGAAACGGATAAATCAACCCTCTACCGAAACTTGGCCACTTTTGAAGAAGTGGGCCTTGTTCATAGCATCAATGACCATTCGGGGGTAGCCAAATATGCCTTTGGTCAATCCCCGACGCAAGGTAATGAACACGCTCATTTTGTGTGCGAATGTTGCGAAACGGTGTACTGTATGGATGAATTGACCCCGTTACGGATTGATGTTCCGAAAGGATTCAAAACCAACAACGTACAAACCGTAATCAGGGGCATTTGTGCAAATTGTTGAATATATCAAGTGTCAAGTTCAAATACAATTTCAAAACCATTGGCGAAAATTCGTGAAATTTGTGTCCAAAAGAGCCATGAGCCCAGAACCAAGAGCCAAGATGGTAGGTGGTATGTAAGTTTTAGGAACAAACCCCACGGCCACTGGAACAGATTCTTTTCACAGTATTCAAAACACAAATCCGTTGTCCCCGTCTAAAGTCTAACATCCAACGTCTCACTTCTAAAATCAAAATATGGCATATAATCGTAGGGAATTTATCAGTTTTTTGGGCAAGGCAAGTATGGGAACGGCTATTTTGCCCCCATTTTTAAAGGGCTGTGGTAATTTGGCATCTCCGGTCACAAACAATTTGTTAACCAGTGAGTCAACTCTGGATGCTTTGAAGAGCGTAAACCTTGAAGGGCTTTCACCTTCCAATGTAGATGATTTGTTGTTGGCCAAAGGGCTGGACTATCACGTAATTCTACGATGGGGCGATGAAATTAGTGAAAAAGATAGCTTTGGTTTCAACAACGATTTCACCTGTTTTTTACCCTTCAACGAAGAAGATGCTACCGATGGCTTGCTTTGGGTGAATCACGAATATGTGAATCCCCTGTTTGTTTCTGGGTTTGACCACAGAAAATATCAAAACGCCGAAGAACATCGAACAAAAGAACAGGTCGATAAAGAAATGTACAATATCGGGGGAAGCATCGTTCGCGTCAAACAGACCGATGGCAAATGGAAAGCAGTAAAAAACGACCCACATAACCGTCGCATTACTGCCAAGACTCTGATGAAGTTCAATTGGGACAATCCCATCAATGGGGCTTCCACGGCAATAGGCACAAATAGTAATTGTTCAGGGGGTATTACGCCTTGGAAGACTTTTTTGACCTGCGAAGAGAATTACGATAGCTTTTTTGGGGAAACGGAATATGATAATGATGGCCGACCATCACATCGGGATAGTTGGCAAGGCTGGGAAAAATTTTATGCTTATCCGCCAGAGCATTACGGCTGGGTGGTCGAAGTAGACCCGAAGACAGGTTTGGCCCAAAAGCACGTTGCCATCGGTAGATATGCCCATGAATGTTGTACGCTTTATGAATTGGCGGATAAACGTGTAGTAGCTTATTCAGGGGATGACAAGAACAATGAACATTTGTACAAGTTCATCTCGTCCAAACCGGGCTCGTTGAAGGAGGGAATACTCTATGTGGCCGATACCGTAAACGGAAAATGGTTGGCCCTGGACTGGGAAAGCCAACCCGTATTGCAAGAAAAGTTCAAAGACCAGACCGAGGTGTTGGTCCGCACGAGGGAAGCGGCCAAAATTTTGGGGGCCACCGAGCTGAACCGCCCCGAGGATATTGAAATCGACCCCATTACGGGAAGTATTTTTGTAGCATTGACCAACAATTATGATAAAAATGATTTTCACGGATCTATTTTGAAAATCGTAGAGACCGATGGTCAATACGATGCCTTGACTTTTAAGGCCTCAACTTATATGGCAGGGGGCGAGAAAAATGGCTTTTCGTGTCCCGATAACTTAGCCTTTGACATGGCTGGAAATTTATGGTTTACCTCAGATATGTCGGGCAGTAAGATGAACAAAGAAGATGGGCCGTATATGGCGTTCAAGAATAACAGTCTTTTTGTGGTGCCCCGTCATGGAAAAGAAGAAGGAAAGGTCATTCGCCTAGCTTCGGCCCCCAATGATGCTGAACTTACGGGCCCGTGGTTCTCACCCGATGGTAAAACCTTGTTTTTAAGTGTACAGCATCCCGGCGAGCAGACTTCAGATATCAATGACCCGACCAGTACATGGCCTTTTGATGGAGACGGTATTCCCAAACCGGCCGTGGTGGCCATTACAGGCGATTTGATTGAAAAGATGAACAAACTGCACCTGCTGTAAAGGGCCTAACAACTAAAAACGGCGGGTTTGGTCTGGATGCGAAAGTATAATTAAATCCTTTGAAAAGAATGTTTACGGAATTACTGCAATTTTCCATGTAAGAATTTAATATCCTGCGGCATGCCCATCCTTACGACTTTCGGAAGCGCCGTGGTAGACTTTGTTTTCATCATCCCATAGAATGGCTTGATAGCCCCCGTAGATTCCTCTTGCAGTGCCTATGCGGTGGCCTTTGTCCATCAGCCCACGAATCGTGGAGTAGGGGATTCCCGATTCGGTTCGTATCGTGCCCGTATCTTCGGTCATTCTTCCCATAGGACTGGCTCCCCCAGTATGGTCCCAACGGGGTGCATCGCCCGCTTCCTGAATGTTCATGCCGAAGTCAACCAAATTCATCACGATTTGGGTATGCCCCATGGGCTGAAAATCACCGCCCATCACCCCAAAACTGAGATATGGTTTGCCTTCCTTGGTCACAAAGGCAGGAATAATGGTATGAAAGGGTCTTTTGCCAGGTTCGTAAGTATTGGCCTGCCCACGTTTTAAGCTAAACAACTCGCCTCGGTCTTGGAGCATAAAGCCCAATTTTGGTGGAGTCATGCCCGAGCCCATACCGCGATAGTTGCTTTGTATCAAAGATATCATGGTGCCCTCTTTGTCGGCTACGGTCATGTAAATGGTTTCCCCAGCAGAAATTTCTCCTGCGGAATATTTTCCCGCACGTTCCCCGATTTGTTTCCTCCTGCTATCAGCGTAATCATCCGAAAGCAATTCTTCAACGGGAACATCAAAAAAGTCCATGTCGGCATAATATTTGGCACGGTCTTCAAAGGCCAATTTCTTGGTTTCGGTAAAGAGATGCAGGTGCTCTGCGCTTCCAAATTCGATGTTTGAAAAGTCGTATCCTTTGAGAATTTGTAGCATTTGCAGTGCGGCAATGCCCTGACCGTTTGGCGGAAGTTCCCAAACGTCATAACCACGATAGTTGACCGACACCGGTTCTACCCACTCCGATTTGTGGGCGGCCAAGTCTTTGGCAGATAGAAAACCACCTTGTTCTTTGATAAACGTTCCGATAGTTTTGGCGATATCACCTTTATAAAACGCATCACGCCCGCCTTCAGCAATTTTCCGATAGGTGTTTGCTAAATACGGATTTTTATAGATTTCTCCCTCGTTGGGCAATTGGCCACCATTCTGAGCGATGTAAGTGTCCTCGATGTTGGGAAACCCCTTGGATTCATAATAAGAAATGCTACGCTGCATATACCAAGCAATCAGTTCGGTCAGCGGAAAACCCTTTTCCGCATAATCAATAGCAGGAGCTAAAATTTCTGTCATGGGCTTGGAACCAAACTTGCTATGCAGTTTAAACCAACCATCCACAGCACCTGGGACACTAACTGGTAATGGCCCAAGCGATGGTATTTTCTCCATGCCCTCCTTTTCAAAATAGTCCAAGGTGAGTTTTTGGGGCGAACGACCACTGGCGTTCAATCCGTAAAGTTTTTCGGTTTTTCCATCCCAGACAATGGCAAAAAGGTCGCCCCCGATACCACAACCTGTAGGCTCCATAAGTCCGAGTGCTGCATTGGCTGCAATAGCTGCATCGATGGCATTGCCCCCGCTTTTGAGCATATCGAGTCCGATTTGCGTTGCCAAGGGGTGGCTTGTGGCGACCATTCCATTCTGCGCCAACACTACGGAGCGGGTCGCAAAAGGTTCCCCGGTAATTCGGTCTTGGGCGGTAGTAATTGAAACGGAAAAAAGAAAACAGAAAATAACTGAAATAGTGGTTCTCATTGTTAGTTTTTTATTCCATAAAAGATATTAGACATAATTTATTTAACACCTCCCTCAGTCCCTCCTTTTTAGGAGGGAAGCCTTTAAAAAAAGGGATTAAGGGTTTGTAATACCTATGATACAATAGATTAACTGGATTTCCAGTATTTATTCCTCTCCTATGGAAATCATCTCCATTCCATTTTCATAAACACGTCCATTAATTTTGGAAACATAGTCATCCATCAAACGCTTTAAGGCATTGATCTCCACATTCAACTCATTGGTGACTTCAGTAAAAAATTCTCGGGCCTGATCTGTTGGTGGATAATCACCACGTTGGGAATCGGCCATCAAAAAGGCAAGGCGATTGTTGATTCGAATACCATAATTCAAGGGATCTTGATAACTTTGGTTCTTGGTCATGTGGATGTTGTTTTCGATTACCTCCAACTTCGACTCAAATTCCGAGATCATGGCTGCCATGTCTTTTTTCAATGTCTTTTTTCCCTTGAGATAGTCCAAGTCTTTTTTGACGGTTCGTATATCAATGATGGCTTCATTGGCTCGACTCACTTGATCACAAACAGCTATAAGGAAATCGAATTGATCTCGATAGTCACTTTCGGTATTGGGTAGCCGAGGGTCTTTTACTAGGGTCAATGTTTGTTCTGAAGTATTTCCATTGTAGTTCATACGAATCTTGTACTCTCCAGGAACGGCCTTCGGACCGCGATTGGGTGAGGAATAAAACACCATACCCTCAAATTCTTTAAAGCCAGGATAACGCATATTCCATATCAGTCTATTGCCTCCAGAGGCAACTTCCAAAGGTATATCGGCTTTCGGGTTCAATTTATCTTCCTTCGCCACATTTGAAAAGCGTTGGATGACGGTCCCATCCATTTCCAAAATGGCAATGGAAACGGTATCGGTTTCTTGAAGGTTTTTAACATAGTAATTGATGATGGCCCCATCGGGGTGGTTTTCTCCCACTAATTTCATATTTGGTTTTCCCCGTCCCCCTTGTTGCATGCGATAGGCCTTGTCTGGCTTGTACAAGTAAAAGTCGGTACTGGCCACTTCGTCAGACAATTGGTGCAATGGCGTCAGGTCATCGATCATCCAAAAACTACGCCCGTGGGTCGCGGCAATCAAATCGTTGTCCCGAACGTGCAAGTCCCGAATGGAGGTGATGGGCAGGTTCAATTGAAAAGGCGACCAACTGTTGCCATTGTCAAAAGATACGTACATGCCCCATTCGGTACCTGCGTACAACAATCCCTCACGTACCTTATCGGAACGAATGGCTCTCGTATAATGATTGGTTTTAATCCCCTTGGTAATGACCCTCCATGTTTTTCCGTAATCAGTGGTCTTGTACAAATAGGGGGTATAATCGCCAAATTTGTAGGAGGTGGCCGCGACATAGGCCGCGCCTTTTTGGAACGGACTCGGATCAATGCAATTGACCATGTTCAGTTTTGGACTCATACCTTCTGGTGGCGTGATGTTTTCCCAGTTCTGGCCATTATCCCTAGAAACATGAATCAATCCATCGTCACTTCCTACCCAAATGACACCCTCTTCCAAGGGTGATTCGTTGATTACAAAAATGTTCGAATAGAATTCGGCCCCCGTGTTGTCTTGGGTAATCGGACCTCCTGATGATTTTATGGTTTCCGGTAATCCACGGGTAAGGTCTGGCGAAATGGTCTGCCAACTTTGCCCCCCATTGGTGGTGGCATGTAAAAAGTTGGAACCCACATATAATTTATTGTCATCGTGAATACTGAACTTCACGGGAAAATTCCAATTGAAGCGGTATTTCATGACTTCGGCTCCTGAACCTGCGGGATTGTCGGGCCAAACATTGATGGAGCGGTTTTGGTCCACTGAATGGTCGTAGCGCATCATGTACCCTTTGTAGGTGCCGCCGTAGACAATGTCGTTGTTTTTGGGGTCAGGAGCGAGATGGGCACTTTCACCACCTGCAGAAGGTTCCCAATCGCGTTCGGTTATGCCATTACCCGAGGTACGATGGGCGATGCGCACAGATGAATTGTCCTGTTGTGCGCCGTAAATTTGGTACGGAAAGGCATTGTCCGTTGTCACCCTATAAAACTGTGCCGTGGGTTGGTTGTGGTAGGTGGTCCAATTCTCACCACCATCATTGGAAACCTGAGCCCCACCATCATCGGCAATGACCATACGGTTATTGTTATTGGGGTCTATCCACAGATCATGATGATCGCCATGGGGGGCGTTCTTCAATTCGAAGGTCTTTCCGCCATCGGTGGAGACCCCATAACTTACGTTCATCACGTACACCTTATCCTTATTTTGGGTATCGGCATAAATGCGGCAGTAGTACCAGGCCCGTTGCAACAACGCCCGGTCTTCATTTATTTTCTTCCATGTATTTCCCGCATCATCAGACCGAAAAACGCCACCGTCCCCCGCTTCAATAATCGCCCAAACCCTGTTGGAATCCACAGGGGAAACCGTAATCCCCACAATGCCCCAAGGTCCTTCGGGAAGGCCCTTGTATTTAGAAATGTCTGTCCATGAATCCCCACCATCCGTACTTTTGTATAGTTTGCTGTCAGGCCCACCACTGTCCATTCGGTAGCCGTTTCGCTTCATTTCCCAAGTAGCAGCGTACATAATCCGTGGATTATTGGGATCAAGGATTAAGTCGCCCGCTCCGGCCTTATCACTTTCGTAGAGAATCTTTTCCCAGTTTTGTCCACCGTCCTTGGAGCGATAGACCCCACGGGTCTCGTTGGGCTTCCAAAGATTTCCTATGGCCGCTACATACACCAAATTGGGGTCGGTAGGGTGTATTCGAATTCTCGCAATGTGTTCCGAACCTTCAAGTCCGATAAATTGCCAGGTCTCCCCGGCATCCAAACTTTTCCAAAGACCGTTTCCTGAGGAAACGTTGCCCCGCAACGTCTGTTCCCCTTCACCGACATAAATCACATTGGGGTCAGATTCGGAAACGGCCACGGCACCGATGGAACCTCCAAAATAGCCATCGGAAATACAGCTCCAGGTATTGCCTGCATCAATGGTTTTCCAAACACCGCCTCCAGCGGTTCCCATATAATACAGGTTGGGATTGTCCAATACACCCGTCGCCGTACCGGCACGACCGCCCCTAAACGGGCCTACTAGACGCCACTCAATGGAGTTGTACAATGATTCAGGATAAGTTCCAGTAGTAACGTTTTTACTTTTTTTACGTTGGGCGTTCAAATCGCCTATGGGGTGTACAAAGAGTATTATAATTGGGAGAAGGAAAAAATGTTTCATAGAGTGTACAGTGTATGTTAGTCGTTTTAAAAATAACCAATTTTATGTTTAAATGAGATATTAAAACTGTATCGGAAAGGACAAGTAGACCAACTAGTTATCGTCAAACAATTTTCTTCCTTATTATTTGGATTTTGGGTATTTTGTTGGGAATTTTCTACCGACTAATTCTATCAACCATGCAAAAATCCATTTTTCTGGCCCTTGCTTGGGGGCTTTTTAGTATTTATCCTAGTTTCTCACAAACCGAAAGTTACTCCGATGCCCTGAAATCACTTGAGTGGAGGGCGATAGGGCCTGCCAATATGGGCGGTAGGGTGACCGACATCGACGGCATTCCCGGTGATCACAGTACTTTTTATGTATCTGGTGCTGACGGGGGCATCTTTAAGACCACGAATGGCGGGGTGAGTTTTGAGCCGATTTTCGAGGGACAACGAGCCTACTCTATTGGAGCGTTGACCATTGCCCCTTCAGACCATAACGTGCTTTGGGTAGGCACTGGGGAAGGTGACCCTAGAAATAGTGTCGGCTACGGATGGGGCGTATATCGGTCTGTTGACGCAGGAAAGAATTGGACCCATCTCGGCCTTAAGGAAACAGAACGGATAAAACGGATTGTCGTAGACCCCAATAATCCTGATGTGGCCTGTGTTTGTGCCCTGGGGAAGGAATGGGGTGCCAATCCCGAACGGGGAGTTTTCAAAACTACCGATGGTGGTGCAACTTGGAAAAAAATATTGTACATCGATGAAGATACTGGTTGCGCCGATATTGCTATGGATAGAAGCAACCCCCGTATCATGTATGCAGGCATGTGGACGTTCAGACGCAGGCCTTGGCGTTTTGATGACGGTGGCAAGGAAACTGCTATTTACCGCACTATGGATGGCGGTGAGACCTGGAAAAAAATCATGAAAGGCTTGCCTGAAACTCCAATGGCTCGACCAGGCATCCACATAGCACAAAGCGAACCGAACATTATCTATTTGATGACCGAATTTCAAGGTGGCGGTACCGCATTCCGTTCGGAAGACCGGGGCGATACTTGGACGATGGTCAATGACGACCCCAATATTAACTTTCGTCCGTTTTATTATAGTGATGTGCGGGTAGACCCGAACAATCCAGATATTCTCTTTTCCATCTCGGGTAGGTTGAGCCGTTCGGTGGATGGTGGAAAAACATGGGAACGCATTGCCACCACGGTTCATGGCGACCATCAGGCCCTTTGGATCGATCCGACCAACTCAGATTACATTCTGAACGGTAGCGATGGTGGCTATCAAATATCCCATGACGGCGGTGATACTTGGGAAATCATCAACAACGTGGAACTGTCGCAGTTCTATCAGATTTTCATAGACAATAAAGACCCCTACAATATATATGGCGGTTTGCAGGATAACGGCACCTGGGTCGGCCCAAGCAATTCTTTATATGAAGCGGGCATACTGAAACGGCATTGGAAAGGATTGGCGTATGGCGATGGATATTTTGCAGTGCCCATCCCCGGCAGTGAGCATGAAGTATATGCCAATTTGCAGGGTGGGGTGATCTTTCATGTGGATTCCAGATATGGTAATGTTAGGAATATCCATCCCTATCCGAAAATCATAGGGTCTGCCGGAGATGCCATCGAAAATCACAAATACCGCTTTAATTGGGATTCCCCGATTGTCATTTCGCCCCATGACCCCAATACGGTTTATTTTGGAGGGAACGTGGTTTTTAAATCGACAGATAGAGGCAATTCATGGGAAGAAATCAGTCCAGATCTGACCACCAATGATAAATCGAAGCAAAAGACCTCAGGGGGCGAAATCTATCAGGACAATACGGCGGCCGAATTTCACTGTTCCATTCTCTACATCGATGAATCTCCTGTGGAGAAAGGGGTCATTTGGGTGGGTACGGATGATGGAAATGTGCAATTGACCCGAGATGGCGGCGCCACATGGACGAATCTCAAAGACCGCATCAAAGGGCTGCCTACTTTTGCCTGGGTGGCCAAAATACATGCTTCGGAGCATGATGCAGGAACAGCTTTTGTCACCGTTGACCAGCACCGAATGGATGACTTCAGACCGTTTGCCTTTATGACCACCGATTACGGGAAAACGTGGACGAAAATCAGTGATGGGCTCCCCCAAGATGATTATGTCAAGGTAGTTAGGCAAGACCCCATCAATCCTGATTTGCTCTATACTGGAATGGAGCATGGGATCTTTGCCAGTTGGGACAAGGGAAAATCGTGGAGCAAAATCAATAGTAACCTGCCCAATGTATCCGTCAGGGACCTTCGTATCCAACCAAGGGACAGAGATTTGATTGTGGGAACCCACGGTAGGGGTGCTTGGATTTTGGATGACATCCGTCCCCTTCAGGAAATCGCAGATACCAAAGATAAATCCACCCATCTTTTTCCGGTGCGAAGAGCTACCCAGTGGCACATGTTTTGGCGGATTGAAAACTTGGGCGACCGCCATTACAAAGCAAAAAATCCAGAATACGGTGCCAATATCAATTTCTATATTGACAAGGGCGAAAAAGAGACAGCCACAGTCGAAATTCTCGATGCTTCTGGACAAGTTATACGAACATTGAAAGACACTACCGCAACCGCTGGCGTAAACCGAATGGTGTGGGATTTAGGCCATGATGCAGCCACTAAGATGATGGGTGACAGTGGTGGTGGATTCTTTTCGGGCCAGATGCATCCCTACGTATCACCAGGCACCTATACCGCTCGGTTAAAGGTCAATGGCGAAGTGCTGGAAACGTCCATTGAAGTTCGTGCGGACCCCCGAATGGACTTGTCCCCAGCAGATTACGAGGCCAAAACAACGATGCTTTTGGAACTTCGGGAATTAATGTCACAGACCAATGTGATAATCAACAATACCAATACCTACAAATCCCAATTGAACGAATTGAAGAGCAAACTGGAGCAAAATGAATCCGCTGATGCGTCATTGTTAGGTGATATTGATAAAGCCATGGAAAAGATTGCTGCCTTACAGGATGATATTTTGAAAAGGCCACCACCTTCCATGTCGTATCGCCAAAGACCAAGGCTGCGTGAAGAGATTCGTTCCTTGATGCGCGCTGTAAATGGTGCATGGGCCAAGCCTACACAACCACAGCTTGCCAGAATGGCGCAATTGAAAGGCGAAGTCAGTGATGCACAGGCCTCACTGAACCAGATTATTGCTGCTGAAATTAAACAGATCAACGAGCAGACGAAAAGCATTCCACAGATAACGGTAAGAACAAAGCGGTAAAATATGGTACGAGTTTTTTTTATAGTTGCAGTTCTCCGTTTTTTTTGGATTTCAGGCTGCGCATGTAGATAGAGAGAATGGTACTATTGAGGTTGAAACATATACTATTGAAGATTTAGAATATCCGAAAACAGCAGTGCATATTCCAGATTCCACCCAAAATGAATTCATTCAAAATTTCTTTTTGCCATGGAACCAAAGCCCTTAAGAACTATTGAATGCTCTCGATGCTTTCCCTGGCAAGGAATTGTCTTATTTGGAAAACTACTTGAATGATGACGAATGGTATGGAGAAAACAAAAAGCCCCATGCAATAAGGCAGCGAGAAGCAATCGTAAACAATATCGACACCGAAACGTTTCCCAATTTCTTGCGAAAAGGAATCATCGTTGCCCATACCAATTTGCGAAGAATCCCCACGAACAGACCAGGTTTTGATACCTATTCAAATGAGCAACTGGCCAGTTTTTTAAAAACGTGCCCCATAGAGGGCATCCACCAAGAAGAAGATCGAACCTTAAAAGGTAGGTACATCATTGGGGAAGCAGTGATTACTTCAGTCATGGCTGGAGGGGGGAATGATAGAATTACCGTCCCCTTAATTGATGAAATCTATGCAATGACCAACATTCTTGAGCACTGACATTTTAAAACTGTTTTAAAAAAGTGATTTTACTGATAAACTGTGTGCTACGTTGAACAGGGTCGAAAACATCGGTTTGGGTATCGTTAAAAACTAGGTAAATGAACGAAAGCGGCATGTATTCCCAACTAAAACGAACGTTCCATCGCCCTTGTTCGTCAAAGCTATTATACTGGTAAAAAGTTGACAATTGCACCCTTGGATTCAAAGCCAAGCGCACACTGGCCGTGTATAAATCTGTGTTTAGATCTTCAGAAAGTATACCCACGCCATTGATGTTGTTGTTCTCATAGTCGACATTCATGGCCACATGGGGTACAGGAGCATAGCGTAATCCTGCAATGACCGAGTTTCTAACCCCATTATAAAAATTACCAAAATCATATCGTATAGAACCAGAAAACTTTTTAGACCGGTCAGAATTGTAGCGAAGGGTATAACGGGTATAGCTATACCTTCCTTCTTCAATCTCAAGACCCAACGGCGCAAAATTAAAATTGATATTTTGCCATGTTGGAGTGAAGGAGGCCTCTAAAAAGCTATTGTCCTTAAACCAAGTATAAATAGGAAAAATATAAAGATTTGCCTGTTGAAAATTTCCAAAATCCTCAAAATCATGATAGTAATTTAGAAAGGCACCTGGATCCCAACGTCTGATAAAAGGCAATCCTTTAGGTCGTAAAATAGGGTATCCCCCAGGGCTGTGGTACATAAAATCTCGCTGTACAACGAACCCCATGTCTGGATTATAGCTCTCACTAACAAAAGCGTTCACATAACCGATATAATAATCGTTAGTTCGAGTTCCGGCAAAAATACGCCCTGCATACCCATTGTCATCAGTTGCACTATCTATGGATGTGGATAACAAATAAGAAAATGTAATCTCGCTTTTAGGGCGAATCAATCCATCAATTGAAATTGTGGTATTATTTTGACTAGAAAGGTCCAAACCACTTAGTGCGTCATCTCTGCGATAAGTGACCATGGCGCCAATGTTGTTTTCCTTTCCATAGTTTTGGATAAAGCGTGCTACACCAAAAGTGCTACCAGGACTATCATCGGTTTCCCGCTGTCGCACTGCGAGTGCAGCAATGGTTCGATTTTCATTTCTATCGGTATAGCGTGCCCCTGCATCCAGCGGGGCTGGGGCTGCGTTAAAGGTATTTGAAAGACCGATTGTACGGCTGAAGAAAGGGCGCACTTGAAAATTTCCGCCACCTGCCCAAATGCCTGAGTTTTCCAGAAAAAACTGCCTTCTTTCAGGGAAGAAGATGTTGAAACGTTCTAGGTTATTTACCGCTTGGTCTACATCCGCCTGTGCAAAATCGGTATTGATGGTTAAATCTAACACAGCATTGGGGCTAATGGCCCATTTAACATCCCCTCCAATTTTTGGGTTGTTCAATTTATCGACCAAAAAACTTCCTTCTTTATTTTCATCATACTGGTAAAGAGCGTAAGGTTCTATTCGGATATTGGCCGAAGGTGGAGGCACCTCTAAACCCATAAGTTTGGCGGCATACGTCATACGGTTTTCCGAAAACGACTGGGGTATGGCCGGAAAAACGGTTTTTTCATAGTCTTTACGAGCCAATCGAAAAAAGGTGATTCCCCATTCCACGGGTGCACCTTCCACTGGGCTATCATATCGAATCGATTTAAAGGGAATGGCAAATTCTGCATAGTATCCCTTGTCTGTCCGTTGGGTGCGCACACGCCAAAGAGCGTTCCAATCTTCATCCCTATTGTTATCATTAAAATTCTGAACATCCTGTTGATTCCCATAAGGGGTAGTTTGAAAGGAGACTGCGTATTGTTTTGTGTTTTGCGCGTCGATTTGAATGCCAAAGACATCATTTTCAAGTCCATTGAAATCTCTGCTTAAATCCTGCATCCGTATGCCTTTTTTGCCCAGGGAATCTCGGGCAAAAACTCCAAAATAAAGGTTCTTGTCATCAAACAGAATGCGCACTTCGGTAGGATTTTTAATAGTGCCACCTTGAACAGGCTCTACCCGAAAAAAGTCAGTAACCGGTTCCGCTACACTCCAATCGGATTCATCCAATCGGCCATCAACTGTTATAATACCTCTAGCCTTGTAAGCGGTAATGGTCACTGGTATCTCTGGTGGGGGAAAATTGTCGGTTTCTTTTTCCTGCGCCATCAGTAATCCGCTTCCCAAAAGAAAAAGGTATGTAATTCTTTGTGTCATATTATGAACTACCAATGATACTTTCCCTTCTTTCCTTACTAGAGGTCCAAAAACCCAATCCGAACAACCCGATTGAAATAATGAGAAGCAGTGGTATCACTCCCAAAGAACTATATGGTTTCTGTTCGAATTGAAATTTTGGGAGATTCGGATAATCGGTCTGCGAAAAATCGCGATTGTTGTACAAAAAAGGCATAAAATGCTCTCGCCATGTATTGGCAAATACGACGACTTGTTTTCTGAAATTTTCATAATCCTGAGTGGAGGTGCCCGCCATTTGGTTCAGTGATTCCTGAGTAATGATGGCTGGGGATATCCATTTGAATCGCCCCACCCAATTTTGTTGTCTTTGCAATTGTTCTTCATAAGCATTGACCACGGGAGCCAATTCTTTCTCAATCAGTTTTTTTGAAGCCATATAGCGATGGTAAAATCCTCGTGACTGTGTAGAATCATTTATTGCATATTCAGGATGGTCTCTTAGAAAATTATCAAGAATTTCATCTTGTCTTTTGGTCACTTCGGCTTTCATGCCCCGCATCTCGTTTACCATAAGCGTACGTGAGGGCATCGGATAAAGGGTTTCTCCCAGCTGGTTGAGCACTGAAGGAACCAAGAGCACAAAGAGCACCCAAAGCCCTAAAAGCAAAACCGCATTCTTTGCAGAACTGCCCGCCCAAAGGTTGACCAAGAAGGATATGGCAAACCAAAAGAGCATGTAGGCCAGAATCAGTGCCGCCATTTTTGCAACTGCCGTTCCCTGTGAAAAAATATCCAATCCAAATACAAGGAAGGTGATGACCAACGCCCCAATAACCAAGACCGATAGCCATAAAAACCGTAGCCCCAGCTTTTGTAGCACCCAATTTTGAATTCCTATGGGTTGTGCGGCCAATAGCCGTAGTGTACCACTCTCTTTCTCTGATGAGAGTACGTTATACGAAAAGGCAATGATGAGCAACGGCAGCAGGTAAATGATGACAAAGGCCAAATCAAAACTACCGAACAGCAACTGCACCGGGCTTGTCATTTCAGTAAAGTTCAATGCAAAGTCGTCTCCCGAAACGGTCGGTTTGACATAGTGGGTGAACAAATCTGCCTGCCCTGTGGCGATAAAGGCCAAGGGCAGTGGGTCCATGGCAGCTACCCGCGGATGGTAATTGCCAACGGCCATGGGGCTTGTGGGTATCGTCCATCGCGATGCACTTACTTCCATGCCACGTTCCACAGAATCCAATAGTTTGAGCATCATCACATCGTTTTCATTGACTTCGTCATGGGCCGCAGCGATAGCTGCCTTTCGCTTTTCGACTTTTTGCTTTCCGTTGTAGGCCGAAAACCCGAACAACAACAATAAAACGATGCTCAAAAGCTGTATCCATCGGCTGCGAAGCAGCAGTTTCAATTCATATTTGAAATTATAGTTGAACATGGTCAAACGGTTTTAACGGTGAAAAAAAGCAGTGTAAAAGACCCCAAGAGCCAGATACCCAAAATACCCAGATTGGAAGCATTTTTTGCCAAGACCGTACGCAGTTCGGGCGGGTCATATTCGAAAGCGGGCAATTGTTTCCAAAAACTGGCATCGGCCTGGTAGGCCCAATTGCCGTATTCAGAATTCTCGGCAAAATTGTCGTTCAAAAATTTTTGGGAGGCGATGCGGTAATTTTCGGCCGCATCGGCAAAATCCCAATGGGTGGTATAATCGGTATGGGCCAGTGCCATACTCATAAAGCGGGTGGGCAGGTAGGGCGATAGTGTTGCCAGTGTGCGGTACACCCTATTTTGGTTGGCAAATTGGTCCTTCAAATAGTTGTAGTGCTTAAAATAGACTTCTGCTTCGTGCTCCTCACCCTTTTGCATACGGTAGGCATCAAAGTTGAAGGGCAGTTGGTGCAGGCTATCCACCCCGTGTTCTTTCAGAACTTTCTCTTGCAGCAATTTGGCTTCCTTGCTCCACGGATTGTGACCGTCCAACCCTTCCTTTTTATCCTTCAGCACATTGGCTGCAAATTCCTGTCGGGTTGGGTAGGGGTAGCGGTCTTCGGCAATGTTGCTTGCAGCTTTCGGAATGGCCAAACAGGCCAAAATCCAGACAGACAGCGAGATAACCAATGCAATGCCCGACTTTTTCGCTTTCGCGGATATAAAAAGCACAAGATTGGTAAAGATGGCATAATAGGCCATGTAGACCAAGAACATTACTAAGAGCGTACCCCAATTGAACACCCCGAAATCCTCTAGATTAGAAAGTACGAGACCGGCCACCAAAAACAATGTTGCCGTAATCAATAGGATGGGAAAAAACAGGGCCGACCATTTGCCCCAGACCCATTTCCAAGTTGAAATTCCCTGGCTTTTAAGCAGGGTTAGTGTACCCATTTCACGCTCTTTGGTAAAACTGTTATAGCCCAATAAAACAATGAGTAGGGGAATGATGAACAACAGGATGAAATCGGGGGTCAAGTCTCCAAAACGGGCCAGTCCGGTCTGGTCAGCCGCTGCACTGAATTGTGCCTCGTTGCGCTTATGGGCTTCCAAGAAAATAGAAGTGCCCGCATATTTATCCACACCTTGATCCACCAGCGAGAGCGGGTATTTGGGCTTAAAGGCGTAAGTGCCATAGTGTGCTGCAGAATGTGGATTCTTTTCACCTTGATTGTCCCACACAGCACGTTCGGCTGTTTTTGCAGCTGCATATTGTTCGTTGATGTTTTTGTACTGACGAGCACTGATCCAAACGGCCACACCCAACAAAAAAAGTACAATAACCAATGCTGCACGAACACGCCCGTCGCGTAACAGTTCTTTGGTTTCCTTAAAAAAAGTCTTTGATATCATAATGCCAGTTCTTTGTATTCCATGGTGTTCAAATACGCTTTCTCAAGTTCAGAAAGGGAAATATCATCAGCCACAAACTGCTGTTTCAATTGGCCGTCTTTCATGATGCCGATATGTGTCGCCACTTCTTTGGCACGAAAAATATCATGGGTGGCCATGAGGGTCGCTACACCTTTTTTACGAAGTTTTTGTAACAAAAGGCCAAATTCATTACTGGCTTTTGGATCTAGTCCCGAGGTGGGTTCATCTAACAGCAATACCTTGGCATCTTTGGCCAAAGCAATGGCAATACCCACTTTTTGGCGCATGCCTTTCGAAAAAGTTGAGATGCGGTTGTCAAACGCTTCAGATTGTAGTCCGGCTTCCTCTAAAAATTTTTTCAATTGTTCTGTATTTAGTTTTTTGCCCGCAATTCCGGAAAAATAGTCGAGGTTTTCCACAGCGGTCAGGCTAGGGTAGAGCATCAAGTTTTCAGGAATGTAGGCCAGAAACCGTTTGATGGCCTTTGGGTTTTCTTGAACATTCAGTTGGTTGATAAACGCACTCCCCGAGGTTGGGCTGATAAAGCCCAATAACAGGTTGATGGCGGTGGTCTTTCCAGCACCGTTGGCACCAAGAAGGCAGTAGATTTCGCCTTCATTGACCTTGAGCTCCAAATGGTCAAGGGCAGTCTGGTCGCCATACGCTTTTGTAAGGTTGTTGGTAATGATCATCGTTGTGTTTTTAGATGGATATTGTTTTCACATGCTGCAATTCCATGAAAGTGCTGCATGGTGGATGTGCAAAAGCAAAGGGGTTATTCCCGTGTTCGTGAAAATGGGCTAGATGGAAAAAGGAGGACCTCGCCGAAAATGGAAAGAAAGCAGTCGGGGGCTACATAATAGCTCTTGCGATATTATAATTGAAAAAAGAGCGGCAAAGAATAAAAGAATGAGATGGCCAGTCCATATAAAAACTGTCTGGCTCAGCAATTTGGCACATAGTTCACAGTCAAAAGAAGTCTCTTGTACTTGAGTTTCCAGCGTGCTGTTCTCAATATATGCGTAAGACTCATGGGCGGTAAAGACATGCAAAGCATGGTATGACAACTGAAACAGTAGTAAAGTTGCCAATAAAATTCCAAATGGCTTTTTTGTCTTGTTGTTCTTCATAAAAAAAGGGAGCGGGACTATCCGCCCCCTTGAAAGGTTTAAAAAGTTAGACCCCTACTGAATGGTCAAATTAAATGTTTCTGTAATATCGGTTTCGCCACCCGCATCGGCCAAGGTGCCATCGTTGGGTTTTTTAGGCTCATGGCGTAACGTAATGGCTATGGATGCGTTGCCGGCATCACCAGTTGTGAGTGTAAATACGAGCCCAACTGGGTTGCCATCATCGTCTTGGTCACCGTAATCCACACTTGCGATATTTCCGGTAGTGACGAAAAAGAACTGATGCTCATCGTCTTCGTCTTCTACTTCTTCGGTAATATTCTCTGGAGGAGTTTCTGTTTCGTTCAACAAAACGATACCCCCGCCATAGGTGGTATTGGCGGCCAAATCACCAGAAACCGTAACTACAGGCGCATCGGGGCCGTCACCATCCAAATCTCTGGTTTGCAGGGTAATGGTATCACCACCTCCACCTGGAACCAGGGTCACGGTCATTGTGGTAATCACCTCCTCTTCATTTACTGGGTCGGGGTTTTCGTCATCGTCTGAACAGCCTGTAAAAAGAAGTCCTGCCAAGGCAAAAATTGATAAAAATTTGATTGTTTTCATGATAAAAAATTAGTGTTAATAATTAAATTTTAGTTGTACAATGAAGTTTCTGCCCAAATCGTCGGCAAAAAAACGCTGACGGTTCAGGTAGTCTCTATAATTGGTGTTGAGTATGTTGTTAATGGTCAATGAGGTGGTCAATCTTGTTTTTTTTCCCAATGGAAACTCCATCGTGCCAAATAGTCCCACTAGATGATAGGCCTCGGGCGGCGTATTGATTTCCAACAGCACTTCTTCTTGCTGCTCGGGTGAGAAAACCGTAATATTTGGTGGAAATTCATTTTGCCTGAACACATAGTCGCTTCGCAAAGACAATTCAAAGTTTTTCCATTCGGGTCTTGAATACGTCAACCGATTTCGCAAATTGGCACTTGGTATGTTGACGAGTGCTTGGTCGCGCTGGGTATCATTGCCCTTTACCAATGAAAATCGGTGGTCGGTCTGCCAACGCTCGGCCCAGTTGATATAGGCTGAAGCATCCACGCCTAGAATACGGGCATCGGTCTGACGATAGCTCCATACCGGAAAAGCTCCGCGAAGTGTCAACTCCACTCCAGAAGGCTCCAATAAAATGAAATCTGTGATAAAGTTGGCATGCGGCTCCAATGTGTAGCCCCAATTTTTAAACTGTCTATCGTATGTCAGCGAAAATTTATGGGAAGTTTCACTATCTACGCGCAAATCACCCAATTCTATTCGGGCTGCAGAGTGGTGCAGGCCGTCGCTAAAAATCTCAGAGGGATTGGGTGCCCGTTGCGCCAGTGCATAATTGAAACGGAACGTACGATTATTGTTCTGGGAAAACTGAATTCCCGCTGTGGCCGAAACATTGCCGTAATCAAAAACGGGATTGGTCAACAGTTGTGTGCCCAGATCATCGATGACAAATTGGGAAAAATCTTCATCGTAACCACGCTCTTCCCATCGGGAAGTCTGGTAAAATTTTTTTGCATCGATACGGGTAAAATCATATCGGATACCGCCATCAAGCTTCCAGTAGCCGTTCAGTCGATATTCTGAAATCAAAAATCCACCGAAATCAACTTTTTCATAATCGGGAATCAGACGGCGTACCCCTGTGTCTGGATTGGCAAAATTATCTTGATAGCGCCCCATAATCCCAAAATGCAGCTGAAAGTCACGGTTGGCATCCCATTTAAAATCTGTGTTCACCGTATGAGTAGTCAATTCAAGGTCGATAGAAGGTTTCCCACGGTCTTCACCTACCCGAATATCAAACTCAAATCTGCGGTTGTTCTGATAATCATATTGAAAGCTCCATTTGCCCAACCCCTCAAAACGTTTGTAGAATTCAAGCTTGCCCAAGTGATGCGTCACTTTCTGTCTTGGATTTTGTAAATCATAAGTAAAGGGTCTGACAATCTCAGGCTGGCCGCTGTTGATACTGCGGATCAAATCATCAACGTTGCCAATGTGGGAGGCTCGCAGAATGGCGATTTCAGCGTCATAATAGGAATAGCGAGCGTTGAACCCCCACTCAAATAGATTCTTTCCTGCTTCGAGCGAAGCCCCAGTTTCTTGAATACCAGTGTTTGAAAGTACATAATCTGGGGCCTCTTGGTCACCCAACCGTTTGTAAGACCCCTGTGCTTTCAAAAACCATCCCTTTTTATAGGTTTTGGCCAATTCTGAGGTCAGGACACCGCCCCTGCCGTTTGATATACCATTGACCAGGGTTTTGCCAAATAAGGTGTCTTTTGTAAAAATACGTCGCGGCTCCATGATGATGGTGCCTCCAATGGCATCGCCCCCATATCGAAGGGCAGAGGCTCCTTTGACCACTGTGATGGAACCCGCAGCATTGATGTCGATATTCGGTGCATGTTCATCGCCCCACTCCATATCTTGCATGCGCACCCCATCATTGAGTATCAGCACCCGGCTACCATTAAGCCCGTGAATTATCGGTTTGACAATATTTGCCCCTGTGTTCAGACTTGACACCCCCCCCACTTCTTTCAATGCCTCGCCAAGACTGCCCGCGCTATATTGTTCGAGCGTTTTTAAACTGAGTGAAGTTTCTTGGGCGGAATTGGTCTTGTCAAAAACGGCATCACCAATGACCTTGACCTCTTTGAGTTCTTCTAAATGGTGCTCCAATTTTATGTCAAGGGTCATATTTTGATCAATTGTAACGGGAATGAAGAGTGTGGCACATTCAGCATGTGATACCTCTAGTTCGTAGTTGCCCTTGCAAAGCCCATCGATGTGATAATTGCCGTCGATATCTGAAACCACTGCCTTTTCTGTGCCAAAAACCATAATGGTGGCCCCCGACAAAGGTGTGCTGTCATGGTAATCGATTACTTTTCCTCGAAGTGTGTTGTTACACTCTTGGGAGAAAGCGGAGGGAAATGTCATAATGCAGAACATTATGAAAAGCAATTTTTTCATTCAAAGGAATTTGTTGTACTTCAATCGAGTTTATTGAAGGTATGGATCGACTGTGTCCAGAGCTTAAATTGTAAACCTATGATAGCGAAGGTGGCGGCCTGGAACATAACTGAACGACCACAACAGTATTTGGAAGTACCGCTTTGTAATCCGCTGGGGGGGTAAAATCAAAGCAAATAGAAGTATTTGTAGCAATGCCTTGTACTAAAGGCGGAAGAAAGAGTTCGTTCTGTTGGTTTTCGATAGCCAGTTCGCAGAACGTACAATCATCCAAACAACTATCATCCATTTGATGGGAGTACACATGCAGTGTTGACACTTTTACCAGTAACAGCAAAAGGCATATAATAAGAGGGACGATTTTCTTGAGCTCCATCATCTTCCTACAAAGCTAAATGTTTTGCGGCCCAGGGTTATGTTAAGGAATTCACAATTTTAGGTGAAAAGAAAGCCTAACCCCATGTGTTTGAGCATCTTTTTTTCAAAGCTCCAGAAAAACTTGAATTGCCCAAAAAGCCAGCCAAAACATACCAACAACACCTGATAAATCGGGAAAATAAGAAGAATACGTACGGGCCAGTAAATCCACCCAGAAACAGTCGCTTTTTCAAGACCGATCAATTCTGTCAACGGAGCCGCAAGTTTGGCAGAAACGCTTCCTGTGATGGCAAAGACGATGAAAATGGCAATCATCTCCCAATCATGTTCTACCTTCCATCTGTTCTCCAGTTTTTTGAAACACCAAAGAAAAAAACGTACCATCAATACATACAAAACCGCTGTGATTCCTAATGTGAAGGGCCACTCATAAAAAGTGTTGTTGAGATCGAAGGTGTGCAAGAGTTTTCTGGCGAATGAGTATGCTGTCAACAAAACCAATAATACCCCCAAAAAAGGGAACACCAATTGCCAGTTCCTGTCAATGTTCCACCGTTGTTTTAGTTTTTCCATCATTGATAAAAAATGATGGCAAATATACCTCTTAAATCCTCGGAAGCCAAGGGCCCAAACGCTGATTGTATTTTCGCTGAAAGAAGATAAAGTAGTTGTACAATTTGTAATTCACCTCATAGCCATAATCAATGTTCGGACTGTAGTCGATAGGAAATAGATAAAGGTTTGCGTCAAATTGTAGGGGCAATGTGGCTCTTATATTCCAATTGGTGACCAAAATCTGGTTTCTGGTCTCAAGAAATGTTTTGGAATAGTACCCTTCGGGTCTTGCAATACTTTGCAGCCATGTGTAGAAACCCGGGTCGATGATAATGATTTCGTATTCGGTCTCATCATCTGAGATTTTTACGGCCTCATCTTCTTCCATTTCGAAGAACTTTTTTTCCTCAGGGGTAACTTCAACAAGCTCCTCTTTTTCTTGTGATGTCTGACCCGTGCTTTTTGCGCCGGTGCAACTTGCCAATGCTAAACTGATAGCGAATAACAATACTGATGAAATGAAGGTGTACTTTTTCATAATTTTCTTTTTATGTATGTCGAATACAAAAAATATGCCATAGAAAATACGAAAAAAGCCGTTGGTGAATTCCAACGGCTATGTTAAAACTTGTCTTTTTAAAGGATTATTTGCCAAAGAGACCACCCAAAAGGCCACCAATACCGCCTTTTTTCTTACCGCCCAGCACCATACCGGCAACATCATCAAGCACGCTGCCATCACCATCGGCATCAATTAGACTTTCTATCAAACTTTGATTGCGTTTTGGTTGCCCACCGAGCATGCTGCCCAGTAATGTGTTCATACCATTGGCATCATTGATATTGCCTTGGGCACGCTGCTGGCCCAGAAGTCCCATTAAAATTGGTGCCGCCACTTTTAAGATTTGAGCAATTGAACCAGCATCCATACCCGATTTTTGACTCAAAGCATTCTCAACCTGGGGTTGTTTGTTACCGAAGACGTGGCCTAAAATACCCGCACCATCGTTTACCACACTGTCGTCTACACCTCCATCAAAAAGGCCACCGAGATTGTCTAAAATCCCTCCTGTGTGTTTTGAGGAAAGCGCATTTAAGAGCCCATCGGCTCCACCTTGCGATACGTTTCTTTTCATCTGCCCCATGATCAAGGGCATGGCCATGCTCAGCACATCGGCCGTCTTATCTTCGGGTTGTCCGGTTTGGTTAGACAAACCATGTATCATTTGCTTGCCCATGGGGCTACTTAATAAATCGAGTAATCCTGACATTTCTTTAGCGTTTAGAATAGAATTTCAATGTAGCAAAAAAAGCGGCACGATGGGGTGCATTGCCCATTAAAAAAGAATTATTTCAGTCTTTGGATAATTTGTGAAGCCAATTCAAGTCCGATGCGGCCTTGGGCTTCTTTGGTCGCAGCACCGATATGAGGGGTCAACGAGATTTTTGGATGCATCAAAATCTGGATTTCGGGCCGTGGCTCTGATTCATAAACGTCAAGCCCGGCAAAGGCTATCTTACCGTCATCCAAGGCCTTTATGAGCGCAATTTCATCTACGACACCACCTCTTGAAGCATTGACCAAACCCACACCGTCTTTCATTTGATCAAATTCATTTTTCCCCAGCACATACTCTTTTTGCGCAGGCACATGAACGGTAATGAAATCAGATTGCTTTAATACATTTTCTATGGGTTCTGCCTTAAACGGGAATTTAATCGATTGCCCATCATAAAACGAAACTTCTATTTCAGCCGTTGCGGTAGTGTGATCGCTGTACATTACGTTCATGCCAAGGCCCAAGGCTATTTTTGCAACGGCTTGCCCAATCCTGCCAAAACCGATAACACCAATGGTCTTGCCGCGAAGTTCTTGACCAGCGGCGTAGCTTTTTTTGAGTTGCTTGAATTTGGTATCACCCTCTAAAGGCATGATACGGTTGGAATCGTGAAGAAAGCGTACACCGGTAAAAAGATGGGCAAATACCAATTCGGCGACAGATTCTGAAGATGCAGCAGGTGTGTTGATGACATGCAGGCCCTTTGATTTGGCATGATCAATATCGATATTGTCCATGCCGACCCCGCCACGACCGATGAGCTTTAGTGATGGACACGCATCGATAAGTGTTGCGGGTATTTGGGTGGCACTTCTTACCAATAGCACCGCAATTTCATTCTCGTTGATGTAGTTTTTTAGTTGCTCTTGGGCCACTTTTACAGTATGCACCTCAAAGCCATTCTTCTCTAATTCATTGATTCCAGATGCTGACAGACCGTCATTGGCAAGTACCTTCATAAATATTGTATCGATTTAATGTAATCATACATTTGGGTTAACCCCTCTCTTTTTGGGTAGGGGAGGGGTCTATCCCTTTTTCTCCAATTCACTCATAATGTCGACAAGAACCCCGACACTCTCTAATGTCAATGCGTTGTACATTGAGGCCCTATACCCACCTACGGAGCGGTGGCCGTTGATACCGTTGATACCAGCTTCTTTGCACATGGTGTCAAAGGTTTCTTTCAATGCATCATCAGTGATATTGAAGGTCGCATTCATGTACGAGCGGTCTTCTTTGGCGGCAAAACCTGCAAACACAGGGTTCAAATCAATCTCAGAATAAATCAAGTTGGCTTTTTTCTCATTGATCTCCTCAATGGCGGCAATACCTCCCAAATCTTTCAGCCATTGCAGGGTCAGCATAGAGACGTAGACCGCAAAAACCGGGGGGGTGTTGAACATACTGTCTTTGCCAATATGCACTTTGTAGTTCAGCATGGATGGAATCTCTCGGAATACCTTCCCCAAAATAGCCTCCTTCACTACAACCAATGTTGTGCCAGCCGGACCCATATTTTTCTGTGCACCAGCATAAATCAGGTCGAATTGTGAGAAATCCATTTGACGTGAAAAAATGTCGGAACTCATATCACAGACCAGTGGCACCTTGGTTTTTGGAAATTCTTTGATTTGGGTACCAAAGATGGTGTTGTTCGAAGTCAAATGAAGGTAATCCAGTCCATTAGGTATTGTATATCCTTTGGGGATGTAATTAAAGTTTTGGTCTTGCGAGGAGGCCACTTCGACCACATCGCCAAAAAGTTTGGCCTCTTTGATGGCCTTGAGGCTCCACGTGCCCGTATTTACATACCCCGCTTTCTTTTCAAGCAAGTTGTAGGCCGCCATCAAAAACTGGGTGCTGGCCCCACCTTGTAGAAAGAGCGCCGAATAGCCCTTTCCTTCAAGTCCCAGCAATTCCAAAGCCAGGGCACGGGCTTTTTCCATGATGGAGACAAA
This sequence comes from Allomuricauda sp. d1, assembly GCF_039592695.1. Taxonomy (NCBI): domain Bacteria; kingdom Pseudomonadati; phylum Bacteroidota; class Flavobacteriia; order Flavobacteriales; family Flavobacteriaceae; genus Allomuricauda; species Allomuricauda sp. d1. Next base: position 1,071,360 of record NZ_JBBUTK010000001.1, on the reverse strand, counting down.
TGCTGCACTGCGGTGTGATATTTCGATAAGTGAGAGGCCACTATCATCTAATTCGATGACCGCTTGTGAAGCTTTTTGCATGACTTCCTTCGGAAGAATACACGGCCCTGCACTAAAATTATGCTTTTTCATAGTTCTGTCTTCTGTCTGATTTACCAAAGGTTAAAGGTCTTAAAATTTTCACGGATGTAGAAACGGGCAACAAACAAATAATGACTACAATGTCAACAAGAAATCAACAGTGTCGACACCATCAGCATAATCAGCAAGCCCAGGTCGTTGGGTATGGCCAAAAGGAATTTCATTGGATATTTCTAAATTGCCCACTATGCACTGTAATTGCTCTTTTTCAGCTTCCAGATGTGTTCTTAGGTTATTGTGGCTATCATATTTCTCGAAAAACAGTGCTGCAATGGGCGAATGAAGGTTTTTATCCTCTTTCAGAATGAGAAAACCGTTATCGAGAATCTTAAAGTCGCTCATGAGATAGACCGCCTTATTGTAATCGTAGTTGTTGGCATATTTGTGATGCTCAATGATTGATTTGTATTCAAAAAGGGCATTGAACAAGGGGTCAAGATCATAATCGTGCGGAACAAAAATCTTTGATACGTTACGGCAACCCAATCCAAAATACCTGAAAATATCATTTCCCAGATTTTTTAGCTGTTCTTCGGTTTCATTACCAGTAAGTACAGCGACCGAAGTTCTGTTCTTTCTGATAATATTGGGGTATTTGCCAAAGTAGTATTCAAAATAACGGGAAGTGTTGTTACTGCCCGTGGCGATAATGGCATCAAAATTTTCTAGACGGTTCTCTGTAAATGCTATACAGCTTTTCAGTGATGGTTCAAACGCAATTAATTGCTCGGCCAAGGTGGGCAGCAATACAGCATCATTTGATGAAAGTTTACAGAGTGCCCTGTTGCCAGTCACCAACACGCTCAAAAAATCATGAAAGCCGACCAGGGGGATGTTTCCGGCCATGATGATACCAATGGTCTTGGCCCCATTGTCTTTGGATATTTGGTAGGTGGAAAGCCAATTTTTAAGGTTTTCTTCCGTCAAGATATCGCCCCACTGCTGCAATGCAAAGTGAATATTTTCTGAAGTGAACCAAGCATTTTGCTGTTGGGCGAGGTGGATTGTTTTTTTTAGATTTGAGAAGTGGCCGTCATCGTTATCACGATTTTCACAAAAATCCCTGAGAAAACGCCCAAGTTTAACAAAAGCTTTCCAATAATCCGTTTGTTCGGCCATTATATTTGTGCACTAATTTAGTAGGGTATAACTTTGCGCAAAAGTACATATCCTATATTAAAATTTTGCTAGAAGATTTGGCTTTAGATAGCAGTCAGATTTGACAGATACCCAGCCATCCCGATAGTTATCGGGAGGGCATAAAAAAAAGAAAATTATGGCAATTATCATCACTGACGAGTGCATCAATTGCGGTGCCTGCGAGCCTGAGTGCCCCAACACGGCCATTTACGAAGGAGCAGACGAATGGCGTTATAGCGACGGCACCTCTTTGACCGGTGACGTTGTTTTACCTGACGGTAAAGCTGTGAATGCAGAAGAAGTGCAAGAGCCCGTCAGCGATGAGATTTACTACATAGCTCCCGATAAGTGCACCGAATGTATGGGCTTTCACGAAGAGCCACAGTGTGCGGCCGTTTGTCCTGTAGATTGTTGTGTACCTGATGAAGATAGGGTAGAGACTGAAGAAGAGCTGTTGGGCAAGCAACGGTTTATGCATCCTGATGGATGAGATAAATAGAGAATAAAGTATCTTGGCCGAGTCAATTGACTCGGTTTTTTTATGGCTGAAAACAAAGACTACAATGGTTTTTGGAAACAAGCAGGTTGCACACTGGCGGCAATAGCTGTTATCGGTTTTGTCGGTCTCATTGTCATGGTATTCTATTTTTTGTTCAAGGGGATGTAGTACTGATGCAAGATGCTTGAAGCACGATGTTTTTTCTTTGAGAACCTCAAGTAAGCTCCTGAAAAATCTATATTTGCACCCCAATTAAAATTTTTCACACAAAATATTGACATCATCAAACATCAAGCATCCATCATCAAACATACACTATGAAAGCCGGAATTGTAGGATTGCCCAACGTGGGCAAATCAACACTTTTCAATTGTCTCTCGAATGCCAAGGCACAGAGTGCCAATTTTCCCTTCTGTACCATTGAACCCAATATCGGCGTGGTGAACGTTCCCGATGCACGGCTTGAAAAGTTGGAAGCATTGGTGAATCCACAACAGGTGATTCCCGCAACGGTCGAAATTGTTGATATAGCGGGTTTGGTAAAAGGTGCCAGTAAGGGCGAGGGACTGGGCAACCAGTTTTTGGGAAACATCCGCGAGACTGATGCGATACTTCATGTATTGCGCTGTTTTGACAATGACAATGTGGTGCATGTTGATGGTTCCGTAGATCCTATCCGAGATAAGGAAACCATTGATATGGAACTTCAGTTGAAGGATTTGGAAAGCGTTGAAAAAAAGCTCGATAAAGTCGCCCGTGCTGCAAAGACCGGAAACAAAGAGGCCCAAAAGGAAGCTGCAGTTTTGACCCAACTCAAAGCCGGACTCGAATCGGGCACTTCGGTCAGGGCGATACCGATTTCAGACGATGTGTATCGTGATTTTGTAAAACCGTTGCAATTGATTACCGACAAACCCGTCATGTATGTCTGCAATGTGGATGAGGCTGCTGCTGTTGATGGCAATGCCTATGTTGAGCAGGTAAAAGAAGCGGTCAAAGATGAAAACGCCGAAGTCATTTATCTTGCTGTGGGCACCGAGGCCGATATCACTGAGTTAGACACCTACGAAGAACGGCAATTATTTTTAGAAGATTTGGGGCTATCAGAACCCGGTTCTGCAAAATTGATACAAGGAGCCTACAAGCTACTGAATTTGGAAACTTATTTTACTGCTGGAGAGAAGGAAGTACGGGCTTGGACCATCAAAAAAGGATTTACCGCACCACAAGCCGCAGGGGTCATCCACACTGATTTTGAAAAAGGGTTTATTCGGGCTGAAGTGATTTCGTATAACGATTTTGTGCAATACGGCAGTGAAGCCAAGGTCAAAGAGGCCGGTAAGATGCGGGTTGAGGGCAAAGACTATGTCGTTAAAGATGGTGATGTGATGCATTTTAGGTTTAATGTCTAAATTTTACTGCCTCTCGTAGCAAGTTATCAAAAAAGGATGTTGATTACTTTCCAAAGCCCACATTTTGATTTTTCACCCATAATTATATATTAGCATTGATGAAGCTGTCGCTTTGGTTAATAGTTGTTGGGTTAATTGGAATGGATAACTTACCAATTTTCTTGAGCATCTTTAAAGCATAACCCAATAGCAGGTAACTTTATAACTTAATAACCCAACACACCGTGTCAAACACTCAGTATACAGAAGATAACATCCGCTCTCTTGACTGGAAAGAGCATATCAGGATGCGTCCCGGTATGTACATCGGCAAATTGGGTGATGGTTCTTCCGCCGATGATGGCATCTATATTCTACTGAAAGAGGTCATCGACAACTGTATCGACGAATTTGTCATGGGGGCCGGTAAGACCATCGAGATTTCCATCCGCGAGAATACCGTCATCGTTCGTGATTATGGTCGTGGCATTCCGTTGGGCAAAGTGGTCGATGTGGTCTCCAAAATGAACACGGGTGGCAAGTATGATACCCGTGCCTTTAAAAAGTCCGTAGGCCTCAACGGGGTCGGTACAAAGGCGGTCAATGCGCTTTCCACTTATTTCAAGGTGGAGTCCACACGTGATGGAAAGTCAAAATCTGCCGAGTTTGAGACTGGCGAGCTCAAAAACGAAGAGTTGTTGGATGAAACCTCTCGGCGCAAGGGCACAAAAGTGACCTTTGTTCCCGACGAATCCATTTTTAAAAAATATAAGTATCGCAGCGAGTACGTTGAGCGCATGCTCAAGAACTATGTCTACCTAAACCCAGGCCTCACGATTGTTTTCAACGGAGAAAAATTTTACTCTGAAAACGGTCTCAAAGATCTGTTGCAAGACAATACCAATGCTGACGATATGCTGTATCCGATAATTCACCTGAAGGGCAACGATATCGAGGTCGCAATGACACACAGCAAGACCCAATACAGCGAGGAGTACCATTCATTCGTAAACGGTCAAAATACCACCCAAGGCGGTACACACCAAGCCGCTTTTCGAGAGGCGATTGTAAAGACTGTCCGTGATTTTTACAAAAAGAACTATGACGCTTCCGATATTCGAAAATCAATCATCTCGGCCATTTCGATCAAGGTGATGGAGCCTGTGTTCGAAAGTCAGACCAAGACCAAGCTGGGGTCTACCGATATGGGCGGTGATTTGCCTACGGTGCGCACCTACATCAACGATTTTATCGGCAAGCAACTTGACAATTATCTTCATAAGAACGAGGAGACAGCACAGGCACTTCAGAAGAAAATTGTTCAGGCCGAAAAAGAGCGCAAGGAGCTTTCCGGCATACGGAAACTGGCCCGTGAGCGCGCCAAAAAAGCCAGTTTGCACAATAAAAAACTGCGTGATTGCAGGGTGCACCTTGGGGACATGAAAAACGACCGACGATTAGAGTCCACCCTTTTCATCACCGAGGGCGACTCCGCTTCGGGCTCCATTACAAAATCACGCGATGTCAATACCCAAGCGGTCTTCAGCCTTCGTGGTAAGCCTTTGAATTCTTACGGAATGTCAAAAAAGGTGGTCTACGAGAACGAGGAATTCAATCTTTTGCAAGCGGCTCTCAATATTGAGGAATCCCTTGAAGATCTGCGTTATAACAATATAGTAATCGCCACGGATGCCGATGTCGACGGTATGCACATCCGATTGTTGTTGATTACTTTCTTTCTACAGTTCTTTCCAGAATTGATCAAAGAAAACCACCTGTATATTTTGCAGACCCCACTGTTTCGGGTGCGCAATAAAAAAGAAACCATCTACTGTTACAGTGAAGAAGAGAAACGTGAGGCCATTGAAAAATTGAAGGGCAAGCCCGAAATTACCCGTTTTAAGGGGTTGGGCGAAATTTCCCCCGATGAGTTCAAACATTTCATTGGCGATGACATCCGATTGGAACCCGTAATGTTGGACAAGGCCATGAGCATCGACCAGCTATTGCAATTTTACATGGGCAAAAATACACCAGACCGACAAGAATTTATTATCAATAACCTTAAAGTAGAGCTTGATTTGGTTGATGAAAACCAACTATAAGAAAGCACATTGCTGTTTTGAATGGAAGAGAATGGAGAATTGAATGAGGGGCAATTAGAATCTCAAGATGAAAATCAAGAGACCCTGACCCGGGTCACGGGCATGTACAAAGATTGGTTTCTTGATTATGCTTCTTACGTCATCCTTGAGAGAGCCGTTCCTGCCATAGAAGATGGTTTCAAGCCTGTACAGCGGCGCATCATGCATTCCCTGAAAGAATTGGATGACGGCCGGTACAACAAGGTGGCCAATGTTGTGGGGCACACCATGCAGTATCACCCCCATGGTGATGCAAGTATCGGTGATGCCATGGTTCAAATTGGGCAAAAAGATTTGCTCATCGACACCCAGGGCAACTGGGGCAATATCTTGACGGGTGATGGCGCAGCGGCACCAAGGTATATTGAGGCGCGCCTATCAAAGTTCGCTCTAGATGTGGTGTACAGCCCTAAAATCACCGAGTGGCAGCTTTCGTATGATGGCAGGAAAAAAGAACCGATCAATCTTCCCGTTAAGTTTCCGTTGTTGTTGGCACAGGGTGCCGAGGGCATTGCGGTCGGACTTTCCACCAAAATCCTTCCCCACAACTTCAATGAATTGATAGATGCATCCATCAAACATTTAAAGGGACAACGGTTCAAATTGTTTCCCGATTTTCCCACGGCAGGCATTATTGATGTGACCAATTACAACGAAGGTATGCGCGGGGGCAAGGTGCGCGTACGTGCCAAAATATCCCAACACGATAAAAATACGCTGGTCATAAATGACATACCCTATGGCACCAATACCTCATCTTTGATTGACTCCATTTTAAAGGCGAATGACAAGGGAAAGATAAAAATCAAGAAAATTGAGGACAATACCGCTGCCGAGGTAGAAATTCTCATCCATTTGCCGAGCGGAATCTCTCCAGATAAGACCATTGATGCTTTGTATGCCTTTACGGCCTGCGAATCTTCCATATCGCCCTTGGGATGCATCATCGAAGACAACAAACCCGTTTTTATGGGGGTCAAAGAGATGTTGGAGCGTTCTACCGATAACACGGTCGAACTCTTAAAATCAGAGCTGGAAATACAGCTTTCAGAACTCGAGGAACAATGGCACTTTGCTTCTTTGGAGCGCATTTTCATTGAAAACCGTATCTATCGAGACATTGAAGAAGAAGAAACATGGGAAGGTGTCATTACCGCCATTGACAAAGGCTTGAAACCGCATACCAAAATGCTAAAGCGGGCGGTGACAGAAGAAGATATTACCCGCCTCACCGAGATACGCATCAAAAGAATCTCAAAGTTTGATTTAGACAAGGCACAGCAAAATATCGAAAGCCTTGACGAAAAAATTGCCCAGACCAAACACCATTTGGCACATTTGACCGACTTTGCCATTGATTATTTCAAAACGCTAAAAAAGAATTATGGGGCAGGGCGTGAGCGCAAGTCTGAAATCAAGATTTTCGACGACATCGAGGCCACCAAAGTGGTCATTCGCAATACCAAGCTCTATGTGAATCGTGCCGAAGGTTTTGTGGGCACTTCCATGCGGCGTGATGAATATGTCACCGATTGCAGTGATATCGATGATATCATTGTCTTTACCAAGAAAGGGGAAATGATGGTGACCAAAGTGGACTCAAAGACATTTGTGGGCAAAAATATCATTCATGTTGCTGTTTTCAAAAAGAAGGACAAGCGTACGACGTACAACATGATTTACAAAGATGGTAGGGGAGGCCCCAGCTACATCAAACGGTTCAATGTGACCAGTGTCACTAGAGACAGGCTTTACGACTTGACGACTGGCAAGTCAAGCTCTGAGGTATTATATTTTTCAGCCAATCCGAATGGTGAGGCCGAGGTGGTCACGGTGCACTTGCGTCAAACTGGAAGCATCAAGAAATTGAAATGGGACCTTGATTTTGCCGATGTGCTCATCAAGGGCCGGGCGTCAAAGGGCAATCTGGTCACAAAATATGCGGTAAAGCGCATCGAACTCAAAGAAAAAGGCCTTTCAACATTGAAACCCAGAAAGCTTTGGTTTGATGATACCGTACAACGCCTCAACGTTGATGAGCGGGGTGAACTGTTGGGCGAGTTTACAAGCGAAGACCGCTTGTTGCTCATCAATCAAAAGGGGGTGGTGAAGACCGTGATTCCTGAACTGACCTTGCGTTTTGATGATGATCTGGTGGTGTTGGAAAAGTGGGATCCGAACAAACCAATCACTGCCATCTATTGGGAAGGTGAAAAAGAGCTTTTTTATGTCAAACGATTTTTGGTAGAGAGTCCCGATAAGGAAGAAACCATCATCACCGAACATCCCAAATCATATCTTGAAAAAGTATTTGTCGATTACCGGCCGAGGGCCGAGGTCGTCTTTGTGAAAAAGCGGGGCGAAGAGCGAAAAGACAACCTAGAGGTAGACTTAGAAGCGTTTATTGCAGTGAAGGGTATCACCGCCATGGGCAACCAATTGACCAAAGAAAAAGTGTTGGAAATCAATGAATTGGAGTCGCTCCCATATACGCCACCAGAGCCAAAAAAGCCCGAAGAAATTGAAGTTGTAGATGAAGAAAATGTCGCCCCAGAAGATGAAAGCAATCCAAAAAAAGAGTCGGATTCAGACCAGCCAACATTGTTTTAATATTTTATTCTGTGTACTTTGCATGTTTTATACTAAACCACTAACATAATCCCACATAATGGATTTCACCAACCCTCTGGTGTACGGGGTTCCCGTATTTATTGCATTTATTTTATTTGAATTGACATACAGTAAGACGCACGGCGACGACCATCTTTATGAGTGGAAAGATTTAGCGGCCAGTGGTTTTTTGGGGGTGGGCTCGGCACTCATTGGTCCGTTGTTCAAGGTCATCTTTGCCGTTGTGCTCTTTGAGGGGGTCTATGAATTGTGCAACCCTGAGATTAACGGGGTACGGCAGAATTTTTTGGGGTACGAATCTTTTGGTTATATATGGTACGTTTGGTTGCTGTGTATGCTGGCCGACGACTTCACGTATTACTGGTTTCATCGCGCAAACCATGAAATACGTCTCTTATGGGCCGCACATATTGTGCACCATTCTTCCGACAATTATAATTTGGGCACCGCAGTGCGCAATGGCTGGTTCACCATTTTGTACAAGCCCTTGTTTTACGCGTGGATGCCTGCCGTGGGCTTTCCGCCTGAAATGGTAGTGGTATGTTTGGGCATTGAGGCTTTATGGCAATTTCAGTTGCATTCGGTCTATGTTCCCAAATTGGGTTTTCTGGAAAAAATCTTCAACACCCACACCATGCACCAAGTGCACCACGCCCAAAATGTGGAGTATTTGGATAAAAACCATGGAGGATTTTTGAACATCTTTGATAAACTATTCGGTACATGGAAAGAGTTGGACGATGATATCGAAGTGAAGTATGGCGTGATACATTCCCCAGAATCGTACAATCCTGCGGTGATTTTGACCCATGAGTTCAAAGACATCTGGAACGACATGAAAAAAACCAAGAATTGGCGCCACAAACTGATGTATGTTTTTGGGCCACCTGGGTGGAGTCACGACGGAAGCACCCTGACCGTTAAACAGCAGCAGCATCAATTCAAAAAATTCAAGGAAGCAAAAAAATCAAATCCTGATTTGATTTTTAGCAGGCCCAATTAAAACTATTCGTCGACCACTTCTTCCTGCTTCTTTTTTCTGTTCCTCATCATCCGCATGTCGAAAAACTCGACCATCAAAGAAAAGGCAATGGCAAAATAGAGGTAGCCTTTGGGTATCGCACCCACTTCACTGTCAAACACCACCAAGTGCGATAAGTGTGCTGCCTCGGCGATAAGCATAAATCCGATTAAAATCAAAAAAGACAGTCCCAGCACTTGAATCGAGGGATGGCGGTTCACAAAATTACCGACCGGATTTGCAAATAGCATCATAATCAGCACAGAAACGACTACCGCAATGATCATCAATACAAGTGCATCATTCGGGTCGGGCGAAATGCCGTTGGTCATGCCAATTGCCGTCAAAATCGAATCAAAGGAGAAAACGATATTGATAACGGTAATTTGAACTATGGCATTGGTCAATGAGTTTGAACGCCCCTTCTTTACCTCGCGCTCATCATGCCCGCGGTCTTCAATTTTTTCATGAATTTCTTTGGTGCTTTTATACAACAAAAACAAACCACCCAAAAAAAGAATCAAGGCCTGCCAGCTTATTCCACCTGAAATCCAAGAAGCATCTAAAATCAAAAAAGGCTTTTTTAAGCTTACCAACCACGTGATACCAAAAAGTAAGACGATTCTCATGGCCATGGCCAACACCAAACCGATGTTTGTTGCTTTTTTACGGTCTTTTTGCTCAAGTTTTCCTGCGGCAATCGATATAAAAATGATGTTGTCAATACCGAGAATGATTTCTAAAAAGGTGAGGGTCAGTAATGCCATCCAGGCATCTGGGCTTGCAAAAATATCGAACATGGTCAGTGTATTTTAACGGCTTCGCCTTTAAACTTTCTTTTATCGCCTATGGCGTTGTACTCAAATGTATAAGAAGAATCTGAGGTTGTCAAAATTTTTATGTGGATGGATTTTTCTTCAGCCCGGTTTTGAGGGGAAACTTTCTTGAGCACATACTCACAGTCATTGATCCACCTGATGGATGCCGTGTCTTTCTTGCCTTTGAATTCTTCAATCTCTATGGTGGGTTTGCGAACAAAGGTTGTGGTCTGTTCACTGCCTTCAATGGTGGTGGTAAATTGAAAAGTGCCCGTTCTGAAATCGGTGCAATTTCGTTCAGGGATTGAATTGCAAGAAACGATGAAAATTAGAAATAGGAATGTTGTTCTGTACATACGTGCAAAATACGGCAAAGCATATTTTTGCGCTATAAGCGGGTACTATTTTTTTGGTTCGAACGATTCAAAGGTCCCATCATCATAGAAAACGGCAATTTTTGTTATGCCCTTTTTAGACTTTTCAATGTAGTTCTTAGGATTTGGGGGCGGTGGTGGGGAGGAGGTTTCGTCGGTAAGTAGTAAACTACCTTTACCGTTGAGCAACCAATAAATGTTCACTTCAGGAAAAGTCTGGATCACTTTCATGATAAAATCAAGGCTTGGCCGGTTTCTGCCATTTAGTATATGTGAGACACTAGAACGCTGCACCCCAATTTTATCGGCGAATAGGGAAGGTGACACTCCGTAGTGCTCCATAAGTGCGTTCAGACGTTTGATGAAATTATCATTCACAATTATAAATTCCTATACAGCAAAAGTACCATTTTGGGCATTTAATTTGAGTCATCAGCTGTGTATAAAAGTGAAAATAGTTAAACTTTATAATTAGATAAATTAGTTTAAAATATTGATATTTAATATTTTAAACTAATTAATTTATTATTTGTTAAAAATACGCAGCACTAGTTTACAATTCTAACCAAAATCGAAACATTGGGAGTCGTAAAAAATTTACAATTGTAAACTTGACTATTTTTACATCTTGATAGAGAAGCTCGAAACGTTCTGGTATCTTTATTCTTCCCTTCCCTTAAAACATGAAGAAAGAAGTACATTCTCCAAGTCAGTATAAATTGCACAACGGGTACTATTTAAATTTTCGTGATGCGCTGACATTTCATTAGTGTTCAACGTTGTAGGCTTAATTACGATTGTTAAATTTTTTATGCTTTCTTGAGTTATCTTTAAAAAAAGTGACTTTTTTTTATATTTAATTTCTTGATTTATTATTTTCGTTGAAAATTTTTAGACTATGGGCAAGGTTAAACTAGACGAAATTGATCACCAAATACTGGATATGTTGATTGACAACACCAGGACACCATTTACTGATATCGCCAAAAAGCTATTGATATCTGCTGGTACAGTGCATGTACGGGTCAAAAAGATGGAAGAGGCCGGTATTATACGGGGCTCTTCGTTGACGTTGGATTATGTAAAGCTGGGATATTCTTTTATCGCCTACGTGGGCATTTTTCTGGAAAAAACACATCAAACGAAATTTGTGCTCGAGCGATTGACTCAGATACCCTATGTGACCGTCGCCCACATCACAACCGGAAAATTCAATATTTTCTGTAAAATACGGGCCCGCGATACCACACATGCCAAGAATATCATTTTTAAGATTGATGATATTGATGGCATCAGCAGAACGGAGACCATGATTTCTTTAGAAGAGAGCATCAATGACAAAAAACGACTGATGCATACCATTTTCAACGAGCTCGGATGACCATACATGACTTGGGGACAGATGAGTATGGGGCCTATTATGAATCGTACATCCAAAGCAATCCAAATTTAGGGTTGCTCAAATGCCTGGCTTCCACTAAGGAAGAGTTTCTCGAACTTCTAAACTCCATATCCGAAGAAAAATTTAGATTCAGCTATGCTGAGGGAAAGTGGAGCCTCGCAGAGCTATTTCAGCACGTTATCGATGCCGAACGGGTATTTCAGTACAGGGCAATGCGGTTTGCAAGAAATGACAAAACGCCTTTACCTGGCTTTGAGCAAGATGGCTATGTGACCGCATCGAGGGCCAACGAAAAGAGTATTGAAAATTTAAGGTTTGAGTTTACTTCGGTTCGTGATGCGACGATTGCACTTTTCAGCACTTTGAACGAAGAAGAATTACAGCGAATTGGTATTGCCAGCGACACCAATTTCAGTGTCAGGGCATTGGGTTTTATTATCAGTGGGCACCAACTGCACCACCAAAAGATAGTTCGGGAAAGGTACCTCTAAAATCAGTCCAAATCTTCCAAGTCATTGTCAATGTCCCCATCCTTTTCTTCAAGGGTATCGTAGCCCTCCTCGGTTATGGCCTCCTTTTCACTTGGGGTACTTTCAAGCTCACGCTCAATAGTTTCCTCAAAGTTTGAAATAAAATTGGCAAGGCTTTTACTGATTTTGACCAAATAGATGGTATCCTCGGTTTTTACTTCAACGGTTTCAATGATTTCGCCATTTGGTTTTTTGAGAATGATGATGTCGTCATCACCATAACCATGGGGGTAGAGGTCAATCAAAAGTGCAGCCACTTGATGGTCGAGCTTTTTATAGTCAATCAGCACACGTTTCATAGTAGGTCGTTTGTTTTGGTTATCAGACCTAAACTATTCAATTTTTGGTTTCTAAAATGTAAAGAGTTGTCAATGCCAAGAATCAGTATATGAAACTATGGTAAGCTGTAGTATTGAAATGCCTCTTCAAAAAGACTTGAAGGTACTTTGATGTCGATAACAGCCTTTCCTATGGTCTTTAGCAATACAAAATTGACATCGCCATGCGTATTCTTCTTGTCGTGTTTCAGCAAATCGATACAAGATGTAATGTCCTCATTGTTAAACTGTACCTTTGGGTAGATATGGTCAATGGCCCTTTTTATTTCATCCAATTCAATTTTGGAAAGCCCCGACAGTTTATGTGACAGGTAGGCCTCTAAAACCATACCTACGGCAATGGCTTCACCGTGCAAAAGAACACTTTTGTCTTGGGCGATAAGAAAATGTGATTCAATGGCATGGCCCAGGGTATGGCCGAAGTTTAGAATTTTGCGCAATCCTTTTTCATCAACATCCTCATGTACCACATGGCTTTTAATTTCAACGGATTTTTGAATTTTATCCCCGATAGTATCAAGATTTTTCAATGCTTTCAGCTCTTGCCAATAGTCAAAGTCACTGATGAGCCCATGTTTTAGCATCTCGGCAAAACCGCTTTTGATTTGGCGCTTTTCGAGCGTGTTCAAAAATTCAGGAAATACCGCAATAAGCTCAGGTTGGTTGATGACACCAATTTGGTTTTTCAACGACTGAAAATCGACTCCCGTTTTACCACCGATGGCTGCATCGACCATGGCCAGAAGTGTGGTGGGCACATTGATGAAATCAATACCTCTTTTGAATGTCGAAGCAACAAACCCCCCCAAATCGGTAACGACACCACCCCCCAGGTTGATAAGCAAGCTTTGCCGATCACCACCTTCTGTTGAGAGCGTATCCCAAACGGCCTTGCATGAATCAAGGTTTTTGTGTTCTTCACCAGCCTTGATTTCTATTACTGAACTGTCTACCGCCTTTATCATATTTTTCAAAATGGGCAAACAATGTGTTCTTGTATTGGTATCTACCAAGACAAAAACTTTTGAATACCCCTTGTTTTCAAGCGATTGCAGTAAAGCTGCCTGTGCCAGCTCATCAAAATATACCAAATGCTGCACCAATGTTACGGTTCTAAAATTTTGTTTCAGATGCTAAATAAAGATTATTTTTAATGATGTGCATGAGTCAATGCTGTTTATCTTTGAATCTTTAAAAAATTGGCAATGACGAGGCCTGATTTTGAGAATACCGCAATTGCATTTCGCTTAAAAACTGATTCAGAACTAGAAAGGGCCTATTTTCTATTCAAAATGATTGCCAACGAACCCCTCGTGCGTATCGGTACTGCGGTGACCAACTTTGCCGTCAAGGCCCATCTGCCGGTCGAAGGATTGATTCGCGCTACCGTTTTTGACCATTTTTGTGGCGGAGTCAACGAGCAAGATTGTTTGCCAAAAATTGACCAGATGTTTGAGCACGGGGTCTGCTCCATTTTGGATTATTCTGTGGAAGGAAAGGAAATCGAAAATCAATTCGATACGGCCATGCAGAAAATTTTGCATGTGCTTGATTTTGTCAAAGAGAAAGAGGCCATTCCGTTTGCGGTTTTCAAGCCCACGGCATTCGGCAGGTTCAAATTGTATGAAAAAGTCGGTGCAGGATTGAATTTGACGGAAGAAGAAACAGCCGAATGGCAGCGTATTGTCAATCGTTTTGACCTTGCATGTAAAAAAGCCCATGATCTCGATGTGGCGCTATTGATTGATGCGGAAGAAAGCTGGATGCAAGATGCCGCCGACAATCTGGCCGAGCAGATGATGCGAAAATACAATACTGAGAGGGCGGTCATTTTCAATACCGCCCAAATGTACCGCTGGGACCGTATGGATTATTTGAAATCATTGGTCGAAACCGCAAAAAATGAAAACTTCAAGGTGGGCATCAAAGTGGTTCGCGGCGCATACATGGAAAAGGAAAACAATCGTGCTGAGGAAAAGGGATACAAATCACCCATCTGTACTTCTAAAAAGGAAACGGACGATAATTTTGACACTGCGGTGAAATTCATGGTGAACCATTTGGATGTCTTTTCCATCTTTTCAGGAACCCACAATGAAATAAGTACTTATCGTTTGCTGGGTTTGATGCATTACAACGGAATATCAAAAAGCGACCCTCGAATTTGGTTCGGGCAGTTGTACGGTATGAGCGACCATATTTCGTTCAATCTAGCTGAAGCGGGGTATCGCGTAGCCAAATATTTACCCTATGGCCCTGTTCGTGATGTAATGCCGTATCTTATCCGAAGAGCGGAAGAGAACACATCGGTGGCCGGACAAACCACCCGAGAGCTGTCACTTTTGAAAAAAGAAAAAGAAAGAAGAAAGATTTAGGCTATTCTTTGGCAAGGCCTTTGAGAATAGCTCTTTCGTTGCAATTTTCTACATCCAGAGTAAATCGCCTCCCATCAAAATCCTTGTTGATTTTGTACAGTTTACATGGATTCGCCTTGGCGTCACTTTCTGCAAAATCGATATCGCCATCCTTTAAAAAGGAAACAATGGTCATACTGTCCATTTGCACAGATTCCATTTTCGCCAGAACTTCTTCTGAAAATGATAACGGTTTTGAGCGTATGTCTTTCAAAACCCGACAATTGGGCAGGTAGCAAAATTCAACTCCGGTTTCCTCAGATTTTTTTTTGAGGAAGAACATCAAGAACACCAATCCGATGGATAGCCCGACCAGATACCAGCCAATGCGTTTCAACAGCACCATTCTGTTTAAAAAATTAAAAAGTTGATATCACTTGAATTCAGGTCAAACCAATCGCCAACGGTTTTGTTGGTCAAGATGCCGTGGTACATGTAGAGTCCGTTCCGGAGGCCTTTGTCGAACCGCAGGGAATGCTCTAATCCGCCATCCTCACCAATTTTCAATAGATAGGGGGTGAAAATATTGCTGATGGATATTGTAGACGTTCTGGGGTAGCGCGCCGGAATATTGGGCACGCCATAATGCAATACCCCAAATTTTTCAATTACAGGTTTGACATGTGTGGTGACCTCAGTGGTTTCGAAACAACCACCCATATCAATGCTCACATCAATGATGACCGCCCCAGTTTTCATGTTTTCGACCATGGTTTTTGATACTACCACGGGAGCCCTGTCTTTTCCCCGTACCGCACCTATGGCCACATCACAGCGTTTCAAGGCCTTGACCAGATTCTTGGGTTGTAGCGTAGAGGTGTAAATCGTCTCTTTAAGGTTAGTCTGAATGTTTCTCAGTTTGGTGATAGAGTTATCAAATACCTTCACATTGGCCCCAAGCCCCAGCGAAGAGCGCGCCGCATACTCGCCGACGGTGCCCGCGCCCAAGATGACCACCTCCACAGGCGGTACACCGCTGATGTTGCCAAACATAAGACCATTGCCATCATTGGCCACGGACATCAGTTCTGAGGCAATCAACACGGCGGCGGTACCTGCAATCTCACTCAACGAACGTACTGCGGGGAATTTACCATCTTCATCGCGAATGTATTCAAAGGCAATGGCTGTCAACCGCCGTTTGGCCATTTCTTCAAAATAGTTTTTTGACTGCGTTTTTATTTGAAGTGCTGAAATGACAATGGTTTGGGGGTTCAACAGTTCAATCTCCTGCAAACTGGGCGGCTCAACCTTAAGAATGAGGGGGCATGAAAACACCTTTTTGGTATCTCGGGTGATTTCGGCCCCAGCATTGGTATATTCAACATCGGTATAATTGGCTCCCTCACCAGCCCCTGACTCAATCATGACGCGGTGCCCATGGGCCGTTATCGCATTCACAGCATCGGGTGTGAGGCAGATACGTTTTTCTTGGTACTGGTTTTCTTTGGGGATGCCGATAAAAAGCTCGCCTTTTTGCTTGATGACCTCAAGGGTCTCTTCTTGCGGCAACAATTCTTGTTTGCTGAACGGGGAAGAAGGTTGGTTCATAGGTTGTAATGTAAACTACCTTGGGTCAAGCCCACGAGACGTTAAAAGGAAACGAATCTTGGGTTTCGACGCAAGTGTCAGAGCATTATAAATCTCGATTATCGAGTAAAGGCCACAAGCGTTGGCCTTATTCTTAAAAACGAAGTTACAATTTTTTAAAGTACCTCTTTGTGGGCTTTGAAATTGTCAGAGTGAAGTTCAGATGCTTTGGGCGTTTTGTCTTTAAGCTGCTCGAGTTTCTCGCGCTCTTTGCGCAATTCTTCTTTTTCTTTAAGAATGCTCAGTTCGGTGTCCATGGCTTTGAGGTCGATGCCGTGCACATGTTTGTCATAGAGTTTGACACGGATAAAATAGACAAAAGGAATGACCACCATACAAACTGGCAATAGCCAAAGAATATTTTCACTATCTATTGTTCCACTTTCCAAGTAATAACCTTCAAATAATTGAAAAGTGAACATTAGAAGTGGAATCAATATAATATGGTACCACCAGTGTTTGCAAGTTAAAAACCAGATTAAAAGGAGATAAAGCGGAACAACCTTAGAAACAAAAAACCATCCACTCATTTCAATAGAAGGAAACCCGCTTTTACCAATTTCAAACCATAAAAACTTTACCGTTTCGACAGAAGAATTTTCCGGAAGATATTCGTGGCTCTTATAAATAAATGGAGAAACTATTATTAATAGAGCAACAAAGGACTCTATAAAAATTCGTTTTCTAGCTAATTTTTTTGAAGTATTGTTTTTCGCCATGAAGGGTGTAATAATTCATATAACGAAAAAAGGGCAATATTTAGTATTGCCCTTTCACTTTTGTGGAAATTTCAATCAGACCTATCTTTTAGGCTTCATAAATTGATCTTTCCTAACTCCTAGCTCTTGATTGTCATCAATGGTGACAGTTGTCGAAAGTGACACCGCCATCAAAACAACCATAGCTAGCATACCAAAAAATACTTTTCTAGTGTTCATCGTACATTTTTTTTGGTTACTTAAATATGAATGCATTCATTCAGGTGCGAATGTAAGAAAAATAGCATAAACAAAAACGGTTTATCGATAAAATCTGCTTTTTATCCAATAAATCAATCTTTTCATCGATCCTGAGGGAACTTCATCGAAAATAGTAAAAAAAACCAATTAACAAAATCTTAGGAAGTTAAAACTCGATACTACGGGTGTTTTCATCGATAAACTGTAAGAAAATCCTTTGATGTGCTGATGGAATCAGACGTTCCACTTTTTCAGGCCATTCGATAAAGATCCATGCTCCTGAAGCCAAATAATCTTCCAATCCCAAATCGTAAGCTTCCTCTTCATTTTCAATTCGGTAAAAATCAAAATGGTAGGCCAGAAGTTTGCCTTTGGCATCATGATATTCATTGACCAGGCCAAAGGTTGGGCTGTTTCCTGCATCGATACCCCCCAATACTTTGATCATTGCTTTGACCAAAGTGGTCTTACCGGCACCCATTTCGCCATAAAGACAAAGTATATTAGATTGCTTTTTATGTAGCAGTTGGCCCGCAATTTGGGGCAGTTCATCTTTTTTATAGATTATTTTCTCCATATTACTTGTTGGGTCAGAAAAAACGTGTTATTTTCAAATCATTAAATACCTGAACACTGATCATGTTTGTTGCAAAATATGTAAAACGAGATAGATTTTTAAAAGAGCTGTCACTAGGGGTGTTAATTTTCTTCAGCCCATTTCTTGTCCAGTTTCATTTACTTTTCAGTGAAACAGATACTACATTTAATCTTTATTCTTGGGAATATAGCCATGGATATGACAGTAATCTCGCTTACGCATGGATGGTTTTACTTCATATCATCCCGACTCTTCTTATCGTAGTGTATTATTTTCACACTATAAAAATACATAGGTATGCGATTTTAGTTTGCTTGTACTGGTTGTCTTATGATTTTTTGAAGCAAGGAACCAATCTAGAAAATCATTGGTTAATACCTCTAGTAATACTTCTAATCCCGCTATTTAGTTTTAAAAATAAAACAAGCAACTTTTTTAACAATTTTAAAATAGCTCGAGATAGTGGCTTGAGAAATACCTTTTTTTGTTTGTTATTGGTATTATCACCAATTATCGGTACAATTTCCAGCAATATAAGCTTTGAAATGAAAAGCGTCGATTTTCATCTTTTTGAATTAGGGAATTTCGGATTTCCCAATTTTGCCACTTTCTTATGGTATTTAGCTCTGAAATTGCTTGTCTTGACTCCTATGGTGGTATTTTTTCTTTCTGAAAAAAAATGGTGGCGATACGCCTTGCTAAGTCCAATTTTAGTTACAATGTATCAACTTCGCACGGGTTTAAAACCTGAAATTGACGTTATCGATGAACACGAAATTTTTGAAGCCATGCCCTTACTGTTAGGCATATTATTGATTTTGTTATTCCTAGCCAAACCTGCCTATTATCAAAACAAGCTAAAAACAATTTACCAAAAAAACCATACTAGGGCAGAGGAGCTGTTATCGAAAAAATACGGAAATAAAAGCGGTGAGTTTGAAAATCTTAAAAATCGTTTTCTATCATTCAAAGAAGACAGGGATAAAAATGCGATTCTCGAAGAAGAGCTTTTGTCGTTAAAATCCCAACTCGAAAACGAACTTCAAAAATCCACTACTTCTTAGGTTTCTTTTGACGGCGTTCAATTTCGTCAGTCACTTCTTTTAACAACGCTTGGAGCTCCTGTTCATGGCGCTCTTTTAGTTTTGCCTCAACCAACCGCTCAATTTCTTTTTGTTGCTCCAAGGGCAATTCACCTGTTCGTAATACCTCCTTATCGGGATTCAACATTTCGCCCTCACCGGTCATCAACCACACCAAATTCAATTCAGGGTATTTTTTGATAATGGCCTCGATTACATCACTGCCGATAGAGGCACTGTTCTTTTTCATCCGTAAAGTATAGCCATTGCTGGCACCTATCGATAGGTCAAATTGGCGCGCGCTCATTCCGGCATAATCAATAAACTGCATCAGGCGATCAATGGTTTTGAGCATATAAGTCAAATTTCTAACAAAGATACTTTTTTCTATACAACCACTACCAAAACGCTCTTTTTATCGAAATACTGAGAAAATTAGTTCTTTTATATAGAAAATATTCTATATTTGATATTGTATTCATCAAACGACTTTTTCAAATTATTCAACCCAACTTTTAAATTGAGACCCATTATGAAAAAACTAAAATTTTATTTCCTTATTTTTCTTGTCATAAACTTAGCTTGCGAGCAAGAAGAGACAATATCACCCGATGAGGGCATACATGACATAGCGACTTCAAGTTCAAAGGTTATTTTTCTTTCAGCAGATACTGAACTGCAAAACTCTGTCAAAAAGTTGTCGAATAAAGTCATAGAAACCAATAAGGGTGCCTCGATGTTGGATGATGTTGATTTTGACAGGGCATTGAAAAGATATGATGCAGCTTTAAAAATCACCTACTATACTTTTTCAATGAAACCTGATGAGTTGACAACGCGAAAGTTTGTTTTGAGGCAGAGCGACAATGGTAATATTTTAGGGCACGCCTTTGAATTTGAGGTAGATGCTGATTGGCTAAACGAGCAAGAGGTTTTTCCTGGTTGGCATCAATATACAGGGTGGTTGCGAATATTAGAGCTCGATGGCAATGTACTTTCTGAAAACCGCGTAGAAAATGGCCAAGTAGCAGGTACTAAGAACGGTAAACAACAAGCTTCTCGTAGTGGGCCTGTATGTGAAAGAACCTATACAAATTGGTACAGCTGCAGCAGATTCGCCTCAGATCCGAATTGGCACTGCGAAAGTGAGCCTTACCGTACCACGGTCTCGACCGAATGTACATGGGAGAGCATGAGCCATGACGGCATGTTGCCGGGAGGCGGGCATAATAAAGTGGGTCTTGAATCAATTGATTTCAGCGAATGGGAGCAGACGCAACTCAATGCAGTTGAAGATAATGTCATTAACAATTTAACTGGTGTGCCTCTTTGTGTTTACAATAAACTAAAATCTTTAAACGGAAATCTGTTTAAAAAGACAATAGGAGCATTTATTGATGACCCGCAATACGATTTGACATTGAGAACTGGTGAATGTGTACGTACAGATGAAGCCTGTACCGATGGCACTGACCCAAAGAATATTATCATAACCATAGAAAATGTTAACCAGAGTTCGCTAGGTTTGGCTTCGTTAATTTTACATGAAGGCTTACACGCTGAAATGCACCGCTACGTCAGTAGATATGAATCTGGCGTTGATCCAAATAATAGGGCGAGACTACTACAATTGTATGCATGGTATAAAAAATGGGCGCTAAAGTATCAAGATAAAGACTATAACTGGAAAAACGATGCTCATCATGCATATATGGTAGAAAACTATGTTAAGAAGGTAGCGTCAGCCCTCAGACAGTTGGATGGAAATCAATTCGCATTAGATTACTATATGTCGTATGCATGGGATGGCCTAAGAGATTCTGGTTACGCCGCAAAAAAACTGAGCAAAGAAAAAAACACATATTATGACAATCTTAGAAGAACTACAGAAGCTAATTCTGAAATTTGTAAGTAAGTTCAAGTTGGTATGCATTTTTTTGGTGATTTTTTCATTACCAATTCGATGCCATTTACAAGAACTCGCTAAAGAGGACAAACAAATAATATCATTAATCGTTGATAAACTAAGTTTCCCGTTAGCGCCACCTCCACCCTTAAAAAGCACTAATACCGATACTGCGGAAGTAGAGATAGATTCATTGCTCAATACTAAAATGGTTATAGCAATTTATCCATTTATGAGAAGCACTTTTGATGAATCAGGAAAAAACAAATTGCCGGAAGCTTTCAAAAAAATAATAGACATGTCTCTTCCAACAAAACCAATTAAAAGTTTAGATGGAATTTTAAGTACAAAAGGACACACCATAATATTGGCTGATACAGTCGAGCTAAAGAGCAGAGATTATTTTGAAAAATTTAACTTACTTTATGATTTTTCTAGAATATGGTATAATAAAAATAGGACAAAGGCTGTTGTTGAAGTTGGGCTTAGCCGAAGTAAATTGAATGGATTTTCAACAATATTTTGTTTTGACAAGTACAACGATGAATGGTCAGTTACCGAATCAATTGCAACGACTACATGGTAGCTTAAGTCTTTAATAATGTATTTTCTGTAAGGAATATTTGTCTGATTTTAAATTATTGAATTTATAAAGATTGTTTTCCACAAATAGTAAACGAACTGCTCAAGTTGATGTTTGGCATATAAGTGGTACACGGATTTTATGTTGACAGTAGATTTTATTTTTATAGCTAAGGCCGTAGCCAGTCTTATAGAGTTTGTTGAGGGCGGTATCACAATTGCCAATGACTTTTGAATGCTTTTTGCCAAGCATGGAACTAATAAATGTAGTAATACATAATTTTGACCAACCATGAGTTTTATGGGACAGTTTGTTGAAGGTTTATCACACACTTTCTTGGTTTTGGGACAGGAATGTCCATAATCAGGATTATTATCAAAATCTTGCTTGGTCGGGGGGCTTTTAAGCACAGATGCTTTTAACAGTCTTTCTTCAGAGAGAAAAACGGCAATTCGAAATGCCAATAGAGCCGAAGGTGATGCAAATAATAGAGCAACAAATAATGCGAAAGGGCAAAAATAATGAAAGTAAAGTTTAAAATAATTCTATCTCTATTAAGCGTAGTAAGCATCGGGTGTAAAGCTCAAAACGTTGAGCCACAAAACATGAAAGATGTGTACAAGATTGTCAATGCGCAATTAGAAATACTAGACACTTATGATTTTTACAAGAAGTCATACATAGTTAACAAATCGAGGTTTTATTTTTCAAATGATATTTTCAAATGCCAATTGAATTACGCCAATTTCAATTTAGCACGTAAAAAGACGGATTCTATAAAAAAGCTAAGTATTCCAATTAAAAAAAAGGAAACTTTGCTTAAGGATATTGAAAAAACATTCATTCAGGTCGATATTGGTGAGTACATATCAGAAGATGATTTCAACACAATGAGAAATAATCTAAGCGATAAAAGTATAAAGTGGAATAAAAGTTTAATTGATAGAGAACTGACAAAAAAAAATGACAAACAGACTATTAAGCTTTCTGTTCCGGTATTCACTGATAAAGGAAACTATGCCATTATGTTTGTTGAGTTTTTCGATTCGCTTCAGGCTCATATATTCAAAAAAGATGATGATGGTTGGTCATTCTACTGTCTTTATCCCAAGACATTTTATAATAATATTGAATAGTAATGGTGGGGTTGCTTAATACTTAGCTAATAATTCTTTGTTGATCAAAAAAAGAAGAATCCATGGTAGGATTATGGCAAATTTTTCTCGCTTTATTGGCAATTTTAATAGTTTGGTTGGTAATCAGATTTTTTAGAAAAAACCAAATAAAACAAGTTAGGTTAAAAAAGACAATTCGTATAAGGCATTAATCACTTAAAAAATCTTACACGAATTGTCTTTTGTATCCAAACTTCTTGCTTTTCAATGGAAAGTCATCTAAAAATACTGAGACTTATTTCGCATCCAAAACTACAAAAGGCACGATCATTTCTTCCAACGAAACCCCGCCATGTTGGTAGGTATTGCGGTAATAGCCCACATAATGGTTGTAATTGTTTGGGTAGGCAAAAAACAAATCGTTTTTGGCAAAGATGAACGAACTGCTCAGGTTGATGTTGGGCAGATGAATCGTATGCGGGTTTTTGGCCGCCAGCACATCTTTGTTTTCATAAGTCAGACTGCGGCCCGTTTTATAGCGTAGGTTCAGGCTGGTATCACGGTCGCCGATTACTTTTGAAGGCTGCTTGACATTGATGGTGCCATGGTCTGTAGTAATGATCAGTTTCATGTCCAAGGCCTGGGCCTGTTGAATGATTTCCAACAATGGGGAGTTCTTGAACCAGCTCAGGGTCAATGAACGGTAGGCCTTGTCATTGCTGGCCAGCTCTTTGATGACTTCCATCTCGGTCTTGGCATGTGAGAGCATGTCCACAAAATTGTAGACAATGACCGTTAGGTCGTTGTTCTTCTGGGTCTTAAAGTTTTGGGAAAGTTGCTTACCCTGTTTTAAGCTGCTGATTTTATGGTATTCCCATTTTAAGTCCATACCCAGACGTTTCAGTTGTGCTCCCATAAAATCCGCTTCATAAAGATTTTTGCCCCCTTCATCGGTATCGTTCTTCCACCAATTGGGGTGACGCTTTTCCATATCCAGCGGAGTCAATCCAGAGAAAATGGCATTACGGGCATACTGGGTGGCCGTGGGCAGAATGCTGCAATAGGCCTGTTCTTTTTTCTTCCGGTAAAAACTTGATAGTGCATCTTCAAAAGCCAACCACTGGTCGTACCGCAGGTTATCGACCACGACCAAAAGGGTAGGGGTATCTTCAATTTCGGGTTTGATCCAATTTTTGAACAGTGTATGTGACATGACAGGTCCGTCAGCATCCTCAAACCAATCGGGATAATTTTTATCGACAAACTTGCCGAATTGTGCATTGGCTTCCGACTTTTGGGATTCCAAAATTTCGAACATGCCCGAATCCTCGATATCCTCCAAGCGTAATTCCCAATACATCAACTTTTTATAGAGTTCGACCCATTCCTCCCACGAGTTGACCATAGAAAGGTCCATTGCAATTTTTCGAAACTCCTGTTGGTAATTGGCCGTAGTGCGCTCTGACACCAAACGGGAGTTGTCTAAACTCTTTTTGAGCGACAACAAAATCTGGTTGGGGTTCACGGGCTTGATAAGGTAATCGGCAATTTTAGAGCCAATGGCCTCATCCATGATATACTCTTCCTCACTTTTGGTGATCATGACCACGGGCAGGGTGGCATCCAACTGTTTGATTTCACTCAATGTTTCAAGACCGGAAATGCCGGGCATGTTTTCATCCAAAAAAACAATATCAAAAGTGGTGTGCTCGATTTCATCCAAAGCTTCTTGTCCGCTTTGACATGTCGTAACGGTGTAATCTTTCTGTTCTAGAAAAAGGATGTGCGGCTTCAACAGGTCAATCTCGTCATCGACCCATAGAATGGATATTTTACTCATATAGTGTTTATCTTTACGAACTTGATACTTTGAACCTAAACTCGAAACTTTTTTGGCGCAGACCAACAAGCTCAAAATATTCAACGATCCAATTTACGGTTTTATTGGCACGCCCAATGAATTCATCTACAATCTGATCGGCCATCCTTATTTTCAACGTTTGCGCAGGATTTCCCAAATGGGGATGTCGTATCTGGTATATCCCGGTGCGCACCACACCCGGTTTCACCACGCTTTGGGCAGTATGCACCTGATGCGCCAGGCCATCGAGGTATTGCGCTATAAAAAGGTTGCCATTTCTTCAGAGGAAGAAAACGCACTTCTCTGTGCCATTTTATTGCACGATATAGGCCACGGGCCTTTCTCGCATGCCCTGGAAGAAAAAATTTATTTGGGAAACAGCCATGAAAAGATTTCATTGGGTTTTATGAAATCGCTCAATGATTCTTTGGGAGGTGGAATGGACATGGCCATCGCCATTTTTGAGGGCAATTACCGAAAACCCTTCATGAACGAACTGATCTCAAGCCAGTTGGATATGGACCGTCTCGATTACCTCAAAAGGGATAGTTTTTATACGGGAGTAACCGAAGGTAATATCAATTCTGAAAGGCTCATCACCATGCTGAATGTGGCCGATGGCCATTTAGTGGTCGAAGAGAAAGGCATCTATGCCGTCGAGAAGTTCTTGATGGCCCGCCGCTTCATGTACTGGCAAGTGTATTTGCATAAAACCAGTTTGGTGGCCGAATTATTGCTGATAAAAGTTGTAGAACGCGTGAAAAGTTTATTGAAGGCAGGAAGCGATATTTCTTGTAGTGAGCCTTTGTTGTATTTTCTGAAGCAGGATGGACCTGTTCCATTGAACGAAGATTTACTGAAGAAATTTGCTTTTCTTGATGATGTCGATGTGCTTTCGGCCATCAAGCGTTGGCAGTTTCATGACGACGAAGTACTGTCAAGGCTGTGCAAAATGCTGCTCAATAGAAAACTGCTGAAAATCAAGATCAGAAATAAGCCAGCTAAGGAGGGGAAGGTAGCTGAGAAGCAAAAATGGGTCGCTGAGAATTATGGGGTAAGTGATGAAGAGAGTGGTTATTTTGTGTTTTCAGGTAAGATAGACAACAAGACCTACGATTTAGAACATCAGAACATCAACATTTTGAAAAAAAATAGTACAATTATCGATGTTGCGAAGGCTTCTGACCATCTGGCGTTGCAAGCTTTTTCAAAAACGACCACGAAATATTATCTCTGTTACCCCAAGGCAAGCGTTAGTGAACTGAACCTAAGGTAAGCACACCGAACACTGAAATAGAAACTGACCGCAAATTTTGGCACAAGCGGAGCGTCTTGACATCCAATCTCGATTATCGAGTTAAATTTTCTTACTTTTGCGGCTGAGAAAAACCCATTAGGTTTTTTTTCAAAACCAAAGCTTAAGAGTGAATGAAATTTACGGCCACCCAGATCGCGGGAATTTTAGAGGGTGAAGTTCATGGCAACCCAGACACGGCCGTACATAAGCTGTCAAAAATAGAGGAGGGTGAAAAGGGATCTTTGACCTTTTTGGCCAACCCAAAATACACTCCGTACATTTATTCTACCAAGGCTTCGATTACGATTGTCAACAAAGATTTTGAACCAGAACAGTCGCTTTCAACAACATTGATTAAGGTTGAAGACGCGTACAAATCGTTCTCAAAATTGTTGGAGTACTACAATCAAGTCAAGAACAATAAAATAGGCATTGAAAGTCCATCGTATATCTCAGAGACTGCCCAATATGGTGAGGGATTTTACCTCGGGGCGTTCTCGTATTTGGGCGATAACATAAAAATCGGTGACAACGTAAAGGTGTTTCCGAATGTGTATATAGGTGACAATGTCATTATCGGCAATGATGTGTTGATCTATGCGGGGGCAAAAATTTATTCCGAAACTATTGTCGGCAACAATTGTGTCATACATAGTGGTGCGATTATCGGTGCAGACGGATTCGGATTTACTCCGAATAAAAACGGAGAATACAGCAAAGTGCCACAGACCGGTAACGTCATTTTAGAAGACAATGTTGATGTAGGGGCTGGTACCACAATTGACCGCGCCACCTTGGGCTCTACCATTTTGAGAAAAGGGGTTAAACTCGACAACCAAATACAGATTGCCCACAACGTAGAAATCGGTGAACACACTGCAATAGCAGCCCAAACGGGCATTGCAGGATCGACCAAGATTGGAAAAAACTGTCTGATAGGCGGTCAAGTAGGTATCGTGGGCCATATTACCATTGGTGACCGTGTGAAGATACAGGCCCAATCCGGTATCGGTCGAAATGTCAAAGATGATGAAGTATTGCAAGGGTCACCGGCACTGAATTATGGCGATTACAATAAATCGTATGTACACTTTAAGAACTTACCCAGAATTGTAAATCAAATTGCTGATCTAGAAAAAAAGACTGACGGTGATAACAACTAGTGTAAAGCAAAAAACCATCAAAAAATCGGTTACGTTAAAAGGTGTTGGTCTTCATACAGGTGAAGATGTGAACATGACCTTTATGCCAGCGGCTGTGAATCACGGCTTTGCTTTCAAGCGGGTCGATTTAGAGGGAGAACCCATTATAGAAGCCGATGTCAACTATGTGGTCAATACCCAGCGTGGCACAAACTTAGAGAAGAACGGTGTCAAGATCCAGACCTCAGAACATGTTTTGGCGGCCTTGATAGGGATGGATATTGACAATGTGTTGATTGAACTTGATGCTCCCGAACCTCCGATTATGGATGGTTCCTCAAAGTTTTTTGTCGAGGCCTTAGAGGAGGCTGGCATTGAAGAACAAGATGCAGACCGTGAAGAGTATGTTGTCAAAGATGTGGTTTCCTATAAAGATGAGGCCTCGGGTAGTGAGATAACAATCATTCCTGCGGATGAATATCAGGTGACCACCATGGTCGATTTCGGCACCAAGGTTTTAGGAACCCAGAACGCCACGTTACAACATATTTCCGATTTTAAGACTGAAATCTCCGCTGCGCGCACCTTCAGTTTTTTGCATGAGCTGGAAATGCTTCTCGAACATGGTCTCATAAAAGGTGGAGATTTGAACAATGCCATTGTTTATGTGGATAAGGAAATCTCTGAAACTACCATGAAAAAGCTGGAGAAGGCCTTCAACAAGAAAAAACTATCCGTAAAACCCAATGGCATACTGGACAATCTCACGCTGCACCATCCCAACGAAGCAGCGCGCCACAAACTGTTGGATGTTATTGGTGACTTGGCCCTGACCGGCACCCGCATCAGGGGAAAAGTGATTGCGAACAAACCAGGCCACTATGTAAACACGCAATTTGCCAAGAAGCTGGCAAAAATCATCAAGATTGAAAAGCGAAACAACGTTCCCCAATATGATTTGAACCAAGCACCGTTGATGGATGTTACCCAAATCATGAACATGCTGCCCCATCGACCTCCCTTTTTATTGGTCGACAAGATTTTGGAGCTTTCGGACAACCATGTGGTCGGTGTAAAAAATGTGACCATGAACGAGCCATTTTTTGTGGGCCACTTTCCGGGCGCACCGGTGATGCCTGGGGTACTGCAAATTGAGGCGATGGCCCAGACAGGCGGGATTTTGGTGCTCAGCACCGTGCCAGACCCTGAAAACTACCTGACGTATTTTATGAAAATAGACAATGTAAAGTTCAAGCAACAGGTAGTGCCTGGCGATACCCTGATTTTTAAATGTGACCTCATATCGCCAATACGCCGCGGTATTTGCCATATGCAGGCCTATGCTTATGCCAATGGTAAGTTGGCCTCTGAAGCAGAACTCATGGCACAAATTGTCAAAACAAAAGGCGACGAAAAGAAATGAACCAACCCTTAGCATACGTACATCCCGGGGCCAAGATTGCCAAGAATGTGGTCATCGAGCCCTTTACCACCATTCACAATAATGTAGTTATTGGCGAGGGAACTTGGATAGGCTCAAACGTGACCATCATGGAAGGAGCCAGAATCGGAAAAAACTGCAACATATTTCCTGGGGCGATTATTTCTGCAATTCCGCAAGACCTAAAATATAAAGGCGAAGAGACCACGGTGCATATTGGTAACAATACGACCATACGCGAGTGCGCCACCATCAACAAGGGTACCGAGGACAGAATGAAAACGGTCATCGGCAAAAATTGTTTGATCATGGCCTATTGCCATGTGGCACATGACTGTTTCATTGGCGACAATTGCATTTTTTCCAATAACTCTACCCTAGCAGGCCATGTCACCATTGGCAATGATGTGGTATTGGCGGGTATGGTGGCCGTGCACCAGTTTGTTTCCATTGGCAACCATGCTTTCGTGACCGGTGGTTCTTTGGTGCGCAAAGACGTTCCCCCCTATGTAAAGGCTGCTCGCGAACCGCTGTCATACGTGGGTATCAACTCAGTCGGATTGAGAAGGAGGGGTTTTGAGGCCGATAAAATCCGTGAGATTCAGAATATCTATAGAATACTGTATCAAAAGCATTATAACAATTCGCAAGCCACAGAAATTATCGAGGCTGAAGTAGAGGCTACTCCCGAACGGGATGAAATCCTTCAGTTTATAAGAGATTCGCAACGTGGCATCATGAAAGGCTATTTTAGTACAAATTAATTATGGCAAATACCTCTGACATACGTAAAGGATTGTGCATCCGCTACAATAACGACATCTATAAAATTGTTGAATTTCTTCACGTAAAACCGGGTAAAGGCCCTGCTTTCGTGCGTACAAAGCTGAAAAGCGTGACTACAGGAAAAGTGATTGACAATACATTTTCGGCAGGCCATAAAATTGAGGATGTACGAGTGGAAACCCGTTCGTACCAATTTTTATATGCTGATGGGCAGACCTATCACTTCATGAATACCGATGATTACAACCAAATCGCATTGCAGGAAGATGCGTTGGATACTCCAGACTTACTGAAGGAAGGTGAGGTGGTGACCATTATTTTCAATGCTGAGGACAGCATGCCGCTCTCTGTTGACATGCCCGCCAGTGTGGTTTTAGAAGTAACGCATGCCGAACCCGGAGTAAAGGGCAACACGGCAACAAACGCCACCAAACCTGCCACTTTAGAGACAGGTGCAAGAGTGAACGTACCCTTGTTCATCAATGAAGGTGACAAAATCAAAATCGATACTTCAAACGGCTCGTATATGGAAAGGGCGAAAGAATAAAAAAGTTATATGTGTAAATGTTTAAGAGTTTAAGTTGAAGTGACAAATAACACCTAAACTCATAAACCTTTAAACTTCAAAAGATTGAAATTTCTAAAAGCACATACTCTACGACAAATCGCAGACATTATCGATTGCGAGTATGTAGGCCCAGATGATTTTCCAGTATTGGGAATGAATGAAATCCACATAGTGGAAGAAGGGGATATTGTTTTTGTTGACCATCCGAAGTATTATGACAAAGCATTGCAATCTGCCGCGACGATTGTACTTATCAACAAAGAAGTGGATTGCCCCGAAGGAAAAGCACTTTTGATTTCAGAAGATCCTTTTCGTGATTTCAATACCCTCACATTACATTTCAATCCGTTTCAAAAAGCCGTATCCAATATTGCAAGTTCTGCCAAGATAGGAGAAGGCACGGTGATTCAACCGAACGTTTTTGTTGGCAATAATGTAACTATTGGCGAAAACTGTTTGATTCATCCCAACGTCACCATTTATGATGACTGTACCATCGGAAGTAATGTAACCATTCACGCAGGAACTGTCTTGGGTGCCGATGCCTTCTATTACAAAAATCGCCCTGAAGGATTTGATAAGTTGGTTTCAGGCGGAAATGTCGTCATAGAAGACAATGTAGATATCGGTGCGGGTTGTACCATCGACAGGGGAGTAACCGGAAGCACCACCATCAAGGAGGGTTCAAAATTGGACAACCAGATTCAAGTGGGCCATGACACAGTAATTGGCCGAAAATGCTTGATTGCCTCTCAAGTGGGCATCGCGGGTTGTGTGGTCGTTGAAGATGAAGTCACTATGTGGGGGCAAGTAGGTATTATCAGCGGCATAACCATTGGTAAAAAGGCGGTGATTCTGGCCCAGGCTGGGGTTTCAAAATCATTGGGGGGCGGTAAAACCTATTTTGGTAGCCCAGCAGAAGAGTCACGTGAAAGGTTGAAGCAATTGGCCAGTATTCGGCAGATTCCTTCAATTATTGAGCAATTGAAAAAGAAATGAGAATTGCCATGGCACATTGAAGGCCAACGTATATTTTTGCACAAACTAATTTGAAAAATGAGCGTTTTAGTCAATAAAGATTCAAAAATTATTGTTCAGGGCTTTACGGGTAGCGAAGGAACTTTTCATGCCGAGCAAATGATTGAATACGGTACCAATATCGTGGGTGGTGTTACTCCCGGTAAAGGAGGGCAAGAACATCTGGGCAAGCCAGTGTTCAATACCGTTGAAGAAGCCGTTGAGAAGGCAGGGGCAGATACTTCAATAATTTTTGTTCCGCCAGCTTTTGCAGCAGACGCCATTATGGAAGCGGCCAACGCTGGTATCAAAGTGATTATCACGATTACAGAAGGTATACCAGTGGCCGATATGGTAAAAGCAAATGACTATATCAAAGAAAAAGACTGTGTGCTTATAGGCCCAAATTGCCCCGGGGTCATCACACCGGGTGAGGCCAAAGTAGGCATCATGCCAGGATTCGTCTTTGAAAAAGGAAACATCGGAATTGTCTCTAAATCAGGTACATTGACCTATGAGGCGGCCGACCAAGTGGTACGTCAAGGTTTGGGCATCACCACAGCCATCGGAATCGGTGGAGACCCCATCATCGGAACAACCACAAAAAATGCTGTTGAAATGCTCATCAATGACCCTGAAACCGAATGTGTGGTCATGATTGGTGAAATCGGTGGCCAGCTTGAAGCAGACGCTGCCCGTTGGTACAAAGAAAGTGGAAGCAAAAAACCAGTCGTTGGTTTTATTGCTGGCGTGACCGCTCCTGCAGGCCGAACCATGGGCCATGCAGGTGCTATAGTGGGTGGTAGTGATGATACGGCCCAGGCCAAGAAAAAAATCATGCGTGATTGTGGCATTCATGTGGTGGACTCACCTGCTGAGATTGGCAAAAAGGTGAAAGAAGTAGTGGGCTGACACCACAGTTAAAACTATACTAAATCCTGTATTGCTGCAGGATTTTTTTATGCCCAACCCTTTTCATCCTGTATATTTGGAAAAACAACGACCAAAATGAAATTACTTGAAGGAAGCAATGTAATCGTTACCGGAGCCAGCCGCGGCATCGGTCGTGGTATTGCCAAGACTCTTGCCGAACATGGTGCCAATGTGGCATTCACCTACAGTTCGAGTGAAGCCCCGGCTATGGAATTGGAGAAAGAACTAACCGCTCTCGGGGTAAAAGCCAAGGCATATAAAAGCAATGCGGCCAGTTTTGAAGAATCACAAGAATTGGTCAATAAAATTCTTGAAGATTTTGATGGAATCGATGTGCTCATCAACAATGCCGGTATCACTAAAGACAATCTTTTGATGCGTATGAAAGAAGAAGACTTTGATGCTGTCATTGAAGTCAACCTGAAATCGGTCTTCAATATGACGAAGGCTGTTCAGCGTACCCTGTTGAAGCAACGAAAAGGCTCCATCATCAATATGAGCAGCGTGGTCGGGGTCAAGGGCAATGCAGGCCAGACCAATTATGCAGCTTCAAAAGCGGGTATGATCGGTTTTACCAAATCTGTCGCACTAGAACTTGGTTCGCGTAATATTCGATGCAATGCCATCGCTCCCGGATTCATAGAAACAGAGATGACAGAGAAACTTGATGAAAAAATGGTTCAAGAATGGCGTGATGCGATTCCGTTGAAGCGCGGTGGCACTCCTGAAGATATTGCTAACGCCTGTTTATTTTTGGCGAGTGATTTGTCCGCTTATGTAACAGGACAGGTATTGAATGTCGACGGAGGTATGCTGACCTAATTGTAGAAAACAACTTTAGGCAAGCCCATGATGAACAGTTAGGAATGACAATTACAAATTTCGACGCAAGCGTCGGAACATTTAAAATCTCAATTATTGAGTTAATTCCTGAATGGATACAAAAACGGTTTTACTGATTATTTTGGCGGCTATTGTTTCAATAGCCGTTGTTCTTTTTCAATACTTCTACGGAAACAAAAGAAGCGGTCGTTTTAGAATCGCACTTTCCTTTTTGCGCTTTGTTGCCATTTTTAGTGGACTGCTCTTATTGATAAACCCAAAGTTTGTAAAGAATAATTTTTACGTTGAAAAGCTGAAACTGCTGGTACTTGTCGATAATTCTTCTTCAATGGGGGAAGCCGATAAAGCTGAAAAAGTACAGCAACATGCTAGAGAACTCGCAAACAATTCAACCATCAATGGTCGCTTTGATGTTTTTCAGTATGGTTTTGACACAGATTTTCGTCCGTTAGACTCCCTGACCTTATCGGGCAAGGGCACAAACATCAATCGGGCACTGCAAAAGGCTGTCGAATTAAATGGAAATAGTGACGCTGTAGCGGTCTTATTTTCAGACGGCAACCAAACCGTGGGAAATGACTACCAATTTTTCAAAACCCCAATATCGATGCAGTTGAATACGGTAGTGCTGGGTGATACCACCAAATATCAAGACTTGGCTGTACGTAGGGTGACTTTGAACAAATATGCGTTTTTGGGAAATCGATTTCCTATAGAGGCAACCATCAACTATCAAGGCAATCAGTCTATTTCAACTTCAGTTCGTGTGCTGTTGAATGGTACCCAAGTACATCGTGAAAACCTGACTTTTTCCAAAAATCAGAACGGTAAGACAGTGTCAGCTTTGGTCACGGCCCAAAGTGTTGGCGTCAAATCAGTAGAGGTAACGGTAGGTCAATTGCAGAATGAAAGAAACACTGCCAACAACAGTAAAGAAACAGCAATTGAAGTCATTGATGAAAAAAGCAGGATAGCGCTCATTTCTGATTTCTTGCACCCTGACATCGGAGCGCTAAAAAAATCAATCGAAGCTAATGAACAACGTTCCGTAGCAATAGTCAATCCAAGATTGGACACCAATTTTTTTGATGATATTGATGTTGCAATCCTGTACCAGCCGACTTCCAGTTTTGATAAGGCATACCAAGAAATTCAGGCAAGAGCTATCTCAACAATCACGATTACCGGCACAAAAACAGATTTGAATTTTGTGAACAGAAAGAATGAAAATCGCTTTTCTTTAGAAACAGGATATCCTGAACAAGAGGTTTTTGGGGTCACAAACCAAGTTTTTCCACATTTTGACATCTCTGGATTTGATTCGAACGGATTTCCCCCTCTTTTAAGTGATGCAGGCCCGTTGACCTTTGTGAGCGAAGCCGATGTTTTGATGAACATGAAAATCAAAGGGGCAGTGATGGAGAGTCCACTCATGGCTATCTGGAATGGACAGCAAACTAAAAACGTCGTACTTTTTGGCGAAAACATTTGGCAATGGCGGGCACAAAGCTTCAGGGACCAAGGCAATTTTGAGCAGTTTGACAATTTTATGGGCAAACTTTTGGTGTATCTTTCCCAATCCGGCAAACGTGAACGATTACAGTTGGACTATGAAAAGGTCTATGAAGGTGTTGGCAGAGCAAGAATCAGGGCTTCCTTTTTCGATAAAACCTATGTGTTGGATGACAGCGCAAACCTGGTGTTACGGGTCAAGAATGAAGAAACAGGGGCATTGAACGAAATACCGATGCTGTACAAAAGCGGTTACCATGAAGCTGTGCTTGAGAACCTTCCCGATGGTTCGTATAGTTTCACTGTGACCGAAACAAAAGAAAACATTTCAAAATCCGGAACCTTCAAAATACTTGAATTTGATGCTGAAAAACAGTTGTATTCGTCCGATCATGAACGACTATTTCGCCTTGCTGAAAACAATGGCGGCAGTGTGTACCATCCAAATGAAATAGACACTTTGCTTCAAGATCTTCAAACAGGTGACCGCTACGTTCCCATCCAAAAGAACAGACAAAAAGTCGTATCTTTAATAGATTTCAAGGTCTTATTGGGCTTAATGGCCTTGGCCTTGGCTACCGAATGGCTCATCAGAAAATATAACGGATTACTATAAACTATATAAAATGGATAGATTACCAAAAATTGCATTGCCAGCGGTATTTGCAATTATTTTGCTCATTATTTTAATTTCAAAATCCGCAGTGAACATCAGCGCGGGTGAAGCCGGAGTGTTATGGAAACGTTTTGGGGGCGGTGTTGTCACCGATGAGCCACCCCTTGGCGAGGGCTTTCATTTGGTGGCACCGTGGAACAAGGTATACGTTTATGAAGTGCGCCGACAAGAGATATTCGAGAAGATGAAGGTGCTCTCATCCAATGGGTTGGATATTCAGTTGGATGCCTCAGCGTGGTACAAACCAAACTACGAAGAGCTCGGAAAGCTGCACCAACAGATTGGTGAAAATTATTTGGATCGGATCATTCTGCCAACGATTCGTTCAGCAGCGAGAAGTGTGGTGGGGCGTTATACTCCCGAACAGCTATATTCAAGCAAACGCGACGCCATTCAACGGGAAATTTATGAAGAGACCCAAAAAATTGTGGGCCAACAGTTCATAACGTTGGATGAGGTCTTGGTGCGCGACGTTACCCTGCCACCCACCATTAAGGAAGCCATAGAGCGGAAATTACGTCAAGAACAAGAGTCATTGGAATATGAATTTCGCTTGGAAAAAGCGGATAAAGAAGCCCAGCGGCAGCGTATCGAGGCACAGGGCAAGGCAGACGCCAACCGAATTTTAAGCGCTTCATTGACCGACAAGATTCTGCAAGACAAAGGTATTGAGGCCACGCTCATGCTATCGCAATCACCCAACGCCAAAGTAGTGGTGGTGGGATCGGGTGATGATGGATTGCCAATAATTTTAGGGAATAACTAATTTTCATTTTTTTGTAAAAAAATTATATTCTATTTTTGAAACCGAAATGAGAAACAATCACACACATCACCACATGACTATTTTCGCTCAGGCGAGGTAGCTGTGTTTTGTGTGCATCAAAATAACGGACCCGTTTGAGCAATCAAACGGGTTTTTGCATTTCAATAACGGTCATTCCCGCCTTCGCGGGAATGAAAAAAGTATATTAATTCATGAAACTAAGAATCGCCATCCAGAAAAGCGGAAGATTATTAGAAGATTCCCTCAAAATATTGAAAGAATGCGGTATTTCCATTGACAATGGCAAAGACCAGTTGAAAGCCAATGCGAGAAACTTTCCCATGGAAGTCTTTTACCTCAGAAACGGTGATATTCCACAATATTTAAACGATGGTGTGGTCGATATTGCCATTGTCGGAGAGAACATTCTGTTCGAAAAGGGTGGAGGAATTGATGTGGCCGAAAAACTGGGCTTTTCTAAATGTAAGGTCTCCATGGCCGTTCCAAAATCAGAAAACTATGAGAGCTTTACAGATTTTGAAGGAAAACGTATTGCAACATCCTATCCGAACACCGTACAAAGATTCTTGGATGAAAAAAGGGTCAAAGCCGATTTGCACGTGATTACAGGCTCTGTGGAAATCGCCCCAAACATTGGGTTGGCCGATGCTATTTGTGATATTGTTTCCAGTGGCAGCACCTTGTTCAAGAACAATTTGAAAGAGGTCGAGGTATTGCTGAAAAGTGAAGCGGTACTGGCGGTCTCGCCAAAAATCAATGATGAGCGGAAAGCACTACTTGAGAAACTTCGGTTTCGAATCCAATCCGTGTTGCAGGCACGTCAGAACCGCTATGTCTTGATGAACGCACCCAATGACAAATTGGATGAAATAATCCAGATTTTACCGGGAATGCGGAGTCCAACCGTGCTACCCTTGGCGGAAGAAGGCTGGAGCTCGGTACATACGGTCATCAATAAGGACAAATTTTGGGAAGTCATCGACGAACTCAAAGCCGCTGGCGCAGAGGGCATATTGGTTTGCCCGATAGAAAAAATGGTGCTGTGAAGCACAAAATACGAAATTAGAATTACGAATAAAATGTTTATTTGAGGATTGTCCCCTTCTTGTCTCCGACGAGCGATTCTAGGAGCGAGAGGAAGACACAACTTTAGGGGTGTAAGATGAAAAAATATATAAATCCAAAAAAATCTGACTGGCTGAAAATCCTGGCCAGACCGACCCAATCCTTTGAGGCTGTGGAGCCTGTTGTCAACGAGGTTTTCAAAGCTGTCAAAGCTTCTGGGGATAGTGCATTGGCAACCTATACCGAAAAATATGATGGTGTTATATTATCCGACTTTGAAGTAACACAAAAAGAAATAGAAGAGGGTTCTTCCAAGATTTCAGAAGATTTAAAGGAGGCAATTCAAGTCGCTAAATCGAACATTGAAAAATTCCATGCGGCTCAAAAAACGGATAGGGTGGAAGTAGAAACCATGCCTGGGGTAGAATGCTGGCAAGAAAAACGCCCGATACAGAAAGTCGGATTGTACATCCCCGGCGGTACGGCCCCTTTATTTTCGACCATCTTGATGTTGGCGATTCCTGCAAAATTGGCGGGTTGTGATGAAATTGTTTTGTGTAGCCCGCCCGACAAACAAGCAGAATTGAATCCTGCTGTTTTATATACCGCACAGTTATGCGGAGTGACTAGAATTTTCAAAGTGGGCGGTATTCAAGCGATTGCGTCAATGACTTTCGGTACGGAGACCCTACCCAAAGTGTATAAAATCTTCGGCCCTGGCAATCAATATGTGACTGTTGCAAAACAGTGGGCCACTAAGTTCGGGGTGGCCATTGATATGCCTGCAGGCCCCAGTGAATTGTTGGTGGTTGCCGATGATTCGGCCAATGCAGCGTTTGTAGCCTCCGATTTATTGAGCCAAGCAGAACACGGGGTGGACAGTCAAGTAGTGTTGGTATCAACTTCCAAAACACTTATCAAAAATGTCGAAGAAGAAATAATAAGACAGGTCGACGACCTGCCTCGAAAGCAAATCGCCCAAAGAGCGATTGAAAATAGCCGTTTGATTTATGTGGAGGACGACGAAACAGCTCTACAGATTATCAACGAATACGGGCCTGAACACTATATCGTTTGTGTTGAAAATGAGGATTTCTACATTCAAAACACGGTAAATGCTGGCTCGATCTTTATTGGCAATTACACGCCCGAAAGTGCGGGAGATTACGCTTCGGGCACTAATCATACCTTGCCGACCAATGGCTATGCCAAACAATACAGTGGGGTGAATCTGGATAGTTTTATGAAGAGCATGACCTTTCAGAAAATATCCAAAGAAGGGATACAAAATATTGGCAGAAGTGTGGAATTGATGGCCGAAGCAGAAGGATTACAGGCACATAAGAATGCGGTGACCCTTAGATTAAAAGAATTGAAAACCTCCCCTCTTGAGAGGGGAAAGTCTGCAAAAGCGGACAGGGGTGTGTAAAAAACCTGCCTTTATCCCTCCTTATCAGAAGGGAAACATAATAGGAATGAATAAAAATTTCAACATAAAGAGTCTGATCAGGGAAAACGTCAAAAACCTAAAACCCTATTCCTCGGCCCGTGATGAATTCACGGATTTTGAAAAGGACATGGTCTTTTTGGACGCCAATGAGAATCCCTTTGATAATGGCGTGAATCGCTATCCTGACCCACATCAGCAACGTTTAAAAGCAGTGTTGGCTGAACAAAAAGGAGTTTCAGTGAATCAAATTTTGTTGGGCAATGGCAGTGATGAGGTATTGGATTTGATTTTCAGGGCATTCTGCGAACCAAATGTGGATAATGTCCTCACCCTGCCCCCGACTTATGGTATGTACAAGGTCTTGGCAGCGACCAACGCCGTGGAAAACCACGAAGTTTTGTTGACTGATGATTTCCAACCCAATGTTGAAAAGGTTTTGGATAGTGTCGATGAACAAACAAAAATCATTTTTTTGTGTTCCCCCAATAATCCCACTGGAAACCATTTTTCGGTCGGGAAGATTAAGTACTTATTGTTGAATTTTCATGGCTTGGTAGTAATCGACGAGGCTTATATTGATTTTTCGGAAAAGGAAAGTTGGTTATCAAAGTTGAAAGACTTCCCGAATTTGGTAGTGACGCAAACCCTGTCGAAAGCCTATGGTATGGCAGGCATCCGATTGGGAATCTGTTATGCCTCCGAAGCCATCATTTCCATCCTAAAAAAAATAAAACCCCCTTACAACGTCAACGAACTCACGCAACAAAAAGCGCTAGAGCGTATATCGAATACAGGTTTGGTGGCAAAAGAGGTTGAAAATATTCGCGCGGAGCGTGAAAAACTAGTAGCGGCCATGGCTGAAATCCCCTATGTGAAAACCATTTTCTCCACAGAAGCGAATTTTGTTTTGGTGAGGGTGGATGATGCAGATTTACGTTATGAACAACTGATTAAAAAGGGAATTGTGGTCCGTAACCGGAGCAACCAACCGCTATGTGAAAACACCTTGCGTTTTACAGTAGGCACTATTGAAGAAAACGAAAAATTGATGACCACATTAAAAGAAATTAGTAATGGCTAAAAAGGTTTTATTTATTGATCGGGATGGCACTTTGGCCAAAGAACCAAGTGATGAACAATTGGACGCCTTTGAGAAATTGGTTTTTTATCCGAAGGTCTTCACCTATCTGGGAAAGATTGCCAAAGAACTGGATTATGAACTGGTGATGGTGACCAATCAAGATGGTTTGGGTACGGATGCTTTTCCAGAGGAAACCTTTTGGCCCGTTCACAACTTGCTGCTTCAATCCTTTGAAAATGAAGGGGTAACATTTAGTGAGGTGTTGATAGACCGAACTTTTGCCAGAGACAATGCGCCTACCCGAAAACCGAACACCGGATTGCTGCAACGTTTTCTGACAGAAGAATATGACCTCGCCCATTCTTTTGTCATTGGGGATCGCCTGACGGATATGGAGCTTGCCAAGAATTTAGGTGCAAAAGGCATTTTTATCAACGATGAAACCCATTTAGGGACTGATGAAATAACCGTTAATGAGACTGACCTTTCTGACTATATCACACTGGAAACCAATGATTGGGAACAAATCTATGGTTTCTTGAAACTTTCAACTCGTGTCGGAAAAATCCATAGAAAGACAAAAGAGACCGATATCCTCATTGAATTGAATTTGGATGGAACAGGCAAAGCTGAAATTGACACGGGACTCAAGTTTTTTGACCACATGCTCGACCAGTTGGCACGTCATGGACAAATGGACTTATCCATTAAGGTTGATGGGGACTTGGAAGTTGATGAGCACCACACCATTGAGGATACAGGAATTGCACTTGGAGAGGTCTTTTACAAAGCTTTAGGAGGCAAATTGGGGATTGAGCGTTATGGGTTTTGCCTTCCGATGGATGACTGTCTCGCTCAGGTCGCCATTGATTTCGGGGGCCGTAATTGGTTGGTCTGGGAAGCCGAGTTCAAGCGTGAAAAAGTGGGGGATATGCCCACGGAGATGTTCCACCATTTCTTTAAATCCTTTAGCGATGCGGCCAAGGCTAATGTGAACATTAAGGCTGAGGGAACCAATGAACACCACAAGATAGAGGCAATTTTCAAGGCATGGGCCAAAGCTATTAAGATGGCTGTAAAAAGAGATACAGAGAAAATGGTCTTACCATCAACCAAAGGAATATTGTAGAATAGTGTCATTTCGAATGTCACATTGAGCTCAGTCGAAATGGACATGAGAAATCTAGGTTTCTCACATTCGTTCGAAATGACAAAATGAATAAAATGAAACTAGTAATAATAGATTACGGCGCAGGAAACATCCAAAGTATCAAATTTGCTTTTCGGCGATTGGGTGTTGAGGCGGTTTTAAGTTCGAATCCGGAGGAAATTAAAAATGCCGAAAAGGTTATTTTTCCGGGGGTGGGCGAAGCAAGTTCGGCCATGAAAAAGTTACGGGAATCCGGTTTGGAGGGGCTCATTCCTAACTTGAAACAACCCGTTCTGGGTATTTGTTTGGGTATGCAACTCATGTGCAATTCATCGGAAGAGGGAAACACCAAAGGACTAGGCATTTTTAATAATGAAGTGGTCAAGTTTAATTCTGGAGTGAAGGTGCCTCAAATTGGATGGAATAAAATAGAGCATCTAAAGGGTGAATTGTTCGAAGGTTTACATGAAGACTTTATTTACCTTGTACATAGTTTCTATGCTCCAAAAACCAATGAAGCCGTTGCTACGAGCACCTATGGTTTGGAATACAGCGCAGCGCTACAAAAAGACAACTTTTATGGAGTTCAGTTCCATCCTGAAAAATCGGGAGAATATGGAACGAAAATCTTAGAGAACTTTCTCAAAATTTCTTAGTATGAAAGGGTATTATATCTCTACAAATAAGAATTTGCTGAACATGGCTAAGATTCATCGAGAGGTGAAGGCTTCTTATTGGGGAAGCTATAGAACTCCAGAATTGACCAAGAAAACTATTGATAGTTCTATTTGTTTTGGAGTTTTTACTAATTCTGATGAACAAGTCGGTTTTGGTAGAGTATTGACTGACAAAGTGGTTTTTGCGTACATCATGGATGTTTTGGTTTTTGAGCCACATAAAGGAAAAGGGTTAGGAAAGTTTTTAATAAAAACAATGATGGAATATCCAGAAATCAAAAATGTGCTCACCATCGCCTTAAAAACTAAGGATGCCCATATTCTGTATGAATCTTTTGGATTTAAAAGAGTTGGCGATTCCGAACTTTGGATGGCCATAGATAGGGCTAAATTAGATTGATATGCGAATAATTCCGGCAATAGACATCATTGAAGGCAAATGCGTTCGGCTTTCCAAAGGAGATTATGACACGAAGAAGGTCTACAATGAAAATCCGTTGGAAGTGGCCAAACAATTCGAGGCCCACGGAATTCAATATTTGCATTTGGTGGATTTGGATGGAGCGAAATCCAAGCACATCGTCAATCACAAAATTTTGGAACAAATCGCTTCAAGAACTGATTTAAAGATTGATTTTGGGGGCGGATTGAAGTCGGATGAAGATTTACATATCGCCTTTGAAAGCGGGGCGAATCAGATTACGGGAGGCAGTATAGCCGTAAAGGACGAATTCACTTTTTTAGGATGGTTGAAAACCTATGGCAGTCAAAAAATCATCTTGGGAGCCGATGCAAAAGACGAAAAGATAGCAGTATCTGGCTGGCAAGAGGCATCAGAATTAAAATTGGTTCCTTTTGTAAAGCACTATCAAAAAGAGGGAATACAATATGTAATCTGTACCGATATTTCGAAGGATGGAATGCTGCAAGGCCCTGCATTTGACTTGTACAGAAAACTGTTGAACGAGACCAAGATTACACGGACGGAAATTGGCGGCAGTGGGGTAATCGACATCGAGGAAAATGGAATTAAACTGATTGCCAGTGGCGGAATTTCAGAATTTGATGAGCTGCCCAAACTGGCGGAGATGGGCTGTGAAGGGGTCATTATCGGTAAAGCCATTTATGAAAACCGCATCAGCCTTAAGCAATTAGAAAACTATATTTTGGGCAGTGAGCAGTGAACAGTACACATTAAAAAGAACATTTGTGCTAATTCGTGAAATTCGTGTCCATATATGGAACAGAAACAAAAAAGAGGCTTGCAATTATTGAGTTTGATTTAAAACATGGATAATTTAGATAGACTTCAATCAGAATTCATACAAAACTGCTGTTTTCGAATGGATGAAAGCCTTCGCATGGTTAAAATTTCATTGGAGAAGGTGTCCGAAGCACAAGTATGGCAAAATCCAAATGAGTCCATGAACAGTATCGGGAATTTGATATTGCACCTTTGCGGTAACATGACCCAATACGGTATTGCGTCGTTACGAAATATTGAAGATAAACGCGAACGTGACTTGGAATTTTCAACAGGAGGAGGATTTACAAAAAAAGAACTCTTAAACAAATTGGAAACAACGGTCAACGAAGTAAAGGCTTCTATCCAAGATGTGTCAATCGAGCGACTTTTAGAAGTTAAATCGGTACAAGGATATCAATTTTCAGGAATAGGAAATAGTATTCATGTGGTAGAACATTTCTCGTACCACACAGGACAGATTGCCTTTTGGGTGAAACAATTAAAGAATGAACAGTTGGGTTTTTACGATGGGGTCGACTTAAATCAGAAAAATCAAAAGTGAAGAGTTACGAATGTAGAATGACGAATTTAGAACGTAGAATTTTGCTAGATGCTAGATGAAAAACTATTAACCAATAACTTTTAACAATTAACTAAAACGAAGTTTTGCTTACGAAACGAATCATACCCTGCTTGGATATCAAAGACGGTCGCACCGTCAAGGGCATCAATTTTGTGGATTTACGGGATGCAGGTGACCCAGTTGAATTGGCCCAACGTTATGCTGAAGAAGGTGCTGATGAATTGGTCTTTTTAGATATTTCTGCAACAGAACAAAAGCGTAAAACTTTGGCTGATTTGGTCTATCGGGTGGCGGAGAAATTGAACATTCCGTTTACGGTGGGTGGGGGAATTTCGTCAGTTGAAGATGTGGATGCCATGCTCAAAAACGGGGCGGATAAGGTTTCCGTTAATTCTGCTGCGGTTCGAAATCCACAGTTAATCAATGATTTGGTCGCCAAATTTGGTTCACAATGCATCGTAGTGGCCATTGATGCCAAACAAGTGGAAGGACAATGGAAAGTGCATTTGGTAGGCGGAAAAGTCCCCACGGAACTGAATCTGTTCGAATGGGCAAAAGAGGTGGAAAAACGAGGCGCTGGCGAAATTCTGTTTACCAGTATGGACCACGATGGAACTAAAAACGGTTTTGCCAACGAAGCATTGGCCAAGTTATCAGAGTTAGTAAACATTCCGATTATCGCATCCGGTGGTGCAGGAGTAACGACCCATTTCACTGATACCTTTCAAAAAGGAAAAGCAGATGCAGCTCTAGCGGCAAGTGTGTTCCATTTTAAGGAGATTGAAATAAAAGACTTGAAGCAAGAATTAAAAAAAGAGGGGATTCCAGTGCGGTTGTAAATAATTTAGAGTTTTGAACGAAGAACGTAGAACGTAGAACGTAGAACGTAAAATTTAGAATGCAGAGCATTGGAGATTAAATACTTGAGATTATCATGCAGGATTTAAAACTAAGAACCAAAAAATTTAATCTTGATTGTATTGCTTTTTGCAAAACGATACCTAAATCAAGGGAGTTTGACTCTTTGGTAAGACAACTAATTCGTTCATCAAGTTCAGTAGGGGCAAACTATAGGGCCGCCAATCCTGCTAAATCTGATAAAGATTTTATTAATAAGCTTAAGATTGTTGAGGAAGAAGCTGATGAAAGTATGTACTGGTTGGAAATTTTCAAAGAAATTTTATTTGTAAATGATGAGGAAAATGAACGATTAATTAAAGAGGCCAGTGAACTTGTTGCAATAACAGTTTCGTCGATTATGACGGTTAGAAAGAGGCTGAATAACAACCGATAAGATTAAGTCCATGAAAAATTCTACGCTCTAAACTCTAATTTCTAAATTTTAAAAATGAAAGTAGATTTTACCAAAAATGCCGATGGCTTGGTACCAGCAATAATCCAAGACGCCACAACAAAAAATGTCTTGATGTTGGGCTATATGAACGAAGAGGCGCTGCAAAAAACCCAAGACACCAAAAAGGTGACCTTCTTTAGTCGTAGCAAACAACGCCTATGGACAAAAGGGGAAGAGAGTGGCAACTTCTTGGAACTGGTCGACATCAAAAATGATTGTGACAGCGATACGCTCTTGATTCGGGCAAATCCGAAAGGCCCAACCTGCCATAAAGGCGATGACACCTGCTGGGGAGAGAAAAATGAACAATCCTACGGATTTTTGTCCAATTTGGAGGAAATCATTGCATCCCGTCAAGAAAAGCAAGAAGATGAAAAGAGCTATGTAGCCTCATTGTTCAGAAAGGGCATCAACAAAATTGCCCAAAAAGTGGGGGAAGAGGCGGTCGAAGTCGTTATTGAGGCCAAAGATGAGAATGATGAGTTGTTTTTAAATGAAAGTGCCGATCTATTGTTCCACCTTATGATTTTGTTGAAAGCCAAAGGATATGGACTGAATGATGTGGTGAAGACACTTGAATCGAGACATTAAAAAGAGGGCCACATCATTTTGATGCGGTCACAGAAATCCATTTAAATTTAATAGGAAACCAATCCTCACCTTCATTTTTGGTGAACACTTGTTCGTCTTTTGTATAAACTCGATTTGTCTCA
Organism: Allomuricauda sp. d1; assembly: GCF_039592695.1. Lineage (NCBI taxonomy): Bacteria > Pseudomonadati > Bacteroidota > Flavobacteriia > Flavobacteriales > Flavobacteriaceae > Allomuricauda > Allomuricauda sp. d1. The sequence continues at coordinate 1,026,502 of NZ_JBBUTK010000001.1, read as the reverse complement.
ATGTACTTCAGACAATTTTTGCTCTTTTCCATCAGTCCAACTGTTTTTTATAACGGTTTCGGCCCATATTGAAGATGCCAAGTTTTATGCCTATTTCTGCTGAGAAGCCATTGATTCTGTCAACAGGACTGTCCGTCAGTTCAATTTGGCTTGAAAAGCGATACTTTACTCCCGTTTCCAATTGCACAAATCGGTTGATATTGAACAAGGCACTTACACCCGGTTCCAAAACAAATACGGCATCGACATCATCATCGTTAATATCAACATCCACATCATTGCGAACGGCATCTCTATCGATATAACCCACGGCACCTGCCCCAATGAGTAGAGGAAAAGAGAGGCTTACCTTAGATTTTCCAAAAAGTATGGGTTCTAGGTGCAGCCCGCCATAGGCAGCGAATAAATCGTCATTTGTACCCGACCTTGGGTTAAAGATATCTTGCTCAGAGTATAAAAACTTACCGACAAATCCTATTTCCAATTGCCGATTTGCCACATAGGCGAGCTTTAATCCACCCATGTATGTATCTTGTCCATCGATTTCCCCGTATCCCATGGTAAACCCTAAATAGACACCATGTACGACATTTCTTCTGTCATTGAATAAGATGAACTCATCTTCATCATCTTGGGCCTTGAGCACTAGGGTAGATAGGAAAAGAAATAAAAGTAAAATTGATTTTTGATTGTTCATTTTGATAGGTTTTTTTGATTGATTTCCCGATGTACAGGTGGATTTTTTCTAAAGACAATTGAATTTCTAAAGGGTTGCATCTTTTTTGACTTTTTTAATCGTTTATTGTTACAATTCCCTTAAGCCCATTGATGGAAATGCTGCCTTGTTGCCCCCGACCATAACTGGCTTTGATTTCACGAAGCCTACGGCTTTTATCCAATACGGTGGAGTTTACGTTCTCGAAAGTCTTCGGCAATCGCACGACACCTTGCTCCAATGTCGCACTAAAACGATGTGAAAAATTGGAAACCGACAAGGTGATGTCCGAAGATTCTTGTTCTATGGAGATTTCCGCAGACGGATTTATAATGCGCTGTACTCGAAAATCAGCGATTTTTAGGGTTAAGTCCACATCTTGGGTTAAGCTATCCAGATTCAGCGTACTGAATTTTAGATTTCCGTAGAGAGTGCCCACTTCTGAGATGGCAATATCATCTTTGTTGGAATATATTTCAAGGGAATTGATGGCATTGATTTTCATTTCAGTACCATCGCCGTTCAAGCGCAGGCTTTTGGCGTTCTGCATGTCCAGCTCCCCATTTTTAAGGTTCAGACTGGCATAATTCAGGTTCCGCGCCCTGACCTTACCAAATTTTAGGATAATATCCGCTTTGTTCAAATCTTCGCCCAACCAAAGGTCACCATGTTCAATTAAAGTGTTCAATTCGCCGTTCCAATCCTCAATAAAGACATCGCCGAAGCGGTTGGTGACCTTAAGCTTCGCTTTTTTGGGTAAGAACACCTCATAATCTATCTGCACATGGCTGCGGTCGGAATCAATGGGATTGGTGCGGTTGAAGAAATCGGCGAACCATCCCGTATTCTTGTTGGCAATTTCAGAGATAATGGAAACATACCCACTGCTCGACTTGATATCGGGATTGATACGGCCCAACAAGTCTTTGGCATTATTCCGTTTGCGGTGGTTCACCTTGATTTCTATTTTGACGGAAACTTTGTTCTGTTCCCATCCCGTCAGAGTGATGTTGCCATATTTGTTTTCCAGTTGTAGCTCGCCATTATTGGTGAGTGGAAAACTCTTTTCAATGGTTTTGGATACCCTTTCCTGTGCGGTACCAACGTGTACCGTGCATAGCGCCACGGCCATCCACAGGATAATTTTATAACGTGTAACCATAATCTTCATCGGGTTTTTTAGCATCGTTTATCTGTTTCAATAAATTCTCAATGAGCTCAATACGCTTTTTGTAGTTCGCCACAATGGCCTCCAACACCCGCTCATTGTCAAGGTTCTTTCGCATTTCTTCGCGAAGGGTCTCGTATTCGGCATCGAGTTCATCCATAAAGGACAAAAACTCGGCTTTATCTTCTTCAGTGAGGTTCGGATTGCTCTGCACCAATTGTACTTGGTAGGAGACCAAATTTTGATAGTGCATATCGATTTCCAACAGTTCTTTGGAAACATATTGCGTCTCGGCCGTGCCGCCCCTATAAATGGAGAGGCCAATAAAACTGGCAATACCCAACAACAGCACCACACTGGCGGCAATGCGAAGCATCGGTTGTTTCCAAAGGGGGATAACTTTGGGCTCTTCTTTCTGTAACTCTGCCGAGATATTGGCCCACAGTTTGGCGCGGTCAGCCTTCTGCGTATCAAACTGGGCGGCATTCTCTCGAATATGTTTTTCAAAATTGTCCATTACAATTCGCTTATGATTTCCAATAATTTTTTCTTGGCACGATGGTATTGCGATTTTGAAGTACTGGTCGAAATGCCCAGTATTTCCGCAATCTCCACATGGTCGTACCCCTCAATCAGGTACAGGTTGATGATCTGTCGGTACCCATCGGGCAGTTGTGCAATGCCCGACTGTACTTTTTTAAGATCCACCGCTTCGGCCTCAACAGGTGCTTCATCAGCGAGATGAAACTCGTGTGCCTCCATCGGCACCACGGGCACCCGTTTGGCCTTAAGGTGGTTGATGCTCTTGTTGATGACAATGCGCTTGAGCCAAGCCCCAAAACTGCTTTCGTATTTAAAGCTGTGCAGTTTTTTAAAGGCATCGACAAAACTGTCTTGCACAATGTCTTCGGCATCTTCCTTATTGCCCAAAAACCGAAGCCCCACGTTGTACATGGCATCTACATACAGGCTGTACAGCTCGTATTGCGAACTGCTGTTGCCGGTTTTGCATTGCTCAACCAGGGTTTGATGTGTAAAGCGGATGTCGGTTTCCAAAAGGTTTCGGTTGATGCCTTATCTCTAATCAAAGACAAGCACAAAAGTAAAGGGTTGCACTAAAGGGAAAAAAAGTTTGAAGTGGGAAGTATGAAGTACGAGGCACTGTCAAAGGACGAACGAGAAATCTAAGAATCGTACATTTGTAATAAACGATTTAAGATGCGCATACGTACCGAAATCTCCAGCAAATACATCAACGATATGGATTTTGAGGTGGCCAAAATTGCGGACGCCCTGGCCCATCCGGTACGTGTGGGCTTGGTGCGTTACCTATCGGAAAAGAACAATGGGCGGGGAGTGGACAATGTGACCTGTAACAAAGATTTGGTGGAGCTATTCGATTATTCACAGTCCACCATCTCACAACATGTCAAAATTTTAAAGGAAGCAGGACTCTTTCTTACCGAACAGCACGATAAGTTTACCCATTACGAATTGAACTACGACCTGTTACAAAAGTTTGCAGCAACCGTGGGTTCATTGAACGGCTCATAATGATTTCCTAAAATGTTTTACGGGATTCATTTCATTTATTAGATTCGTATATCGTAAATAGACGATTTAAAGAATTAAAAGACTGATTTCATGCAAAAAACACTCCTTCTTTTAACACTTGTAGCGACTGGTTATAGCTATGCCCAATCCCTGCATCCTCTGGAACCCGCCAAAAACCATTATGCTGAACTGCAAAAACTCGATGCTCAGCCCAACCCACAGCGTAGTGAGCTTGACGCGCTTTCTTTTACGCCCGACCAATACAATTCGGTGGCCTTGTCGTACACCCTGATGGCCCCGGCCTATTTGACTCAAGTTCAAATAGAGGAACTAAAAAATGAAATGGCTTTTCCCGCGAACAGTTCTGACCAGACTCGAGCCGAGCTGGACTTTCTATTGGAATGGCAGCAAAAGCGTACCCCCGAACAAGTACATCGTACCTCAAAAGTTTTAGCACCCATCGGCTATTGGCCCCACATGAACGTCAAAAAAGACCATGAACGGTATGAAAAAAATGTGAAGGATTTAATGTTCGAGGGTAGGGAGATGTTGGGCGTACACTGCACTGAAGAAAATTACCCTGCTACCTTTAAGTTGTTGCAAGGGGTGACCAAAGACATGCGCATTATGGAGTTTACCGTAAAATATCATTTATTGCGTGCCCGCCCCTATGTGTTGGAACCCAAACTACAACCCCTGGCCATCATGGGTTCGCCCTCCTTTGCCAGCGGACATACCCTTTGGGCCTATATCCAGGCCTTTGTATGGAGTGAATTGCTGCCCGAAAAACGGCAACAGTTTTTGGATTTAGCCTATGAGATAGGGGAGTCACGTGAAATTATGGGCATTCATTATCCCAGTGATGAAGAGGCGGCCCGGGTATTGGCGCATGACATGCTTACTGCCATGTGGACCAACCCCAAGTTTCGGGAAGACATAAGGGCAGCAAAGGTGGAGTGGGAGTAGAATTAGAACAACAGCAAAAGTAAAGGTTGCATGAAGATTGATGCTTTAAAATCTAGTAAAAAAACTTTTATAAGATTTATTAGTTGTTTTCGAAAATTCTGAATATGAGTTCCTTTAACTTGATAATTTTTTCTTTGGAATCGTATTTTGAAGCAATATTAGCAATCATAGACAAGTAGGATGAATCAGGGCTACAGACTAATTTATTTGATTGTAGAAAAATTAAAATGTCAACTTTTATTCGATTTTCAGCAGAAATTGATTTTAATTCCTTTCCAAAGTAGTGATAGAAAGTTACTCCTTTTGATAAAGGAAAAATAAATTCCGATTCATATACCGCTGAAACCCTTTCATTCTTTAGTAGAAAAGGATTATCACCAAGTAAATGGAGTTGAACCTCGCTTGCAGCATGATAAACTTTACAGAATTGAGAAAATTTTACTATGTCTAATTTCAAATAATCGGTGATTCCCTTCCAACTTTTGATAGCTTGTGTGAATGCAGGCTCTTGTCGGAATCTCTTTAAAATCTCTTTCTTTTTATGTTCTGGAATTTCAGAACCATCTTTATTTCGAATTTGAAAGGCAAAATCTTCAAAAGTTGATTTTTGAACTAGTTCTGTAATCTTTTCATCGTTTAAGGGCAAACTATTAAATAATATGCCTAAATAATGAATCAAATGAAAATGATCAAAATATGGGTTTTCAGGATTTTTTTCTTTTGAAATAATTCGATGGTATGCTGGTGCAAAGCGACTTTCAATTTTTGAAAATAGCTCTTCTATGAAATCTGTTTCTTTCCCATTAACAAAAAATAGATTTCTATTCCATTCGTAAAAAACTTGCTTTGGGTATTTTCTACTTGGATTCAGTAAATTTTTTTGACGATCGAAAACTGCTAACTTTCCGTCATCTCCTGCAAATCCTTGTATTAAAAACTTTGGTATATAGTGATGCCTTCTTGAAATTGACAAAACATAATTATTAGCGCTTCAACAAAGCTAATATTTAGGTGATAATTCACGGTATTTCAAAATCCTTATTCTAATAATAACTTCCGACATGCAACCCTTCCTTTTTTGATTTGTCTCTGGTGATATAAACAATTTTACAACCATCAAAAATCAAAAAATGAACAAAAAGAAAGCTGTGAGCCCGGCAATCAAAACCACGGTTTGGTTGCTTTGGGCTTATTTTTTGGGCTGTATGCTGGCCATGGGCCAGACCAGCCACACCATCAGCGGTACCATTACCGACAAAAGTAATGGCGAGACCCTTTTTGGGGCCTCCGTATTCCTCACGGGCACCACCATTGGCGGGGTCACCAACGAATATGGGTTTTATTCCATCACCGCCCCAGAAGGGGAGTATGTGCTCAATATCTCCTACATGGGTTTCAATGATGTCAACATCAAAATCAACTTGAACCAAGACATCAAGCGAGATGTGGAAATCGCTGAGTTCTCCACGGAACTTCAAGAGGTTGTGGTCACGGCCGACGAACCCGAACGGGCCATCCTTCGCAAACCTGAGATGAGTGTCGTAAAGATGAACGTGGGTACCATCAAACAGACCCCTGTGGTCTTGGGTGAGGTAGATGTGCTAAAGAGTCTACAGCTTTTGCCCGGGGTCACGAACAACGGCGAGGGTACCGGTGGCTTTCATGTGCGTGGCGGTGCACAGGACCAAAACTTGGTCTTGCTTGATGAGGCCATTATCTACAACACCTCGCACATGTTTGGCTTCTTTTCGGTATTCAATGCCGATGCCATCAAAGATGTAAAGCTCTACAAAGGGGGCATTCCAGCCCGCTTCGGGGGTCGGGTTTCGTCGGTATTGGACATCCGCCAGAAAGACGGGAACAGCAAAAACTTTGCCCTAACGGGCGGTATTGGAATCATCTCAAGTCGCTTGACGGCAGAAGGTCCTGTTTTTGGTGACAAAGGTTCCTTTTTGGTCGCAGGCCGACGCTCCTATGTGGATTTGATACTCAAAGCAGCGAGAGAAAACAATAGCGTTACCTTCTATGACCTAAACCTAAAGACTAACTACAGCATCAACCGCAACAACAAACTGTTCTTGTCAGGCTACTTTGGTCGCGATGCCTTTGACTTTGGGGGCCTTTTTGACAACAGCTACGGCAATGCCTCGGGCAACCTGCGTTGGAACCATATTTTTAACGACCGCTTGTTCTCTAACCTTTCGGCCATTGCGAGCCGTTACGATTACGATTTGAGGTTTGACCAAGATGAGTTTGAATGGGTATCGTCCATCACCAATTACAACCTGAAATACGATTTGAAATATTACCTGAACGATACCTTTTCATTGGATTTTGGTGCGAACGGAATCTATTACGATTTTGATCCGGGGCAGGTACGGCCCACGGCACCGACCTCACCGGTAAATCCCTTGTCGTTGGACCAGAAAAGAGCGCTTGAAAGTGGGCTTTACATAAATGCGGAGCACAAGCTCACTGATAAGTTGACCGCGCAGTATGGCCTTCGTTATAGTGCCTTTTCACGATTGGGCGGGCAACCGATTACCGAATATGTCAATGGGCAACCTGTGGTTTATAATGCCGATTTGGGCATCTACGAGCGTGGGGAGGCCATCGGGGAAACCGATTTCGCAAAAAGTGAGGCCATTGAAACCTTTGGCAACTTCGAGCCTCGGGTTTCATTGGCCTATCTCTTGAATGAGGATTCTTCGATAAAGGCGGGATTTTCAAGAGCGGCACAATACATCCATCTGTTGAGCAACACTTCATCGGTCACCCCCTTGGATGTGTGGACGCCCAGTGGGCCGTTCATCAAACCGCAATTGTCGAACCAGTACGCCTTGGGGTATTTCCGGAACTTTTTGGACAAGGAATATTCCTTGGAAGTCGAGGCCTATTACAAAACGGTGGACAACCGCATCGATTACATCGACGGGTCGGAATTGATTGGCCAGAACACCATCGAAACAGAAATCTTGAACGGTGAAATGCGGGCCTATGGGTTGGAACTCTTGCTTCGCAAGAACGAGGGTGATTTAACGGGATGGATTGCCTATACGCTTTCAAAATCCGAACAACGTACTTTGGGAGGCAGTGCAGGCGGGCCCGGCATCAATAATGGGGATTGGTACAATGCCTTTTTTGACCGAACCCACGATGTTTCTATCTCCGGTTCCTACAAATGGGATGACCAATGGAGCTTTGGTGCCAATTTGGTCTTCCAGACCGGTAGGCCGGTTACCTATCCCAATGGGCAGTATCAATATGAAGACTTGTCCATTGCGAGCTACGCTCCCAGAAATTCGGATCGTTTGCCCGCCTACCATCGTGTGGATGCGTCGGTGACCTTCAAACCCAGAAAATATCAGAACAAACGCTTTAAGGGAGAATGGGTGTTGAGTGTCTATAACCTGTACCACAGGAAGAATGCGGCTTCCATTTCGTTTGGCCAAAATCTGGAAACGGGGGCTAATGAAGCCACCCGAACCGCCATTTTCGGTATCGTACCTTCTCTAACCTACAATTTTAAATTTTAAGACATGAAAACACTAACAAGAATAACAATAGTATTGTTTATCGCCTATTTTGCGTCTTGCACCGATGTGGTCGATGTTGAAGTGCAGAACGGCCCTGAACGTTTGGTGGTGGAAGCCTCCATCGATTGGGAAAAGGGCACCAATGGCCGCGTGCAGACCATCCGCTTACGAAAATCCACACCTTTCTTTGATGAAGACAACATCATTGACGTGACTGGGGCTTTGGTTACGGTCACCAATGATTCAAGCGGGGAAACCTACGACTTTGTTGACCAAAACAACGGTGAATATCGTACCACCAGTTTTGAACCTGTAATGGGGCAATCGTATTCCCTTCGTATCGAATACAATGGAGAAGTGTACACTGCACAAGAGACCATGACCCCTGTTACTGACATTACCGATGTTTTTCAAGACCGGGAAGATGGTTTTGATGAAGAACTGTTGGAGGTTCACATCGTTTTCACCGACCCCGAGACGGAAGGGGACAATTACCTTTTTAAATTTCAACGTCAAGGGGATTTATTGCCCGATTTGGAATATGCCGAAGATGAATTTGTGAACGGCAATGAAATTGATTGGTGGTACGAAATTGAGGATGAAGAAGATATTCCCCCTTTTGAGGCAGGTGATGTGGTGGATATTGAGATGTATGGGATTTCCCGAGCGTATTATGACTATATCAAAATTTTGATTGACCAATTGGGTGGCGTGGGCATCTTTGAAACCACTCCCGTATCGGTAAAGGGCAACGTCATCAATGAAACCAATCCGGATAATTATGCCTTTGGGTATTTTCGATTGACCGAGGTGGTCAGGACGAGCTACATTTTTGTGGAAGACGAGTGAGGTACACGAGGGACGAATTTAGAAGTACGAATGTAGAAGTGCGAATGTAGAGTGTATTACTTGAACTACTCTAAATTCTAAACTTTACATTCTAAATTCATTTGGTTTGATGTGTGAAGGTGTCGGGTTGCTAGCGCTCGGCACTTTTTTTGGTTAATGATTAAATGTTATTGGTTAAATGGATCATATACAGTGTTCTTGAAATAATGGCTCCTTCCCCTAACCAGGGGAAGGTGGCTTATCCGCCAGAGGCGGAAAAGACGGAAGAAAATTTCTTAGAACAAGGCATTTTATTGGGATTCCCCCCTTGAGGGGGCTTAGGGGGGTGTAGAAAAACACCCCTGCTTATTTCGCAACGCTAAATTGCGCTGTCCCCTCCAGGGGACAATTAATAACTTGTGTTAAAGTATTCTCAAAACTTCATCCACCTACCTAAGCTATGCAACCCTATAAATCCACAGTTGTCTTTGAACTGAACATAAAAACAAATTACATGAAACGAATAGTATGTACCGTAATGTTGGGTTTGGTAACCCTTTTTGGCGCAAACGCGCAGGAGTATAAAATAATCACGAGCGTAGAATCCATTGTGCCCAGCGGATTGGGCCGTTCACGAATCATCAACGTCCAAGAAGACAAGGATTACCAAGAATACACCAGTGTACAGACGGATGAAGACAATACCCGCAATAAGTCCAGCCGCAGTGATATTCGGGTCAAGAATTTCGAGGAAACCAAATTGTTGAACTTCTTTAATCTGGGGGGTATCCGCTTTCAGAACATCGCGGCCAATGACGCCCTGATTACTTCTAAAATCAATACCATGATTGCTGAAGGATGGGAATTGGCCTTTGTGACGAGTGCGGTCGAAAGTGCCGGTGGAAAAGGGGATGCCAATGGCATTTTCATTACACGCTATATTTTCAAGCGTTAGGTCGATTTGTAGGTTGCTAGTGAAGGCCTTCCATCCCGACAGCTATCGGGAGGAGGCTTTTTTTATGTAAAGTGATTGATTCTTCTCTACGTAAGAATAGATACTAAAAAGCTGCCTCCCCTAACCAGGGGAAGGTGGCTTATTCGCCTATGGCTAATAAGACGGAAGGGTGGTTGGATTTATTTTCCTTTTATTACCACCACACTACAAAAAGCTTTTCTATTTCTCCCGATGGTCGTTTCATCCAAAGCATCGGAGCGTTCTCTTTGACCATTCTCAGGTTGACTTCCATTAGGGTTTCAAAGTGGTTCATCCAAATTACGTTGGAGTGGGGAGTGAGCACCCATTCCAGTTTTCTGGGGATGTAGTATCGGGCTTCTTTAAAATCTTTGGAGTTAAAATCATCAAAGCGAATCCATTTCCCTGAAATACAGTCGCTATTCAGGGGGCGAATGGAAGTCTGCCCATAAAAAGGCTCGAAAAGCTGCGCCTTAAAACAGCATTGTTGCTCAATTTCCACGGGATTGATGTCATGGGCTTCCCAATATGGTATGAGACTGTGATGATGGAGCAGGGGCAACTGTTTTTCTTTGAGCTTGTCCAGTTTGGTATGGAACATATCCCTTTTATTGGGGCCCATCAAACGATAGATAGGTTCTGAAATCTCAGGATTAATGATATAGAACTTATAGGCCAGCTCTACGTGAAGGTATTTTTTCGTTTTCAAATCCTTCAGAATAAAATCCAGTTCCCCAACACGGGCTTTCCCCTCTTCAATCAATAGGTTGCTCAACACCACATCATATTCTTGCGACTCTGAGATGAGATGTTTGAACACGTACTCCATCTGATGCCCCAGCCGAAGATTGGTCGGTAACTCGAATGAATCCACGGATGCCAAATCCATGTCAGGAAACACAAACTGTTGCAGTCCGAACTGTTGGTTTTTCCAAAGGGGAGGAGTGGAAAGAAATCCTTCCAAAATTGACTTCATCCACTAAAAATAGGAAATACGAAATCAGAAATATAAATTTTAAGTGCTAGGTACAAGGTTAGAAGTACAAGGTAAAAGTTACGAGGAAAAAAGTATTCTGTAGTAAAACCTAAACCTCAAACTTCAAAAGTCAGCATTGTGCACCGAGCATCTAGCATCTGCATCTGTTGTACTTCCCACTTCTAACTTCGTATTTCGCACTTCCAACTTTAGATGCGTTAACTTTTCTTAAAAGATTTTTTCGCTTCAGAGAATGCCGTAACTTTAACAGATGGCTATGGAAAAAAGAAAAGGATTTCGTTTCACTACCTATGAAGCGCCTGACCAAACTCCTTTCGAGAAGCTTTTTGAGATTTTTCAAGAACTCATTACCCACACTTCAGGGGATTTTGATGAGGCCATCGATTGGTTGCGCGAATTGGATAAGGAGTACGAACTTACGGATGATGACTATACCATTGACGATTTTATCGAGGATTTAAAGAACAAAGGCTACATACGCGAAGAGTTTGACCCCGACAGTTATCAAGAAGCGTTGAACGAAATGGGGGAAGCAGAAGAGGATGGTGAAGATGGCGAGGGAAAAAAGGGTAAGATTAGCATCACGGCCAAATTGGAGCAGCTGCTCCGTAAACGTGCGCTGGACCAAATCTTTGGAAAGTTAAAACGCAGCGGTTCAGGCAACCATAAAACCGGAAAATTGGGGCAAGGTGATGAGCATTCCGGTGAGTTTCGAGAATACCGATTTGGAGATGCTTTGGATCGAATTTCAATGACGGAAAGCCTTAAAAATGCACAGGTCAATCACGGCATCGGCAACTTTATGTTGAATGAGGGTGATTTGGTCGTTGAGGATACGGAATACAAAGCCCAAATGAGCACGGTGCTGATGATTGATATCAGTCATAGCATGATTCTCTACGGTGAAGACCGCATCACGCCTGCGAAAAAAGTGGCGATGGCCTTGGCGGAACTGATTACGACACGATACCCGAAGGACACCCTGGACATTTTGGTGTTCGGCAATGATGCTTGGCCCATACCCATCAAGGAGTTACCGTATTTGAAGGTTGGGCCGTATCACACCAACACGGTGGCCGGATTGCAGCTCGCAATGGATATGTTACGCCGCAAGCGTAACACCAACAAACAGATTTTTATGATTACGGATGGAAAGCCAAGCTGTTTACGTTTGTCCAACGGCGATTATTACAAGAACAGCGTGGGATTGGATGATTACATTGTTGAGAAATGTTACGCCATGGCGCAGCAGGCGAGGAAATTGCACATTCCTATCACGACCTTTATGATTGCCCAAGACCCCTATCTGATGCAGTTTGTACGGGAATTTACCCAAGCTAACAAGGGGAAGGCGTTTTATACGGGCTTAAAAGGACTGGGTGAAATGATATTTGAAGATTACGAAAACAACAGAAGAAAAAGAATTAAATAAAGTACGAAGTTAGAAGTACAAAGTACGATTTTAGAATTCAAAATATAATGAATCTATTGCCCCCTTCTTGTCTCCGACGAGCGAGTTTAGGAGCGAGAGGAAGACACAAATTTAGGGGTGTAAAAACATATTGAATTGGACATTAAAAACATCAAAACACTGGGCGACCTCAAAAAGGCAGGCTACGAATCGAAAAGCATCAAAGACGAGCTTCGTGACAACCTCATTTGCAAATTGAAGAAGAAAGAACAGGTGTTCGAAGGCGTTTGGGGCTATGAAAATTCCGTAATTCCCGAATTGGAACGGGCCATTCTTTCACGCCATAATATCAACCTTTTAGGACTACGTGGCCAAGCCAAGACCCGATTGGCCCGGTTGATGGTCAACTTGTTGGATGAGTACATTCCCGTAGTGGAAGGTTCTGAAATCAATGATGACCCGTTTCATCCCATTTCACGATATGCGGTAAATTTGATTGCTGAAAAGGGCGGTGAAACTCCTATTACGTGGTTGCCCCGTGACGAACGATTTTCCGAAAAACTTGCCACACCCGATGTGACCGTTGCGGATTTAATTGGAGACGTGGATCCCATCAAAGCGGCCAATTTGAAATTGAGCTATGCCGATGACAGGGTAATCCATTTCGGAATGATTCCACGTGCGAACCGTTCCATTTTCGTTATCAATGAATTGCCTGACCTTCAAGCAAGAATTCAAGTATCACTATTTAACATACTACAAGAGGGTGACATACAGATTCGTGGATTTAAATTACGATTGCCATTGGACATCCAGTTTATCTTCACGGCAAATCCAGAAGATTACACGAACCGCGGTAGCATTGTCACGCCGCTAAAGGATCGAATTGGCTCACAGATTTTGACCCACTATCCTGAAGATATAGAAACTGCAAAACAGATTACGGCTCAAGAAGCAGCTTTGGTTGAGGGTCAAAAAGAATCCATTTATGTGCCTGAACTGGCAAAAGACCTGTTGGAACAAATCAGTTTTGAAGCTCGAAACAGCGAATATGTGGATGCCAAAAGTGGAGTAAGTGCCCGAATGAGCATCACTGCGTTGGAAAACCTGTTGAGCTCCGCGGAGCGACGCGCCTTGTTGACAGGTGATGGCGACACTACAGTACGTTTGACCGACTTCATGGGCGTAGTGCCCTCAATCACGGGAAAAATAGAACTCGTTTATGAAGGCGAGCAAGAGGGAGCAGGCTCCGTGGCTGAGATTTTAATTGAAGATTCGGTAAAATCGCTGTTTCCGAAATACTTTCCAGACATTCCGAAACTGGAGCGCAAAGATGCGGAAACTTCTTACGATGAATTAGTAAATTGGTTTTTCAGTGAAGAAGGCTTTGAACTGTTGGATGACATTCCCGATAAAGACTATCAAAAGAAATTGGATTCCATTGCCCCTTTGAATAGACTGATTGCCGAGCATCAACCCGAAATTTCAGAGAAAGACACCTACTTTTTAAAGGAATTATTGCTTTGGGGGTTGGCAGCCCATAAAAAGTTGAGCAAACACCGTATCACTTCAGGGTATCAGTTCAAGGATTTATACGGCAGCTACATCAGTAGGCTTTGATTTTTTCATTGGGAACCATTTAAAGAAAGTAGCGCTGCGCCAGAGCCATTCCAACGGGCCATATTTGAAATGGTCTAGCCAGATTTTGCTGAACCACATTTGTAATGCGATGAAGGCAATGGCAATCAAAAAGGTGTACAATTGGCGTAGTTCACCAATCAGTCCAAGACCCCATCCAAACAACATAAAGGTGAACAGGACGCTTTGAAAAACATAGTTGGTCAGGGCCATACGGCCATAAGGAGCGAACTTATCCAATCGCTGTTCCCATTTCGCTTTTCTGAAAAGCATTGTAAAAAGCGCAATATAGATAAGGGTCATGGCAAAGTTGGCCAAATCCATTGCAGTAAGCCCTATCATGGCATTCCAGCTGTTGAAGTTGAAATTCTCACCCATGCTTGCGAAGGCAGTAGCCATGATTCCAAAGAAAACCACCAATGCTACAGAAGCATAAATAAGCACCTTTTTGGTGAGTTTCTTTTCTTCCTTGAATCGCTTAAAGAAACCAGACCTGCCCACATAAAGGCCAATGAGAAAGAAAGCGAACGTAAAGTATCCCCTTCCAAAGATGCCATATTGAAATTCGGCCTTATCCACATGGCCCTGTGTTGCGTTGGTCGCAAAAACTTCGGCTAGGGTTCCGTTTTTCAAGGTATCGTAATAGGTCAACACTTTTGGGGAACTTGGATCCATCTCAACGGGACCGAAAACACCTTCCCCATTTGTAACGTAAAAGACAATAAATCTTGCCAATCCGAAAAACAGTACTGCGGCAATGCCCAAAATCCATTTGTTGTTGACCCTGTAGAACGGTATCAAAAAGATGCCCAGAAAGGCGTAAACGGTAAGGATGTCACCTCGGTAAAACAAGTGATGGACGTAACCAATGGCAAACAGCAGTAACAAACGCCAGAGAAAGCGCCAACCATAATAACCGCCCCTATTATCTCCATTATCCATTTGAATGAAAAAACTGAGTCCGAACAAGAACGAAAACAGAGCAATGAATTTTCCCCTTAGAAAGATGCCTATAAATCCATCGACAATATTATCGGCGACCCCTTGATGAACGGCTTCATTGAAGTTGGCAGGTGGTACGGAACCAATATAGTTTTCGACCACATGGCAGATGACGATTCCGGCCAATGCAAAACCCCGAAGGGCATCGATAATGGTTATTCTTTTGTTGGTAACAGCTGTTGTTAAGGACGCTTTCATGATGGTTCTGGTTGAAAAGGTACGTTTATCTGACAGCTTTGGCCTTGGATTGTTACAAAAAATGGTAAATGCCCAAGCAGGCGGACAATTATTTGCTATTTTCAATGGCAATTTACAGTAGCTGGGCAACCATGAAAAAAAACAACTTAAGACCAAAGGCCAAGAAAGTTCACAGGGCCCAAAAGACAATGGGGCAAGCTCCGGGAACCATTACCTATCTCGGTAAACGTGAGGGATTGAAAACCGTGGTGAACGTTTTGGAGTATAACGAAACCACTTTTGAGCACCACAAACCGGGTACTTTGAAACAAGTCGTGGAGCACATGGATCCGCCATTGATTTCATGGATAGATATCGTGGGTTTAAGCGATGAGGATTTTATAGGAAAGCTCGGAAAACATTTTGAACTGAACCCTTTGGTCATGGAAGACACGGTCAATACACACCAAAGACCGAAAATTGATGAATATGACAATTACATTTTCGGGGTGTTGAAAATGTTGTATTTGAACGATGAAAAAAAACTGGTTTGGGAGCATGTTGCGCTGGTGTTGATGAAAAATTGCGTTCTAGTGTTCCAAGAACTGGAAGACGACGTGTTCAGTGGGGTACGTGAACGCATCCAAAACAAATACGGAAGAATACGATTACGTGGCAGTGATTATCTTTTCTTTGCCCTTATCGATGCCATCGTTGACCACTATTTTATCATTTTGGAATATTTAAGTGATCAAATTGAATTTTTGGAAGAAGAGGTGTATAAAAACCCCACAGAGAATACAGCCAAAGAGATTCAATTGCTCAAAAAACAAGTATTAAAAGTTCGCCGATGGGTGTCACCCGTAAGGGAACTCGTCAATAAACTCATAGATTCAGAGCACCCGCTTATTACAAATGACACCAAATTGTTTTTAAGGGATGCCCAAGATCATTGTATTGAAATCAACGAGAGCCTACAGATTTACCGTGAAATGTCGATGAGCCTCATGGAAATGTACATGACCAATATGAGCAACAAGATGAACGAAGTGATGAAAGTACTGACCGTGATGGCCTCTATCTTTATTCCCCTTACTTTTTTCGCCGGTATTTACGGGATGAATTTTGAGCACATGCCTGAACTGCAATGGAAATACAGCTATTTTGTGCTATGGGGATTCTTCGTGCTTATCTTTCTGGGGATGTTAATTTTCTTTAAAAAGAAGGGTTGGCTTTAACATTCATTATGTTAAGGTTTTTTGATTTCCGTTAAATCCCGTTAAATCGCTTGACAAAATTGCCCCCACCTTTATATTGAAAGTGTTGGTTTTGCTATCATCTACAGCAATTATGGCGTCCGCCAAATGCGATATTTACCTTTATCACTACCAACGTTAACTGAAATTTTAACGACAAAAACACATAATGATGAACTATTTGAATATGAATGAAAAAGAAGTGTTGCCTGTGGTGATGGAATTGAACACCCTATTGGCCGATTACCATCTCTACTATCAGAAGCTTCGAAATTTTCACTGGAATATTTTAGGAAAAAACTTTTTCGACCTGCACGAGAAATTCGAGGAGCTCTATTCTGATGCCAGAATAAAGATTGATGAAATTGCAGAACGTATTTTGACCCTGCGCTATCATCCTGTAAGCAACTACAGCGAGTATTTGAGCATGTCGAACATCGATGAAAGTACCAAAGTATTGAAAGACACCCAAATGGTATCTGAAATACTGAAAGACCACAGCTCTTTGATAAAACAAATGAACAAAGTGGTCAAATCAGCAGATGAAATCGATGATGAGGGCACCATAGATTTAATCGGGGCCTATATCAGAGAATTGGAAAAAAGTAGTTGGATGTTAGATGCTTGGAACAAAGAAAGCAGTGAAAAATTGAACGTTTCTAAGCAAACGAGTTGATAATTAAATCGTTAGAGCAAATACAACTGCTTTTTTAAAAGTACTTTTACTACACAATTATTAACAACATTAAATAAGATATAAAATGAAAAATTTTAAAATAACAATCACCGCTTTGGCATTGCTATTTACTGTGACTACCGTTGCGCAAGACATGACCAAGAATGAAACAGCCAAAGAAGTCACGAAGAAGACGTATACTTTTTATGAGGACGGAGAAAAAATCACGAACTCAGTAAAAATAACCAAGACTGAAAAACAGGCTGTGATGACGGAGGAAGAAGACAAAAATAGAGTGGATCAAACTAGGGTCATACCTCCAACGACTGTGATAAAAACAGTAGAAATTGATAACGATAGTGATGAGGCTTATGATGAGGTCATTGAATTCAGTTACATCACAGAAGCGGATACCGATTTTACATTGGTATCAGATAAAGATAACCTCATGGTGGCCGTTGAAGATGGCGAAAACCTCACCATTATGAAAAACATGACTATAGCTAAAGACAACTTGAACAACCCCAAAAAGGCCTATGTTTTCACAGAAGATGATGGTAAGAAAGTTGAATTTTATGTAAAGTCATTCAATAAGCAGAATAACAAGAACATCAAATAATCAGGCCATTGACCATGTATAAAAAGGAGTGCTATGCACTCCTTTTTTATTATTAATCACGGTGCTTTTGTATTTTGTAAAGAAATACACTTCGTTTTGTCTGGTTGGTTATATATTTTGTTGCTTATTATTGGCATTTATATTGTCTTGAGCATACTGTTGTACCTGCTGCAAGATTATTTTCTATTTAAACCTGAAAAGCTTTCGAAGGAATTTCAATTCTACTATGATAACCAAGAAATTGAAGAGTACAATATGCAAACCCACGATGGTGCAACCATCAACGGACTACATTTTAAAGCTGAAAATCCGAAAGGTGTGGTATTCTACCTAAAAGGCAATTCAAAAAGTATCAAAGGATGGGGCAAGTTCGCAGTGGATTTTACCCGACACGGTTATGATGTCATCATGGTCGACTATCGCGGATTTGGCAAAAGTACGGGCAGGCGCACCCAAAAGGCCATCAAGCGTGATATGCAACTGGTGTACAACAAAATCAAGGAAAACGTCAACGAAAAATACATTGTTCTATACGGCCGTTCACTGGGATCGGGCTTTGCCACAAAACTGGCTTCGATGAACAACCCGAGAATGTTGATATTGGATGCCCCTTATTACAGCCTGAGCAAAGTCGCTAAAAAATTCATTCCGTTTATGCCCTTGTCGCTATTGATCAAATTCCCCATGCCGACGTACAAATGGCTCAAATATGTTAACTGCCCCATTCACATCATTCATGGTACCGACGACCGTTTGATTCCCTATAAGACCAGTGTAAAGCTATCACGCATCAAACCTAAGTTGACCACCTTACATACCGTGATCGGGGGTGGCCATAAAGATTTGAACACCTTTGAATCGTACCATAAAATGTTGGGTGACATCATCAATTCAAGAAACAGAAGGGTCAACTTGAAAGGCTCTAGCATTGATGTGGTCCACCACACAAAAAAGACGGATGCGAAGGTTTAAAATATGGGGCTCGGGCCTTTTACTCACCTTAATAGCACTATGCTGCATGATTTATTTTTTACAGGAAAAATTGATTTTTTTACCGACACAGCTTCCGCAAGAATATCAATATTCATTCTCCGCCAATTTTGAAGAGGTTTTTTTGGAAACGGATGATGGAGCACGATTGAATGCCCTTCATTTTCATGTCAAAAATCCAAAGGGACTTATCCTTTATTTTCATGGAAATGCTGGGGATTTATCCCGTTGGGGAGAAATAGCCTTGTTTTTTGTGGATAAAGGATACGATGTATTGATCATGGATTACCGTACCTATGGGAAGAGTACTGGCAAGCTTGGTGAAAAGCCACTCTATCAAGATGCGCAGTTGTGGTATGAACATGCCAAAAAGCAATACGACGAAAGCAATATCAAGGTTTACGGTCGGTCGTTGGGCGGCACTTTTGCAACCCATGTGGCTGCAAAAAACAATCCACATCAATTGATTCTGGAAACCCCCTTTTACGGTTTGGAAGAAGTGGCCAAAGAGCGGTTTCCGTTTCTTCCTGTGGGGTCATTGCTGA
Organism: Allomuricauda sp. d1; assembly: GCF_039592695.1. NCBI lineage: Bacteria > Pseudomonadati > Bacteroidota > Flavobacteriia > Flavobacteriales > Flavobacteriaceae > Allomuricauda > Allomuricauda sp. d1. The sequence continues at coordinate 1,007,451 of NZ_JBBUTK010000001.1, read as the reverse complement.
AATATCGGTTTCCGACCTATTCGTTCATCAACGAAGTAAAATGCCCCATAACCATCATACATGGGACCGAAGATTCGGTAGTGCCCTTTGACTCTGGAAAGCGGCTATTTGAATCCATTTCCAGTCAAAAAAAATCTTTTGTAGCAATAAAAGATGGCGACCACAATGACCTCATCAATTTTCAAGAGTATCATAAAGTCATTGACAAAACGCTTCAATCGAATAGGGGAGAGGATAGGTAGCGGTCGCCACGGTCGCAAACGATGGAAACGATGGTGCCTTCTTTCAATTGCGATGCGACAAGCAGTGCAATCACTGTGGCCCCACCACTGCTCATACCCGCAAAAATACCTTCTTCTTTGGCGAGTCTTTTAGACATTTCGCTAGCTTCGTATTGACTCACAAACAAGATATCATCCACCTTTTTCGGATTGAAGATACTGGGCACATAATCGGGCGACCATTTGCGAATGCCTGGTATTCGTGAGCCCTCTTTGGGTTGCGCCCCAATAATTTTAATGTCGCTTTTTTGCTCTTTTAAAAAGGTGGAGGTGCCCGTAATGGTTCCCGTGGTGCCCATACTCGATACAAAATGTGTGACTTCACCCTTTGTGTCACGCCAAATCTCAGGTCCTGTTGTTTTGTAGTGCGCTTTCCAATTATCGTTATTGCCAAATTGGTTCAGCATGGTATATCCCTCATTCTTGACCTTGTTTTCGGCATAATCACGGGCACCCTCTATCCCGACATCTTCAGAAACCAACGTCACTTTGGCACCATAAACCTTCATGGTCTGCACACGTTCTTTTGTGGCGTTTTCGGGCATGACGAGTTCAATATCCAATCCATAAACCCCTGCAATCATAGCAAGGGCAATCCCTGTATTTCCACTTGTGGCTTCAATGAGTTTGCTGTTTTTATTGAAATCCCCACGCTCCAATCCACTTTTGATCATATTATACGCAGGGCGGTCTTTGACACTACCACCTGGATTGTCACCTTCCAACTTGAAGTAGAGTTTCACATTGGGATTGGTATTCAGGCGTTTGCTCAACACCATGGGCGTGTTGCCGATTAAATCCAAGATGGAATCAGACATTGGTTTCGGTTTTGATTCGGATTTCAGGCGTGTGGAACACTGTGGAGTTCGCGGGTACGGAGTCTGTCACCCAAGCATTGCCTCCGATGACCGTATTTTCACCAATGACCGTTTCACCACCCAAAATAGTGGCGTTGGCATAAATGGTGACATTTGATTCTATGGTAGGATGCCGTTTCTGTTTTTGAAGGCTTTTGGCAACGTATAAAGCTCCCAAAGTAACCCCTTGGTAGATTTTAACGTTGTCTTCGATGACGGCCGTCTCGCCGATAACGACACCCGTCGCATGGTCAATAAAAAACGAATCACCGATTTGCGCTCCCGGATTGATATCAACTCCCGTTTGTCGGTGGGCGTATTCAGTCATAAGTCTCGGCACCAACGGGAATCCCTTTTGGTAAAGTTCATGGGCCAAACGATATATCGCAATCGCATAAAAACCTGGGTAGGCCATATACACTTCTTCTATGGATAATGACGCGGGATCGCAATTCAGAATGGCCTGTGCATCAAGATTTAATTTTTCCAGCACGGTAGGTAAGTCCGACACATACTCCTCCCAAAGTTTTTTGCAGGGCCTTTTGGTTTCCCAACAGGCCAGGTCTACCAATTCGTCAAATTTTGCTGCAAGTATGTCCAAATTAGAATCTATGGGTGTTCGTACATCAAACAGCATATTGAACAACAAATCGGTAAAAGATTCCGTATTCCTTTTAAGTCGATAGTCTAGGTAGGGTTGATTTTTGTGCTTTTTCAGTGCAGTGATGATCGCTTGTTTGTCCATAACCGGAAAAATTTGATTTAAATGTAACCATTCTGAAAATCGTGTAATTTTCAAATTGCTAACTTTAGCTAAAAAATAACACTTAAGCCAGCATACGTGAGCACACCAACAATTTCAAAGCCTGCACTTTACTTTCTCAAGAAATTGGAGAAGAACAACAATAGAGAATGGTTTACCGAGCATAAAGATGAATTCAAAAAACATGAGGGTGAGGCAAAGGAATTTTACAACCACTTGAAAGAATTGATGGAGAACCATGACGATATTGAAAAGCTCAAAATGTTCAGGATTTATCGGGATGTGCGGTTTTCTAAGGACAAGACACCCTACAAATCACATTTTGCCGGTTCGTTGTCACGACTGGGCGCTCATCTGCGGGGCGGTTACTATTTGCGGATAAAGCCCGGGGAAACCTTTGCTGCTGTAGGCTTTTGGGAACCCAATAAAGAGGACTTGTTCCGTATTCGGAAAGAGTTTGAAATGGATGCGGAAGAATTCCGTCGTGTCATCAACGAACCCTCATTTAAAAAGATTTGGGGCGAATTGGTCGGTGATGGTGTCAAGACCGCTCCAAAAGGTTTCGATAAAGAACATCCCAATATTGACCTTATCAGAAAGAAACAGTTCATCTTTGTTCGAAACTTCACGGACAAAGAAGTGCTTTCCAAAGATTTCATCAACGAAGTAAATGCATCGTTCAAGGCAGTCCGCCCATATTTTGACCTGATGAGCGATATCTTGACCACAAACTTGAACGGCGAGTCGCTTTTAGACTAGTACCTCTTTTTCAAGCAATTGAATCTGGTCTTTAAGGCGTACAATCACCATATTCATCATGCGTTTATTCAACGCAGAAGAGTTTTCAATATACCTTTGGTATTCTTCAATGGTGAATTGGCCAATAATCATGCCCTTAAGGGAATTTCTGAACTTGATGTCTTTTTGAATGGCTTTTTCGATGTACTCCATTCGTTTTTCAAGAGGAAGCTCGTAGTAGGTGTTCTTGTGCTTTCTGATGTAATTTTTGAACACCTCGATCAACAAAAAGTTTTGAAACTTGATGATGGGGCGTAGCGTTTCGTTCTGAAACCGTTCTTCGTCACCTGTGTTTTCATCAAATCTTGCGGATTGTATTTCTGGTCGAATTGCCAGAAGCTGTGAGGACCTATCATCCATATCGTGATGGTTTTGATAAAATTACCAATATCATGTTCGTCAAATATGGTGCATGCGCTTTAGTTTTCAACGGGCTTATAAACAAAAAAGCCCCGAATCTATCGGGGCTTTGGGTGTTACTTGCTGCTCAAAAACTCTTCAAAGGGTTTTATCTCCAACGCATTCTTTTTGAGATATTTCGATTTAATCTTCTCAAAATCGGCTTTGCCCGCTTCAAAACGTGCGGTTATGACCTTCAAGTTTTGCAGGTCAGATGCGGTGGCCTTGTCATAACTTGAAGCCACCTTGCTGTAGAGATTGGTCATTTTTTCACGTAACTGTGGTTCAGCAGAACCGACATAGTTATCACCAGTGGTGATGACCAGCGTCTTTTTCAGTTCATTCAACTTGGCAACCGTTTTTTTATCGCCTTTGGCTTCTGCACTCGCCAAAATCTCATCGACCTCATACACTAGATAGGCCAATTCTTGGGTCATATCGTACAATCGCATCGTAATGGTGTTTTTTTGCTCCCTATCTTTTTCGTTAAGGGGAGAATCTTCATCATACACCAGTTCAAATTCATGCGCAAAGGTTTCTTTTCCTTTAGTGATTACCGCCTTGTACATTCCGGCGGGTACTCGAGGTGAGGTGAAACCGCCAAAACTGAAGGTTTTGCCCTTGGCCACTTTGGGCTGCTTTCTGCGGTAGTTCCAATTCACGATATTGATGCCCTTTGATTTTCCGGGCCCAAGTTCAGAAACCACGTTTCCTTCTGAATCCTGAATTTCCATGAGCATTTTCCCGAACGTGTGACGCTTCTTCAAGAAATACTTGATTTGTGCATTGTTGGTTTTGTTGATGCCCACAAACTGGGTTTCACCACCAAAATTGCCTGAAAAACTACTGGTTTCATTGATAGTCGTAGCTGGCATGTCAAAGAAATGCAAGGTTTTGTTCAATACCTCCTCATTGATTTCTCGTAAAGGAGAAATATCATCGATGATAATGACGCCGCGACCATGGGTTCCCATGACCAAGTCATTGGTTTTCTTCTGCATTTCTAAATGATGTACTGCCACTGCTGGCATATTGTTGGTAAACTTCTTCCAGTTTTTGCCGCCATCCAAGGTGATGTAAAGTCCGAATTCGGTGCCCAAGAACAACAAATCAGGATTCACAAAATCTTCTTGAATGCTGCGTGTGAAGCCAATGACATCATCAGAGATAATATTTGTCCATGTTTCCCCAAAATCTGTGGTCTTATACGCATACGGATTCATATCGTTCTGCGTATGGCCATCGAATACGGCATAGGCAGTTGCCTTGTCATGGCTGCTGGCCTCAATATGGTAGCACCAGGTATTTTTTGGCAACCCTTGAATGTTCATTGAGGTGTTCGTCCATGTTTTGCCACCATCTTGTGTTACCTGAACATTGCCATCATCGGTGCCCACCCAAATGATGTTTTGATCCAACGGAGATTCCGTTATCGTGAAAATGGTTGTGTGGTTTTCTGCACCTGAGTTGTCTTTTGACAGCCCACCTGAATCTTCTTGATTTTGTTTTGCAGGATCGTTGGTGGTTAAATCCGGTGAAATGATTTCCCAAGTATCGCCCATGTCCTCTGAACGGTGCAGGTACTGGCTGCCCATGTAGAAACGATCAGGTTGGTGCGGGCTGACAGCCATGGGCGCATTCCAGTTAAAGCGCAGCTTCTGGTCTTCAGAAGTGGGCAAGGGCTGAATGGTTTTGGTCAGCTTTCTGTCCACATCATACCGCCATACATTGTCGGCACCTTGCATTTCAGAGTAAATGATGTTTTTTGTCGGATGTTTCAACACTCGGAAACCGTCACCGTACCCAACGGAATTCCAGTCGCGGGCTTCAACGCCCCCAGGGGAAGATGAGGGTCCCCACCAAGAGCCGTTATCCTGCAACCCCCCATACACATTATAAGGCTCGGCATCGTCTACGCTGATATGGTAGAATTGTGAAAGTGGAAGGTTCTCAACGATTTCCATGGTGGTGCCACCATCCCAAGAACGATAAACACCACCGTCGGTGCCTACATACATGATATCAGAATCTTTGATGTTGAAAGCAAAGTCGTGGATGTCTGAGTGCATGTTGCCCAAGTTTTTGAACGTTTTTCCACCATCTCGAGAAATGGAACCGCTAAGACCGCCCTTGACGACAACATCCTCATTTTTTGGGTCCACCACAATTCTTGAGAAATAAAAAGGCCGTACCGTAATGCCAAAGTCGTTGTTCAATTGCTTCCATGAATTACCCGCATCATCACTGCGGTACAATCCTTTGCGTTCGTCTTTTTCAGCCTCGATGACGGTATACAACACCTTCGGATTGGAAGTAGCAACGGCTATCGCCAACCTTCCCAAATCTCCTTCAGGAAATCCATTATGGATTTTGTTCCATGTTTTGCCACCGTCAGTGGATTTGTACAGCGCACTGTTTTCGCCACCCGATTCAAATGACCATGCGGTACGTCGAAATTCCCACATGGAAGCGTATAACGTATTTGGGTCGTTGGGGTCCATCGCCAAATCGGCACAACCCGTTTTTGGGTTGATGTAGAGCAATTTTTCCCACGTCTGTCCGCCATCGTTTGACTTGAATACGCCGCGCTCTTCATTATCGCCCCAGAGTGCGCCCAGCACGCCAACGTAAATTTCTTGGGAATTCTTTGGGTTGACGATAATATTGGCAATGCGTTCAGAGTTTTCAAACCCGATTTTTTGCCAATTGGCACCACCATCCACAGATTTGTACAATCCGTCGCCAATGGAAACACTATTGCGGGGCCATGTCTCGCCAGTACCCACATAAATCGTTTTGTCAGGGTCATTGGGGTCGAGTTCAATGGAGCCTATCGATTGGCAATACTCATCAAAAATAGGATTGAAGGTGGCTCCACCATCATTTGATTTCCATACTCCGCCACCAGCAGTACCTGCATAGATGATGCGGCTGTTGGTCGGGTGCACTTCCATATCGTTGATTCGGCCGCTCATTAAAGCAGGGCCGATATGTCGTGCCTTCATGTCGCCAAACAATTCTTTACCAGAAATGGATTCAAGCGTTTGCTGTGAAACACCGCTTATCGGTAGGGCAAAGGCCACTATCAAAAAAGAGAAAAAAAGGTTTTTCATTTTCTTGAGTTTAAAAAAGGCCCCGTGAGGAGCCTTGGATGTTAGTTATTTTTCTTCGGTTTCTGTTTCTTCAGGAAAAGCAAATGCTGCATCGTCAACAGTTGGGTTCAGTTCAATGGTTTCAATGGTGATGGGTTGCGACTGGCCGCCTTTCACACCTTGGGTCATTGAAAATGGAAAATAAAGTCCCTCGACTTCTTGATAATCGCTCATCGTGGTTTCTGATGTTTGACCTTTTGCGGGGCCTGTTTTTACCTCTGATTGAACAGCTATGGGCACAAAATTTTCTGTGTCAAAAAAGTAAAATGAAATATCGTCTTGTTGATTGCCATCAACGGTTATGGGTTCTTTGACCAATTTAATCTTAAAGGTTTCTGCGCCGTCTATAGTTTCTTTTCCCAAAAGCTCAACGATATAGCCTTTCTCTTTGTAATCGACAAATGAATCGGGAAAATCGTTAGTATTCAATTTAAAATTGGCCGTTTCTTCAGCGTCGCTTTTTTCTGCCTTCATGGTCATGAAGTTATGGCTCCACAAGGTTTCACCATCATAAACGCCCTGCATGATCTCCTTGCCCTGAAATGTGATTTTGGTCATCTGTCGACCGTCTTTGAGTTGGTAGATTTCAATGGGTATTTCCATACCGCCCTGATTTACCTTGGCTGTCATTTTCATGCCTTCAAGATTTTTGAGATTGTCAAGCCCCCCAATATTTTCAAAATAATTGGCGATGATCTCATCAGCAGTCTGGGCATGTGCTCCAACGACCATAATAAAGCATGCCATAACAAAAGTCGTGAGTGTTTTCATTTCTTAAGGATTTTAATTTGAATTGTCTATTAGTACCGTTTTATGCTATCGTGTTACAATTTAGGTATTAAAATCTGAATAAAATCAAGGTGTCTTGGTTATATTTACTGGAGAATTATTTATATGAAATTCGGAAAAGTAGACCGGCCAGAATTAATTGACTTTGCCATCCCCCCTGACCATCCGGATACCGATGTGGTGCTCGCGAAGCAAGAAGGCAATCAAGACTTAAAAGTCTATGTCGGTTGTGCCAAATGGAACCGACAAGATTTAAAGAATTTTTATCCGAGAGGTACGAAGGATGAATTGGGATATTATTCCACACAATTCAACTGCATCGAGCTCAACGCCACCTTTTATCGCATCTTTCCTGCGGAACAATATGAAAAGTGGTATGACAAGACCCCTGAAAATTTCAAATTCTTTCCTAAAATCACCAATGAGATCAGTCATTTGAGGCGGTTGAACGATAAAATCTATGAAACGGTTGATCGCTATCTCGAAGTAACCTCCCAATTGAAAGATAAATTGGGCACCATTTTTCTACAGATGCACAACAATTTTGGGCCAAAAAACTGGGATAGGGTAGTGCGGTTTGTTGAATATTGGCCCAAAGAATTTGATCTGGCCATTGAGTTTCGACACACCGATTGGTTCAACGATGAAAAAGTCGCCAATGAACTGTATCACTTGTTGGAAGAAAACAACACTGCCAATGTTTTGGTCGATACTGCGGGGCGACGGGATTTGATGCACATGCGGTTGACCAACAACGAAGCATTTATACGCTACGTCGGCGCAAACCACAAATCAGATTATAACCGCTTGGGGGATTGGACCAAAAGATTGAAGGCTTGGAAGGAAGCAGGGCTGCAAAACCTGCATTTCTTTGTGCACCAGAACCATGAATTGGAATCCCCGCTTTTGTCGGCACACTTCATCAAGTTGTTGAACGATGTCTTGCAAACAGATTTAAAAATTCCTGCGACATTGCCTGGCAAATCACCCACACTTTTTCAATAACTGGCCCCGACTTCTACAAACGTATTTTTTTCGTGGAATCTTGGCACGAGAGGTGATGCCATACAACAGGTAGACCCAAGATAAAAGAGTGCCAATTCGCCCATTTTTTCAACTTTTTGTCCGACTGAAACCGTGTCATTAAGTTTAATGGTTCCCACAGCAGGTCCGCCAACTATTGACAGATACCAAGTACGGCCCAACTCATCGGTAATGTCAATATTATACCGTTCGTTTCTAAAAGCAGGCAATGACGGATTTTGAACATAGATCCATGGGCGCAACACGATTAAATCTCCCGGCACATGCTGTATTCGAGAAATAGTGCCGTTTACAGGAGAGTGAATTCGGTGATAGTTTTTGTTATGTAGAAAAACATTGGTAAACGTATAGTTCGATGGAATTGAATCTTCACTTACGCCAAAAACCGTGTGTACCTTTCGCTCATCACATTTGACATGAACCGTTTTAATCGCCCCCACCTTGTCCATATCACAGAGGAGCCCTTCACAAGGCCAAATCCATGGGCTTTCATTCTTGGGAAGAAACTTGAACTCTCTGGTAAAAAAATCTTGAAAGCTTTCATAATCAGGCTTTCCATGGGGAGGCCTAAATTTTTCCAAGTAGGAACTGTCGCTATAATTTACAGATAGATACGTAGGTATGAACCGTTTTGAAAAGGGTTTGTCGTATAGCGATGCGTATTTTTTCGAAATCCTTCGTTGAAGATTACTCGGTAGATTTCCCCATAACTTGACCGATAAAAAACTGTAAAAATAGGCCCGCCATTTGGGTACTTTGAAGACAGTAAAACTTGGGTCTGAATAAAATTTTTCAGAAGCTGAGACATCCATTTTGTTTAATTTGGTTCGGGTTTGCCCTTCAATTTATTTGATATCCAAAAGCGATGCCATTCAATTAAGAAAAGTTTATTTTAAGATTAACAAACTTTATAAATGCTTAATTTTTTATTGGGAAATGACTCCCAAATTAGATTCTGCCTACCTTTGAAGCCATAATAGTCTTATCATGAGATTTCATACACGCAAATGGGTCAAGCCAGAAGATTTGAACGCCAATGGTACATTGTTCGGGGGGAAAGTATTGGCATGGATCGATGAGGAAGCAGCACTTTACAGCATCATACAGCTCGAGAACAAAAAGGTGGTCACCAAGTACATGTCAGAGATCAACTTTATGAGCACGGCCATAGAAGGTGATATTGTTGAAATAGGGATAGAGGTCGTCAAGTTTGGAAAAACCTCATTGAATCTGAACTGTGAGGTCAGAAACAAGATGACCCACGAAACCATTGTAACGGTCGATAACATCATCATGGTCAATTTGGATGATAATGGTAAACCCGCGCCACATGGCAAAACGAAAATAGAGTATGTCAAAGACAGGTTGGCCAATCAAGACGATTGAGACGAACGCATTTCTGAGGCAACCTGTTGTACCTCATCAAGTACGCGCAATAGATTGCCGCCCCATAGCTTCTCAATTTCTTCTTCTGTGTAGCCGCGCTTGACCAGCTCTAATGTCACATTAAAAGTTTCTGAGGCATCGGACCATCCTTCAATGCCACCACCACCATCAAAATCAGAGCTGATGCCCACATGGTCAATACCCATTAAATTGACCATATAGTCAATATGGTCTACCAAGTCAGGTACACTTACAGCAGGCGGAGCATCTTTTTGGGTTGATGCAATTTCTTTCGAAATCTTGATGACTTTTGGGTAGTTTGCGATAAATTCTTTTTGCTGTTCTTTGGTCAGGGAACCAAATTGCGAACGCTCATACCAAGTAACGCCCAGAGAATCTGCCACTTTTTGGTAAATCTTCTTCATGAAGGCTGCCCGTTTTTCATGCTTTTCAGTATTGAGATATGCACTGAACGCCACGGTTTGCACGACACCGCCATTCTCTTTCAACAACTTTAACTGCCCGTCATCAAGATTTCTGCTGTGGTCACACAATGCCCTTGCTGATGAATGCGATGCAATTATGGGCGCTTTTGAAAGTTGAACCATTTGCACCATCGACTGTTTTGAAGGATGCGACACATCAATCATAATACCAAGTCTATTCATCTCTTTTACAGCACTTTTACCCAAATCACTTAAACCATTATGTAACCACACACTATCTTTTTCGCCAGTATTTGAATCACAGAATTGACTGTGCCCGTTATGGGAAAGGGATATGTAGCGTGCGCCCCTGCGATGGTACTCCTCAAACTTCGATAAGTCCTCCCCGATAGGATATGCGTTTTCTACCCCAATCATCGCTACTTTTTTGCCTTTTGAATGAATTCTTCTGACATCATCTGAATTGAAGGCCAGTTCAATTTGATCAGGTGCCATTGTTTCACAAAGCCTGTGAATAGCGTCAAACTTGGCCGTGGCATTGTCAGCAGCTTTTGCATATCCTTCTGAAGTCAAGGAATCTTGGCCTGTATACACGATGAGCCACGCTACATCAAGCCCCCCAGCTTCCATCTTTGGCAGGTTCAATTGGGTATCAAGGTTTTGCGTATAGTTGACACTGTCGGTAAAATTCTTCACGTTGATATCATCGTGGGTGTCAATCGTGATTACATTTTGGTGGATTTTTTTGGCCCTTTCTTTAATACTGGGCTCTTTTTCAGCACATGCCGCGAGCATTGACACTGCGCACAAAATCAATAGTATTCTCATAATCCAGAAAGTTTATACCTACAAATAAAGCAATTTGACAACATAATAGCCATACTAGATAACATTTAATTGGTGGGATAGGGTGAAATAAAGAGATTTAACCCTGTAAAAACCAGTCGGTTAGGATTGAATCAGGATAGTGCATCACTACTTGAACTGACATAAAAAAACAGAATCCTTTGATAACTAGAGAATTAGAAAGCCATTTGACCAAACTAGAAATAGGGCTCCACAATTTTTCTTTTGAAACGCTGGGTGCTGATGAAGCCATCTCGCTCAAGTATGCGTTTGAGGTGTTCAAGAACGAGTTGTATTCAAAAACCACAAATAGTATTGATAGCCTGTTCAGAGATTCTGCCGATGATGGGGTCAAGCTGGCAAAAATCAATCGCTTGATAAAGGGTTTGCTGAAGTACGTTCAACATTTAAAGAAGAACGATACGACAATAAAACAACCCGATACCATTGCCGCTATTGAATTGGCAGCGTCAATCATCTTACTACTGACCATGAGCGGTTCAACCGAATAAAATAGTGCTGCATGATGACAAAAAACCAAGAGTTGTTGCTAGAATCAAATATGAATACCGATAGACATTATTGTAATATGGCCGATCTCAACGCTGTGTTGGTAGACTGTATGGGCAAAAAGGCCCTTTTGGAAGAATTAGTCATCCTATTCAAAAAAAATATTTCAGAATTCATGGCCAATACCCGTGAGCATTTGAAAAACAACGATGTCGAGGGTATAGGCTTCACAAGCCACAAAATAAAGTCAAGTTTAAAAATGATGCGAACACAAAGTCTATTTCAGATTGCAGCACAAATGGACGCTGTCTGCAAGAACGAAATTGATTTTGTACACCTTGATTTTCTGTTCAATCAATTTTTGAATGAATACCCATCGGTAGAAAAATCCATTGATGAACAATTGAAAATGCTATAAGTAGAAGGTTTTGGAAAGAAAAGATATCCTTTTGGTCGAAGATGACGATATGATGGCAGCGCTGTTGGGCCATTGGCTTGAAAAGGAAGGTTATGCGGTTACAACTTTAAAAAATGGGTTGCAGGTAAAAGAGGCATTGTGTGAATCATTGCCCGATTTGATCATTTCAGATATTATGATGCCCTATTATTCAGGGATTGAGCTGGTTGACCATATCAGAAATGAATTAAAGTTGGAATTGCCCGTCATCTTGATTTCTGCTGCATCAAACGATGAAAATGTGATGAACGCATTCGAATTGGGTGCGAATGATTTTATATCAAAACCCATAAGCCCCCATGAACTTTTGGTGAGGGTCGCAAGAACTTTAAAAACCATGAAAGCTTAGCAAAAGGCTTCCCCCAAACGCCCGATCATAGAAACACCTACGATACATACCAATTTGCTATGGGATTTGACCCTCTTGTTCTCTGTACTTGGAGCATTATATTTTTTGGGGATATTCTATTTTCGGAACAAGATTTCATTCCGCTCAAAGCGACTTGTTGACAAGAAAAAAGAACTCGCCCCGGTCATCAGTAATTTCTTGTTTCACGACCCTAGTGCACCAATTGTTGAAAAGAAGGAATATGTAGAGCTTAAAATCAATATCAGGAACGAATTGGGCAACCCCGCGTTTAGAAAAATCCTTACCGAAATACTTGTCGATCTGCAGAAAGATGTTGCCGGTGAAACCCGTGAGCGGTTGAACGAACTGTATTATGACCTAAACCTGCATTTAGATGCCTATAAAAAATTAAACAGCTGGCGCTGGGAGGTTGTCTCGCAGGGCATATTGGAATTGACCCAAATGAAAGTGGTCGACGCCTATTCGTTCATTACCAAATTTATAAATGACAAAAGAAGCACAATTCGTAAACAGGCTGAAATAGCAACAGTTTCACTGCGCGCAGAAGGCATTGCCCATTTTTTGGATACGACCCGCTATTCCATCTCTGAATGGCAACAGCTGAAGTTGATCGAGACCCTGAGAACCATAGAGCACTTTAGACCGCCAAACTTCAAGGCATGGTTGATTTCATCTAACCGTGATGTAGTGCTGTTCTCACTGCGCCTTATCAAACATTACAATCAAAACGATGCCATTACAGCCATAATTGAGTTGTTAAAGCACAAAGATGACCGTATCAAGACGGAAGCCATCAATTGTATCAAAGAATTTTGTGTCATCAAGGCAATACCGATTCTGAAGGCCATTTATTGGAAAACCTCAGAAATCATCAAAATTGAAATCTTGGATGCCATTGCTACCCTTGGCAGTGAAGACGATATCGAGTTTTTACAGAAAGTCGCAAAGAAAGAATCCGGATTCATCCTTAAAAACAAGGTGGCCATGGCCATCAATGATATTGCACCCGATACCGTGTTGCCGACTAAAGATATCATTCCACAAAACAAGTTGTCGTTTGAAGCTGAGGAACAATCGGTATTTGGTGATGAGTCAGCATTGAAAGAGGAGGTAAAACAAATTGCCGATTCAGAGACCAACACCGTTGAACCCGAACTTACTGAGGAAGAGGTTGGGGAAATTGAAGTCTATGAGGTCGATACAGAGACTATTTTCACGGCCAATGAAAAAGAAACCCGGTCGGTTGATGAAAACGTTGCAGAAGATACAACAGAGTCAACTTTTGAAATAGGGCCCGTACCTGAGGAGCTGGATGAATCCATAAACGCTGAAATCGGTCTTTTGACCGACTTAGCGCAAGAAGAAGAAATAGAAAGTCTTCAAAATAAGGGTTTTGAAAAGGCGTACTCTGAAATGGAAGTCGAAGAAAAAGACAAGTTTGTCGATGCAATGCACGATACGGCTTCCCAAAGTGACATCCCGCTTTTGGAAGAAATCATGGAAGATGAGCCCAATTCAGAACTCCGCTTTCGAATTTTCAAAATCATCAAATCGTTGGGCAGAAATACAGAGAAGCCTACCATTGAAACTGCCCCAGACAAAGAGATTATTGAAAATCACACCCAATTTGAAGGCACGCCCAAAGAGAGCATTTTTCATGACTTGCTGGATTATGCATCGGATCTGGAATCAAAAATCATCCTTCTTGAACAAATGGCAGAATTGGGTGATGAAAAAGAGCTTCCGCTGCTTTTCATGCTACTTGACGATGAAGATGCCATCATTCAAAAAAAGGCCGAGAAAACAAAATCCATCATTCTTTTAAGACTAAATGGTGAGGGTAGCGAAAAATCAATCCCCATCGAATCAAACGGGGATATGTTGAAGGAAGATGAGAAGCCAATGCAAACTGTTGCACCAGAAAACGAGATAGTACCTCTAGAGCATCAAAAAGAATTGCTGCCCCTTGAGCTGTGTTTTCTGTATGATGAACTTGATATATCTCCTCCTGAGGAAGACCATTTAAGGATTGATTTTGATTTCACAGAAGAGTTTTATCAAGCCCAACAGCGAAGAGCGGCCATAAAAGAATAGAATTTAATGGAAAGTGCATTGAACATACTGCTCGAATATATAGACACCGTCTTCTTTTTGTTTTCGGTAGTACTGTTCGTCATGTTCTGCTTTATGGGTTATTTCTCCACCAAAAACTCCATCCATTATCGAAATAAAAACAGTTTTGGCGATTTATCAAAAGTGATGGCATCGCCTTTGGCCCCTGGTATTACCATTATTGCGCCGGCCTATAATGAAGGATTGACCATCGTTGAAAATGTGCGTTCGCTGCTCTCATTGAAATACGTGAACTACGAAGTGATGGTGGTCAATGACGGTAGTAAAGATGATACGCTCGAGAAATTGATCAACGCCTATGATTTGATGGAAATTGAAAAGGAAATTGACCCTGATTGGAAATCAAAACCCATTCGTGGTATCTATAAATCCCGACAACGTCCATTTTCAAAATTGACAATCATTGATAAAGAAAACGGTGGTAAATCCGACGCCTTGAACGCTGGTATGCAATTGTCTCAAAACCGCTATGTGGGCTGCATTGACGTTGACTGTCTACTAATGCCCGATGCATTGTTGCATGTGGTCAAATCATTCTTTCAACGCTCAAAAAAACGAGTCATCGCCGTGGGTGGAGTGATCAGGGTTGCAAATTCATGTCAAATCTCCGGAGGAACACTTGAAGAGATTCGACTGCCAAAAAATTGGTTGGCTAAATTTCAACTTTTGGAATACACCCGCTCTTTTATTTTGGGAAGAATGGCCTGGGGACGTATTGACAGTCTATTGATCATATCAGGAGCCTTCGGCTTTTTTGACCGTGAAATTGCCATGGCGGTTGGAGGCTATGATACAAACACCGTGGGCGAGGATATGGAAATCATATTCAAAATGCGCCGGTATATGCACGAAAAGCGTGAAGCTTATACTGTCGAGTACATTCCTGATTCTTTGTGTTGGACAGAGGTGCCCGAAAGTGCAAGTGTGCTCGTCAACCAGCGGGATCGTTGGGCCAGGGGTAACCTTGAGACCCTCTACAAGCACAGAGACATGTTTTTCAATTCAAAATATGGTCGATTGGGCCTTGTAAGCTATCCCTACTGGTTTTTTTATGAATGGCTCGCACCATTGATGGAGTTTTTTGGTTTTTTCACCATTATTCTTTTTTGGTATTTGGGCATTTTGAACTGGGACTTTTTCATTGCCCTGACCGCCATGGTATATATGTTCTCTGTGATGTTCTCTTTCTATGCCATCCTGTGGGATGTGTATACCTATAACCAATACAGTAAAACAAAAGACATTCTGACATTGATGTTCTGTGCCATGGTCGAACCGATTGTGTTTCACCCTCTAGTGGTATGTGCCTCGGTGAGGGGCAATCTCACCAAACTCTTCAGAAAAAAGAGAGGGTGGGGGCCACAGGTCAGAAAAGGATTTGCCAAAGCAGCTTAAAATCATTTGCCATGAATACAAGTACACGCGATAGATATTCACTGAAGCATTATACGAGATTGATCATCTCGTTTTTTGGATGCTTGGTCATATTATCAATATATCAATACACGACCCTGTACTTTAAAGGAGTGGTCGATATGATTTTCAGCGCCAGTTTTTTTATTGCCGTGGCACACCAGTTGGGCTTTGCCTCTGTGGTTGCCATGATTTTACTTTTCCCATTTAACTTTTTTGAGAACCTGAGACCACGCTACGGCCTCAACATCGTTTTTGTGCTCCTGATTTTTTTGTTGGTCATTGAGGCCATGTTGATTTCTTATTACCTGACTGCACTTGTGCCGCTGGGTTCTGATTTACTGGGCTATAGTTTTGCTGACATCAAGACTACGGTCTCAAACTCGGGTGGTGCCTCATTCTTGCCGATTGTAGGTGTCTTGACCATCATGGGGCTGTTCTTCGGCCTGTACAAACTCTCGTCAAGATATTACCATCATATTGGCAGAATGTATCCTTTTACCATCATACTTTTCAGCCTTTTTATCTCGACCCTGTTTCTTGATGGCAAGCCCATCAACCAGAACAAATCACAGTATCTGGCAGTGAACATATACAACAGCACAACCGAAGAACATGTTTACCAAGCTGACGCTGAATATCCTCTGATAAAAAATGATAACACACCGAATGTACTGGGTGAGTACTTTGAACTGAAGGAAGAAAAGCCCAATATCGTTTTCATTATCGTCGAAGGGCTTGGAAGGGATTTTGTCGGTGAAGGCGCCGAATATGGCGGATTTACACCCTTTTTAGATTCACTTTCACAAAAATCACTGTATTGGGAGAATTGTATGAGCACAACAGGAAGAACCTTTGGCGTGCTCCCCAGTATGCTGGGTTCTTTGCCTTTTGGTAAAAGCGGTTTTATGGAGCTTGATGAATACCCCAACAAGCTTACGATGTTCACCATCCTGAAAAACAATAGTTACCACACGTCTTTTTATCAAGGCACAAACGGTTCATTTGACAACGTAGACCAATTTTTGATCAGTGAAGATGTCGATTTTATAATGGACAAAGGTGGTTTCGGGTCTGAGTATGAAATGCAGGCCGGTAACGATGGTGGTTTCACATGGGGCTTTCCTGATAAAGAACTGTTCAGAAAGAGCATGAGTCTAGAACGCAAAGGCGATAAACCCCGTATGGAGGTTTATCTCACCATTAGCAACCATGAGCCTTTTATGCCACCACGACAGGACTTTTACGAAGACCAGGTGGAAAAAATTCTAAAACAAGGGGGTTTTGACAGTCGTGTTGAAAAAATAGTCAAGAAGAATGACAATGTTTTTGCCACACTGTTGTACACAGATGATGCCATCAAGTATGCCTTGGAAGAATATAAGAAAAAACCGGGTTACGATAACACCATTTTTGTGATTACCGGCGATCATAGGTTGATACCCATACCCTTGCGAAATACCATCTGCAGGTTCAACGTGCCCTTGATCATTACCAGCCCGATGTTAAAATCACACAAAAAGATGAGTGGAATCTCATCACACTTTGATGTTGCCCCCAGTTTATTGGCGCTTCTGGGAGGAAAATATGAAATGAAAATGCCAAAAAAAGTAGCGTGGATAGGGGGCGCTTTAGATACCAATGCCGAATTCAGGGGTGTCAAGGATATTCCCTTGATGATAAATAAAAATGATTTGAACGAATATATCAGTGGTGAGAAGTTTTATACGGATGGAAAAGTTTTTTCCATCGATGAAAACATGAATTTGGGTGGTTCTTTTGGGGGTTCCAATATTAAGGAAAAGTTAGATGCATTCAAGTCAATCAATGAATATGTGACCCTGAACAATAAGATAATTCCTGATAGCTTGGCCATTTTTACGCTGAAGAAAGAAAAGTTCACCGACACTGAAATGGTATGGCTCAATAGTCTGAACAACGGCTACAATTCTGATGTATATTACATTATTGCCCGCGATTTTGCCCATGACCGAAAATATGATAAGGCGCTGCTGGTCTGCCGCTATATTCTTTCTGAAAGACCAAGGCATGTAGATACCAAAATTTTGATGGGCAGGGTCAACGCTTGGCGTGGCAATAGAGATGTTGCCGTTGAATTGTTGAGGGAATGTATCGCTATCAATCCCGATTATGTCGACTCATACTCTGCACTGTTCGATGTGTATTTCTGGGACGGTAGGCACAAAGACGCACTCGAGCTGATCGAGTTGGTACAGCAAAACAGTTCAAGTGCCAATGAGATAACCGATAAGATTGAAAGGGCACGGCGTGAAGCCAGAAAGGCAGGGGTCGCCCTTACCAAAAAGCCCAAAAAGCAAAAAGAAACAGAAATTGTAGCAGCACTCGACGAATGAAAATCCGTTTGGTACCATATAGCTCTTTCATAATAGGCTTCTTCTGTTTCTACGGATGGAGCCAGTCTGATAGTGGCCCCTCATCCCAGGGTTCATACCATCAAGCCTATGAGCTTGCATATAGTGGAGATTCCAAAACGGCGCAGGCAGTGCTCGAAGAGGTACTTTCGGAAAACCCCCGGCATTCAGAAGCCAGTGAACTCTTGGCCCGAACCTATAGCTGGACAGGCCAATACGTCAAAGCGAGATTATACTTTAACAGACTTTTATCCGAAAATAATAACAAAAAGGATGTATGGGTGGCCGCGATAAAGAACGAACTCTACGCGGGAGAAAACGCCATTGCACTTGGGTTGGCCAATAAAGCAATGCGGTATATTAAAGATGCAGAATTGCAGCGTTTGAAACTATTGGCGCATGACCAAGTGATGAACATCAAATATGGAAAAATTGGCTGGTACAACACTGAGGAGACGCGAAAAAACCCAAAAAAGGGAATCAAGAAAAAAAAGATAGCTTCAAAAATTGAGGGGAAAAAAACTGAGAAAGATGCTGAGCCTAAAAACCGAATAGGGGTCAGCAATACGGTGACTGTTTTCAATGAACGATATGACCCCATGTTCTTTACGAGCATATCCTACAAAAGAAAAACACCTTATGGCAGTATTATACCCAGAATCAATTTTAGTTCTCGTGTTGGTAAGCAGGGGGTGCAATATGATATAGACCTGTATCCAAAATTTGCAAAGGGATTTTATGCCTACTTGAATTACGGTTATTCCAATGCAACCATTTATCCAAATCATAAGATGGGGGGCGATGTATACATGAGCCTTCCCGGCTCGTTCGAATTTTCAGCAGGGGCAAGGCACATCATCACCAGAACCAGAAATGTTACGGGTATTTCAAATTCATTGGGCCACTATAGGGGCAATTACTATTTTTCATTGCGCTCATTGGTCACCCCTAAACCTGATGGGCTGACCCGTGTATCAGGAAACTTATTGGTGCGACGGTACACAAAGAACAGTGAAAATTATATGGGCTTTACAGCGGGAGTGGGTATATCGCCCGAACTACGCCAGTTTTTCGCCGACGATGAATTATTGGCCGAGACCATTTTCTTTATTGAAACACAGCGTCTGAATCTAGAGTATCAGTTTACTAACAAACAAAACACCAACATCTATAAGGCACGATTGGGTGTTCGGCGACAAGAAATTTCTTTTGATTCTGGAAACTTTTTCTGGGGAATTACAGGCGGGCTTATCTATAGTGTGAAATTTTAAAAATCCTTCACTTTTCACTTTACTTGGGTTGAGCTAGGCTCCAACTCAAAATCCCATTTATCGGCATACATACCGTAGACCAGTCCGATTTCATTTTCATAGACATACTTTTCGTCTTTTCCTTCATCAAAGTTGACATTGTACACGTATACTTTGATACCGCTGTCACGCAGTTTGAGCATCAACTTTTTCTTGCGTTCAATAATCCTTCTTGAGACCGCGGCGTATTTGACATTGTTGGCCTTAAGAAAATCGATTTGATTGCCTTTCAGGGCCAACAAAGGTTTTTGTGATATCATGGCCCTTATGCCATTGTTTGATGCCTCCTCTACTGACATGGGGCTGAACAATTCCATAATCAGTTTTTCTTTGTCGTAGAACTGATCGGCAAAGGCCAAGGGATCTGAAATTTTATCTGTGATCAAAACGGCATCCGGATGGGCTGCAAACCAATCGTTGATGGCTTTCATATCCATGGTAATGTAATCGCCATAAATTGTTTCGTTTCTAAATTCTTCAAGGGTAGGGGGCAGTTTGCCTGAATATTCGGTAAAACGAGACCACATGTTCCAATCGTGGGCCGCCACAAAGTGTCCGTCAGAGGTTTCGATGATATCCAATTCAAAAAGACGAAACCCTTTTTCATAGTTCTGGTCAAGTGCATTTTTGGTGTTGGTATAGGCATGACCATCCACCGCCCCGCCCGCATGGGCAATAAAGCGGTCAAAACTGGCCTCAAATTCGTAACGTTCCTTTGGAAAATATACTTGGTCGCTTTTTGTGGTTTCAGGTATGGCAGCGGTCAGAACTACAGCGGCTTCATCAACATATTCATTGATTTTACCATCAAGATTGTGCATAACATAGGCCTGCCTGTTCTCAAGCGTTGATAAGGCTTTAAAGCCCATCTTGGCCAAATTTTTACCATTTTCAAAAGCATTCTCAACGGCAGAGTCATGGGCCAAAATGGCAAATACAGCCTTTTCCATCACCATTCGCTCCAGAACTGCCAAGAACTTATTTAAGTCTTCTTCATCACCATACGTATCATAAGTCTTGAATTCATAAGAATTCGTAGAATTAAAGTGTACAAGGGTCAAACCTCGACGAAGGCGTTCAGATTGCTCCCCTACGTTAAAAAAACTTTTTCGGCCCGCCTTAAAACTGTGGCTTATAAACTCAACAGTGTTTGATTTTTCAGCGGCTGTGTTTGCGGGTGTTGAAAAACTTGCCAGTGCTAAACTTACAAATAGCAGTAAATATGAGAGTCGTCTTGTTACGAGTTGGGGTATAGCGTGCATTTGAATGCAAATTTTTAGTGGTGGGGGCATTGTCAATGCCCAATAACAGTAACGATTGACGATATATCTTATTGTTCGTGCCGTTAATCGATTGAAGCTGTATACCAAATAAATGGCATATACGCAGAATCACTTTGTTTTTTAGACTCTTTTACAACAAAAAATGGTCAATTCACCACATTAAATTGCCACCACACAAGTATTCTGTTATGTTTACGTTAACAATATGAAGCCCAAATTTTAAACCTATAAGCTCATGTTATACGATACCTACGGCGAAGAATATCTTGCATTTTTACAAGAATTGAATGAAATCTTAAGCATAAACGAACTGGCAGAATTGGATTACCTGTAGATCTTGCCACCAAACTTATGAACTATGGAAAATCAAAGCAATGACAATATGGCCTATAACAATTTCATCAACAATCTGAATGAAATCTTGGTCAACTACAATATCAACCAATTGAATTGTTCTTAGAATTTAGATTACCCGAGATAGGTTTTAAGTATCTTACTTTTTGAGTTATGCCGTAACTTTCGAATGGCCTTTTCACGTATTTGGCGCACGCGCTCTCGCGTGAGGTCAAAGGTGCTTCCAATTTCTTCCAAGGTCATTGATTGTTGGTCACCGATGCCGTAGTACAAGCGTACCACATCGGCTTCCCGAGGCGACAAGGTATCCAGTGCCCGATTGATTTCAGTGTTCAATGACTCGTGCATCATTTCTCTATCTGGCCTTGGCGATTCACCTGCTTTCATGACATCGTATAGGTTTGAAGTTTCCCCCTCCTTCAAAGGCGCATCCATAGAGACATGCCTTCCAGAATTTTTGATGGACTGTTTCACTTCGCTGATGCTCATATCAAGTTCTTTGGCAATTTCTTCCGCTGAGGGCAACCGCTCATGGGCCTGCTCTAGATAGGAAGTCATTTTCTTGATTTTATTGATGGAGCCGATTTTGTTCAACGGTAATCGCACGACCCTTGATTGTTCAGCCAGGGCTTGTAAAATGGATTGTCGTATCCACCAAACCGCATAAGAGATAAATTTGAAACCGCGGGTCTCGTCAAAACGTTTTGCTGCTTTGACAAGTCCTAAATTTCCTTCGTTTATTAAATCAGGCAGTTTTAATCCCTGATTTTGATACTGTTTGGCCACCGAGACCACAAACCGCAAATTGGCATTGGTCAATTTTTCAAGTGCGGCCTGATCGCCCTTTTTGATGCGTTGGGCCAATTCAACCTCTTCTTGGGCAGTTATCAAATCAATTTTGCTGATGTCTTGTAGGTATTTGTCTAGGGATTTGGATTCGCGGTTGGTTACCTGTTTAATAATCTTAAGTTGCCTCATTCTGTGTATACGGGTTTAATTACGATATCTTTATATAATAAACATTTTCAGCGATTTTCCAAATGGGAATTGTTATTCTTATCAAAAAATTATTAAACACTGTTGCTCGAGTATGCAGTAACATCAATGGATTGTTGATAGTCTTTTGATAGATTTTCACTTTGTTGGGCCAAAGCAGATGCAAAAAACTCCTAATTTTGCAAGGTTTTATAATTCTGAAAGCATTTTATTCCCTTTGGAGGTACAAAAGCAAATAGCACGAAAGACCCTTTACGACTACCAGCTCAAAGACCTGAACACCATATTTGAGCATCTGAAAACCATGCCCGACGGCAGTAACCTGTTGTACCAGTTGCCCACGGGAGGTGGTAAAACAGTGGTTTTTTCTGAGATTACGAGACGTTACATTCGTGACACCCAAAAGAAAGTGGTCATCTTGACCCACCGTATTGAACTGAGTCGTCAGACCGCGGCCATGCTCGAAGGCTTTGATGTTGCCAACAAAATCATCAACAGCGATGTAAAGGAATTGGTCGACCAAGATGAGTACATGTGCTTTGTGGCCATGGTAGAGACCTTGAACAACCGCCTGCAAGAAGGCAAGGTCGACATCAAGAACATTGGGCTGGTCATCATTGATGAGGCCCACTACAACTCATTTCGAAAGTTGTTCAAGTACTTTGATGAGGCTACCATTTTGGGCGTCACGGCCACTCCGTTGAGCTCAAACATCAAATTGCCGATGAAAGACAATTACCAAAAGTTGATTGTCGGCAAATCGATAAAGTCATTGATAAAAGAAGGTTTTTTGGCCAAGGCCAACCTATACAACTATGATGTTAGCCTGAAATCTTTGAAATTGGGCATTCACGGTGATTATACTGTCAAATCATCTGACGAGTTCTACGGAAACCAAAGCATGCTGGGCAAGACATTGGCCGCTTATGAAGATTTTGCCAAAGGCACCAAGACCCTGATTTTTAACAATGGCATCAATACATCGCTCTATGTGTACGAAACCTTCAAAAAAGCAGGCTACGACGTTCGCCATTTAGACAACAAAAACTCGGCCCAAGAGCGTCGCGAGATACTGGACTGGTTTTCAGAGACCCCCGATGCCATTCTCACCTCGGTCAGTATTTTGACCACAGGCTTTGATGAACCCACGGTGGAATCCATCATTTTGAACCGGGCGACCCGTTCGTTGACACTGTATTTTCAGATGATCGGTCGGGGATCTCGTGTGCTTCCCAATAAAAAAGACTTCAATGTCGTGGATTTGGGAAACAACTTGGCGCGGTTCGGACCTTGGGATGAACCCGTTGACTGGCAAGAAATCTTCCACTTTCCCGATTTTTATTTGGAAAACATTAAAAACGATGAAGATATCGAACGCGAGTTCGTTTACGAGATGCCCGATGAACTGCGGGCCAAGTTTCAAAAGTCTGAAAATATTGATTTTAATATCAAGGAAGAATACAAAAAAGTCTTTGCGCAAGGCGGAAAATCAAAACTCGTGCTGGAGCGCAGCATCGAACAACACGCCCAAATCTGTGTTGAAAATAGTGAAGACGTGTTCGACGCCCGAATATTGGCCAAAGAACTGAAAGAAGAGATTGCCTATCGCGTGCGCCAGTATTCGTACTGTATCATGAACAATACCAAGAACTACAAAGAGTGGCTTGAGGAAGATTATGAGCGAAAACTCCGTTCGAGCATCTCAAAGAAGTTTGCACAGTTGATGTGAGACACAGTGTTGGGTGTTAGGTGCTCGATGTTAATTTTTTATAGTAAACAACACTCTCAACATTGAACCCAAAACCCGAAACTAGAAACCCGAAACTTTTAACGATTGGCCACACTTGGCCCGAACCCAAGACCACTGCGGCAGGGCATCGCATGGTACAACTGTTGGAAGCTTTTGCGGATAAAGGGTTTCAGCTATTCTTTGGAAGCACCGCCGCTAAAACCAAGTTCTCAGCGGATATATCAAAGTTTAAGGTCAAAGAAGTGCCCATCAAGCTCAACGACTCCAGTTTTGATATATTGATAAAAGAATTACAGCCTGATATGGTCATTTTTGACCGATTTATGGTGGAAGAACAGTTTGGCTGGCGGGTAGCCGAAAATGTTCCAAAGGCCATCAGAATACTGAATACTGAGGATTTACACTCCCTTCGAGATTATCGGGAAGCTGCCGTAAAGCATGAAGAAGCGTTCGATTATGGCAATTGGCTGACCACGGATAAAACCAAACGCGAAATGGCCAGTATTTTCAGATCAGACCTCACTTTTGTGGTCAGTGATTTCGAAGAAAAATTGTTGGTTGATAGAATAGGAGTGCCACAAAGCCATGTGTTGCACTTACCCTTTTTGTCATCCAAATTAACGGATGAAGAAATACAAGCTTGGCCCACTTTTGGCAAACGGAAAGATATGGTCTGTTTTGGCAATGGCAAGCATGCCCCAAATATTGATTCCATTTATCAGCTTAAGAGCCATATTTGGCCAAAAATCAAAAAAGAACTGCCCGATGCCCAACTAAAGGTTTTTGGGGCCTATCTGCCAGAATCCATTAAACAACTGCACAATGAAAAAGAAGGGTTTTTGGTCGAGGGATGGATTGACAATCTCGATGCCGAATTGCAAAAAGCTAGGCTCAATTTGGCCCCATTACGATTCGGGGCGGGCATCAAAGGAAAACTGGTCGACGCCATGTGCAACGGCTTGCCCAGTGTTACCACTCCAATCGGATCAGAGGGCATGCATGGTAATCTGCAATGGGCAGGCGCTATTTGTGACGGTCCAAGAGATTTTGTCAAAGCTGCGGTAGCCTTATATCAAAAACCTACACAGTGGATGAGTTGCCAACGCAATGGAGTTGAGATTGTCAACACCATTTACAATGCCGAAAAGTTAAAAGACGGCTTATTTGGCAAGATTACTGCCGTTGGTTCAAATTTAGATGACCATCGTCAAAAGAACTTTATCGGTCAAATGCTACAACATCAATCGCTAAACGCCACCAAGTTTATGGGCAAGTGGATTGAGGAGAAGCATCGGAAAAAATAAGGGCTTCGTTACCGATCTCGGCTATGATTTCGGCTTGGGGAATCCGTCAGGATTTTCCAAGTACGGAATCCGACCGTCTTTTAAAGTTAATGTTTTTAATTTGTTCAGGGGCATAGCTGAATTATAGCCAATGTTGTAAAACGTAATTTATTTTTATTCAATTTATATGCAGCTATTCATTTAAGATAAAATCTTTAAGGTGACTTGACATTACAGTTGGATGAGTCATCCACATATCGTGAGATGCGCTGGGAATTCTGACATGTTTGGCATTGGGTGTAATACGTATTAAGGATTCATTTGTACACATTAAAATAGGCATTACATTTTCTGATGTTATAATCATTGTAGGGAAATCAAATGTAGTATTCAAATTTGGGAATGGATTTTCGGAATTGGCAAGTGCTTCCATTTCCGGCAAATTTGATTTGAGCGCTTGCAAAGCTTCCGGCGGTATCTGGTTCTGTATATCTTTCCCAACAAAAAATTCAAAAATTGCTTTCATGACAACCGTTGTATCTTTTGTTTTAAAGGAGGCTTTTAGTTTTTCTATCAATCCCTTCTCTGTGTATGATAAGGATTCGTCACATCCTTTTATGCTTAATACGGGAGGTTCGGATACTGTAATTGATTTCAATCTATTTTGATATTTATTGGCGTAGGCCAATGCAACCAGTCCACCATAAGAATGTCCAACAATATTAAATTCTTCGATGCCCATTTGTTGTCTCAATTTTTCAAGATCTTCAGCCTCCGTCATTGGATTAAAAGGCGTCTCCTTTTTGTAAGAATGCTCATTGGGATAATTGTATCGCCTACTGTAGGTTATGACGTGAAATTCCTTGCCGAGCAATTCGAATTGGGGTATAAAAGCACGGTAATCCTCTTGACTTCCATGAACAAATATTATGGTTTCGCCATTACCGGTCTCCTTGAAAAATAAATTAGTTTCTTGAATAGGAACAAATCCAAAAAGGATCAATATAGTAAAAGCGTAAAAATAAATCGAGTTCAATCTTTTCATGGTGTTGATGATTTATGTTTTACAACATTTAAAGGATATGAATTCGTTTTTTAAATGATTTATATCCACCGGTTTTATCTGCCTCTGGGGGAAACGAAGTTAGAAGAAAAATGTTGACACTTCAATGCTCATGGTGATTGGGTTGTTCAACAGTTTTTCACATAGTGCAATCTCGCTATCTTTGGGCAAATCTATTTTTCCATGTCCAAACAACCCAACTGGCAGACCGCCATCGAATTTGAAGACATCACTTACAAAAAATGTGATGGAGTGGCCCGTATTGCCTTTAACCGCCCCGAGGTGCGCAATGCCTTTCGCCCCAAGACGACCAGTGAATTGTATCAAGCATTCTATGATGCCCAAGAAGACACCTCTATCGGTGTGGTACTGCTTTCTGGTGAGGGGCCGTCGACCAAAGACGGCAAATGGGCCTTTTGCAGTGGGGGCGACCAAAAGGCACGTGGCCATAAAGGCTACGTGGGCGATGATGGCTATCACCGCTTGAATATTCTGGAGGTACAACGACTGATCCGTTTTATGCCTAAAGTGGTCATCGCCGTGGTGCCCGGTTGGGCCGTAGGGGGTGGACACAGCCTGCACGTGGTCTGCGATATGACCCTCGCCAGTAAAGAACATGCCATTTTCAAACAAACCGATGCCGATGTCACCAGTTTTGATGGGGGCTATGGCTCGGCCTACCTTGCCAAAATGGTAGGGCAGAAAAAGGCCCGTGAAATTTTCTTTTTGGGGCGCAACTATTCCGCGCAAGAGGCCTATGAAATGGGTATGGTCAATGCCGTGATTCCACACAATGAATTGGAAGACACTGCATACCAATGGGCACAAGAGGTATTGGCCAAATCACCGACCAGTATCAAAATGCTGAAGTTTGCCATGAACCTAACCGATGATGGCATGGTCGGGCAGCAGGTGTTTGCCGGTGAAGCAACACGGTTGGCCTATATGACCGATGAGGCCAAAGAGGGGCGCAATGCTTTTCTAGAAAAACGAAAACCTGATTTTGGTAAGAATAAGTGGATACCCTAAGGCTTCTTAATCCCAAAAGGGAATTAAATTCTAAAACAACTTGATTGCAATCCCTTCCGTCTTATCCGCTTTGCGGATAATCCACCTTCCCTTGACCAAAGAAAGGAGCTTATGATATCTTCTCTTCCTCACCATCCGCCAAGATTCGTGTAATTCATGTCAAAAGAATAAGATTCACCTCCTTTGGAGGGTCCCGATAGCTATCGGGAAGGGGAGGCCTTAAACTAAAAAGAGCCCTGTCTTTCGATCAGGACTCTTTTACGAGAACACTATATGAAAATGAAAAAATTTACTTTCTGAATTAATTACATTGTAAATGTACGCCCATACCGTTGCAAGGTGAAATTATTGTTGTGAACCCCTATACTTTTGTGGTCAGGAGCTTATTTTGGGACATTTTGATGGTAATTTGGTCATTTGAAGCTGTTGACCAAAGCCCCCAAGAATCCATTCGAATCAAAATTATCGGGCTCTTCGGCCAGGCCCGTACGCACCACCACCAAATCTTTTGAGGGAATCATAAAAACATACTGCCCTTGATAGCCATTGCAGGAATAAAGGTCTTTCGGCACATCGGGATACTTACCATTGCCGTTCAACCAAAAATGGGCTCCATACGTTGCATTCGAAAGTTCAGTGGGTTCGGTGATGTAATCAATCCAAGCAGAGTTGAACAATTGTTCGCCGTTCCATTGGCCTTTATCGAGATACAATTGGCCAAACCGGGCCCAATCTCTTGTACTGGCCCATCCGTATGAAGAACCGACATAATTACCGACCAAGTCGGCCTCTAAAATCATGGAATGCATTCCAATCTTATCAATCAGGGCCGAATACGGAAAATCAAGGTATTCTTGATGGCTTCTGAACTGCATCCGCAGAATTCCTGATAAGAGATTAGTGGTGCCCGAAGAGTAGTTCCATATTTCCGTGGGCTTGGCAATCGCTTGTTTATTCTTCTGGGCTAGTGTCATGTCACTATCCAAAAAGAGCATTTTTGTAACGTCTGAGATTTTGGTGTAGTCTTCATCCCATGCGAGTCCGCTTTGCATCCGCAACAAATGATTCAATGTGATGTTTTGTCGTTCGTCGTCTTTCCATTCAGGAATGGGTGCAGGCCAATCCATTTCCAATTTTTTCTGATGCTCTAAAATCCCAAATAAAGTGGCAAGTACGCTCTTCGTCATCGACCAGCCAAGAATGGGAGTATCCTTGGTAAATCCATCCACATAATTTTCATGCACCAAGTGGCCTTTGTAGAGTATGAGCAAGGTTCTTGTTTTTTGCACGTCATTGTTCATAAAGGGCATCGCGACCGCTTTCTGCAGTTTGTCATAATTTATTTCAGGAAAGACGGTATCCTTTGAAGGCAAATGACCAAAGGGGTAGAAGCGGTCCACTTTCTTGAAATTCCGCTTGGGTTGTAGATACTGCTCGCCCTTCGGATGGTCTTCATTCACCAAAACGCAACCCAGTCCTTGACGGTCAATGGCCTTTCGGTTCATGAGACCATAGACCGTTGCCGATGCACTCGTCTTTTGGTGATTCACTTCAGTTTCGGCAAGTTCTATCATGGGGAATTGCAAATCTTCCAAAACCACAGCTTCTTGCTGCCTTTCGGCCACATAAACCTGTGAAGCCATATATTTAGCGGTGTAGCCAGAAATCATATTCAGTTTGGGGTAGTTGAGATATACGATTACGGCAATTGCAACGAGCAATAACAGCAGAATTCGCTTGATCCACTTCATAGGATGATTTTGTAACTTTCAGAACGAATATAAACATTTGATGCATGTCAAACATGGGATTGATCATCGAAGAACGCAGTCGCGATATCGGTGATTTTTTAGTGGGACGTTTGATTCCGTTTCGAAAGAAGCGTATGATAGGCCCGTTTATTTTTATTGACCACATGGGGCCCACCGAATTGGGGCCGCACAAATACATGGATGTGGACCAACATCCCCACATTGGTCTTTCTACCTTGACATACCTGTTGGAAGGCGAGTTGATGCATGAAGACAGTATGGGCACGGTACAGCGTATCAGGCCAGGTTCTGTCAATTGGATGACAGCGGGCAAGGGCGTTTCACATACGGAACGAACCCCAAAAGATATGCGGGGCGGAAAAACGTTTACGGCCCATGGCTACCAGATTTGGGTTGCCCTGCCGAAAGAATTGGAAGAAATGGAACCTGAATTCCATCATATTGAAGCCCATGAATTACCGCAATGGCAAGATGGTGCTGCCACATTCACTTTGGTGGCGGGCGAAGGATATGGATGGAAATCCCCCGTTCCCATACATTCGCCACTCTTTATGGTAGAAATCAAAACTTCCGATAGCTATCACCTTGATGTCAAAGGAAATCTTTCAGGTGAAATCGGTATTTGTATTGTTGATGGCAGTATCGAGGCCTGTTCAGAAACCATTGATAAAGGAAATATTTTGGTGTCCAAAGTAGAAGATACCTGCAGCATAACCATGCAAAAAGATGCCCATGTACTGCTTTTTGGGGGAGAGCCTTTTGAAGAGGAGCGACACATTTACTGGAATTTTGTATCCTCGAGCAAAGAAAAAATAGAAATCGCCAAAGAAAACTGGCGAGACAAGACCTTCCCCATGATGGCAGATGACAACACCTATGTTCCCTTGCCCAAAAGATGATACAGTTAAGGCGACATTGTGTTTTTATTATCCTCTGGGGTCTCTTACTACTTTTTGTTATGACTTCTTGTAAAAGAACCCAAAAAAAAGAATCCGCGCATGACTGGGTCGCCCTTGAAGTTACCGCGACTGCATACAATTCAGTGCCTTGGCAAACCGATGGCAAACCCACCTTGGCCGCTTGGGGCGATACTTTAAAGCCTGGCATGAAAGCCATTGCAGTGTCGCGTGACCTTATCAAAAGGGGGTTGACACATAATACGATGGTCAAAATCGATACCTTTCCTGATACGTTTTATGTGAAGGATAAAATGCATCGTAAATGGCGAAAAAAAATTGATATTTATATGGGCAACAATATCGATAGTGCCCGAAACTGGGGCAGAAAAAAATTGATGATCTGTTATGCGGTCCCTAAAAATGATTCGATTACAAAATAGTGGAAGTATGAAAAAGATTTTTGTAGTTCTATGGATGACTGCCGTTTTGGTTTCGTGTGGGGTCTCAAGTGACATTCCTCAGGTTATAGTTGACAAACCTATTGTTTTCAACGAACAGCGTATCGAATTGACCAAAGAATATTTAGAAGACCGATACAATTTAAGTGGTGATTCTGTTGAAATAACCCCTAAAATGATTGTACTGCATTGGACGGCCATACCAACTTTTGAGGGTTCGTACAGGGCTTTTTATGAGCCCACACTTCCCTCTTGGCGGCCAGATATTGAATCGGTGAGCGGGTTGAACGTTTCCACACACTTTTTGGTCGATAGAGATGGTACCATCTATCGTTTGATGCCCGAAACCTACATGGGGCGTCATGTGATTGGCCTAAATCATTGTGCCATCGGAATTGAAAATGTTGGAGGCACCGATAAAACCCCTTTGACGAGAAAGCAATCAAAAGCGAATATCTGGTTGGTAGAGTATTTGGTTGACAAGTATGATATTGACTATTTGATTGGCCATTATGAATATACCCAATTTGAAAACCATCCTTTATGGCTTGAGGTTGACGAAGGCTACCGTACTGAAAAGACCGATCCGGGAGAGAAATTCATGAAAAGGGTACGTCAGGCCACCAAAAAATATAACTTTAAGCCTGTTCCTGAAAAATGAAGCTATGAATCCACTGAAATTTGTTTTGCCATTTTTTATTTTGGCCACAACCTGTAACGCCCAAACTGATTTGACCAGCCAGCT
The DNA here is from genome assembly GCF_039592695.1 of Allomuricauda sp. d1. Classification (NCBI taxonomy): domain Bacteria; kingdom Pseudomonadati; phylum Bacteroidota; class Flavobacteriia; order Flavobacteriales; family Flavobacteriaceae; genus Allomuricauda; species Allomuricauda sp. d1. The sequence goes on along the minus strand of NZ_JBBUTK010000001.1, from coordinate 976,472 downwards.
GTACGAGACATACGAGAAATTTAAAGAACCATCTCTTGAAAAACGGCGCATTAAATACAATCAAATACAGCCGTTGATTGATAATTTTCGGAACAACCCAAAATTTGAAGTCCAAAAAGTGGGGGAATCCATCGAGAGCAGGGATTTGAACTTGATAAGCATCGGCGAGGGAGAAACCAATATTTTTCTTTGGTCACAGATGCACGGCGATGAGCCCACGGCTACCATGGCCACTTTTGATATTTTGAATTTTTTGGATTCCGAAGACTTTTCAGCGGAGAAAGAAATCATCCTATCCAAGTTAAAACTACATTTTCTACCAATGCTGAATCCCGATGGGGCAGAGGTCTATCAAAGGAGAAATTCACTGGGTATAGACATCAACCGTGATGCCCTTCGCCTACAATCCCCTGAAGGGCGAACCTTAAAAAAGATACGTGATAGCCTTAATGCAAAATTCGGCTTTAACCTGCACGACCAAAGCCGCTACTACAATGCGGAGCGAACCCCAAAACCCGCTACCATATCCTATTTGGCCACGGCATACAACTATGAGAAAGATATCAATGAAGTGCGTGCTGATGCGATGAAGGTCATCGTCTTTATGAACAACATCATCCAAAAATATGCACCGGGCCAAGTAGGGCGCTATAGTGACGATTTTGAACCACGGGCCTTTGGTGATAATATTGCAAAATGGGGCACGAGCCTGATTTTGATTGAGTCTGGGGGGTACAACGATGACCGAGAAAAACAAGAGATACGCAAGCTCAATTATGTTTCGATTTTGTCTGCATTGTATACGATTGCCAATGAAAGCTATAAAGAGATTCCGATTGGGGAGTATGAGAAAATCCCCAGAAATGACCGTAATCTATTTGACTTGAAGATTGAGAATGTCACTTATGAACTGAACGGTAACGATTATATCATTGATTTGGGCATTCTACGGCAAGAAATTGACAAGGCAGGGCATAATGACTTCTACTATAAAAGTATCATTGCGGATCAGGGGGACCTCTCTACCTATTACGGATATGAAACCTTTGACGCCACAGGATTTAAGATTGTTCCGCCTAAAGCTATCCCGATGAGCTCAGGAAAACAGAAACTCCTCGGAGAAGGATACGCTTATGTAAGCGGTGAATTACCAAAAACTGGATTTCACACAGAAAAATATGTACACTTAGTGGGTAAGGATTTTCAGTTGCCGAAAAAGTTTCAGTTACAACCAGGGGTCAATCCCACATTTTTCTTGGAGAAAGAGGGAAACATCACCCATGCGGTCATCAATGGCTTCCTACTTGATTTAAGCAAGCCGTTGAATCAACAAGGGTTTGGCAATGCCCTTATTTACCGTTAACGTAGTCTTGCTCAATATCCAAACTGTATGTTTTGGGGCATCGTGGCGAATAGCAAGACCATCATGATGACCAAGGTGCATACAATTGAGGTAAAGAGTGAGAGTACCACTCCCTTTGACCAATTTGAATATGGCCCTATGGCACTGTTCTGAATAATTTCTTTGATTACATCCATGACCTGAGTTTTTAGCATTAAACTTTATTCAGTCTTTAGGATGTTGGTAGTTGTAGTCTTTGTATATAGAACAACAGTTATGCCAAAAACCCTACTTTGTTCAATTCTTTATGGGGGTCACCACAAGTTTCTTGAACTCGATGGGGCCATGGTCACCTTGGATCATAATGGGGCCGGGTTCCCCTTCTTTGCTGTTCAATGCACCGCCCGTAATACCTGGAATGGTTTGGTCATTGATGACCGTTTTGCCATTGGCTATAATAGTAACCCGATTTCCTACCAAAGTGATGCCGTACGTTTGCCATTCTCCGGCAGATTTAGCGGTATTCTCATTGGGTTCTAGAAAGCCATAAATGCCGCTGAAATAGATGTCTGAGGGTTCAAGGTCTTTGTTGTCGGCGATTTGTACCTCGTACCGCCCACGCAGATATATTCCGCTATTGCTGCCTTCTGGGTAACGGAATTCGGCTTCCAGCTTAAAATCGGTAAATTTTTGGTTGCTGATCAGGTTGGCTCCTGCCTTTTTATTGGTCAATATGCCGTCAATGACCTCCCAATTGTCGTTTTCCCTATCAAAATACCAATTATCAAGGTTCTTGCCGTTGAACAGTTCAATCGGTTTTGCCCAAGTGGGGTTTTCATTATAAGGCAGGTTAGGTGCTCGAACGCCTGTCCAGTTTGAAACACTACCATCCGTATATATTATGGTGCCTTCCAAAGTATCATTCTCCAATGTTCCATGAAAAACCATGTCACTTCCTTCAGGCTCCCATTGTCTGGGGATGGTAAAAGTGAAGCTATTTCCGAAAGTTTCGATTTCAGAAACTGGTCTTGCGCTGCCGAAAGCAAAGACAAATCTGCCCACTAGGGTGTTGTGCCCTGAATGCCTGACCTCAAGCCATGAAGGTTGTGTTTTTCTCTGAAACTGCACCTCAAGGTCCCAACGGCCTTCCAACGGATGCTGTTTTTGTGCGTGTACAGCTGTGATTACAATTACCAGAAGAAGGGTCAGGGGTGTACGGATATTCATTATCAGATTTTTTTGAATTTGAAAGATAAAAAAAGGGAGGCAAAAACCTCCCTTTTAATTGATTTAGCTTTAAATTCTAGCTTTCGGAATCCAAAAGGGCGAAAAACTTATCCAAATCTGGAATGATCACGATGCGTGTTCTTCTGTTTTTTGCCATGCTTTCTTTATCGGTGTTCTCTACCAACGGTTGGTACTGGCTACGACCAGCGGCAATCAATTGTGTTGGATTGACATTGAACTCTTCTTGTAGCTTTCGCACTACCGAAGTTGCTCTTTTTACACTTAGGTCCCAATTGTCTTTGACAACCGCAGTGTTGATGGTTCTTGGGTCGGTATGGCCCTCGACCATGACTTCCATACTGGGTTCAGAATTGATGACCTCAGCCAGTTTGCCCAATACCTTATCGGCCTTTTCATTGATCCTGTAGCTGCCGCTCTTGAACAATAGGTTATCAGAGATGTTGATCATCACGACCGTTTTATCCACAAAGACATCGATATCACCATCAGCATCTTCTTCTGACAATGAATTTTTCAAGTTGTGCGAGATTGCCAAATTGACTTTGTCTTCCATGGTCTTGGCCTCGGCAACTTTAGCAGGATCGACCTTCGCCAATGTGGCATCAAGTTTCGCCCTGGTGTCATTGCTCATGACGGTACCGTCTTCTATGGTATATTGGCTGTCATTGATTTCTTTAAGGGATTCGATTTTTGCATTGTACTCTGCGGCACGGGCCTCAATTTTGTCCAATTTTGATTGAAGTTCTTCTTTTTCAACCTGAGTCTTGGTCAACTGGCTTTGGGTGTTCGCCAAATTCTCTTCAAGGGCCACATACTTTTTCTTTGAAACGCAGGCAGTCAGCAATAAAACGGCAGCTGCGCTGGAAAGAATCATTTTTTTCATTATAAATTTTTTAGTGTTCATAAAATGTTACGCCCTTATGTACGCATCAAAAGCAGCAATGGATTACGAAAGCCGTAATCCATTGCCATTTTAACTAATATTTTGATGGTATCACTCGCAGCCTCCAGTAAATCCGGCGGCATTGAACTTGGTCTGTACCGCTCCTTGCAGGGAACCATCGGTCAGTTGAATGACCAAATTGCTTTCGCCACTGCCATCGCGTTTGGGGGTACAGTACTCGAAAAGATAAAAGCTGTTGGCCTGTTCAGAAACACGCTGCGATATCTCATTGAAGGTTGCTTCAAGTTCTTCTTTGTTGTTGGCGAAGACACTTGCTGTCTTACCTATTTCGGTCAATACATCCACATCAATCTCTGCTCCAAGTCCGATACTGAAAAATGAAATGTTATTGTTGGCATTGTCCACAGCACGCAATGCGTTTTCTTCAGTAAATCGTGACGCTTGGTCAGTACCGTCGGTGAAGATAACTACTGAAGCTGCACCAATAACCGAGTTTTGGCTGTTATCACGAATCAATCCTTCAGCAATGTCGGTGGATTTGATCACCGCTCCATATAAATCTGTGGACGGATCGTTGCTAATGTCAGAAGTGATACCGTCAATGGCCGTTGTCAATTCTGTTCTTGAGGATGTCAGCTCATTCAGCAAATGCAACTCATTCTCACCATCAAACCAATAAATGGCCATTTTGAACGATTCCGTTTCTGAGGTAGGCATGACGTTTTCGACAAAACTGGTCGAAGCTGCCTTTAGTTCTTCCAGACTACCTTCGAGTACGGAATTGCTCAAATCTAGCACCAATAGGGTATTGTTATTGAATATCTGGGAATTTGGCGAAATACGTGCCAATGATTCAGACAACGAAATCGTGTTGAAACATTCGTCATTTCTACCCTGTTCATAAATGGTGAACTGATCAGCGGTCAAGCCAGAAATCGGGTTTCCTTGGGTATCGGAAACCTTAAATAGGATAGAGACCTTACCTGGCAGCGTGGTGAACTGTTCCTGTATTGACAATAGCAGCTCATTATCTTCAAAACCCAAACAATCATCGGGTTCTTCTCCCTTGCCCAATTCTCTTTGATTGAGGTCGAAATTGACATCATCATCAGCATTTCCGCAAGAAACAAATAGAATAAAAAGAGATAGTATTGGAAGTATTTTCAAAAAGCTTTTCATTTTCATCAGTTTTTCTGTTCTGCAACTTGAACGCAAAAACCAAGCCGATAGTATGCTGCACCAAAATTTTATAGTTTCATAATGCAATGCCAAAGCAAATCATAAACATTAAAGCTTTGTTAAATGAAGTCCTTACTTGTTAAAAAAAGGAGGCCAGAAAAATTTATTGGTAACTTGAACGAACAATCCAATGTCGAATCAATCTAAAGACTATGCCAACGTATCAAATCAAGATCAACGGTGAGAACACTTCCGTTGATGTTTCAGAAGACACGCCCGTATTATGGGTGCTTCGCGACCATTTAGACCTTGTGGGCACCAAATATGGTTGCGGAATCGGCCAATGTGGTGCCTGTACCATTCATGTAGACGGTACTGCCATGCGCAGTTGTTCACTTACCATGGGCCAAGTTGAAGGTAAATCCGTAACTACCATTGAAGGCCTCTCCGAATTTGGGGAACATCCTGTTCAGCAAGCTTGGAAAGAAATGGACGTGCCCCAATGCGGCTACTGCCAAGCTGGACAAATCATGACCGCCAGTGCTTTTTTAGAGAACAATCCAAATCCCACCGAGGAAGATATCAAGAATGCCATGCACGGCAACATCTGTCGCTGCGGCACGTACAACAGAATTTATAAGGCCGTTGAAAAAGCCGCCAGCAAAATGGGCTAACCTAAAAACAGCGAAAATGAAATCAAATAACAACATAGCATTTAGTAGAAGGGCCTTTATGCGCACCACAGGCTTGGCCGGTGGGGGCATGCTCATTGGTTTTAACCTCTTTCAGGCCTGTAAGCCCAAAACAACATTAAAAGCTCCAGTCGATTTATCACAATTGGATTATCGGGATTTCAATGCCTTTATCAAGATTGCCGAGAATGGGGTGGTGACGATCTTTTCACCCAATCCAGAAATAGGGCAGGGAGTCAAGACCTCTATGCCGATGATCATTGCTGAAGAATTGGACGTGGCTTGGAAAAACGTACACGTGGTACAGGGAAAACTGGACCAAGAAAATTACGACCGCCAAGTGGCAGGTGGTAGCCAATCCATCCGCCATGGTTGGGATGCACTCCGGCAGACCGGGGCCACTGCCAAGCAAATGTTGGTCAATGCGGCTGCCGCACGTTGGGGCATCGACGCTGCCGAATGTTCGGTCAGTGAAGGGGTGATCACCAGTCCTACAGGAGAAACGCTGGGTTATGGGGAAATAGTCAATGAAGCTGCCGTTTTGGAAAAAGAGCGAATGGAAAAAGGAGCAGCCTTAGTAGCATCGCTGTCAGAAGGCGAGGAGGCACCTGAAGATACGATTGAATTGAAAGACCCCAAAGACTATAAAATCATTGGCAAGGAAATCCCCAATGTAGACATCGATGAAATCATCACTGGCAAGCCTTTATTCGGATTGGATTACAAACCAGAAGGCATGGTCTATGCCGCTGTGGTACGACCTCCCGCTTTTGGGCAACAGTTGAAATCCTTTGATGCTTCAAAAGCGAAAGCAATGCCAGGTGTTATTGATGTGGTGACCATCGGCGAAAAAGCCAGAAAATTGATTGAAGCACAACCCAATGTCGGCGGCATTCTGTCATCGAGCGATAAAGTGGTCGTGATTGCAGAGACTACTTGGCAAGCTTTTAAGGCCAAAGAGGCCATTGAGGCTGAATGGGAAGATGACGAAAGAATGGAAAGTACGGCAGATCATGACACTGAATTGAACAAATTATTGGATGGCAAGGAATTTAATACCATGCGCGAGGATGGCAATGTAGTAAAAGCCTTTGCCGAGGCCGATCAGATTTTGGAGCGTACCTACGAAGCACCTTTTCTGCCGCACAATTGCATGGAACCCATGAATTTCTATGCAGACATCACGGACAGTAAGGTGCACTTGGTAGGGCCAATTCAAACTCCGGCTTGGAAGGCTGGAGCGGTCGCTGCCATGCTCGATAGAAAACCTGAAGAGATTGAATTGGAAATGACACGACAGGGCGGGGGTTTTGGTCGTCGCCTGTATGGGGATTTTGTGCTGGAAGCTGCCGAAATTTCCGATAAGATTAGAAAACCGGTCAAAGTAGTGTACACCCGTGAAGACGATATGAACGATGGCATCTACCGCATGGCTTTGAAATATCGTATCAAAGCAGGTGTCAAAGACGGCAAGGTCACCGCGTATCACTTAAAGGAAGCTGCGGTAAATTCGAACATGTACGGTTTGATTCCGAATTTCTTTCCCGCAGGAGCCATTGAAAATTATAAAGTCGATACGGCAGCCTATAGCAGCAATATCACCACTGGGGCCTGGCGGGCACCGTACACTAATTTCTTGGCGTATGCCGAACAGAGTTTCTTTGACGAATTGGCCGAGTTGATGGAGGTGGACAAAGTGCAGATGCGAATCGATTTGTTGAAAAAAGTGGATCCCAGTGCTGACGAGCGTATTCAATATTCCCCGGAACGTATGATTGAGGTCATTGAAACTGTGGTCGAAAAATCGGGTTGGGGCACCAAACCCAACAATGTATACCAAGGTTTTGTGAACTACTACTGCCACAACTCCCACGTTGCCGAGGTCGCTGATGTAGAAATTGAAAATGGAGAACCTGTCGTAAAGAAAATCACCTGTGTCGTAGACTGTGGTATTGTTGTCAATCCGTTGGGAGCTACGAATCAGGCTGAGGGTGGTGTGATTGACGGAATGGGCCACAGCATGTACGGTGACTACGGATTTGAAAATGGAAAGCCGTTGGCTACTAATTTTGACAAATACCGTTTGATTCGGATGAAAGAAGCACCAAAGGTAGAGGTGCATTTCATCAAGAATGAATTATCACCAACAGGTCTCGGTGAGCCGACCTTACCACCTGCAGGTGGTGCCATAGCCAATGCGTTTAAGGCAGCGACCGGCAATCGCCTCTACCAACAACCGTTCACTAAAAATCCTGATTTATTGAAACCAAAGAAACAGGAAATCATAGGTTAAAAACATGAATATATTATTGTTCGGGGTTACCAAAGACATTATTGGTAGCCCTTCGCTTTCTATACCGGCATCAACTTTTACGGGCAAAAAGCCTCCTAAAACCGTGGGTGAACTGCGTAACTTTCTAAGAAATGCGTATCCAGACCTAAAAAAATTGTCTTCCTTGGCCATCGCCGTGAACAACAACTATGCTGATGATGAAAAGAAAATCAATTCTTTTGACGAAATTGCATTGATTCCGCCAGTAAGCGGAGGATAAATTAAAATGCGAAGTACGAAATCTTAACGAGTTATGAACGCAGGGTCAAGAGTTATGAATAAATGACGGCAAGATGCGTATAGCGAAAAGCGAAACTGTCAAAATGAACAGTGGTACTGGAATAAATAAAATTTTGCGCTTGAACTTGATTCTTGAATTTGAATTTTAAATGCTGATAGACAACCACAACAGAAATATCAATTACCTGCGACTGGCCGTCACCGACCGGTGCAACCTGCGGTGCAATTACTGCATGCCCGCCGAAGGCATCAACTTTGCCAAAAAAGATGAATTGTTGACCACCAATGAATTAAAAACAGTGGCAAAACTTTTGGTTGATATGGGCATCGATAAAATCCGTTTGACTGGAGGAGAACCTTTTGTACGAAAGGATTTGATGGAATTGTTGCACTTTCTTTCGGGCTTAGAGGGATTGAATGACATTTCAGTGACCACCAATGCCACGCTGATTGGCCCCCATATTGTCCAACTGAAAAAAATGGGTGTTAAAAACATCAACGTAAGTCTGGATGCCATCAATAAAGACACCTTTGAGCACATCACCCGTCGCAACAATTATGATATCGTACGCGAGAATCTTTACCGATTGATTGACGGGGGTTTCAACGTGCGTATCAATTTTATTGTGTTGGATGGTCAAAATGAACAAGATATCATTCGGATGTTGGAGGAAATGAAAGATTTTCCCGTGGGAGTGCGTTTTCTCGAAGAAATGCCCTTCAATGGCGGAAGCAAAGCTTTTGGCAGCATCAAATGGGATCATAAGGCCATTCTGAATCATATTGTTTCCCACTATCCGAATTACAAAAAATTGGAATCCCCAAAAACATCCACTTCGGTCAATTATCAGATTGAGGGACACAGAAGTACGTTTGGTATCATTCCATCCTTCAGCAGAACCTTTTGCGGAAGCTGTAACCGATTACGGGTGACGGCCAAAGGTGACGTGATTACCTGTCTCTATGGAAAACCAAAGGCCAACATACGAGATTTGGTACGAGGGGAAAACTCCATCGAAAGAATTAGGCTTGCTATCGAAAATGCAGTGGGTACTCGGGCCAAAACGGGTTTTGAAGCCCAACGTGAACATGAAGCCTCAGTTTTTGAAGCAAGCATGACCTCAATCGGGGGATGATGTTCAAAGCATGAAATGCGAAGTTAGAAGTACGAAATGCTAAATTAGAGATAGATAAAGCGCATAGCAATATTAGAAATACAAAATTCCTTTAACCATTAACCCAATAGTAGAAAACATAGAAACCGGAAACCACATACCAAAACTAAACGGACTCATTCTCGCCGGAGGCAAAAGCACCCGCATGGGCAGGGACAAAAGCGTGTTGGAATATCACGGGAAACCGCAACGCAAAGTTTTGTTTGACCTATTGCACCAGTACTGCAATGAGACCTTTTATAGCATTCGTGAAGAGCAGCAAGAAGAATTTGCAAAACAGTCCGTGATTGTTGACCAGAATGAGTATCGAGGTCCATTCAATGGTATCTTGAGTGCCCATGAGAAATTTCCTGATGTGGCTTGGTTGGTCTTGGCCTGTGATCTTCCCCTTTTGGATGCAAAAAGCATCTCACAATTGATTGCAGAACGGGATTACCGTAAATCAGCCACAGCTTTTGCCACTAAAAAGACAAAACTGCCAGAACCTTTGGTAGCAATTTGGGAACCAAATGCACTGGATGAGGCCAAAGCGTACTTGAAAACCGCTGAAAGTTCATGTCCTAGAAAATTCTTGATCAATTCAGATGTCAAGTTGGTACACCCAAAAACTGACGAAGTGCTCTACAATGCCAATTCTTTGGAAGAATTTAAGGTAGCGCAATCAATTTTGAACCCATGAGCCAAAAGCAACGCTACATACGACAAACGGGGTTGACAAGATTTGGCCCAGAGGGTCAGAAGAAACTGGAAAACGGTAGTGTTTTAATTGTCGGTTTGGGCGGTTTGGGCATTCCCGCTGCGCAATATTTGAACAGCATGGGTGTGGGCACTTTGGGTCTTGTTGAGCAAGACGCTGTTGAATTGCACAACCTGCAACGGCAAGTGCTGTATGATGAAAAAGATGTTGGTAGGCCAAAATTGGAGGCCGCACTGGAGAAACTGCGTCAACAAAATACAGAAACCAACTTCAAGACTTTCGATACTTTTTTGACCAAAGACAATGCGCTGAACATTATCAAAGGTTTCGACCTGGTCGTTGATGCCACAGATAATTTTGCTACTCGCTATTTGATCAACGATGCCTGTGTGATTTTAAAAAAACCTTTCGTATACGGTGCGCTGCATGGGTTTGAGGGCCAAGTGGCGGTTTTTAACCAACAAGATGGGCCGACCTATCGTTGTTTGTTTCCAAATCCACCTGATAGCGATGAAATTCCCAACTGTGATGAAAATGGGGTGTTGGGGGTTCTGCCCGGTATCGTAGGAACGCTACAGGCCTTAGAGGCTGTCAAAGTCTTGACAGGAGTGGGCGAGGTGCTTTCTGGAAAACTGTTGTTGTACGATGGACTCATCCAATCCACCCAAAAAATCAACCTCAAAGCCATTCCCGAAAACAAGAATACCACCAAATTAAACACGTCATACGATGTCTCTGAATGTACTACGATTCATTCTGTTACCGCTGATGAGTTCATTTTTCACCACGGCAAGGGGGAACTACAGCTCATTGACGTCCGTACCGAAAGAGAATTTAAGAACCACCATCTTGATGGTGCGAACAACATTCCTCTACGTGAATTGGAATCCAGTCTTGAACGTATCAACTTCAATATGCCGGTGTACCTGATTTGCCAATCGGGCCAACGAAGCAAAATCGCTTTTGAAAAGTTGAGAAAACACCACCCAGAAGCAATTTTGTTTAATGTCTCAGGAGGCATGGCCAATCTTTCACTGCATGTTGGCACCGACTGAATTGCTAATTCTTACAGGAGCTTTCTTTATCATCGCCCTGCTCTATTCTAGTGTGGGGTTTGGGGGCGGTTCCAGCTACTTGGCCATTCTGACCTTGGCCCTGACCAGTTTTTTTCTCATCAGAAGCTCGGCGTTGCTATGCAACTTGGTCGTGGTCTCCAGCAGTTGTTTTCTATACTATAGAAAAGGGCATTTACCGTTCAAAAAGTTTTTACCTTTTATCATAACAAGTGTCCCGCTTGCATTTTTGGGTGCTACCTTTCGACTACAGGAAAGTGTGTTCTTTATCATCTTGGGGGCTTCATTGATTATTTCTGCCATTGCCTTGGTCGTACAGACAGTTCAATTAAAATCAGAGTATCAGCCCAAGGCATATCCAAAGTACATTCCATATTTTTTGGGTGGTGTCATCGGATTGCTCTCTGGCTTGGTCGGAATCGGTGGCGGAATTTTCTTGGCGCCCTTATTGAACCATTTAAAGTGGGAAAAACCGATTGTCATTGCATCACTGGCCAGCTTTTTTATTTTGGTAAACTCCGTTTCTGGTATTTTTGGGCTTTTGAACGCAGCGACCTTTGAATTGCCATTACCAGAAATTTTATATTTGGTAGGGGCCGTTTTTGTTGGCGGTCAGATAGGGGTACGCATAAGTTTGGGCAAATTCTCGGAAAAGACCATTCGCTTGGTGACCGCATTTTTGGTGTTTGTTGTGGGATGCCGTGTTTTGTTCAATAATGGACTACAAATACAATTTTTACCATGATTTCATTTGAAGAAGCCTATAAAATTGTACTTGATTCCTATATGGAATTTGGCACTGAAACTGTATCGCTTTCGGATAGCCATCACAGAATTTTGGCTGAGGCTATTTATGCGGACAGAGACTTTCCACCCTTTGACCGAGTCACCAAAGACGGCATTGCCATCAACTTTGCGGACTATCAAAATGGCGTCAGGGCTTTTGAGATTCAGGAAGTGGCGGCGGCCGGGGAGGCCCAAAAAGAATTGAAAGGTTCAAAATCATGCATCGAAGTGATGACCGGTGCCATCGTGCCAAAGGGTACTGATACTGTAATCATGTACGAACATGTAACCATAAAAGATAGTACGGCGCACCTACAAAAAGAAATCGCAAAAGGGCAAAACATTCATTATCAAGGCTCCGATGAACCAAAAGGAAACCTTTTGCTCAAAAAGGGTACGAGAATCACTGCCGCTGAGATTGGCGTACTGGCTTCCGTTGGAAAAGCTACTGTTTCCGTGAAAAAGATGCCAAAGGTCGCCATCATTTCCACCGGGGACGAGTTGGTGGATGTTGAAAAAACTCCGAAACTACATCAAATCCGTAAGTCAAATGCTCTTTCCATAGCAGCTGCACTAAAAGTTGAGGGTATAGAATCTAAAAAATTACATTTCAATGACTTAGAAGAAGAATTGATGGTTGGCTTGCAGCGTGCTTTGGAGGATTTTGATGTTTTGCTGTTGAGCGGTGGCGTTTCAAAGGGGAAGTTTGATTTTCTACCACAGGTGTTGGAAGATTTGGGGGTCACCAAGCTTTTCCATCGGGTGAAACAACGACCCGGAAAACCTTTTTGGTTTGGCAAACATATTGGTATGGACTGTACCATTTTTGCTTTCCCTGGCAATCCCGGTTCTACCTTTGCGAATTATCATGTCTATTTTTTGCCTTGGCTTTTAAAATCATTGGGAATTCCTGTTGACAATCATCATGTCATTTTGAATGAACTCTTTGAGAACAAAACCGGGCTTACAAGGTTTATACGTGCATCGTCACACTTGGTTGATGCACAGATAAAGGCTAACTTAGTAATGGGCAATGGTTCAGGTGATTTGACAAGTTTGAGCCAGTCCAACGGATTTATCTTGTTGGAACCGGAGCGCGCGTATGAAGTAGGGGAGTTGGTACCGTTTTTCCCCACGAAAAGATTGGTATAAGATGACGCATGAACTAAAAAAAATCATAAGGGCCTACGAGAAAGCCGCCGCATTGGGTGTCAAAAGTGTCTTGGCGACCGTGGTCGCTTTGGATGGGTCGTCATACCGAAGACCCGGGGTTCGCATGTTATTGTTGGAAAACGGTACCATGGTCGGGGCAGTGAGCGGGGGCTGTGTTGAAAAAGAAGTTTTTCGACAGGCGGAAAGTGTTTTCAAGTCCGGTATCCCAAAAATGATGACCTATGATGGAAGGTATCGCTTGGGCTGCGAGGGAATTCTCTACGTTCTTTTGGAACCCATGGATGTATCCACTGAGGCATTAAAAGCGTTCCACCAAGTCTTGAAGGCTCGCGAAACCTTCAATATCGAGAGTTTTTATCAAAAGGGACATGCTGAAAACAAGAAGTTTGGCTCTCAATATATCATTGGAGATTCCATTTTTCCCTTCCGGAGCGATACAAAACTGGATTCAAATCTGGATGCCTTCAAGCAAAAGATGAATCCCTGTTTTCGATTGGTGATTATCGGAGCCGAGCATGATGCCGTACAATTGTGCTCTTTTGCTGCAATGACGGGATGGGAGGTTACCATGGTGGTGCATCCGAAAGAAGAGAAGACCATTGAAGACTTTCCTGGAGCGACAACCTTGATAGCGGATGAGGGCGAAACCATGAATTTGGTCTTCGATGATACGACCGCTTTGATGCTCATGACCCATAGCTATGTGAAAGATTTAAAATATTTGATAGCCTTAAAAGAAGAAAAACCTAGCTATTTCGGACTTTTGGGCCCAGCCAGAAGACGCGAAAAATTGTTTGATGAACTGTTGGAGGTGGATTCTGACATCAATCCCAATTTTTTAGAGCAGATCAATGGTCCGGCTGGATTGGATATCGGTGCTGAAACGCCACAAGAGATTGCACTGGCCATCCTCTCAGAAATCATTGCGGTTGTCAATGAGAAAGAAGTCAATTCTTTAAAGGAAAAACAAGGAAAGATTCATGCCTAAAGTAGCTGCTTTAATCTTGGCCGCTGGCGCCTCTTCACGTATGGGTCAGCCCAAGCAATTATTGCCTTGGAAGCATACCACACTTTTGGGGCATGCCCTTGGAAATGCCAAAGCTGTTGCTGATGAGATTGTAGTGGTATTGGGTGCAAATGCCGATAAAGTCAAGAATAGTTTGTCCAAAGAATTTGAAATCATTGAAAACGAGCGGTGGAAAAACGGTATGGGCAGCTCCATTGCCGCTGGCGTCACTTATTTGGCTACGAAGTCGAAAATTGATAGTATTTTGATTATGACATCCGATCAACCATTGATTGACAAAGGCCATTTGACACAACTGCTCAATACATACCGGGCGCATGAGGATTTTATTTGTGCTACGGCATATAATGATAAGAGTGGAGTGCCCGCAATTTTTCCAAAATCTTTTTTTGGGGATTTAAAAAATTTGGATGAGGACTTTGGTGCCAGACAATTGATTGCCCAAAATATGAATCGGGTAGTGACCGTAGCCGCCAAGGGAAAAACAAATGATATTGATTACATGAAAGATTATGAAAACCTTTACAATACACATGGATTACAATAGAACAGTTTAAAATTACCTCAATAACTAAATACCACAATCATGAAAACACTAAAATTAATGGTATCACTTGCCATCATTGGAGCAATTACGTTCTCATGCAAAGAAAACAAGAAAGAAAGCGATGCTGTTGAGGAGGGAGCGATGGACCAAACAGAAGCTAAGGTCGATATTGTGGGCAAAGAGTTGACCTACGCCACAGACACGACCCAAATGAAGGGGTATATCGTTTTTGACGATGCACTTGCTGAAAAGCGCCCCGGGGTACTGGTCGTTCATGAGTGGTGGGGCCACAACGACTATTCGAGAAAGCGTGCCGAAATGTTGGCCGAATTGGGGTATACAGCATTGGCGGTTGATATGTACGGAGATGGCAAACAAGCGGACCATCCGGACGATGCCGGAAAATTTGCAGGGATGGTTATGTCAAACATGCCAGCAGCCAAAGCACGGTTTATGGCAGCCATGGGGCAGCTCAAAAATCATCCATCGGTTGATTCAACAAAGATTGCCGCCATCGGGTACTGCTTCGGTGGCAGCGTGGTATTGACCATGGCCAATGCGGGCATGGATTTGGATGCCGTGGCCGCTTTTCACAGCGGAGTGGCATTGCCCGTTATGCCTAATGAGGATTTAAAGGCAAAAGTACTGGTCTGCAATGGTGCCGATGACCCATTTATTTCCGAAGAATCTGTTGAAACGTTCAAAAAGAAAATGGATAGTATCGGTGCGGATTATAAATACATCGCCTATGAAGGGGCAAAGCATTCATTTACCAGCAAAGAAGCCGATGCCAATGGGGAAAAATTCAACCTTCCGTTGGCATACAATGAAAAAGCCAATCAGGCTTCTTGGGAAGAGTTGAAAAGTTTGTTGAATGAGGCTTTTGAATAAGTAAGGTATTTTATTGGGTAGCGCAGCGGGCAATGCTCAGTTTTTTGAGCTCAATCTTTTTTCCAAATATTGCAAGACAATCATCCAATTCATCTTGAGAATGAGAGCTGCAGTAGGGGTGTTGTCTTCTTCGAGTGCCTGTACAATGGCATCTTTTTGATTGTCAACATTGTCATAGACAGCCGCATCTTTAATGAATGCCTGTTCATAAAACAAAACCCGGTGCTTCAATTTTTTGAATATCTCAACGAGAATGCGATTATCGCAGGGGTCAATCAATAAATCATGAAATTTGTACCTAGCCTTCAGTCGAGCACTATGGGTATGGCACTGCTGTAAGTCCATCAGGCTTTCTTTCAATCGGTGTATCGCCTTTTCAGTGTATGTTGAATCTTCAATGGCCATGACCTCAAGCTGGGATGTGGTATTGTACAAATCCCTTGCTTCTTTAAGGTTGAGTTCGGCGACTACAAAACCACGATTGGGTACTGCCTTTATGATTTGTGATTCCTCGAGTTGACTCAGTGCTTCTCGAATGGGTGTCACACTTACTCCGATTTTTCGGGAAACAGCGGCAAGATTGATGGTTTTGCCTACTGTAAGCCTCCCTTTTTGCATTTCCAGAAGCAAAAAATCCTTTACTTTATCCCTTAATATGGTATGCTTGGGCATGTTAATCGTATACGATATAATATACGCAAGGTATTGAATAATTGCTGTATATTGACATTTAAAATCGACTACCGTGAGACAAAATCTATTTTTTTTAATACTGCTGATACTACTTTCATTTGGTTGTAAAGACACCAATGAAATAACAAAAGTCGAATCCCTTTACGAGACTGAATTATTCAAAGATGTACAAATGACGGCCGTCTTTGAAGATTCAAAAACATTTGTTGATCTGGTACCAAAAATGCCTCCTTCAGAACTGGAAGCTAAATATTTGGAAGAGCGCCAACAGCCAGATTTTAATTTGGAAGATTTTGTGGCAGAGAATTTTGAGGACAGGTCAATGAAATCGTTGGAATTCAAGACCGACACGACCAAAACCATGTATGAGCATATTGATACCATGTGGAACAAGTTGACTCGTGGCCCAGATAGTCTGATACCAAATTCAAGCCGATTGCCATTACCAAAAAGCTACGTAGTACCCGGTGGCAGGTTTCAAGAAATCTATTATTGGGACAGTTATTTCACCATCGAAGGCCTTTTGGCTGCCGAAGAGTGGGATTTGGCCAAAAGCATGACCGATAACTTCGCACATTTGATTGACAACTACGGTTTCATACCAAACGGAACCCGTGACTACTTTCTAACCCGCTCGCAACCCCCATTTTTTAGTCTGATGGTAAGTGCCTTGGCAAAGAAAGAAAAGAATTTACTGGCCCAATACTTTCCGCAACTATCAAAAGAGTATAACTTTTTTATGGCACATGACAGTATTGAACAGCCTTTCAATGGTAGCCAACATGTCGTGAAAATGCCAAGCAGCGGATTTTTAAACCGTTATTGGGACAGTGGCAGCACTCCAAGGCCAGAAGCCTACAAAGAAGACCATCACCTTGCCCAAGATATGGGTACTGAAGCAGAAAAAGAACAATTGTACAGAGATTTAAGGTCTGCAGCTGAAAGTGGTTGGGATTTCAGCTCGCGTTGGTTCTTAAAAGATGATTTTTCCAGTACGGGAACAACGGCAATACTACCCGTAGACCTGAATTGCCTGCTTTATCATCTTGAACAGCAACTGGCGGTAGGGGCGCAGTTGCAGGGTGATGAAAAATTGGCCGATTCTTACAAAAAGCTTGCCGCTGACCGTCGTGAACTCATCAATGAATATATGTGGAACGATGAAATCGGTTTTTACATGGATTACAATTTCAAAGAGCGACAGCAAACGCCCCATTTGACCCTTGGTGGGGTATTTCCCTTATTTTTTGAAATTGCGCCCCCTGAACAGGCCAAAAAAGTAAAGGAAACATTGATGCAGAAATTTCTAAAAGATGGTGGCTTGGTCACCACCCTCAAACATACGGGTCAACAATGGGATGCACCCAACGGCTGGGCACCCTTACAGTGGATTGCTGTCAATGGGCTTTTGAATTACGGCTTTGCCGATGAGGCAAAAGAAATCATGCAACGATGGTTGGCCCTCAACGAGAAGACCTTTAAGAATACGGGCAAGATGATGGAAAAGTACAATGTTGAAGATTTGAGCCTACTTTCCGGTGGTGGTGAATATGAGACCCAAGATGGTTTTGGGTGGACCAATGGTGTAGCACTGGGTTTTAAAACAATGTTGGATGAAATTGAGACTGCCCAAAAGAAACCGTAATTTCTGGAACTCTGATAAGTTGTTCGGCCTCACGGCCATGCTCATCAGCTTGGTGACCCTTATCATTTTTGTGCGCCAGACCAACATCATGGACAAACAAAGCCGACTTTCGGCCATGCCCTACTTGATGATTGAAACCTCTGACAATGGGTATGAGCACGAATTTACATTTGAGTTGGTCAATTATGGCGTTGGTCCTGCAATTATTGAAGGTAAAACCATATTCCATAACGGTAAATCTTTCGAGATGGAGTTTGACGATTTTTTAAAGTCAAACTTTGATGGCATGGATACTATAAATATCATCAGTTATGCAACAATACAGCCCGGGCTAGCCATACCAGCAGGTGGGTCAAGGACAATATTGAAAATTGGCGGCTCACAAGACGATTATATGACATTTAAAGATTTTTTCAGCACTACCCAAGAAAAGAATCCGATTAACTTCGAGATCCGTTATCGTTCAATCTATAATGATAGGTGGCAAATTTCAGCTAGCAATGAAATACCACAAGAAATAAAATAGTCATGCCAGCAGGATATTCAAAAACCCCGCTTGCCAAAAAACTGGGCATCAAGCCTGGTTTCTGCATCCATCTGATAAATCAGCCTGAGCACTACTGGAGGCTTTTTGACCTTTTGCCGTCTGATATTGAGGTAGTGGAAAATCCAAGACCAGAATCCGTAGATTTTGTCCATCTTTTCTGTAAGCACCTGAACGGGTTAAAAGAAGCTGCCCCAACATGCAAAACATTTTTAAAAAAGAATGGCACCTTTTGGGTAAGTTGGCCGAAGGGAAGCTCAAAAATACCAACGGATTTAAAGCGTGAACCCATCAGGGAGTATATGATTGACTTAGGATTGGTCGATACCAAAGTCGCGGCTATTGATGAAGACTGGAGCGGCCTTAAATTTATGTATCGCTTGAAAGACCGCTGATTTCCTTTTTGCCTGCCTGTTCTTTTTCAAAATATAGTTTTTGGTTATCTTCAATACTTCTTAAACCAAAACTATCTACAATGAAAAAACGCTTCGCCTATTTGACCCTATTTCTATCGTTATTGATTTCTTTCTCTTTGACAAGTCAAGACAAGGAAAAGGAAATTTTTTCGGGTCTAAAGTTCAGAAACTTGGGGCCAGCCTTGACTTCAGGTAGAATTGCAGATATCGCCATCCATCCCGAGAATGAAAATGTTTGGTATGTGGCGGTAGGTTCAGGGGGCGTATGGAAAACCGAAAATTCTGGCACTACTTTCAAACCCATATTTGACGGTGAAAAAAGTTATTCCATTGGCTGTGTTACCATTGACCCTAACAATCCGGCTACAGTTTGGGTCGGGACTGGAGAGAACGTAGGTGGTCGCCATGTTGGTTTTGGCGATGGTATTTATGCCAGTCATGATGAAGGAAAAAGTTGGAAGAACATGGGGCTTGACAAATCTGAGCACATCTCTAAAATCATTGTCCATCCAGAAGATTCCAACAAAATATTCGTTGCCGTACAGGGGCCGTTATGGAGTAGTGGGGGTGAACGTGGTTTTTACCGTTCTGAGAATGGCGGTAAAACATGGCAGAAAACATTGGGTGATGAAAAATGGACGGGTGTAACAGATTTGGTCATAAGTCCTGACAATCCAGATATTCTCTATGCCGCCACATGGGATAGGCACCGTACTGTTGCCGCATACATGGGTGGCGGCCCAGGTTCTGGCCTACATAAAAGTACCGATGGTGGAAAAACATGGACAAAATTGACACAGGGCATTCCAAAATCCAACTTGGGAAAGATAGGATTGGCCCTATCACCGTTCAACAGCGAAACCATTTACGCGGCCATTGAATTGGACCGTAAAAAGGGCGGCGTGTTCATCTCGAAAAATGGCGGGGCATCTTGGTCAAAACAGTCCGATGCCGTTTCAGGCGGTACCGGTCCACATTACTATCAAGAACTGTATGCCTCTCCACATCAAGAGGGCCGTTTGTATTTGATGAGCAACACTGTTCAAGTTTCCGATGACCACGGAAAGAGTTTTGAGTTCATGAATGAAAAGAACAAGCACGTTGACAGCCATGCCATGGCTTTCAAGAAAGATGACCCAAACTATGTGCTTTTCGGTACGGATGGCGGATTGTATGAATCCTACGATTTGACCAAGACATGGCGCTATTTTGCGAATCTTCCCATAACCCAATATTACAAAGTGGCCGTTGATGACTCGGCTCCATTCTATAACATTTATGGTGGCACACAAGACAATGGCTCCCATGGCGGGCCCTCCCGAACTACTAGTTCGGCCGGAATCCTCAATCATGATTGGTGGATTACCCTGGGGGCAGACGGGCACCAATCTGCCGTGGAACCCGGTAATCCTGATATCACTTATGGCGAATTTCAACAGGGATGGCTCTGGAGGATTGACCAGACCACGGGCGAAACAGTGTTCATTCAACCACAACCCGCCGAGGGTGATCCCCACGAACGCTTCAATTGGGATGCCCCGATTTTGGTGAGCCCACACAAGCCCACTCGGCTCTATTTTGCATCCTACCGGGTATGGAAATCTGAGGATAGGGGTGATTCGTGGACGGTCATTTCCGAAGACCTCACCAGAAACGAAGAGCGATTGACACTTCCCATCATGGGAAAGCAACAAAGCTGGGACAATCCATGGGACGTCGGGGCCATGAGTGTTTACAACACCATAACTTCCTTGGCAGAATCACCGAAACAAGAGGGATTGATCTATGCGGGCACCGACGACGGTATCTTACAGGTTACTGAAGATGGTGGTGCCACATGGCGCAAAGTCATGCTTGGCACTATCAAAGGAGTGCCCAATAGGGCTTTTGTAAACGATGTCAGGGCAGACCTATTCGATGCCAATACGGTGTATTTGGTTTTGGACAATCACAAAGAAGGTGATTACAAGCCTTATTTGTTGAAGAGCACTGATAAGGGCCGCACTTGGTCATTCATCAATGGAAACTTGCCCAATCAATTGCTGACATGGCGTATTGTACAGGACCACGAACAGAAAAACCTGCTTTTCGCAGCTACCGAATACGGAATTTATTTTACCAAGGATGGCGGCACGAATTGGAAGCAGTTAAAAGGCGGTCTACCAACAATATCTTTTAGGGACATTACCATTCAACGAAGGGAAAATGATATTGTGGGCGCCTCTTTTGGGCGTGGGTTTTATGTTTTGGATGACCTGACCCCCATACGGGAATTTGACGAAACCAAAAAAGGGGAAGTACAGCTATTTAACACTAGACCGGCGTATTGGTATGTACCAAAAGACGGTGTTTATGGCCAAGGCGACAACACCTATGCCGCCAAAAATCCACCTTTTGGGGCGGTATTTACCTATTACCTCCCCGAAAAGTTAGAATCGCTCAAAGACAAGCGTACCAAAAAAGAGAAAGAACTCACAAAACAGGAAGCCAATATTCCCTTCCCCGGATGGGAAGCCTTTGAAAACGAAAAACAGCAAGAAGGCCCAAGTGTTGTATTGATGGTAAAAGATGCCCAAGGCAATCTGGTAAATACAGTGAAAGGCACCAATGAAAAAGGGATGAACCGTGTAGCATGGGATTTGACCCATGCCGAAAGAAGCGGCGTTCCGCTAAAAAAGCCAGAGCCGAGTGACGAAGACGGTTTTTTTGGTTCATCCAATATGGCCACGCCTGGTACCTATTCCGTAAGTCTACACCAAAATGTTGATGGAACCCTCACCCAATTGGCAGGCCCGATGGATTTTCAAGTAGAGAAATTGCGTGATGGTGCCCTGCCTGCCAAGCCAACTTCAGAAATTGATGCCTTTAGAAATGATTTTCAGGAGTTTCAGCAAAACCTGATGGCCGTCAACACCACGCTTGACAAGAGCCTGAAATTAGTCGATGCCATGAAACGGGCTTACGGCCAGGCAAAAAAGCCATCGGCCCAACTCTATGAAAACATACATGAAGCCAAAAGCAAGCTTTTGGAAATGAAAACCACTATGCGTGGCAATGCCGCTAAGAATGAAATAGGGGAGCGCAATCCACCAACTCCAGGTAACGGGTCTTTTATTGGCTTCGTGGCCTTGACCAATACGTATGGCCCGACAGAGAACCATAAAAAGGCATTTGGACGTGCCGAAAAGCAATTGAACGATGTCAAGTCTGATTTGCGTACCATGGTCGAGACCACCTTACCGGGATTGGAAACCGCTCTCAAAGAAGCTGACGCTCCTTGGATTGAAGGCCAAGGACTGCCAAAAGATTAAATAGTCGACAAAAATCTGTTTAAAACAGCTCCGAATGCGTTGGGGTTTGGGCGTATTGTTCTCACTAACGACATGGTTAAATGGTCAAGCACAAATTGACTATCATGCCCTTAGGCTTGCCATGGTCGAAAACCAATTGATGGAGCGCGATATTTATGACAGGGCTACCCTTCGGGCCATATCTAAGGTGCCCAGACATCTTTTTGTGCCCAAAGAACAACAAGTCTATGCCTACAGCGATAGCCCTTTGCCCATCGGCGAAAAGCAGACTATTTCGCAACCGTATATGGTCGCCTATATGACTCAGGCCATAAAACCAAAAAGCACAAAAAAAGTTCTTGAAATCGGTACGGGCTCAGGGTATCAAGCTGCTGTGCTCGCAGAAATCGTCGATTCGGTCTATACCATTGAGATCATTCCTGAATTGGGAAAAAGGGCCAAAAAATTATTGGATGATATGGAGTATGGTAATGTAGTGACCAAGATAGGTGATGGATACCATGGCTGGGAAGAACATGCGCCTTTTGATGCCATAGTGGTTACTGCTGGCGCCGAAGAGATACCCAAACCTTTGATTGAGCAATTGAAAGATGGTGGCCGCATGATTATTCCCGTGGGTCCCCATCATGGGATTCGAGATTTAATACTCTTAACAAAAAACCGAGGAAAAATCAAAACAAAAAACATGATGTCAGTAAGATTTGTTCCCTTTACACGACAATGAAATTATTTCTTCTTTTCAGACCCAAGTCTTGTCGAAAAGAATGATATTGCCACTTCATTGAAGCTGAATGAAAGCACAAAAGAACACACTTTTGATCCTTTTGGCATTTTTCTCAATTTATGTCATTTGGGGCTCCACCTATCTGTTGAACAAAATTGCCGTGACCGACCTGCCGCCTTTTTTCTTGGCGGGTGTCCGTTTTACCACTGCCGGTCTTTTGATATTCTTGATTGCAAAACTCATGGGCCGGTCGTTGGCAATTACAAAGAGGCAATTTTTGAATACTGTTTTTGTAGGCTTTCTTTTTTTGAGCTTTGGCAATGGGGTAGTGGTGTGGGCATTGAAATTTGTGGACAGTAATTTTGCCGCCTTGGAGATATCTGCCCAGCCCTTGGTCATATTGTTGATGATGTTCTTTTTGCAGGGAAAGAAAATCAAGCCCATGTCTATCATCGGCATCATTTTGGGCATGTTGGGCATCTACCTTTTGGTCAGCCAGAAAGAATTGCTACAATCAGAACATTCCTTTGTGGGAGTCCTTATGATTTTCGCGGCCATGCTGGCGTGGGCCTACGGCAGTCTTTTTGTCGGCAAGGCAGACTTTCCGAAAAACTATTTTGTCAATACGGGATATCAAATGTTAACAGGTGGAATTTTACTGGGGATCATGAGCCTAGCTTTTGGCGAATCGTGGTCTTCACCGCTGGGTTGGAGCACGCAGGTACAATGGGTTATGGTATTGTTGGTCATTCTTGGAAGCATTGTGGCATTTACCTCCTTCAATTATCTTTTAAAGTTTGTATCTCCAGAAAAGGTATCCACCAATACCTACGTCAATCCTATTGTCGCCATGTTTTTGGGTTGGTATTTTTTGGATGAAAAAATCACGTTGCAATCCATAGTTGCAGCCATTATTTTATTGACCGGGGTCTATTTTATTAACAGTAACAAGAAAAGCTTTAGACCAACTCGCTTTAATCGCTGATGCTTTCCTGAATTCCTTTCACACAAGGAACAATACTTTTCATACTTGATACACAGTCATTTACACACATTGATATAAGATTTTTCTTATTTACGAGTAGCTTTAGTTATTTGAAAACTAAATCGTCGTCATGAAATACACCATTACAGCAGTTCCTAATTTCGGAGGATTTGGATCGAACGCCAATGCGATTAACGAAGAGGGTACAGTTGTCGGAGACGCTTCTGGGGGCACTTACGTTCATGCGGCCCGTTTAAAGAACAATAATTTGAAAGACCTTACCCTGAATCAAGGAACCAGCACGAGTGAAGCCTACGATATTAATAACATCGGTAAGGAACAGATTGTGGGTGAGTTTAAGGCTGGCAATACCACCCATGCTTTTTTATGGCAAGAAGAGGTACTTATTGATTTAAATGAAGAATTGGGCTCAACCTGGAGCATTGCCATGGGAATAAATGATTCTGGACTTATTGTGGGGACTCGTGGTGGGAGCAGTGCAGAAGCTTACTTATATAACAGTAACACGCAGCAAGTCATAAATCCCTTTCCCAATGCTTACATTGCATTCGGACACGCGGTAAATGCCAATGGCCACATGGTAGGACGTGCCTATGACCTACCACAAGGATTTGTATACGATGGCAGCCCTAATTTTCTCCCTACTTTGGGAGGAAATGCAACAGATCCTACCGATATCAATGATATTGGCCTCATCGTGGGCGCTTCGATGACTGCTGACGGAGACTGGCACGCTTTTGTTCATGACTCAAACGGAATACATGATATTAATGACCCAACAGCGATTTATAGTAAAGCCTGGGGAATTAACAATAACAACGTGATTGTCGGTAAGGTAACTTATCAGAGTGGAATTGAGGCATTCATTCGTGAGCCTGGTAAGAATATGGAAATACTCCGGTCAAAGATTACCAATATTGCGGGATGGACGGAACTTTGGCGAGCTTATGACATTAATGATGAGGGGCAGATTTGCGGAACGGGAGTCTTCAATGGAGAACGACACGGTTTTGTGCTGACACCAGTAAAAACAGATATTAGAGACAAAATTGAAATGGATTTACCAACCTTGGTGGCTGAGATTCTCTTTGGCGTGGGCACCGGAGGTGGAGGGGTCATCGTGGTTGGCGGCAAAATTATTCCCATCGATCCTCCCAGGCCCTATAAAGAATTGATACGCCTGAATCAGAGAGCTTTGGGTGACCTAATGGTGCAAGGCCTGATGTCGCATAACGCAAAACGTCTAGATATCGAAACTTTAATTCGAGAGGTGTACAATCAAAGCGTGGAGAACCACAAAGCTTTCTTCAAGGGCAAGTTGAAATAAGGCTTAAAGAGATTACATACCTTCACCTGTATGAAAACTGGCCACCGCCTATAAATCACAGCATTGAGGTACGGCAAGCTAAGGTATTCTTTATTGTTTATAGCGTTTACTTCATTCAAATTGCTTGCTAAAATTTATATCTCCAGAAAAGGTATCCACCAATACCTATGCCAATCCTATTGTCGCCATGTTTCTGGGCTGGTATTTTTTGGATGAACGAATCACGTTGCAATCCATTTATTGACCGGGGTCTATTTTATCAATTCCAGAAAAAAATTGCCCCTTCCCTCCAGATTCATAAAATAAAGGGCATTTCAACGATTTATCGGTTTTGACGGCACTAAATCTTCCAATTAAGCGTTGCCATTGCATAACCTTAAAATCTTTAAATACCCATGAAAAAGATAATGAACAACGTATTCAAATATGCATTTTTGTTTGGAGCGGCACTTTTTATCGTTTCTTGTTCTGATGACGCCGAGGATAACGGAATGATCGAAACTGAGCTTTCGCAGGCCGAGGTAAATACATTATTGGAAACTGAAGACATTGCCTCATCTGTTGATACGGCATTGGCCGAACTGTTCAATGATAACGGCAGTACTGCGAAGACTGCCAAAAATGATTGTTATTCCGCCGAGTATACCGACACCGGTTTTACGGCCACTTTCAACAATTGTGTTCTGAACGGTACTGACAATATCAACGGAACTTTGGTCGTCACCTATGGTGCAAACGAAAACACCGCCGAGTTCACGGCAACCTACACTGACTTTTTTGT
This sequence comes from Allomuricauda sp. d1, assembly GCF_039592695.1. Lineage (NCBI taxonomy): Bacteria > Pseudomonadati > Bacteroidota > Flavobacteriia > Flavobacteriales > Flavobacteriaceae > Allomuricauda > Allomuricauda sp. d1. The sequence continues at coordinate 950,719 of NZ_JBBUTK010000001.1, read as the reverse complement.
GGGTGATATCAAAATAAACGGTACCAGAACGTTTGTCATCACAAGCAGCAATGAAGAAAGTGTTGCCTTTACGGTAAACAGCACGATTTCTGTTGAATTTGCAGATGGAAGCACCATTTCTGAAAATGGTACAAAAACCTTTGCCATAGTTTTTGAAGAAGGGCAAGACACTCTTTGGAACCTTTCAGGAAGTTGGACGATACAGAAAGATGGCAATACCTATTCGGTATCCGGTGACATCTCTAAGCAGTTCACCTGTGCATACTGGTCATCTGGCAGCATGACAGTGAACAAAAACGGATTGGAGGTCGATGTTGATTTCGGCGACGGTACTTGTGATGACAAAGCGACACTTACCTATCCGAATGGAGCTTCCGAAGAAATCGATTTATAACATTCCCCAATAACCTACATTAAGAATGGCCCCTTTTTTTGGGGCTTTTTTTATGGGCTGTTCGCGAATGAAATACATTTCAAATTTTAAGAAAAGTTAAAATAATTGTGTATTGGGCCATGGTTGCATAAATTATATGGAAAAGAAGAACACAATGAAGACAGCTATAAAATTTGGATTGTCGGTGTTGGTTGCATTTGCTTTAGGATGTACCGGTACAAAATCAAAGCTTTCAGCAGAAGAGCAGCAAAAATTTGATCGAATGGTTCAGCAAGAACCTATTGAGTTTGAAGCGGATTGGGCCATGCCCATGACCACCAACAGCATCAATCAAATCAGCAATGCTGGCCTATTGCCGCCCGGAAGCACTGCCGGAAGAATCAATCTGATTGGCAATGTCAACTATTTAAAGATCAAAAATGATAGCGTTATGGCCCATTTGCCCTACTACGGTGAACGACAGATGGGCGGGGGTTACAACCAAAACAAGACAGGAATCCAATTTGAGGGGAAGGCCAAAAACCTTGAAATTCAAAAGGACAAAAAATCAGGTGGTTACCAAATCAAATTCAATATCAGTGAAAAAACCGAAGACTATCAGGTGTCAATGCGGGTATTTCCAAATCTGAACACCTTTGTGAATGTCAACAGCAATCAACGATTTACTATAAGCTATCAAGGCCATGTGAAGGCATTGAGTTCTGATGAGCAGGGCAAATAAGAAGAATTCATTTTGACTATTGTACTGACCCGATAGAACAACAATGTTGTATTTTAGGGGAGTAAATGTATATCCATGTTAAAAAAAATAACTTTCCCTAAATACCTGTTTGTTCTATCGGTAGTGGTATTGGTAGCATCCTGTAATCAAAAAAAGAAAGAGGATGCTTCCCAAGAAACCGAAAAAGAATTATCATATACTTCCGGCCTTCCTTTAGATAGCCTAAATCTCCCTTCAGGGTTTTCAGTACATACGTTTGCAGAAAATCTGGATGGCGCCCGTTCTATGGCGATGGGCGACAATGGTACGCTGTTCGTCGGTACACGCACAGAGAACAAACTTTACGCCCTAGTGGACGAAGATGGAGACTATCGTGCCGACCGAACGATTGTTTTAGACACTACTTTAGAAGTTCCGAATGGGGTTGCCTTCAAAGATGGGGCGCTTTATGTTGCCGAAGTAAACCGCTTGTTAAGATATGACAATATTGAATCAAATCTTGAAAATCCTCCAGAACCGGTTGTTGTCTATGACGACTATCCCGATGAGTTCCATCATGGATGGAAATATATCGCCTTTGGCCCAGACGATAAACTGTATGTTCCCGTTGGGGCACCCTGCAACATTTGTGACAGTACATCGGCAGACAAACGCTATGCCACCATCACCCGCATGGATGCTGACGGAAGCAACAGGGAGATTGTGGCCCATGGCGTTCGAAACACTGTCGGATTTACGTGGCATCCCGATACCGATGTGCTCTATTTTACCGATAATGGCCGTGACATGATGGGCGATGACATACCGCCCTGTGAATTGAACAAGGTGACCGAAATCGGCCAACATTTTGGATATCCCTTTTGCCATGGTGACACCATTGCCGACCCAGAATTTGGAGACCAAAGACCCTGCGCAGAGTTCATCGCGCCAGTACAAAACCTGAATGCCCATGTTGCACCATTGGCCGTCAAATTTATTTCGGGCACGATGTATCCTGAAGAATATAAAAATCATGCCTTTATCGCAGAACACGGTTCATGGAATCGCACTAAAAAATCGGGGTACCGCATCACTATGGTAAAACTTGACGATGATGGTAAGGCCCTGAGCTACGAACCCTTTATTGACGGATGGCTCAATGAAGAAAACCAAACCCGTTGGGGGCGGCCCGTTGACCTTTTGTTTTTAGAAGATGGTTCGCTGCTGATTTCTGACGATTTTGGGGACGCCATCTACCGCATCACCTATGAAGAGACTGCCATGGCTTCAAATTAAAGGTGAGAAACATCAAATGCCCAGATAGGCCTAATACCAGCTTCATTATTCAGTAATCCTGAAGAAATAGTGGGTTTTGAGAATCCAAAGCGGCACTTAGAACGTATGTATGTGTTTTCAAGGCATACTAGGCATCAAAATTTCTTTTACAGCCAGCCGTTCTAGAATAATTTTAGTTTATTTGGCCAAATGAAGCCAGCACTGAGAACACATTATATCAAAATCATTCTTCTGTCTTGGGCGTTTTTGACTTCAACGCTTCTGCTAAGCCAAAACAATTTAACCTATGAGGGCGAATTAAAAGTTGGCAATTATGTTGGCAATGCCAATTACCACTACAAAATTGTCGATGGCGATACACTGTTGCACGGCCCCTTTGAAATGCAACGATCCAACCTCGGTGCGCTTTTAGAGGAAGAAGATGTGACGTTTCTTTTTTCCGGCGGTTTTCAAGACAACTATCCGGAGGGCAGGTGGCGATTCGAATTTGGTGAGTTTCGTTCAGACAGGCAGACCGAGGTTGTTGGCTATCAGTACAAGGTCAATATCAGTGGGTCTCAAGAACTGGCTCAAGGAAATATCGAAAAAGGCAAGCCTGACGGGGAGTGGATTTACACCATCAACCAAATCGAAGACTCTGAAGTGGCCGAGACCCAATTTCAGAGTACCATCGAATTTGACAACGGTGTGCCCCAAAAAAGCTTCCGCATTGAAAAAGGTGACAGTACTTTGGTGGGGCGTTTTCTCAGAAATGGCCTGGCACACGACGAATGGACACTGTTTTCAGATACGGCCATCGAAGCACTTGAACGATGGCATTTTGAGAATGGACGATTGCAACGAATTGAAGTTCAACGAGACGGGCAAAAAGAGCTGATTGATGTGTATGTTGGGGCGATTCAAAACGGCCAAACCATCAATTTGGATGAGCACTACATCCAAATTTTGAAAATACACGCTGAGAAAGGTGCAGCATTCGATGTTTTTGCAGGGGGAATGAACCAATTGCTCGCTGAAAATGCGAAGTATTATCAAAAAATAGACGATATCTTATCTGAACTTGGCGAATCGGAATTTCTGCCAAAGTTCAAGGTAAAAGTACCATATTTTCCGCTGGATTCTCTCGAAATCGCACAACTGGATTCTATTAAAGTGCAGACAGAAAAATCAAGTGCCATAAGCTCCGCCTTACTTGAAGACACCCAATTGAACATTCTTAAACTATCAGATGAACAGGCCAGTTTTCTTTACAATGCGGTCGAAGAAATTTCAAGACGGTTTCTTAAGCCCCTGAACAGTTTGGTCCGCTATCAAGAAAATGATATTGTAGCTTATGTATCGCGAAATGCGTTGATAACCCATCTTTGGCCAAAGGGGGTTCCACTGACCGAGATGGCAATTATGGGCAATGACAGTACAGCGGGTGCAAAGACCTTTGCTGGGCCAAATGCCTCTGGCTATGACTTCTCAAAAGAAAACATAGAGACCCTCTATAAAATTTCCACGTATGCTTCGGCAAGTCTTGACTCGATTCAACTGGTGCTGAACACCAAACTGGCCAAACAAAAACGCCAGTTGGAATTGATTGCGCTTGAAGAGCAATTAATTGCCAAAACTGATGCCTTGACCCAAATGGTCGATTCTGTGGATGGAAAACTTCCGAAGAACGAAAATCAAGCCCTGCACAACATCAAAAAGATGTTGGATACAGAATTAGCAACTTATTCCAAGATGGAAGAAACGCAGGGGAAGCTGGATAAGGCCCGCCAACTGGCCGGTTGTTTTGAAGCAATGGAAAAGCTTGCCATTGCAGTAGCCAAACAATCCTCTCGATGGGAAGAAATACAGCAAAAATATACCGATGCGATATGGAACCCCTTTATGGCAAACATCATGGATGAGGAAGTTAAAAAGCGCCTCACAAATGCCTACCGAAAGGTGTTGATTCCGCATATCATGAATATCATAGCGAACGATTTGAGCTGCGAAAATGCCGAAGATCTGGCAACACTATTGGATGATGCCTACACGCGCATGCTGCAATTGAGGGATGAGGACACCTCAAAACTGGAACGCAAGTTGAAACGAGAGGAAGACCCGAATGTGGTGATGCAATTGTTGAACCTACAAGCCGTTGACGAAAACTAGAGCATGGGCAAACAGTACAAAAATTCCTTTGGATTAGCGGTGGTTCTCCTGCTTGGTATGTGCACAACAGCATTGGCCCAAGAAGAAGTGGTGCTGCCAGAAGAATCTAAGTTCAAAGACCCCAAGAACAGAATATGGTTCAACACCTACGGCAACATTCGAATTTCAAAGCGGCTGTTCTGGGATGCCCAGACCCATTTCAGGTTTGAGGAAACCGAAAATACCCCGTTCATAGGCCAAATTGGCCAAATTTATAACCGACATGCCATTGGGTACATCTATTCCAAAAAAATCAATTTCAGTCTGGGTGGGGTTTTGCGGATCAATTTTAACACCGACGAAGATTCAACCGACAGAAATGTGGTACCCGAATGGCGTATATGGCACCAATACCAATTTGCCCAACCGCTTTACAGTGCCATGATTTACCACCGCATACGTATTGAACATCGGTGGACACAGGGTTTTGCCGAAGACAGCGATTATATTTTCAGAAATCGCTGGCGCTATATGTTTAGGGCTAAAGTACCCTTGAACAGCCATAAGCTTGAGCCAAAAACCCTGTATGTTTCCCCAGAGGCCGAACTGATTATGCAAAGTGGCAAGGAAGTCGTGGGCAGTGTGATGGAAGATCTCAGGCTTACGGCCACTTTGGGTTATATTGTAACCCCAAGGTTGACACTGGCCGGAGGGCTCATGTATTCCCATGGGCAGACCCTTGAAAATCCGGGGGAATTCAAACAGAACTGGACAATTCGATTACATTGTTATTTTTCACCTGATTTTCGAAAGGTCAGAAACAAATTACCGGCCATACATTTAGACGATTGAGAGCATGAAAGGCACTAAAAGACAACTGATTACCTATGCGCTGTTGGGGCTGGCAACAGCATTCGCTGTGTTCTACGGATTCAAGGCCTACAAATTGAAACAGGAGTTAAAAGCTGAAGTAGAAAAAGAGGCCGAAATACAGAAAGAAGTCGAGAGCCATCAAAAACTGCTCCGTATCGATTCGATGTTGGTCGAGGGCGAGTACAGTTCCGCACTCCGTGCCTATAACGCAGCATTTGACAATAAAGATATTGATGATGTGGCCGGAGTGCAGCTGCGGATCGATATCGCCGAGCAGTTACTGAGAATGAAATCCGGTGAACATCCGAGTCAAGCCGCATTGGCAGTACGAGATTCGTTGGATTCCATACAGATGCGGCTTGCGTCCATGCCTCTTGAAGTAAGGCAATATGACTCTATAAGCTTTGCCTTGGAAAAGACCAAGGTACAACTGGCCAATATGCGTAGTCAGCTGCAACGAAAATCCTTTGGAGAGTATCTTCAGTTTACCAATTCCAAAGGAAGCCAAATGCACTACGTAGGGCAGGTGAGTGGCAAAAAGGCAAACGGCTATGGTGTGGCCCTTTTGAACACGGGCAGTCGCTACGAAGGAGAGTGGAAAGACAATCAACGCCATGGCGAAGGTTCATTTTATTGGTCTGATGGCGAGTATTATGTTGGCAGCTACGAAAATGACCAACGCAATGGCCTCGGCACTTACTATTGGCCCAATGGTGAAAAGTATGTCGGTAGCTGGAAGGATGATAAACGTAACGGAAAAGGTATTTTCTACGGAAAAGATGGCAACATTATCACCGAGGGCATCTGGAAAGCGGATAAGTTGGTCGAAGCCGAAAAGAAAGAAAAAAACAACGGAAGATAGTCACGGGCTGCTTCCAATGTGTATCTACAGACAAACCTACTACCACCCACACTTCAGCAGTGTTTTATAACAATTCGGTAAGCACAATTTCAAAAGAAAGATTCAAAAGGTGAGATTGCAGCATCATTACTATTGAGTGACCCATTAAAACTAAGATGATGAAAAAAATACTTTCTGTACTTATCCTGCTAGTGCTTTGTCAATTATCGGCCCAAGAAAAACCATCAGTAGAGGAATGGCAAGACGATATTCGATTTTTACAAAAAACGGTACATCAGAAATACCCTTTCCTCTTCAAGAAAATAACTGCTGAGGCATTTGACAAAAAGATAGATGCGTTTTATGGGGCAGTTCCAGATTTAGAAGCACATGAGATAGTTGTGGGGTTTTCTAAAATTATCGCATTGTTCAAGTACGGCCATACCAGAATGAGCTTTCGCGATAGCCCAGTGCCATTTCACAGCCTTCCGTTGGACCTGTATCGATTTAAAGATGGATTGTACATAAAGGCAGCCCATCAAGAGTATAAAGAATTGATTGGCGCCACGGTTGTCGCCATTGAAAACAAACCCATTGAGCAAGTGCTAAAGGCAGTGTATCCTACCGTTCCCGCAGAGAACAGTATGTTTTATGATGCATACGGGTTAGATCATTTGATGATTCCAGAAATCTTGCATGCCCAAGGTATTACCACATCCCTAAATACAAAAATCACGCTCACACTCAAGAAAGAGGATGGCACTTTTGACTACACCGTTGATGCGATTAAAAACTTGGATATTCCTTTAAAGTATGGCGAAATAAGGCCTGACTCAGATTGGACAAATGGCCGTGATACCACACAGACACCCTACTATCTCAGACATTTTGACAAGGTATATTATTTTGAATATTTGGCAGATGCAAAAACGGTGTACGTACGGCACAGTAGAATACGCAATGATGACCATGAAAATGTAACCACTTTTTATAACCGTCTATTTGATTTTATTGATGCCAATGAAGTAGAAAAGTTGATTTTGGATGTTCGGCTCAATGGCGGGGGAAACAACTATTTGAACAAGCCCATTATCACGGGCATCATCGGCAACGAAAAAATTAACCAGCCGGGCAAGTTTTTTGTCATTACGGGGCGTCGAACATTTTCAGCTTGCCAGAACCTTATCAATGAGTTGGACAATTACACCAACGTGCTTTTCGTGGGTGAACCCTCAAGCGAAAACATCAATTTTTATGGGGATAATAAAAGGGTTACCCTGCCCAATTCTAAATTGCCTGTCTATTTGTCGTTTGCGTGGTGGCAAGACAAACCACAATGGGAAAATGCCGATTATATCACGCCTCATTATCCTGTTGAAATGACCTATCAAGACTATGTGGCCAATCAAGACCCTGTGCTTGATGTTGCATTGAACTTCAAATCCAAAGCGTTTATACTCGACCCGATGGAATATCTGGCGCAATTGTTTGAAGAAGGAAAATACGATTTGATTGCCTCAGAGGCAAAGCGAATGGTCAATGATTCGGGCTATAACTTCTTTGACTTTGAAACCCAGTTTAACCGTGTAGGCCAAATGCTGTTGGGCAACAATAATGAAGGTGCGCTTTTTGTACTCGGCATGAATGCCGAGCTCTTTCCAGAGTCTTTAAACGCTTGGTACAATCTGGCACAAGCCTATTTAGAGGTGGGTGAAATCAATAAAGCAACAAAAAACTATCAAAAAGTGATACAACTGGATCCAAAAAGTACTGCAGCTACAAGTGCTAGGTCAAAATTGGAAAAGATTCAAAAAAGAGATTAGTGTTCGTGTGGTTTCTAATCAAAGCCCATTAAAAAAATCCCAGATAACATCACAGGCCACAAACTCTTTACTGGTACGGCCCACCAAAACTTCCGATAGCAGTTCCTGACCGCTTGGCCAGGTGTGCCCACCGCCTTCAATACGATAGAGTTGTACGGACGCCTGGCCATTACATGAAGGATACTCATACACCTGAACCGTAGTACCGTCGTCTTCGGTGTCAGGAAGGTCAGTAACCATGGGAGTGGATTCACATCCATTGGCATTGGCCCAGAATTGCATGTAGGCATCAGTAGAAACTATCAAGCCCCTTTCTTGGCCCAATATGGTGATTTGTCCCCCCTCATACGGAACCAATGGGTCTTCGGTGCCATTCATCACAATAACGGAAGTTGGATTCGTGGGGTTACAGCTACTCAAATAGTTATCGGGAAGTGTTGCTGTGATGATTGCGCCACCCTTAAAAATATCTGACCTATCACAAAGTAGGCGCGAAGACATGAACCCCCCATTGGAAATACCAGAGGTGAAGATGTAGTTTTCATCAATAGTAAAATCACTTTGTAGCCTTCTGACGATTTCTGAAATAAAGCCAACATCATCGATATTTTCATCCCATGTCGTTCCCAAGCCATTGGCGCCACGGCCATCATTCCATTGTTTTTCAAACCCTTCGGGATAGACCACGATAAAACCGTGTATATCGGCCAGTTCATTGAAACGCCCAAAAGTTCCTTCAATGAGTCCAGTAGCATCACCGCCACCGCCATGCAGAACGAACAATAAGGGTAAAGCGTTTTCAGAAAACCGTTCCTCAGGAAAATATACCTGATACGTACGTATGCGATTTTCCCAAGTCATTTCAAAAAACTGAAGGCCGGCTTCGTAATCGGTTTGCTGAGTATTGGGGTCGTCATCGCTGCTACCACAACCAAAAAATAATACGGCAGCTGAAACAATCAAAAAAGAACAAACTAAAAGATTTCGTGACGTTTTCATGGCACAAAATAGAGGTCTATTAAATTAACGCCAACAAAGACAAACAATTGCATGTGTACGTCTTAAGAAAATGGTTTACAACGAAATTATGGTGCCGCGTGCAGCTTATTCTTGACTAAGACCTATTTTTATTTAAACTTTATGGCATGCATGCATTTGTATTCCCTGGTCAAGGCACTCAATTTCCCGGTATGGGAAAAAAATTGTATGGCACATCGAAATTGGCCCAAGAATATTTTGATGGCGCCAATGATATTTTGGGGTTCTCAATTACTGACGTAATGTTTGAGGGCTCTGCTAAAGATTTGAAACAAACAAAATTTTCGCAACCTGCAATTTTTCTGCATTCCTATATTTTGGCGAAAGACTTGGGCACTAAATTTAACCCAGATATGGTTGCTGGGCATTCTTTGGGTGAGCTGTCTGCTTTGGCCGCTATTGACGCCTTAGATTTTGAATCGGCCCTGAAGCTTATCTCTAAGCGTGCATCTGCCATGCAAAAGGTATGTGAGGTCGAAAATACGGGTATGGCCGTTGTCATTGGATTATATGACGTCATTGTCAAGAATATCTGTAATCAGGTAGATGGTGTGGTCGTACCGGCCAATTACAATGCCTTGCGCCAGGTGGTCATCTCAGGTGAAAAAAAAGCGATTAAGGAAGCTTGTGAAAAATTGAAACCCGGTGCAGTCAGCGTGGTAAATTTACCTGTAAGTGGTGCGTTTCACTCGCCCTATATGGAGCCGATAGTCGAAGAGTTCAAAGCTGCGGTTGATGAAACTCAATTTAAAACACCCAGATGCCCTATTTATCAAAATGTTGCAGGAAGACCGAGCACTGATGTTGATTTGATAAAGAAAAATCTGATTGACCAATTGACACATCCAGTAATGTGGCGGCATACGATTCTGCACATGATAGAAGATGGAGCCACGGAATTTACAGAAATAGGTCCTGGAAATCTTTTGCGGGGGCTGGTGCGCCAAATCGATAAAAAAGTGAAAACGAACGGAGTTTCGTAAACCATACTCAATCTATGGCAAAGCCCTTCAGGCACTAACTGCTGTTTTTTTACGTTAGGTATTATCCAAACCTAACCCCATGAATTTTAGCCTTGAGCCTTTTAAAATTGTATTCTTTTCTCTAATTTTTTTACTGCTTTTTTCCTGTGAAAGTGAAGAAGTCGCTGAACAGACGGCTCCCACCCAAATGCTTCCTATCGAGATAGTCACCGTGACCGAAGCCACGGGGGTTGGAGATTTGGTAGTGATTCATCCGAATGGGCGTAGTGACAGACAGGGCTCCCTTCCATACAACCAAGTGCAAGAGATTGAAATAGATTTGGCATCCGAAGGCACCTACATTTTTGAAATTGAAGACCCCACCTTTGGTAGAATAAAGATGTACGCTACCCGTGAAATCCTGCAGAGCCATACAATAGAAAATCCTTTCAGGCTTCATTTTGAGCACTATAAAAATCAGATAGTAGCCACTTTTGAGGTCACATCCGAAATAGGTCCGTCACGAACCAGAAAAATCGATTTGATCGTAATTCAAGGCTATGGGTCGTTATATCATATCGATTGGGGCGATGGAACGGAAGAAGTGGCCGAAGCTCCCACTGAATATCGCAACGATGGTGACCCCGTCTCACACAACTACGCTGCATCAGGTGAATATACCATAACGTTACGTACCACAAATCGGGAAGAAGTGACCGGTCTCGAACTACAATATACCGCAAACGGAACCGGTGATCGAATTCAAACACTTGAGTTGGAAAACCTACCAAATTTGACCTATTTAAGTTTAGGGGATAGTGATATGCCCACTGTGGACTCCATCATAGAAAACTATCCCGACCTCACACATCTAAGCCTTCGATTCGGTTCCTTGAATTCAATTGATGTATCGGAGAATCCGAAATTGGAACTATTGAACATTACGGGCAACTACGATACGGCCATTAAAGGATTATCGAATTTGATACATTTAAAAGGCCTTGGTATTACGGGTGATATTGAGAACCTAGATTTAAGCCAGCATCCCGAATTGACTTCTTTGACGATACGAGGGCATGATTTTACAACTCTTGACCTGGCCACAAATCCGAAACTTACCACCGTAACCTTGCAATTGAATAATTTGGAGCAAATAGATGTAAGCGCCAATGTGCAACTGAAGAATTTGTCCATTGTAAATAACAACCTGACGGAACTGGACATTGCCAATAATCCCGAAATAGAGTATTTAAATCTCTATGCCAATTACATAGAAGAATTGGACATTAGCCAACAAGAAAAGCTGGAATACCTAAACCTGTCTTCGGTACATCTAAAACAGATTGCGCCTCCTGAAAGTTTGGATGTGATAACACTTCTTGACTTGACGAACGCACGCTTCTTGGATGAAGCGGATTTACTCGATGCTGTTTTTAAAGGACAGGAAAACAATCCCAAAACAGGCGGGCGAATCATTTTTCATGAATTAGCGGTTGTTCTGGATAGGCAAATCGAACTGTTAAACGAATTGGTTGATAACCACGATTGGAATATCAATGTTCCTGAATAGTTCACTTCAAAAGCCCATAGCCCCACTCGCGCTATCTATATGCCAACAGGCGTAACTTAAGCTTTGATCATGGCCGTACGAAAAAGGGCTAGTAGCCCTTTGAAGTAGGAGCGATACTGCCTGAGCCACCTTGCCAACCATGCGAGAATTCGTGTAGCTGACATAATTTTCGCTTCAAAACATACAATTTATACTACATATTTATATATAAGTAGGTAGCTTTAAGTGATTTTTTAAAAGGCTTCCGACAATGAACTCTCCTTTCATTGCTAGCCTTTAGGTCGTTCCCTCCATTTATATAGTCCAATACAGAACACTACAGTTAATCCACAAACAAAATGGAAAGAGTTAGCGCAAATGGCCAACTTGTCCCCTCTGATGGCTCCACGATCACAGATGAGTATGCCGGCCACTTCTTAAAAGTAAGTTACACACAAATGATATCGGGCCATCCGGTATTCAGTAAAGACCGCACAGACGTTCTCCCTGATGGAGGATTTAGATTTTATGTTCCTAAAAAGGAATTGTTGGCGAACGATTTGGTCATCATCGAGGTGTATGCCCCAGATGGTGAACAATTGGGAAAACAAAGCTATACCCATGGCGCCCTAAAGACAGCTGACATTCCTATTGGCTCAGAAGATGACAGCCAGCTTTTAGAAATAGAGGTAAATCCAAAGACCATTACCTTCAATCAATCATCACCCGCAGAACAAGCTTCAAAAAAATTGAGTGGCCGTGTCATTGACATTTCCGGTGAATCAAAAACATCCGGACTGCAAGTATTGATCATGGTCAGCGATGACGCCGCAGCAGAATTTGACATCGAAAAGTTTGAGGCCGTCTTTTCGGCAACCACAGATGGCAACGGCTATTTTTATGGCCAGGTAACCAACCAAAGTGTACAACAGGCCTTTGGTGTTATTGCGGGCAACGAAAAAAGCCCGATCAGCGTTCCTTTAGAGAACAGTAAACTGCCCAAGAATGTAATACTGGTAGCTGACCTGTCAAGCATGTCAGAAGAAGATGGCTGTGGTTGTGGCGAGAAGGTACCTGGGCTTCCCGATAGTGATGATTTGGTAAACTCGAATGCATTCTCACAGGATATTGGTGGCAAATGTGTAGATTTTACCATTCCCAATAGAACCCTTGAAGAATTTAGTTTTTTCCACAGTGTACGTACCACAGAACCTGAAATCAGGGGACTCACCATCAATTCAAAACAATCGCGTAACATCAAGAACGAGCTGCTCGATATTTCTGATAATGCCTTTAAAATCATAGGTAGGTTGAACAATTCGTTTACCTCGCTCTCTATGGTTTCCTACACCATCGAAGAGGATAAGACCGTAGAAAAACGGGCAGCCACAAACTTGGAAACTGTTGAAGGAAATACTGTAGCGGCAGTAGCCACCTTTCCCAACTATTTGCTAAAAATTGATACGGGCACCAAATCAAAATTTGCGATCAATACGAACGATCTAATCGCTGTCAATGACAAGTTACGACCTTTTGATATTGTAACGCTGGCCGCTGAACAGCGTAAGAAAAAGAAAAAATTACTGGCGTTGCACCAAAAGTTAGCGGCCGCTTATTGTGGCAAAACAGGGGTGCAAGAAGCGAAAAGCTACTGTGAAGAACTAGTGGCAAAAGGAAGCTTGGACAGGGAAGAGCTAAAATCGATTTTGGGCCATGTCGAGGGTTTAAAATCGCAAATGGATCTTGCTGCGAGAGAAAAAAAGCTGTACAACAGTGCTATTGTAGAATTGGATAAGCTTCTTGAAAGCGATTCAGCAGATAAGAAAACCCTTTCCACGGCAAGTAAAAAAGTCGAGGCACTCATTCAGGGCATCGACAGCGCTGATTTGAACGCACAGCTCAAAGAAACCATGTTGGGCTATTTACGGCGCATCATTGTTGAGCTTGCCAGGGCCGAAGAAGGCTCGAACCTTGACTTTGAACCCTGCCCGCCCGCGAACAAGCCAGAGACCATGGGCATATTGTGCCTGATACAAAAGTTCAACGACCTCAAAGAAACCTTAAAGAACAAGTCGATATTTACTTTGGCTGAAATCTTGGAAATACGTGCCTATTACACCATATTCTTGCACAGTATTTCTACTTTCTTGGATTTGTTGGATGAGTTTTACACCTTCTACACCTCCAATCTGAGTTTTGCCACTGAACTTGACGATGACTATTTCTTTGAGAATTATGATGAAATAAAGAGCTCCCTTACCGCTCTAAGGCGACAAATCTACCGCGCCATTAGAAGGGTTGAGGAACTTGAACGTGCCTATATACAAAACCACCCGGGTCGTGTAGATTTGACCGTTGAGAACAGTATAGATTGGGATGAGACCCCGACCATCTATGAAAATACGACGATAGCCCATGGTCACATCCTACATTTTAAGCAAAAATGGAAGGCAGCGGGATACTCCCTCGGGGATTTATTGTACAGCCTGCCGCTGGCACCCTGCCAAGAAAAACAGATCGCCATTGTTGATTGGGACAGGGTAGAAGAGGGCACCAGAACAGAGGAACAAATTGCCTTGGAAGAGCTGGATGCGCAAATATCAAGGGATAGGGATATCACCGAGATAATGAACTCGTCTTTTGGGGAATCAATCACCGCATCATCAACAAACAAGACCAAATCGACCAGTGCAGGTATCGGTGGGGGAGTCGGCGGTTTTATCAGTGGCGTTGTGTTTGGTGTCGCCGGGGGCATTTCACATTCAGGCGCTTCCTCAAAATCGACAGCAAACCAAAATTCATCCCGTAACTTATCAGCGAATACGCTGAACAGTCTTCAAGACAATACCTCCCAATCTGCGTCGAGCCTTCGTAGCCAGCGAAGCACGGTCATACAGACCGTGGGCCAAAACGAAACCGTAAACGTGCAGACAGAAGTCATTAAAAACAACAACCACTGCCATGCGGTAACCGTTGAGTATTTCGAAGTATTGAAGCATTATGCCATAGAACAAGAACTTGTAGATGTACAAGAATGTCTCTTTGTGCCCATGCCCCTTGGTCATTTTGATTTCAAGAAAATACTCCGTTGGAAAAACACCTTGCGCAGGGCCATTTATGGAAGAAAACTGAGACGGGGCTTTGATGCCATTGAACGCATAGAATCGAATTATGCGAACTCTGATCTGCCCATTGGCAGCTATGCCGATGAGATGATCCAAGAATTTACGGGACACTTTACCATTTCCTTTGAATTGGAGCGCCCATTTATCAAAGAAATTGATGAGGCCACCAAGACTGAAGAGTACGATTTAAACATTCCGTTCCCATGGTTTTTTGGCAAGATGGTGTTTCATCTTGAACGCGAAGTGCCTTTGACCGAAGCTGAAAAAGATGCCATTTTTGAAGAACAGTACGCGCCGGACATCGTACGTGGATTTATCGATACCATGTTCTTTTATGCCATTGCTGACGACGGAACAGAGGTAGCACTCGATTTTGATGTGACCCTATTATCCAACTACAGAAAAGGCGTGCCCTTACGTGTAAGCATCAATACGGCCAATGTGCCAAACATCACCAGAAGGCAAATCAAGTACTTGCGTTTTAGGGCAAATACCCTGGTCAAACCGACCTCTAAAATCATCTTACGATCGGCCTATTTGCAGTACCGCACCAATCATTTGAGTGAGTATATAATTCAAAAAAATAGGATAAACAACGACATCATCAACACGTTGACCATCAATCTCGGAGGAATCGGCATAGCCACCGATGCCGCTTTGATGTTTACGCCCATGAACAGTCGCGAACAACGCAACCCAAGAAAAGAAGATAGGGATGCGGCCCAAGCTCTTGTGGCTTTCTTGAACGAATATCTTGAAATGTCACATAAGATCATTTGGTCTAGCATTGATTCGAGTCGTCTTTTCGGCCTTTTAGATGGCTACATTGCACCCCACAGCGGTGGTAGAAGTGTTGCCAGCGTAGTCGAAAATAAGGTGATGGGTATTGTGGGCAATAATTTGGTGCTAAAGGTAATTCCTGGTGAACGGTTGGATCCCGTGTTCAAGAGTGTGGAAAATTTGCTGGAATACTATCAGCCCACCACCAAACCCGACCCATATCGTATCAGCGTTCCGACCAAGGGGGTATATGCCGAATCTGTTATGGGGCAATGCAACAGCTGTGAAGAAATTGACGAAACCAGGCACTGGCGTTTTGCTGATGAGCCTTGTGGCACCTCGCCAACCGCAATTGAGCCCATATCCACGGCCAGTAGACGCAGTGATCCAGGTGATTTACAGCCTAAAGACTTCCCGACGAATATCGTTAGCATGCAGACCGCACCAGCGGCACCCGACCCAACAAGTTTGGCAGCTGCTTATGGGCTTTTGGGCAAAGGTGATGCCTTCAAAGACTTTACCGGATTGGCAGGCACACAGGCCAACGCCCTTGGTGCGTTGCAGACCACTTCTAAAAGTGTGACCGACCTTGCCAGTATTTCAAAAGATTTTGCAAGCCTTGCGGTCATGGCCAACCAAAAAGAAGATGGTGCCAAGCAGATTGAGCAAATCAAGAAATTGAACAAGGATGGATATCTGAATGATGCTGAAACAAACGAGCAAATCAAAAAAGTGCTTGATTCATATACGGATGCAGCCGATAGTGTCGTGGGCAAAAAAGATTCGACCAATGCCAAGCCTCTGACCAGCACTCCAGAAATCAAAAAGGCAATTTCAAGCGCTGGTGATTCTGAAAGCGGTAGTATCAACGTTTCAAGAACCACACCTTTGGGTACAGAATCGGTATCGGTCTCTAAAGACTCCAAAGCAGGTACTCCAAGAATCATTGAAAATCCTGATTTGGATGCGGCCTCGAGAAGTTTTAGTCCTGCGACAGCGGCATCTCCGGGTGCCGGAAGTAAAACCGGAATAACTTCTTTTTCAGTCAGGGTAAGCAATATGCCTGCCGGAGGTACCGTACGTTGGAGCGTACCACCCAGCAACAACGGTGATTTCACCATTAAGAACGGCCCTAACGCCATAGTAGGCGAATCGGTCACCGTTCATGGTATGCGGCCCGGATTGAGCAATATCGATGTTGAAGTGAGGGATGTTAACGATGTGGTTGTGCAAAGCATGAAATTACCGCTGAGCATACCGCAATTTGTAACCGTCGAGGAAGATGCAGCTGCATTCAATCAAGCATTGACCGATTTGGGGCTTTCGGCTTTAAAGAATGATATTATTACCATGGCCAAAAACACCTGCGATGACATTTTGGTCGGGTGCAACGTAAGAACGCTCTGGCAACTCGGCGGCTTTGCCGATGTGGTACCCGGGCACTTACCTGCAAATATGATTACGAAAGCGACCATTCGCAATCAAGATGCGGCCAATAAATTGTTGATGGGGGTGACTACAAATGCGGCAGGTGCGGTTGGCAATATAGTGCCTAACCGTACTATAACCATCTTCCCGAACGCCTTTGATGATTCGTTACCAGGTGGTGCCATTGACCCAACCGGGCTCGATGTAGAAACCCAAGCCTTGTTGATACAGTTAAAATCTCAAGGAGTAGGGGGTGACCCAGCGCTTGAAAAATTTGCAAGCGATGTATATGGTCGATTGATTGGTGAAACCTTGGCCCATGAAATCATTCATGCACTGTTATGGCAAATCATAGATGTAAATTTCCATAATAATCCAAGTATCGCCAACGATGTCATGAACAAGGGGTCAGAACGAACCTTTACGCACCGTACAGGTTTTGTCGACAACGCCCATCAAAGTCCGGTCGACCCGATTAATTTTACCGATAACGGGATTGCAGCAATAAACAGGTTGACCGCTTTGAACAATACCAGAATGGATGCCAATTTTCCAGTTCCGGGCAGTCGTGTAACCTCATTTACTTGATGCAGTTCAATATCTAGTGTATCATTAACCAAACCACCACTTTTGTGGTGGTTTTTTTGTTTTCTAGTGCCTTTCATACCAAAAATAGAGCAAGGGAATCAACCACTCTATGATTTTACTAAAACTTCTATTTTTTTTGATACAATGACCTTATACATGGTACTAATAGGCACTTTATTATCTTCAATCAATAAATGTGTTTTAGTCGCTTTGGTTACCCTTTCCAAATTGGCAATGTACGATTTGTGTGTGCGTTGGAAGTTTTCTGGTAATACCGTCGTAATACTAATAAGTGTTTCAGAAATCAGGTACATCCTTGAATCGGTAAAAATTTTCAAATAATTTCCGAAACTCTGGATATATAGAATTGATTTGAAGGAAATATTTACGGGAACTCCATCATGTTTTATTTGAAGTTCTTCGCCCCCTTTATTTTTTTTAGGCTGTTTTAGTTTTGAAGTTGCAACCTTGTTTATTGCTTTCAAAAACCGTTCAAGTTTTATAGGTTTAAGTAAATAATCCACAACACCATAATTGTAACTTTCGAGGGCATATTCAGAATATGCTGTGGTTAAAATAACTTTGGGGGGATTGATAAGCGAACTCAAAATTTTCAATCCGTTAAGTTCTGGCATTTCAATATCAAGGAAAATAAGATCAACTTCATTTTGCTGGGCGAAATTGATAAATTCAAGCGGATTTCCGGTACTTAGCACAAGTTTGAAGTTTTCAATTTTGGCACAATAATCTTCCAACACTTTACGCGCCAGAATTTCGTCATCTATGATACCTATTCTGATCATTAAGTCGAAGCTTTTAAATCAATAGCTAAGTTCACTCGATATGCTTTTTCCGTATTATCAATTTTCAATACATGGGAATTGGGATATAGCAGATTTAAACGTCTTCTCACATTTTCTAGCCCTATTCCTTCTCTTTTCGATTCAGTAGCCATAGTAGGCTTTGAATTCACTACACAAAAATGGAAGGTGCTATTTTTCATCTGGGCGGAAATATCAATTGTACTCTGTTCATTGGTACTTTGGGCGCCATGTTTAATGGCATTCTCGACAAATGGAATGAGCAACATCGGTGCTATTGCAAAGTCCGATACATCTCCATCAATTGAAAATTCAATAATACAACGTTTACTCAGTCTTTTTTCTTCAAGTAATAAGTAGTTTTCTAAAAACTCGAGTTCTTCTTTTAATAAAACAATATCTTTTTTAGCACTCTCCAACTGATATCGCATTAATTCTGAAAGTTGCATGACAACATCTGGGGTTTCTGAAGATTGTTGTCGGGAAAGTGAGTAAATACTATTCAATGAATTAAATAAAAAATGCGGATTTACCTGCTCTTTCAAATAGGTGAGCTCCATGTCTTTTTGTAACTTTTCCTTTTCGTCATTTTCCCTTCGAATGATCATATTTCTTCTTAAAAAGAAGGCAGCCATTCCAGTTCCGGTAGTATAAATTAGAAAAGAAATCATTTTATAAACACCAATCCAGTTAGGATATGCTTTTAAATATGCCCCGAGAAATATGCTCCCAATAAGCAGTATCCCATATAAAAAATAGCTTCTCTTATCATAAAAAAGGGGAATGAGAATAAAATGATTTATCCAAATGACACCCATAATGGTAACTGCATAGCTCAGTTGCCATACATAAAACTCATAATCACTATGAAATTTATCTTTGAATAACCACCCGCCCAATATTTCAAGCATGGCTACCAATAGAAAGGCACCCACGTTCAGGAGTATCGTATTCCGTAAAGACTTTTTTACCATAAGCCAAAGATGCTATTGAAAACTGAATAAAGATACCATCATGAAATGTATAGCGGCACAACTTCTTTACAAAACCCTGATATCAATGACAAAGTGGTTTCATCATTTATTTGTTGTGTTTGTCCGATTTGAAAGCATCTAGACGAATTCTGTGATATTTTTATCCAGCAGTTAATTCTAAGTGTACAATGCCCTATATGTCTATCATTCATAAAAACAATTTCAATATGAGAGCAACTAAATTAGTAGTACTGATACTAACCATAGCTGTAAATACTGCTTTTGCCCAGAAAAATTTTGAATTGTCAAATACAAAGATTATCCCGATACAAGATTCTAAAACAGGAGGAAACTATGAATTGTATGTAGAGCTGCCAGAAAAGTATGCTGAGAATCCTGATAAAGCGTATCCTGTCCTGTATTATACTGATGCCGTGTGGCATATCGAAGCGCTATCTGCCTGTCAAGAATTCATCCTTGAAGATGTCATCCTAGTTGGCATCTCTTGGCAAAAAGACATCAATGAAGACTTGAAAGAAGAAGTAGGAGCACATGTGAGCCGGTTTCGTGATTACTCGATAAGCAAACACGACAATCCAGAAGTTCAACAAAAATATCAATTGGGCCAGGCCAAAACTCATTTGGACTTTATTCGAAATGATGTGATTACGTATGTTGACAACACCTACCGCACTGACCCAGACAGCCGTACTTACTTTGGCTATTCATTGAGCGGTGAATTTGGTGCTTATATACTGCTGACCCAACCTGATACTTTTAATAATTATATCATTGGAAGTCCATCAATCAAAACTGATGTACCCGCTTTGGCAGCCCTTAATTCTGAATTTGGCCCTTTTGAGGCATCAAATAGAAACTCGAGCCTAAATGCCAATGTTTTTATTGCCTATGGCTCATTGGAAGAGGAGGAGGTAACCGAACCTATCGAGGAGTTCATTAAATTATTGAATGATAGAAGAGATAACGGCTTATCCTTACAGAGGGAAATCATTGAAGGCAATCATCAAACGGCATTCCCGATGACTGCAGTGCGTAGTGCCGCCTGGCTGTCAACAGCGATTACCCATGATTCAAATACCAATAATGAACTTTCGCTCTGGAAGGTTCCGCAACTCAACAACGCATTTATCAACACTTCACCTGAAGACAAAAAAGATGGTATCGCCGTAGGTGAATTGGGCGTGGATACCGGTGACAAGGAGACGATTCTAACCCTGGCAGAAGAAATCGCAGATCATAAACATGGCCGATTCGACAGCTTTCTTATTGTACATAAAGACACCCTCATCTTTGAATCTTATTATGCACGTGGCCGCATCGATTTGCCCCATGGCCAAGCATCGGCAACCAAAGCCTATACCTGTTTGGCGCTCGGTCGTGCAATTCAAATGGGATATTTATCTATGGATGATTTGGACAAAACAATAATTGACTTTCTCAACGAATTGGACCCCACCAAATTTGTAGAGGGCGCAGAAAAAATCACACTGAATAAAGCATTGACGATGCGTTCCGGAGTCCGCATTGATGAAGAAAAATGGAAGGAAATTGAAAAAGATACAAATAGGTTAAAAGGCCAGGGGCATGTTCAAGTTTTACTCGAACATAGCGAGCCGATTACCACAGCATCCCAAAGTTTTAAATATCAAGATGATCCCGGGTTGGTGATGCAGGTTCTTGATGCTGTGGTTCCAAGTTCTGCCAAAGACTTTATCAAAACCGAATTGCTCGATAAATTGGGAATCACAAATTATAAATGGCGGACTGACGTTAGCGGACTGCCAACCGCAGGATGGGGGTCGAGCATGACCTCACGCGATATGGTCAAGTGGGGCATCTTGGTCATGAACAAGGGCAAATGGAATGGTGAACAACTCATCCCAAAAGCGTATATCGACAAGGCCTTGAGCCGCCTACTCTTAACCGGTGATGATGATGTTTATGGCGGCGGCAAAGACGTCTCTAAGCAAGGATATGGGTACTATTGGTGGAGTGCTGATTTAAAACATGGTGATACCACTTATTTCGCATCATCTGCCCAAGGTGGCGGCGGCCAGTATATCATTTTGGTTGAGGAGCTTGACCTAATGGTTGTGATTACCGCCCATGATAACGATAATGCTACGCTGCAGCTGACCGCCGAGCGAATCATACCTGCTTTTTTAAAGTAAATGTTTTGGTTAGGAAACTCGTATGGGTTTGGTGTTGTGAATTGTATGCAATTCCGCCTACTGTATCAATTTGAAGTGGTCGACTGTAAACCGAAAATGTACGAGCCAAAACATTGTAAGGATACCATGGAAAAAATAACTGCCTAGCAAAAGTTACCTCGCTAAAATTATCTGAAAATTCTTCTAAAAGCTACTTTAAAGAAGGCAATGAAGTCGTCGAGGGCAATTGATGAACACCGTTAAAAAGCAATGGATTAGCCATGAATAAACACTTTTTATACGACCCTTGGCAGGAGGGAGGGTAGGAGAATGGGTGTGGAATAGTGTTTTCTCTATCTTTGTACTGGGGTTTCCAACTACTTAATAGTTATTGGATTGCATACTTGTCATTGCCGAAAACTCGATTCGGATAAAGTAGCGCTTCAGGAAGAAATACATACCATTACCGTTCGGTCTCATAAAAATGCTATCATTACGAGAATCCGCATTTATGGGGTCCATAAATGATAAGAAGAACCGTGGAAAGAAAAAGCATACAGATTATCGGCTTCGTAGCTCTGCTTATTTTATCAACTTGCCAAAAAGAAGAAAAAACGGTGTCGTATGCCGACTTGGTCAATCGACTGACCGACCTTAAATCATTGGCAGAATTGCCTGTTGCAGGTGAAAAAAGTGCCATGTGGTCCAGCTATGACCGTGACAGCAAGATAGATTCAACTTCAGACAAGTTCATCGATTGGGATGCCAACAACGATGGTTTTAAGCCCCAATACATACGAAAGGAAGGCGATAACGAGGTGCTGGCTGAAATGACTGGCCCTGGGGCCATAGTGCGAATATGGTCTGCGAGCCCCCGTAAGGGCAAGGTAAACATCTATATCGACGGTAGCGAGGAACCCGTGGTCAGTGAATCGTTCATCGATTATTTCAGCCCGAGCATTCCTGCCTTTGACTATCCCGAACTGGTCTATGAGACCAATGCCAAGGGCTTCAACAATTACGTGCCGATACCTTATCAGAAAAGCTGCAAGATAGTGGCCGAACCGGGTTGGGGGCAATACTATCACTTCAACTACATCACCTTCCCCGAAAGCACACAATTGGAGGTTTTCAATCCGAATCCAACACAAGAAGGAAAACAGACATTGGATCAAGTAAACTCCTTTTTTGCCGAGCGTATGGGCGACTATCCACATGAAAGGGAAGACCTAAAAAAGGAAGCGGCAGAGATAGAATTGGCCGCCAATGAAAGGAAGACGGCATTTTCGTTAAAAGGGAAAGGGGCCATTGCCACCTTTAAGGCCAAGTTCAACAATTTCGATCCGGCAAATATTGAGGAGATTATGCGAAAGACTATTCTGGAAATACGATGGGATGGAGAAGAAAACCCCTCGGTATGGACACCGCTCGGCGACTTTTTCGGCACCTCCCCAGGTTGGAATGAATACAAGACCCTCCCCATGGGCATGACCGATGAATGGGCGTACAGCTATTGGTATATGCCCTTCGCGGATGGAGCGGAAATCTCCCTCCAAAATCACTACGATGGCCCGGTATCGGTGACCTTGGAATTGCAAAAAGAAGAGCTCAGCGGAAATATGGACTGTTACGGCAGGTTCCACGCCAAATGGCATCGTGATCTTGCACCTTTGGAGGAAGAACGCTGGCCGGATTGGAGGCTTTTGGAGACCAAAGGCAAGGGAAGGTTCTTGGGTGCGCACTTGTTGGTTTGGAATCCCAAAGGCGGTAGCTCCGAATCCGGTGGTCCCGGCCATTTTTGGTGGGGTGAAGGGGACGAGAAATTCTTTATTGATGGGGAACAATTTCCCTCCACTTTTGGTACGGGTACAGAGGATTATTTTGGATATGCCTGGTGCAATCCCTCAGTATTTGAACAGGCGTTCCACAGCCAGACGCAGGACAATGACAATATGGGCTACCAACCCATGAACCGGTGGCAGATAACCGATAATGTGCCCTTTCAAAAATCGTTTGACGGCTATTTGGAAAAGTATTTCCCCAATGAACTGCCCACGCAGTATAGCACCGTGGTGTATTGGTATTTGGATTCGGAGGGAGAGGACACGCTGGCAGCAGTAGCACCCGATGAACTTTATGGGTACGAGACCCCCTTTGAGGTATTTAGGCAGGAAGGTGCCTTGGAAGCGGAAAACCTTACCGTAGCGGAAAACACTGGCGGATGGGTCTCAACAGATTTCTGGGCACACGAATCATTGTTCGAGACTGTCAGCGGACATAAAATCATGGTCTGGTTTGCAGCCAAGGATAAACCAAATAATTTGGAGGCAACCTTCGAGTGGCCTAAAGCCGGCAATTATGAGGTATATGCCAATCTGGTAAAACGGGAGGATGGTGGCAAATTCGATGTCAAAATAAACGGGAAGAAGTTAAGCACGTTGGATTTTTATGCCCCAAAGGATGATAAGCAGACCGAAAGGGTCAGGCTTGGACGTGTACGTCTTCAGCCGGGCGAGCAGCAGGTAGAGCTCGGTTGGTCTGGCAATGGCGACTTTCCCCAGGCCATGCGTATGGATTATTTGGAGTTCAAGAAAGTTTAGCCAGTCTTCGAAGAATTTGAATAGCCTTAGTGCTACCCATAAGCATTTGTACTATAATGTACCGCGTTATGTAACTTGAGCTTTGGTAAAAGCGAAAGTTTGTACCGCACTTCCAGAAAAATTTCTACTAAGAATTCTTTGAAAAGGCAATGGAACACTTTTTTCACTACCCGAAAGGGTAGGGGAATGTGTGTGGAATGATTTGTTAATTAAAATGTTCATAAACATTTCAAATTCAGATTCCAACAAATCAAAAATAGCTTTATAATATCTAATTTTACTTTATATAGTTTAAAAATGGCTTTTTTAGCAAATAAAGAACTCAAGAAGGAACTCCCAAAAATAATTGTGGAGGGATATATAGAGCAGAACATAAAACATGCGTCTTATGAATTGCTATTAGGAGATGAGATATACGCTAACAACGATTCAACTAAAACAATTTTAAATGAGAATAATTCTCAGTTTGAATTAAAACCCGGACAATTTGCCCTATTAATGACCAAAGAGACACTGAATATCCCTACCGGATTTATCGGTTTCATTTCTTTAAAATTTGGATTTAAGAAAAGAGGATTAGTAAATATCTCCGGATTTCATGTCGACCCAGGGTTCAAAGGAAGATTGAAATTCTCCGTTTATAATGCAGGTTCAAAGAGTATTATTCTTCAAAGAGGCAAACCTTACTTTATGATATGGCTATCGGAATTGACTTCTAAACTGTCGAAGGAAGAGGCATATGGTGATGAGAATGAGCATCAAGATCAAAATCAAATAACCCCAGATGATATAATGACCATTCATGGAGAAATAGCTTCGCCAAATGAGTTATTATATAAAATAAATTCCTTAGACAGTAAAATAGAACTGGTGGGCTCTGAGGTGAAATCAAAAAAAGAAAGAAATTGGTGGGGCATAAGAATCATTATTGGTATATTAATAGGTATAGCATTAAAAGTTTTTTGGGATTGGTGTCAATATAAAAATGGATATCAGGATGCGATGGAGAAAGTTGAAACCGATAATAGGCAGATTAATGATTTAAAAAATGAAATGTTTGAATATATTGATATTCAAATGGATAGTATTAAAAGAGATTCGATTAAGTAATGGTGAAAAAACTTCAAAATATAGATTTTGACTCTTCTTTTGAAGAGAAAGAAAGGCTTCCAAAAACTTTCATTGTTGATTTTAAGGAAGTTACTATTGATGGAGAGGAGAGCGTAAGAATTACAATAGATGGAACTCAAATCGGAGATGTTATTGATGACAATTCCTATGAAAAGGATTTTTATCGCTACCACGATGTATTTCACTACACTTTTGCCACCATGTTGGATTGGTCGCCATGTACCCGCGCAATGCTAGGGAGAAAAAGAAAAAGTATTCCCCTTATTGATGAATGTGAAGACGGGGCGAGGGCAACAATTACAGAGGAGGCCATTTCTCTTATTTTATTTAATGAATCCAAACGAACCAATCTTTTTAAAAGTGGTAAAGTAAGTAAAACTATTTTGAGAATTATAAAACAAATGACAGAGCCATTTGAAGTAAGAGTAAAAACAGAGCTAGATTGGGAAAAAGCAATATTAAAAGGGTATGAACTGTTTAGAGAACTTGTCGCAAATAGGGGTGGAAAGATAGAGTTTAATAAAATCAAAAGAGAGGCTTATTACATTGGTTAATTAAAGGAAATTTTGATACTCATTTTTAAGCAATTTTAGCTGTTAGTTCAAAACCATTAGTTGGAAATAATAACAAAAAAAACTTTACCAAAGACTTCCGAGGTGTATAACACTTATTGGAAATTTGCGGTTGAAAGACAGAATATTTTTTTTAATAGAATTAGCGGTTTATCAGTTTGGACTGATGATGATATTATGTCCGAACATAAATTCACTAATGCTTACAGAGCATCAGATAGGGTTAGTCAATTTTTAATCAAAGAAGTCATCTATGGTTTTGAGGGCAACCCTAGAGATTTACTATTTAGAATTTTACTTTTCAAGATTTTCAACAAAATTGAGACTTGGGAGAGATTGATGATGGAAATTGGCTCGATAAAATATGAAAATTATGATTTCGAGCAATATGATAAAATCTTAACTAGTATTTCGGAATCTGGGGAAGCTATTTATTCTGGTGCTTACATAATGACATCTGGGAAATCCGCTTACGGTTTTGCAAAAAAGCATCGCAATCATCTAAAATTAATTCAGTTCATGATTGAAGATGATTTAGCAGATAAAATTGCAGATTTGAGAAGCATGAGCGAGCTTTTTTATTTATTAAAGTCATATCCAACAATAGGAAACTTTTTAGCTTATCAATTTGCTACTGACATAAATTATAGTGAGTTATGTGACTTTAATGAAATGGATTTTGTTTTTCCTGGACCAGGAGCGTTAGACGGTCTGACGAAGTGTTTTATAGATTATGGAGATTACGATGAAAGCGATTTAATAAGATATGTTACAGAAAGGCAAGAGGATGAATTTCTAAGACTGGGATTACAGTTCAAAAATTTGTGGGGAAGAAGTTTACAATTAATAGATTGTCAAAACCTTTTTTGTGAGGTAGATAAATATGCCAGAGTTGCTCATCCTGAAGTCAAAGGAATTTCGGGAAGAGTCCGAATAAAACAAAAATTCAAACCGAAAAGAAATAATATAAGCTTTTGGTATCCTCCTAAATGGGGTATTAACGAAAAAATATATAGTAATGAAAGTAGTTCAGAATAAAAAGAATAACGTTTTCATAAGTCATTATTGGAAAGATGACGATAAAGTTCAACAGCTTAAAAAGAGATTGGCTGATAAGGGATATAGTATAAGGAACTATTCCATGGATAGTACCAAACATACGAGAAAAAGAAGGCCTAGTGACGAAGTGATAAGAAGGTTTTTGAGAATTCAAGTAAACTGGTCAGGCACTTTTATTTGCCTCCTTGGCCCTAAAACCCACACTAGGAAATGGGTTAACTATGAGATTGAGCAAGCGCATAAACTTGGAAAAAAGATTGTCGGAATATATACACATGGCAATAATGAAAAAGTTGAACTACCTCAAAATTTCAAAAAATATGGGGGACCAACTATTGGTTGGAATTCTTTGGATAAATTGGCCGACATTATGAATGACAAAGAATTTCCTTTAGAAAACCCAGGCGGTTTGCCAAGTCTACCAATTCACAAAAAACCTGCTGTGAAATGTAGTGCGTAAAATGAATTTCTTTTCCTATAAAGTTGAGCACGACTATGGCTTGGCTCCAAATCCTTTCGGGAAATATTGCACTTTGGCCGTTTGCAAACCTAGTATTCGAAAGAATAAAAATTTGTCAATTGGAGACTGGGTTATCGGAACTGGAACGAGGAATTTGAATCGAATTAATCACTTGATATATGCGATGAGGGTGAGTGAAAGATTAACCTTTAATGAATACTGGAGGGATATCAGATTCAGCTATAAAAAACCTAATGTAAATGGTAGCTTAGTTCAAATATTTGGGGATAACTTCTACCATAAAAATGAAAATTCTGTATGGACACAGGAAATCTCTGCACATTCCTTTGTTGACAAAGAAAAACATACTCAAACTGATACAAGTGGTGAAAACGTTTTGATTTCAGAGGAATTTTACTATTTGGGCCGAAAATCACGCTTAATACCTGTGGGGCTTAGAGAAATCTGCAATAAAGGAAGGGATATGAAGTATAAAGGTATTTCGGAGGAATTGGGTCTTGAGTTTATAAGTTGGGTAAAATCAAACTTTGATATAGGCATCAATGCTGACCCTATAAATTGGATTGATTTTGAAAATGAAATGAATCAACTAACTTTATTCGATTAGTTTCAAGTCAGGGATGGAAGAAAAAATAAAACACTTAGAATTCATTCAAAATATAATATCAAGAATGAATAGTAATTCGTTTAAAATTAAGGGAATGAGCGTTACTATTACATCTGCTTTGCTTGCACTTTCTGCTAATGATTTCAATCTATTATATATATCTATAGTTTATTTTTCTCTCTTTGTATTTTGGGGATTGGATGCCTACTATCTTAGCCAAGAAAAGGGTTATCGGGCATTGTATGACAAGGTAAGAAGTAAAGAAGGTAAAACAGATTTTTCGCTAAAATTAGACCCTTCCAATATTAAAGGTGAAAATTCTTGGAATAAAACCTTGCTGAATAAAACTATATTGCCTCTTTATTTAATACAGGGGTTAATAGCTTTGGCGCTAATTCTCTTTTTTAAGTATAAACTATCTCAATAGGTCCTATGGAGTAATGGCCTGAAGAAAATGCGGGCCGGTAGGGGAGTGAATTTGTGGCTTGGCACAATGAGCCATTGCCCTGGGCTTTGTGTTAGGGCGTGAAACGCCCACATAGCGAAGCTATGAAGACACAAAGGGAGCGGGGAAGCATATTTTCTTCTTGAATTTTTGTTTCTTTTGTTTCAAGACAAAAGAAAAGAGAAAACCAAAAGGCTCCATTCTATTTGACATAATGTTATAAGCACTTACAAAAGAAGCCGAACTAGAGGGGGATGTGAGCAAGTGCTAAGAATTTTGCTCGAAGACAAAATTTTAGCTTTTGCGGCAAGCTGACGATAAGCCGAGGAAATTTTTCTTCAATAAATTCACAATTAAACAAAAGGTTTCAATAAAACGAAAAACTGGAGCTTTTAATGGCGCTGGCCAAGTGGCTGAGAATTGCGTATAAAAATAAATGCAAGGGCATTTACTTTTTATGAAAGCAATATGCTGTTGGCCGAGCGGCTATTTTACATAGCGACAAATTATGGTACAGACGCAAACATGCGGTGTTAGCCGACCGCTTAAAAAAGTTTCATGACCCTGTTGTTACGTTGAATAGAAATAATACTGGCGAGGGATATTTGACATAATAGAATTATGACCTACAGCCAAAAGGTTGAATCAGAGAAACCCATAAACCAATCTGTATCATAATTTATATTATGTAAAATATAAATTTTCATCTACCTCTATCACAGCTTCCCTTAACAAGGTTGCCGAAGTTCTTTTCCTCGTAATTTTAATTGACTTCATCGAAAAAATAAAATAAAATACAGGTCGTGAAATTCCTTCTTTTAAATTTGAATGTGTAAGAAAATAACTCAAAAAAATGAAAATGAAAAGTTCCCCTTATTCGCTCATGGCGCTCGTGTTGCTTGTGTTTATTGGTTGTAAAAGTGACGATATTGATTCTGTAATTCTTCAAAGCACAGAATATCGTTTGAACGCAGTTAATGGTTCTGGCATCACCGGTACCGCTACATTTACACAAGACAGCAATGGTTCAACCGAAGTTCTGATTCAATTGGATGATGGTTCATCTACCGCTATTCATCCTGCTTTTATCCGCTTTAACAACGCAAATGAAGGTGGTGCCGTAGCACTTACCCTAGAGGCTTGTGAATGTGCTGTCAGTAGAACTGCTGTAACAGAATTGGATACGGGAACAGCCATCTCTTATGACGATTTATTGACTTTAGACGGACATATAAGCATCCATGAAAGTCCAACAGATATGACAGTGATTTCAGTTGCTGATATCGGGGCAAACGCTAATTAAGACATAAGATTCAAGTAAAAAGGGGCCGGAAGCAATTAGCTTTCGGCCCCTTTTCTATTTTTCCACTGCCAATAAACGTATGCCGCGCTCAATAGTGATTGTTTATTTGCGATAAATAAGCCGCCATATCAACTTCCAATTGATGGTATCGCTTCTCACAACTTTCAATCTTTCTCGCTTGCTCTAACTTGAAGTTCGATTTGTCACGAACGATGTCCAATAGCAGTTTTTGATCTAGAGCCAGCGATGTCAATCCGTCCTTCAGTTTTCTGACCATGATAAAACAGCTATAATCGGTTGGCTCACAACGATAGGACTTCAGTTTTTCAAGGTATTTGAAAATACTGCGTTGATGGCGCTCCAGTTTCATAATGGAACGGGCCATACCGTGTCCCCTATTGATAACCGTATCGGTCATTGTATGTAATTGGAAAGGTTTTACCCTCAAGTTACTTAAAAATTGTACTCAAACGAAACAGTTTAACGTTGGTTTGAGAAGATTTAACAAAGAACTCGTTCAAGCGCAATGATAGTTTCTACATTTTTCTCGAACAAAACACATAAATTGTCCACATGAAAATGGTTTTTCCAATTCTAATGTTTGTCATTGGGTGTCTTATCCCCCCACACTATTCAGATTCACAACAGCAGAGTGCAGAAATCTCTAAAGCCGAAATTTCCTTTGTATTTGTTTCCAAAGATGTGGCAGGTACCATCAGTGGATTTCAATCCAACTCCAGAATTGATTGGGATAATCCTGAAAACTCCTATTTTGAGGGTGCTGTGGCAGTAAAAACTTTAGATACCAACAATGGGTTGCGAAACTGGTCGTTGAAAGGGCGCAAGTATTTTGATGAAGATGACCATCCGCAGATTCGCTTTAAAAGTGAAAAAGTTGCTTCAGATGACGATAAGCTTATCGTTAAGGGCACATTGACCATGAAAGGCGTTTCAAAGCCCATGACCATTACCTTTCAAAAAAAGGAAAATACGCTGACTGGTCGCTCTTCTTTATATACTTCGGATTTCGGTATCAACATCAAAAAAAAGCGTGAGGATAATCTTGTGAAAATCAAAGTGGTTTTTGATACGAACTAAACCTTTTACTATCCAGTTAAAAGTTAAGACCTTGCAATTTTTATTTCAGCTACTACTTTAGTTTCTATAAATACTTTGGCCACGAAAAGTTATTGGGTTATTCATTAAGCTATTTGGGCATTCCGACTAGATAACCAATAACTTAGTTTATACTCAGTCATCATTGATGACAACAGCTTTTTCGGTCTGCGCTTGTTGCTTTTCCTTTAAGGACATCACAAACTTTTTCAACCGTAATGAAAACGGATTGTGCATCACATCGTGACTCAACTTCTCTTTTTGCCTTTGTTTTAAATCAGAACTTGAAATAAGCCGTAACAAGCGCTCTCGTTTTTTTTTGCTCTGCTCATGGCTCTTTTTTAGGTCAAGCCCAGATATGGCCAACGAGCTGTCAAATCGGTCAATGACATCCAATGAATCTTGTGCTTGTTTTTTTTGGATCATTACCGATTTGGCGGTCACTTGTGCAGTCATGGTGGTCACCCCCAAAATGACAAAAAGGAAAGGTAAAAGTTTCTTTTTCATTAGGTTGATACAGTGTTCTGTATACCAATATATTACATTTCAAAAAAACGACCATATTTTGGAGAAAAATGGGTTGTTCAAAGACGTAAAGTAACCGTGCATCGATTTTTTGTACGACCTTGATAAGCCAGACCTGTTCGTTTGAAAATGTGTATCAGGTCATTTTCTTTTTTAATGCGATACGGAACAGAATTTTGGATTCTTACTTTTGTGCCTTCAAAAATTAGCCAATTGAAAAAGTTTAAATGAGTTCATTATGTGGGTATGGATACTTTTCATTGCCGTTGTCATCGTTTTTCTTGCCCTTGATTTAGGGGTTTTTCACAAGAAAGAACATGTAATTCGAAGCAAAGAAGCAGCGATATGGACGACTGTTTGGGTGTCAATAGCACTGGGGTTCAGCGGAGTCATCTATTGGCTCTTTTCCAACGGGTTGGTAGAAAATCCAACTGGGCTTACCCCCAACAATGCTGTGCTAAAATATGTTACAGGGTATCTGATAGAGCTTTCCCTGAGCATTGACAATGTTTTTGTGATTGCGGTCATTTTCGCTGCCTTTAACATTCCACCCCTATACCAGCATCGGGTACTGTTCTGGGGTATTTTGGGCGCCATTGTCTTTCGGGGGTTGATGATTGTCTTTGGGGTCGCTTTGATCAACAAATTTGAATGGATTATTTATGTCTTTGGAATTTTTCTATTGTGGACGGCCTATAAGATGCTAAAGTCTGATGATACGGATTTCGACCCAAAGAGTTCTTGGATATTTCGGCAAATCAAAAAACTATACCCCATCACAAACACCTTGTACGGCAACTCTTTTTTTGTAAACCGCATGGGAATCACCGCGGCCACCCCCCTATTCGTTGCACTGATCATCATTGAGCTCACCGATGTGCTCTTTGCATTGGATAGTATTCCTGCAATCTTGGCCATCACCGCTGACCCCTTCATCGTGTTCAGCTCCAACATTTTGGCCATTCTCGGCTTGCGTTCCATGTATTTTTTGGTCTCACGGATGTTGGAAAAATTCCGTTATATCAACTACAGCTTGGTGGTCATTCTGGCATTCGTGGGACTCAAAATGCTCTTTTCACATCAAATTGAAATACCAGAGTGGGTTTCGTTGACGGTCATCTCCGTAGCACTGATAGCAGGTATCGTGGCTTCCTTGGCCATCCCCGAAAAAGAACATGAGCTTCCGGTCAGTGGTGAGTGACAAGTGACTTATCCAGTTTGGCCCTTGAAAATAAATCGGTACAATTTGCCGACGG
This sequence comes from Allomuricauda sp. d1, assembly GCF_039592695.1. Classification (NCBI taxonomy): domain Bacteria; kingdom Pseudomonadati; phylum Bacteroidota; class Flavobacteriia; order Flavobacteriales; family Flavobacteriaceae; genus Allomuricauda; species Allomuricauda sp. d1. The sequence goes on along the minus strand of NZ_JBBUTK010000001.1, from coordinate 918,134 downwards.
CCCAATTGCCCAATGGAAAATACAACGCAAAGAACAACGCCATGCCCAAGGCAAAGTTGCGTTCGGTAAACAATTGGTCAATGATGTTGTTCGGATACGCATAGGAAGTCCCCAAAACATATCCCCCGAACTCCAACAATCCCATGGCGATGAGTCCGTAGGCATACTGTGTGTGAAACGGTAAACCCCTGAGCAGCAGTGAAATCGGCACCATATAGAGAATGTAACAGGTAATGACCTGCCACCAATAGGTGAATCGCGCGATTTCAACTTCGATGCCAAACTGGTTCATGCCCAGGCCCCAAAGAAAATAGACCACGCAGTACAGGGCAATCAACCGTTTGTCCACATTGAGTTTTTGCTTGGCCCAAGCCAGAAATTCCTTCATTCTTTCTTGTTGATTTTGGTATCAATAATGTTCAGGGCATCCTGCACAGTCTTCATCCCATCCATATCCTCATTTTCCAGTTGAATGTCAAAGGCATCCTCTACATCGAGCACGATATCCACCAAATTAGCCGAATTGATGTTCAACTCTGTCGTAAAATCACTTTCAGGTTTAATGTCATCCACAGAGACATCGTCGGGCAAATACGTGCCCACAATCGCCTTGAGGGCTTCGTAACGGTCTTTATTCATAGTACACTAGTCGCTAAAGCTGCTAAAAATAACACAGGCATTGACATCGCCAAAGCCAAAACTGGCCTTTGCCATAATTTTTGGTGCAATAGTCAAGGTTTTATGTGGAATTTTATTCGGATGGACGAGTTTTTCAATTTCAGGATGCACATCTTCACAATTGATGGTGCCGTATATTTTTTTGTTGTGGATTTGCAATACGGTTCCAACGGACTCAATACTGCCCGCCGCAGCCAAACAATGCCCGAAATTCCCTTTGAAGGAGTTCACATACGGAAACCTTTCTCCGGATAGGTTCAAAGCGGTACTCCAGTTTTCAATCTCGATGGGATCTTTGGCCGTGGCCGTCAAATGACCGTTGATGGTATCAATGGCATTTGTCTCTACGGAAGCATCTCTCAAAGCCCCTTTGATACACTGTTGTACCGCCTCGCTGTTGGGCGCGGTCATGCTGCCCCCATTTCGTTGCCCGCCGCTATTGATGCACCCTCCCAATACTTCGGCATAGATTTTTGCACCACGCTCTTGGGCACTTTGCAGGGATTCCAACACCAATGCCCCTGCCCCACTCCCTGGGACGAATCCCGCTGCTGAGGCGCTCATCGGCCGACTGGCCCTCTCAGGGTTTTCGTTAAATTTTCTGGGCAAAATGCGCATCGCGTCAAAACCGCCCCAGACATACGGACCGCTATCGCTGCAACTGCCGACCAGCATTTTTTTGGCCTTGCCCAATTGTATGCGTTCATACCCCATCAAAATGGCCTCTGTACCCGTCGTACAGGCCGAGGAGTTTGTGGTCACTTGGTTTCCCGCACCGATCATTCCCCCTAAAAATGCGCTGATGCCGCTGGCCATGGTCTGCACTACGGCAGTGCTGCCCAAACGCCTGACCTCACCCGCATCGACCTTGTGAATGGATTCCCGAAATTTGTCGACACCCAAGATTCCGGTGCCGAAAATGATTCCACAATCCCAATCGGGTGTCTTGGTTTTCTCAGCCTCGAAACCTGCATCCTTCCAAGCATCCATCCCTGAAATCACGCCATAAATCAATCCGCTTGCGTTCAATCCTTTGAGCTGCACATTGGTGAAGTAATCATTTAGATTAACAGTTTCAATATTCGGTTTTCCAATAACTTGGCATGAAAAATTGAGCTTTTGCAATTCTGATGAATGTGCAATGCCACTTTTTCCTTCGGAAAGCAATTCATCGAGTGCTTGAAGTCCGACCGCACCAGGGGCACAAACGCCCATCCCCGTCACTACTACCCTATTCATCATCGGTTGTGCTTTTTAGCATGCCCGACAATGTTCCCCTGCAGACCAATTTTTCTTTTTCATTAAACATTTTGACCTTGCATTTCAGTTTCTGAAAGCGATAATACACCTTTTCAGATACCACGGTCACCATCTCATCCGGATAGACAGGCAACAAGAACTCCATTTCACTGCTCGAAAAGGCGATTTGCAGGTTATTTTCAGTGGTCTTATCCCCCAGATAAATTCCCAAACAGACCAAGCCTATCTGTGCACAACATTCGGTCAAAATGACTCCTGGTGTTACGGGTCGGTCCGTAAAATGGCCTCGGTAAAAATCTAAATCCTTTTGAAAGGTATATCTGCCCTTGGCGCCGTTTTCATCAACATGCAGCAGCTCATCCACAAACAAAAAGGGTTTTGAGTAGGGTAATTTGGATATGATTTTAGTAGGATTCATGGTCATCGCAAGCTCTCCCCCCCATCCACTTTGATCACGGTGCCCGTAATCCATTTGGCCTCCTCTTGGCATAACAAAAACACGGCATTGGCGACATCTTCAGGGGTCGTCAACCGCCCACTCGGGTTTCGCCGCAAGGCACTTTTCTTCAGTGCCTCATGCCCGGGAATCATCAGAAACGCCTTGGTTTCTGTCGCGCCTGCCTGAATACAGTTGGCCTTAATGCCCATCGGGGCGAATTCCAACGCAATACTTCTGGTCAAAGCCTCCAAAGTTGTCTTGGCCGCTGAAACGGCCGCATAACCAGGCCATGCCTTTGCGTTGCCCTCACTGGTAAAGGAAATGATCCGCACATCTTTGCTAAAGAGATGGGAATCGACCAATGCTCTGGTCCAATCGTAGAGGCTCAGGGCCATGGCGTTCAACGTAATCTGAAAATCCTGGTGGTTGAGCGTTTCCGCTGTCTCTGAATGCATGGGTTTTAGACTTCCCTTGGCGATACTGTGTACCAACACCTTGATTTTGCCAGAGGCACCCAATAGTTCTTTTATTTCTTCAACGACTTCCGTTCTTTTTTCAGGATTGGTAGCATCCACGTTAAAGCTTTGCAATTGAACCCCATTTGAAGTGATTTCTTCAAAATGCGTTTCAATATCCTCTAAATCAGACTTTCTATCCCTATGAACAATCAAAATATCATATCCGCTTTGGGACAATTTTTTTGCCGTGGCCAAACCCAATCCACTGCTTCCGCCCAATATCAAGGCCCATTTTTGATGTTTTTTGTTCAAAACAAGTTATTTTGAAATTCTATGGATATTGTTTGCCAATTATTTGAAAGTACGAAATATGAAGTTAGAAGTACGAATTAATAATAATTTCGGTTACATCTAAATTGTTTCAGCTAGAATTAGAAGCAATTCTACATTCGTAATTCAAAATTCTACATTTAAAGAATTACCACTCCAACAGCACCCGTTGTGCCGAAAATCCCGGGCCGAAACTCAAAACGAGTCCCTGCTCGCCTTTTTCAAGTTTTTTCTCAAGGAAGCGCTCCAACACATAGAGCACGGTGACGCTGCTCATGTTGCCAAAGGCCCTCAACACTTCACGGGTATCTTCGATAGACTTGCCCAAGTTACCAAACAATTCATCAACGGTCTGCACAATTTTTCTGCCCCCCGGATGAAAAATCAAATGATTGACCTTTTCGATGGAACTGCCATACTTTTTCAAAAATGGATGCACAATAGCCCCAAAATGCGCTGAAATCACCTCGGGCACCGCAGGGTCCAATATCATTTTGAGGCCTGTATTGGTCAAATCAAAGCCCATCAAGTGCGTGGCATCCTCAAAATGGTACATCTCTTCACCGATGATGGCCGGTCCCACATTTTCTTCTTCGGATGACAACAGCACACAGGCTGCACCATCACCGAAAATAGCGGCACTGACCATGTTTGCCATTGAAAAATCATTGAGCTGAAACGTAGCGGTCGGACTTTCAACAGCCACCACCGCAGCGCGTTTGTTGGGATTGCTTCGTAAAAAATTTGTGGCATAAATCAATCCTGATACGCCAGCGGCACAGCCCATTTCAGTGACCGGAAGCCGTACCACATCTTGCCGCAGGCCCAAATCGTTGATGAGATAGGCATCCAGAGAAGGGATCATGATGCCCGTACAACTGACCGTGATGATATAATCGAGCGAATCGGGTGCCCAGCCTTGGGCTTTAAAGGCATTTTGGAGTGCCGTACGCCCCAAGGTTTTCATTTCACGCACATAAATGTCGTTTTTTTCTTGAAAGGAGGTTGCCGTGAACACTTCTTCAATGTCCATGATACCGTATCGTCGGTCAACGCTCGCCCCCTCAAAGATTTTGATGACTTTTCTACGGAATCGCTCTTCTTGCCCACCAAGCCAAAACTCAACAAACGGAAGTATATCTTTTGTGTCGCGTGAATATTTAGGCAATGCCTTTGCGGCATTTACAATGCGAACTTGCTGCATGATCAATTGGGTCGTTGGTTTTGAAGCGTCCATACATAACGGAAGGCCCATTTCCATTTCACTTCATACATAACACCCGGTATTTTCTTTGAAAATGCAATCAACTCAGACTTTTTGAATGCCCGCTTTATGGATACCAAACCATCGTTCTTTGCCACATTGGTCTTCATGAACATCATACTGAATAGCCGAAACAGCATACAGGCCAAGCGGCTTCTTTGCAAATCATTGATGATGACTCCAATTTTTGCTACGCCGAGCATCGTTTTCAGGAGCGACGGAATGGACGAATTTTCAAAATGATGCACTGTCAGCGTGCAAATGACGATATCACAACTGTGATTCTCTGTATTCAAGTGCATGATATTTCCTTTTTGATAAGCAATCTCAGGGAAATTTAAGGATTTTTCCCTCGCCAATTCGATAATATCATCACGAAGTTCGATACCCGAAAAATGACCTCTAATTCCCGCTTTTCTGAACGCGGTGGCCAATGCCCGCAGCATGTTTCCATCGCCGCACCCAGCATCTAAAATCGTATACGATTCTTTTTTTGTCTCATAGACCCAGTCCATCACTTTTTGCACCGTTATGGCGTTGCCGCCCAGCAACCGGTTGGTCTTATTGATATCTTCGAAGACCATTTTTAGCGTTTCGACGCCTATATCCGGAGCATCCATCAGTTCGGTCTCTGTGCTGCGCAGGGTCAAATCCATTAATTCAGTATTGGTTCACCATGTGTTCGTAAAATAAGGTATTGCAGCATCCTTTCTGATTGTGCCAAAGTGCCAATGGCAAATTTTGACAGGGATTTGCTCAGAAGAACAGTCTGTAATTGCCTACCCATCCACAGGCGTTTTTGAAAATTCTTTTTCCATAGTGAAGCATATTCTTTTTCGACGTTTGTAACGGAAAAATTCTGCTGTGCCGAGTGCTTTTCAATGGTTTCAGCAGCAATTTTTGCACTGTGAATGGCCATGGCCATGCCATTACCGCAAAGCGGATGTATCATTCCCGCACTATCGCCCAACATCAGCACGTGGTTTTCTACAGGCTTCTTTTTTTGAAAGGAAATCTGAGCGATTGCCAAAGGCTTTTCGAATTTCGGTCGGGCCTTGGATAGAAAATGGTCTAAAATTGGATTGCTGCCCACTACCCTTCTCGTAAAAGCATCCACACCTTTCTCTTTTTGGAAGCTTTTGTAGGCCGCTAAATAACAAAAGTTGACACTGCCGTCCTCGGTTCGGGAAAGCCCCCCATATCCCCCGGGAAAAGCGTGCAAACCTACAAGATGCGTTTCATGTTCATCGAACACATAATGACACTTGACCCCCAACCATGGGGAATTTTGCTTTATGAAGCTACGATTGAGTTTTGTGTCAAGATTACTGCGCTTTCCGAAGGCCCCCAAAGTAATTTTAGAGGTTAGTTTATGCTGATTTTTTGTGGTGGTGGTGAAGTATTCACTGCCATACTGAACATCTTCCACAGCATCAAAAAGAAAATCCACGCCTGCATGAACACATTGGTCATACAGTGCTTTATCAAAAGTATGACGACTCAAACCGAAGCCACCCAAGGGCAAATGTACTTTTATGGCTTCCCCATTTTGGTCACTCAATTGCAAGGTATCGATGTTGACCGCATTCAAATCACGAAAGCTGATACCCAATTGTTCCAAATAGGGTTTTACCTCATTGGAAACATACTCACCGCATACTTTGTGTCTGGGGTACCGATGTTTTTCAATGACCAGAACGCTACAACCTAATTTTGACAGATGCAATGCTGCCGTAAGACCTGCGAGTCCACCCCCCAAAACAATCACCTCGTAATCGCACATTGTATGAAGATAGTGTATAAAAACAAAAAATCCCGATCGTTTGATCGGGATTCCCATACTAATTTTTAAAGGATTTACCCTTTGGTTTCTTGCATGGCCTCCTGCTTTAGCGCATCGCTGGCCACAATGGCCAGCTCTACCCTCCTGTTCTTTGCCTTGCCCTCACTGGTTTCATTGCTGGCCTTTGGCTGGGTTTCACCATACCATTTTGTGGTCAATCGGCTAGCAGCAATACCTTGATTATTTAAATAACTGCTTACGGATTCAGCCCTGCGCTGTGAGAGGCTCCAGTTGTAATCCTCAGGCCCGGCACTATCGGTGTGGCCTTCAACCAGTACATTGGTTTTTGGATATTCTTTTAAAATATCAGCCAATTTATTCAGTGTTTCCGCTGATGTGCCCTTAACGTTTGATTTATTGGTATCAAAATAAACCCCAGCATCTTCGTTGAAGGTCACGTTGATGCCCTCACCCACACGGGTCACTTCAGCCCCTGGAATCTCTTCTTCGATACGTTCGGCCTGACGATCCATGCGGCTACCGATGTATCCGCCAGCGGCACCACCAACGGCAGCACCGATAATGGCTCCCAATACGGTATTTCCTTTTCCAACATTGTTTCCAATAACACCACCAATGACCGCACCCCCAGTGGCGCCTATGACAGCTCCTTTTTGGGACTTATTGGCATTCTTTGTGGCATTGCACCCTACAACCAGACCAAAAACCACAAGCATGGCAGTTGTTTTCAATATATAGCCTTTCATATTTTTATTTTTTTGAGAATTCGTAAACTACGGTGACGGATTGTCCATCGACCGATACATTAGACTTTAGTGTCATGTTCTGTTCCGTAAGGTTGGCAATGTCAAGTCGATAACCTGCTCCGCCTGAAATATCCTTTCGGTTTTCATCAATGAACTTGAACTGCAATTGACTGAGCCGATTTTCTGGCTCTACGACCGACCACCTAAAAAAGCGGTCGCCGCCTTGACAGAGACTGCCATTTTCAATGGTGTAGCGCCCGGTACTATTATTGTCCCTGAAGAACCAATCACTGCCCTCAAAGCAAATATCGCGGGCATCACCAAAAAGAACGGATTGAAAATTGCCTGTGCTGTTTTCGTACGAAACATTATCCAACGACCAAGTGCCACTGAAAAGGTTTCGTTGTGTTCTGGCAGATTTGCTGACCGTACATGAGGTAACGACCATACAAATTGCGAGGAACAAAACTTTACTAGTTGTTTTCATTATAAGATTTGATTTGTTTGCAGTACATACGTTTGTGCACCGCTGTTTGATGTTAATCGATTGTTAAGATTCAACAAAAATATAGGCTGCGGATGGATGACATTACCCAAAACCGTGGGAATATTGACGCGAATGCTCAATAGGCCAATAGCTCCAGTATTGCCTGTTCAAAACGCTTTCTGGGGAGAAAATTCTCTTCCAAATTCTTGGCAAACGGAACCGGAGTATCGAGGCTTGCCACTCGTTTTACGGGAGCGTCAAGGTGCTCAAAGCAATTTTCCATGACCATGGCAGCTATATCGCTTGCCACTCCACCGAACATCGTATCTTCTTGTAAAATGATAAGTTTGCCCGTTTTTTTTACAGATGCATAAACAGCCTCAACATCCATGGGAACCAGTGTGCGAAAATCAATCAAATCGGCATCAATTTCTGGGTGCTTTTCCAGCGTTTCCAAAGCCCAATGCACTCCCGCGCCATACGTCACTATGGAAATGGCATCACCTTCCCGTATCAAATTGGCCTTACCAAAAGGAAGGGTATAATAATCCGTGGGCACATCGCCATACACGCTACGGTACAATCCTTTGTGTTCGAAAAACAGTACGGGATTTGGGTCATTGATGGCCGTTGCCAACAAGCCCTTGGCATCATCGGGAAAAGCAGGGTATACCACCTTTAGCCCTGGAGTCTTGGAAAACCACGCCTCGTTGGTCTGTGAGTGAAAGGGACCAGCTCCCACTCCCCCGCCACAAGGCATTCTGATGACCACATCGGCGTTTTGACCCCAACGGTAGTGCACTTTCGCCAAATAATTCACAATGGGGTTAAAGCCCGAACTCACAAAATCGGCAAACTGCATCTCCACCACAGCTTTCATACCGTTGATGGACAGCCCCATGGCCGCTGAAACGATGGCCGATTCACAAATTGGCGTGTTTCGCACCCTGCTGCGTCCAAAATCTTTGGTAAAGCCTTCCGTGATTTTAAAGACGCCGCCATATTCGGCAATGTCTTGCCCCACGATGACCAGATTGTCATGTTCTTGCATGGACTGGTACAAGCCTTTGGATATGGCATCCACAAAACGAATATTTTCTTTTTTTTCTAAAGGATTAACTTCTTGATATACAAATTCTTTAAACACATCATCTAACTCTTTTGTTTCATCAAAAGAAACAGCGGCTTCGTCAATGGCAAGCTTTAGATTCTCTTCAATTTCTTGCGAAATCTCTTCTTTTAACGATTCGATTTTAGCACTATTCAGTATGTTTTTCTCCAACAAAAAATTCTCAAAATTTGCAATGGGGTCTTTTTGTGCCCATTCCTCCATCAACTTTTTGGGCACATATTTGGTGCCGCTGGCCTCTTCATGGCCACGCATGCGAAACGTTTTGAACTCCAAAAGCACAGGTCGTGGTCGTTTTCTAATGGCCTTGCAAAGCTCGCTTACTTTTTCATAGACCTCGAGAATGTTGTTGCCGTCAATGATTCGCGACTCCATACCATAGCCCTTGGCACGGTCCGCCAAATGTTCACAGTTGTATTGCTCGTTGACAGGTGTTGATAGTCCATAACCATTGTTTTCAATGCAAAACAGTACGGGAAGCTTCCATACCGAGGCCACGTTCAACGCTTCGTGAAAATCTCCTTCACTGGTGGCACCCTCACCCGTAAAAACGGCGGTGACACGCTTTTTCTTCCGTAGTAAATCCGCCAAAGCGATACCATCGGCCACACCCAATTGGGGCCCCAGGTGCGATATCATACCAACAATGCGATGCTCTTGGCTGCCAAAATGAAAACTTCGGTCACGCCCGTTGGTAAATCCGCTCGCTTTGCCCTGCCATTGCGAAAAAAGGCGGTCCAAAGGCACCTTTCTGGTGGTGAACACCCCGAGGTTTCGGTGCATGGGCAGCACATATTCATCTTTCTTCAACGCACTTGTCACCCCTACCGAAATAGCCTCTTGCCCGATGCCGCTGAACCATTTTGAAATCTTGCCTTGTCGCAGCAATATCAGCATTTTTTCCTCTATCATGCGAGGTTTCAGCATTCGCGCATACAGTGTAATCAGGTCTTTTTCAGTATGGTTTCCGATATGGTATCGCATGGTCTTTTTCAATGGCTTCAAATGTAGTAAAAAGCAAATCGTGGAAACTTAATTTGTTTTGTTGCTTTCTGATTGTTGGAGACTAATCTCACGAATTTTCACTAATGGCCGTGCACGTGATATTTGAACTTGTATTTGCCGTTTGAGTTTATGTTTAAAAGCTGTTTCACTGAGTTTCGCAGAGATGCGCTGAGTTTCACAGAGAAGCCACGGTGTAACCATTCGTCATTCTAAATTCGTAATTTGATGGACACGAATTTTCACGAATTGTTCTTGAGTTTGAATTTTATATTTGAGTTTGTGCTTGAAATTTGAGTTTGTATTTGACACTTGAACTTGCAATTTCATTCCGTACCTTTGATAGCATCAAAAATCATAGCCATGAGTGTCATACCCAGTGTGAATCTAGAGGATTTTGTCTCTGGCGACCCAGAGCGCAAGAAGAAGTTTGTCAAAGAAATCGGTGCCGCTTTCGAGGATATCGGTTTTGTTGCGCTGAGCGGACATTTTCTATCCGATGAATTGGTTGAAAATCTCTATTCAGAAATCAAAAAGTTCTTTGCGCTTCCGCAGGATGTGAAAGAGAAGTATGAAATTGAAGGCATCGGTGGGCAGCGTGGGTACACTTCCTTCGGAAAAGAATCTGCTAAAGGCCGTAAGGAAGGTGATTTGAAGGAGTTTTGGCATTTTGGGCAGTATGTGGATGATGATCCGAAGCTGGAAGCTGAATATCCCGATAATGTGGAAGTCGAAGAGCTGCCCAAATTCAACGAAGTGGGCAAAGAGACCTATCAAATGCTCGAAAAAACAGCAAAATATGTGCTCAGGGCCTTGGCACTGCATTTAGATTTGGAGGAGACCTATTTTGACGAGTACATCAAAAATGGCAACTCCATTTTACGGCCCATCCACTATCCGCCCATCACTGAAGAACCAAAGAATGCTGTTCGTGCCGCAGCCCATGGCGACATCAACCTGATCACGTTGCTTATGGGTGCCCATGGCAAAGGCTTACAGGTTCAAAACCACAAGGGGGAATGGGTAGATGCCATCGCTAGGCCAGACCAACTGATGATCAATGTCGGCGATATGCTTTCACGATTGACCAACAACAAATTGAAGTCGACCATTCACCAAGTGGTCAATCCGCCACGGGAACTATGGGGTACATCGCGGTATTCGATTCCGTTTTTCATGCATCCCATCAGTGAAATGCCATTGAATTGTTTGGATAACTGTGTGGATGAAGACCATCCCAAGCAATTTGCAGATACAACCGCCGGCGAATTCTTGCACGAGCGTTTGATTGAACTCGGATTAGTAAAAAAATAAGATCATGGGAAAAAAGATTACACTACTATTTGTCTGTTTGGGCTTGACCCTGAGTTTGAACGCCCAAGAAAGCAATGACGACTATTTGGAAAAGGTAAAAACTTTAGACAGCACACTGAAAACACTGTACGGGGTCATCTCGGGCGAAAAGGGTGAGGAAAGAAATTGGGAGCTTTTTAGATTTCTGTTCCATCCAGGGGCCAAACTTATTCCCACCGGTAAATCCAAAGAAGGTAATGTTGGCACACGTTTTATGTCACCAGATGATTACATAACAAATTCCAGCAAATGGTTTGTTGACAATGGTTTTTTTGAAAAGGAAATCCATAGAGAAGTAGACACTTTCGGAAACATTACCCAAGTGTTCAGCACATACGCCTCTTTTAAGAGCGAAAGCGATAAAGAGCCGTTCATGCGGGGCATCAACAGCATTCAACTGCTGAATGATGGCGAACGGTGGTGGGTGGTCAATATTTACTGGACATCGGAAAATGAGGAAAACCCCATTCCCGCAGCATACCTCCCAAAATAATTTTCAGTGGATCTACACGACCAACTCAAGAATCTTTTTCCAGACCACGTTCCGAGTGAAAAGCCCGGAAAGAGTGAGCAAAAACCCAAATTCTGGCTGCAAGATGACCCCATCATCTGCAAATATGAAAAGCGCAAGGGCAAGCCCGTGACTATTTTGGAAGGCTACAATGGCGCCGATTCAGACTTCAAAAAGTTGGCCAAAGCACTGAAAACACTGCTCGGGGTCGGGGGAAGCCATAAAAATGAACAGATCATCATCCAAGGGGATTACCGCGACAAAATCATGGCATTTCTCAAAGAACACGGGTTTTCGGTAAAAAGGGTCGGAGGTTGAATTTATGGAATTGGCAAAGAAAGAATTCGAAACATTCAAGATTGTTAAATTTAGTGCCTGAACGCTAAGGTTTTAGATAATTTATTTTTGTTTTTTTGTATTTACCCCTACATTTATCAACCTAACCGACGAAAACTACATCCGAAAATGAAATCACTGTTGCACATTACCAATGGGGACAGTTTCACGAGTCGTTTACAATCACTACCACTTAAAGGAGATATCATCACTTGGCGTGAAATGCTTTGCGAAGGCAAGACATTGAGTAATGTGGGCAGTGAATCGTTCTGGAAAACACGATTCGAATTTCTCAACAAGAATTACAAGGTTTCCAAATCGTGGTTTGTTGAGAAAACCCTGAAAGAATACCGTTCGCTTTGCAACCATAAGCAGCAGGACCAAATCGTACTCTGGTTTGAATATGACCTCTTCTGCCAAGTAAACATGCTGGCCGTGTTGAGTTGGTTAAAAACACATCGCAGGTATGCAGAAATCTCTTTGGTCTGCAGTGGCAACGAAGATGAGACCGATAAACTTTATGGGCTTGCAGAGCTCACCGATGAACAGTTATTGACGTTGTACGAAAACAAAACAATACTCTCGCAGAATGATATTGAATATGCCGACTACGTTTGGCAATTGTACTGCAGCGACAACCCCATCCGTTTAGAGAACCTCAAGGATTACAAAAATTTTCAATTTGATTACCTGTCAGATGCCGTTCAAGCGCACCTCAAGAGATTTCCAGCCATAAAGAACGGTCTCAATAATATTGAAAATAATATTTTAAGGTTGGCCGAGGAAGAAAAACCAAGATCAAAAAAAGAGTTTTTGGGCAAAATACTTGCAAACCAAGGTGTCTATGGCTTCGGCGACACACAGTACGGTCGCTTACTGACTTCAATGAAACCTTTGTTTTCATCGTTTAATCCAGTGAAATTGACCCAAAAAGGCAGGCAGGTACTCGACGGCAAAACAAACTATTACGCTGATATTCGCGATAATGAATCGTATCTGGGCGGCGCATTGAAGTACAGCTTCCTTTACAACTCTGACAATAACAGAATTCTAAAATTATAGTATGCCATTAAGCGAGTCAGAATTGATTCTGAATCCCGATGGCAGCATTTACCACCTCAATCTTCATCCTGAAGACATTGCACAAACCATCATTACGGTAGGTGATCCTGAACGGGTGAAATCGGTTTCGAAGCATTTTGATTCTTTGGAGGTTGCCAAGGGAAAAAGAGAGTTTCTGACCCACACAGGTATTTTGGGTGGCAAGAGAATCACTGTTGTATCCACTGGTATCGGCACTGACAATGTTGATATTGTTCTGAACGAGCTGGATGCCCTGGTCAACATCGATTTTTCCTCTAGAGAGGTCAGAAAAGACAAAATCCAATTAGATTTTATCCGTATTGGCACTTCGGGGGCCATTCAGCCTGATATTGAAGTTGATTCTTTTTTGTTGAGCGAGCATGCCATTGGCCTTGACGGTCTATTGCATTTTTATCAAAGCGAATCAGTCCAAAATGGGGAAATGGGTGCTGCTTTTTCGGTACACTTAGGGCTAGAAGGTGAAAAAATACGCCCGTATGCGGTTGACTCAGACAAAGAACTGGCATCGCTTTTAAATTCAAATCGTATACGATTTGGTATTACCCTTACCAATGCCGGTTTCTACGGTCCACAGAGCCGAAAAATGCGTCTAACGCCCAAGTTTGACGATTTCAACCAGCATTTGGCCTCGTTTCAATACGATGGAAAGAAAATCACCAACCTTGAGATGGAAACTGCCGGAATCTATGGTCTGGCAAAGCTCTTGGGGCATCGGGCCGTCTCATTGAACGCCATTTTGGCCAACCGTGCCTCCGGTGGTTTCTCAAAAAAACCACAGCAGACCATCGACAGTCTCATTACGTACACTTTAGAAAAGATTGTTCAGCACTTTTAGCTTAACATTAGCTTTAAATGCATTGTCGGTCGATTCTATATTTTTGCAAATCCGTATGCAAAAAGGTGCGTTTAAAAATCGTGATGTCAACTGGCTCTACTTCAATGAGCGGGTGTTGTTGGAAGCCCAGAATGAAGCCACTCCCCTATTGGAAAGGCTCAAATTCTTGGCCATATTTTCCTCAAATCTCGATGAATACTTCAAGGTGCGCATATCCCAGATGCGCCAATTGAAATCTGTGGAGAAAAGTCTTAGAAAAAGACTGATCCTCAAGCCCAACAAGAAACTCAAGTTCATTCTAAAGACCGTTGACCGCCAACAACAGCTCTTCGGTGAAACATTTCGGGCGATTTTAAAGGCGCTTGAAGGTCAGGGCATCCACTTCAAAAAGCCGGAGGAACTGACCCAGGACCAAAGAGACCTGCTGGCATACCGATTTACCAAAGAAATGATGGCTGATTGCACCATCCATACAAAAATCAATCCCGACAAATTGCAAGATGGCAGCATTTATATGGTCTGCCAATTTGAGGATGATAGCTATGCCCTTGTGCATGTGCCGAGTGGCAAACACCAAAGATTTACTGGGATACCTGGCGGGGAACATGACTATATTTTTATTGAGGATGTCATCAAGATGAGCCTTTCGCAACTCTTTTTGAATCGAAAGACCAAGCAATCGTATGCCATCAAACTGTCAAGAGATGCAGAGCTGTACCTTGACGATGAGGCAGATACCGAGTTGGCAGAAAAAATATACCAGTCATTGCCGCAGCGCAAGTCCGGCCAGCCCACCCGCCTGTTGTACGATGCCAACATGCCGAAACATTTGCAACAAAAGCTCAGGATCGATTTGCAGTTGGGCGAGGCGGATATGTTTCCCGGTGGAGAATATCATAACCTTTCCGATTTTTTCGGGTTTCAGGGCCCAGAGGATGCAGAACACCTCAGGTACGAGCCAAAACCACCCCTCGACCACCCAGTTTTATCCTACACTGACGATTTTTTTCGAGCAATTTTGGAGAAAGACAGGTTGATACATCCGCCCTATCAGTCCTTTGCCGTTGTGGAGCGATTTTTCGAAACTGCTGCGTCGGACGCCGATGTGACCTGCATGATGATTTCACTGTACCGAATAGCAAAATCATCAAAACTTACCGATGCCATTTTAAAAGCACTTGACAACGGTAAAAAGGTGGTCATTTTTGTAGAGGCGCAGGCCCGCTTCGATGAAAAGAACAATATTGAATGGGGCCGCACTTTTGAGGAGAAAGGGGCGCAAGTGGTCTTCAGTGTGCCGAACATCAAGGTGCATTCAAAAATCGCAATGGTTGAGCGATTACAAGACGGTGAAATAATGCGTTATGCCTTTATCGGCACTGGAAATTTCAACGCCAAAACGGCGAAAATCTATTGTGACCATGGTCTTTTTACCGCAAATAAGAAAATCACAGGTGATCTGAACCAAGTTTTTTTACTACTGCAACGCGAATTGATTGCGCCGAAGCTCAAATACCTATTGGTGTCGCCCTTTACGACAAGAAGCACTTTTTTGGAGCTGATACACAATGAGATCTTCAATGCCCAGGCGGGTAGACCGGCCAAGATTACGGCCAAGATGAACAGTCTGGAAGACTCGAAAATGATTGAGGCACTGTACAGGGCCAGTGAGGCCGGGGTCGAAGTACGACTGTTGGTGCGCGGGTTCTGCTGTCTGATACCAAAAACAAAAGAGGTGTTGCCTGAATGTGGCAAACCCATTTACGTGACCAGTATCATAGACCGTTACTTGGAGCATGGCAGAATTTATCTCTTTGAGAATGATGGGGATGAAAAAATGTACATTGGCTCGGCGGATTGGATGACACGAAATTTGGATAAAAGAGTCGAAGTATTGGCCCCCATCCTCGACCCAAACGTATTTGCGGAACTAAAGGATATTTTGCAGCTGCAGCTCAACGATAACGTGAAGGCCCGAGTCATTGATGCAGAAGATTCGAATACATTGGTTGAAAAAAGGAACAATGAGCCTGAAATCAGGTCGCAATACGCTATCTACGAATACTTAAAGGCAAAGCTGGATGAAGACCATTAGAATTATTGGTGTGCCCGAGCATTTTAACCTTCCATGGCATTTGGCCATTGAAGAAGGGGCTTTTAGAGACCGTGGCATCGATTTGCAATGGACGGACATTCCCGAAGGCACGGGACGCATGTGCCAGATGCTTGAAAAGCAAGAAACCGATTTGGCGATTATTCTTACCGAGGGCATCCTGAAGAGCATAGCAGAAGGCAATGCCGTGAAGTTGGTGCAAGAATATATCGCTTCACCCCTGCTCTGGGGCATCCATGTATCCTCAGAAAGCGATTTTAAGGCCTTAGAACAGCTCAAGAACAAAAAAGCGGCCATCAGTAGGTTTGGCAGCGGAAGTCACCTTATGGCCTATGTAAATGCCCGAAATCAGGGTTGGAATACCGATGCCCTTTCCTTTGAAGTTGTCAATAATTTAGATGGTGCTGTAAAGGCACTTTCAGAGGGCAAAGCGGATTATTTCATGTGGGAGCGTTTCACCACAAAGCCTATCGTTGATAAGGGAGTATTCAGAAGGTTGGGCGACTGCCCTACCCCCTGGCCCTGTTTTGTGATTGCAGCTACCGATCAATTTATCGAAAATTCATCGAGTACCTTGAGGCACGTCCTTGAAATCATCAATCTGTATACCCGTGAATTCAAGAGCATCCCCAGCATTGATCGTACGTTGGCCAATAGATATGGGCAACAACTGGAAGACATTCAACTTTGGCTCTCAAAAACAAGATGGAGCCAACAACAAATCAGTGCAGCTACCATCAATGAAGTCTATGATATGCTGACCCTGTTGGATTTGGTCGAACAACGCAAAAGTGCCAAAGAGGTGCTGTTTAACGTTGATTAATCTTGTTTTTCGGCCAAAAAGTTGGGAAAATGCCTGTTGATCACCTTTCTAAATTGGTCGTCGGATAACGGTTTTAGAAGGCATTCCTTAACGGAAGCATACTTCAAAGCCCTTTTCTTCACCTCGTCTGTGCTGTGGATGGATAGTACGGCCAACAACACTTTTTCCTTTTGAGCATCGCTGAATTCTTTTTCATAAGCCTCAAGAAATTGCCATCCGTCCATGATGGGCATTTCAATATCCAAGACCAAGAGGCAATTGCCAAAACCCGGGTCGTCTAAGTGCGCCCTTAGAAAATCTAGGGCCTCTTCACCATTATCAGCTGTGTTAACCTCAAGTTCAGGAGTCAGGTTTTGTAGAAAAATCTTATTAAGGAAAATGGTGGTCTCGTCATCGTCCACCATCAATACTGAGTTTAATTCGGACATAGTAGCGTTTTTGTCTGATTTCTTAAGGCAAACGTAGTAATTTTCCGATTATTTTGTAAACCTACCAATTGATTTCTTCCTTTCCCATGCCCCTGAGCAACTGATTGGCCTTGCTAAAATGCTGGTTTCCGAACCAAAGTCCACGATTGGCGCTGAGTGGCGAAGGATGGCCCGATGTCAATATGTGGTGCTTGCTTTGATTGATGAGCACTGCCTTTTTCTTGGCAAATCCGCCCCAGAGTAAAAAAACAATGCCTTCCAACGTATCAGAAACCGTTCTGATGACGCCATCTGTAAAGGTTTCCCACCCTTTGTTTTGATGGCTTCCTGCCTGATGTGCCCTGACGGTCAGGGTGGCATTGAGCAAGAGCACGCCCTGTTCGGCCCAGCGTTCCAAATTGCCACTTTTCGGATAGGGCACACCAACATCCACCTTAATCTCCTTAAAAATATTGACCAATGAGGGGGGGTGCGGAATACCGTCCTTCACCGAAAAACAGAGTCCGTTGGCTTGATTGGGCCCATGATAGGGGTCTTGACCGATGATGACCACTTTCGTATCGTGAAAGGTACAGTGGTCAAAGGCTGAAAAAATATCCTTTCCCTTGGGATAACAGGTATATTGCCGATACTCCTGCCTAACAAATTCGGCGAGTTGTTGAAAATAGGGCTTTTCGAATTCTGGTTGTAAGTGGGTTTTCCAGCTGGGGTCAATGTTCACGTTCATATTCTCGGGTGTTTCCACAAAAATAATCCTTGGCCCACTTTTTTCTTGAATTGCTCACGAAATTAAAATACATTCGATGGCATTGAAATCGAAGTAGTGTATGAAAGTTGCATTCAAGCAGGTGTATTTAAAAAAGAGGTTTCCCTTACGGATAAGTCGTGGGGTTCGAGACGGACAAACCAATCTTTTTGTGTCCGTTACCAAAGATGGTCATACGGGATGGGGCGAAACATCGCCTGGCGAAAGTGAAGGAGCCGCAACCGCCGAGGAAGCCCAACGCCAACTGGAAGCTTTTTTGGCAGAAAATGGCAATCTCGAGATGCCTCATATCGTATACGATTCTGCATCGGAACACGGATTGGCCCCATGTGCACTGGCCGCACTGGATATCGCCCTGTGGGACCTAAAAGCAAAGCAGGCCCAAATGCCACTATACAGATTGCTGGGTTTTCCCAAGCCCACAAAACCTACTTCCATCACCTTGGGAATCATGAGTCCTGAAGAAGCACGGGAACGTTTGCCGTTGATTCTGGAAGAAATGGACATCAAAACCCTAAAAGTCAAGTTGGGCAATCCCGAAGGTATCGAAGCTGACAAAGCCATGTATCAAGAAGTATTGCAATACCATAAAAAACACCCAATTTCCATACGGGTCGATGCCAATGGGGGTTGGAATGTCAATGACGCGAAGCACATGATGCAATGGTTGGCCGAACGCCACTGCGAATATGTGGAACAGCCCTTGGTCGAGGGGGGCGAAGCAGACCTTCCCCAGCTGTTCAAGAACAGACCCTTGCCGATTTTTGTGGATGAGAGCTGCCGTTTTGCCACGGACATCCCAAAATGGGCCGATAATGTCGATGGTGTAAACATGAAGCTGATGAAATGTGGTGGCATTACTGGCGCCTTGCGTATCATTGCTACGGCACATGCCCATAAACTCAAAACGATGATTGGCTGTATGGGTGAAACCTCCATTTCTATTGCGGCGGGCGCCGCAGTTTCGGGTATGCTCGACCATATTGACCTGGATTCACACCTGAATCTGAATCCCGATCCTTGCGAGGGTGCACCATTGGTCAATGAAATCACAATGCCACTTGATGTTCCAGGCCATGGAGGAAAGTTTAAAAGTTAGAATGTTGAAATACGAAGTATTAAATATGAAATGCGAAGTATGAAATGGGAAATTGGGAAATGGGAAGTGCTAAATCTGAAAAACAAAAAAATTGTCCCTTTAAAATGTACACGGTTTGATTGGAACTTTGGAAAACGTGATCATTGTCCCCTTGAGGGGACAGTCCGCCACAGGCGGACAGGGGTGTCGTATAAATAGCAGTCAAAATGTTTAATTCAAGCCAAAAAATCTGCATCTATATGGAAGGCGCGCTCGACAACGACTCGGGCAAGATGGGCTTTGGGCTCATGCGCTTCTCAAAACACCCCATTGTTTGCGTTATTGATTCTCATTATGCGGGTAAAACGGTTCAAGAAGCTGTGGGATTATCGTATACGATTCCTGTTGTAGCTACTGTGGATGAGGCTGTTGCGATGCATTCAGAAATTATGGTATTGGGTATCGCTCCCAGTGGTGGCAAGTTCCCTGAAGAATGGGACAAACCCATCAGCCACGCCCTAAAAAACGGACTTTCATTGATCAACGGACTGCACGACGACCTCAATAAACGCTTTGGGCATCTGCTAAACCACAATGTTATTTGGGATGTTCGAAAACCCAAGCCCTCCTACCCCATCGCCACGGGCAAAGCGGCTCAGTTAAAGAACAAACGGATTCTGATGATCGGTACCGATATGGCTGCGGGCAAGATGACTGCTGGTCTCGAACTCTATGCTGCACTCAAAAAGAAAGATATTAACGTAGGTTTTGTGCCCACGGGACAAATCGGTATCACGTTGATGGGCAACGGCATTCCCCTTGATGCCATTAAGGTAGACCAAGCAGCGGGCGCGGTTGAAGAAGCCGTGTTGGAGCAAGCGGACAAAGACATTGTCATCATTGAAGGACAAGGGTCCTTGGCGCACCCAGGAAGTACGGCTACCCTACCCTTGATACGGGGCTCACAGGCGACCCACTTTATTTTGTGCCACAAAGCCTTTCATGACCATTTGCGTTATCCCGTCTCGCATGTGCCCATTCCCCCATTGGATGAGTTTATCAAACTCAACGAGGCCGTGGCCAACGTCTGTGGGTCGCAACAGCAAGCCAAGACTATTGGCATTGCCCTGAACACTTATGGTATGGACGCAAAAACCGCCCAAAACAAAATTCATGATATACAACAGCTTACTGGTTTACCAACAACCGATGTGGTACGGTTTGGAACGAAAGAGTTAAGTCAAGCAATTCAAGGCGTCATTTAATTTTAATAAATCATCAATTAAGTTGAAGATCTAACGACCAAATTAAAATTTTGATGTTCTTTGTCATAATTAGCTTGCTATTATGAAGATTCTTAAAATTTGGGCATCAAGCGTTTTGCTGTTGAGTTCATGTACGACTTCTGATACAGAAAATGTTGAAGTAGAGAATAGGCTGGACACCCTTCAGGAAGAGTTATCAAATCCTGATGACGACATTATAGTAGAATCGTTCAATCTGCATAAAAACTCATCGATTGCTCTTGATGATTATGGCTTTGCGTACATTACCACGGGAAAAAAATTGGTTTTTGAATACTCCTACTATTTAGACCCTGCGCCAAGTTGGGTTGATGATGAGAATACTGAAATTATAGTTTTTGAAGTCGACCCTGCACTTGAAAATTTTGTTTTTCAAAATAGCGACTTGATTTCCAGTAGTACCTTTTTTACAAATCTATGTTTTTGCATTGTTGATAAAAGTATTGCAATAGAAAACGGAAAAATCCAAGGCTTAAATGTTGGTACTGATGTTTGGGAATTGGATATCAATGTAAATTTTGAAGAATTTAATTATTCTACAGAAAAGTTCGAAGAAAGGAATATTACTATAACAGGGTTATTCTCTTTAGAAAATTAGTTTCAATTCTTTTAAGACATGCCCTATTTCATAAGCTTGCTACAAAAGCATAAGCTCTCAGGCTTATATCAATTATTTATAAGCTATTAAACTTATATTTATATTTTATAAGTTCTTAAACTTATATTTTGTATCTTTGCCGTATGAACTATATTGTCATATCAGGTGATGTGGTGGCTTTTACCAGTCTATCGAACGCACAAAAAGAAGTTTTGGAGGCCCGTTTGCGGTCATTGAACATTGCTTTGGCTATGAAATTCAACACCTATGCACGCTTGGTCAAGGGTGATGCCTGGGAGTGCGTGGTGCCCAATCCCGAAGATGGACTTACAGTGGCCCTATTGGCTAAAAGCTGGGTGAAATCGTTTACCGTTTCCCCCAAGGATAAAGAAAATCGTCTCAAGAACTTTGAAGTCTATGGCATCCGTTTGGCCATCGGGTACGGGCCATTAAAACGTTTTGACCCTGAACGGGGCATCATCGATGGGGAGGCCATCTATCAATCGGGCCGTAAGATCAATGAAGAAGGCAGCCATGGCAAAGAACGGGTCGTCATCAAGAATACGCTGTTCTTTGAATCAGGCAATTCCGCACTCAACCAAGAAATGGAGCCGTTGATGGCCTTGCTAGACCATACCATCAACAAAGCGACCGAAAAACAGAGTTTGGTACTCTATCACAAGTTGTTCGGCAAGAGCGAGCAGGCCATTGCCGATGAACTGGGTATTTCACAATCTTCGGTAAACCAGCACTCTACAAGCTTGGGATGGAACGCCATTGAGAAGGCAGTAGTGTTTTTTCGTGCTAGAATGGCAGATATGACTTAAATTGAGGTAGTTAATCGTTAAAAGTTAATAGTTGCATCCCAATAACGATTAACCAATAACTATTAACTTAGATTTTCTCAATTACAATGACACCATGACCTTAACCCAACTGTTACTACTACAACTCCTCGCCCACCTACTCACCGATTTCACCTTTCAGTCTGCCAAAAATGCGAAGGACAAGAATGAAAAGGGCTTTAAGAGCAGCTATCTGAAATGGCACGTGCTTGTTATGTTCGTAACCTCTTGGGTGCTTTCGTTCCAAATCAAGTTTATATTCGCTGCACTATTCATCGCACTGACCCACTGGTTGATTGATGGATTTAAGCCTATGGTGGCCAAAAGCAAATGGGTGGGCAAATACGCCTTTTTTATCGATCAGGCCCTGCACCTACTTTTTCTGGGGGTCACGGTGCTCGTTTTTGCAAAGTGGGTGCCTTTGGAGCCGATTGTGGGCATTGAGATTCCCGAGGCATGGTTGGCCATTTTGATTGCCTTTGTCTTTTGTGGAAAGACCACCAATATTCTCATCAAAGAAATCTTTTTGGTATTCGATTTAAAGCTAACCAATGGCGTAGCAGCTGAAAATCCCGAACGGATGGAAGACCTCCCCAATGCAGGTAGGGTCATCGGACTAACGGAGCGTTGGCTGGTGCTGGTTTTTGTATTTATCAACCAATTTTCTGCTATTGGTTTCCTATTGGCGGCAAAATCCATTTTACGCTACCGAAGTGAGCAAGAGGAGGGTTTTAATAAAACGGAATATGTGCTGATTGGCACCTTGTTGAGTTTTGCTTTTGCTATTGGAGCGGCCATTTTTGTTAAACTACTCTTTCACCCCGGAGGTATTGGTAATTAGTATCTTTGCAGCTGCCTAAAAGGTCATAAATACATTTCGAAATGCGTTTTTTATACTTTCAATTCTTTCTCCTCATTTTCTGCGGCCTTATTTCCGCACAAGAATTAAAGCAAATCAATGACTTGGCCTATGTTCAAGAGGGAGATTCGTTGCAACGTTTGAATCTGGTGCTTCCTGAGGCATGCAATCAATGTCCATTATTTATCTGGATAGGTGGCGGCGCATGGTCGTATGGTGACAAGGATATGGAAATGGACTTGGCAAGACAATTTGCCACTAACGGAATTGCCGTGGCGAGTATTGGCCACCGTCGTAGCCCAGCAACGTGGCGAAATGCTGAATTGGATGAGGGCATACAGCATCCCGAGCATATCAAAGATGTGGCAAAAGCAGTAAAATATCTGTTTCACAACTCCGCTGAATATGGTTATAGCCAAGATCGTTTTTTTATAGGTGGATATTCCTCAGGGGCACATCTGGCCGCACTTCTTGATTTAAATAAAACTTATTTGAAGGAAGTTGGGCTGCCGCAAAAGCTTTTCAAGGGGGTGGTTCCGATTTCCGGAACGTACGATATTGTCGACTACCACCAAACCTTTAAAAATGGCGGTAATCCTGAACTGGCCGTTTTGCATGTGGAAGCCGTTTTTGGGGATTCAGAAGCTAGGTTTTTAGAAGCCTCGCCCATACAATATTTAAAGAGCCTTCAAAGCCCGATATTGTTCATGAGCGATGCCACTATTGCAAAATATACTGAACATCTTGAAAAGGAGCTTGAAAAAACACCCTTTACCAATTATCGTGTGATTTATGATAAAGGCCGAAGCCATGGCGAATTATGGCAGCACCTATCAAAAGACAAGGTGAGTGAACATCGAAATCACATTGTCGACTTTATTCTAAACGGAAGATTACCGAGTTCAGTCAAATAATGGGCCAAATACACACCAAAACGCTTCAAGACCTTGAATTTCCTACCGTGCTCGACCACTTGGTCGGTCGCTGCAATACCGAATTGGGCAAAAAGTCCGTAGCTGAGATCAAGCCCATCGATGACAAAACGGAACTCTTCAAGGTGCTGGGGCAGACTTCAGAGTACCTTTCCTCCTACACCAATGAAAATCGCATTCCCAATCACGGATTTGATGCCATCAATGGCGAATTGAAATTGTTGAAAATTGAAAACACGGTGCTGGAGGTTTCTGGATTTCGCAGAATCGCTTCCTTGTGCAACACGGTGGCCATTCATAAAAAATTCCTCAAAAAGTTTAAGGAGTACTATCCGTTGTTGTTCGAACTGACGGAAGCTTTGGAAGAGAACACTGCCATTCCCGAAGAGATTGGCAATGTTATCGACAAATTTGGGGAGATACGCGATGATGCCTCCGTTTCTCTGAAGAATATCCGCAGAAGCATCAATGAGGTCCGATCAAAGATAAACTCCAGTTTCAACGGCGCATTGCAGCGTTACCAGACAGCAGAGTTTTTGGATGAAATCCGTGAATCCGTGGTCGAGAACCGCCGTGTCTTGGCCGTGAAGGCGATGTATCGCAAGAAAGTACGCGGTACGGTCATGGGCAACTCCAAAACGGGAAGCATCGTGTACATCATTCCAGAGGCAACGCTGTCACATACCCGTGAGCTGAACAATTTGGAGTACGACGAAAAGGAGGAAATTCAACGCATTCTTCTCCAACTTACAAACTATATACGCCCCTATTCCGAATTACTTGCCACGCATCAAGACTATTTGGCACACATTGACATTACGGCGGCAAAAGCCAAATATGCTTCTGAGATGAATGCCATACTGCCCGAAATCAATGAAGAGAAGCGGCTGGAACTGATTGATGCCTATCATCCCCTGCTCTACCTTTCCAATGAGCGAAAAAATGAAAAAACATGGCCGCAAACCATCGAACTGCATCCCGAAAACCGGATTATTGTTATTTCAGGCCCCAATGCGGGAGGAAAAAGTATCACCTTAAAGACCATCGGACTACTTCAAGTAATGCTTCAATCAGGACTTCTAATCCCCGTTCATGAAAGGAGTTCAGTGTGTTTGTTCGAAAAGATTTTGACGGATATTGGCGATAACCAGAGTATCGAGAACCACTTGAGCACGTATAGCTACCGTCTGAAAAACATGAACCAATTTTTGAAGAAGTGCAATGACCAAACACTTTTTCTCATCGACGAATTTGGTACGGGTTCTGACCCAGAACTCGGGGGTGCCTTGGCAGAAGCTTTTTTAGAGGTTTTTTACGAACGTAATTCCTACGGGGTCATCACTACCCACTATGCCAACCTTAAATTATTGGCCAACGAACTGCCTCACGCCACCAATGCCAACATGTTATTTGACAATAGAACGCTCGAACCGACCTTTAAACTAGTCTTGGGAGAAGCGGGAAGCTCATTTACGTTTGAGGTGGCCCAGAAAAACGGTATTCCCTACTCCCTCATCAACAAGGCCAAGAAAAAGATAGACCGCGGCAAGGTTCGCTTTGATGCCACCATCTCAAAACTGCAAAAGCAGCGCAGCAAAATGGAGAAAACGGGCTCACGCCTTCAAGACGAAGAGGCAAAGGCCCGTGAAGAAGCAGAACGGCTGGAAAAACTCAATGCCAAGGTCAAATCAAAACTGGAGAACTACCAAGAACTTTATGACCATAACCAGCGTATGGTTCATTTGGGCAATAAGGTCAGCGATGCCGCAGAAAAGTATTTTCATGACCAGAAGAAACGCCCATTGATCTCTGAGTTGCTTCGCATCGTAGAAACGGAGAACAGCAAACGAAAGAAAACCTCTGCGAAGGAAGCAAAAGCCAAGAAAGCGGAAAAGAAACAAACTGCAAACGAATTACAGCAGAAAATCGTCAAGGTCAGGGAACAGAAAAAGGTGGAAAAGAAAAAAGCCATCCAAAAAGAGCAGAACAAGCCCAGACCCGTTTTTAAGATTGGTGACCGCGTGCGCATGCATGATGGCAAGGCCGTTGGCAGCATTGACAGATTGGAAAAAAATAAGGCCGTGGTCAACTATGGCATGTTTACCACCAATGTAAGCGTGGATCAGTTAGAGTTGGTGGCCCCTTCCAAACCTTCTCCCAAGGGGAAGGCCTGAATTTGATCATACCGTAAATTCAGGATTATATTATTATTGTCTTTTCGAAATCAGTAAAGGGATTGAGAAATCTCATCTTAGCCTTAGTTCGGATAGTGCGATGCTCATAAAAAAGAAATTGCAGCTTGACAAAGAGACAGATTTGACCAACTTCTTGAACACCCTCTAACAAAAATCAAGCTTTACGTTCAAATACGTTAAGATAAAAACCATTCTCGGCCATAGATTGCAAACATTCGTACTAGTTTACACACAATAAAAAATATGAATATGGAAAATATATTAGTGGCTGGTGCAAACGGGAATACCGGGAAGCAAATAATAAATCTTTTGGCCAAGTCTCAATATTTTAAACCAGTTGCCATGGTGCGTGAGGAATCACAAATAGAGCAATTCAAGATTAAGGGAATTGATGCAGTGCTGGGTGATTTGGAGAAAGATATATCCCACACCGTAAAAGGTATTGACAAAGTCATATTTGCTGCAGGTTCAGGGGGTAAAAAAGTAGTTGAAGTTGACCAAGAAGGTGCCAAAAAATTAATTGATGCCTCAAACAATGCAAACATCAAAAAGTTCGTAATGTTAAGCTCGATGGGGGCCGATGAACCAGGACAGGCCAATGAGTTACAAGAATACCTACAAGCCAAGCACAATGCCGACGAATACCTCAAAAAAAGTAATCTTAGGTACGCCATTGTAAGGCCTGGCTCCCTCACCAACGACGACGCAAAAGGTACAATTGAAATAGCCAAAAAACTTGGCCACAGAGGAGAGATAAGTCGCGCTGATGTAGCCCAGACCTTGATCTGTTCATTGCATGATAATGGTCCATCCGATAAAACGTATGAAATCTTGAACGGAGAAACCTCAATAAGTGAAGCCCTAGATTCAATGGTGTCAGAGGAAAAATGAAAGGTTTGCCACTTTGACCATGACCGTAAGACCAACCTTGGCCCCCTGAATTGTTGGGCAGCCTGCGTATACTGGTTTTTCTTTCCGCTCCGTCGTATCTTTGCATTGTGGATGAATAGATTCCCGTGTCCGCTTAAGGCGGACAGGTTCGCGGGATTGGGAATTTGAACAAAGATTTCCATCTTCAAGGAAATGAAAATTTATGGCTGACTCAAAAAAAATCATACTTTTTGACGGGGTCTGTAACCTCTGCAACGGGGCCATTCAATTTGTCATCAAGCGTGATAAAAAGGATGTCTTTCGCTATGCTGCCCTGCAAAGTGACATCGGTGAACAGCTCATCAGAGAACATCAAATTGATACCTCAAAGGTAGATTCCATTATTTTGATAGAACCGGGCATGGCGTATTATGTCAAATCAGATGCCGCTCTGGAAATCGCCAATGAGTTTGGCGGACTTTGGAAGGCACTGCAGGTTTTTAAATGGATTCCGAAGAGTTTTCGAAACATCATTTATGATTTTGTGGCCAAAAACCGCTATAAGTGGTTTGGAAGAAAAGACCAATGCATGATTCCTACCCCAGAATTACAGGCCAAGTTTTTGGGATGACTATTTCAGATTATTTAGGATAAAGTCCAGCGTACTGTTGGTGTTCAGTTTTTGGTCAAAAGAATGGCTTTTATGGGTTATTTTTTGAACCAACCCCAGTTTTCGCAAGTATTTGATGTTTTCCACATCATCCAAAGAGACTTTACCCATAAAAAGCACTTCCATGTTTTCTTCTTTCTTGTAGCACTTGAAGATTTTTCTGAGCCCGCTAAGATATAACCTGTCTTTCGTGAAACCCCCACCTCTGTGGGCTCGAAGGGTTATTGAAAACGCCTCTTCGCGATCCAATTTGTACTTGTTGTGAATCAAATCAAAGGTGTCAGCAAAGCTGTATCCCTTAATAAGACTATCCGAAGCCATGACCCTGTGGGCCAGTTCTTTCAGCCGTTTTAGTGTAAGCGCACCGCCCATGTACTCGCTCAAGATGGCAAGCCCCTCTTGGGTCTCCACATTTTTGGGCATCCCGTTTGAAAATATCTTCAAAGGTTGTTCCAACCCATTAAAAGTCGTTACCAAGTGTACTCCGATTTCGTGGTTCGCCAAGGTCAGCAATTGGTTTTTGCTGAACTTGCTGTTTTTTTTGATAATCAGTGTTTTTGAGCTGTTGCTTACCATGGCATCGGCAGCAATATGGGTTGAAAAGCGCACCTGTAGGGGAAAATCATACTGTTGGGAAAATTCCATGAAATATTCCTTGGCTTCCAGTGGTGTGAACACCTTCTCCATATCCATCGAAAGTGGCTCATCTTCGTAGTGCAAAATAAATTGGGCATTCTGCACGTCTTTTTCCGTAGGTGTGCCATACACACTGAGGGAGTTGTAATAAAAACGCTTTCCCTTGCCAATTGTCTCAATGCACTGAATCATGTTTGAATAGTAGTTGATGACGTCGGTATACATTTTCCGAACGGTATCATCTTGAATCCTTTCCAACCGTTGGGCAAAAAAGAGCCGCTGTAATTTGAAGGGGTTAAATTTGACCTTTGGGTACTTAAATTCAGGCTCAATGCTATATTTGGAGGCAAAAAAGCGGTGCTTCTCTTTTTCAATGTTCTGCGGATTCACATAATTCAACAGCTCGATGCGTTTGACCAGTCGGTCAAGGTTCGCGTCGATTTCGAAAAGGTCGGCATAGTATTGTTGCAGTGCCTGTCGCTCTTTTTCTTCTATCATGGGGTGCTCGTGAATTCTTTGACTTGCAAAGGTATCAAATCTCGCAATTGGTTTTCTACCGATTGCACCACTTCTGGATAAATTACCTCTGAAAGCTCATCACAATACACTTTTGCTATTTCAGTGGCCAAAACAAGGGTTTTATTAAAATTCTGGGTGATGTATTTTAGAAAATAGCCGTTTCCTTGGAAGGTGTCATTGATTTTTGAAGTGGATTTGATTTCGTTTGGCAGTTGCATCTGCCCTAATTTTATGCTCCAGTCATGGGCAATTTGGCCAAAACGGTCATTGTCAATATTGGCCGTACCCAGATTCCACGTGGGCACTTCCCTCTCCCAGCGCTTCCAATTGTAACTGTGCATATCGAACACCAGTACTTTTTTGTGGAGGGATTCCAATTTTGAAATCAGTGTGTTGACCACCATATAAAAAGCCCGATGTTTTGCTTGGCTCATATCGATCTCTTTGGTGGCCAAAGGATTCCTCCACAATTTTTTCCCCCAGGCATCCTCATAGATGGCGGTTTGAGGGGCGCGATTCAGGTCATATTCAAAACGACTGTCCATTCCAGCAATGACTATGGGGTGTGTTTGTACCATTTGCTTGGTACAGGGATCCTCTTCATACCAGCGTTCGTATTCCGTATGGATACAGTTTTCCCAAAGGGATTTTCTGAATTGATGCCCATCATGCACCGCGCCACAGACATAGGGTACGTATTCTTCGATTTTTAGGGTAAAAGAATAGTCAGAAGAAACGGCTTCAAAAGTTTCCCCCTTTTCAATCTTATCGATGATCTCGGCAACGGGAAGCTTAAGCATCCTCAACCTCTTTTCGAAGTCGTGAGCGCCTATCAAAAGCCTGTAGCTTGTCCAAGACCTTACTCTCAATGAAATCGATGACCTGACATTGGATCTTGGTCTTATAGACCTTGTTCATATAGGTAATCCCACCTGGGGACATCACATTGACCTCTACCAATTTGCCGCCAATGACATCAATCCCCACAAAATAAAGTCCATCTTTGACCAATTTTGGGCCAATTTGCTTGCACAATGCTTTTTCATGTTTGGTCAAGGAGTGTTTTTCAACGGATCCCCCCGCCGACACATTCGAACGGTGGTCATCATTACCGGGTCGCCGCCGCATGGCTCCAATCGGCTCACCGTTCAACAATAAAATACGGATGTCACCTTCATCAGCACCTTCAATGTATTCTTGAAGTATAACGTAGTTGGATGTTCCATCTGAGTTGGTTACATAAAAGTCTAGCAATGATTTGATATTGCTCATTGCAGACTTCTCTATGAGGATGACCCCTGAACCCCCAAACCCGTTCAGTGGTTTTAGAATCATCTTTTCCGCTGGGGATTCCTTGATCTGTTTGACCAAATAATTCTTGTTCTTGGAAACATGGGTCACAGGAATGATGTTGCTGTGGCTATCGCCAAAAGCCGCCGTGTAGAGCTTGTTGTTTGCTTCCCGCAATCCCTGAAGGGAGTTGACAATAAAGACATCGTCTTTCACGGAATCCAAAAAATTGAGCATCAAGGGGTCCAATGGCGGATTGGCGCGCATAAAAATGACGTCAAAACCTGCCAGTGGAAGCATTTCTTCACGAATAGTGGCCTGTTTGTAAAATGATTTAAGGCTGCTGGGCACTTTATCCAATCGATTGATGACCGTACAAAAAGCCGAAGTGACACTGTTTCGTATGGTCAAGTTTGCTGGAGTACAGATTGCCACCCCGTGGGTGCGCTTTACGCACTCGTGAATCAGTGCAAGGCTGGTGTCGTTTTCTGGGTCGATTTCTTCCCATGGGTACATTAGAAAACAGATGTTCATGGCAGTTGAGTTAATGGTTAAAAGTTAATGGTTATTGGGGGAAGTTCAAAAATCCATTGAAATTATTAGCATAAAATATGTACATATTCCTGGATTTGGATTATCTCTTTTAAATAACATTCCCGATAGGGATATAATTTTTTATATTCCCTGAAAACACTATTAACTAATAACTTTTAACCAATACCTACTTCACTTCTTCATAGTGGTCGTCCCAATTTTTCACCTTGGGCTTTCCAAGTTTTCCAACTGATTTGGCCACCATCATTGATACGGTAGCATCACCGGTCACGTTTACAACCGTACGGCACATATCCAACGGCCTATCGACCGCAAAAATCAAGGCCAGACCAATGGCCAGTTTATCTGCCGGAAAGTTGATGGATTCCAGTACAATAACCAACATGACCATGCCCGCCCCGGGTACGGCGGCCGAGCCAATAGAGGCCAAAAGCGCAGTCAATACAATGGTCAACTGCCCTGACAAATCTAACGGAAAGCCGAGTGCCTGGGCGATGAATACTGCTGCCACACCTTGGTAGAGACTGGTGCCGTCCATATTAATGGTGGCTCCGACCGGAAGCACAAAACTGGAAACCTCTTTGTCAACACCAATATGCTCTTCAACCCGCTCCATGGTCACCGGTAAGGTGGCGGCACTTGAACTGGTTGAAAATGCCAGCAATTGTGCCGGACTAATCTTGCTCAAAAACGTCAACGGATTATAGCGTGTAAAGGTCGAGACCACAATGCTGTAGAAAACAATCATCAACAAAAGGCCCAAAATCACCACCCCAGAGTATTTCAACAAAGCCAACAACAGTTCAGGGTCACTAGATGATACCACCACGCCCGCCAAGAGGGCAAATACGGCATAGGGTGCCGTGAGCATGATCAAATCGACCATCTTGAGCACCACTTCGTTCAGGGAATCAAAAAAGGCTTTCAGCGGCTTTGAATCTTTTTCACCGATGAGCAACATTGAAATGCCCAGAAAAATAGCAAAGAAAATGACCTGCAGCATCAAACTGTTATCGGTCATCGCATTGAGGGCATTTTCAGGCACCATATCGACCAAAAATTGTAGCGGCCCGCTTTCTTTTTGGCGCGAGGCCTCTTCCAACTTATCGGTCACTCCTTTGTCGGTAGCGTAGGTTTCCGTCAATTTATCAATCGTGTCTTGTGAAATGCCTTCGCCAGGTTGTATGGCATTGACCAAAAGCAACCCAACGGTTATGGCAACCACGGTCGTACAGATATAGATGACAATCGTTCTGAGACCGATATTCCTGAACTTTGAGATGTCCTTTAAATCAGAAATACCTTTGATGAGCGATGCCAAAATCAAGGGAATGGCAATCAATTTCAACAAATTCACGAAGATGGTCCCGAACGGAGTAATCCAATCCGTTACAAAATCACGACCCCAATCAGGATAGGTCATGACAAATCCGAAAACAATGCCCAGCAACATTCCAATCAGGATTTGCCAATGCAGTTCCAATTTTCGCATAGTTTAGTTTTGTGTGGTAAGATACTTTTTTAAATACGAAATGAGAAATACGAAGTTTGAAGTAGGAAATACGAAATGAGAAGTATGAATGATGATTCGGGAAAGACAAAAATTTAATATATGATTACGGATACAACTGGTGCAAATATTAGCTATATTGCACCATATTTTCAAATCATGGATACCATAAGAAAATCTATAACCTTTACAAACCAACAAGACAATTGGATAAAATTGCGTGTTCAGAGCGGAGATTTTACTAATGATAGCGAGTACATTAGGGATTTAGTCCGCAAAGACCAACAAGAAAACGCGAAACTGTTGGAACTTAAGAATGCAATTGATATTGGTTTACAAAGCGGAAATAGTCCACTAAAAGTTTCTGATATCATCCAACAGGTTGATAGTGGCAAACTATAAATTATCCTCACAGGCCCAATTCGACCTAGTCGGCATCTATAAGTACGGAATAAAATATTTTGGGCAACAACAAGCTGTTTCGTACTTGTATGAATTAGAGGATTTTATGCTTGAATTGGCAACTAGGCCAGAGCTGGCAAAAGATGCGTCAAAACTAGGTGAGACATTAAAGTATTACAACTTCAAAGCACACGTCATTTTCTACTTTCATGAAGATGGTGATGAAATTTTCATTATCCGAATACTTGGAAAACGGATGGACTTTGTTCAACACCTTTAATGTTCGCCTAAACCTTATTCGTTCTTGCCATCAACACATAATCTGCCAAGACTAATGCCGTCATGGCCTCAACAATCGGCACTGCGCGCGGCACCACACAGGGATCATGCCTTCCTTTACCTTGGGCTTGAACTTTTTCACCATCTTTGTTGATGGTTTCATAACCCTGTAAAACTGTCGCCACGGGTTTAAAGGCCACACTGAAGTAAATATCCATACCGTTGCTGATACCGCCCTGAACGCCTCCGCTATAGTTTGTAGTGGTGGTGCCATCTTCGTTGAACTGGTCGTTGTGTTGGCTACCCTTCATTTTCACGCCACCAAATCCGCTACCATATTCAAAACCTTTGACCGCATTGATGGAGAGCATGGCCTTGCCCAACTCGGCATGAAGCTTATCAAAAACAGGTTCGCCGAGTCCGATTGGTACATTTTGTGCCACGCAGGTAATCACACCTCCTATGGTATCCCCTTCTTTTTTGATGGATTTGATATAATCCTCCATTTTCTGGGCCATTTCAACATCAGGGCACCGCACGGGATTGGACTCAATCTTTGAAAAATCCAGTTCTTGATACGGTTTTTCCAATTTCATTGTACCCACTTGTGAGACAAACGCATGGATTTTGACTTCCTTTAGAAATTGCTTTGCAACGGCCCCGGCAACTACCCTACTCGCCGTCTCACGTGCCGAACTGCGCCCGCCACCACGATAATCACGAAAACCATATTTTTTATCATACACATAATCGGCATGTGAAGGGCGGTACGAATCCTTGATATGGGAGTAATCCTTTGACTTCTGGTTGGTATTGTGAATGGCAAAGCCTATTGGCGTGCCCGTGGTCTTTCCTTCAAAGATTCCAGAATAAAATTCAACGGTATCGGGTTCTTTACGCTGGGTCACAATGG
Source organism: Allomuricauda sp. d1 (assembly GCF_039592695.1). Classification (NCBI taxonomy): domain Bacteria; kingdom Pseudomonadati; phylum Bacteroidota; class Flavobacteriia; order Flavobacteriales; family Flavobacteriaceae; genus Allomuricauda; species Allomuricauda sp. d1. Next base: position 884,813 of record NZ_JBBUTK010000001.1, on the reverse strand, counting down.
CTGATTGTCCGGGCCTCCTTCGGTCGAGGTCCTGTTGTACCACTTCGAGATTCAATTCAATGCCAGCTGGGCATCCATCAATGATTCCACCAATGGCCTTGCCATGTGATTCGCCGAATGTGGTTAGTTTAAAAAGGTGTCCGAAAGTATTCCCTGCCATCTAAAAGAATTAGCTGTAAAGGTAAATCTTATAATTTTTCTATGAAACACGTCCGCTTAATGTTAAAATAACATTTGGTATAAAAAGTACAGTTATAATTTACAATATGCTCATACAGACTTAGCGTAGATTTGATTATAAGTTTATTCCCACGCCTTTATTTTGCATGTTAAACCACGTAGTTTGAAAAAAAGGAAGATTGAACTGGCCATAATATCAGATGTACATTTAGGTACCTACGGCTGCCATGCGGATGAACTCATCGCCTATTTGAACAGCATACAGCCCAAAAAACTGGTCTTGAATGGCGATATCATCGACATTTGGCAATTCAGTAAGCGGTATTTCCCCCCGTCACATCTAAAGGTGTTGAAGAAAATCATCGGTTTGGCATCCAAAGGCACCGAGGTACACTACATCACGGGCAACCACGATGAAATGCTGCGCAAATTTGCGGACACCCAAATCGGAAATTTCAAGATTGCCAATAAATTGGTGCTCAATCTGGATGGAAAACGTGCCTGGATTTTTCATGGCGATGTATTTGACGTTTCCATCCAAAATGCAAAATGGCTGGCCAAGCTCGGCGGTTACGGTTACGACATCCTTATTCTAATGAACAGGTTTGTGAATTGGTGGCTCGCCCGTATGGGCAAGGAGAAATATTCCCTATCCAAAAAAATAAAGAACAGTGTCAAGGGTGCAGTGAAATACATCAATGATTTTGAGAATGTAGCTGCTGAACTTGCCATTGAGAACGGGTATGACTATGTGGTCTGCGGACACATTCACCAACCCAAGAAAGAGCTTATTGAAAACAAATACGGTAAGACCGTCTACCTAAATTCAGGGGATTGGGTCGAAAACCTCACGGCTCTTGAATATTCGTTCAAACGTTGGAAGGTCTACCAGTACAACCACGATAAATTGTCACCGTTCTTTGCTGATGAGGATATCAAAGAAATGGATATCAACGAGCTCATTGCCTCAATAACCGACAAAACAGATATCGATATTGAGTTTGATGAAGAACCTGGGGAAGCCTCACCCAAGAAGGAGGGCCTCTCTCAAGATACTGACGGGGTGTAGCGCTTTTTTGCCCGTACCATCATAAATCTGGTGCCTACAACTCGTGCCATTTGCAGCGATGATGGTATCTTCGGAGGCTTTTCTTACGGCTGGAAACAGCTTCAACTCCCCGATTTGCATACTCACATCATAATGTTCATGTTCATAACCGAAAGAACCTGCCATACCACAGCAACCAGAGGGAATGATAGAGACGGAGTAATTGGCAGGAAGGTTAAGCACATCAAAGGTCACTTTTTGATTTGACAGTGCTTTTTGATGGCAATGCCCGTGAATTTTAATGGTTCTGGCCTCGTCGGTAAATTTTGAAGCATCCAAATTGCCCTTTGTGACTTCTTGCGCCAAAAACTCCTCCACCAAAAAGGATTGTGCGGCCAACCGTTCTACTTTAGACGTGTTAGCAACCAATCGTCTGTATTCATCCCGAAAAGTTAAGATGGCCGAAGGCTCCAAACCCAATATGGGTGTCTGGGAATCTATAATTTCGGTTAAGTTTTGAAGGTTTTCTTGTGCCAATCGCTTCGCTTGGCTTAAAAAGCCTTTTGAGATATGTGTGCGGCCGCTTTCTGCAAAAAACAATTTCACATCATACCCCAGATATCGAAGCAGTGTAATGGCATCTTGCCCCACTGCAATATCCAAATATTGGGTAAACTCATCAATATAAAGAACGATTTTATTTTTTGTAACTTCTTGATTTGAAAATCTTTTAAGGTATTTATCAAAATCAAAACTATAAACTTTTGGGAAGCTTCTTTTAGGTGCCACACCGACTGTTTTCTTCAGCAAATTTGACAAAACCTTTGAGCCGTATACAGCGTTGGTGACACTTGCCATTTTACTGCCAAAGGCATTGAGTTTTGTATTGTAAGCAAAAAGTTTGTTGCGCAATGAATATCCATTTGCTTCTTGATACTGGTACTGAAACTCTGATTTTAATGCAGCCACATCTACATTGCTGGGGCATTCTTTGGCGCAGGCCTTACAGCTTAGGCATAAATCGAAAACTTCTTTTAACTCTTTATGGTTGAATCGATTGGCACTGTTCGAATCGGTCAAAAACTCACGCAGCGCATTGGCACGGCCCCTTGTGGTGTCTTTTTCATTTTTGGTGGCATGGTAACTTGGGCACATGGCCCCAGAAAAGTGATGGGTCTTTCGGCAATCACCGCTTCCGTTGCATTTTTCAGCGGCCCGTAATATACCCTCGTTATCAGAAAAATCGAGCAAGGTTTCAATTTCAGGCTCTTTTCTGTCTACTTCATACCGAAAAGCGGCATCCATGGGATAGGCATCCACAATCTTTCCAGGATTCAATATGCCATTGGGATCAAAACAACTTTTTAACCGTCTAAAAAGTTCATAATTCTTTTCACCTACCATCATGGGGATGAATTCTGCCCGTACAATACCATCGCCATGTTCACCACTAAAACTACCCCCGTATTTTTTGGTCAAGTTGGCAACATCGGTGGTGATAGCTCTAAAAAGTTTGACATCCTTCTTCTTCTTAAGGTCAAGTATAGGCCGTAAATGCAGCTCGCCCGCCCCGGCATGGGCATAGTAGACCGCTTTTTGCCCGTAGTGTTCCATGATTTGTGAAAACTCCAGAATAAAATCCTTTAAATCTTCCAAAGCGACGGCGGTATCCTCGATACAGGCCACTGCTTTTCGGTCACCCACCATGTTGCCCAAAAGTCCGAGCCCAGCTTTGCGAAGCTCCAACGCCTTGTCAATTTCATCACCATGCAAGACTGGGCTTGCATAGCTTAATCCAGATGTTGTAATCGTATCTTGTAGTTTGAGAAGTTCATTTTCTAGTTCCAATTGTGAAGTTGCTCTCACTTCAAGCATCAAAATGGCCTCGGGGTCACCATTGACGAAAAATCGGTTGGCCTGCTGTTGCAGGTTGTTTTTGGTGCAATCCAAAATCACCCTGTCCATCATTTCACAGGTGTATAGATTATGCCGCATGACCGAAGCCACATCGGTCAGGCAATCTTTCAGCGTGTGGTAATGGGTGGCCACCATAGCGGAAACTGGAGGCGGCAAATCATCCAACTGCAAGATGATTTCTGTGGTAAACGCCAAGGTGCCCTCGCTTCCGCAGAGCAGTTGGCAGAGGTTGATATCGTTTTCTTCGGATGCAAATAGCGAACTGTCCAATAGCGCATCCACGGCATAGCCCGTATTTCTGCGATGTATCTGGGGTTTGGGGAATTGGCTACGGATTTCCTCTTGTGCTTCTTTTTTCGAGAGTTCATCGTAGAGCATCTTGTAAATTTGGCCCTCTAAAGTCGCTTCTTTTGTTTTTTGGTGGAATTTTTCTTTTGAAAGGGACTGAAACACAGCTTCACTACCGTCAGCCAAAATCGTTTTCAGGGCAACCACCTTATCCCTTGTGACCCCATATTGAATGGAAGTCGTGCCCGAAGAATTGTTGCCGACCATGCCCCCAATCATGCAGCGATTAGAGGTAGAAGTATTCGGCCCAAAAAAGAGACCGAACGGTTTTAAATACCGATTGAGCTCATCACGAACCACCCCAGGTTGCACGATGACTTGCTTCTTTTTTTCATCGAGGTGCAAAATCTTGGTGAAATGTCTCGAAACGTCGACCACAATGCCTTCGCCGACACACTGCCCTGCCAAAGAGGTACCTGCAGTTCTTGGAATAATGCCTACACCATTCCCATTGGCAAAGCGAATGATTTTTTTGAGGTCTTTTTCGGATTTGGGAATCGCTATGGCAAGAGGAATCTTGCGGTATACCGAGGCATCTGTGGCATAGAGCGCCTTTGTCAGACTATCGGTTTGCAAAGTGCCTTCGAGGTCATTTGAGAGCGATTGCAACAACGATTTATTCAATTCGGAACAATTTTTGAGCCAGAGAATGAGTTATACAAAAAGCTGAACAAAGCTATCTTTAAATTTTAAACAAAAGAACAACTTATGAAGTTTACCACATTTTTATTTCTTGCTTTTTTATTTGCAACAGCCACTTTAAGTGCGCAAAGCATCTCAGAACATACCTTGGGCCTACGACTGGGAGACAGTGACGGCTTTGGTGCTGAAATTTCGTACCAAAAGTCTATTGGGCGGTTGAACCGGGCCGAATTCAATTTGGGCTGGCGCGATAGCCGTAATTTTGATGCCTTCAAATTGGCCGGGGTTTACCAGTGGGTCCATAATCTGGATGGAGGTTTCAATTGGTATTATGGTGTTGGTGGCGGTGTCGGCAGCGTTGATTTTGAACCGAGACCCGATGACAATGACGATGATGGCCTGTTCGTGTTTGCTGCCGGCGATATCGGCATCGAATATGATTTTGATATCCCGTTGTTGCTGTCACTGGATTTTAGGCCCGAAATAGGATTGGTGGGCTATGATGGCTTCAATGATAATTTTGATTTCGATATCGCACTGGGCATTAGATACCAATTTTAGAAATCCTTTCGATAAAACCCAAGCCCTTAATATCTGTTAAGGGCTTTTTTTATACGCTGTGCAATCAGTACCTTTGCCGCTCAAAAACAATGAAATGACAAAAAAGTTAACGGCATTATTTTTTATTGGCATGCTCATCACGGCATGTTCCACCAAGTCAGAAAGCTTTGTTTTAAAAGGTGATTTTGAAGGTGAACTTGAAAATGGCACCAATGTGTACTTAAGGACATCCGATTCGTTGAACCAAATTGTGGATGTTGATACCGCCCAGACGCTAGACGGCACCTTTCAGTTTGAAGGAAACCAAGAAATACCCCATTTGCATTATGTTTTTGTTGATGGAACGCGGGGAAACATTCCCGTAATACTTGAAAATGGAACGATTGAACTCACCTTTCACAAAGACAGTCTAGAAATGGCCACCCTTGAGGGCACGGTACAGAATGAGCTTTTTATGGGCTTTTTGGAAGAATCAAGAAAGCACCGTGACATGGTCTTAGATATGCAAGACGATATTCGAAAGGCCTCAGCAGAGCGTGATACCGTTGCCATGAGTTCATTGCGGGATGAATACTTTGAATTGCAGCAAAAGGCCAGGGACTTGAATGTTGACTTTGTGAACGAAAATCCCAATGCGTTGATTTCAGCCTTGATTTTAGAGAATTTGATGCAAACTAAGGCCATACCCAACAAAAAAATAGACTCATTGTATCAGACCCTGACCCCAGAAATCAAAAAAACCCAACCTGCAAAGAACATTCAAACCCAGTTGAACAGGTCGGTAGCCACCAATATTGGGCAGAAAGCCCCAGATTTCTCAGGCCCTACCCCCATGGGTGACAAAATAGCATTGAACGACGTAGAGGGCAAACTGGTATTGGTCGATTTTTGGGCTGCTTGGTGCAGACCATGCCGTGCTGAAAATCCCAATATCGTTTCAGTATATGAAAAATACAAGGATAAGGGATTCAATGTGTTGGGAGTTTCTCTTGACAGAAAGAAAGAAGATTGGGAAAAGGCCATTATCAATGATAGTCTATCTTGGAGCCATATCTCGAATCTAAAATATTTTCAGGATCCTATTGCCCAATTGTACAATATCAACTCCATTCCAGCCTCCTTTTTGTTGGATGAAAATGGAGTGATTGTTGCAAAAAACCTTCGCGGCCCAGCCTTGGAGGCAAAAGTTGCTGAGCTGATCCAGTGAAAACATTAGGATACCAAAAAAATGAAAAGCCCCGAATGAATCGGGGCTTTTTGGTTTGGTTACGTTAGTTTGGCTTAAAATTTATCCTGTACGTCATCAAATGTTCCCATGACGGTCACATTATCACCACGTTCAACATTTCCAAAGATATTTACACGTGAATCACTTCCGATAAACTCTAGTGTTGCTCCATCTTCAAGAACAAGGTCACCGTAGATGGTCAGACTTCCTTCTACTCTGAAGGTGCCATTTTCGCCCACGGTCAAATTTCTTCTTCGACTGTTTCTGGCCACTATCAATGTACCGTTCATCTCTAAAGTAGCGTCGTCGCCTATGTTGACTCCATTTCGAACCGTCCAGGTGCCGCAGATCAACAATTCACCATCAACGGTCAATGAACGAAGTCTTTTTCCTCTATTGCCACTATTATAGGCGTTTTGCTGACCACTATTTACCGATAGGTTTGAAGAACCCCTATACTCTTGGGTCGAAGCACATTCGCCATCAAGGCTATCGGAGGGCTTGTTCATCTTAATGATTTGAAGACCATTTCGGCCTGAGGCAGCAAAGATGTAATCTCCTTTTGACTCCACATAGTTGATGGAGCCGTTCAGCTTAATGATTCCGACTAAATCGCTACCTGCTGCAGCGATACCGTCAGACAGGCACAAACCTGCACCACCGTTGGCCATCAAAAGAACATCTTCATTAACGGCAACTGCGTTGGTCACGATATCTGATTGTGCTACATTGTCAGGATTGATAGGAATGGCAACCCGTTCTAGAAAAGAGCCTGTGTTCAAGTCATAGACCCCTGCACCTGCATCACCTTCAGATACCATCACCTTGGTAGGTGAAATGGCCAAGGTTCGTTTATCAGCCACCCTAAAGTCTGCATCAATCGGAATGCTCGAAAGCTCAGCCAAATTGTTATCAAGAATTCGAACACCGAAATCGGCATCCAACAATCCTATTTTATTGTCGCGCACATCAATAGAGCGTAAATCGGTGTACGAGGCATCATCAATGGCTTCCATCGTATTTTTATTGTATCGGGTCACAAAACCGTCTTTACCACTGGTCACGATGACCTCATTGCCATTGGTCTCAACGTCCGTGGCAACAAATCCTTCCTGAAAACCATACAGAATACCTGCGCTCAGGTTAAACCTTCCGTTTTCGACCTTAATTTTAGCCACAAAAGAGTTCGCTGTAGCTAAAACCGACTTTTCAGAATCTACACCACCAGCTGCATATACATAGCCATCTTCATACTTTACCGAACTGATGTCAGCATTGGTGTAGTATAAACGTCCACTCACATACGGACTGTTCGGGTCGGCTACATTGACAATATCGATTCCACCGGCATATTTCGCATCAACGGTATTGTACGACACATACGCAAAATCACCATCTACATGAACATGGGATGCTGTTAGATTTTGGGCGTTGGTATATGAAGGTGGGGAAATTTGGGCCACCAAAGTAAGCGGATAATCGCCCGCCTGCTCATCAGCAAACCGCGCAAATTTTCCTGTAGTCTGGTCTTCACTGAAGATATCCAATACTCCGGCATTGTCCATTGACAAACTGTTATCAAGCACTGATTGGTTAGTTTCCACTTCTATGGAGTCTTGATCGGTCTCAAAAATGACCGTCTCGTCAGAACAGGAAACATAGAGCAAAATAGTGGCACATAAAAATGCAGATAGGATACGTTTCATAACTTAAGCAGGTTATACTAAAATTCGACCCCGAAAATACATTGGTTCAGCAGCTTGCGCCTAACTTTTGTTGTCAAATGCCCTTACTTTGTTGTAAGAAAAATACCCGTGTCAGATTTTTCCTAACTTTTGGAGAACAAAGAGCGCCAAAATGGGAAGTGCCAATAGAATGACCATCATGGTCTGGTCAACGAGTAGCGAGGGTCTAAATAGCAGGGTAGTGACATAGCCCCCGACAGCACCGCCAAAATGTGCCGTATGGCCAATATTGCCCAAGCGATTTTTCATTCCGTATATGGAGTACAGCAAATACCCGATACCCAAAACATAGGCTGGCAAGGGAATTGGAATGAACAACAGCCCCAATTGCATGTCTGGCTGCAGCAGAATTGCGGAAAAAAGAATACCGGTGACCGCACCACTTGCCCCTACCGCAGAATAAAAGGGTTCATTGCGGTGAAAATAAAGGGCCAATAGACTACCGGCGAGCAGACTGATAAGATAGATGATCAAAAACTTTATGGGATTGAACCATGAAATCACCACATTGGCAAAGAAATACAGCGTGAACATATTGAAAAACAGGTGGGCAAAGTCCACATGAAGAAAACCCGAAGTCAGGGTACGTTCTTTTTGCCCTCCCAAAATCGCACCGATATTAAACTTGTAACGTTCAAAAAACGAAGCATCGTTCAATCCTCGTAGGGTTACCAAAACATTTGCTGCGATAATGGCTATGGTAGCAATGTGCAAGTTGTACATGGGCACGGTTTGGGGTCAAATATAGCTATATTTGCGCACACGTTTTACTATGCAATTACTGGGTTATATTATCGCTTATCCTTTATTATGGCTGGTCTCAAGACTTCCGTTTCGATTACTCTACCTGCTTTCTGATGGCGTTTATTTTTTGGTCTATCGTGTTTTCGGATATCGTAAAAAGGTGGTTCGGGGCAATCTCAAATTGGTGTTTCCAGAAAAATCCCAGAAGGAAATCCTATCCATCGAAAAAAAATTCTACAGGCATCTATGCGATATGTTTTTGGAAATGATCAAGACCATGAACATGACCAATGAAAAGATGTTGGGCAGGTTTCATGTGACCAACCCAGAATTGATCAACGGCTATGCGGCGAACAATCAAAGTGCGGTATTGCTAGCCGGGCACTATGCAAGCTGGGAATGGCTTCTGGGCATCAACACTAAATTGGCCCCCAAAGCGATTGCCATCTACCAAAAGGTAAACAACAAATATTTTGACAATCTTGTTAAGCGAATTCGCGAAAAATTCGGCACAACATTGATTCGTACCAACGAATCAAGAGAAATCATTGCCAAAATGGCCGACAAGCAACAAACTTTTGTGTTGGGCATTGCAAGTGACCAATCCCCTATGTTGAACAGGCAACGCCATTGGGCAGAATTCATGGGAATCAAAGTGCCCATTCATGTAGGGGGGGAACAACTGTGCAAAGCACATAATCTGATTCCTATATTCTTAAGGGTCAGAAAACTCAAGCGGGGGCATTACGAGGCCAGTTTTGAAGTGCTTTTCGAAAATCCGCAAAAAATTCCTGACTATGAAATTTCTGAAGCGTTCATGGATAAATTGGAAGAATGTATACGTGAAGCCCCTGAATATTACTTCTGGACGCACAAGCGGTGGAAACACAGGGATAAAATACCTGCAGAACTTCAAAAAGCAAAAGCTTGAACCGGTGCAAAATTCGATACGCCAACTTTTCATTCCCTCACAGCCAACCATACGGTCTTCTGAAAGGTCAGTACAATACCATGAGGTGCTGCCAGCCAAGCCATTACTTTCGTTTATATACTGCTATTGGCGTTTGCGTACTACACAAGCTATAAAAAACGGGTTCAATTATCGTGTAGTGGCCGATGGATGCATCGATATTTTTTTCTCATTAAAATCTCCCAATGAGAGTTTTGTGATGGGGTTTTGCAAGAAGTACACCCAATTTGAACTTGATGAGACCTTTGATTACATCGGTATCCGTTTTTTGCCTACCATGTTTCCGCAAATATTTGGCATTGATGGTAGAGCACTGAGCAATCGTTATCTGAAATTGACCGATGTAATTCCGAAAGTGGCCACATTCATCGAGGATTCGTTTGATGTTTCAAGTGATTTCAGTGAAATAGTGGTTAAACTCGATATCTTTCTAATATCTCAGATCAAGAGTGCCTCATTTGATTGGGACAATAGACTCTACAACGCTTTGGGCACCATTTTTAAAAGTCAGGGCACATTGAACATTGAAGCGTTGGATACCGGAATCAGTCAACGTCAGCTCCGAAGAGTTTTTCAATATTATATTGGCGACTCCCCCAAGACTTTTGCCAAAGTGGTACGCTTTCAAAACATCTTAAAGGCAAAGCCCTCGACCAAAAGCCTTCGCGAGAACAAACTGTTCTTTGATGTCGGCTTTTTCGACCAATCTCATTTTATCAAAGACTTTAAAAAATTCTACGGCGTCACCCCTACCCAGGCCTTTCGGTAGTTTTGTCCGTTTTTTACTATTTGCCATCTTATCTGGCCCATAGTTTTGTGTCAATAAATTCTTTGGTCATGAAAAAAATTGTCACAATCCTAATGTTTAACCTCATCTTTTTCGCCGCCTTTGGCCAAGGTGAAAAAGATGCAAAATCGATCACCATGAAAATGAATGCTGGAATCATCACTGAAAAAATGGAAGCAACCAAAAGGTTCTACACTGACGTTTTAGACTTCGGTGTCACTTTTGAAAATGAATTTTATCTGTTGATGCACACGCCAGGCCATCAGGCAGAGTTGAGCTTTTTATTGCCCAACCACCCCACACAACAGCCCATTTTTCACACACCGTTTGAAGGTAAGGGCATGTACCTGACCATTGAGGTCGATGACGTAGATGCACTGTATGCGAAAATCAAGGAAAAAGGAATCGCCATTGCTGTAGAAATTCGTGATGAGCCTTGGGGCGACCGTCATTTCTCAATCGTAGATCCCAATGGCATCGGTATTGACCTGGTACGGTACACCGCACCTACGGAGGATTAAAGTCCCGCAACTTCTTTAATCTCTGAAATAATGCGATCGGCCAGACCATCTGCTTCGGTTTGGCTTTTTGCTTCCGTATAGATTCTGATAATGGGCTCGGTGTTCGATTTTCTCAAATGCACCCAATTCTCGGCAAAATCGATTTTGACGCCATCGATGGTTGAAATATCCTCGTTCTTATATTTTTCTGCCATTCCCTTAAGAATACCATCCACATCCAAATCAGGCGTCAATTGTATCTTCTTTTTGGCCATGAAATAGCTGGGATAACTGGCACGGAGCTCCGAAACAGTGCCCCCCTTTTCAGACAACAACATCAAAAACAAGGCGGTGCCCACCAAAGAATCACGGCCATAATGACTTTCAGGATAGATGATACCTCCATTGCCCTCACCCCCGATAATGGCATTGGTCGCCTTCATTTTGGCCACTACGTTTACCTCGCCCACAGCGGCAGCCTCATAACTGCCCCCATGCTTTTCGGTAATGTCTCTCAACGCCCGTGAAGACGAAAGGTTCGAGACCGTGTTGCCCTTGGTCTTGCCCAGCACATAATCGGCGCAAGCGACCAAGGTATATTCTTCGCCGAACATTTCGCCCTCATTGTCAATAAAGGCCAAGCGATCTACATCGGGATCTACGACAATGCCAAAATCCGCTTTTTCTTTGACCACCAATGCACAGATGTCGCTCAAATGTTCCTTCAAGGGTTCGGGATTATGTGGAAAATGCCCCGTTGGCTCGCAATACAGTTCGACCACTTCAACACCCAATGCTTCCATTAGTTTGGGGATGGCGATTCCGCCCGTGGAATTCACACCATCAACGACAACTTTAAACTTCTTTTGACGTATCGTGTCCGTATCTACAAGTGAGAGATCCAGCACTTCATCCACATGAATGTCGATATAGGCATCGTTTTTTGTGATTGTGCCCAAATCATCGACTTCAGCAAAATTGAAATTTTCCCGTTCAGCCAATTCGAGGATTTTTGCCCCTTCTTCCGCATTCAAAAACTCCCCTTTTTCGTTCAAGAGCTTAAGGGCGTTCCATTGTTTTGGGTTGTGGCTTGCAGTCAAAATGATTCCCCCGTCTGCTTTCTCAAGCGGTACTGCGATTTCAACCGTGGGTGTGGTTGACAACCCTAAATCCACGACATCAATTCCGAGTCCGACCAAGGTCGAAACGACCAAATTTTGGATCATTTCACCAGAAAGCCGGGCATCACGACCGATGACCACCATCAATTTTTCCTTGTCCGTGTAATTTTTTAACCATGTGCCATAGGCAGCAGCAAACTTCACCGCATCAATGGGTGTTAGGTTGTCCCCTGGGTTCCCGCCGATGGTGCCGCGAATACCTGAAATGGATTTGATAAGCGTCATGTGTTCAAAAAGTTTGTGCAAATATATGGGGATGGATGGGATTCTATGTTTCGTCTTTGTAAATTCCGCTTGTGAACTTTCTGGCCCACATCTATCTTTCTTTTGACGATTCCCAAATCACTTTGGGCAATTTTTTTGCCGACCACATCCGTGGCAATCGTTTCAAGCACTATCCTGAAAAAGTACAAAAGGGCATCATACTGCACCGTGCCATCGATACGTTCTCAGATGCGCATCCCATTGCAAGGCAAAGCAGTAAACGGCTTCACAAAAACTACAGCCACTACAGCAGGGTCATCGTCGATATTTACTACGATCATTTTTTGGCGAAAAATTGGAAGCAGTACTCCCCCATTCCCCTAAAAACGTATGCTGAACGTTTTTATGACCTTTTGGAAGACAACTTTGATTTGCTTCCGTTGGGCACCAAACGCATGATGCCCTACATGATTGCCGACAACTGGCTGTACAATTATGCAAATTTGGCGGGAATCTCACGGGTATTGAACGGCATGAACCGACGTACCCAGAACCGTTCAAAGATGAACTTTGCCATTGTTGACCTTGAAACCCATTACACTGAATTTGAAAAAGAGTTTACCGCCTTTTTTTCGGAATTGATTACCTTTTCGCGAATAAAATTTAACCAACTATGCGAAGACTGATACTTCTAGTCCCTTTTGTATTCCTGATTCTTAACTGTAAAACAAAACCTGCCGAACCTACGGGATTAGTCACTGAAAAAGCCATGGTGGTCTCCGCCCGTGAGGAAGCCTCAAAAATCGGGGCCGATATCTTGAAAAAAGGTGGCAATGCCTTTGACGCCATGGTGGCCACTGAACTGGCACTTGCTGTCGCTTACCCATTTGCTGGAAATTTGGGCGGCGGGGGTTTTATAGTATATCGCAAAAATGATGGTGATGTAGGGGGATTGGATTATCGCGAAAAAGCACCGCTCTCAGCACACAAGGATATGTATTTGGATTCATTGGGCAATGTGATACCAGATATGAGCACCGTCGGGGCAACCGCCGTGGGCGTACCCGGTACGGTGGCGGGAGTGATGGAAGTACACCAAAAATTTGGTTCGTTACCCTTAAAAGAAATCATGCAACCCGTAATCGACTTGGCAAAACGAGGGGTCGTGGTCACGGAAAAACAGGCCAAGCGTCTTGAGAGCTACAAAGAACGTTTTATCGAGGTCAATGGCGAGTACACAAAATTTGCCTTGGGTTGCATTCCTGGCGATACCATTAAATATCCAAACCTGGCCAAAACGTTGGAAATAATCATGGCCAAGGGCCATGATGGATTCTACAAAGGTGAGGTGGCCCAAAAATTGGCTGCCTTCGTCCAAGAAAGGGATGGATTCATCACCGAAGAAGACTTGGCCAAATATGAGGCGGTTTGGCGGCAGCCCATCGTATTCAATTACAAAAATTTACGAATCATTTCAATGAGTCCGCCAAGCAGTGGCGGGGTGACCATCAATCAAATCTTTAAAATGATCGAACCGTATGACATTGGTGATTATGGCCATAATTCCATTGAAGCTATACAATTGTTCGTCGAGGCGGCGCGTCGTGCCTATGCCGACCGTAATTTTTTCTTGGGAGACCCCGATTTTGTTCAAATTCCTTTGGATGTACTATTAAGCCAAAGCTACCTCAAAGAGCGTATGGCCGATTTTTCCTTCGACAATGCGACACTATCCTCTGAAGTGTCACATGGTACTGTGGAGATTGTTGAAAGTATGGAAACCACCCACTACTCTATCGTTGACACCCACGGCAATGCAATTTCTGCCACGACCACCTTAAATGGTGGCTATGGTTCCAAACTGTACCATCCTGAATTGGGCTTTTTTCTGAACAATGAAATGGACGATTTTAGCGCCAAACCAGGGGTGCCCAACATGTTCGGCCTTATTGGTGCCGAGGCCAATAGCATCGCTCCCGAAAAACGGATGTTGAGCAGTATGACCCCTACCATTGTTGAAAAAGAGGGCAAACTTTTTATGGTGGTGGGTACCCCTGGTGGTTCTACCATCATCACCGCAGTGGCCCAGACCATTTTGAATGTACACGAATTTAATCTAAGCATGCAAGAAGCGGTGAATGCCCCGCGATTTCACCATCAATGGTTGCCCGATGCCGTAATTTTCGAGCCTGAAGGGTTTTCTGGGGAATTGAAAAACGAACTGAAATCGAAAGGCTACATCATCAACGAAGAGCGCACCCCCATTATCGGTAAGGTCGATGCCATTCGGGTGCTTGAAGGTGGCCGATTGGAAGGTGGTGCCGACAAACGTGGTGATGATACCGCTGTTGGTTTTTGATTCATTCACTCCTTGAGGAGCGTGGCCGCCGTAGGCGGACGGGAGGTGTTACTCAAAAAAGTAAAAAAATCAAGTGTCAAGCTCAAACACAAATTCAAAAATCAAACCCAATTTGTGATAATTAGTGCAATTCGTGTCCATAAATTTATTTTACTCGTGTGAAAAAATTTGATGTCGTCGTTTTGACCGATAGTCGTTATGTCAATCCAACTTCCAACGAAGCATATATTGAAAACCTGCTCCTCGAAGACCGCCTCGTGGTCGAATCACTACAAAAAGTGGGACTAAAAACCCTTCGGTTATCGTGGGATGACCCCGATTTTGACTGGTCAGAGACAAAATATGCCCTTTTTCGAACGACATGGGACTATTTTGACCGCTTCAATGAATTTTCAGCATGGCTGAAAAAGACGGCAAAGGTGACCCGATTTATTAATTCTGGAACGCTTATCAAATGGAATATTGATAAACACTATTTGTTGGATTTACATGCGAAAGGCATCAACATCCCCACAACACTGGTTGTAGAAACCGGTACCAAAACCACATTATTGAAGTCCATCCAAAAAGCAAAAAAAGAACTGGATTTCAATGGCGAAGAGTTTGTTTTGAAACCCTGTGTGGCCGGTGCGGCACGGCATACTTACAAATTCCACGAGTCAGACTGGCAAGAACATGAAAATGTGTTTCAACAATTGATTGTGCAAGAGGCCATGATGCTACAAGAATTTCAAAAGAACATTGTTTCAAAAGGTGAAATATCGATGATGGTGTTTGGTGGTACCTTTACCCATGCCATTTTGAAAATTGCCAAGCCGGGTGATTTCAGGGTGCAAGATGATTATGGCGGTACGGTGCATGAGTACCATCCAACAGAAAAAGAAATCCGCTTTGCAGAGTCGGTCGTAAAGGCTGCACCTGAGCTTCCCATATATGCCCGGGTCGATATCTTTGAAGACAATAATGGAAAGCTGGCCTTGGCGGAACTCGAAATCTTTGAACCCGAATTGTGGTTCCGTTTTAATCCCGAAGCAGCAGCCATCATGACAAAAAATATTAAAAACCGTTATTTTTCATGAAACGCTTCCTAAAAATTTCAGGAATACTTTTGGGCGCGGCAATTCTTGCCTTGGTCATTTTTCTTTGGATAAAACACGAACCGCTACCACAAGGTACCGCTGGCCCAAAAGCCGATGGCCTTGCCCAAAAAATGTTGACCGCATTGAACCATGATGCCTACAAAAGCACACGGTATCTGGAATGGTCATATCAAGGCGGACGGAACCAATATGTGTGGGATAAAGATATGGGGCGGGTTCAGGTACGTTGGGCCGACCATGTAGTGCAGTTGAATCTGGTGAACCCACAAAAGAGTGTCGCAAAGACCCATGAAAAAGTATTATCAGGAGAAGAAAAAACGGATAAAATCGACACGGCATTGAAAAATTTCAACAACGATTCCTTTTGGTTGGTGGCGCCGTACAAAGTGTTCGACAAAGGAACACAGCGCAGTATCGTCACCTTGGATGATGGCAGCGTAGGTTTGCTGGTCACCTACTCCAGCGGTGGCACTACCCCGGGGGACAGTTATCTTTGGCTATTGAATGAAAATGGCTTTCCCTATGCGTATAAAATGTGGGTGGAGATCATTCCCGTTGGCGGACTAAAAGCCACTTGGGACGATTGGATCATTACCGAAAGCGGGGCTTACCTGCCCAAATCACATGATCTGGGGCCGCTGACACTCGATATGGGAAGCGTCAGGGGCTACTGACTTTTTTTGGCCAATAATTATAGTTACCTTCAAACATGATGAAAAAATCAATTTATAGTATAAGCTTCTTTGTTTGCTTTGCGCTATTAATGGCATCTGTCTCTTGTCATCGGGAACCAAATGCAACAAAACCAAAGTCCACGGATTTTTCTTCAAGAATTAGCCCCATTCCCCAAAAAGACAGTCTCGAACACGGATTCTCCTATCTTTCCATCTATTCGCAGATTTACAGTTTTTCGGAATCGACTCAGCACGAGCTAACGGTTACGGTAAGCCTCAGAAATACGGATGAGCATAACTCATTTTATCTAAAAAGAGCTGATTATTTTGATTCGCATGGTGATGGCATCAAAAAGTACCTGAGAAATAGTATCGAAATTCAACCCTTGGAAACACTGGAAATCATTATAAATGAAAATGATATTTCTGGCGGCACTGGAGCAAATTTTCTTTTCGAATGGTTTTGCCAAAAAGGGGCTACAGAACCCATTTTTGAGGCAGTCATGATTTCTACCAAAGGACAACAGGGACTATCTTTTACCACAACTGCAAAACGAATTAAATAAGCACTCAAAGCTCAGAGAGGCCAAATTCTGCCAGAATAACCGTTACTTCTTAATTTCTACTAATTTATAATATTATTCCACCACAAACTGAAACGTTGCTGTAATAGGCTTTCCGTCTGTGGTTAAGCCTTCTACTTCCACAAGATAGTTACCTGTATTATCACCAGTAAAAAAACTAATGGGTGGTACTGAAGTGGGAGTCAAGTATATTTCGGGCTTCCAGAACAACGTAGTGCGATAATCAGGGCGACGAACACCTGTGGTCGGTTTAGAGTAACTCGGTGAATAAAATTCCCTAGCCTTGTAAAATCCTGGGATAGTCACTGTGGTAACCCCAGGTGACTGTTCTTGGTCCAACACCAAATCCAATCCCTTTCCTCTATCGGTATAAACGGCAATAACGCCGTTCGCTCCCTTTACACCATAAATTGACGCAGCGCCTCCAACCAAAAGGTCAACAAATTTCACAGTTCGCGGATTTATATTTTTCAATGCATCGAGTGGAACCTGTACCCCGTCAAGTAAATAATGTGGCTCTGTATCCAACTGAATACTATGGAGCCCACCTCTGACCCTAACTTTTTGGCTTGTTTCAAAATTGATAGTCTCAGCGCTATAATCCCCTTTTACCTGTACCCCTGGCAGAGTGTTGATAATGTCCAACACATTCAATCGTTCAAAATTTTTGATGGAATCCATGAAAAGTCTTTGGTCGGGTTTGCCGTGCAAGGTAATGGCATCAATTTTTTCATTGATAATTTCCAATTGGGTTTTTGGTTTTTCACCTTTGAGTACGACTCCTTCCAAACGTGTTATCGGCGAAGCTTCTTTAAGCTTAGCCTGATTACGGATATTTTCAAAATATTCATTATCCAAAATCGATTCGCTTGAAGCCTCTTGGACAATTTTATCACTGTTCGGAATGTTTTCAGGCCAAGGTGAATCGACCAAGATTGAAATGTTCTTCGCCTTTTTCTTGTTCTTGACATACGGATTGATTGCGTCCAATATGATTTTTATACTATCCTGAAATGCAAAAGGTCCAAAACTGAAATCACCGCTGACATTGGAGTTTTTTTGTTCTTGGTACATGCCCCCTTCTTCAAAAATACCTAAGGTGACCTGTACAGCTCTTGGTGACTTGATGTCATCATAACTGGTCGTCTTACCTGTTATCTCGATGCCCTTCTCGGGGCTATGATATTTTGATGGATTGACAGTACCATCCAACAATTGTTTCCATGTAAAGCGCCGCCATCCATGGGTCATCATCAGGGCATCCAACGCCAACCTTCGTTTTTCTGAACTGTCTTTAAAAAAATAACTTGGATTAGGTATATGGCCCTTTACATCAGAATCCAGCAACAACCAGCTTTTGATATCAGTTTCATTTATTCCATCAAAATGGTTTTTACCAATATTGAACACAGTCATCGAAAAGTTGCCCCCCAATTTTTTTCCATTAATGGTGGATAGGGCAACATCTAAATTGACCTTCTCACGTTTACCATAGTTTTTAGAAGCCGAAGTAACGGACAGTTTCACATCATTTTTCGGATTGTCAATAAATACCAAGCGTTCACAAATCGGCTCTCCCTCAGCAGTGAACAACGTAAAATGGGCAACACCGTCACTAAGGCTGTCGGTCAACAGCTTCAATGAATATTGCCTATTATCATTGGCTTTAGCCACATACTTAAAAAACGGATTGCCCCGTAAATGACCTAAAAGCACTGTGCCTTCAAGTCCGTCTATAGTGTTGGAATTGACCCGTAAAATCAAATGATCACCTTTATTTTCAACGCGAAGCACCATGCCTGATGGTAATGCACTTGGCAAGACATATTCCAAGGTGTCACCTTTAAAAGGAATGGCGGCATAGTATTTTTTATCCAAATCCGGAACAAATCCGCTGGTGCCAAGACCAAATTTATGGGTATTGATTGTTGCTATGGAGTCTCCTTCCCCATTCACAATCTTACCCCTTAACGTAACATAATTTCCCGAGGAATCGGCCGCCTTGATTCCGATAATGTTGAACAATCCAGCGACTAAATCGCCTCCTTCGGGGAAAAATTGAACATCGGGGCGCAATCCGTCCAAACCCATTTTATCGGATTCTAGAATAGCTGCATTTTTCTTGACGGCCCCAACCCAAATCTGTATGTCTTGCTGAAAAAATACAGGTTCTTTTTGATTGAACATGTATTTGGTATACGAACGCAGTGTATACTTTCCTTCACTAAGATTTTGGTCAATCACTAAATCGCCATGTGCAACCCCCTTTCCATTTGTATTCAATACTTTCTTTACGACAGGTCTATCGATGGCATCTAGTAGCTCTACATAGACCACATTGCTTTTGGTGCTTGCCAAATGATGTACCCCATCGACCAAATAGGTTTTGAACCAGATGGTATCTCCTGCAACATAGAGATTCTTGTCAGTATGCACATAGATTTTTTCAGGACTATCTTCTTTTACATACCGTTTAAGTTTGTCAACAATGCTGTCAAAAACAGAATTTTGTTGATATGGGATTTGAAATGCAAGCAATAATATTGCTGTTATAGCAAATATTGATTTCCTAAATGAAGAATTTGTCATTTTCTTAAATCCCATTTGAGGTTACGCGTGACAATTAATGACCAAAAAGGCAGCGAATATGTTGTATATCAAGAATTGTCATCATTTTTAAACTTAAACTAATTTCAAATGGATAGGGTAAACTCCGAAGAAAACTTACGCAGAAAAACCAACTAAAAAACTTTTGGTCAAAGTTCAGAGAGGCCAAACTCGGCCAAAATCACCGACCATTGTTGGGTTTCCATAATCTCAAGAATACGTTGCGAAATGGCCTGCTCCAGTTCTACGGCATCTTTTTTGATTCCAAAGGCGTAGAACTGTACATCAAACTTTAGGGGCAGCACCTCCAGTTTTTGAAGACTCGAATCTTTTTTGATGCGATAGCGAAGTATCGGGGCATCATAAATAAAAGCATCCAATTTATTGGCCTGCAATTCTTTTAGACCCGGCACCACACTCGAATATGTTTTTATATCCTTAAAGAAATGGGCATGAAGAAAATCATCAGATTCTGAACTTCTGATGGTGCCTACCCGACGTTCTTTAAAATCACCAAAGTCGGCTGCCTCACTATTCAACTGATTAACGGTAAGGCTTGAGGCAATACTTGCCGTAAGCCCAGAAACAAAAAGCAACCCACTGAACATCAGCCCTAAAGCGGCGATTTTTCCCATGCGTGTTTTTGGGGCCTTGTCACCGTAGCCCACAGTGGTCAATGTGACCACCGACCACCATAGTCCGTCCCATAGTCCTTTAAAACCAGGTCGAAAATGTTCGGGATTCTTCCGTCGTTCAAACATCCAAGCCAAAATTCCGAAGAACAATAAAATGATGAACAGCACGAGAAATCCCCGTAAAAAATTGACCTGAAAAAAAGAGGTTACAAACTGTTTGATTTTTTGGAAAGAAGATTGTTTGGCCACCACAATGGTCGAATGTGAAGCATAGAACGAATGGGTGAACTCCATTTCCTTGCTACGGGCACTGGTAATGGTCAACGGATTGATACTGACATCTATCTTTCCCGCTTTCAACGAATCCAACATCCCAGAAAACTGCATGGGCACCAGCTCATATTGCAAGTTTAGGTCTTCTGCGACGCGTTGCCATAACCAAATATTGATGCCTTCCAAAATTTCACCTTCTTGAATGATGAATGGAGCTGCTCGCGTATAGCCAACCCGTAACGGTTGAATCGAGTCTTGGGTAAAGGCAAGAGAAAAAAAGGAAAATAGAAAAACGAAGCAGAACGGCTTTTTCATGTTGTAGAGAGGTCGGTTAGCCCTTAAAGATAGGCAATCCGCTAATTTTTCACCTGCCCTACCTGACGTTTCAGCTCTTCCATTGATTGTTGTAATTGTTTCAGCAAACCGCGTTCAGATGAGGCATTGACATCAAAGGTAAGCTTGCTGCTCACTTCCCACATCTCTTGAATTTGAAAGGGTTTGATGTCATAAGGAGGATAGCTCTCGTTCAGCGAAACCAAGGTGACATTGTTCGAGTTGGGCCGTTTCTCAATTTTTTTGACCATTACGGAGTCTTGCAACACGACCACATACATTTTATTGGGGCTTACATGGTCAATATGCTCAATCGCACGGGCCATCACCCAATCATTGGGTTTCAGATTTGGCAACATGCTGTCGCCTTCCACCTGAAAGCCCCGATAGGTAGCATTTCGAAATTCGGGAATCGGCAAATCAAAGGCCGGTAATTGTTGATACCAGCTTGTGTCGGCAATGTTCTGCGGATAACCTGCAGCTGCCTTGGCATTGACCAACACCATATTGTCGTTTTCTTGGCTGTCGACCGTGACCACTTTAGGAATCACGCTGGTTCTTGAAGTATCCAAATGTTTTTGGTCGCTTTCGCCAAACAACCATAAGGGATTAATTTTATACTGTCGCAGCAATTCAGAAACCACCTTGCCCGAAAGTTTGGTTCGCCCGCGTTCAATATCTGCAGTGGTGTTCGACACCCCCAGATTTTTGGCAAACTCTGCTTGGGTAAAGCCCAAATCCCTTCTGATTTCGGCAAAGCGTTTTATGGTAAGTTCGTTTTCCATAAATCTTGCACTTCTCTTCATTCCCGCAGAGGCGGGAATCCACCTAAACAAGAAATCCAATAAATTCTAATCTTTATCAAATATATTGATTTTGGATTATTTCCAAAAATATTTATGGATTATTTCCATTTATTGGAATATTTCCATAATTTTGAATGGAATATTTCCAAATGAACTTCGAACGTATCAAAGAAAAGCTGAATATCCTTGCCGACGCTGCCAAATACGATGTTTCGTGCGCCAGCAGCGGCAGCGACCGAAAAAATAAGGGCAGTGGCTTGGGGAATGCTTCTCGAATGGGCATTTGCCATAGTTATACCGAAGATGGCCGTTGTGTTTCCCTATTAAAAATATTATTGACCAACCATTGCATCTACGATTGTGCGTATTGCGTGACCCGCAAGAGCAATGACGTGAAACGGGCCGCCTTTAAGATTCAAGAGGTGGTTGATCTGACCATCAATTTTTACCGCCGCAATTATATCGAAGGGCTCTTTTTGAGCTCTGGGATATTCAAAAGTCCTGATCACACCATGGAACGACTGATTGCCGTGGCAAAAAAGCTACGTGAAGAGGAGAATTTCAATGGCTACATTCATTTAAAATCCATTCCTGGGGCGAGTGATGAGCTGATGTATGAGGCCGGGTTGTATGCGGATCGTCTTTCGGTCAACATCGAAGTGCCCACCATTTCTGGCCTCAAACTCTTGGCGCCCGATAAAAAGCATGAAGATTTCACCAAACCTATGCGCAAGGTCAAAAATGAACTGATTCGTTACAAAAACGAACGCAAGGTCATCAAAAGCACGCCAAAGTACGCACCAGCTGGGCAGAGCACCCAGATGATCGTGGGTGCCACGGGCGAGACTGATAAAGATATCATGTACTCCGCCACCTATTATTACAAGGCCTACAATATGAAACGGGTCTACTATTCGGGCTACGTGCCCGTGCTGGAAGATAATCGTTTACCGTCAATTGGGTCACAAGTGCCCATGTTGCGTGAAAATCGATTGTACCAGACAGATTGGCTCCTACGCTTTTATGGCTTTGCCGTAAAGGAAATTTTGAACGATGAACATCCGAATCTCGATATAGATGTAGACCCCAAGCTGTCATGGGCACTACGGAATCTGCACCATTTTCCTGTGGATGTCAACAAGGCGGGCAAACGGATGCTGGCCCGCATACCGGGTTTGGGCATGCTTTCGGTCAACAAGATTTTGCAGGCCCGAAAGTTTCGAAAATTGAACTGGGACCATCTCAAAAAGATTGGGGTGGCCCTCAACCGTGCCAAATATTTCATGGTATGTGATTCCCATCAATGGGAACGCCGTGATTTGGACGCGGAGAAAATCAAGGGACTGATTTTGCAGAACTCCACCGGTAAGTTTCGGAAACAGTACAGCAATCAGTTAGCACTATTCACGAGCGAAGCGACGTGAACTGTAAAATCAATGAATGAAGTGGGCGGATTGCTTCGCTTCACTCGCAATTGGAAATACAATGAAAACTCTGGTCAAAAAACAAAGCTATTTGGAACGCAGGCGCACAGCCATTCTCAACTTTGGTTATGACTATGTGGCCTTTAGAAACAGGGCCAAAAAATCATTGGTTCGATTAAAAGAATTGATTAGAAACGAAAGCAAGACTTTCTAGTGTTCATTGAAGACAGTGGTGTCAAAGAGGTCAAACTCTCGATACCACCGTCTTTTCGCAAGAGAATTAAAAAATAAGATTATGAATCCATCAACAACAGATTCCCATCAAAGTTTATCACGATCGCAGTCGAGAGGCGGGAATGACATAAAAAGTACTACACTAGTCTATGACGGAAGTTTTAACGGCTTTCTCACAGCAGTTTTCGTCGCTTTTGATGAAAAAATCGATGTAGCCGATATTCAGAAAAACGACCAGGGACAAAATGGACTCTTCTCAGAGACGGAAACCATTTTCACCAATGTTGAAAAGGCAAAACGCGTCTGGAACGGCGTTCGCAACAAAAGCTACAACGCCATCACCAATATCTATTTTGCCTTTTTGAGCGAGGAAGATGGGGTCGAGCTCCTCCTCTACTCCTACATTCAAAAGCTGATGACTTCTAAGAACAGAAAGCAAGTGGACTACTCCGATGGCGTGGTGTTGCGCATCAGTCAATTGGCACGTTCCGTGGGGCGTGAAAAACACCGCATGGAGGCTTTTGTACGCTTTCAATTGACCAAAGACAACATCTATTTTGCCAATATCGAACCTGATTTTGATGTGTTGCCGCTCATCTCTAAACACTTTCGTAATCGTTATGCCGACCAACAATGGTTGATTTATGATGTAAAACGCCGTTACGGTATTTTCTATAATCTAGAGCGCGTAGAAATTGTGTCGTTAGATCTGCACGAAGTGCATTTTAACCGTACCAAAAAGAGCTGGGTCTTTAACGACGGTGAATACGAATATCAAGACTTATGGAACAACTATTTTAAAAGCACCAATATCAAATCGCGAATCAATAAAAAATTGCATACCCAGCATGTACCAAAGCGGTATTGGAAGTATTTAAGTGAAAAGAAAGAGGCGGTGTAGGCCTCCCCTAACCCCTTCAAAGGAGGGGAATAAAATAGCTCACCCCTTTTGTCATCCTGAACGCAGTCGAAGGACAAAGGGAGGTGTTTTCTCCACCATCGGTGGAGAAGACGGAGGGGTCTGATTGTCCCCTTGAGGGGACAGCCAATCCGCCAGAGGCGGATTGCAGGGGTGTTAGTAAATAAATAAGTGTAACGGTGTGACACCACCAGTTCGCAAATACGGACTGCCCTCTCGCATCAAGTGCGGGGACAGGCTCTTCAAATGGGGAATCATTCAAAAGGTATTTATGCGAGAAGAAGGGGGCTGTCTAGACAGCCCCCTTCTAAGACGATTATTTTCGCCCGATTTTGAATTACTCTTGATTTGAAACCTGCTGTATCGCAGTGGCCCAATCCTCAACATGGTACGAACGTACCATTTTACCATCTTCAACGGTATGCACGTCGATGGTCATAATCTCGAACTTTTTGCTGCCATCGGTGGGGGCACCAAAGAAATGTCCCTCGGGTGAGTTGGGAGTGCCCGAGGCGATACTGCGAACGATTACCCGATTGCCATCGACCAACATTTCTTGCACTGCCCAGTTCAAATCAGGAATCATGCCGCCAAATGCGGCCAAGGTGTTTAAAAACCCTTGACGGCCAGGGCCACCCAACGGTTGTGGGGTTGACAACCAATCGTCTGCCATATATTCCTGTGATAAAGCATGAGCGTTCACATTGTTGGGATTACTTAATTGGTCGTAGAACTTTTGCACGAGTTCTTTCAGGTTCTCTTTTTCCATACCTTTCATTTGTTTGTGTTTCTCAACTGCTTTTTCAGCCACTTTTTGGGCATCAACCGTATTACAAGATACCAACAAGGCCAAAGCAGCAGTATAGATTAATGATTTCATCTTTAGTGATTTAGATTATGTACACAAAGTTGATGATCTAAACGTGGAGAAGGATTATCAATTTAGACTAAGAATTGTCATTTTCGAGTCGAAACTGCTTCGGGGTCATTTTTGTCATCGTATGAAAAAAACGATTGAAGTTTGAAGGCTCTGAAAAGTTGAGGCCATAACTGATTTCGCTAATGGTCTTTTTTGAAAACAATAATTGCTTTTTGATTTCTAGCAGTAAGCGTTCTTTGATAAGCTCAGAACAATTCTTTCCCAAAAATAGCTTGAGCTTTTTGTTCAAATGTGACGTACTCACCTGCAACAGCTGGGCATAATCTACAACTCGCTGTTTTTCAATTATATGCTTTTCCAACAACTTCCGGAATTGAAGCACCAATTGTTCTCTATAAAACGTTTTTGAAATTGAATGGGCAGTTTGGTACTCACGATTCAGTTGAATCAAAATATAATATAGCAGTGCCCGTAGAAAATGCCTACTATCGTCTTTCAGGCTTTTTAGTTCTTGTTGTACTTCCATTAATTTTTGTGACATCACACCCATTTCACAATCTGTAAGGTTTACATAAGAAGGAGTGTCTGTATTGTAGAAATAAGCAAAGCGGTACAAGTAGAGCGCATCATTAAAGAACCTGGAAATAAATTCCTCCTCAAAAATCAAGAACAAAGCATCGGTATCGTCAGAGAGGTGAAGCCATTGCCGCCATTTGTTGGGAGGAAGCAACAAGACCGTTCCTTTCTTAAAGGAGACTATTTCTTCATCAATTCGGAACTCCCCAAAACCTGAAGTAAAAAAGATAATTTCGTAAAACGTAACCCAAAAAGGTTGTGTAGACTTATTGACATTGAGATTCTCGCGCATCTCAAAACAATCGATGAGCAGCTCTCTGTCATACTTTTTTCGAAGAAAATCTACTTTCATTTACTCCGCTCCCCCACAAATCGGTCACTCTCATTTTTAAACAACACATTAAAACTGGTCAATGAGCCATAGATTCGGGTGATGTATTGTTGTAGGTCAACCTTTTCAGAATCATCCAAATTTTTACTGCTGTTGATTTTTTGTTCCATGACCCGAATACGGTCGCGAACCATCACAATTTTATGAAAAAAGGTTTCAATGGGCATTTCTTTATTGGCGAGGTTGTCACCGGGTTCTAAAATCAATTTGCCACCTTTCCACTTGTCCGCGATGGCTACTTTTTCATGGGTGTCGCTCCATTTTTGTAGAATTTCGACCAATGAACGTTCCACATCAAAAAGACTGACAGTGTCTAAATCATCCTCTGACGCTTCGATGACCTCAAATTCAGAGTCCAAGTCAATGGTTTCGAGTCCGTTGTCAATAAAAGTGACCCAATAATGTTTGTTAGAGACGTTGGTGACCACACCCTTGCCATATTCAGGGTGGTCAATGCGAGAACCTATACCTAGTAGTTTCATGAATCAAGAATATTTAATTTCCTCTTCCGCAAAGGCGGAAGACTTCACAACAGATTCCTGCTTCCGCAGGAATGACAGACCAAAAATAAACCATCACTTAACAAATTGGAAATATAATCCAGCTTCCTTTTTAAGCGGCAATTGCGTATTTTAGCATCTTGTGCTATGATTAACTACGAAGAAAATATTGAAGTCCGCGGTGCCCGCGTTCACAACCTCAAAAATATCGATGTCACCATACCCCGCGAAAAGCTCGTGGTCATTACCGGGCTTTCGGGCAGCGGCAAATCTTCCTTGGCGTTCGACACCATCTACGCCGAGGGCCAACGTCGGTATATTGAGACCTTTTCGGCCTATGCCCGCCAGTTTTTGGGTGGCCTCGAGCGACCTGATGTCGACAAAATTGACGGCCTCTCCCCAGTTATCGCCATTGAACAAAAGACGACCTCAAAATCCCCTCGCTCCACCGTGGGCACGATTACCGAGGTCTATGATTTTTTGCGGTTGCTTTTTGCCCGTGCAGGAGATGCCTACAGTTACAATACGGGCGAAAAAATGGTCAGCTATGGTGATGAGCAAATCAAAAAGCTCATTATTGAGGCCTACCAAGGCAAAAAAATCAATGTGCTGGCACCGGTGGTGAAATCCCGTAAAGGGCATTACCGTGAACTCTTTGAACAGATTGGCAAACAGGGCTTTGTGAAAGTTCGTGTCGATGGTGATATTGTTGACATTACCAAAGGAATGAAGGTCGACCGTTATAAGACTCACGACATCGAGATTGTCATCGACCGCTTAAAAGTTACCGAAAGCGAAGAGTTGGACAAACGCTTGAACGAGACCATCAATACCGCCATGTACAGCGGCAACAATGTGCTCATGGTTTTGGAAGAAGGTGAAAGTGTGCCCCGATACTTCAGTCGTGACCTGATGTGCCCGACGACGGGTATCTCTTACCCTACACCTGAGCCGAATACCTTTTCATTCAACTCACCAAAAGGCATGTGTCCACATTGCAACGGCTTGGGCCATGTGTATGAGGTAAATGAGAAAAAAATATTTCCAAATAAAAAACTGTCCATCAAAACAGGTGGCATCGCCCCTTTGGGGGAATACAAAAAATCATGGGCCTTCAAGCAATTGGAGACCATTGCACAGCGCTATGATTTTGATTTCGCCGACCCCATTTCTAAGATTCCAAAAGAAGCGATGGAGGTCATCCTTCATGGCGGAAAGGATAGTTTTACCGTAGAATCAAAGAGCCTTGGGGTGAAACGCAATTACACCATTGACTACGAAGGCATCAGCAATTTTATCAAGACCCAGTTTGAAGAGGCCAATTCTACCTCAATACGCAGATGGGCCAAGGAGTATATGGATAAAATCAAGTGCCCAACCTGTGAAGGTTCCCGGTTGCGAAAAGAATCGCTGTACTTCAAAGTGGCCGACAAAAATATTGCCGAGTTGGTCGAGATGGACATTGCAGAACTGGCCACCTTTTTTGAAGGTCTTTTTGAACGCTTATCCGACAACCAAAAAAAGATTGCCGAAGAAATTCTTAAAGAAATCAAAGCTCGTATTGGTTTTCTTTTGGATGTAGGATTGGATTACCTTTCACTCAATAGAAGCTCAAAGTCACTCTCGGGCGGTGAGGCCCAACGCATCCGCTTGGCAACACAAATCGGATCGCAATTGGTCGGCGTGCTCTATATTTTGGATGAACCCAGTATCGGACTGCACCAGCGTGACAACGAACGACTCATCCGTTCTTTGGAATCGCTTCGTGACATCGGCAATTCCGTCATCGTTGTCGAACATGACCGCGATATGATTGAATCGGCAGACCATGTGATTGACATTGGTCCGAGGGCAGGAAGGTATGGTGGTGAAATCATTTCTGAAGGGACGCCGGAAAACCTTCAGAATCATCACACCTTGACTGCTGACTATATTACTGGTGAAAAAGAAATCTCCATCCCTGAAAAACGTCGAAAGGGCAGCGGTAAAAAAATTGTGCTTTCTGGTTGCACCGGGCACAATTTAAAGAATGTCACGGCCACATTTCCTTTGGGCAAGATGATTGGGGTCACAGGGGTGTCTGGCAGTGGTAAGTCAACATTAATCAACGAAACGCTCTACCCCATCATGAACGCCCATTATTTCAATGGCGTCAGAAAACCGATGCCTTACAAAAGAATTACGGGGCTTGACCATATTGACAAGGTGATTGACATCAACCAATCTCCCATCGGTCGCACCCCAAGGTCGAATCCCGCAACTTACACAGGTGTCTTCAGTGAAATACGCTCTTTGTTCGCAAAAACGACAGAGGCAACAATCAGGGGCTACAAACCGGGGCGATTCAGCTTTAATGTGCAGGGCGGTAGGTGTGAAACTTGCCAAGGCGGGGGGCTGAAAGTCATTGAAATGAATTTTCTTCCCGATGTCTATGTTGAATGTGAAACCTGCAATGGCAAACGTTTCAACCGAGAGACACTGGAGATACGCTACAAAGGTAAATCCATTGCCGATGTTTTGGAAA
Organism: Allomuricauda sp. d1; assembly: GCF_039592695.1. Taxonomy (NCBI): domain Bacteria; kingdom Pseudomonadati; phylum Bacteroidota; class Flavobacteriia; order Flavobacteriales; family Flavobacteriaceae; genus Allomuricauda; species Allomuricauda sp. d1. The sequence goes on along the minus strand of NZ_JBBUTK010000001.1, from coordinate 855,939 downwards.
TGACCATCAATGAAGCTGTGAATTTCTTTGAGAACATTCCCAAAATCCATAGAAAATTGAAGACAATCAAAGATGTGGGGTTGGGCTATATTCGTTTGGGGCAGCAATCCACCACGCTTTCGGGCGGTGAGGCACAACGGGTCAAATTGGCCACTGAACTGTCCAAAAGAGATACCGGCAACACCTTCTACATTCTTGACGAGCCTACCACGGGCCTCCATTTTGAAGATATCCGGGTCTTAATGGAAGTTTTGAACCGCTTGGTTGACAAAGGCAATACAGTATTGGTCATCGAGCACAACATGGATGTCATCAAAATGATGGACCACATCATTGACATTGGTTATGAGGGGGGTCGTAGCGGTGGAATGATTGTTGCGGAAGGTTCTCCTGAAGCAGTGGCCAAAGACACCAAGAGCTACACTGCAAAGTTCTTGAAAAAAGAATTGGAAGCATCAAAAAAGACAATGGCCAAGGCCGTATGATACAATTATGAGGAAAGAACAACACCACAAGGGATGGAATGAGATCAAGACGAACGACTCATGGGCCATATTCAAGATTATGGGCGAGTTTGTCACCGGCTTTGAAAAAATGAGTGCCATTGGACCGTGTGTTTCTATTTTTGGTTCGGCACGCACCAAAAAAGGTGAGAAATATTACGATTTGGCCGTTGATGTTTCAAAAAAACTGGCCGAAGCGGGCTATGGTGTTATCACGGGTGGTGGTCCCGGTATTATGGAAGCTGGTAACCGTGGGGCGAACCAAGCTGGCGGTATTTCCGTCGGGCTCAACATTGATTTACCGTTTGAACAACATGATAATCCCTATATTGATGCCGACAAGAGTTTGGATTTTGACTATTTCTTTGTGCGAAAGGTCATGTTCGTCAAATATTCACAGGGTTTTGTAGTACTACCCGGTGGATTTGGCACGTTGGATGAACTCTTTGAAGCGATGACGCTCATCCAAACACAGAAGATACACAGATTTCCCATTGTTTTGGTCGGCACGGAGTTTTGGAAGGGATTGGTAGATTGGATACGCGACACCCTGCTCGAAGCAAAAAACATCAGCGCCACTGACCTTGACCTCTTTAAACTGGTGGACTCTGCAGACGATGTGGTTGAAATCATCGACAGCTTCTATAAGAGCCGCGATTTGAGTCCGAACTTTTAAAATTGTCCCTCCTTTTGAAAAATCACCTTGCGCACAGTCTTGTTTTGACACTTCTTGCCCTCTTTGCTGCACCGTCTTTTGCGCAGCACAAAAATATAATGACGGCGATACTTGACGGCGAAACCAAAAAAATTGAGATCAAACAACGGTTCACCTACAAAAACAACTCAGGATCAACGCTCAATGTGCTGTATTTCAATGATTGGAACCACGCTTACTCAAGTAACACGACCCCTTTGGCAAAAAGGTTTGGCGAAGACTTTAACCGAAGCCTTCACTTGGCAAATAGACGTGAGTTCGGGCACACCCATATCAAAAGCGTGGTCAACAGCAAGTATGAAGGTCTAGACTGGGAGCGCACCGCTGCCCAAGACATCATTCGTATTAAGCTCGCAGAGCCTTTGCCTCCAGATGCCGCCATTGAGATTTTTTTCACTTATGACATTCAATTACCTGATAGCAAGTTCACCGGCTACGGATATGATGGTGACCAGTATTACTACTTAAAGGATTGGTACCTGACCCCGGCAGTTTTTGACGGCGACTGGCAGCTGTATTCAAACAAGGGTCTGGATGACCTCTATACAGATGTGACCAACACTCGTATCAATTTTATCTTTCCCAGAGAACTGTTCTTGTCTTCTAATTTTGCAAACCAGAATGTGGCTAGATTTCCTCAGGGTCAGTCGGCTATTTTAGAAGCACCGAGCCGCAAAAACTGCGATATAGTCTTGACTCCTGAAAAAGAATTTACCAAGCATGTGACACCCCACCTCACGGTCACTTCAAATATAGAGGCAAAAAAATACGATGTGCCTTCCCAAGGAATTTCCATTGAAAAAATTGCACGGTTTATGAGGAAAAACCTCGGAGACTACCCCCATGACAACCTGAAGGTCAGTACCATGGAGTACAACAAGAATCCATTATACGGTCTAAACCAGCTTCCTTCTTTCATACGACCGTATGAGGAACAATTTCAGTTTGAGATGATGTTTCTAAAGACTGCCCTCAACAAATATCTGAGAGAAACTTTGTTCATGAACCCAAGAAAAGAAAGATGGGTGTATGATGCCATTGCCTATTATTTGATGATAAAGTTCGTTGAAGAGAATTATCCCGATCAAAAATTGATAGGCAAATTGGCCAATGTTTGGGGTGTTCGCAGTTTTCATCTGGCCGAAATGGGATTTAATGAGCAATATTATTTTTTACAGATGCTATCGGCCCGGAGCAATATTGACCAAGCTCTGACCACCCCAAATGATTCGTTGATCGTATTCAACCAAAAAATTGCCAATCGCTACAAAGCGGGGCTGGGGCTGGCCTATTTAGCCAATTATGTGGGCAAAGAGCGCATTGACAGCACCATTATTGATTTTTATAAGGTTCATCGGCTCAAACCAAAGACAAAAACCTCAGATTTTAAACAGGCACTCAAGTTTTGTACCGATGATGACATCGACTGGTTTTTTAATGAATATGTCAGCACACGAGACAAAATAGACTACAAAATAAAAAAGGTTTCAAAAACGGAAGACTCCATTACCCTGACTTTGAAAAACAAGCGGGGCACCAGAGTACCCATTTCACTTTTTGGGCTTCAGAATGATTCCGTCATTTCACAGTATTGGTTCACGGGCATTGATACGACAAGAACATTCACCATTCCTAGAAATGGTGAAGATCGCTTGGTTTTGAACTATGACAAAAAAATACCCGAGTTTAACCAACGTGATAACTGGAAAACGTTGAATGGCTTTTTCTCAGGCAATAAAAAGCTGCAATTTCGCTTTTTTAAAGACACCGAGGACCCGTATTACAATCAAGTGTTTTATGTGCCCATTGCCAATTTCAATGTTTATGACGGGATTACCCCAGGATTACGCATCTACAACAAGACGTTTTTAGAGCGCCCCTTTGTCTACGATTTTGCACCGACCTATTCATTTTTGGAAAGAACTTTGGTGGGCCGTGCAAGTTTTCGTTATCGCAAATATCACGGGAAAAGCGGACTCTATGTTTCCAATTATTTTATTGGCGGAAGTACTTCCCATTTTCAAGAAAACTCACGTTTTACAACCATAACACCAGCAATAAGCTTCGGCTGGCGGCCGAACGACTTGCGTTCGAACAAACGGCAGTCGTTGCTCATCAGACATCGAAATGTTTTTAGAAGTATTGATGAGGGGGTCTTGACCGATGATTCCATTGATTTGGATTTGGAAAACAATCCCGATTACAATGTGTTCAACGTACGCTACCAAAACCGCACGAACGATATTGTCAATTATCGGTCATCTTTATTGGACTTTCAGCATTCGAGCCAGTTTACCAAATTGGCATTGGAGCTGGAGTATCGTAGGTTGTTCACCAGCAACCGTCAGTTGAACCTAAGGTTTTATGCGGGGAAGTTTATTCGAAACAAGACAGACTCTGATTTTTTCAGCTTTGCCCTTGATCGCCCTACCGATTACCTATTTGACTTGGGCTATTTGGGAAGGTCGGAAGATTCAGGAATTTACAGCCAACAGATCATTATTGCCGAAGGTGGCTTCAAGTCACGGTTTGAAGACCAGTTTGGCAGTGATTGGATAGCCACCACGAACGCCAGCTTCAATGTATGGCGTTGGGTTGAACTGTATGGTGACCTTGGGTTTATAGCTGACCGAGGTGAGAATGCACGTTTTCACTATGATTCTGGGGTGAGGCTAAATTTGGTCACCGACTATTTTGAGCTCTATTTTCCAGTTTATTCAAATATTGGCTGGGAAATTGCCAGGCGTGATTATGGCGAGCGCATCCGTTTTATAGTCACTTTGGATATCAAGACATTAACGGGGCTTTTCACACGCAAATGGTTTTGAGGATTCTTTAATAAAGTACTGTATTTGTGTTACAGAATTAACAAAAATGATATTTATCGCTCCAAAAATGAGGATTTAAAAATTTTTAGCCACTTTTTTTGATTGCACGATTAATCGTTTTTTAGTAATTTTGCAAAAATCCTTTGACTTACGATGAAGCCCAATTCCGAGACCAGCAACGACATTTCCTTTAAAGATTTTCAAAAACAGATTTTGAAGGATTATGAAGTGGTCGTCACCAGTCGTGAGTGTAGTCTTCTTGGTCGCCGCGAAGTACTCACTGGCAAAGCCAAATTCGGAATTTTTGGGGATGGAAAAGAATTGCCTCAGATAGCCATGGCACGGTCTTTTCAAGATGGCGATTTTCGCAGCGGGTACTACCGTGACCAGACCTTTATGATGGCCTTGGGCCTTTTGGATGCCGTTGAATTCTTTCACGGCCTCTACGCAACCACGGATCTTGAAAAAGAGCCCATGAGCGCAGGGCGCCAAATGGGTGGGCATTTTATGACCCATAGCTTGAATGAAGATGGCTCATGGAAAGACCTCACAAAACAAAAGAACAGCAGTGCCGATATTTCATGCACAGCAGGGCAAATGCCCAGACTTTTGGGTCTTGCACAGGCTTCAAAAATCTACCGGAATGTTACCGAAATAGATTCCACTGGTTTTTCAATCGACGGCAATGAAGTCGCTTGGGGCACCATAGGCAACGCCAGTACAAGCGAAGGACATTTTTTTGAAACGATGAATGCCGCTGGGGTGATGCAAGTACCCATGGTAATCAGCGTTTGGGACGATGATTACGGAATTTCGGTTCCGGCAGAATTCCACACCACAAAATCCGATATTTCAGAAATGCTGAAAGGCCTTCAGCGAGATGATGACAATGAAGGTTTTGAGATACTCAAAGTGAAAGGTTGGGACTATACCGCTCTGATACACGCTTACGAAAATGCAGCGGACATTGCTCGGGAAGAGCACGTGCCCGTTCTGATACACGTCACTGAACTTACCCAACCCCAGGGACACTCAACCTCGGGTTCTCACGAACGTTACAAAACTGACAAAAGGTTGCAATGGGAACACGATAATGACTGCAACAAAAGATTCCGTGAGTGGATTGTGGAGAACCAGATTGCGACTGATGAAGAGCTGAAAACACTTGAAAAAGAAATCAAACAAACGGTCCGAAATGCCAAAAAGGAGGCTTGGGCCGAATTTTTAAAGCCACACATCCAACTTCAAAAAGAGCTCGTTGGTATTTTGGAAGCGTTGGCATCATCTTCGCCAAATAAAAATTTCATTGACAAACTGAAAAAAGACCTTGTTGCCATAAAAGAGCCCCTTAAAAAAGACTTGGCATCTTTTTCTAGGCGTGCACTGCGTTATGTCATCGGTGAAAATAGTGCACAAAGAAATAGATTGGTTCAATGGGTTGAAGCCTTTATGCAAGATGCACAGCCAAAATTCAGTTCTAACCTTTATGGCGAACATGCTGATGGCGCTGTTAAAGTTGCATCGATTTCACCAAATTATGATGAAAATGCTGAGATGGTCGATGGGCGGGTCATTTTGCGTGACAACTTTGACAAACTGTTCAAAAAATATTCCAACGCCCTTATTTTTGGAGAGGATACAGGCAAAATTGGTGATGTCAACCAAGGGTTGGAAGGTCTACAAAAAAAATACGGCCCTCTAAGAATAGCTGATACGGGCATTCGAGAAACCACCATTATAGGCCAAGGTATCGGTATGGCACTTCGTGGACTTCGCCCCATCGCCGAAATACAATACCTGGATTATATCCTTTATGCTTTGCAGACATTAAGTGATGATCTTGCCACATTGTTATATCGAACCGTCGGCAAGCAAAAAGCTCCATTGATCGTCCGTACCAGAGGCCACCGTTTAGAAGGCATTTGGCATTCAGGATCGCCCATGGGTGCTTTGGTGCATCTACTACGGGGACTGCACATCTTGGTGCCCAGAAACATGACCCAAGCAGCAGGTTTCTATAACACGCTTATGAAAAGTGATGAGCCGGCACTGATTATCGAAAGCTTAAACGGTTACCGCCTAAAAGAACCGGCCCCAAACAACCTCGGTGAATTTTGCACCCCAATTGGCAAAGTCGAGATTATAAGAGAAGGTACTGACATCACTGTGCTTTCCTATGGCTCAACATTACGGATTGTGCAGCAGGTTGCCGAAGAATTGGTAGAGGTCGGTATTGATATTGAAGTCATCGATGCACAGTCATTGCTTCCTTTTGATTTGGATGACCAAGTGGTCGAAAGTATCAAAAAGACCAATCGTTTCTTAGTGGTTGATGAAGATGTGCCAGGGGGCTGTTCATCCTACTTGGTCCAGCATGTGGTTGAAAAAAATGGTGCTTACAGATATTTGGATAGTGCACCACAGACGTTGACGGCGCAACCACACCGACCAGCCTATGCCTCGGACGGAGACTATTTTTCAAAACCCAACGCAGAAGATATTTTTGAAAAAATCTATTCAATAATGCATGAGGCTGATCCTGAGAATTATCCATCGTTTTCCTAATGATTTTTGAAAATACATTATCCGAGTTTGTCAAAAAATGATAAATTCGCAACAAACGTAACTCCCCCACGGAATGAAAAACAGTAATTTGGCCAACATTGGTTTAGCCATTCTTAGAATTGTGCCTTCCGCTTTTATGCTGACCCACGGCATACCAAAACTTCAAAATCTGATTGCCGGTAATATTGAATTTGGAAATCCCATTGGTATTGGTGAGGCCCCTACCCTTTTCTTGGCGGTTATTGCTGAATTTTTATGCCCTGTTTTGATCATTATCGGATTCAAGACCCGTTGGGCCACTATACCCACCATAGTCGCCATGGTCATTGCCGCTTTTGTTGTGCATGCACCTGATCCCTTTGGCACCAAAGAATTGGCACTTCTGTACTTGGCTATTTTTGTTGCCATCTTTTTGTTGGGTCCGGGCAAATACAGTATCGACAGAAAATGAACCTATTTAAACCTTTTGGATTGAAGCGAAAATTAAGGATTTTGCATTCAATTGAAGACTTTTTTGAGTTGCATAGCTAGGCTACGAAAGGAAAAAAAGGCAAAAAGTGGGTGAAAAAAACCAATTTTTTAGCCAATTGAAAAGTTTAAATGAGTTAATAAATCAAAAGACCTTTATCAAAAGCTCTTTCAGCAAATCGCCCTGCGATAAGTTCGATGCGCCCAATCCTTTTCCTTTGAGATCTAGTTCTCGCAGATAGCCGATGATATGGCTTACTTTTTTCATGGGATAATTTCTTGCGGCCGTCTGAAATTCACCAACAAAATAGGGATTGATGCCCAATGCACTTGATACGTTCTTGGCAGAATGGTCATTGAGTCCATGATACTGCAACAGTTGGGTGAAAAAGGTGTTCAACAGGGTTACGGTCACCACAAAAGGGTTTTCTTTGGGGTTTTGGGCGAAATAATTGATAATTCTGCTCGCTTTTTTGACATCACGCTCGCCGATTGCCTTCTTGAGTTCAAAGTTGTTGAAATCTTTGCTGATGCCGATATGCTGTTCAATCAACTCAGAGGTGATCTCGGTATTTTTCTCGGTGACCAAAAACAGTTTTTCAAGCTCATTGTTGATTTTTCCCAAATCGGTGCCCAAAAACTCCACCAATAACGCACTGGCCTTTGGGGAGATGGAGTACCCCTTTCCGCTCAAAAATCTACGAATCCAGTCTGCCACTTGGTTCTCGTATAGTTTTTTACTTTCAAAAAGGAGTCCATTGGCCTTTATGGCCTTGTAGAGCTTTTTTCGCTTGTCAAGTTTTTTATACTTGTAGCAGATGACCAGAACGGTACTTACCTGCGGATTTTCAGCATAGTGCACCAGTTTTTCAATGGTGCGTGAGAGTTCTTGCGCCTCTTTTACAATCACCACCTGATGTTCTGCCATCATTGGAAAACGCTTTGCATTGCCCACAATCTCATCAACACTCGTCTCCTTACCGTATAGCACCATGTGGTTAAAGCCCCGCTCTTCTTCAGTGAGCACGTGCTCAGAAATGTATGCGGCGATTTTATCGATATAATAAGGCTCATCACCCATCAGAAAGTAAATCGGGTGCAATTTTCGCTCTTTAATGTCTTTGGCTATCTGGCGAACGGCTTCCATTCAGAAAAAATGGTCATTTTTGTGGCATGCAGACACTCAATTTTCCTACATACGATTTCCGTTTCAAAAGTAGCGAAAATAAGGTGTGGATTTTTGATGACATCCGTAAAAAATATGTGGTGCTACAGCCCGAAGAATGGGTACGACAGCACGCTTTGATGTTTCTCATGAAAACTAAGAAATATCCGAAAAGCCATATCAATGTTGAAAAACAGTTGATGCTGAACGGCCTCAAAAAAAGGTATGACATTGTAGTATTCAACCCAGATGGAAGCATTAGAATTTTGGTCGAATGCAAAGCTCCCGAAGTCGGTATCACCCAAAATACCTTTGACCAAATTGCACGTTATAACATGCCTCTGCAATCAGAGTTCTTGATGATAACCAATGGATTGGAGCATTATTACTGTCAAATGGATGGGGCCAATGAAAAATATACCTTTTTAAAGGAAATTCCTGATTTTAGCCATTAATCAAAGACATTCCCCGATGCACTGCATCGGGTTCCTATTGAAATGTCGTTCCCGGGAATCCGTGAATCTGAAATAAATGAATTTAAGTCTTTAAAATTCATTTATTTTGCGCTCGTTTTGAATATTGCGGTCGTCATATTGAATTGGAACGGGGTGCATTTGCTTGAAGAGTACCTCCCATCGGTCATAAAGCATTCCCAAAATGCGGATATCTATGTCATCGACAATGCCAGCAGTGATGGTTCCGTGGACTTTGTGTCAGAAAAATATCCATCCATACAAATCATCCAAAATGAAGAAAACGGCGGATTTGCAAAAGGGTACAATGATGGGCTGAAAGACATCAGGGCAGATATCTATTGCCTGCTCAATTCTGATGTGATGGTAACCGAAGGATGGCTCGACCCAATCAAAAAGGCTTTTTCTGAGCTACCAGATGTTGGAATCATACAGCCCAAAATCCTTGATTTAAAGAAACCCGGTCATTTTGAATACGCAGGTGCGGCCGGCGGGTTCATTGACCAATTGGGCTATCCCTTCTGCCGTGGGCGCATTTTTCAAGCTCTTGAAAAAGATATGGGGCAATACGACGATATCAAGCAAATCTTTTGGGCCACCGGTGCCTGTATGTTCATCAAAAGTGGACTTTTTTGGGCTTTGGGTGGATTTGATGAAGACTATTTCGCCCATCAAGAAGAAGTTGACCTGTGTTGGCGTGCACAAAATAAAGGATGCAAAGTGTATTATGTGGGATCAAGCCACATTTACCATCTTGGCGGGTCAACCTTGAGCAACATGAATCCAAAGAAAACATTTTTGAACTTCAGAAACTCTTTGTATTCCATCACCAAAAACCTTCCGAAAAGAAAGGCATTGCCCATAGTCTTTTTACGCCTATTGCTTGATGGCATTGCCGCAGCACGTTTTTTGGCGCAATTAAAACCAAGGCACTTTCTTGCAGTATTTAAGGCGCACGCCAGTTTTTACGGTAATTTTCCAAAAATGTACGAAAAACGTGAAAAAACTAATTTTTTGGTAAAATACTACACAACGAAATCCATTGTGTGGGCGCACTTCGTAAATGGAGTAAAGAATTTTAACATTTTAGCAAAAGATTAACGATGCATGAATTTTGCTGGTTCACATTTTCTATAATTTTGCCACGAAATTCTCACAACGTTAACGAATAACCATTAAATACTAATGATAATGACTAAAAAATTGATGTTAGCAACCTTAGGTGTTGCCGTATTATTGTCTTCATGTGTATCTCAGAAAAAATATGCTGAGTTGGAGGCAAAACAAAAAGAAACCCAAGACCTTCTCAATTCTGCGACGGTCAAATTGAACACGTGTCTTGAAGAAAAAGCTGCTTCAGAATCTCAGTTGCAGACCCTTCAAGACCAGAACGCTTTCTTGAAGGCCAATAACCAGGAGCTGATCAACAACATGGGCAATTTGACCACGTTGACTTCTAAAGGTGCCGATAACTTGGAAAAGTCTTTGGAAAGCCTTCGTGAAAAAGATTTGACCATCAGAAAATTACAAGATGCCGTTACCCGTAGAGATTCTGTAAACCTTGCATTGGTACAGAGCCTCAAAGGTGTGTTGGGCAATTTGGATGATGAGGATATCGAAGTAAGCGTTGAGAAAGGTGTTGTCTTCGTTTCGATTTCAGATAAACTGCTTTTCAGCAGCGGAAGCTATAATGTCACCAACGCCGCCAAAGAAGTATTGGGCAAAGTGGCCAAAGTGGTCAACAACAAGCCTGATTTTGAGTTTATGGTAGAAGGCCACACTGATAATGTGCCCTACAGAAGCGGAGTGTTATTGGACAACTGGGATTTGAGCGCCAAGCGTGCCACTTCAATTGTCAGGATCCTTCAGAATGACTTTGGCGTAGAGCCTGCAAGAATGACTGCGGCAGGCCGTAGTTATCATGTGCCATTAGTGGGTAACGATACTGCTGCCAATAGGGCAAAAAACAGAAGAACCCGCATTGTCGTGCTGCCCAAGCTAGATCAGTTCTACAGCATGATTGAAGAAGGCATGAAAGACCCGGCCATAGGCGGAAGCGGTAGAAACTAATCCGTTCTAGATAACAGAAATAATAAAAAGCGACCCAGTTGGGTCGCTTTTTTGGTTCGAGACCTTTGCAGAATCGATTTGGCAAGAAAGTACAACGCCCGAAGGAAATTTTATCCCGCAGTAACCTTGGCTATGAGGACATAAAATTTTCAAGAAGGAAGAAAATTTGAAGCCAAATCAATAAGACAGCTATTATGCGAAGGTCTTGATTTAAAGAATATCTAAAGAGCCTTTTCCCTCACGAACAATTTGGGGCTGGCTTTCAGAAAGGTCTATCACGGTCGATGCCACGTTATCACCGTACCCCCCATCGATGACTATATCGACGAGATTATCCCATTTTTCATGTATCAACGAAGGGTCGGTTGTGTACTCAATGACCTCATCTTCATCATGAATGGATGTAGACACAATCGGATTGCCCAACCGCTCGACCAGGGTTCTGGCGATACGGTTATCGGGTATTCGAATACCTACGGTCTTTTTCTTTTTAAAATCTTTGGGGAGGTTATTATTGCCCGGAAGGATAAACGTATACGGTCCGGGCAGTGTCCTTTTCAATATTTTAAAGGTTGGGGTGTCTATCTGCCGTACATAATCGGAAAGATTGCTCAAATCGGCGCAGACAAATGACCAATTTGCCTTTTCGAGTTTTACTCCCTTGATGCGGGCGATTTTCTCCAACGCCTTGGTATTGGTGATGTCACAGCCCAAGCCATACACTGTATCGGTGGGATAAATGACCAGTCCGCCGTCGCGCAGCACATCGACTACTCTTTTGATTTCCCTCGGATTGGGGTTCTCTTCGTATATTTTGATGAATTCAGCCAATACTTTAGTAATTGCACTAATTAAAGTACGAATTACTTCGCTGATTACCTAAATCAAAATGCGAGTTTAGCTTTCCAAGACCTCCAATTTTGCAAACCGTAAGAGCAGCTTTTTCACATCACCCTGCTCAAAATGTATCTCGGCTTTTTTGTCATTGCCGACCCCCTCAATTTTTAAGACTTTACCCCTACCGAAACGGGTATGGTTCACTAAACTGCCTTCCGTGAGATTTGGGTCAATGGGATTCTTGCTTTTTGAAGGTTGCGATAGTTGCGGTTTTAGTTTTCGAAGCCGTCGCAACTGGTTCTCATCAGGTTTTCGAATCTGTGGCGGTGTCCCATTTTTTGGTTTTACCTGACGTAGTTTGGTCTTGTCGACCTCACCCCAAATGTCATCTTTGATCATTGATTGGTAACGGTATCCGTCATTAACGGGCACCAGGTTTTCAATGTACTGTTCATCCAACTCTTCCAAAAATCGGCTGGGTTCGGCGTCAATCAATTTTCCCCAGCGATATCGGTTGAGGGTGTAGGTGAGATACGCTTGTTTTTCGGCCCGTGTCAATGCCACGTAGAATAGCCTTCGCTCCTCCTCCAACTCACTTCGGGTATTCATACTCATGGCGGATGGAAAAAGATCTTCCTCCATCCCCACAATATAGACGTAGGGAAACTCCAATCCTTTTGCCAGATGAATGGTCATCAAAGCGACCCTGTCGTCGTCACCGATTTCTTTATCCATATCAGTGGCCAAGGCCACATCTTCCAGAAACTCGGTGAGGCTTCCCTCGGCATCGGCCAGTTCTTTTTGGCCCTCTACAAAATCTTTGATACCGTTGAGCAATTCTTCGATGTTCTCCATCCGGGCAATGCCTTCGGGGGTGCCATCCTTCTTAAACTCCAACAATAGTCCAGTTTTTTTGGCAACATGTTCTGCCAAGGTAAAGGCATCCGAAGCTTCATTCATGATCTGAAAGCTCTTGATCATGGTCACAAAATCATTTAGCTTGTTTTTGGTACCTGAATTAATTTTCAAATCAATTTTGTCCAAATTCTCCATGACCTCAAAAATGGAGCGCTGATAATGGTTGGCTGCTACGGTAAGCTTGTCAATGGTGGTTTGACCGATACCCCGTGCCGGAAAATTAATGACCCGTTTTAAAGCCTCTTCATCTTGTGGATTCACGATCAGCCGTAGATAGGCCAAGACATCCTTGATCTCCTTACGTTGGTAGAAAGAGAGTCCGCCATAAATACGATAGGGTATATCGCGCTTTCGCAAAGCATCTTCAATGGCCCGAGATTGTGAATTTGTTCGGTACAGCACAGCAAACTCACCATTTCTTATCTGTTGCTGCATCTTGTTTTCAAAGATGGAACCCGCAACGTACCGACCTTCTTCTGCATCGGTGTCACTGCGATGGATGATGATTTTGTTGCCCGCGTCATTAGCGGTCCAAACCACTTTCTCCAACTGGTCTTTGTTCTTCGCAATGACTGAATTCGCTGCGTTCACAATATTCTTGGTAGAACGGTAGTTCTGTTCCAATCGATAGACCGAAACATCATCATAATCACGCTGAAAATTGAGAATGTTGCTGATGTTAGCACCCCTGAAGGAATAGATACTCTGGGCGTCATCACCGACCACACAGATATTTTGATAGCGATCGGCCAAAGCCCGTACAATCAAATACTGTGAATGATTTGTATCTTGATACTCATCGACCAAGATATATTTGAACCGTTCCTGATATTTTTTGAGTACTTCTGGAAATCGATTGAGCAATTCATTCGTCCGCAATAAAAGATCATCAAAATCCATGGCACCCGCCTTAAAACAACGATCCACATAATTTTGGTAAATCTCACCCAAGCGGGGCCGTTTGGCCATCGCATCAGCTTCCATCAGTTCTGGATTCTGAAAATAGGCCTTTACCGTAATGAGGCTGTTTTTATAGGAGGAGATGCGGTGCTGCACCTGTTTGTACTTGTAGATATCCTTATCAAGACCCATCTCCTTGATAATGGAGCGAATCAACGATTGGCTGTCTTGGGTGTCGTAGATGGTAAAGTTGCTGGGGAAGCCCAGTTTATCCCCGTCATAACGAAGCAAGCGTGCAAAAATGGAATGAAAGGTGCCCATCCACAGGTTTTTTGCCTCTGAACTGCCCACAATATCGGCAATGCGCTTTTTCATCTCACGGGCCGCTTTGTTGGTAAAGGTCAGTGCGAGAATATTGAAACTATCGACGCCTTGTTCCATCAAATGGGCGATACGGTAGGTCAATACGCGGGTCTTACCAGAACCTGCCCCTGCAATAACCATCAGAGGCCCGTCTTTATGCAGTACAGGCTTACGTTGCGCCTCGTTCAATTCATCCAAATACGACATGAACTCTTCTTAAACTAAAAAGTGAAATTAGCCATTAATTGGAGTTTCAAAAAATGTTGCCATCAATACTTTTGAACAGTTTGTTACCGATATGCCCCTTTTTAAATATATTTAGAAATTAAAATCTTTCTATGAAGTACCTGAACCTTGTTGTTGGGATTTTAGCGCTCATCAATGTTGTGTATACATTTTTCAGCGAATCTGAAACTTCTACCTTTTTCGGAATGGAAATCAGCATTTGGCTATATCGGCTCATTTGGTTGATACTGGCGGCCCTATGTTTCTACGGATATTACACCAGAAAAGTCGCTGACCAAAAATGAAAGTTGTCTCCAAAAGTTTGTTTCTAATTTGTGTATTGGGAACAATAGCTCTCTATTGCCAAGAAAAAAAGGCCGGACCCATCATAAAAGATTATGGCAACGTTTGGGAAATACCGAATCCTGATTACGACATTGCCCCCAACACTGAGTTCAAAGTGGTCTTTGATATCATGAACAGTCCTGAAGACCATTCAGCCCGTAGTTCCACTATTGAAACCGCTGCCCGTTTTTTGAACATGCATGCCCAAAGCGGCATGGCACTTGAAAAAATGAAAGTAGTGCTTGTGGTACACAACAAAGCATCAAAGGATATCATCACGAATGCCGCCTACCAAAAAAGATATGGTGTTGACAACCCCAATGCCGATATGGTCAACCAATTGATGGATGCAGGGGTTGAGGTCATTTTTTGCGGACAATCTTCGTTATCACGAGATTTCCCCAAGCAAGAGTTGCTTCCCGATGTACAACTGGCACTTTCGGCCATGACCGCCTTGATTCAACTACAAAACGAAGGCTATCGCTTGATAAAATTTTAAACTATTGACTATGAGAGTATTGACTACATCACTTTTAAGTATTTTGACCTTATCCGTTTGTGCACAAGGTCCAAATCTAGAAAAAGAGTACGAGGCCATTGAAGACAAGGTCATTGAATGGCGGCATGACATCCATCAAAATCCTGAATTGAGCAACCGCGAGTTCAAGACTGCTGAAAAGATTGCCAACCATCTGAAGTCATTGGACATTGATGTGCAAACAGGAGTCGCCCATACCGGAGTTGTTGGTGTTCTAAAAGGAAGCGGTACGGACAATGGTAAAGTCGTGGCGCTTCGTGCCGATATCGATGCCCTGCCAGTGACCGAACGCAACGATTTACCCTTTAAATCAATCGTTACCGCTGAATTCTTGGGAGAAAAAACAGGCGTGATGCATGCTTGTGGCCATGATACGCATACTGCCATTTTGATGGGTGTGGCCGAAGTGCTTTCAAATAACAGGGACAAAATCAACGGAACAGTCAAATTCATCTTTCAGCCAGCCGAGGAAGGTCCGCCACCGGGTGAGGAAGGTGGTGCTTTGTTGATGGTCAAAGAGGGCGTGCTTAAAAACCCAGACGTGGACGCCATCTTCGGGCTGCATATCAACTCACAGACCCCTGTGGGAATGATACGCTTTAAAATTGGTGGTACCATGGCCGCAGCCCAAAGTTTCACCATCAATGTCAAGGGAAAACAAAGCCATGGCTCGCAGCCTTGGAGTGGTGTTGACCCGATTCTTATCAGTGCCAAAATTATTGATGGCCTACAGACCATCATCAGTCGTGAATCGAATCTGACCAATGAAGCGGCCGTAATCACTGTGGGCAAAATCAAGAGTGGAGTGCGTTTTAACATCATACCGGAAAGTGCCGAGATGATTGGTACCATTAGAACGCTGGATTATGATATGAAAGACCACATTAACAAACGAATGAAGGAGATGGTCGCCACTATCGCCAAGGCCTACGGAGGTGAGGCAACCTGCGAAATCAAGGATGCTACCGACATCACATACAATGAACCTGATCTGGTCCAAAAGATGCTGCCCACCCTGAAGCGTGTTGCAGGAACTGAAAATGTCGTGGCCCAAAAAGCGATTACCGGTGCCGAGGATTTCTCCTATTTTCAGAGGGAGGTTCCCGGGTTCTTTTTCTTTTTAGGGGGAATGACCCCGGGCAATGAAACACCCTATCCGCATCACACGCCCGATTTTTTGATTGATGATGCAGGAATGCTTTTGGGGGTAAAGGCCATGACCGAACTGACGTTGGATTATTTGAATATGTAGTTTCAAGTTTCTTTCGTTTCTGGTTTCTATTGTTTTTAGTGACTGACCTGAAACCCTAAACTCGAAACCTTTTAAGGAAGAGTTTTTAATATTCTGGAAAATGTCCCTTAGTGCTTCTGAGCTCTTTCCTTGTTAGCCACAAAGGTTTTCACTCCGAACTTGACAAAATAATTACCTTTGCACCCGTTTGGAAAATTAACCGCATAAAATGGAACCCATGCAAAAAACTACGCTTCTAATTCTGTTACTGTTCTTGGGATGTTTTTCTTTTTCCTTTTCCCAAAAGAAAAAAGAACTTCTGGCTGATATTGCCTCATTGCGATTGGAGCTTGATACCACGCGGCAGGCTTTATCGCAGGCTACCCGAAAAATATCAGTGGCCGAGGCCTCAGCAGAGACCCTGAAGAGAGAAAACACCAGTTTACGTGACGCCAATGCAACCCTGCTCAAAAACCTGAGTGGCTTTTCAGAACTGTCTAAAAAGAACAGTGAGAATGCCAATAGCGCATTGGCGCGACTTGAAGCAAGGGAAAAACAGCTGAGTGCCATCAATGATGCCTTCACGACCAATGATTCAACGGCCATAGCCTTATTGACAAGGTCAAAACAGATTTTGGGCGATGGCTCACAAATCGGTGTGGCCGGTGGTGATATTGTCATCTCAAACTCGCTGTCTTCTTTATTTGGAAGTGAAAGTGGAACAAAAATCACCGATGCTGCCAATGAATGGTTGGCAAAGATTGCCCAAATCGCAAAGTCAACACCTGAACGGGTATTAGTGGTTGAAGGATTGAACATCACGGGTGAGTTTGACCTTACTTTTCAACAGGTCAGTGCAGTTGCGGCCACCTTGGTAAAATCACACGCCTTAGCCCCAGAAAATATGAAAATTATTGTCAAGGATGGCAATTTTAAGGAAGGCATCAACCTTCGTCTTGAACCCAACCATGAAAAGTTCTATACCATGGTCAAGAAAGATGTGCGGTAAGCATCCGAATATAATTTTTGTGCGTTTCACCCGTTAGCTATTCAAACCAAAGAACAAACCATGACCGGAGACGACATCTTTCAACTTTTTGCATTTCTTTTGCCAGCCGTAGTGACCGGGGCTGTTGCCTTTTACTTTTTTAGATTGCATACTCGAAATGAGGATGGCCGGCGCCGTTTTTTATTGCAGAAAGATGCCCAAAAAGATGCGTTGCCCATCCGACTACAGGCCTATGAGCGCATGGTACTGTTCTTGGAGCGTATTGCTCTCAACAGCCTAGTAGTTCGAGTAGCACCACAATCAAAAGACAAGGCGAAATATGAAAATCTGTTGATCAAGAATATTGAAAATGAATTTGAGCACAACCTTTCGCAACAAATCTATATGAGCGACGAATGTTGGAGCATTATCAAAACTGCTAAAAATGCGACTATACAAATCATTCGTTCCGCAGGTATGAGCGAGTCTGATTCCGCAGACAAACTACGGGAAGATATACTCAACCAGACCATGGACAAGCAATCACCTTCTTCAGCTGCCTTGGCCTATATTAAAAAGGAAGTTTCTGAACTTTGGTGAAAAGTGAGTTTAAGTGTTGATGAGTTTATACGTTTATCAATAAAAACCAAGCGTACTTTCAAAAACTAATAAACATGGAAAATGCTTTTCGTTTTTCATTCCTGTATTTCAGGCTGTATCGGCATACTTTCTGAATTTTTGTTCTTGGCATACAGATAGCCGCGCATCCACCAATGCGTCATCTTCTCTTTGTTGAAAATCAAGGAGTTGGTGGTCAAAATCGTAGGCGTATAATAAATGTTGATAATCGCGTTCTTCTGACTAGCCACCAGTTTGCCTACCCGTATGTTCTGGTTCTCAATACGGTCGAGAATAAAGCCCATCATCGTGGTAATCAACTCAAAGGGGTTTCGGGAGGGCATCCGGTTGTAATAACTCACCTCGGTGTGCAATACCACCACATCGACTTCTGTCGCACCCTGTTTTATGGCTTCCTCAATGGGTACAAGGCTTCCCAATCCGCCATCTGCATATTCACACCCATCTTTTCGAACCAAGCTCATAAAAGGCGTGTAGTTGGAGGATATCCATATCCAATCCAAAAACTCTTCGTATGAATAATCCTTGATGGATTTGTATTCGACCCGGTTCAGTGAAAGGTTGGATACCGTGACCACCACATCGGTAGAGCCGTTTTTCAAGGTATCGAATTCCTCTTTTGTAATGCTCTCACCTATAAGCCGCCGAAGGTTTTCACTCTCGCCAAAGGTTTTCTTGCCTTTCAAAAGGTTTTTAAGGATGTTCCAATGGTTCATCGCAATGATTTCAGAACCGTGCCTCTTTTTGATTAGAAATGGGCAACTATCAAAAATACTGTCCTGGTTGACCGATGAGTAAATGTTCTTGATTTTATCAATCTTGCCCAATGCCAAATGCGAAATCAGCAGACTGCCTGTTGAAGTGCCCACAAAAAGGTCATAGTGGTGCTTGGCCTCTTCAATAAGAAATTGGGCTACACCACCAGCAAAAGCTCCTTTGCTACCACCACCTGAAATGACCAATGCCCTCAATTCGCTAGTATTTTATTGATTCTTGATTGCTTTTCTTCAGATATCGTTGTCATGATTTCATCAAACCGCTCCACTTCTTTGTCGGCCAGCGCTCTCAATAAATTTCTGGCAGATTTTCGAAACTGCCAAACATGGTGGTCGGTGGCGTCAAAGAGGTTCAAAATCGATTCGTCACTGAAAGCCGAAATTTCACTAAGATATTGAAAGGCCAATTGCCGTACCTCAAAATTAAAATGGGCAGCTGTGTAGCCATTCAATTCTTGGTAATATGCTTTTTTGGATGCAGGATGGTACCCTTCGGTCACCAAGGCCAAGGTCAGCCAAAGCAATCGTATGTTTTTATTGGGAAGGCCGATGCAGTTTTTGGTCGCATCAAGGTATTTTGTTCTGTCTTCTGGATAAGATGCCCAAAGTTTCAGCAACGCATTTTCTTTGGTCACATAACCGGCATCATTGAGCAAGGATTCAAATTGCGCTTTAGGAAGCTGTTTTGCATCCTGCGCAGCGATTGCAATGGCCTGTCGTAATTTTAATCCCCCTGAATTCATCGCCTGCAAGACCAAATCCTTTGGCAATATTCGAAAATACTTCTGGAGATTGTATTTTTTAAAGGGGATGGATGTGCTGGCGTTCCAATACTTCCAAAAGTCGACATCATCGCTCTGTATTCGCTCAAATTCTTCTTCAAGCTCGAACAATAATTTTAAGGAAGGAGACTTTTCTTTGAGAAAGGTTTTCGCCTCACTAAAAAGAAATTGATTATTCTCAAGCCAGTCTTCACGAAAATCTTCCAAGCCTTGTCCACCTGATTGCTTGATTTCACTTAAAAATTTTTCGATGGTCACGTTTTTGTACGCAAAACGGTTGAGATAATTTTTGATGCCTTCTTTAAAGGCTTCTTCCCCTACCCTTTCTCGCAGCATTACCAAGGCCCACGCCCCCTTTTCATAAAAGGTCAAGCTGTTCGCATTCGGGTCCGCCAGTGCTTCACCATCACCGTTTTCAGAAAGGTTATGCAGGGTTTTGGCGGTCTCATAAAGCTTCCAATAAAAATAATCGTCGCCAAACAGGTGCTGCTCTGCCAAATAAGCGTAATAGGTCGCGAAGCCTTCATGAAGCCAGTGGTGTTTGCCGCTTTCTTCAGTGACCATATTGCCAAACCATTGGTGGGCCAGTTCATGGGCGTTGACATTGACGTAATTTTTGTCCACAAAGGCGGTGGAATCAATCACATACTGGTTTGAAAAAATGGTGAGTGTGGTATTTTCCATACCTGCATAGAGAAAATCTTGTACGGGCACTTGTTTGTAGTTCTGGAAAGGATAAAGCACCCCTATTTCATCTTCCAAAAAATCAAAGATCTCTTTGGTATAGCGATAGGTCGGCTCAACCTTGAGGCTGTCTTTGTGCTCATAATACAATTCGATGGGCACACCAGATTTAGAATACGTGACTTTCTTCTCGAAATCACTGATGGCAAAGGCTGCGAGATAGCTGCTCATGGGCCTGAACATATCAAAGCTCCATGCGGTCATTCCTTCCTTGGGAAACTTCTTTTTCAATAGTCCATTAGCGATTACAGTATACGCCGAATCTGCTCGAATAGTAAGGTCAAATTCTACCTTTTCATTCATGTCGTCAAAGCTGGGCAACCAATGACTGGTATATTTACCTTGACCTTGGGTCCATATTTCTTCATTGCCAATAATATCATCATCAGCACCAATAAAATAAACGGTTTGCTTTGGTTTGCATGAGTATTCGAGGCTAAGCGTATTAGAATCTCCCTTCTCGAAGCTTTCCCGAATGACGATTTTACTGTTGTCATATTCAAATCGAACTTTTTCTCCGTTAATTTTGACTTTTGAAAAACCCATGTTCTTTGCATCCAAAAAAATGGAATCTATTTTTTCCATTACATCGAAATGGTACGATACGCTACCTTTTAAGTCCTTTTCCTGAAAACTTGGGGTCACAACAGCATCCGCCCTGATAAAATCAACTTTTTCTTGCCGCTGGGAAAAAATCTGAAAAACAAAACAAAAAACGAAAACGAATGGAAGTAGCCTCATAGTTCTTGGGAAGCAAAAGTCAATCCAAATTACATAATTTCGTCAGATGAGTTCCAATTTTCTGAAAACTCCCATTGCATACCTCAAAGGGGTTGGGCCCAATCGAGCCAACATTCTAAAAACCGAGTTGGGTATCGAAACCTACGCAGACTTGCTGCAACTCTATCCCAATCGCTATCTCGACAAGACTTCCTATTATAAAATCAACCAGTTGCAAAACAGTGGTGCCGATGTTCAAATCGTGGGCAAGATCATCCATTTAAAAACGGTGGAACAAAAACGGGGCAAACGTATGGTGGCCACTTTTGTTGATGATACAGGTGAAATGGAACTGGTCTGGTTTCGAGGGCAAAAATGGATTCGTGAAAACCTAAAACTCAACGAACCTTATGTAGTTTTTGGCAGGGTCAATCGCTATGGAAGCACTTATTCTATGCCCCACCCTGAGATGGAACTGCTCAAAAACCATCAGACCGGACTCAAAGTGGCTATGCAACCGATTTATCCATCCACAGAAAAATTAAGCACCTCTGGCATCACCAACAGGGTCATCAGCAAACTGCAACAGCAATTGTTGTTGGATTCCAAAGGAAATTTTGAGGAAACGCTGAATGCAGAATTGCTGTCATCATTGAAATTGTTGAACCGGTCAGATGCGTTGTTGAACATCCATTTTCCTAAAAGTCAAGAATTGTTGGCAAAGGCGCAATTCCGTTTAAAGTTTGATGAGTTGTTCTTCATTCAATTGCAATTGCTCTCAAAAAAAGCCCTTCGAAAACAAAAGATTAAAGGCTTTCAATTTGGTACTGTTGGTGACCATTTCAATTCGTTTTTTAACGAGCATCTGCCCTTTGAATTGACCGACGCCCAAAAAAGGGTCATCAAAGAAATTCGGGCCGACATGGGCAGCAGTGCCCAGATGAACCGTTTGCTTCAGGGCGATGTTGGCTCGGGCAAGACCATCGTGGCCCTTATGTGTATGCTCATAGCCATCGACAACGGTTTTCAGACCTGTTTGATGGCACCTACCGAAATACTGGCCCAGCAGCATTACAATGGTCTGAAAGAGCTCTTGGGCAAGATGGAGGTCAAAATGGCCCTATTGACAGGTTCTACCAAAAAGTCGGAACGCACCTTGCTTCATAATCAATTGGAAAATGGCAATCTCAATATTTTGGTGGGTACCCATGCCGTTTTGGAAGACAAAGTGCAATTCAAAAATCTGGGTCTGGCCATCATCGACGAGCAGCACCGTTTTGGAGTGGCACAACGCTCTAAACTTTGGAAGAAAAACAAAATTCCTCCCCATATTTTGGTGATGACCGCCACGCCAATTCCAAGAACTTTGGCGATGAGCCTTTACGGGGATTTGGATATTTCGGTCATCGATGAACTGCCGCCCGGTCGTAAACCCGTGAAAACCGTGCACCGCTACGATTCCAACCGCTTGAAGGTCTTTCGGTTTCTAAAGGATGAGATCAAAAAAGGGCGACAAATCTATATTGTTTATCCCCTGATACAAGAAAGTGAAGCCTTGGATTATAAGGATTTAATGGATGGATATGAAAGTATTGTTCGTGAGTTTCCCCTGCCCGATTATCAAATTTCCATCGTGCATGGTAAAATGAAAACCAAAGACAAAGATTATGAGATGGAGCGCTTCGTTAAAGGGGAAACCCAAATTATGGTGGCCACAACGGTGATTGAAGTTGGTGTCAACGTACCCAATGCATCGGTCATGATTATTGAAAGCGCCGAACGTTTTGGATTGTCGCAATTGCACCAATTGCGTGGGCGTGTGGGCCGTGGTGCTGAACAGAGTTTCTGTATTTTGATGACGGGGCATAAATTATCTGAAGAGGCCAGAACCCGACTGGAAACCATGTGCCGAACAAATGACGGTTTTGAAATCGCTGAAGTGGACTTAAAACTACGCGGCCCAGGGGATTTAATGGGAACCCAACAAAGCGGATTGCTCAATCTGCGTATTGCCGACATTGTCAAAGACAACCAAATTTTAAAATCCGCCCGCTACCACGCTATTCAACTTCTAAAAGATGACCCAAAACTGGAAAAATCGAAAAACCTACCCATTCGAATGGCGTATGTCCAGTTGACAAAAGATAAAGCGATTTGGGGATATATCAGTTAATTAACAAATTGTTGACTATCAGTAGCTTTAAAAGTTGATACATTCAGGAAAAATTAATCAACATGAAAAAAGTTATCTTTCCAACAATCCTAATGGTGTTTGCTTTTATTGCCATTTCAGCCAACCTAAAGACAGCACCATCTGACCTTACTGCAGGATTTACCTACGGTAATCCTGAGATTAAATCCATCAATTCCCTAAGCTTTGGTCCAGAGGGCATCTTATTTATTGGAGATTCGAAAAATGCTGCCATTTATGCACTGGATACCCAAGACAAGACCAATAAATCAAGTTCTGAAGAGGTACGTATTGAGGGTTTTGATGAAAAAATAGCTGCTTCACTGGGCACAACACCAGATAATGTTGAAATCAGCGACATGGCAGTAAACCCGATTTCAAAAACAGTCTATTTTTCCATACATCTTACGGATGGCACACCTGTTCTATTGAAATTAACTGGAGAAAAACTTGAAAACGTTTCACTGAAAGAAGTCAGTCATTCAAAAATCAGTTTAGAAAATCCAATTGGTGAAAATGTAAAAGACAAATGGGATAGGCCCCAAAGGGTTTGGGCGATTTCAGATTTAAAGTACCATAATGGCAAAGTGTTGGTCTCTGGCCTATCGAACAAAGAATTCGCCTCAACCTTCAGGAGCATTCCTTTTCCATTCAACGAAAGTCAATCCTCTACGTCACTGGAAGTTTGGCACGCAGCACATGGGCAATATGAAACCCATGCGCCAATCAAAACTTTTGATGTGATATCAATTGACAACAAAGAATATCTCATGGCAAGTTATACTTGTACTCCCTTGGTTTTGTTTCCAATGGAGGACTTAAAAGATGGCACCCATAACAAGGGCCGCACTGTTGCAGAACTTGGCTCTGGCAACTCACCGCTTGATATGATTTCGTATAAAAAGGATGGTAAGAAATACTTTTTGATGTCGAACAATAATCGCCCCGTTATGCGTATTGATTATGGTGACATTGCCAATTTCAAGGATTCTATCACAGAAACCGTAGAAGAATTTGCAGTCGCAACCGGAGTGGCCTATGACAATCTACCCTTCCCTTATGTATTGCAAATGGACCTTCTGGACGAGAATCAAGTACTGTATGTACAACGCACATCAAATGGAGACTTATTGTTGAGAAGCCGAAGCACTAAATGGATGTAAAAAAACATAATCGGGTAAAAAAAAGGATCAAGGTTTTCTTGGTCTTTTTTTATGCTGGAATTCTATTGGGATGCCAAGAGGCAGAAAAACCGATTTCGGTCGCAGTAAACTTTCAAGATGGTAAAGCGGTCAGTGTTGCCTTTTTTCATCGAGGCGATTCTGACAGTTTGAACTTTTTTTTGGTGGGCAATTCTGATACTCCAATTTTGGGAGAGCTGAAATCAGATAAGAGCAGTCATCTTTTCACTCCTGTTGTTCCTTTTTCAAGTTATCAAGAATATCAAATTGCTTATAAGGGTGAAGCCATTGCGAAATTTAAGGTTGAGCCCGTCGAAACCAATATAGCCCCTGAGATTTTAACTATTTATCCGAGCCGTGATACCCTCCCCGTTAACCTTTTAAAAATGTATTTTATTTTCTCACAGCCCATGCAACATGTGGGAAGCCCTTCTGACTTTATAACAGTATTCGATGAAACCGAAAATAAAGAAGTATCTCCTTTTTTAGAGCTGGAAGCGGAGCTTTGGAACAATGACCATCAACGCTTAACGCTTTGGCTTGATCCTGGTCGCATAAAAACTGATCTTATTCCCAATACAGAAAAAGGGCTTCCCCTGAAAGAGAATCACAACTACGAACTGGTCATAAATAAAGATTGGAAATCAAGTCAAGGCACTTCGTTATTGCAATCTCATTCCAAGCACTTTTATGTGGCTGCACGAGATGTGCAAAAGCCAAATGCTGAAAACTGGATGATTACTGTTCCACAGAAAAACACTGTAAGCCCACTCAAAATTGACTTTCAAGAACCGCTGGATGCCATTCTAGCCCAAGAAAGCATTGCCATTTACAAAGGAGATACGATTGTTGAGGGTGTCTTGAGTTTAACCGAGAAGGAAAAAATGATGGAATTCCGTCCAGAAACTGCTTGGGCCAATGGTGAATACAACATTTTCATAAACCCCATCTTAGAAGATTTGGCGGGCAATAACCTGAACCATCTTTTTGACACAGATTTGAAAAAGGAAAACAACACTTCGAATATCACTGAACAGAGAATTGGCTTTGTCATCAAGTAAACGACTTCGGGGCAATCCCGATAGGTATTGGGACACGACGCATTGAAAGGATTCCTTATTATAAGCGTCGGGGCATTTTAAATCTCAATTATTGAGTAAGTAAAAAAGCCCAATCGTAAGACCGGGCCTTCCAATAGTCTAAAAATAAAAGGTTAGTTGATATCCGTTCCTGCCTGTAGTTTATCAAGATTGGCCGCAATCGCAGTTTGGTTTTGCGTGTCCGGTGCACGCCCTTCGGCTACTTTTAAATGCTTTAATGCCGACTTGTAATCACCCACAGCGGAATAGCCGCGTGCAAGGCCGTAATCAACAGGCCAAGTATCCTTATGGTTCTTGGCATTCCATTTAAAGACTTCTAGAGCCTTGTCTTTCATTCCAGCAGCAATCAATTGACGGCCGTAGCCATGCACTTGAAATACGGTGCCCATGGGCAATGCTTCTTCCATGATGGCTTCAGCTTCGGCAGTTTTTTCCTGTTTGGCCAAAATCTGTGCTTTGATGGCCAGGTTATTGAATGTTTTCTGGCTGAAGAACTGTCCGGCAATGGCGGCGTCAACCCATCCAAGGGCTTCATCCAAATCCCCATCATTGTTCAATGCAAAATTGGCCGCTTGCTCCCACGACTGACGATTGAAACCTGGCTGTGTCTGCAGTTTTGAACGAATATCCGTCAAAACAATATTGGTTACGGGTACCTCTACCTTAAAAGGGATGGCCTTCTTGCCCCATTTTAGGGTAGCGAGTGCAGAAGTAGCATCCACTTCATCAAAATCAAACCGTAACTGCTCCACATGCGGAATTTCTTTGGTGGTGACATCCACTCGCAAAGCATCTTCGGCAGGGTCGTAAAAATAGCTTCCCCAAGCCCCATGGTTTTTTGAAAAAATGATTATTGCCGTGTTATCTTCGTTCACAATCATGTGAAGTCCATATTTACCTGCGGGCAATGATTTCCCTTCCACAGAAATATCATTTTCGGTCTTAAAGATGGTGTTTTCATTGGCACCGGCCCGCCATGGCGACTCAGTGGCTGTGCCAAAACCGAGGTTGTTCATACCGTAAGGCACCAATTGCCCCCAAATTTCACGCTCATTGACACTGGGTCGTGAGTACACGATGGTGATATCGGTGATACCGATGCGCTGTGAGACTTTGGCCATTTGACTGCCCCTTGGCAAATCAAGCTGGGCCTGGGCTTGAAATGGCACACTAAGCCCGATAATCAAAATAAGAACTAAAATTTTAAGGTAACATCTTTTCATTGGTAGTTGTTTTAAGTTACTATGAATTGTATGACAAATTACCAATCAATAAAATACCGCAACGTTACCACTCTGTTAACAGAAAAATTAAAATGTTAAACTGGGTATTCTTGGGCTGGGAAAAATCAAAGAGTAGCTATTGACAATTTCGATGTGGGTTTGGGTATCGTAATTTTACAGGAAAATATTTCGCCCTAGATAGGCTCTTTTGTAAGTTTGGAGCTTGTTTTTACAACGATTTCCCTGTTTTCAAAAATTGGGATAAACATGATTTTCTATGAAGAAAACGTTATTTGATAAAGTTTGGGATTCACATGTGGTCCGAAAGATTGAAAACGGCCCCGATGTGCTTTTCATTGACCGCCATTTCATTCATGAAGTGACGAGTCCGGTTGCCTTTTTGGGCTTGCAACAGCGGGGTAATTCGGTGTTGTATCCTGAACGTACCTTTGCGACCGCCGACCACAATACACCGACTTTGAACCAACATCTGCCAGTTGCTGACCCCCTATCGGCCAACCAATTGAAGGCATTAAAAGAAAACACGGCCCAGTGGAACATTGTGCACTGGGGGCTTGGCCACCGTAAAAATGGTATTGTGCATGTTATTGGCCCTGAAAACGGCATCACATTGCCTGGGGCAACCATTGTCTGTGGTGATTCGCATACCTCTACCCACGGTGCTTTTGGGGCCATAGCCTTTGGCATCGGCACCTCTGAGGTCGAAATGGTGTTGACCACCCAATGCATCATGCAGCCAAAACCCAAAAAGATGCGCATCAATATCGATGGCGAATTGGGTTATGGCGTTACACCAAAAGATGTCGCACTCTTTATCATTTCTAAATTGACCACCTCGGGTGCCACAGGCCATTTTGTGGAATACTCAGGCGAAGTGTTTCGAAATATGACCATGGAAGGGCGAATGACCGTTTGCAACCTCAGTATCGAAATGGGGGCTCGCGGCGGCATGATTGCTCCCGATAAAACTACCTTTGAGTACATCAAAGGCCGTGAATATACCCCAAAAGGTGCTGATTGGAACAATGCCATGGAGTATTGGAAAACCCTGAAGACCGATGATGGGGCAGTTTTTGACATGGAATTCAATTTTCATGCCTTGGAAATCGAGCCCATGGTCACCTACGGCACCAATCCCGGAATGGGCGTGGGTATCACGAAACATATTCCCTCTGCCGAGGAAGCAAAAGCCAATGAAGTTACCTTCAAGAAGTCATTGGATTATATGGGCTTTGCCGAAGGTGAACCCATGATGGGCAAGAAAGTGGACTATGTATTCTTGGGAAGCTGTACCAATGGACGTATCGAAGATTTTCGTGCCTTTGCTTCAGTGGTGAAGGGTAGAAAAAAAGCGGATGACATCACAGTATGGCTCGTACCCGGTTCGCATGTGGTCGAAGAAAAAATCAAGGAAGAAGGTATTCTGGATATTTTAACGGAAGCTGGATTCTCACTGCGAGAACCCGGTTGTTCGGCTTGTTTGGCAATGAATGATGATAAGATTCCTGCTGGAAAATTGGCGGTCAGTACTTCAAACCGGAATTTTGAGGGCAGACAAGGACCCGGAGCACGCACCATTTTGGCAAGTCCGTTGGTAGCAGCGGCCACAGCAGTCACTGGAAAGGTCACGGATCCGCGGAAGCTGCTCAAACCCGAGCTCGTCTAATGTCTAACATCTAGCATCTAACGTCTACTATTATGGCATACGATAAATTCGAAATATTAAAAAGTACGGCGGTTCCGCTTCCCATAGAAAATGTGGATACCGACCAAATCATTCCAGCCCGATTCTTAAAAGCTACGGAACGCAAAGGGTTTGGGGATAATCTTTTTAGGGATTGGCGTTACAATCCTGATGACTCCCCAAAAGAGAGTTTTGTTCTCAACAATCCAATCTACAGTGGCAAGATTTTGGTGGGCGGAAAAAACTTTGGCTCCGGTTCCTCTCGTGAACATGCGGCATGGGCCGTGTATGATTATGGCTTTCGCTGTGTGATTTCCAGTTTTTTTGCGGATATCTTTCGGGGCAACTGTCTCAATATCGGGGTGCTTCCCGTACAGGTGAGTGCTGATTTTCTGGATAAAATCTTTAAGGCTATCGAGAATGACCCCAATACGGAGTTCGAGGTGAACCTCCCCGAGCAAAAAGTCACGATTTTAACTACTGGCGAAAGCGAATCCTTTGACATCAACAGCTATAAAAAGGGCAACATGCTCAATGGGTATGATGACATCGACTATCTCGTGGCCATGAAAGATGAAATTCAAGACTTTGCCGAGCAACGTCCCTTTTAGAAAATCCGTAAGAACACCATGAAAAAAAGGGCCATTGAAATCATGGATACCACGCTGCGTGACGGTGAACAGACCTCAGGGGTCTCCTTCTCAGCGTCCGAAAAACTCACATTGGCGAAACTCTTGCTTGATGAACTACAGGTAAACCGCATCGAGGTAGCCTCTGCACGTGTATCGGAAGGAGAGTTTGAAGCCGTACGAAACATCACGGATTGGGCCACTAAAAATGGCAAAATCAACCAAGTGGAGGTGTTGACATTTGTGGATGGCGGGGCTTCCATAAAATGGATGCAAAAAGCTGGAGCCAAGGTACAAAACCTATTGACCAAAGGCTCTTTGAACCATCTGAAGCACCAATTGAAGAAAACACCCGAGCAACATTTTAAGGGCATTGCCGAAGTCATCGAATTGGCACAACAGGCCAATATTGAGACCAATGTGTATTTGGAGGATTGGAGCAACGGCATGCGCAATTCCCAAGACTATGTTTTTCAGTTTTTGGATTTTCTGACCCAACAGCCTATCAAACGTATTTTGCTGCCCGATACTTTGGGGGTTCTGACGCCTTCGGAAACTTTTGAATACATTGATAAAATTGTCAAGCGTTACCCAAATACACATTTTGATTTTCACGGGCACAACGACTATGACCTGAGTGTCTCCAACGTCATGGAAGCACTGAAGGCAGGCTGCCATGGCTTGCACTTGACCGTCAACGGCATGGGCGAACGTGCAGGTAATGCACCGTTGGCAAGTACCATCGCTGTCATCAACGATTTTATGCCCGATGTAACCACCCAAGTAGTGGAATCCTCCTTGTACAAGGTGAGCAAATTGGTGTCTACCTTTACGGGTTTTGGCATTCCCGCAAACAAACCCATTGTCGGTGACAATGTTTTCACGCAAACTGCTGGTATACATGCAGATGGAGACAATAAAAACAACCTTTATTTCAGTGATTTGATGCCCGAGCGATTTGGTCGAAAACGCAAATATGCACTGGGCAAAATGTCAGGCAAGGCCAACATCCAAAAAAATTTACAAGAGCTTGGCTTGACGCTCAACGATGAGGAGCTGAAGAAAGTGACGGCGCGTATTATTGAACTCGGTGACAAAAAAGAGCGGGTCACCAAAGAAGACCTGCCCTATATCATTTCAGATGTGCTCGACAGCAGTGCCTTTCAACAAAAGGTGTTCATAAAATCGTATGTGCTGACCCATGCCAAGGGATTAATGCCCTCCACTACCCTATCCATTGATATTGAGGGGGATTCGTATGAAGAAAATGCCCAAGGCGACGGACAATTTGATGCCTTTATGAACGCTCTTAAAAAAATCTATGAGAAACGAGGAAACAAACTACCCAAACTGGTGGATTATGCCGTTCGGATTCCCCCGGGAAGCAGTTCCGATGCACTTTGTGAGACCATGATCACCTGGAAAACACCCAAAAATGATTTTGTCACCACAGGATTGGACTCCGATCAAACCGTATCGGCCATCAAAGCCACTGAAAAGATGTTGAATTTGATTTAAAAATAGCTTTGAGCTATACGCTATGCGCCATACGCTTTTCGAATATAGCTATTGCGTAAAGCGTAATGCTTACGGCGTAAAGCCATAAAAAATGAACCTAAAAATAGCCCTACTCCCCGGAGATGGAATCGGACCCGAAGTCATAGATCAAGCCGTAAAAGTGTGTGACGCCATCGCCCAAAAACACAGCCACAAAATCACTTGGGAGTCCGCACTCGTTGGCGCAGCCGCCATTGATGCGGTCGGTGACCCCTATCCTGATGAAACCCATGAAATCTGTGCCAGTTCGGATGCAGTGCTCTTTGGGGCCATCGGCCATCCGAGGTTCGACAATGACCCCTCGGCCAAAGTGCGCCCTGAACAAGGGTTGTTGAAAATGCGCCAGAAATTGGGACTGTTCGCCAATGTTCGTCCCACCTTTACTTTTCCATCCTTAATTGATAAATCCCCTTTGAAGCGTGAGCGCATTGAAGGAACGGACTTGGTTTTTTACAGGGAATTGACCGGTGGCATTTATTTTGGCAAGCGTGGCCGTGAGGACAATGGTGAAACTGCGTACGATACCTGCACCTATACCCGGGAGGAAATTAAGCGATTGGCCAAAAAAGGTTTTGAAGCAGCACAAAAACGCCGAAAAAAATTGTGCTGTGTCGATAAGGCCAACGTATTGGAATCCTCACGTTTGTGGCGCGAGACAATCCAGGCCATGGAAAAGGACTATCCCAAAGTGGAGGTCTCATACGAATTTGTCGATGCCGTGGCCATGCGTTTGGTGCAATGGCCCAGCGATTATGATGTATTGATCACAGAAAATCTTTTTGGGGATATCCTTACGGATGAAGCCTCTGTGATATCAGGCTCCATGGGTTTGATGCCCTCGGCGTCGTTGGGGAGTACGGTGTCGCTATACGAACCCATTCATGGGTCGTACCCCCAAGCAGCGGGCAAAGATATTGCGAATCCGTTGGCGACCGTGTTGTCTGCTGCCATGCTGTTTGAGGACATGGATTTGCAGCAGGAAGCCGATGAAATCCGAAGGGTGGTCTACAAATCGCTGGCCGAAGGTGTGGTCACCGAAGATCTAGCCGAAGGCGGAAAAGCCTATAAAACATCGGAAGTCGGAGATTGGTTGGCAAAAAACATTTGAATATCGATTCCCCCTTTGAAGGGGGCAATCCGCCAGAGGCGGATGGGGGATGTGAAGAACCACTCAAAGAATCGAGTTACAGCATCCCTGCTCAAAAAGCTAAGCTTTTTTCGCTGTCCCCTCAAGGGGACAATTACACTAGATTTTGGTTGGAAAAAACCTCACTCTGTATCACTGCTGAAAAAAATAGCAAATAGATTATCTGGGCCTCCCCTCCTTGGATGGGATTAAGGGGTGGTGCTTTAAAGTATACTTTCGGGGGTATCTGCAAAAACTTCTTGCATTAAAGCATACAAATCCGGAATAACATGTCTGGCAATTTTTGAATTGGAGTTGAGCAGCACACAAATACCCAAATCCTCTTCTGGGTAAAGGGCAATCTCGTTGCGATAATTGTTTACGCTACCTCCGTGATGCCAAATTGTTTTTTCCGTGCCTGTTTCTTTCTCTTTCACGGTATGGATACGCCAACCAAAACCATATTGTGAACGCACATGGCCAGGCCATTTTTGGTAATATTTTCGATTATAGCTTATGGAAACAGTTGGGCAAAAGGCCTCTTGTATGGCGGATTGGGAAAAAACTTCGGGATTATGGCCCAAAAGAAACCGCATCCACTTGGCCATGTCAGATGAGCTGGCATTGATGCCCCCTGCTGCAACCGCATTGTAATAATGGTCATTGAGCCGTAATTTTCTCCATCCGTTCCTGCGCTTCGAATGCGGCAGGGCCACATTGCTGGCCTTTGACAAGGTATTATAGTCCATGGAAACGTTTTTCATTTCCAAAGGGATAAAAAACCGTTTCTTCAAGAGCGTTGTAAAGTTATCACCCGTGGCTTCTTTCATGGCTTCTTGACTCAAGGCAAATAGGGCATTCTGATAGCTGTAGGTGGAACCAGGTTCGCTTATCGGAGTGACCTCATGAAACCTGGAAGCGATTTCGGTCATGGGCAGACCCGCTTCCACGAGATTGGTATAGCTGTGGTAGGGTGTACCCGCGGAATGTGATAAAATATGCGCCAGGGTAATCTTTTGGGTATTGGCCTCTGTTCCCAATTGAAATTGCGGTAGATATTCCGTAACCCTGTCATTAAAGTCCAGTACATTCTCAGATTGCAAACTGGCGGCCAAGACCCCGGTAAAACCTTTGGATAAGGAACCCAACCGAAATACGGTCTCTCCATCCACGTTTTTCGTTCCGTCTACACTTCTTTTTCCGAATCCGTCAGATAATATTATTGAGTCCCCTTGCACTATACTGACCCCAGCTCCGACGATATCGCCTTTAGCTATGGCCCTCTCAAAATACGCTTGGATTTCGAATTTTAACTGTTGTTGCCTCTCCAAATACAATTTTAAGGCCTTTTTATCCACGTTTTTGTTGACCGCCACCAATTGGTTATTTTCAATACGGGTAAGATTCTTTTCTTCATCTGTCGCTTTAGATGCGATGATGATCGATGAAAGAAAAATCAGTATGGCGCTTCCGAAGAGAATTTTAAGGCGTCTCACGGCAAAGTAGGTTTTAGGATTTGGATGTTATATCTAAACTAAAAAAACCAGTATTTATTTTGTTTATACCCTCATTTCTAGGGAAATCAAATGTTAGCAGTTCACATATAAAAATGAATATCAACCCCTTGATTCTAACTAAAAAATCAGCGAACTTCGTTATCGGTCGATATAGCACATTTAAAAAAAACGAGACCATATCTAAACATTAGCGTTTATTATGAAATACTCATCAGGATAACAAAACCCAGTTCATGTATATACGCCTAAGCACAATTTTGTTTCTACTGGTTATCTTGTTTGCTTGCGATAAAACTTCTCAAGGGAAAGTCTTAGACGGAATTATAGAGGTTCCTGAAAACAGGAATAACCCAAATTCTAGAAACCTTCAACTAGTTTACAAAGTATTAAAGGCGAAAAATCCCGATTCGACAAAAGCGCCAATTGTCTATCTGCAGGGTGGACCTGGAGGGGCTACCTTGATAATGGAAGAGTTTTGGGCAGATCACCCTTTACGTAACGATAGAGATATTGTCCTTATGGATCAACGAGGGACGGGGGCATCTGGAGCGAATTGCATAAATATTGGAGACGCAATGTTTGCCGTAATGGCAAAGGACTATAACTTGAAACAGGATTATGAAGCTACAGCAGACCTATTGACAGAATGCAAAAAAAAGATTCAACAAAAAGGAGTTGATCTTGAAGGATATAACAGTAGGGAGATTGCCGCTGATTTTGAGGATTTGCGCAAAGCTTTGGGCTATAAAAAATGGAACCTTTATGGAGCTTCCTATGGTTCAAGGTTGGGGTTGACCATTATGCGAGACTTTCCAAAAAGCGTTCGAAGCACCATCCTGCTAGGAGTATTTCCACCAGAATCGAATCTGTTCGGAGATAGGGTAAGAAGCATTGAAAAATCACTTTTAGCTGTTCTACAGAATTGCAAAGAAAGTAAAGGTTGTAATAGCAGATACCCCAATCTAAAAGAACGCCTGCAAGAAGTACTGTTAAAAATGCAGACGGAACCTTTGCGTTTTGATTATAAAGGCAGTCAGTTCGTTCTTAATTCACATGATGCTTTTATATTACTATTTGTATCGCTATACAGCCGTCATTCAATCCGCAATATCCCTTTATTTATAGAGGCTTTAGAAAATAACGATTCCAAACCGGTCATTGAGTTTATAAGGACTTTCGAATCCTTTCATAGCCTCTTTAATTTTCCAATGAACTATTCGGTGAATGCTTATGAAGAACTTCCTTTCTTTGATAAGCCAGATTTAGATATGGCAATAGAGCAATCCGAATTTAAATCCGCTTTTTCTTTTCATAATTCGGCCTACAAGTTGTTATCGGATTGGCATTCCTACCGAGCGACAAATATTGAAAACCAACCCGTTGTCTCTGAAATCCCTACGTTAATGATATCGGGCAGCCTAGATCAAGTCACGCCACCAAGTAACGCAACTGAAGCTCTTAAATATTTGACGAATGGTTATGAAGTCATTTTTCTGGACGAGAGCCACAGTTTTTTGAATCCATGTCTTTTTGACATCACCGAAGAATTTATAAACAACCCTTACCAAAAACCCGAAATGGCTTGTAGTTCCGAAAGGAAACCTATTGAATGGAATTATTAAAATCAGGTTAACAAAAATAACAAACGCTAACACGGTGTATAAGTAATGGCAGTTTAAGTGATAAGATGAAAGTATAAATATAAAAACAAGAGTCGGTGCAAAACCGAAAGGTTTGCGAGTAGAAATCCGCTACTACTCATACACTAAACCGATGATGTCGAATACGCCTGCGGCGTACTTTTGCTGCACTGCTGGCGCAGTCACCGCACCAAAAGCGCGGCGATAACAAAACCTCTCTATTTTTAGAACAACCTGGGCTTTTTATCACTTATGATATTCTTACAGTAAAGATTCCCACCACACAATAGCCATAGGGAAAGAGAGATTGACAATAACACCCCTGCCCGCCGATGGCAGACTGTCCCCTCAAGGGGACAATTACACCTGAGATGTTTGGATAGCCAGATATAAAACCAGTCTTATGTCTTATCTAAAAGCGAAGCGGTCTTACGTCTATAAAATATAATCCGTACTCAAAAAATTACTGACCTTGGCCTCCAGTAGCTGCTCGATGGTCTCGTTGTTCAACTCATTGTCCTTAAAGGCGACAAAGGTGCGAATACTGAACGAGCGCAGCGCATCATGCACACTCAGGGTCGATTGCGCGGAATCTTTTCTTCCAGTAAAGGGATACACATCGGGGCCACGTTGGCATGAACTGTTCAGGTTTACACGGCAGACCAAGTTGGCCAAAGTATCGATCAGGGGCGACATGGTGTACACATCTTTGCCGAACAAACTCACTTGTTGGCCGTAGTTGCTCTCTGCCATATCGTCCAATGGTTCAGAGATATCTGAAAAAGAGAGCACTGGTACTATAGGGCCAAACTGTTCTTCTTGGTACACCCGCATGTCTTTGGTCACGGGGTACAGCACCGCGGGCCAAATATAGTTTTCGGTACGCTGACCGCCTTTTTTGTTCTGTATTTTGGCACCCTTTGCCAAGGCATCGTCCAACAATTCTTGAATGTAATCGGGTTTTCCAGGCTCAGGCAATGGCGTCAGTTTCACACCCTCATCCCATGGATTTCCAAAATTCAGGCCATCGATGGCTTCGGAATATTTTTTTAGAAATTCCTCTTTTACATCCTCATGCACATACACCACTTTCAATGCGGTACAGCGTTGCCCGTTAAAGGAAGTGGTGCCCGCAATGACTTCGTCAATCGTCAATTGCATGTTGGCATCTGGCATGATGATGGCGGGGTTTTTCGCTTCCAATCCCAAGACCAAGCGCAACCGATTGCTTTTTGAATGCTGTTCCTGCAATGCATTGGCAGATTTACTGTTACCGATCAATGCCAAAACATCCACTTTGCCCGTTTTCATAATCGGTGCGGCCACTGCCCTGCCACGGCCGAACAGAATATTGACCACGCCTTTCGGGAAACAACTTTTAAAAGCCTCCAGCAACGGTGTAATCAACAGCACGCCATGCTTGGCAGGTTTGAATATAGTAGTATTGCCCATAATAATGGCGGGAATCAGCAAGGCAAAAGTTTCGTTCAAGGGGTAATTGTACGGCCCCAGACAAAGCACGACCCCTAGCGGACCTCTTCGAATATGTGCATACACACCATCATGCTTTTGAAATTTGGCCGAATCACGGTCCAATTGCTTGTATTCTTCAATGGTATCGTAGATGTATTCCACCGTACGGTCAAATTCTTTGTACGAATCGGGTTTTGATTTTCCGATTTCCCACATCAAGAGCTTGACGACCTCCTCACGCTTGGTCTCCATCTTTTTGACAAAACCTTCCATGCACTCCAAACGGTCCTTGACCTTCATGGTCGGCCATAGGCCCTGCCCTTGGTCATAAGCTGCCAAAGCTGCATCCAAGGCTTCCAGTGCTTCCTCTTCGCCCATATCGGGGATGCTCCCCAAAACGGTCGGTTGGTAGTTTTCTGTGGAGGAAATAGTGGAAATTACCTCAGCCATCTTTCCATCCCAAGGTTTGAACCCCCCATTGACCAAATAGTGTCGCTGGTGGATCTGCTCCTTGATTTGATATTCTTCTGGAATCGTTACTTTTTTAGCATCCATAATCAATTCTTTGGGATTGTGGGTAAGTTTATGTAGAGATTCAAAGTCCTCTCCCTCTTGGGGAGAGGATTTAGGAGAGGGGACTATGCAATCGGTTTCATGGCTGTCATTGATTCACGCAACCGTGCCCCAACAACTTCCACATCATGGTCACGGATGGCTTTGTTGACCTCAATGAGTCGGCGATTGTCCACTCCATTATTGCGGTCTTTCCCATACTGCTGCCCGATGACATCTGTATCAATGTTTTTCATAAAATCTTTGAGCAAAGGTTTGCAGGCATGGTCAAAGAGATAACAACCATACTCGGCCGTATCAGAGATTACACGGTTCATCTCGAAAAGCTTTTTGCGGGCTATGGTATTGGCGATTAAAGGTGTTTCATGCAACGACTCATAATAGGCCGATTCACCGATAATGCCCGATTCGGTCATCGTCTCATAGGCCAGTTCGACCCCTGCTTTCACAAAAGCCACCATCAACACCCCAAGGTCGTAATATTCCTGTTCTGAAATTTCATCACTGCCTGCAGGCGTTTTTTCAAAAGCGGTTTCGCCAGTGGCCGCACGCCATGTCAACAAGTTTTTATCGTCATTGGCCCAATCTTCCATCATGGTTTTTGAAAAATGACCGCTCATGATGTCGTCCATGTGTTTTTGGAACAACGGTCGCATGATTTCCTTCATTTCCTCTGACAAATCAAAAGCCTTGATTTTCGCGGGATTCGAAAGTCGGTCCATCATGTTGGTGATGCCACCATGCTTCAGACTTTCGGTGATGGTCTCCCATCCATATTGAATCAATTTGGATGCATATCCCGCATCCACTCCTTTTTCCACCATTTTATCAAAACACAGAATGCTGCCCGTTTGTAACAAGCCACACAAAATGGTCTGTTCTCCCATTAAATCAGACTTTACCTCGGCCACAAAAGAAGACTCCAGCACGCCGGCTTTATGTCCGCCCGTGGCGGCAGCATAGGCTTTTGCCTGTGCCAATCCTTTACCTTCTGGGTCATTTTCGGGGTGCACCGCAATCAGCGTCGGCACGCCAAAACCCCTTTTATACTCTTCACGAACCTCAGACCCAGGGCTTTTCGGAGCTACCATGATAACGGTCAGATCGTCGCGTACCTGCATGCCCTCTTCCACGATATTGAATCCGTGGGAATACGAAAGCGTCGCCCCTTTTTTCATCAAGGGCATCACGGTACTCACCACATTGGTGTGTTGTTTGTCGGGCGTGAGATTGATGACCATATCAGCTGTCGGAATCAATTCTTCATACGTGCCGACATTAAAATTGTTCTCGGTGGCATTTTTGTAGGATTGTCGCTTTTCTTTAATGGCAGCCTCTCGCAAAGCATACGAAATATCAAGACCCGAATCGCGCATGTTCAAGCCTTGGTTCAGACCTTGCGCCCCGCAGCCTACAATCACAATTTTTTTACCCTTCAAAGCATTCACACCGTCGCTGAATTCATGAGACTCCATAAAACGGCATTTACCGAGTTGTTGTAGCTGGTCTCGCAGCGACAATGAGTTGAAGTAATTCGTCATATTTAATTTGTTTTTTCCATTCCCGAGAAGTCGGAAATCCATATTAGTGTTACTATTATCTATTTTAATTGTTCAGTTGAAATTCTTCTAAGATTTCGGTAATCGGCATTTCGGCCTTTGAGACGGCAATACGGCCTGAACGCACAAACTGCATGATGCCAAAAGGTTCCAAGCGGTCGTGCATCTCGTCGATTTCATGCCTTCGCCCCGTTTTGGCCAACACAAAAAATTCTCGATGCACCGTAACGATCTTGGAATTGCTTTCCTTGATGGCATTTTGAATTTGGGGTTCGTCAAAAAGCAAACCGGATTTAATCTTGAACAGTGCCGACTCTTGGTAAACAATTTCATCATCGGTATGATAAAAAGCTCTGATGACCTCTACCTGTTTTTCTATCTGTCGGACTATTTTTTGAACCCAATCTTCGGTCGTGAATACCACTATGGTAAACTTTGACACGTGCTCTATTTCAGATTTTGACACATTCAAACTTTCGATATTGATGTGTCGTTTCAGAAATATGCCTGAAATGCGGTTGAGCAAGCCAACACTGTTTTCGGAATAGACCGATATGGTGAACCATTGATTTTTCATAAAGCCCCTCTCCCCGACCCTCTCCCCAAAGGGGAAAGGGAGATTATTCGGGAAATTTAGATTAGTATTTCATTTTGTTAGGACTTCTCAGGTTTAAAAAAACTTGAGAAGTCTGTTAAATATGCTATTATCCTATTCGTTTATAAACTGCGAATTCTTTTTTTACTTTAAGCGGATTTCTGAAACCGATGCCCCCGAGGGAATCATCGGAAATACATTATCTTCTTTCTCTACCTCAACCTCCAAGAAATAAGGACCGTCAAAATCCATCATCTGCTGGATTGCGGATATTAAGTCCTTGCGCTCGGAAACCCGATTCGATTCGATGCGGTATCCTTCTGCAATCTTCACAAAATCAGGATTCACCAATTCGGTGGATGCATAGCGTTTTTCAAAGAACAGTTGTTGCCATTGCCGTACCATCCCCAAAAAATTATTGTTGAGCACCACAATCTTTACCGGAAGGTTATGCTGGGCAATCACCCCCAGTTCTTGTATGGTCATTTGGTAGCCCCCGTCACCAATGATGGCAACGACAGTGCGTTCGGGCGCACCTTGCTGTGCCCCGATGGCAGCGGGCAGTGCAAAACCCATGGTGCCCAAACCACCTGAGGTAATATTGCTCTTGCTCTGCTTGAATTTCGCATATCGACAGGCCACCATCTGATGCTGCCCTACGTCGGTCACAATGACCGCTTTATGCTGTGAGGCCTTGTTGATTTCTTCCACCACCTCACCCATGGTCAGCCCTGGTTTATCAGGATTCAAATCATTTTTGATGACCTGGTCGAATTCTTCATCGTATTTCTTTTTGAACTCGTTGTGCCATGTTTCGTGATTGTTTTTTTTAACCATGGGAAGGATAAGCTCCAACGTTTCCTTACAATTTCCCAAAACAGCGACATCAGGTTTCACATTTTTGCCCACTTCGGCCGGGTCTATCTCAAAATGGATGACTTTGGCCTGTTTGGCATACTCGTCCAATCGACCGGTCACACGGTCGTCAAAACGCATGCCGATGGCAAGCAGCACATCGCACTCATTCGTCAAAACATTTGGGCCATAATTGCCATGCATCCCCACCATGCCCACATTTAAGGGATGGTCGGAATCAATGGCCGATTCGCCCATAATGGTCCAAGCGGCGGGAATGCCCGCTTTCTCAATCAATGCTTTCAGTTCCTCTTCGGCTTGGCCTAAAATGATTCCCTGACCCCAGACGATATAGGGTTTTTTGGCATCATTAATCAGTTTTGCGGCTTCTTCCAAAGCACTTAAATCTGGAGCGGGAACCGGTTTATAACTGCGTACCCCTATACACTTTTCGTAAGTGAAATCAAGCTCATCAAATTGTGCGTTTTTGGTGATATCGACCAACACCGGACCTGGCCTACCCGATTTGGCAATAAAAAATGCCTTGGCCATGATTTCAGGAATCTCGGAGGCTTTTGTTATCTGATAGTTCCATTTGGTAACAGGCGTTGAAATACCCACAATATCCGTTTCTTGAAACGCATCCGAACCCAATAGATGACGTGGCACTTGGCCCGTGATGCACACCATGGGGGTGGAATCAATCTGGGCATCGGCCAAACCGGTTACCAAGTTGGTCGCCCCCGGACCTGAAGTGGCCATGGCAACCCCGACCCTACCGCTCACTCTGGCATAACCCTGTGCGGCATGGGTGGCACCCTGTTCGTGGCGTGTCAAAATATGAGTGAGTTTATCTTGAAATTTATAGAGTTCATCATAAACCGGCATGATGGCCCCACCGGGATACCCGTAGATCAAATCAACACCCTCAGCAAGAAGGCAATGAATGATGGCCTCGGCCCCACTCACCCGTATCGTTGCTTTGTTCTCGGTCGTTTTCTGTTCTTTTTTTAATGTTTCCATAGGCTATACACCTTTATAAGATATTTTGCAACACCCCTAAAGTCCCCTCAAGGGAACAATTTCAACTAACACTATAATAAATCTGTAACACAACCTTGTGAGGCTGATGATACCGTCTTTGCGTATTTGTACAAACTTCCTTTTTTGACTTTTAAATTTGGCTGTTTCCAATTTTTTTGTCGCTTCTGCAATTCTTCAGCTGATAAATCCACCGAAATCATATTTTTTTCGGCATCGATTGTGATTATATCGCCATCTTGCACCAAGGCGAGGTTACCGCCATCTTGTGCTTCAGGGGCAATGTGCCCCACTACAAAACCATGGGTACCCCCAGAAAAGCGTCCGTCGGTGATCAACGCCACATCCTTGCCTAGACCCGCACCCATAATGGCAGCAGTCGGTTTGAGCATCTCGGGCATACCCGGCCCACCTTTAGGGCCTTCATATCGTATAACGACTACATCACCTTTTTTAACCATACCATCCCGAATGCCATCATTGGCTTCAAACTCCCCATCAAATACTTTGGCCGGGCCGGAAAAATGCAATCCTTCTTTACCGGTAATCTTGGCAACGGCTCCCTCTTCAGCGAGATTGCCGTGTAGAATGCGGAGATGGCCAGTCTCTTTAATGGGATTATCCAAACCGTGTACCACTTGTTGGCCTTCTGCCAAACTGGGCACTCCTGCCAAGTTTTCAGCAATGGTTTTTCCAGTTACCGTAAGGCACCCACCATGCAACATTCTGTTTTCGAGCATGAACTTCATCACGGCGGGGATACCGCCCACTCGGTGCACATCTTCCATCAAAAATTTTCCGCTGGGTTTTAAATCTGCCAAAAACGGTGTGGTATCACTGATACGTTGAAAATCATCCAATCCAAAATCAATCTCTGCCGCTTTTGCAATGGCCAAAAAGTGCAATACCGCATTGGTCGAACCGCCCAGCACCGTTATCAATCGCACCGCATTTTCCAAGGATTTTTTTGTGATGATGTCACTTGGTTTGATATCATTTTCCAAAAGGTGACGCAATGCCTTACCGGCAGCGAGGCAATCGTTTTTCTTTTCTTTTCCGATGGCCGGATTGGAGGAACTATACGGCATCGACATGCCCAAGGCCTCAATGGCCGAGGCCATGGTATTGGCCGTGTACATACCACCACAGGCACCCGCGCCAGGACAAGCATTTTGAATCACGGCTTTATAATCTTCTTCGTTTAAAGTACCAGCCACCTTCTGGCCCCAGGCCTCAAAGGCAGAAACCACATCCAACTTTTTATCGTTGAGGCAACCGGATGCAATGGTGCCCCCATACACCAATATCGATGGACGGTTCAAACGAATCATCGCCATCAACGCACCGGGCATGTTTTTGTCACAGCCCACAACGGTTATCAATCCGTCATAATTCATGGCCTGTACCACAGTTTCCATGGAATCGGCTATGATGTCCCTTGACGGAAGGGAGTATCGCATACCGTATGTACCCATGGAGATGCCATCGCTGACACCAATGGTGTTGAAAATCAATCCGACCAAATCTGAGGATTGAATGCCTTCTTTTACATGTTTTGATAGGTCATTCAAGTGCATGTTACAGGGATTCCCTTCATACCCCGTGCTTCCTATGCCTATCAAAGGCTTTTTCAAATCATCTTCACTCAGCCCTATGGCATGTAGCATAGCCTGTGCGGCAGGTTGCGTGGGGTCTTGGGTGACGTTCTTGCTGTATTTGTTCAATTCTTTCATAAAAACTTCTTCCAAACCGTTGAAAGAGACCTATTTTCTTAAGCTTTCAAAGATAAATGATTGGAATACCTTAATTTTTTAACAACGTTAATGACTTTAAATCCACAATTAAAAAAAAACATTCAACTGACTGATTATAAATGGAATAAATCGTTTGTGATTACCATATTCACTTCACCTTTTGCGTGGACAAGAAGTGGGGTGCCTGATGAGATAAATCTTTTTGACTATTGCAACAAGGCAAACTTGATTTTATCACCCATTCTTTTTTGCGCCAAAATATTGATGGCGGCCGGAGTCAGGTTCAACACCCTGGGGTATCCGCCAGTGGTCTGCCCGTCTTTCATCAAAATGATGATTCGGCCAGAGGGTGTCAATTGTACTGTACCCGGCAAGGTAGCAGAGGTCAGCATGCTTTTAGTGTGCACTGAAAGCTTTTCATTAAGCTGATATCCCATTCGGTTA
Organism: Allomuricauda sp. d1; assembly: GCF_039592695.1. Lineage (NCBI taxonomy): Bacteria > Pseudomonadati > Bacteroidota > Flavobacteriia > Flavobacteriales > Flavobacteriaceae > Allomuricauda > Allomuricauda sp. d1. The sequence continues at coordinate 812,983 of NZ_JBBUTK010000001.1, read as the reverse complement.
TTCTCTTTGGAGATGGTGAACTCTTTAGAAAAAGGTAGCCCAGCTTCCTTCTTTCCCAACAAATCGAATTCAGGCCCCTTTGTAGCTTCAAGAATAAATTCATCGAGAAAGTTGTCCATTTTTGCCTGAATGAGTTTGGGCGTAAAATCTGGGTGGGGTACATACGCAAGTTGCATATTTTCAGTTATGCATTTGTGTTCTGTCACTGGATGGTAGTATGAACGACTTCCCAAAACTTCATCCAACAGAAATCCACCTTTAATGCCAAGATAGGTTCGTAATCCCTTCACCAGCGTGCCAAAGGAAAGTACGTCACCCGTTTTCACCTGAATGATTTCAAGGTTATTTACCGATTGACCATTCAATTCAGGGGACATCAGTGCGCCTGTCAGGCAAATGGTCGTTTCTTCGGTAAACTCAAGCACAGGGCCTGTCATGGTAATCTCAAGTACTGCATCATTGGGGTCATTTTCAAGCATGGCATTGGCATTGGCGGCCGAATAGGCATCCATCACACCTGAAACGGGCACCCCTTTGTTTCTGTGGCCAAATCGGCCCTGGTCTTGCAATGTTGTATAAAAACCGGGTTTTAGTACCTTAAGCATCCCACTCTTCCTTTAAGGGTTCAAAAATGCCCACTTCGCCTTCAATTTTATGTAAGCCATGCTCCGCTTTGGTAATGGCCTCAAATTGAATCTTGTCGCCTACATTGATGAAACACGGTTTTTTGTTTTCGATGTTGAACATGGGTATGGGGCAGCTGCCGATGATGTGCCAGCCCCCCGGCGATTCTTGCGGGTAGATGCCTGTCTGTAGACCAGCAAGGCCCACAGCACCCTTGGCCACTTTCATTCTTGGTTCTTTGCGTCGCGGCAGTTGCAGGCCATCGGGCAATCCGCCCAAATACATAAATCCCGGTAAAAAACCGATTCCATAGACCGTGAAGCTTTGCGAGGTATGCAGTCGAACGACTTCTTCGGGTGCAAAGTTCAATTCTTTGGAAACATACGGCAGGTCGATACCAAAAACTTCATCATAACAAACAGGCAGCTTCCACAAAAATCTTCTGAGTTTTAAACCCGGTGTCATTTCTTTATACCAAATCTTCACGTCATTGCTCAATGCTTTTAAATCCGTTGTGCCCGCTACATCAATCAATGTCAATGAATTGTAGGCCACAATCAATTCAAACGATTTGGAAAGCTTTTGTGAAAGATGCTGTTCAAACTGAAGAATATTCTTTAAAATGGACTCCGAAACTTCTTCTGGCCATTCTAGCAGGAGGGCATTGCTGCCATACAGTTTTATTGAAATCGGATAATGGGTCACTTTTTCAAATGAATGTCAGCTTTGGGTAATTGTTCTGTAAGATACATCAATATTTGCAAAGCTTTTGGGTTGTCGCCATGTATGCAAAAGGTCTGTGCAGTTAACGGCAACTGTTTACCGGAAAGTGTCTTGACCTTTTGCTCTGCAATGATGTGTTGCATGTGCTGAAGCACCACTATCGGTCTTTCTATAACAGCTTTGGGGTTATGGCGTGAAACCAGAGTTAGGTCATCGTTGTAATTGCGATCGCCAAAAGCTTCATGTTTGACCCTGAACCCCCTTCTATTGGCTTCATTGGCGATATGCGATTGGGGAGGCACGTACAAAATGGCCTCAGCCCGATAGATTTCAACGGCATCCAAAAAAGCCACTGCCAAGGTTCTGTTCGCCGCCACTGCATTGTACAGTGCCCCATGTGGTTTGATATGGTGCATCCGTATTTTTTCTTTGGCAACCACATTGAGAAACAATTCAAGTTGTGAACTGATGGATGCTTTTAATTTCTCAATTGAAATATCCATCATTTTACGGCCAAAATTCTTTTTATCGGGATAGGACGGGTGCGCCCCTATTCTAACATTGTGCTCGTTGGCAAGCAATACGGTTTTTTTTATGGCCTCAGCGTCACCCGCATGCCCGCCACACGCAACACTGCACGAACTGATATATGGAAAAAGTGCGGATTCATTCTGCACCCCTTCGCCCACATCACAGTTGATATCTATATATGTTGGTTTAGAATTTATCGTTTGTAGTTTGCTGTTCATTTTTATTTGGGCTGTAAGCCGCACGCCTTATGTTTCGTTATTCTACATTCGTACTTCTAAGTTCTTACTTTGTATTTCGCATTTCAAATAATACCAAAAACTTTTAAAATACCACTGGCACCGAGAAAAAAGGCCAAACCGACAATAGCATATCCCAAAAGTTTTTGTGTGGAAGTATTGGCAAAATCTCCCAACACACTCCTTTTATTACAAATCCATACTAAAAATACAGCAACCACGGGCAATAACAGACCATTGGCAACTTGGGCGAATCGAATGATTTCAATGGGACGGATTTCAAAAAAGAGGCTGATGACCCCAATAAACAAAATGACCATCCATATTGTCCTGAAACGCCAATCCTTTAAATCGTTTTTCCATCCAAATACACTACTGGCAACATAGGCAGCAGCCAGCGGAGCCGTAATGGCCGAGGTAACACCGGCAGCAAACAGTCCAATCCCCAAAAAATAGCGTGCAGCAGCACCATAAACCGGCTCCAACGTTTTTGCCAGGTCGAGGGCGTTGTTGAGCTGATTGCCGTCAATGGCAGCTGCGGCCACGATAATGGCCATTGAAACAAGTCCGCCAAGACCAATTGAGACAACAGTGTCCCATCGTACATATTGCATATCGTTCACAGACTGCCATTTTTCATTGACCAATGAGGCGTGTAAAAAAAGGTTGTAGGGTACGATGGTGGTGCCTACCAATGCAACGATGGTCAACAGGCTTCCCTCTGGGATTTGTGGGACAAACAACCCCATCAATAACTCACTTAATACAGGTGAGACCAAAATAGCGGCCAAAAGAAAGGATAAACTCATCACTATCACCAAAGTGATAAAGACCTTTTCAAGAAACTTATAATTGCCAATGTACAGGAGCAAAAATGCCAGAGATCCTATTATAAACGGATAACTTAATGAAAGTCTTGTTCCGAATAATGCTTCAAGACCAAGCGTTCCCCCACCGATATTTCCTGCTTCATAAGCTGCATTTCCAATCAATATGGCAACAAGGATGATAATAAGGATTGTTTTTTTGAGAAGCGGATTTTTAATTTGTTGTTGTATCGTGCCCGCCAAGCCCTTTTTGGTCACCAGTCCCAAACGGGCCGCCATTTCTTGCAGCGCCATCGTTGCCAAAATCGAAAGCAGCAACGCCCACAGCAATGCGTATCCGAAGCCTGCTCCAGCGAATGTACAAACGGTTACAGTTCCAGGTCCAATAAAAGCAGCGGCCACAAGAACACCTGGGCCTAATTTTTTAAACATATTGTGTTTTGGTTCAGTATCGAAAAATAAGGTGTTTCTATCATTCTTGTCGCGTTTCATCTAAAAAAACACTTTTCACAACAAACTGGGTGTCGTACATCGATTTTTTTATACGAAACTCAATAGGCTCTAGTTATAATAGTCCCAAATCTTAGTATTAAACTTAACAGACCAATTTTACATGACCTGCAAAGATTGTAATAAGGCGATTGGCTATCTTGAGCATAAAGAAGCTATGGACTCTCTCGGTGTCGAGCTGTGCAAGCGCCACACCAAGCTTATCAAAAAAGTAATTCTCGACAATAACACCTCTGTAGAGGCAGTACAACTATTCTATGCGCTGAAAAAAGCCGGTGTCAACCCCATGCTTGAATGGTGGGATGGTAAACGCTTTGTAGACATCGCCATTTCTAGGGTAAAACTCAACATTGAAATTGATGTCGATACCGAGTTGATTACCCATGAGCAAGCCATCAATGATCTTGAACAGGCCATGCATTCGTTCAAAAATGGGTTTACAACAATACGTATTCCGAGTGTGGCCGTAAAGTATTATCTGAACGATACCGTAAAGAATATTCTGGGCATTATCGACGGACTGAGAAAGAATATCAAGGTTATCTCATAAATCGTAAGTCTAAAATCACCCCAACCATCCTTCCCTGTCCAAACTTCGGTATTGAATGGCCTCGCCAATATGGGTGGTTTTGATGGTCTCGTTGTTTTCAAGATCGGCAATGGTTCTTGCCACTTTTAAAATTCGGTCATAGGCCCTTGCCGATAAATTTAACCGCTCCATGGCGTTTTTGAGCATATTTTTTGAATCGTCATCCAACGCACAAAATTCACGAATCTGTTTGGTGCCCATCTGGGCATTGTAATGTATGTTTTCAAAGTCTTTGAACCGCACTGTCTGAACCTCCCTTGCATCTGTAACACGTTTTCTGATTTCAACGCTGCTCTCCCCTTTTTGATTGCTTGACAATTTTTCAAAGGGTACGGGGGTCACTTCTATGTGAATATCAATCCTATCCAACAATGGCCCTGATATTTTACCGAGATACCGCTGCATCTCTGCCGGTGATGAAGTGACGGGCGCATCGGGGTCATTGAAATATCCACTGGGGCTGGGGTTCATGCTGGCGACCAACATAAAGCTACTGGGGTAGGTCACCGTGAATTTGGCCCGGGAGATGGTGACTTCACGGTCTTCCAACGGTTGGCGCATCACTTCGAGCACCTTTCGTTCAAATTCAGGCAGTTCGTCCAAAAACAAAACCCCATTGTGGGCCAATGATATTTCGCCTGGTTGTGGGTAACTACCCCCGCCAACAAGAGCAACACTGCTACTAGTATGATGCGGACTGCGAAAAGGGCGTTGTGCCATAAGCCCCATATTTTTAATCTTGCCCACGACGCTGTGTATTTTGGTCGTCTCTAAGGCTTCATGCAGGGTCATGGGAGGCAAGATGGAGGGCAGCCGTTTGGCGAGCATGGTCTTGCCCGCGCCCGGTGGACCGATAAGAATGATGTTGTGTCCACCCGCAGCGGCGATTTCCATACAGCGTTTGATGCTTTCCTGCCCCTTGACATCCGAAAAGTCAAATTCGGGAAAGTCCAGATTCTTGTAAAATTCAGCACGGGTATCAACAATAGTTTGTTCCAAAGGGGTGCCCACATCAAAAAATTCGATGACCTCTTTGATGTTTTCCACACCAAAAACTTTCAGATTATTCACTATAGCAGCCTCTTTTGCATTGGCTTTGGGAAGAATAAAGCCCTTAAAGCCCTCTTTTTGAGCCTGTATCGCTATCGGTAAGGCCCCCTTGATGGGCTGTACCGTGCCATCCAACGACAGTTCCCCCATTATTACGTATTCATTGATGTTTTCTGATTGAATTTGCGCCGACGCCGCCAATATGCCCAATGCCAATGTCAAGTCGTAGGCAGACCCTTCTTTTCGCAAATCGGCCGGGGCCATGTTGATAGTGATTTTTTTTCCGGGAATCTTATACCCGTTGTTTTTCAGGGCCGCCGCAATACGGTAATTGCTCTCTTTGATGGCATTATCGGGCAGGCCAACCAAATGATAGCCCACTCCTTTGTCAATATTGACCTCGACGGTTATGGTCTGGGCCTCTACCCCGAAAACGGCACTACCAAAGACTTTTGTGAGCATAATCGATGTTTGGGTCTAAAGTATACCTTTTCTGAATACGTTTTATGGCAGATTAAATTGGATTATTTCACTTCAAAGGTTTCTTTCAGTGAAATTGGCTTTAAATCGCTGGTAAACCCCTCAATTGAAATTTCATATTCACCCTCAACATCTGAAGTGAAAAATTCAATAGTGTTAGTCTCACCAACCATTGTAATATTGGGATTCCATAAAAGTTGATGTCTAAAATCTGGTATCCGGTCAGCAGCATTGTTTTCATCACCATAAACTTGATTGAAATAGTACTTTCTTGGCTGTGGCGCAAACAAGGAGAATCTGTTGCGTTGTTCGTAATCAAGAAATTCAGTATAGTTTTCGTCAAAGGTCGCAATATCGATTACACCTTGAAAAACTTGTGGCCCCATGACATATTTACCTGATAAAACACTTATTTTCTCAATCTTCCTGGCATCAAATTCCAAAAGTTTTTCATAGTCTTGGGTGTAATAACCATCAACCAATATCAATGGTAAAAAACCTGATTGGTTGTCTTTCTCAAAATAGGCATCAACCTCGATTTTTTCATCCCCTCCAACACGTTTTATGGTCACACTTCTCAATATCTCAATAACTGTCTCACGAAAAGTTTTGAATCGCGTATATTCATCTAGAATGTAGCTCTCACCCACGTTGCCATAAAAGGGAACTTTTTTAGGCTGAATCTTTACACTATCAGGTTTGAATGAAAAATAATTGTTTTCAATTTGATTGCGAATGCTTCTTTGAACAATTGTCTTACGCATGTCTTGATCCAAATTGAATTGGTAAAAGGGCGTGTTGTCAATATCAAGCTCTTCATGGGTATTTAAAGCAACTTTCAATTCGTTGCCTGTTCCCAAACCTTGAAAGAAAATTTCATCACCACCGTAATCAAACAAGTTTATGTAAAAGTTGCCTTTTTCGTCTGTTTTTATGGTAGAGAAAAAATAGTCGTCATCAGGAATAGAGACAACCAATGATTCATTTGACAATGTTTTTGAGGTAACATTTGATAAGGCCTTTCCAGAAATCAGCTCACCTCTCAATTCAGGCAAAAGTTCCTGTTTTTTCAGTGTTATTGGGGCCTTTGATGTAATTGTTCTTATATGGAATTTAGCGGTAGGGATTAGTGGTGTGGTAATTTCATCCTTCTTTCTCACAGATACAGAAAATGATTTTTCTGTCGAAATGGTAGAAAATGCTTTCAACTGAAGCGTGACCTTATCCCTTGTGTTAAAATTGTCTTTATTTAGGGAAGCAGATAAAACATTGCTCTTCTCTACACTTTCGTTCGAGTGGACAGTCTCGCTTTTGCCCCTGAATTTTTGTTGATTATTGGTGTAAGGGTTGACCACAATCACATTACCTTGAAAAAAATCTTCTTGAGGCCCATTGCGCATAAACTGTGTATACCCAAAAAGTTTACAGCTACCTGAGGGAGTATCCGAAGGAATAAAGAAATCTCCCTGCCCCCTTCCATTCTCCAACTTTATTTTATGTTTGAAAACTACGTTGCCTTCATCGTTGATCAACTCGACATAGGCTATTTTACTTAAATTGCTAAAGGTTCGACTTTGCCTATCCAAACAATAGACACTGTAATAGATGTATTCTCCGGTCAAAAACAGAGAGCTGTTGTAATGCACATAGATACTTTCTTGTGGAAAAGCTGACAGACCAAGTTTGTCTTTAGCTGTTTGTGCAAAAGCCAATGCACTAAAAAATACCGCAAGCAGTATCATTGATTTATAGATTATTTTCTGCATGTTCTTTATCATTCTTCCCAAAATTCAGGTTCAATATTTGTGCCCAATAAAGTACAGTCTACACATTCAGCTGGCGCCAAATAATATGCGCCAAATTCGAAAGTAACAAAACGAAAATTTCCTGAATTCAAAAGGTTGACCAATTCTTGGTCATTCAACAAAAACCCACCCTCAATGGCATCACTTCCACAATCCGCTACAAAAGCTGGGAAGTTGATGTCAGGAAACACATCCCTAAAATCAAAAAAAACTCTTTGTGACCTAACAGACGAAACTTCGAAATACCCCAAAACTTTTTCGTTCGGGTTTTCCAAAGCCTCTATATTACCCTGTATAAAACCTGCTTGTGTCTGGGCAAAAACGCTTTCCAAATCTGAAAACTCTTGCAGGTTTTCATAAAAAGCATGTGCTTGCCTAGTCTGGGTAAACTGTTTCACGTTTATGCTATATCGATTTCTTAAAATAATATCGTCACTCGCAATGAATCGAATGGGGAAATTAGTTATTTCACTCTCTATAAGTCCTTGGGTCGTGGCAATCATAATGGAATTGGATGAAGTGGTGTTATAACAAACCCTATCTTGTTTTTCTCGTAGACGTTCTTCTACCAAGGGTGGGTTTTCTGAAATCACAAATAAATCCGTTGATGGATTGAAAGGTGATATTATCTGATAGGTCTCTTCATATTCATATCTAAAGTATGTTGTTTCATTGTTATCAGAGCTTCCATCTACCGAGATTTCGACCCCATCAGTACCATTTTCATTTACTTTTCTTGAGACACTTAACATATCTATATTTGCCGTGCTGGGCATATTTTCTTGTTTTGACTTATATATTTTGCCGTCCGAAGTTTCAATCTGCAATTGGTAAGACTCATTTTCAATAGCAGCAAATGATTGCAAAGAAAGATAGTTGCCCGGTGCGACCTCTTCAAATAAAAACTCATTTTGAGACCCCTCTACAATTGCTATGCGTGCATTTTCTTCTGGTCGGTTTGCTTGATTTTCTATGGGGGTGGTTCGTGACAATACTATTTCTTGCCTACCGAATTCATCGGTTAATGTGGCCTCTACAACAAGTATATTCTCAAAAGTTATTGTTTCGGGCTCGAATTCTTCTATACAGCTTGCCATTGTTAGAAATAGAAAAAGCATTGATGTCTTGAATGATTTAAAAAAACATAGTTCTAACCTGAGTCTGTCACATTTTCTTTTCATCCTCATCTATTCCTCCCAAAAATCAGGGACCACATTGGTTCCTAAGTTATTGCAATTGCCACATGCAGGAGAGACAATTTCATAGCTCACAGCATTATTAAAGAAACCTTCATTGATTGCGACCAATCTGTAGCCAAGACCAAGTAAAACTTTCAATTCTTCAAATTCTTCTCCTACAGGCATTATAGGAAACTCTCTGAAAACACAATCCTCAAAATATCTGGGAAAATCAACATCGGGAAAAATATCCCTGTAATTAAAAAAAATACGCTTAGAGCTTACGGAAGCTACCTCAAAAAAACCTAAAACCTTTTGGTTGGGGTCCGATGTCGATGATATGTTGCCCTCAACAAAACCTGGCTGTATCTGTGCAAAAAGATTGTCTAAATCTGAAATGGTCGACAACGTCTCATAAAATGCCTGTATTTCTCTTGACTGAACGAATTGTTTTACCAATATGCTATACCTGAACCGTAATATCGGGTTGTCATTTGGAATGAAATGGACAGGTGTATTGGTCACTCCATCTCCAATCAAATTATTGGTACTGGACAATATGATGGAATTGGACACACCGCTGGAATAGCAGACCCGCTCTTCTTGCATCTTTGGCACTGTTTCTAACACAGGTGGATTTTCAGAGACAATCACTAGGTCAATACGACTTGTCGCAAAAGGTGCTATCACTTGATAAGTCTCTTCAAATTCATAGCGAAAAAAGAAGGGGCCTTCACCGTTGCCCGAGCCCGTAGCCAGTATTTCTACACCATCCGTTCCGTTTTCATTCACAACCCGCCTTGCTGTCACCTCATCAACTTGCCCAGTGGCCGTTATTCGTTTTTCATTTGATTGATATGACCTTCCATCTGCGGTGGTAATGTCTAATTGATAATCTACGCCATCTTCAGCATTGAACTCCTCTATTGATACATATTTTCCATCTTCAATCTCTTCAAAAAGGTATTGCCGTTGATTAGAGTCTGTAATACTTACAGAAGCCCCACGTTCTGGAGCTATTGAATCATTTTCAATGGGTGTCGTTGTTGATAATATGATTTCATGTTTTTTAAATTCATCGGTCAGCATAGCTTCTACGACCAAAATGCTTTCAAATGCTATACTCTCTGCCTGAAACTCCTCTACACACCCATAGAGGTTTAAAAAAGCAATAAATAACAATGCTCTTTTCACGAATGTACTACCGTTCAGTATTGTCGCTGTTCTTTTCTGCACTGTATGTCAAAACTTGAAATTATAGGTTATAGAGGGTACCGGAATGGCAAAAATTGAACTCTGCAATGCCTTTATTTCGCCCTGCTCGGTCACAAAAAACACTGAATAGGGATTGTTTCTGCCCAGAACATTGTATACAGAAATCGTCCAGAAGCTATGGGCCAATTTATTTTTCTTGTGATTGCCTTCAATATTGAAACCTAGATCTAATCGGTAGAAATCAGGAATTCTAAATTGGTTTCGGTCACTGAAGGCCACAAAATTAGATCCACCAAAATTAAAATTACCAATAGGAAAGGTGACCGGTCGACCAGTTTGATACACAAAATTTGTGGATAAACTAAACCTTCTGGTGAATTTATAGTTTGCAATGAGACTAATATCATGGGGTTTATCAAAATTTGACGGAAAAAACTCGCCGTTGTTGACGCGCTCTTCATCAAACTCGCTGTCTAATTTGATAAACGACCTTGAATAGGTGTAGCCCAGCCATCCATTTAGCTTGCCCTGGTTTTTTCGGATGAGAAATTCAACTCCATAAGCTTTACCATCACCTTGAAGTACCTCTCGCTCGATATTCTCGTTGAGCAGAATCTGAGAACCTGTTTTGAAATCCAATATATTATCAGAAGTCTTATAAAAACCTTCTAAACTGATTTCGTACTTATTCGAATTAATGTTCTTATAAAGACCCAAAGAAGCCTGATATGCCATTTGTGGCTCTATATTTAAATCTGACAACTTCCATGTGTCAATAGGTGAGACCGTGGTATTGTTCGATAATCTATGTATGTATTGGTATGAGTTGTTGAGAGAGGCTTTAACGGATAGGCTTTCGCTCAGCAAATATCGGCCTGAAACACGCAATTCTGGCCCGATATAGGTTTTTATGACTTCATTATCATCAAATTGCAACGTGTCAACCACTGTCTCTTCACCTCTTGGGGCATTTTCATCATAGACAAATTGCGTGCTGGGGCCCAAAGCATTAAAAATATTGAGCCTGCCACCGATATCAATACTTAATTTATCATTTATGTCAATTGTAGAGGATATAAAAGCTGAAGATTCGAGTGCCTGCTCTTTTGGAATGGATAGCCGCTCTACGGAAGATTCACCTCCCTTAGGTTCTAAATCTCCTGGACGTATGCCATATAACTTGCTCGATATTCCATAATCCAACGAAACACTCGGCGATACCAAACTCTTGAATTTTGCCCTAAACCCTGTTTCTTGCACTTTGTAACCTAACTCAAAATCATTGTTCGCATCACCATCGAATTCGATGCCAAAACCATATTGGCTATAAGCAAAATTCAAATCGAGGCTTGTTTTGGTTTTAAATTGGTGATTCCAATTGAGGGACAAAAGCTTGTTATCATACACATACAATGAGTCAGAGGTAATACTAAAGTCATCCCTGCTCAGATAGCCAGTCGCTTTAACCTGATTATTCTCATTGATTTTATGCTCGTACACAATGGTTGCATCATAAAAAGAAGCTTCACTATCGTTAAGCGACTCATCGTTTAAAGAGCGCAAAATCCAATTAGAGTACGCCCCCCTTCCCGCAAGCATTACACTGGCCTTTTCGTTGATTACAGGAACCTCGACTGCTAAGTTTGCCGTGACGGGCCCAACGGATCCCTCACCAGAAAATTTTTCTTTTTCCACCTCTTTTGTGGTCAAATCAAATACCGATGATAGCCTACCACCATATTCGATTGGTATACTGCCCTTATAGATTGTCGCACTGCCCAGCACAAATGGGTTCAATGCAGAAAAAATACCAAAAAAGTGTTGTGGGCTGTACAGTACGGCATCATCGAATAAAATTAGGTTTTGATCCGATTTGCCTCCTCTAACATTGAAACCGGCCGAACCCTCACCTGCGGTTGAAATGCCCGGTAAATTGGTGGCGACCCTAAGAACATCCCTCTCCCCAAGTACTAAAGGAATGTTTTTTGATTCCTCAATGTCAATTTCTTCCACTCCGGTGTCGGTTTCTTCCACATTTTCATAAATATCTGCACTCAACACTACCTCATCAAGCTGTTCAACCTCTTCATTCAATGTCAAGTTTAGTGCTCCATCATTGTAAATGATTACCCTTATAAAAATATTTTCAATACCCAGTGAGCGTGTCTCAAGCAAATTAAGACCGGGGGGCAGCAAAATTGAATAGTAGCCTTCATCATCTGTCACCACGCCAGTTTTTGCGTCTTTTAAAAGTATGGAGAGATCTGGTATCGGATTGTTTGTCTTTGCATTCTTTACATACCCTGATAAGGCATACTTTGATTTATTATCATAGTCTGTTTCCTTCCCTATTCGATAGGTTTCCACCCTTTTTTGGGTTTTGACCTTTTCATTCACCAAAATGGGAGCTTGGGGAATATTGGTGATCTCTTGCTCTTCATGCTCCACCGTATCCTTACCAACACCGAAGAAACCATCGGGCAATTCATCATATATGAGATTGTTCTGGGTAAGGATGATTTTGCTGCCGAGAACATAAAAATTTAAAACTGTTTTATTCAATACAGCATCTAGAATCTCAGTTACATCTGCATCAGAAAAGATTCCGCTTACTTTGATGTCTGAAAGCCATTGTCTGGAATAATAAAAACGGTAGTTTGTTTTTTCTTCAATATCCAACAAGACTTTTTCAAGAGCCTCATTTTCAAATGAAAGGGAGATACGCTCTGGATTTTCTTGTGCTATAAGCGATGAAAAAGTGCAAAGCACCGACAGCATTATAATAAAAATCCTCATTCTTGAATTATTTCTCTTTGTTTGCGATAGAAATCATTCATTTTGCCTACCAATGATACCAGATGTGAATCCTTATCGTTTTTGTACAATCTTTTATTAAAATATAATCTGTATTCTTCCTTAAATTCTGGAAAGATGTTCTTGAAATCACTTGGGTTTTTAATCAAATAATGGCTGTTCAAGAACTTTAATATATATTGGCTTTTGGCATTTTTAAATTCGTAAAAAACATTGCCCTCTCTTAGAAGTTGAAATCGCTTTTTATTGTATTTCTTTAGCAACACCATATTTTTAGATTCAAACAGAACCTCGCAATATCCTTCAAAGTCAACGCCGTTTTCTTTAAAATTTAAAAAAGTGTACTCCTTGCTATACATATAAAACCTATCAACCTTGTTTTTTATCAAGATTAAGGTACCACTGCTCAGCTCATGTTCAATTTTTGTCAGGAGCTCATTTTCATAAACATTGAGTTTCAATTTAACATCAGAAAAATAAGAGCCATCATAAAAAATTGAACCATTCACAAAGTCTTGATTTCCATAGTAAGGGTGGTCTTCATCATTTGCCAAGCGGTATTTCGCGGCTAGTTCAATACCGTTATAGAGTGAGGTATTCGCTATACCTACCCTATCATCAAACTCTTTCAAGATTGTAGCTTGGTAAGTGGGCAATTGTGCGGTCAATTGGCCATAGAGCAAGAGAGACAGAAATAAAAAATACTTGTTCGTAACCTTCTTATTGATTGTAAAGCAATTTTTTGCGGGAAAAGCAGTGAAAATGTATGTTCATTAGTCAAGCCCAAAATACAAAATAGAAATGCAACGACAAATTATCTTTTCTTTGGTTTGAAAATAAATATGTCTTCTGAAGCCTCTTTTATCTCTTTTTCATTCATCATCATTGTGCGGAATTCGCCCTTGATATACATTTCTGCCTGATCTTTGTAATGTTTGCTTAACGGGTTCCCGGATTGCCCAGTTGGGAGAATACCCATACTGTTCTCAATATCTGAAAAGTCAATGATTCTTCGTGTTGAGGGGCCAGAACTTACCCGATAATGCAGTGTGCTATCATAAGGAAATGCCATGTTGTTGATGACCTCGCGGCTACCATGCACTGAAAACGGCCCCACATTGAAATATTTTCTAAGTGATGCCACCTCACCAATGGGGTGTTTATGCTCTAAGGTGTGTACTTTGTGCCATTGCCAGTCAGAAACCTTGGGGCCAAAGTCTTTTTCTAAGGATTGGTAGGCCTGTAAGAACGATTTAAGTACAATGTCATATCGCGTTTCTTTAATGTCTTCTGTGGTGGCATCATCCCACCAATACCCTTCTTCCATCATGGCGCCTTTGGCAATATGCCGCTTTACAAGGTGGGTCGAAAGAAATTGCTTGAATTGCTCAGCACCCATTTCGTCTTCAAAGGTGTTCTTCAGCACAAAATATTCACAACGGTGGTAGAACGTGCCCGCAATGGAGTTCAACGGGTAATCGCCCTCCCATTTCTGAAGGATATCCAATAACTTGACCTGCTCTTCTTTAATATCCTGTACCTGCATTGATTTCAGTAATTCGGCAAGGATCACAGTGTTCACTGTGGAAGTTACATCCAAAACCATTTCTTTTGTCGAGGCCAAATCCCAATCATTTTTTGCTTCCAACAAATTGACAATACGCCTTGCCCTGTTCTCGGGCAAGTAGTAGCCAGGATACAACATTCCGGCAATGCTGTCGGGTTGGTTATTGGCGGAATAGACATAGCCCCAAGGGGGATTGATAGCTTGCGGATTTTCAGAAAAATCCAAATAACGAAGTGGTTCTTGTTCACCTGAAGCACCGTTCAGAAAGAACTTTGTTGACAGGCTATCGGGCATCTTATACAATTTTGCCGATGCCCACCATGCCACATTGCCTTCTGCATCACCGTACATCACATTCAGCCCGGGAGCATGAATCTTTGGCAGTGCATCCTGAAATTCAGTGATATTGGTCGCATGCGAAAGACCGTACAGTGCCTGAAGTACTTCATGGTCATCAAAGCTGGTGTACACCCATGACATGGCCACAGGTTGCCCAGCGGTAACTTGGTCTGCAATGCCATTAAGAATGGGGCCATGGCGTGTCTTTTTGTAGGTAAATTGAACAGTCTCACCATCCTTGACATTGATTGTTTTATTTACATATTCGTAATCGGCCCATCCTTTTTCGGTCTTGTATTTTGTGCTATCGGATGGATGGGGTTCTTCGTAATAAAAGTTCATGTCATCATTTTGAAACATGGTCAGCCCATAAGCCAGCTTACGATCGTGCCCCAGCAATGGAAAAGGCACTCCCGCCAAATGGTATCCATATTTCTCATAGGTAGGTGTGCTCACATGCGCTTCGTACCAAACCGAAGGTTGGGCAAAACCAATGTGCGGGTCATTCGCCAAGATGACTTTGCCATTCTTTGTCTTTTCAGGGGCAATGACCCAACTGTTGCTGCCCTCAAACTGTGGCACGGGCAAATGCTCAAGTGCTTCTGTCGTAAGGGCTGTGATAGTTGAAGCGACTGAATCCAGTTTTTTTGGGTTATGGTTCCGTATCCACACGGTTGAAGTGTCAGATGCAATGGCCAAATCGTTCATGTAGGCTTCTCCCCATTGATTTTTGAGATTAGTGAGCAGCGGGTCCGTTTTATGGGCCATGGCAAAACTAAAGGCCATGTAACCCACTGTATTGTAGACATCTTCAAGAGTGAAGGATTCTTTGTCCAATCCCGTTAGGTAAAACTCCACAGGTGTCGGGCCATCTTCAATGAACTGGTTGATGCCATCAAGATAGGCTTCTGCAAGCACTACCGCTTCAGAATTTTTATCCAACCCTTTCAAAACTTTTTGGGTATTCTCATCAATGCCCAAAGCCAGAAAGAATTTATCGGTTTTAATCAGTTTTTCACCAAAGACTTCTGATAAACGGCCTTTGGCGATTCTACGCAGCAGTTCCATCTGCCATAAGCGGTCTTGGGCATGCACATAGCCGAGCGCCCTAAAGGTATCGCTCTCGTTTTGGCCATAAATATGGGGAATGCCATAGGTGTCAAAATATACCTCGACATCGGTTGAAAGCGATTTCAATTCTTTCTCGCCTTCATAAGTGGGTGTCAACGTATTCAGAAAAATAAAGAAAGAGAAAATGAGAAGTGCGACAAGGCCAAGGATGACCCAAAGCACTTTTTTGAGTTTTTTCATTGGGGGCGGTTGATAATTGGTCCTAAATTACTTATTTCATTGTTAATTGATACCGATCAAGCCCAGATTTCAACCATTCTTCATACGTTTCAGAATCTACGTATTGCACAGCTTCGTTAAGGATTTCTAAATCAGGTGACAACAAAACATAATACGGCTGAGAGGCTGCGTTAAAGTTAATGGTCTGAAAGGTGCCCCATTTTTGTCCGACAGTTTCTATGGATTTAATCCTTCCAGAAGGATATTGAAAATCAAACTGTTCACTTTCAGGAAGCTGTTTTCGGTCATCAACATAAAGTGATATCAAAACATAGTCATCACGAAGCAAGGGATAAATTCTCGGGTCGCTCCACACCTTTTCTTCCATTTTTCGGCAGTTGGCACAGGCCCATCCGGTAAAATCGAGCAAAATCGGCTTGTTCTCAGCTTGGGCATGGGCAACACCAGCGTCAAAATCCTTAAAGCAATCTAATCCCAAAGGGCAATCACTATCCGTTACCTTAACACTGTAAAAGTCAGGGGGCGTAAAACCGCTCAATAATTTTAAATGGGTCGTGCCCGTCAACCCAAGTATCAGATACACGGCAAATGCAGCACTTAAAACCCCTGTGGCCTTCCTTCCCAAAGAGAGTTTTTGTCTTGGCCCGTCATGTGGAAAGCGAAATATGCCAAAAAGGTACAGTGCCAATAGTATGAACAGCACGATCCAAATGGCCAAAAAGATTTCGCGCTTAAAAATGCCCCAATTGCCCACCAAGTCGGCATTGGATAGAAATTTGAAGGCTAAGGCCAATTCTAAGAATCCGAGAGTCACTTTTACGGTAGTCATCCATCCACCAGACTTAGGCAGTGAATTCAACCATGCCGGAAATAGGGCAAACAGAGCAAAGGGCAGTGCCAAGGCGAGGCCAAAGCCTGTCATACCGGCAGAGAGATTCACCGCGATATTTCCCTCAGCCAAGGTGGTGCTCCCCAACAGTCCGCCTAGAATCGGACCCGTACATGAAAATGAGACAATGGCCAGGGTCAATGCCATAAAGAATACACCCAACCCTCCTCCTACTTTCGCTGAGGCCGAATCCAATTTATTGGCCCAAGAGCTGGGCAGCGTGAGTTCATAATAGCCAAAGAACGAAAACGCAAAAAACACAAAGACCACGAAAAAGAAAATGTTGAGCCAAATGTTGGTGGCAATGGTATTGAGAATCTGTGAGTCAATGGAATCAAAAAGATGAAATGGCAGGCTCAACAAAAAATAGATCAACACGATAAAAAAGCCATACAATAAGGCATTTTTGACCCCTTTTGTGCGATTGCCGGTATGCTTTGTGAAAAATGATACCGTCAATGGTATCAATGGAAACACACATGGGGTCAATATAGCGATCAAACCACCCAAAAAGCCCAGGCCAAAAATCATCCAGAGACCAGAACCAGCCGTTGGTCCTGAGAGCGAACCCCGTGTCAACAGCCCCTTGTTCTTCAAATCAATCTTCAGGGCCTTGCCCATGGCGGCGCTTCGCTCGTCAATGGTTTGGGCAGTAGCGGCAAATTGGCTTCCATCCAATGTAATCTGAAATACCACATCTTTTGGTATACAGACTTCTTTACAGATTTGATAAAAGAGGTTTACGGTTACCTGTTTTACCTCTGGGTCAAGCAATTTTATGCGCTGGGTAAAAATGGCTTCCTTTTTGAAAAAGGTTTCGTCCACTTCAAAAATATCGCTGTACTCGGTTATCGTTTCACTCTCTTTGGTTTTCCCAAGCAGTTCATAATCCACACCAGCTTTCTCAAAAGTAAATTCACTGGGCATGGACCCGCCCTCGGCCGTGTATTGCGAATAGATGTGCCAACCCTCATGGATTTTCGCCTTGAAAATCAAATCGTGTTCCGTATCAGATATCTTTTTCACTTCATGGCTCCACAGAGCAGGATTTTCGTCCGACTGGGCATATCCGATGGTAGACATCGTAATAAATAGTAGTATCAGCGGCACCAAATTCTTTATCATACAATCGTCAACTTTAAAATATTTTTTGTTTCTCGGGTTACTTTGAACCTGTCGTCGGCCCTACGCCCGATCACCCAGACAATCTCATCGCCTGAACAGAGTAGCCACTGTTTTTCTTTGGATAGGATGTCAACTTTTTCGTCCTTAAAAAACTTGGCCACCTTTTTCTTGCGCTTCATACCGAAAGGATAAAAATAGTCGCCATTTTGCCACTTTCTTATCAATAACGGATAGTTTAACGTTTCCTTATCTACGTAAATAGTGTTTTTCGAGGGGTTTTCCAACGTATCGACGGTCTCAATTTTCATCTGAAAAGGATCGTGGACAACAGTTTGTGCTTCACCGATTTGATGATGTTCTGAAACAACTTCTCCGTTTTCACTCAAAAGCAAATAGTTGCGGTCTTTGACCAATCGATGTGTTTTAGATGCTAAAAATTTACCGCTTGGGGCTTTCAGCAAGTCTTTTAAATTCTCGATTTCCGTGAAGCCATACTCTGAGAACAAAAAATAGAGACTTGATGTTATTGGTTGTATTTCTTTAAGTTCTTCTATTTTGATTTTTATGATGTTATCATATTCTATGAAAAGTTTTTGTTTAATTATTTTTATTTGCTCTTCAAGCCATACCTGTGTTTGGTGCAAGTGGCTTTGTGTGGATTGAAAATTCTTCAAAAATGCGGGATGCAACTCCTTCAATAATGGCACCACCTCATGGCGAATTTTGTTGCGCAAATATTTGGTTTCGGCATTGCTGCTGTCTTCTCGCCATTGCAAATCCTGTTCTTTGGCAAAGGCAAGTAGCTCTTTTCTAGAGAACGGAAGCAATGGACGGATAATATTCCCGTTTTGTTCTGGAATGCCCGAAAGTCCGTCAATACCTGCCCCTCTGGAGAGGTTGATTAGAAAAGTCTCTAAACTGTCATCAGCATGGTGGGCGGTGAGCAAGAAGTCAAAATTTTTGTTCTTTTGAAGTTCTTGAAACCAGGCATAACGCAAATCGCGGGCCGCCATTTGTACGGAACCTCCCTTTTTGTTGATATAGCCAAGTGTATCAAAAGTTCTAGTAAATACTTGAACATCAATCCTTTTTCCCAATTCCTCGACGAATTGCTGATCACCGTCACTTTCATCGCCCCGAAGTTTAAAGTTGCAGTGGGCCAGGGCAAACTCCAGTTGCAGTTTATAACAAAGGTGGGCCAGCACCACGCTATCCAATCCGCCGCTGCAGGCCACCAGAATTTTGCCCTTTGAAAGAAATGGCAGTTTGTTTTCAATATGTTTTTTGAAACGTTCAAGCACAATGCAAAATTATGAAATACGAAATGGGAAATACGAGGTATGAAGTTTGAAGTACGAAATACGAAGTCAGAGGTACGAATGTAGAATTAAGGATGATGTAAAAATATTGGAATTAACAATATCAACAATAAAAGTACACTGCGCACAGCATAAAGCGTAAAGCGAATAGCGAATAGCGAATAGCGAATAGCGAATAGCAAAACTACCCTTCTAGCACACTACGCATCGCCTTGGCCTTTAGCAAACACTCTTGATACTCTTTTTCTATGCTCGATTTGGCGGTGATGGCACTGCCTACAGAATACGACACATAGTTGTTTATGGCATTGTACAAAATGCTGCGAATCACCACACTGAAATCAAAATCCCCACTCGGATTGAAATATCCGACCGCGCCACTGTAAAGCCCACGTTTGGTCTCTTCCAATGCTTCAATGAGCTGCATTGCCGAAATCTTGGGAGCACCCGTCATGCTGCCCATCGGGAAAGTTTTTTTGATGATTTCAATCAAGTTCATCTTCTCATCGACCGAACAGCTGATGGTCGAGACCATTTGATGCACCTGTCTATACGAATGTACGTTACACAATTCTTCAACTTTTACCGTGCCCCTTTTTGCAAATCGGGAAAGGTCATTGCGGACCAAATCGGTAATCATAATGTTTTCAGCACGCTCTTTGTCGTTGGATGCCAATTCTTCTTTGAGCATCTTATCTTCCTCGAAGTTTTTTGACCGGGGCGCAGTACCCTTAATGGGTTGTGAAATGATTTTGGCCCCCTTTTTTCTGAGATATCGTTCTGGCGATGCGGAAAGCAAGTAACGTTCACCCAATTTCATAAATGTGGCAAAAGGTGGGGTGGATATTGAATTTAGCTTCAAATAGGTAGAAACTGGGTCAATTTCAGTATTAAGGGCATAGAATTCTTGGCAAAAATTCGCTTCGTAGACATCGCCTCTATGAATATGCTCCAACAGTCGCCCCACTTTTTCAAAATACGCATCCTTGTGAATGCGAAGCTTGATTTTAATGCCCTGTTCAACACATTTTTTAGGCTTGGCTGAGGGATTTTTTATCTGTTTAAGATCTTCCTGCAACTCGTGAAAGCAGCTTTCTTGATAAAGAAGTTCTGCAGTTCCATCGTTAAAACGAATTATTTTGTCAGGTACGAAAAAGTCAAGCTGTCGAAAGCCCAGTCCATCATAATTATTAGAGCTCAATTGCTCCAATTCATTTTTTAAGTCATAGGAAAAATATCCGAAGAGCCAATCCCCGAGATTCTCCAGCTTGGCTTGAAGCATCTCTAGGGTATGGAAGGATTTATTATTGCCTCCTACGGCCAAAAGTGCATCAAACGCACCATACTTGTCGGCATGGTTGTTTCCATCAAGCCAAATCGCATTTTCATACTGAATGGCCCAGCCCAAAAGATGTTCTTTAAGCGGTTCGTTCAGTTT
Source organism: Allomuricauda sp. d1 (assembly GCF_039592695.1). Taxonomy (NCBI): domain Bacteria; kingdom Pseudomonadati; phylum Bacteroidota; class Flavobacteriia; order Flavobacteriales; family Flavobacteriaceae; genus Allomuricauda; species Allomuricauda sp. d1. The sequence goes on along the minus strand of NZ_JBBUTK010000001.1, from coordinate 792,413 downwards.
GACCTCAAAAAGTTGCTTTTTGCGCAAAGCATCTGAATTTACAGGGTACTCGAGAACTTGTTCAAAGCTTCTTGGTGTGATTTCTTCAACTTCTCATCGATGATGCCATCGGTATCATTAAAACTATGGTTGAACGAAGGAAGGGAGAAAGTTGCGACAATTTCTGCGCCGAAACGGGGCAGCATTTTTTCTATGGTTCCCAATGCGTTTGCACCACCGCCCCTCCCGGTTGAGGTCGATAACAAGAAAACTCTTTTTTCGGCCAAGAACTTGCGTTCCAATCGCGATAGCCAATCCAACAAATTCTTGAAATAGGAAGAGGGATTGCCATTGTGCTCGTTCACACCGATAATGAGTGCGTCAACACTTTGCATGTCATTTTTCAATTCGACCAACGAATTTGAATACCCTTTTTGTTGTTCAACGTCAGCGCTGTACATGGGGAATGGGTAATTTGACATATTCAAAAGTCGCACCTCATGCCCTGACACCAAAGACACAGTGTGGCGAACCAAGCGATAATTGATGGATGTTGAAGAATTACTACCGGCAAATGCTAAAATCTGGGCCATATTATCTAAAAATCATGATTTTGCTAAAATAGCCCAAATGCAGAACAGTTGTTTGAATTTTGGTTAATTTTGCTGCGCAAACATCCAAAGCGGCTGTTCTGCAAGTATATAGGGCAATGAAACCGAAATCTACAAGACTGTTTTTTATTGACGCCATGCGTGCATGGGCAATCCTCATGATGTTGCAAGGGCATTTTATTGACGGTCTGTTGGACACCATCTTCAGAAATCCTGAGAACCCCATCTACACGATTTGGTTATACTTCAGGGGCATTACGGCCCCCGTGTTCTTTACCGTATCCGGATTCATTTTTACCTACCTTTTGGTTCGGGTGCCGCAGACGGGGTGGAACAACCCCCGTGTAAAAAAAGGAATTCGAAGGGGCCTGCAATTATTGATTATCGGGTATTTGCTTCGATTGAACATCTTCGGGCTCTTTGAAGGCAAAATCTATGAAGGTTTTTACTTGGTAGACGTACTGCACTGTATCGGTTTGTCGATTTTGGCCATCATCGGGGTTTACGTATTGACCGAAAAATGGAAAAAGTTCGCCTTCCCTTTGGTCTTGATTGCCATCACCCTTGTGCTGTTCTTGTTTGAACCGCTATATAAACAATGGTCATTTGCCTTTTTGCCCAGTGGTTTGGCCAACTACTTTACCAAGGTCAACGGGTCTGTGTTCACAATCATACCTTGGCTGGGGTATACCGCTTTTGGAGGGTTTCTTTCTCTGCTGTTCACGCGCTTTAAAGACTCAAAACATCTGTACCCGGCCGCAATCGTTCTTTCTGTGATTTCTGGAATAGAATTGATTTTCTTTTCTTCGGATGGATTCATCAAACTCTACGAACTAACGGGAATCGATTTGTTCTACATCATTCAGTTGAACAATTATTTGTTTATCCGTCTGGGGGATGTCTTTCTGGTCTTTGCGGTTTTTATGCTGCTGAGAAGTCTTTTGACAAACACTACCATCCTCAAAATCGGACAAAACACACTTTCGATTTATGTGATTCACTTTGTGATTCTCTACGGAAGCTTTACCGGATTGGGGCTTTACCGTTTCTTTTACCACGAATTGAATCCTGCAGTGGCCATATCGGGGGCCGTGGCTTTTATGGTAGCCTGTACTGCATTGGCACTTTGGTATGATAAAAACGAAAGTGGCGTTAAGAGTCGAATCACTTTTGCGATCAATTCTATTGGAGTGCAAGTGGTCATCGTCTCTAGAATGGCCTCCCTTTTAATCAGGGAATTGCTTGTACGCATTAAAATGGTGTTGTACCGCTTGTTTGGTTTCGTACAAAACTGACCATCCTACTTCAAAAAAATCACCTTAAACATGCAACGCCCTATCTTCTGTAGCGGCGAGTGCAGCTTCCTTGACCGCTTCGGCATAGGTCGGGTGTGCATGGCTCATTCGGGCCATATCCTCGGCAGATGCCCTGAATTCCATGGCAGTGACCGCCTCAGTGATCAAATCGGCACATCGGGCCCCTATCATGTGTACCCCCAAAACCTCATCGGTATTCTTGTCGGCTAAAATTTTGACAAACCCGTCAATGTCCATGCTGGCTCGGGCGCGGCCCAAGGCCCTCATGGGGAACTGCCCCACCTTGTAATCAATACCCGCTTCTTTGAGCTCTTCCTCGGTTTTGCCTACTGCTGCCACCTCGGGCCATGTGTACACGACACCTGGAATCAAATTATAATCGATATGGGGTTTTTGTCCAGCCAAGATTTCGGCGACCATGGTGCCTTCTTCTTCTGCTTTGTGGGCCAACATGGCGCCACGTACCACATCACCAATGGCGTAGACGTTTTTGATATTGGTTTGAAGATGTTCGTTCACTTCAATTCTTCCTTTGTCATCGATTTTCACACCGGCAGCTTCAGCATTCAGTCCATCGGTATAGGGTCGTCGGCCAACGGAAACCAAACAGTAATCGCCTTTGAACTCGACTTCTTCCCCTTTTTTATCATCTGCTTTTACAATGATTTCATCACCCTTTCTTTCTACAGATTTCACCCTATGGGAAAGATTGAACTTCACTTTCTGTTTTTTCATCACCTTCATCAATTCTTTTGAAAGTGAACCATCCATCGTAGGAATGATACGGTCCATATACTCAATGACCGTGACCTCAGCGCCCAATCTCTTGTACACTTGCCCCAATTCAAGGCCAATGACGCCTCCACCAATGATAATGAGGTGTTTCGGAATCTCTTTGAGGGTCAAAGCCTCTGTTGATGTAATGATGCGCTCTTTGTCAATTTCAATGAATGGCAAGGTTGACGGTTTTGACCCTGTGGCAATGATGGTATTTTTTGCTTCTATCGTGGTGGGCTTGCCTTTTCCTTTTTTGATTTCAATGTGTGTGGCATCTTTAAAACTGCCAAGCCCTTCAAAGACATCAATTTTATTTTTATCCATCAAGAACTGTACACCTTTTGTGGTCTGCTCCACGACAGCATCTTTACGGGCTATCATTTGTTTGAGATTGACCTTGACCTCTCCGGGAATATCGATACCGTGCTCTTCGAAATGTTTTATGGCATCTTCGTAATGGTGTGAAGAATCGAGCAATGCTTTTGAAGGAATACAGCCCACATTCAGGCAAGTACCCCCCAGAGTGGTATATTTTTCGATGATAGCGGTTTTCATTCCGAGTTGGGCACAGCGAATTGCCGCGACATATCCACCAGGCCCAGAGCCGATAACGGCCACGTCATATTGACTCATATAGTGTCTTTATAAAAATTTATAGAACAGATAATCTAAAACGAATGTAAAAATACGAATGTTTTAAGGAAAACAGGATGCCTTTACACAGGTGCCAAAGGAAATTTCAATGCAGCAAAAGAACCCACCCAAAGCCCGGCGACAAGAGAAAAATTCTGGAACACATCAAACCAAAATGGATTGGCACTTTGTGGGCAGCCCGTGATAAAAAACAATTGTGCCAACAATCCGAACGAAATAAGCACATGCGGCCAAAAATTTGAACGTACCACAATGAGTGAGGCCTTAAAACCGACTATGCCACCCGCTGCCATCAAGGCCATAGTTTTAAAAGCGATATCTGCTCTATTTGAAACACAATAATTGATTTCTTTAAAGAAGACATCTTGCACAAGCGTAGTAAAGAGCAAGAGTGAAAATGCGCCAATGATAGTGGCCAACGCTGTCAGAATCAAACGTACTTTTGGTTTCATTGGTTGTATGGCTTTCTGATTGATGTTGCTATAGAACAGAAAATTACCCAACCAAATTGTTGCACATTTCAGTTTTAACGCATTTTTAGGTTAAACTTTTACAAAAGACGGCCGATTTTGGACATCATGGGCCAAAATCGTAATATTACCGCTACGCAAAACCAATCAAATGGCCCAAAAGGACAAAAAAGCCAAGTATCGAGAAAACGAAAAAATCATTGAAAACAGGGAATTGAACATCTGGGAAGCCCTAATCCCCGTCTTCGTTTTGGTAGCGATGTTGGCCTATAACGTCTATGTGTTTGGTGATGATGCCTTGAGTGGTTCCAATCAATTCATTCTGTTGTTGGGCGGTGCGGTAGCCGCCATTGTAGGTTTCTTCAACAAGGTGTCGTACAAACGAATGTTGGCCGAGGTGGCAGAGAATGTGCGTTCAACGACCGGTGCCCTTCTCATTCTATTGATGGTTGGTGCACTTTCGGGTACTTGGTTGGTCAGCGGTATTATTCCCGCCATGATTTATTACGGATTGCAAATTTTGAATCCGACTATATTTTTGGCGGCCTGTGTCATTATTTGTGCCATTATTTCGATAGCCACTGGTAGCAGCTGGACGACGGCAGCAACCGTGGGCATTGCCCTGATTGGCATCGGTGAGGCCTTGGGCATATCATTGGGCATGACTGCTGGCGCCGTACTTTCTGGGGCCTATTTTGGGGATAAAATGAGCCCGTTGAGTGATACCACCAACCTGGCCCCGGCCATGGCAGGTGGAGAGCTTTTTTCGCACATACGCTACATGGCCTTGACGACCATTCCGACCATTTCTATCACCTTTTTGGTCTTTATCATCATTGGGTTTACCATTGATACCAACGGTGTGGCCGACACTGATGCCATTTTGAACACCATCGGTTCAACCTTCAATATCAATGGTTGGCTGTTCATCGTTCCGATAGTGGTGATTTTGTTGATTGTCAAAAAGGCCCCTCCCCTTTTGGGATTATTGGTGGGAACGCTCTTGGGCGGAGTTTTCGCTTTGATTTTTCAACCCGATATCGTTGCCAGAATTGGTGGTGGTGAGCTGTTGGACTTTACTTCAGGATACAAGGGTATTTTGAACGCCATCACGGTTGACACCGCCATCGAAACCCCTGACCCTGCTCTTAATGATTTATTTTCTTCAGGGGGAATGGCGGGCATGCTGGGCACCATTTGGCTTATCGTCTGTGCCATGGTCTTCGGTGGCGTTATGGATGGTATTGGAGCGTTGGAGCGTATCACCAAGTCACTGTTGAACATGGCAAAGACCACATTCGGCCTTTTTGCAAGTACTGTGGGAAGCTGTTTGGCACTGAATGTCACGGCATCTGACCAATACCTGGCCTTGGTCGTGCCCGGTAAAATGTTCTCAAAAGCATATGAAGAACGTGGCTTGGCACCAGAAAACCTAAGCCGCACGTTGGAGGATTCAGGAACGGTGACCTCGGTATTGGTACCTTGGAACACCTGCGGTGCTTATCATAGTGGCGTTTTAGGGGTGGCCGTGGGCGATTATTTTTTCTATGCCATTTTTAATTGGATGAGTCCATTTATGACATTGTTGTTTGCTGCCCTAAAAATAAAGATCAAGCAATTGGCCGTACCGGCCCGGGCATAAATAAACGCATTTTCATAGTTGGTTTTCGAGGCTTCGTTTCTTAACTTCACGCCATAAAATTACCTAGCAATGGCATCAATTACTTTAGGCGGCACACCGGTCAACACTATAGGAGAACTACCCCCTACACAGACAACCGCACCTGACTTCACATTGACAACATTGGATTTATCTGAGGCTTCGATGGATGATTACAAAGGAAAAAAAATAGTGATGAATATTTTTCCAAGTGTTGATACGGGCACGTGTGCACAATCCATCCGACAATTCAATCAAGAGGCAGCTGAGCTTGAAGACACCGTGGTACTTTGCATTTCTAAAGATTTGCCTTTTGCCCAAAAAAGATTTTGTGGCGCAGAAGGCATCGAAAATGTAGAGATGTTGTCAGATTTCAGGTCGGGAGCCTTTGGAAAAGACTATGGGGTTGAGTTTGTTGACGGGGCATTTAAAAATCTTCTGTCCAGAACAGTGGTGGTCATCGATGAATCTGGAAACATTCGTCATACCGAACAGGTTTCAGAAACTGCTGATGAGCCCAACTATAAAGCTGCACTTGAAGCCTTGATGGATGCCTAAACAATCATTCTTCAAGAACCGGGTCAGAAGTATCGGGTTTGCACTAAAAGGGCTCTTTCTTTTGCTGCGAACAGAACCCAGCATCAAAGTACAGTTTGTCATAGCACTGGTCATGACAGCTGCAGGATTCTATTTTGAAATCTCTGCCACCGAATGGATTTTACAATTGTTGGCCATCGGCTTGGTCATGGGCATTGAGGGCATGAACACCGCGGTTGAAAAATTGGCTGATTTCATACACCCTGAGTACCATCAAAAAATTGGTTTTATCAAAGATGTTTCGGCGGGCGCGGTAATGTTGGTATCGGTGTTGGCAACAGTCATCGGCCTTATCATTTATCTGCCCAAATTCTTCTGAGCAAACGTCCGTTTCAATCCCCACCCACGTAAATTTGTAACTTAGTCGCTTATTTTTGCACCTACATGGCCAAAAAACGAAGAACATCCAAATCAAAATCTACCAAGAAAAAACGCTCATACCGGCTGTCAAAGCAAAACAAGATCATTCTGGGCAGTTTGCTGATCGTGTTGAGCATCGCCCTGTTTTTTTCGTTCATATCCTATTATTTCACATGGCAGGCCGATCAAAGCACTTTAGATCAATTTGCAGATAGAGATACGGAAGCAGAAAATCTGTTGAAGAAATTTGGTGCCAATGTCAGCCACTTTTTTATGTACCGTGGCTTCGGGCTTGCATCCTTCGTTTTTCCACTTTTATTTTCTGTCACAGGCCTTTATATGTTTTTGGGTCTGGATGGAAAAGGATTGTTGGGCAAATGGATCTGGGGCCTCCTCGGTGTCATCTGGACCTCGATTGCATTGGGCTTCTTCGCGTTCGAGCAACCGCTGCTAGGTGGATTGATTGGCTATGAAATGAATGATTTTTTACAGGATTACATTGGCAAAATCGGCATCTTCTTGCTTTTGACCTTTGTTTTAATCGTGATCATGGTGCGTTTGTTCAATTTTTCCCCGGAAGGTATCGGCAATTATCTGCGCGACAACTTCAAATCAAAGGAAAAACCAATCACCAATGTTGAAACCAGTTTAGATGAGAGTCCACTGGAAATCAGTCTAGACGACACCCCCGAAGAAAAAATAGATGCCTACACCCACAAAGACGAAATACCGCCCCTGAAAGATGGTTCTGGCCTTGATGTCAACCTGCCCGAACAAGAGGAAGAAGAAATAGGCCTAGAAGTATCAGAAGTTGCAGAAGAAAAAGAGGAATCGACCATCAAAGCCGAAAAAATGGTGAAGGATTTTGGGGAGTTCGACCCAAAACTCGAACTGGGCAATTACAAATTCCCTACTCTTGACCTGTTGGACCCGCACGGGGTTTCAGGGGGCATCACCATTAACCAAGAAGAACTTGAGGAAAACAAGAACCGCATCGTCAGCACCCTCAAGAACTATAAAATTGGCATCGCCCAGATCAAGGCGACCATCGGCCCCACGGTTACCTTATATGAAATCGTGCCCGAGGCGGGTATCCGGATTTCAAAAATCAAAAATTTGGAAGATGACATCGCGCTTTCATTGGCTGCTTTGGGCATTCGAATTATCGCCCCGATACCGGGCAAGGGCACCATTGGTATAGAGGTGCCAAATAAGAACGCAACTATAGTTTCCATGCGTTCGGTCATTGCATCAAAAAAATTCCAAAATGCAGAGATGCAGCTTCCGATTGCCTTTGGCAAGACCATCAGCAATGAGACCTTCGTGGTCGATCTTGCCAAAATGCCCCATTTATTGATGGCGGGGGCCACCGGACAAGGTAAATCCGTAGGGTTGAATGCCGTGATTACTTCCCTCCTCTATAAAAAGCATCCTGCCGAAGTAAAGTTTGTTCTGGTAGACCCGAAGAAGGTCGAACTGACATTGTATAATAAGATTGAGCGGCACTTTTTGGCAAAATTGCCTGATTCTGATGAAGCCATCATCACCGACAACAACAAAGTCATCAATACGTTGAACTCCCTGTGTATTGAAATGGACAACCGCTATGAACTGCTCAAGTTGGCCATGGTAAGAAATGTCAAGGAATACAACGCCAAGTTCAAGGCCAGAAAGTTGAATCCGAATGACGGACATAAATACCTTCCCTACATCGTTTTGGTCATTGATGAGTTTGCCGACTTGATCATGACGGCGGGTAAAGAGGTCGAAACACCCATTGCCAGATTGGCACAATTGGCGAGGGCCACGGGCATTCACCTGATCATCGCCACCCAACGGCCTTCAGTAAATGTCATCACAGGTATCATCAAGGCAAATTTCCCCGCAAGGATTGCATTCAGGGTTACCTCAAAAATCGACTCCCGTACCATTTTAGATGGCCAAGGTGCAGATCAATTGATAGGTCGCGGCGATATGCTCTTTACCCAAGGCAATGATGTGACCCGCATACAATGTGCTTTTGTTGATACTCCAGAAGTCGCAAAAATCACAGAATATATTGGCGCACAACGTGCTTACCCCGATGCACACCACTTACCGGAATATGTCGGAGAGGATTCTGGCACGGGTATTGATTATGATATTTCGGAGAGAGATTCGATGTTTCGAGATGCAGCCGAAGTCATTGTGACAGCTCAACAAGGGTCAGCATCCCTTATCCAAAGAAAGTTGAAATTAGGATACAATCGGGCAGGGAGAATCATCGACCAATTGGAAGCTGCAGGTATCGTGGGGCCCTTTGAAGGCAGTAAGGCCCGACAAGTTTTGGTGCCCGATATGAGCTCGTTGGATCAACTTCTCCAAAATGAAACAAAAAACAGACATTAAAGTGACATACACCATGATAAAAAGAACACTTGCGCTATTGACACTCTTTGTTTTAGCATTTTCTATGCAGGCCCAAAATGAACAAAAGGCAAAAGCCTTGCTTGACGAGGTCTACAATAAGGTGAAGGGATACGACAACATCTACATCGATTTTAAATATGCCCTAGAAAATACCGAAGCTAACACCAAAAGTGAGACCCGTGGCGATGTGACCATCAAAGGTGAAAAATACAGGGCCAATCTTTTCGGTTCCACGCAGCTTTACGATGGTTCAAAAATCTATACTATTGTGCCCGATAACGAAGAAGTTACCATAGATGACAGGTCTGAGGACAGCAACACGGTGACACCTTCAAAAATGTTGACATTTTATAGGTCAGGGCATAACTATGAGTGGGACATCACCCAAAATGTGCAGGGAAGAAAAATACAGTACGTGAAATTGATTCCCATTGACACCAATACCGAAATCAAAAGTATTTTGTTGGGCATAGATGCCGAGACGAAGCACATCTATAAGCTTATCGAGACTGGTCAAAACGGTACCAAGACCACTATTACCGTTAATACTTTCAAAACCGATCAACCCTTGTCAGAAACCTTGTTTACTTTTGACAGGGCCAAGTATAAAAGCGACGGCTATTATATCATAGAAAATTAGTTTCGTGCCTTGCAAATCATAGATCGATATATCTTATCGAGGTTTCTGTTCAATTTCTTCAGTTCGTTTGCGATATTGATGTTCATCTTCATATTTCAAACCATCTGGTTGTTTATTGATGATTTGGCCGGAAAGGATTTGGACTTACTGATAATCGGAAAGTTTTTATTCTACTTAACGCCCAATCTTACCGAAAAGGTATTGCCACTGACTGTGCTACTCGCATCAATACTCACTTTCGGCGCTCTTGCAGAAAACTATGAATTTGCGGCCATGAAGGCGTCTGGCATCTCACTACAAAAGGCCATGCGCAGCATCATTGTTTTTGTCAGCATCTTGGGAGTGGTCACCTTCTTCTTTGCCAACAATGTCATACCTGCCTCAGAACAGAAAATATTCAACATGCGCCGCAATATTGCCAAGGTAAAGCCTGCAGCCGTTATCGTAGAAGGTGTTTTCAGTGATATTGAAGGCTCGAACATGAACATGCGGGTGGATAACAAAACTGGAGAAAAAGACAGAATTCTAGAAGGTGTCATCATCCATCAAAAATCAAAGTCAAATGTCAACACCACGGTTATCAAGGCCAATGACGGTGAATTGGTCAGTGATGAACAATCAGATTTGATTCAATTGATTTTGAATGACGGCAATTATTACGAAGAAGTACAGTCAAAATCCAGAGAAGAAAAGCGCAAATATCCTTTCGCAAAAGCTCAATTTGAAACCTATATCAAAAACATTGACATTTCTACCCTGAACAACCAAAACATAGAGGAAGAATCGGATATTACAACCGATAAGATGAAGAATGTCATCCGCTTGAACAAGGATATCGATTCTTTGAAAGACCACAACATCAAACAGGTAAAGGCTTTTTCAAAAAACATTGGCAGCAGGTTGGGTGTCTATAATTTGGCCATAGAAGATTCATTGAAAATTGAGGAATTACCAAAGAATTTGGCAGACAAGGTCAATGATGTAAGAACAAAATCTATGGATACCGTAAACTCTACCGAACAATTGGTCGATGCATTACCTGAGTGGCAGCGTTTGCAAGTCTTGGAAAATGCCAAAAATTCGGTCAGCAACATTTTGACCACGGTCAGCACAAAGAAGTTGGAATTGAACAAGCGGTACGAGGTCTATCACCGTCACATACTCTCATTGCACAAAAAATTTGCATTGGCGTTCTCTTGCATCATTCTGTTCTTTGTGGGAGCCCCTTTAGGAGCAATAATCAGGAAGGGGGGGTTGGGTTTGCCTATGGTAGTGGCCATCATTCTGTTCTTGGCCTATTATTTTATCGGGGTGTTTGCTGAAAATTCAGCAAGAAAAGGGGCCATGAACCCCATATTGGCAGCATGGCTGTCCACTTTGATTATGCTACCTTTGAGCATTTCATTGACACGTCGCGCCACTGCGGACAGGGGCTTGATGGAGTTTGGTAACTTTATGGAACGATTTAGGGCAATTTTCAGAAGAAAAAAGAAAGCTACAACATGAACGAAACTGCAACACAAACAGTAAAATTGAATACCATTCAAGAAGCCATTCAAGACATTCGCGATGGTAAGGTGATCATTGTTGTTGACGATGAAAACCGCGAAAACGAGGGTGATTTTGTAGCTGCAGCTGAATTGGTGACCCCTGAAACCATCAATTTTATGGCCACACATGGCAAAGGCTTGATTTGCACGCCTTTGACCGAAAGCCGTTGTAAAGAGCTGAACTTGCATAAAATGGTGACCCATAATACAGATCCGCTGGGAACGGCCTTTACCGTTTCTGTTGATCTGAGGGGTGGTGGCGTTACGACAGGCATTTCAGCTTCTGACCGTGCCAAAACCGTGTTGGCATTGTTAAATCCTGAAACGAAGGCCCATGAACTGACCCGGCCGGGGCATGTGTTTCCATTGATTGCCAAAGAGGGCGGGGTGTTGCGCCGCACCGGCCATACCGAAGCTGCTATTGACTTTGCACGATTGGCAGGCCTAAAACCGGCTGGGGTGATTGTTGAAATTATGGGCGACCACGGCGAAATGGCGCGCCTGCCCGAACTGATGGAAATCGCCAAAAAATTCAATCTCAAAATTGTTTCAATTGAAGATTTGGTGGCCTATCGGATGGAGCATGATAGTTTGATAGAGCGAAAAGAAGCCTTTGACATACAAACCCGTTTTGGAAAATTCAGGCTGCGCGCCTACAAACAAACCACAAACGACCAAGTGCATATTGCCTTGGTCAAGGGTACATGGAAAAGTGGTGAACCCATACTCACGCGCATCAACTCTACTTTAGTGAACAATGATATATTGGGTACGCTGACCAACAATCCCGATGAAAAGCTATCGGCCATGTTCAAGGCCTTGAATGCAGAAGAAAAAAGTGCCATGATTTTTATCAATCAAGGGTCGCAATCAAAAAATTTGTTGAGCAGGTTGGTTGAATTCAAAAAGTTACAGGCACAGGGTATCAACAAGGCTCCAAAAATTGAAATGGATACCAAAGACTTCGGTATCGGTGCACAAATCTTGCACGATCTGAACATCTCAAAAATCAGGTTGTTGAGCAATTCAGAACAAACCAAACGTGTGGGCATGGTCGGTTATGGGCTTGAGATTGTGGAGTACGTACGTTATTGAAGCTTATGTGTTTATAGTTTAGAAGTTTATTGTAGTAATTTGTAAACCCATAAACTCTTAAACTCTTAAACTACTGAGCACTTCCACCATTCTTTTTGCCCGCTCGTTCACCTCATCTTTAGACCATCCCAATTTAATCAGGCACGAAATATTGCGCCCAACCCAATGGTCGGAAAGAGAAAAATCAGTTTTGGAAAAATCTTGGAGACCATTTTGAACTTCCTCTGGAAGCTTCCCTAACGATTTTTGGTCTATGAGATGTTCCCATTTTCGATAATAGTGCCAATTGTTGTCATACCAGTAAAAACAACCGTCCACTCCCCCATCCGACAATGCCTTGTGGGCCTTTCTGGCATCGTTTTCTGTGGGGAGAAAAAAATTCAAAAACGAATAATTCTCGACTCCGCCTTCGGGCACCTTTCTAAAACTGATTTCAGAAATATTGGATAATGCTTTTCGTAAAATGGAATACTGTTTCTTTTGGATGGAAAGAAACTCATCCAACCGTTCAATCTGGGCACAGCCCACCGCAGCGTTCAGTTCCGAAATCCGGAAGTTATAGCCTAAAAAGGGATGTGCTTCCGCTCCCCTATCGTTTCCTATATGATCATGCCCATGATCGGCATATTTATGAGCGTTTTCATAAAAAGTTTTGTTGTCGGTGATCAAAGCTCCGCCCTCACCACAGGTGATGGTCTTTACATAATCAAACGAAAAACACCCCAAATCGCCAATGCTGCCCAACGGTTTGCCTTTGTAGCTGCCGCCAATGGCTTGGCAAGCATCCTCGAGTAATAACAGTCCGTGTTTTTTACAAATGGCCTGTAAAGCATCTAAATCGGCCATCGAACCGCACATGTGCACAGGCATGACCACTTTGGTCTTATCGGTAATCGCTTTCTCAACGGCTTCGGGATTCAACGTCAGGGTATCGTCCACATCGACCAGAATTGGCACGGTACCCAATGCTAAAATGGACTCAAAACTGGCCACAAAGGTAAAGGTGGGCATAATGACCTCATCGCCCGCCCCAACCCCGGCGCTCGCCAATGCAACGGTCAATGCGGCAGTGCCGCTACTGACCACATGGGCATGTTTTGTTTTGAAACGGTTACAGATTTTGTTTTCCAATTCTTGGGCTTTCCAATGGCCATTGCGCATGCCATCAAAGCCATAGCGCATGAGCACCGAAGACTCGAGCACATCTTCAACTTGTTTTTTTTCAGCTTCGCCAAATAATTCAAATCCCGGCATTGTCAAGTATTTTGCCCAAAAGTAGCATCTTCATTTGGATTATTCATTCGAAGAAAAAATACAGGAATTGACTTTTACAGGATTGAAAAAGGTTAGTATATTTGCATCCGCTTAGGAGGAATGGCAGAGTGGTCGAATGCGGCAGTCTTGAAAACTGTTGAGGGTCACACCTCCGGGGGTTCGAATCCCTCTTCCTCCGCTTAGAGCAAAGCCTAATTTCTGAAAAGAAATTGGGCTTTTGTTTTTTAGGAGTGTCAAGAGCTAGCCTCTTGTAAACGGATAAAAAGCAAAAGCCCGAAAATTACCTAAGTAATTTTCGGGCTTTATTGTCAGATGTGGATGTTGAGGGACGCACGAAGTGAATCCTTCTTCCTCAACAAAGAAAAGCTTCATAAAATTGAAGCCTTTTTGCTTAAATAGCGAACACTTTCAATAAAATCAATACCTTTAAAGTCAATCACTTGCATTCTAATCAAAGCACTTAACATGGATAATGGAGATTTTCTGGTCAATTACTTTTCTCAGTACGTCGATTTGACTGAAGAGGAAGTCGATAGTATTCGTAAAGCAGATATCATTCGAGAGTATACTAAAGGGGATGTTCTATTGCGGCAAGGGCAAATTGCGAAAAACTGCTTTTTGGTACTCAAAGGATGTGTGAAGCGCTACTACATCGATGGTGGTGAGGAGAAAATCATGGAATTTTATACCGAAAATGACTCAATTGCTCCTGTAAGCTATGCGACCAAAGAACCTTCTGAATACTATATCTCCTGCGTAGAGCCTTGTCTAATTTCTACTGGTAACGAAGAAAAAACCCAGCAAGTTTTATTACAGTTTCCTCATTTTGCACCCATTTTTATGAAAATAGGTGAAAGCGTTCAAGCAAAAAAACAGGTTTCTATGGACACCTACAAAAACCTTGAACCCGAAGCGAGGTATCAAAAACTTATGGAAACCAGACCTGACTTATTAAATCGTGTTCCACAATACATGATTGCCAGTTATTTGGGCATTCAGCCAGAATCGTTGAGCAGAATACGAAAAAGAATGGTGTCTGGTAAATAGGCGAAAAATACGAGAGACCCATATCAAAATCTGAAAACATACAACGTTTAGTACATTGCTCATCAAGAATCAACATGATACATAATGGACGAAGCAATATTCGATTTTTTATCTAAATATATCGATCTCACCAAAGAGGAAAAGGCCATCCTCAAAGAACAAAACTTGTTTAAATCATTTGCAAAGGGCACTGTTCTTTTAAAGGAAGGCGAATTGGCCAAAGAATGTTTTTTTATCCTTAAAGGTTGCATGTACAGTTATTATTTGGTGGATGGAGAAGTAAAGGTCACCGAGTTTTTTGTCGAACAGCAACCCATCACCCCTATAAGCTATACCACGAAAAAGCCCTCTGAATATTATTTGGAATGTTTGGAAGATTGTATCATAGCCATAGGCTCTGAAGAAAGAACGGAAGAACTAATGAGAAAAATTCCCCGACTCGCAATTCTTGGTTCCTGTGTATTGGAAGATGAAGTAGTGTCTCAAAAAACAAAGTATGACAATTTCATCAAACTCTCTCCTGAACAACGGTATAAAAGCTTACAAAAAGAATCGCCTGAGCTCTTAAATAGAATTCCACAGTACTTGATTGCCAGTTATTTGGGCATAAAGCCCGAATCTCTGAGCCGTATTCGCAAACGAATGCACGACAACCACAATTCTTTGCCTATCTGACAGGGTGTTCAAAGCCTATCGATTTTCTATGGTTGGCCAACGTCTTATTTCTTAACCCAAGTCAATGAAAAAAGACTTCTGATATTTCAATTTTGCCTTTCAAAACATAAAAGATATGAAAGGTTATAAAATTGAGGCACGACCCCTACTATCCACACTATGGATATTTATTCTCCTGAACATGATTTTTAGAGACCTACACCAATTTGCCAGTGAAGGTTTTATTGAAGAGATCATGTCTTTAAAAATATCGGAGGAATTGTTGCTCGTTTATGGATTCGTGCTTGAGATTCCTATTCTAATGGTGGTGCTTTCTAGAATATTGAATGACAAGGCCAATAAATGGGCCAACACTATTGCCGTTCTAATCACGGGCCTGGGAATGTTAAGTGCCTTAGCTTCCGCAGATATGGATGATATCTTCTTCACGATCATGGAGTTTGCAGCATTCACGGGCATCATAATAATTGCATTTAGATTGCCCACATCAAGTAAAAACTTGAGACTACCATAAGGTTAGGGGCAATCAAATCTGCTCTCATTTTTTTAAGCGGTTCTTTCTTAACCCAAGTCAATGACTCGTGTAGGGCCGAAATCTAGTTTTGTCCTATCAGCACAAGTTATTTTAAATCAACCTATTAGTAATGAAAAATTCAAAAAACTTGATGGCAATGCACTTAATGAAATCAATGTTCCGAACCTTGCTATTCAGTGTGTTTGCAGGGGCAACCTTGGCGAGTTGCGCAACAAATTGGGTTATGAGTCCAAGGGATAGAAGCATCAAAGAATGGGAGTCTCTTGAGAAAAGCAAAAAAGAGAAAAGTTCAGATTCTGCCAAAAGCCAATTTGCTTCCCACAAGAGTGAAGGTTACGACTTTAGAGTACGCGAAAAATCAAAAGAGAAATGACCATGAAGACTTCTCTGTACGTAATGATGGTATTCTTTTCTGCCATCCCCTTTGTGGCAAGTGATATTAAAAAAACTCCATATAGCTCAGAAAGACAAGAAATCGTTGAAGTTGGGTTATCCGGCAAGAAAAAAACCAAACTTGATGAGGTTTTAGAATTTCAGGGGCTGAGAAAAACACTATCAGCAGATTATCGACAATTGGCTGTTTTCTCAAAAAGTATAAATTCCTTCGGAATTAATGAGAAAAGCTTTGAGCAGCTGTTTTGGGAAGGTGCATTGGAATCACTTAAATTTTATCGCTCATCTGAAGGCTTCAATCAACTGTATGTTAATCAGTTAATCGAAACAGAACTGTGGCTAAACCCAAATCTGGGACACCCGTTGAAGCGGCCTGACAAATACAAGACCAGCATATCAAATGCCTTTGGAGCATTGAATCAATTTTCAGGGGAATGGCATGGTAAATGGCAAACCATGAAAGTGCATCATCTATGGCTTCCCGTAAGAGAATCCAATGAGAAAATAGAAGAAGGATTTGCACTTGTTGGCTTTCAATCATGTTTCACTGGAGACGGATTTGGATGGAACTATGTGGTAAAAGAAAACAATAACATACTGGTTTTAGGGTTTGTGTACCATTTTGATGGTGAGGGAAGCATTTCTGCGAAAAATCCACACTATGCCTTTGTGAACCCAAAAAATCAATTGACATGGGTGTCTGATGATCATATTTATTACGAATTTGTTTGTGCAGATTACAATTGCCCACACAAAAAACACTATGTCATTACCGGGGCGAAATATGCAAAACAACCCCATAAACTGAAGCTTGTTTCAGGATTTCAGGCCATTTATCTCGCTGAAGATTTTGAACTGCCCGACTTCAAACATCTATACATAAATGGCTTAAATCGTACAAAAAGCTTTCTAGCAAATAAATTGTTCATGCGTTTAAAAGTATTCTGCCTTGATAAAACCGCTTTCGCCTCAAAAAAAACTCGCAGATAGCGAGGGTTTTTTGTTCACTCTATTTCCAAAATTGCTTTGAACGCCATCATCTTATGCTTATTTTCAGCACGAATAATCAGCAAATGGATTTAAAGAACAATCTACGTACAGAAACCGGGTGGAAAATCATTGAAAAATCGTTCAATCCTGAGCAATTGGTGACAACCGGAAGCAATTTCATGATCGGTAACGGCTACATGGGCTACCGCGGTACCTTTGAAGAATGGACAGCAAAAGAATACACCGCCTGTATTGTTACCGATACCTGGGACAAAGCTGAGGGCAGCAAATGGAGCGAACTGTGCAATGTTCCGAACGGTTTGTTCACACAGCTCTTTATCGACGATGAGCGACTATCAGTGTTCTCAGGGCAAACGGCAGCCTACTACCGAGCCCTTGATATGAAAAACGGATTGAACCAAAGGCAGATGCGTTGGACATCGCCCAAGGGAAAAAAAGTCCATTTAAACGTAGAAAAATTTGCCAGTCTTGACAATCACCACCAACTCGTGTTGAACTATTCGTTTAAGGCCTTGCAAAGCGCAACGTTTACATTGGTCACGGGTATCGATGGTGATGTCTGGAGCATCAATGGCGAGCACTTTGCCAACCACAATACTTTTGAGCAAGATGGCTTGGTGGGCCTTGAGCTTGAAACCGCTGAACTGGCCACTAAAATTTCTGTTGTAGAAGGGGCTTCAATAGTGGGCAAACCGCCCACAGCTGAGACAGTCAATCATGATGGTCGCACGATTCTACGTAAATACCATTTTGAAATGGATGAAGGGGAAGAACTGACCTTACAGAAAGTGGTCGCGGTTGTTCACGATAATGAAGTGCAGCATCCTAAAAAAACAGCAATAGCCACCGTACAAAAAGGTCTCAAAAAAGGCTATGACACGCTCAAACAAGAGCATACCAAAAATTGGGAGGCCTTTTGGAAGAAATCGGATATCGACATTGAAGGAAATCTAGAAGCGCAGATCTTGGTGCGTTTCAACTTATACCAAGCATTCATAGCCACCCCTACCCATGCCAATCTTCCGATTGGCGCACGGGGCCTATCGTGCCAGGTCTATCAGGGGGCCGCTTTTTGGGATCAAGAAACCTTCAACCTTCCCATGTTTACCTATACGCATCCTGAAATAGCCAAACGCTTGGTGGCGTATCGTTATGATACTTTGCCCGGGGCAAAACGAAAGGCCAAAAGATTGGGTTACTACGGTGCTTTCTATGCATGGACGAGCGGAAAAACGGGTGATGAGCTATTTCCCGATTACTTTTTTACCGATGTATTGACAGGAAGGCCCATTCGCAACCATTTCAACTGCTGGCAAATTCATATTTCACAAGATGTGGTCTACGGCATCTGGCTCTACTATAAGGCGACCAGAGACTGGGACTTTATTATTGAGATGGGGGCTGAAGTCCTTTTTGAAGTTGCACAGTTCATTGTCTCGCGCGTGCATTTTAAAAAAGACAAAAACCGCTATGAAATCATTCGGGTCTTAGGCCCAGATGAGTACCACGAAAATGTTGACAATAACGCCTACACCAACTACCTCACAAAATATGCCTTGGAAAAAGCTTGCGAGGTCTTTGAAAAGCTGCGGGATGAAAATGCCCGTGAACTTGAAAGAATTTTAAAAAATGTGGCCATTGACCAAGACAGTGTAAAGGCATGGGAAGAAATTGCTTCTTTGTTGTACCTTCCTGAACCTGATGAAAATACTAAAGTCATTGAACAATTCGATGGGTACTTCGGTCTTGAGGATATCAATCCCAAGCAATTGAGAAAAAGATTGATAGACCCGGGTGAATATTGGGGTTGGCCCAATGGCATTGCAGTGAACACACAGGTGTTGAAGCAGGCCGATGTCATACAATTGATGGCAATGCTTGACGGATTTACCGATAATCAGCTTACGGCCAATTATGATTATTATGAACCGCGTACTGAACACGGCTCATCATTAAGCCCCAGCGTTCATGCACTGGTGGCATGCAAAGCCAAGCATTATGAAGAAGCCTATCGCTATTTTATGGAATCATCGACCATAGATTTGTACAATGCCAGCAAAAAGGTGATGAGTGGCGGGTCGTTTTTGGGAGGAATCCATACTGCTGCTGCAGGCGGAGTTTGGTTGATCGTGGTTGAAGGATTCGCTGGATTCAAAATGTATAAAGATGGAATTCGCTTTAGACCGGCACTGCCCGAAGAATGGCAAAGTCTTTCTTTTAAGTTGCATGTGCTGAGTTGTCAAATTGAGGTTTCCGTAAAGACCGATTGTTTGACCGTGCACAGTCTGGCAGCCAACAAAAAAGAAATAAAAATCTACTTTGAGGATAGAATTGAAATGCTCAAACCCTCTGATTCTATACAGTTTATATAGAATATTCCTCGTTCTACTGTTCGTTTTTATCGATTAAAACCAAAACCTATGAAAAACTCATAGGTGGTTCAGGGTGAAGTTTTATGACCTTTGTATCATAACGTCCTAAATCTTACATTATGATATTTTCAACCCTAAAAAAGATTGGCATCCCTATCATGGCAATATCGATGTGTACTGCTTTGAATGCCCAAAGTTCTGGGATGCTTGAAAAAAAGGAAATCAACCAGCGTGTTGATGATTACCTAGAGCTATTGGCCCAAGGCTATTCAGAGACTGAAATTTTTCAAGACCTTGGCAATGTCAATCTGTTGACAGAAGATTATGAAGAAGCGGCCTTTTGGTATGAAAAATTTCTGCAGGCCAATGTAAATGCAGCCTTGAAAGTAGCCTATAACGAACGGTACCAATACGTGCTTGAGCGATTGGGTAAAAAGGCTCCCGCCAATTCCAAAGACTGGCTCGCTGAAATCAGCAGTGACTACGAAAACTTTCAGGCCCAAGAGCCCTCTAATGATTTGGTCTTGACAAAAAAAACCTATCATCCGATGAAAGGTGAGTCCACCATAACGCACACCCCTTCTTTGAGTGTAACAGCAGACGGACGCGTAGCCTATTTTAGCAGGGTCTCTGAAAAAAAGCCCTTAACCGGTATTTTTTCAAAAAAGGAGGCTGTTCATGAAATTTATCGTGCCGAAAACATCAACGGTGAATGGGGCAACATGAAAAGAGTTGCCGTATGCCCAAAGTACTATTCGGCAAAACACCCGACTGTATCAAGTGACGGCACACGCCTGTTCTTTGCCTCAAACATGCCCGGCACCTACGGTGATTACGATATCTATGTAGCCGATGTCAAGGCAAACGGCAAGTTTGGAAAGCCAAAAAATCTTGGGCCCAAGGTAAATACAAAGAAGAATGACATGCACCCCAGTTTGGTTAATGGCACGTTGTTGTTCTTTGCCTCGGAAGGACACAAAGGATACGGAGGATTGGATTTATACGCCGTACAAGTGGCCGAAAACAGCCTGACCCAATCGGTAAACCTTGGTAGCCCCATCAACAGCTCAAGCGATGATTTTTCAATAGCATTGGTGCCCGAAAAAGGTATGGGCTATGTAATGTCAAACCGTGGTAATGGCAATTCCTTGACCAAAGTGGCCATTTCATACACAAAAAAGACTGATGCTGCATTGGTCGAGAAAAATGAAGAAGGCTTGATGAAGGTGCTCAACGATGAGTCACAGACCGATTTTTCTTCAACAGTGTTTGAGAACGAATAAATACAAACATCCAGTGACCCTTAACATGTCAATTGACATGTAGCCCTAAAAATACGTTCCACTTTAACCCCGAAAAGATGAACCGTTTTAACCTACATAAAAGAATGAGCTTGATGATGTTGACCATCTTGGTAGGGTTGACAGCAATACAGGCACAAGAAACCGAACCCGCTGGATATGACATAAAAAGTCCGTTCCACAATCAATTGTTCTTTAACCGATTTTTGATAAATCCCACCTTTTCATTGGTGCGTGAGAACAAGTCATATTTGAACATCTTGTTGCGCAATCAGTATGCTTCCTATGAAGACAATAACCAAAACTATTATTTAGGATTTAGCAACAAACTTGACAAAAACACCGCATTGGGCCTTGGTGTCTACGGTCACTGGTCTGGTGTCATACAAGAGTTTGGCTTTAATGCCAATTATGCCACAGGTGTGCCTTTGGGAGAAAAAAGCGCGCTGACTTTTGGGGCCAATATCAATTATCACAGTGAGGGATTAGACAAAAGTCGCATTATCGCAAGTGCCAATGACCCACTGTTGGAAACATCCCAAAAACAGAACAAGGTTTCTTTTCAGCCAGGACTTAACCTAACACTCGGTAGATTTGACATTGGGGTTTCCTTTGAAGATTTGGTACAATACAACCAGACCACGTCAGAATTGGTGACCAATTTCAATGCCCAGAATATCAACCCCACCTTACAGTACACCCATACCATGAAAAACACCAATGGGCTTTTTAAGGATGCACGTGTGATGCCCCTGTTGCAATTGGGTGTGAATGAAGAAGGTACTTTCAAGTATTCTGGAGCTTTCTTGATGGATGTGCCCAAATTTGGATGGCTTCAAGCTGCGTATGATGAAGATTACGGACTTTCAAGTGGCATCGGGTTTAACCTGAGCAAAAAACTTTCACTGGGCTACGTCATGGAAAAGAATCTAAATAGTAAAGGCGATAATTTGGGTACCAACCATGAAATTGCGCTGGGCTACACTTTTAACGATGAGCTGCGGGGTATGGGAATCAATGTCAACATTGCCAGTGCAGAAGATGCCAGGGTAGACGAAGTGGTACGAAATTATGAGGAACAAATTGTACACCTCAAGCAGCAATTGAATAAAAAGGCCCAAAGAAGAGCCAAGTTTGATGAAGAGGCACTGGGGCAATATGTCAGCATTGCGGAGGATAAAAAAGAGGACGATATCTCTTTGGCTTATGAAAATCGGTTGATTTTAGATGAGTTGATCTTGCGTCAAGACTCCATTGAAAAAGCACGTACAGAAATGTTCGAGCGTAGGTTTGAGACCATGGTGCGGTTGATTCGCCATGAAATGAAACAAGAACGCCCGCAGTCAAGGCAACAGAACCGCAGCTTGGCGAAATACCAAACGGGTGTCGCAGAAAATAACAATACGTCTGAAAAACAGGTTGAGAAGAAAAGAGAGTTTAACGAAATACCCATAAAAGCACTTAATCGGTCAGATATCGTCGGGGTTGAATCTGGTTTTTACTTGATAGTCAATGTTTTTAGCAATACTAATTATCTAAAAACATTCATGCAGAACTTAGATCAAAAGGGTTTGGATGCCAGACAGTTCTACAACAAGGAAAACGGGTTATATTATGTATATCTGGCCGATTTTAAATCAAAACAAGATGCCGATACGGCCATTGTCTCAAACTTGAACGGTGCATACCAAGAAGACAAATGGATCATGCAGGTTCAGGGCAGCACCTATGCCACGGCTGATATCGACTTTGATATGGAATAGAAGACCTTCTTTTTTGAATTATTCGAAATCTTGCTAACTGCCCCTGCGACCATACTTGTCGCGGGGGTTTTTTATTGAACAGTTGCGATAAATATTAAAATAAACGCCGCTTTAACGATTTTTCTTACAAATTATTTGTGAAATTCAAAGGTTTTTTTAAATTGGTTGCCATATTAACCCCGATAACCCAAATCTTATGAAGTTTTACTACCACTCCTACGGTAAATTCAACCACGTTTTTTACCGAAACATTTCCAAAGAATTCTAAAGTAGGAATCCACAATTTATTGGTACTCCATCACTTTGAGATGTTATTGATCTGAATCCATAGGTTTTCTAAAGGATATTCGGCACAAGAAAGGTATTTAGGCAAGTGCTGTCGTTCACCCCGAAATGACGGCATCAAAATGTCTGATCTACGTTGCTATGCATGCAGAATATCCTTTGGGCAACCATGGAGAAACCCTAATGGAATTGTTCTCCATTTAGAAAAAGAACTGTCTGTATCCAAACCCAAATCCAAAATTACCATGCTAACAAATGCTGTTAAAGTCATGATCATTGACAATGATGTCAATGAGCACCAGAGCTATGTCAACTATTTAGAAAACCAAAACGAATTCATCATCACTAAAATTTGTGATGGTGTGAGTTCGGCACTCCAAGATTTCAAAGAGCACAATCCTGAAATCATTCTCTCTGAGGTCAGTTTAAATGGGATCTCAGGTATCAACGGTATCGAACTTTTCAAGAAAAAAAGCGATTCGGCAAAAATCATATTGGTAAGCCACCGAAGTGATTTCGAGCTAATCAGGAAGGCTTTCAAAATGGGGGCCAACGGATATTTGACCAAGCCCTTGACCAAAGAACGTTTTTTAAATGCTTTGCATTCGGTACAGAGCGATGGCGCTGCCATGAGCCATGACGTGGCCAAAAAAGTAATTTCAATTTTTCAAGAAAAGAAATTCGAATGGTTCTCAAACCGGGAAAATCAAATTGTCGAATATCTGCGACAAGGTGCCACCTACAAAATGATTGCTGAAAAACTGTTTGTGACCCCAAGTACGGTCAACTTTCATATTCAGAATATATACCTAAAATTGAATGTCAATTCAAAAGCTGAAGCGTTGGTAAAACTGGAACAACTGCAGGAGTTTGGCAAAGCTTCTTAGAAACTGAAAAGCTCCACAGAAAACTGGGGCTTTTTTATTGGCCATCAAGTTCTTCAGCTAACGGCTCTTTTTGCCGCATCAAATCAACCAGATTGTCTATGGATGCTGATAATCCGGAAGTCATTTGTTTTTTGGCTCCAATGAGCATCAATAGTTTTTGAAGTGGTGTTTTGGTGCGCCAATATACTTCGACCGTAAGTTCGCAACTCGTTTCAGATATGGGGTCTAGAATATAAAACTGGTATAGCCGCTCTACGGGTGGAGGATTGAACGTTAACTCTCCATAAACCAGTTGGTGTGCAGGTACCTCTTTGATTACTGTGGTGAAATCAAAATGGCGTCCATTGATAACACAAGTATGTTCCGTACCCGTTCTTGTCACCTCATTTGCGTCATATTTGAATTCATCAACGCCTTTTACCCATTTATGGCGATGCCTATAGTTCGTAATCATTTCATAGACTTCATACGCACTTTTCCCAATTTTTACGGCCTTTGTAAAATCTGGGGGTAAATCCGGTTTGTATAAAATGGGAGCGTCAAAATTGTGCAGTTTTAATTGAGTAACATCAATATTTGCAAATAAATAGTCAATGGGCTTTCCATCGTATAAATCTACCCCTTTTTGAAATTGAAAAAGCAAGCTTTCATAGTCACTTGCCAGTTTAATTTCTTGGGCCAAGGCATTGCTGATCAACACATAATTATCACTTTTGATAGAATTTTTCAATAAGCGGTGCGCTTGGATGACAATTTCCCCAAAAGGTTTTCTGTTGCCTTGCACCGTCAAGAATTGCATCTCACCGCAATGCAAAACAATCTTTAATTCTAGGTTAGGGGCGGTGGCACAGGCGTTGCAAGGGCAGATACGATTGGTCTCCATCATGCGCAAATGACTGTAGAACGCTGTGTACATGCTTTCTATCTGTGCCAAAATCTTCTCTTGGGAAGGAATCTGACCCTCTTTATAGAAAAACAGTGCGTCACCCTCTACCTCGGCCAACTTCAGGTCTTGGGTGTTGGCTTTGATCAACACTTCTAAAAGTTCGGCGATAACATGCTGGCTGTGTTCCGCCTCTGTGGTCTGCACGAAGTTGGTAAATCCAGAGATATCAGGAATAAAAAGAAGGGATTTAGCCATATTGCAGAGGTATATCTATATTTAAAGAGTTATTGAAATTTGTAGTAAATAGGTGGATAAACTTACAGAATCGTGTAGTCATCGTATCGGTGTTATCCAGTTTATCAAAAAGACAATGTGAACAAATAAAAAGCCCCGGCATTGCCGGGGCTTTTTATTCAAACTAAACATTCTACTTACTTGACTTCCTCAAAATCAACATCTTCTACATTATCACCCTCTTTGGCATCGCTACCACCGGTTGCATCACCTGAAGCGGTATCAGCGCCATTGGCCTGTGCAGCCTCGGCTTGTGCTTTGTACATCTCTTCAGAAGCTACTTTCCAAGCTTCGTTGATTTTCTCCAGAGCGGGTTCGATGACAACCAAGTCTTTGGTCTCGTAGGCTTTTTTCAGCTCTTCCAAAGCATCTTCAATCGGCTTTTTCTTATCATCTGACAATTTATCACCGAATTCCTTCAGCTGTTTTTCCGTTTGGAAAATCATGGCGTCGGCCTCATTCAACTTATCGGCAGTCTCTTTGGCCTTCTTATCAGCTTCCGCATTGGCCTCAGCCTCAGCTTTCATCTTTTGGATTTCCTCATCGGTCAATCCGGAAGAAGCCTCGATGCGAATGTCCTGCGATTTTCCTGTGGCCTTGTCGGTTGCCGAAACCTTGATGATTCCGTTTGCGTCAATATCAAAGGTCACTTCAATCTGAGGTGTGCCTCGTGGCGCAGGTGGAATACCATCTAAATGGAATCTACCAATCGTTTTGTTATCCGCAGCCATTGGGCGTTCTCCTTGCAGTACATGAATCTCAACCGAAGGTTGATTATCCGCAGCCGTAGAGAATATCTGTGATTTCTTTGTCGGTATTGTTGTATTGGCTTCAATCAACTTCGTGTTCACGCCGCCCATGGTCTCGATACCCAGTGAAAGCGGGGTAACATCCAACAACAAAACATCTTTGACATCACCTGTCAAGACACCGCCTTGAATGGCAGCACCTACGGCAACCACTTCATCAGGGTTCACCCCTTTTGAGGGTTTTTTGCCAAAGAATTTCTCAACGGCTTCCTGTACAGCTGGAATTCGTGTTGACCCACCTACCAAAATGATTTCATCGATATCGCTTTTTGAAAGTCCCGCAGATTTTAATGCGGTCTCACAAGGCTCAATGGTTCTTTTCACCAAATCATCGATCAACTGCTCAAACTTTGCCCTGGTCAAGGTTCGCACCAAGTGCTTGGGTCCAGAAGATGTAGCCGTCACATACGGTAAATTAATCTCAGTCTGTGCTGAGGATGACAATTCAATTTTTGCCTTCTCAGCTGCCTCACGAAGTCTTTGCAACGCCATGGCATCTTCACGAAGGTCCATGCCTTCATCTTTTTTGAACTCTTCGGCCAACCAATCAATGATTTTTTGGTCCACATCATCTCCACCCAAGTGGGTATCACCATCTGTAGCCAAAACTTCAAAGACACCATCGCCCAATTCTAAAATGGAGACATCATGCGTACCCCCACCAAAGTCAAAGACCACGATTTTCTGGTCGGTATCTTTTTTATCAAGTCCGTATGCCAATGAAGCCGCTGTGGGCTCATTGATGATTCGCTCAACGGTCAAACCTGCAATTTCACCAGCTTCCTTAGTGGCCTGGCGCTGTGAATCGTTAAAATAGGCAGGCACTGTGATCACGGCGCGTGTCACATCTTGCCCCAAGTAATCTTCAGCGGTTTTCTTCATTTTCTGAAGAATCATGGCCGATAATTCTTGTGGAGTGTACAAACGGCCATCGATATCAACACGTGGGGTGTCATTATCGCCTTTCACTACTTTATAAGGAACTCGGTCTGCTTCTTTCTTAGATTCAGAAAATTTATTCCCCATAAAACGTTTAATGGAATAAATCGTTTTGTGTGGATTGGTCACTGCCTGGCGTTTTGCAGGGTCACCAACCTTGATTTCCCCATCCTCGACAAAAGCAATGACCGAAGGTGTCGTTCTTTTTCCTTCTGCATTGGGTATTACCACGGGCTCATTACCTTCCATCACAGAAACGCAAGAGTTGGTCGTACCCAAATCTATACCAATAATTTTGCTCATATCTTTTTGTTCTAGTGTTTAAATTTCATTTGTTACGACCAAAAAATGTCAATCACTGTGCCATCCGCAGAAATATGACAAGGTGGCAGTCTGAAAAGTAAGAAGTATGAAGTACGAGGTACAAAATGAGTATTCAAAGCATAAATTGTGATATGAATAGAGTAAAGAAATGTGCTTTTCCGATTTTTTCACTTCGTACTTCTAGCCTTGTACTTCATATTTCGCATTTCTTGTTTTACCTCTTCTTATATTTGAACTGAACAAGCAACAGCGCGCATGGAGTGTATCAGTGTCTTTGACATGCTTAAAATTGGCATAGGCCCCTCGAGTTCACATACGCTGGGACCTTGGAGGGCGGCTGAACGATGGATTTCAGAACTCGTTTCAGAAGGGCATTTTACCCATGTTGTCAAAATTCAAGCACAACTTTTTGGTTCACTTTCACTGACCGGAAAAGGGCATGCCACAGATTTGGCGGTCGTATTGGGGCTTTCAGGTGCTGATCCGGTGACCATTCCTGTTGAAGATATAGATGGTATTGTCGAAACCGTCAAGAAAAATAAGTCACTTTTGTTCAATGGTTTGGTAGAGGTTCCATTTGACATTGACGAGGATATTGTTTTTGAGAAAGAATTTTTGCCCTTTCATGCAAACGGTATCCGTTTTACCGCGGTCTTAAAATCCAACCAGGCCATTAACGAGACCTATTACTCCATTGGTGGCGGATTTGTGGTCAAGGAAGAACGCATCAACGCAAAGAAAAATAAGGAAACCTTTAAGACATTTCCTTTTCCCGTTGAAAACGGAAATCAACTGCTGGCTCATTGCAAGAATGAAAACAAAAGCATCTCTGAGCTTGTTTTTCTTAATGAACAATCATTGAGAGATGTGCGTGAAATCGACGATCAGCTACGGGCCATCTGGAACACCATGCTCGAGTGTATGTACACGGGCTGTCATACCGAAGGTAAATTGCCCGGCGGACTCAATGTAAAGCGGCGTGCTTTTGAAATGCATCAGAAATTAATCGGTAGTGTCCCCTACTCCAATCCCCAAGAATGGCTAGAGAGCATTCGCGAGACCGAAGTGAAATTCAGACAAATCTTAAAATGGGTCAGCTGTTTTGCACTTGCTGTCAACGAGGTAAATGCCTCATTGGGCCGTGTGGTCACAGCGCCGACCAATGGCAGTGCTGGGGTCATCCCCGCTGTTTTGATGTACTATTTGGTCATTGAAAACCATGATGGGGATTTTGATGACATAAAACGCTTTTTGTTGGTGGCAGGCGAAATTGGGAGTATTTTCAAAAAAGGAGCTACCATTTCAGCGGCGATGGGCGGCTGTCAAGCAGAAATTGGGGTGTCTTCGGCCATGGCGGCAGGTGGTTTGACAGAATTGATGGGCGGCACCACGGAACAGGTGTTAATGGCAGCTGAAATTGCCATGGAGCATCATCTGGGCCTTACCTGCGACCCTATTGGCGGATTGGTTCAAGTGCCCTGCATCGAGCGCAACAGCATGGGTGCCATCAAGGCCATCAATGCATCAGAATTGGCTTTGGATACCGACCCGGATGAAGCCAAAGTACCTTTTGACAAAGTGGTTAACACCATGTGGGAGACCGCCAAGGATATGAACAGCAAATACAAAGAAACCTCTGAAGGCGGTCTGGCGGTGGGGGTGAATATGAGTGATTGTTAATCCAAACACCCCGCCCTGCCCCTTGTATCAATCAGGTAGACAATCTTCCAATCACCATCAAAATTGATCATCTGAAATGAATTGATACCGCAATGGCTGAACTCGCCATTGTACCAAAATTCATAGCCTACCCAGGCATTCGCCATGGTTCGATCTGCCTGAATGTTCCATGAAGTGAGTTTTTCTTCAAAAGAAACACTGTCAGGGATGCTTACGATAGATTCGTACAGTTTTTCAATTTTTTGGGTGTTGAACATGGTTTTACCTTCCTTGTTGCGGCCTGTGGTTTGCAATAGAACATTATCGGCCACAAAACTTTTCATGGCGGTGGAATCTTGTTTATGAAAAGCCTCAAAAAAGCCTTCGATCACTTTTTTGACCGCTGCTTGATCAGTTTCCAATTGATTGGCCTCTTGTGCCGAAATTCCCAAAATGAAAAAAACAAACAGTGCTGCCGTGAGAATATGATGCTTCATAGTACTGATTTTATTTGCTCAAGATACGTCAAAGTTTTGTAGCTCCTTTCCCTGACCAGGGAAAGGTGTCCTAGCCTAGAGGCTAGGACGGAAAGGGTTGTTTTACCGCTCCCCTCTTAAGTTTAAAAGGGGTCTCCCGCACCAGCGGGAGGGGGAGTTCCGATTGTATGGCTGTTCGTGATTTATTTCAAAACCCTCCGTCCGCCAAAGGCGGACACCTCCCTTGATCTCAGGGAAGGAGCCTTTACATAAATACTAAATAGCTTTCCCAAAAATCTGCTTACTTTAGCGAGAAAACCTTACCAAATGTCCACAGCCAAAAAAGAATATAAACGTGTCACGGTCAAATCGTTGATCGAGATGAAGCAAAACGGTGAGAAAATTTCCATGCTCACCGCTTATGATTATTCCATGGCCAAAATCGTGGATGCCGCCAATGTTGATGTCATTTTGGTCGGTGACTCGGCGAGCAATGTCATGGCAGGTCATGAGACCACGTTGCCCATCACGCTCGACCAAATGATCTATCATGCCACCTCTGTCATACGGGCTGTGAACAGGGCACTCGTCGTGGTCGACATCCCCTTCGGAAGCTACCAAAGTGACCCCAAGGAAGCACTGCGTTCGGCCATTCGCATCATGAAAGAAAGCGGTGCCCATGCCATTAAAATCGAGGGCGGTATAGAAATCAAAGAATCGGCCAAACGAATTCTTCAAGCTGGCATTCCCGTTATGGGGCATTTGGGATTGACCCCCCAGAGCATCTATAAATTCGGCACCTACACCGTACGGGCAAAAGAAGAGACCGAGGCAGAAAAATTAAAGGAGGACGCCAAGCTGCTCGAAAAATTGGGTTGTTTTGGGATTGTTTTGGAAAAAATTCCCGCCAAACTGGCCCAAGAAGTGGCTGAAAGTGTCTCCATCCCAGTTATTGGTATCGGAGCTGGTAATGGTGTGGATGGCCAAGTACTCGTCGTGCATGATTTGCTGGGCATGACCCATGAGTTCAATCCACGATTTCTACGACGCTACATGAATCTTTACGAAGAAATGGGCAACGCCATTTCGCAATATGTGACCGATGTGAAAACCAAAGATTTTCCGAACGAGGAAGAGCAATATTGATTTTTGCCAAACTTTATCCCCATGCGTTATTTGCCCGTCATAGCATATCTTCTTTTGCCTTTCATCTTAATAGGCAATGTTGGAAAGCACAAACCGCAGGTCAAAAAGATTAACCAAAGAACCATCAATGTGCTTTTTGTGGGCAATAGTCTTACCTACAGTAATGATTTGCCCGCATTGGTAAAAGAAGAGGCTTCCAAAATTGATTTTGAAGTGAAAACCAAAACGGTGGCGCATCCTAACTATGCGCTCATGGACCACTGGAATGACGGAAAAGTGCAAAAAATGATAAAAAATGGTAATTATGATTTTGTGATTGTACAGCAAGGGCCTTCCTCCCAAGAATTTGGAAAGCAAGTGCTCTTTGAATACGGAGAAAAATTTAAAAAGCTCTGTGGCAAAAACGGTGCGAAATTAGTGTATTTCATGGTTTGGCCATCTAGAACGTACTACAGAACATTTGATGCGGTCATAAAAAACCACAATGATGCAGCGAAAGCCAATGATGCGCTCGTATGCCCAGTCGGTGAAGTCTGGAAGCAACATTTTGATACCACAAATGATTTCTCTTACTATGGCGATGACGGCTTTCATCCATCGTTGGAGGGCAGTAAAGTAGCTGCCCGAGTTATCTGTGAAACCCTTTTTTAAAATTCCAGAATATCAAGACAACCGGCTTTGACAATTTAAAGGTACTCTTTGAAGACAACCATTTGATTGTGGTCAACAAAAAACCTGGTGACATCGTACAAGGCGATAAAACTGGTGACAAACCCCTCAGTGAGATTGTCAAAGAGTATCTAAAAAACAAATACAATAAGCCCGGTAATGTGTATTTGGGAGTCACCCATCGCTTGGACCGACCTACTTCAGGAGTCGTAGTTTTTGCCAAAACATCAAAAGCATTGCCAAGATTGAACAAGCTCTTTTCTGAAGGAAAAACCGAAAAAAAGTACTGGGCGGTTGTAAAGAACATGCCCCCCAAAGAGCAGGACACCTTGACGCATTGGCTGGTAAGAAATCCAAAACAAAACAAATCGTATGCCCACGTGAATGAAGTGCCGCATTCAAAAAAAGCGGTCATGGCCTATCGGTTGCTCAAGA
Source organism: Allomuricauda sp. d1 (assembly GCF_039592695.1). Taxonomy (NCBI): domain Bacteria; kingdom Pseudomonadati; phylum Bacteroidota; class Flavobacteriia; order Flavobacteriales; family Flavobacteriaceae; genus Allomuricauda; species Allomuricauda sp. d1. Next base: position 761,114 of record NZ_JBBUTK010000001.1, on the reverse strand, counting down.
AACTGGATTATTATTATGTATTGGAAATTGACTTAAAAACTGGCCGTCACCACCAAATTCGGGCCCAATTGACTGCTATTGGTTGTACCATCAAAGGTGACCTGAAATATGGCGCTAAAAGGAGCAATGAGGATGGAAGCATCCACCTGCATGCGCGAAGCCTTAGTTTTGAACATCCTGTAAAAAAAGAAAACGTAGCGTTTGTGGCCGACCCACCCGACGACCCGGTATGGAATGCTTGTTTGTAAATTTTCTTACTTTTAAGAAAACACTATCCATGAAAAAATTGGCTTTCATTTTTTGTACCGTTCTGGTATCCGCTTGCGGAAGTTATAACTCCATCGACAACTTTTACAAGGCCCATAAAAATGATGCGCAGGTAACAGCCATCAGAGTGCCCAAATTCATGTTCTCGTTGATCGGGGAAATTTCACCAGAGATGAAATCGATGGTCGGCAACACCAAAGATTTGCGTTACATGCAATTCCCCAGTGCTACAGATGCACAATCCCGTTTTCTGAACAACCAGATGAACAATTTCACTTCAAACTCTTTTATCGAAGTTTTTAGAAAGAATGATGAGCTCAAACGCAATGTTGTCGCCCTCAGGGAAAAACGTGATGTTGTAAAAGAGATATTGATTTACAACAATGACAACCTCAAAGGTTCGTTTCTGTATTTCAGTGGCAACTTTGACCCCCAAAAAGTGCGTGAGCTGGCCAAAAGCAACGAATTTCAAAATTTTTCTGAGGGATTCGTACCGCAGTTCAACTTACAAACACCAGGTATCAACGAGTAACGGCCAAAGCCTTCTCGCGTATGATCTCTGCCACAGGCCTGTTTTGCAAATGGCTTTCCAACCATGAAAGAATATCGAGGTACAAAAATGCTCGCTTTTCATACGGGTGGTCTTCATAAACCTTGAGCCTGTCGTAAAGCTTTTGGAATTCATTCCGCAATTCATTGGGATAAATATCACCCAATCCCCTTAAAAACTTAATCATCTCTTTTTGAACCGCATGCAAATCGTTCATCTTGAGCAAAAACTTGTACGTGCTCTTCAATTGTACCTCAAGATGGTAATCCATGCCCGCTTCATAATGTGCAACCAAATTCAAAACCCGGGCAAAGCACATCAAGTCTTCGCGCATCTTTAACTGTTTATTCTCAATGATTTTTTTGAGATAGACGATACAGTTCTTGTGGTCGCCATTGCCAAAATAAAGACAAGCAATCTTGTAATAAAGCAACATGACATGGTGCTGGTCAATACGGCCTGCATGCTTTTTGATGCCATATTCAACGATATTGACCAAATAGAGGCCTTTTTGAAAAGTGCCTTCTAAAAAATGATGGTTCAGTTTGTTCGAATTGAGGTACAGAAAAGCCAATGAAGCGATGTTGTCATTGCTCGGAAAGGATTTGTCACTGACAATAACCTCCAGCTTTTCAAGGGTATCCTTGAATTGCGAACTGTATCTGACTAAAAAGAGCGACTCGAGCAGGTAATGGTTTCCCTTTAAAAAGAACACAGGGTTGAGTCTGATCATCTCCTCATATTCGTAGAAAAGGTCGACCCATTTGCTGGCATATTTATAGGATGACAAAAAATCTTGGGTGAGAAAGCTGTACCAAAGCTGTGCCTTGTACAGCCACAATTTTTCACGGAAACCCAGTGCTTCCAAATCATACTTTGGAAGGTGTTTTTCAAAATACCGCTGTACCCGTACCAAATCTTCATCATTTCGCACATAGCCCACCTTGAGCATCATGCTGTACAATTGCAACGACAGATTGCTCAACTTGCTGGCTATCAGGTTTTGGGCCGAGAGTTCCTTCGCCTGAACGGCCAGTTCGTCTGCTCGGTCAGGTATACTGCGGGTAATGTACTGGGTCTCGATGATTTTTTCGAGCTCAACAATCTCGTAGGCCACATTTTTTTCTTCATGCTCAATGGCCATATTCTTGGCCTTGTCCAGAATCTTGAGGCTTTGTTTGTACAACCCTTTTTGATATAAAATAGTGGCAAAATCTAGCTGCTCACGAATCTGGATGCGTATGTTTTGATTGACGGGATTCAGTCTGAGGCTCACCAAAATCTGTTTGTAAAGGTGTGCCTTTAAATTTGAAAGTTGTGATTTTTTTACAATGCCACTTTCAAGAATCGATGCTTCATTGTATGTCCGCATCTTGTCCAAATGGTTGAACAATGCTAAAAACTTTGCATCAGAGTTTGTTCCCAAACGGCCAACATACAATTTAAACTGTCGTTTCTCTGATTTTGAAAGAGACTTTACAAGAATAAAGAGCGCATCTCTTTGGGCATTCGTCATCGTAAAAAATATTCTTTATCGTTCTGTTTTACAGCAATTTAAACTTTCCGAAAAACGATTAAGCGTTGTAATGGTTCTTCTGTAAAAATACTGTGTCACGTTCACCTTCTTATTTTCGTATAGTTTAGCTAATACCACTGAAACTAATGAGTAAAGATAAGGTACAAATTTTTGATACCACGCTTAGAGATGGCGAACAAGTACCCGGCTGCAAGTTGGATACCAAGCAAAAATTGATCATTGCCGAACGGTTGGATGAACTTGGCGTTGATGTCATTGAAGCTGGATTTCCCATTTCAAGCCCCGGTGACTTTAAATCTGTTCAAGAAATATCGCAATTGGTCAAAAATGCCACAGTTTGTGGGTTGACCCGTTCTGTAAAAAAGGATATTGAGGTCGCCGCGGAAGCTATCAGAGATGCTAAAAGACCGAGAATCCACACGGGCATCGGCACTTCAGAATCGCATATCAAACACAAGTTCAAGTCAAATCAAGAAGACATTCTCAAAAGGGCGGTCGAGGCCGTGACCTATGCCAAGAACTTTGTTGACGATGTGGAATTTTATGCCGAGGATGCCGGCCGTACCGATAATGCATACCTGGCCAGTGTCTGTGAGGCCGTAATAAAGGCAGGTGCGACCGTTTTGAACATTCCTGATACTACCGGATATTGTTTACCAGAAGAATATGGTGCAAAAATGAAATACCTCAAAGAACATGTAAAAGGTATCGAAAAAGCCACGCTATCGTGCCATTGCCATAATGATTTAGGGCTTGCCACCGCAAACTCGATTGCGGGTGTCATCAATGGGGCACGACAAATTGAATGTACCATCAACGGCATTGGCGAACGTGCCGGAAACACCTCTTTGGAAGAAGTGGTCATGATCTTGAGGCAGCACCCTGACCTGAATTTAGACACCAACATCAATAGCAAATTGTTGTTTGATACCAGTAGGATGGTCTCTGAGAAAATGGGCATGGTCGTACAGCCCAATAAGGCCATCGTCGGCTCGAACGCCTTTGCACATAGCTCTGGCATTCATCAAGACGGTGTCATCAAAAACCGGGAAACCTATGAAATCATTGACCCCGTTGATGTGGGTGTCAATGAATCTTCAATTGTCTTGACAGCGCGAAGTGGTCGTGCGGCACTCGCCTATCGGGCCAAGAATGTAGGCTACGAATTGACCAAGGTACAGTTGGACGAAGTCTACCAGAACTTCTTGCGATTTGCAGATGTGAAAAAGGAAATCGTAGATGAAGACATTCATCAAATTGTTGAAACCAGTAATATTGATTTGAAAAGCTTGGCGTAGTTGGTAAAGGCCCTGACCAAGTAAACTTTGAAAAACCTACCCTGTCAGCAACTCTTGAACTGTTTTGTGGAATTCTCTTTTGAAACTTTCATGTTTCTCGCCCGTGGCCGGGCCGTTAAACCCTGTATGTATTTTTTTGACCTTTCCGGCTTTATTGATATAAATCGTGGTCGGGTACGACAGCACATGGTTCAAGGCTGGTAGCTTCTCGTTGGCCTTTATCTTGTTCGATGTGCCGTACTGGGCCAACAGTATTGGGTAAGGTACGTCAATTCTTTCCTTCAGACGTTTGATGCCCTCGAAAGCCTTCTCTTCGGTTTTGGCATACTCAAACGCCAGTGCGACTATTTTCAAATCCTCATTGGGATTCTTCTTCAGATAATCCACATAAAATTTGGTCTCATCCAGACAGTTCGGGCACCAAGTGCCCATGATCTGTACCAATACTACCTTGTCTTTGTATTCCCCATCTTTTAAACCGACCATTTGCCCATCAGCATTCGGGAATGAAAACTCGAACGAGTCATAACCCTCATTCAGGTAGGTCAATGTATTGGCATCGGGCAGTTCAAAGTCAGCATTGCGGTTGGCCCTAAATTTTTCTACGGAATGGTTGCCCGAGTAAAACGCACCCTCTAAAGTGCTATCAGAAACTTTGGCGGTGAACAAAAAAGCATGGGCGCCGTCAAATGTTGAAAGTTTTAAAGAATCACCTTCGACGACACCTTCTAAATAACGATAATCTCCTGTTTTGGTCCTGAAGGTGCCCATCACCTTGTTTCCCTCTTGCTCAAATATTCCTTTTGCAGCATAAGGAGCATCGGTATCGTAATCAAAATAGGTCTCCCAAACGCCAGAAACATCGACCGAGGCATCCTGATTGGTGCTGAATCGTGGTAAATCTCCTGGCCTTGCAGAAAAAGGAACAATACGGTTAAGGCTTTCTTTAATGAAATCCCCGGTAATCACATCCGCAGAAAAAATTCCCGCAATATATCCTTCAAAAACAGGCATTTGAATTAAGATAGAATCCCCTTTGGTTTCAATCTCATCCACAGTGATTACTTCATCCGCATTATACATTTTAATGACTGGGGTATCATTAAGGTAACTTAGGGTGAAATTGAATGGTAGCACCTCAGTATCAGAGACCTGTAATTGCCCCAGCCAGTCACCCTCAACAAGTTTTGGAGAGTCCTGCCCTTTCTGCTTGCAAGAAAACAACACTGAAAGAACAACAATAAAGAAGAACGTTTTTTGCATGTGTGAATATTTCTTCAAGTATATCGAAAAATTGTTCCACTCCTTACGTTATCCATAAAATCTTTATCCTGAACTCATTCATTGAATGTCACAGGGCAAAGTTTTATATTTGCGGACTTTTAAAACTAACTGATGAAGATTTCGTACAACTGGTTGAAACAGTTCATAGAGCTGGATTGGGATGCCCATAAGATAGGAGAGCTACTCACAGATTTAGGCCTTGAAGTTGAGGGAATCTCATCGTTTGAATCCGTCAAAGGTGGGCTTGATGGCATTGTTGTCGGTGAGGTGCTGGAATGCGAGAAACACCCCAATGCAGACCGGCTCAAACTCACAAAAGTTACTATTGGCCAAAACGACCCCGTACAGATAGTCTGTGGCGCACCCAATGTTGAAAAGGGCCAGAAAGTTCCCGTGGCCACCATTGGAACAACACTTTACACACCCGAAGGCGAAGCCTGGAAAATCAAGAAAGGAAAAATTAGAGGGGAAGAAAGCCATGGTATGATCTGTGCCGAAGACGAACTCGGTCTCGGCGATGACCATGATGGCATCATGGTGCTCGATGAACACCTCAAGCCGGGAACGCCATGCAGCGAAATCTTCGAAATAGAACTTGACCAAGTGTTCGAAATCGGATTGACACCCAACCGATCAGATGCCATGAGTCATTTTGGGGTGGCGCGTGATTTGAGAGCCGGCCTTGAACAACATGAAGTCTTTAAAAAAGTAAATACCCCGTCAACGAGTAATTTTTCTGTTGACAATCGCTCATTGAAAATTGATGTAGAGGTTGAAGACAACACTTTGGCGCCACGGTACTGTGGTGTGACCATCAGTAATATCTTGGTTCAAGACTCACCTTTTTGGCTGCAAAATCGTTTGAAGGCCATTGGCCTTTCACCCATCAACAATGTGGTGGATGTCACCAACTATGTGATGCACGAACTCGGGCAGCCTCTACACGCTTTCGATGCAGCCAAAATAAAGGGCAACCAAGTAGTTGTCAAAACACTTGCAAAAGATTCAAAATTCATTACGTTGGATGGCGTCGAGCGCACGCTTGATGAAGAAGACCTCATGATCTGTGACAGTGAAAAACCCATGTGCATCGCCGGCGTTTTTGGGGGAATCAATTCAGGGGTGACCGAAAATACGACTTCCGTCTTTTTAGAGAGTGCCTATTTCAATCCCGTTTCGGTGAGAAAGACGGCAAAACGGCATGGGCTCAATACCGATGCGTCATTTCGATTTGAGCGCGGTATAGACATCGATCTCACCGATTATGCATTAAAACGGGCCGCGCAGTTGATCAAAGAGATTGCCGGTGGGGAGATCAGCTCTGACCTTGTTGATGTATATCCGAACAAAAAAGAAGATATTCAGGTTTTTTTGACTTTTGAAAAGGTAAACAAACTCGTCGGTGAAGAAATTCCCAAAGACAGCATCAAAAGTATATTGGCCTCTCTTGAGATCAAAGTGGTCAGCGTGACCGAATCAGGCCTTGGGCTCATCATACCCTCTTACCGTGCTGATGTGTTGCGTGAGGTGGATGTCATTGAGGAAATTTTAAGGATCTACGGCTACAACAAAATAACGTTCAACGAAAAGTTTACCACTTCAATCGCGGTCACTTCGAAGATTGAAAATCACAAACTGCAGTCTATACTGGGCGACCTTTTGGCGTCCAGAAGTTTTTATGAGATCATGACCAATAGCCTGGTATCACAAGGGTCAAATGCGATTGGTGGTGCAACAGAAGTAGCACAGGTGGCAATGCTCAATCCGTTAAGTGCCGATTTGGCGGTCATGCGTACTTCAATGTTGTCTTCAGGATTGGAAAGCATTGTGCACAACCTTAACCGGAAACAGCAAAACCTAAAGCTTTTTGAATTTGGAAAGGTTTACAATGATGACAAAAAAGGCTTTAAAGAAAACGAACATCTATGCCTTTGGATAACGGGCAATGTCACTGAGGATTCATGGTCTGCTGCTACCCAACCCACAGGGTTTTTCTATTTGAAGGGCATTGTCAATACTTGTTTGGAACGTATCGGACTGAACAGTTTGGAAGAAAAAACGGTTTCTAACCCAATATTTTCTGAGGGGCTGTCCTTGAAACAGAACAACAATCAACTGGTTGAATTTGGGGTGATCAAAAATGCTGTTCTCAAGGAATTTGATATCGAATCAGAGGTATTCTATGCAGACTTTGATTGGGAAGCCATTTTGAAATCCATCAAAGAGGAAACGGTCAAGTTCACAGAAATTCCCAAATTTCCTGAAGTGAAAAGAGATTTGGCCCTACTGGTAGACGAAAACGTTCAATTCAAAGACCTACATGACCTTGCGCTCAAGACAGAAAAAAAATTATTGAAAAAAGTTTCGCTGTTTGATGTCTATACGGGCAAAAACCTTCCAAAAGGAAAAAAATCGTATGCCTTGAGCTTTGCCCTGCTGGATACATCAAAGACCCTCACTGACAAAAAAATCGACGCCATCATGGGAAAGCTTCAAGATGCCTTCAAAAAAGAATTCGGGGCAGAGCTTCGTTAAAAGTCTAGATGCGGCTTGGTAAGATGACCCTGTCTATTTGATGAATGAATCCGTGGGATTGCTCCAAGTCGGCAACCGTAATTCGGGCAGAGTTTCCTGTGTTGTCGGTCAATAAAATGTCCGAGCCTGTAAATGAGACCCTGATTTTGGTACCCTGTACTGTGGTCAACGTCGTTCTTCCGCCTCCTCTGCAAAGGGCCTTTAGAATTTTAGAAGCACTCCATTTACCTTTGATGATGTGATATTTCAACAATGATTTCAGTTGCATCTGATCTTCTGAATTCAATAGTGCACGCATTTTGGCACTTGAAACGTTGTCGAAGGCTTTGTTGGATGGAACAAATATGGTGTATGCTTCTTCCTCATTCAACAAACAGTCCAATTCAGCTGCTTTCAAGACTTTGAAAAAGGTTTGGTGATCTACATTTTCATCAAAATCATTGTTCGCATTCGCAAAGACATTGACACGGTCATAGACCGATGCAGGAGCAGCGACCAGACTTTGGGTTTGTGAATGTGCAGTTGAGACAAAAGCAAGGAATACCAAGGTAACGTAGGGAAACAGATTTGGGGAACTCATAAGTGTTCAGGTGTATTAATAATTATTTCAAAAAGCACTTGCCGCCACCCTATCGACGAAATGCACAAAAACATCGACAAGATAACATTTCTGCCTTATTAGCCACGTTAAGAGAACTGACGGTTCATAGAATTTAACAAAAAATTAACGTTTTTGTACTTTGCATCACCCTGTATCTTAAAAGTGCAAATGATTAATTTTGGAAAAAAGGCTAAAATTATCTGTCATGCTATTGAAAAAGACGAATATTGAGACCCGTTTGCGTACATCCAAAAAGAAGCACGGGAATCTGGATTTGTTGGCCCAAGTGCAACAAATTCTAGAGGAAGACCAAAAAAAGGAAGATCGAATCATCAACACCTTGTCAGGTTCAAAATCCTCAGAACCCTTTAATCATTTTATCTTCGAACATCTGGATAATGAAAACATTTTTCACATCGAGCAAATCAAGACCATCTGCATCGACTACAGACTTCGTTTTTTGGATTCCAAATATTTTAAGGGTGAAATACCGAGAAAGGCCATTGAAAAAATAAAGGCGTTGGAAAAGCTTCACGACACCGAATTGAAAGGCTTTAAAGTCATGGCGCCATCAAAACTTTTCAAGCTTGCCGATAAGGATGACCCATTACTCTTTGCTCCCATAGGTAACGACTATTTTTACCTAATACATAAATGGGGCAACGATTTGCATCCACTACGGAAACTTTTGGTCTGGCCTTTCAAGAGCATTGTCAACTTGACCCTGTTCACACTTTTGATCAGTTATTTTTGCACTTTACTGGTGCCTTCAGGATTATTTTCAAAATCAGGAGCAGCCTCAGAGTTTTGGATCATTTACTTTTTTATGTTCAAGTGTATTGCCTCGGTAGTTATTTTCTATGGATTTGCACTGGGGAAAAATTTTAATCCCGCCATCTGGAAAAGTAAATATTTCAACGCTTAAGCTAATCGGGCTAAACTGGCTGGGCATACATTTTTTCCCGCTGCTCACGAATTGCTTTGTCAGACATATACTCTTCAAAACTAAGGTAACGGTCGACCACGCCTCTCGGTGTCAGCTCAATGATTCTGTTCGCTACGGTATGAACAAATTCATGATCGTGGGTGGTCAACAACACATTGCCCTTAAAGTTTTTAAGCGAGTTGTTGAATGCTGTGATACTCTCTAAATCGAGATGGTTTGTGGGTTCATCCAACAACAGTACGTTGGCCCTGAGCATCATCATACGACTCAGCATACAGCGAACCTTTTCTCCACCCGAAAGCACAGTACACTTTTTTAGGGCTTCCTCGCCGCTAAAAAGCATTTTACCCAAGAATCCTCGAATGTAGACCTCTTCACGCTCTTCTTCCGTTTTTGCCCATTGGCGAAGCCAATCCACTAAATTGATATCTTTTGTGAAGAATTCAGAATTATCAGCGGGCAAATAGGATTGTGTCGTGGTCACCCCCCATTGAAAACTACCGGAGCTGGGCTTTTTGTTGCCCATGATGATTTCGTAGAATGCGGTCGATGCCCGTGAATCTTTTGAGATGATGGCAACCTTGTCCCCCTTGGCCAGGTTGATGTTCACATTTTCAAAAAGCAGCTCTCCTTCATCGGTTGTCGCTGCCAATGCGTCAATATTTAAAATTTGGTCACCCGCCTCGCGCTCGCGTTCAAAAATAATGGCAGGATACCTTCTGCTGGAAGGTTTAATGTCATCGACCTTGAGTTTTTCCAACATTTTCTTGCGTGAGGTCGCTTGTTTGCTTTTGGCCACATTGGCACTGAACCGCTGAATGAATTCTTGCAATTCCTTTGCTTTTTCTTCAGCCTTCTTGTTCTGTTGTGCGCGCTGTCTTGCGGCCAATTGGCTACTCTCGTACCAAAAGGTGTAATTGCCAGAGTAGAGGTTGATTTTTCCGAAATCAATATCGGCGATATGGGTGCAGACCGCATCAAGAAAATGTCGGTCGTGCGAAACAACAATAACAGTATTGTCATAGTTGGCCAGAAAACTTTCCAGCCAGTTGATGGTGTAGTAGTCCAAGTCATTGGTAGGCTCATCCATGATCAACACATCAGGATTGCCAAAAAGTGCCTGTGCAAGCAGCACACGTACCTTCAATTTGGCATCCATATCTGCCATTGTGGTATAATGCAGCTCTTCTGTGATGCCCAAGTTGGACAAAAGGGCGGCGGCATCACTCTCGGCATTCCAGCCGTTCATTTCTTCAAACTGTACCTGTAGTTCCCCTATTTTTTCAGCATTTGCATCAGAATAATCGGCGTACAATGCATCAATTTCCTTCTTGATTTTGAACAATGGCTCATTGCCCATGACCACGGTTTCGAGTGTGGTGAAATCATCGTAAGCATTATGGTTTTGCTCAAGAATTGACATTCGCTTCTCAGGCTCGAGATGTACATGGCCTGAAGTGGCATCCATCTGGCCGGATAAAATCCGTAAGAACGTTGATTTTCCTGCGCCATTGGCTCCAATGATACCATAACAGTTACCTTGGGTAAATGATACATTTACCTCGTCGAACAAAACTCTTTTTCCAAATTGGACAGATAAATTGGAAACTGACAGCATAGCTTTTAAAATTTTTGCAAAAATAGCTAAAAATAGCCCCTTCAGCCAATTGAATTTTACTGAAAAAACAGCGTAAAAAATCGTTTCACAACATTTAACCTACTATTAACAAGTCTGATATTGCGCTATTGTTAGCTTTGTTTGATGATTGAATGGATGGTGCATATGACAAAACTACTACTCGCACTACTTTTACTTTTTACCTTTTCATGTGGCAAAAATGATACTGCCCCACAAGCGGTCTATTTCGGCGGAGAAATCGTTAATCCAACCAGCGACCATGTTGTATTGTATAGAAATGACGCAGTTGTCGACTCTGCCAAGTTGGATGAAAACCATCGCTTTTCTTTCAATCTGAACAATATAGAAGAGGGCCTCTACCACTTTGATCACAAGCCGGAGCTACAATACATCTACTTAGAGGACAACGATAGCGTCTTGATTCGTTTGAACACTGTTGATTTTGATGAATCCCTTGTTTTTTCAGGTGAGGGAAGCGAAATCAACAACTTCTTGATTGAAATGTTTTTGGCTTTTGAAAATGAGCGTCCGCTTATTTACAAATATTATAAGTTAGATCCCGAAGTGTTTTCGGCAAAGGTCGATTCGCTCAGGAACGATAAATTGACCCTTTTGGAAGAACTCAAGGCTGATGGAAATCTTTCAGAAAAAGCGCTTGAGATTGCCAAGGCGTCCATTGATTACAATTCTTTCATCTACAAAGAAAAATATCCTTTCTACCACAAAAAAAGAACGGGCGAGAAGGCCATACATCTTTCTGAAAATTTTTACAACTACCGCACAGAGATTGATTTGAACAATGTGAATCTGGCTTATTTCAAGCCGTATTACGATTTCATGCTGTACCATTTGGGCAATGTCGCTTACATGACCTGCAAAAAAAATTGTGGAACCCATGTTGGCAAGCACGATAACTTGCTTCATTTTAATCGTCACAAGCTAAAACTTGTGGATAGTTTGGTGGTAAAAGAAGAGTTGCGCGATATACTCTTTAGAAACATTGCCATGAATTACTTGTTGAAAGAACACCAAACCAATGATGAAAGCCAAAAATTCATTGATGAGTTCTGCAAGCTTTCAAAAAGTGACGAGCACAAAGAAGAAATCAACTATCTATACAAAGGAATCAAACGCTTGCAACCGAACAGTGAACTTCCAAATTTGATAGTGCTTGACACGGCAGGGCGCAACATCTCTTTACAGGAAATCGCTGAAAACCAAAAAACGGTCTTCTATTTCTGGACGGGCTCCCAAAAGATGCATTTCAACAAAATTATCAATAGGGTTGCCCATTTAAAAGACAAACATTCGGAATATCAATTTGTAGGCATCAACATACGTACCTCTGAAGACCAGTGGATGCTCATGATGAAGACAGCCGGGCTAGACCCCTCAAAACAATACCGATCTGATGAGTTCGGCGAAATGCAACATGCCCTCGTCATTGATGGCCTTGACAAATGCGTCATCGCGAAAGATAAAGAGGTGATCGATGGGTTCGCCAATCTTTATCACTCCTTCTAATTCTGTATTCTATTATTTTACGAATTGCCCTTTTTGTAGTCAGCCAAGAACTTTTCGAGCCCAATGTCCGTCAAGGGATGTTTTAAAAGGCCTTCGATAGCTGAGAGCGGTCCGGTCATGACATCGGCCCCGATTTTCGCACAATCGATAACATGCATGGTATGCCTGATGGAAGCTGCCAAAATCTGGGTTTCATAACCATAGTTGTCATAAATGTGGCGAATCTCAGAAATAAGGTTGAGTCCATCGGTGGAAATATCATCCAAACGACCTATAAATGGAGATACATACGTAGCACCTGCCTTAGCGGCCAAAATGGCCTGGCCCGGTGAAAATACCAAGGTACAGTTGGTCTTTATGCCGTTATCAGAAAAATACTTCAACGCTTTTACACCTTCTTTGATCATGGGCACCTTCACAACGATTTGGCCGTGCAGTTCTGCCAATTCTTCACCTTCTTTCACAATGCCGTCAAAATCTGTGGATACCACTTCAGCAGAAACATCGCCATCTACAATGGTACAGATGTCAACGTAATGTTTCATGATGTTGTCCTTACCCGTGATGCCCTCTTTGGCCATTAACGATGGATTTGTGGTCACACCATCCAACACCCCCAATTGCTGGGCTTCCCTGATTTGGTCTAAGTTTGCGGTATCAATAAAAAATTTCATTTTTCCTTGTTTTTTGAATGTGTTTTAAAACTACAACTTATAATGGTTCAACAATAGCTTTTCATAAACTTTATCGGGCAAAATTCGCTTTAACAAAAGTGATATTTTTTGGGTGAATGCACCCACGGGATAATTCACTTTCGGACGACTCTTTTTGATAATGGCATATACCTTTTCGGCAACCTTGACAGGGTCTTCGCCGGCATCGACATCATCGTTTATCGAATTCAATGCTTTTTGATAGTTGGTTCGGTAAGGAGAATCTTCTTTTATCGGAGCGTGGTACCTTCCGGAAGCAATATTGGTGGCGAAATCACCGGGTGCCACATTGGTGACCTGAACACCAGAATCTTTGGTTTCCATGCGCATGGTTTCGGTGACCAACGCCAAAGCCCCTTTTGTCGCAGAATAAATTCCACGAAAGGGCAAGCCCATGTGACCCGCAATTGAAGTGATGTTGATGATGAGCCCTTGTCCCTGCTTTCGCATTTGCGGCAATACGGCCTTCATCACGCGAATCGGGCCATTGAAGTTGGTGTCAAAAGCTTTAAGGATTTCTTCATCGGGAGTTTCCTCAATGGGACCCGTAATGCCCACCCCAGCATTGTTTATCAAGACATCAAGCCGTTTTTCTTTCTCGAGGATTTCAGATACGGCCCTCTCTATTGATTCTGGCTTGGTAACGTCCAACGACAGCAAGGTGAAGTCATTGAATTCTGGGTAACGGTCAGGGTTTCGTGCAGTACCATAAACCTTCATTCCCTTTTGGGAAAGATAGGTGCCAATAGCCTTGCCAATACCTGAAGAACCGCCCGTTATGAGAACAACTTTATCGCTCATCGTTTCACCGCAAAGAAAGTAATTAATTAAGGGTTCTCAAAAGACTAAAAAGCAAACCACCAAAGACGAACCTACTTGGCATCGAAATGAAACAAAATTTAGATTTAGACACAAGCACCGGAGCACTATAAATCTCGATTATCGCGTCAATTTTGGGCACAAAAAAAGGCAAGCTACCTACATCGCACCGCTACGACCGCATACCCTTGCTGTGTTCCCACCCTGGGGGATTCTGCAGGAGCTGGTCGTGTAGGACTTGCCAATTGCAAATATACGACCTTTTAAATTTGCCGCAATCCCATGACATTCTTAATTTCGGAATCAATATGATAAAATTGGTGACGACTATGGTGAAATCAATATGCAGCCTACTTTTGTTGGGTTTCTTTTTAGGATGCGGTGGAGAAAAAGACCCCTCAAAGTTCTTTGACATTCAATTGGAAGGGCGAAAAAACCAATTTCAACAAAACCAATCTGTAGGGGTGGCCCTAAAGAATAAAAAAGACCTGCAAATTGGTGATGTGACCTATTCCATTGATGGAAAGACCCTTCCGCTCGATGGAAACAAAATCAAGTTGGATGTAGAACGCCTGGGCAACAAAAAACTTACCGCCAGTTTTGACCTAGAGGGCAATCCCATAGAAATCACCAAAAAAATAAAGGTATTGGCTGCAACCCCGCCCCAAGTGTATACCTACGAGGTGTTGAACACCTATCCCCATAATCCATCCGATTATACACAAGGGCTTGAGTTTAATGGCCAGACCCTTTATGAAAGTACGGGAAAGAAAGGAGCATCCAAAGTCAAAAAACTTAATTACGAAACAGGCGAAGTGCTTCAAGAAATTGAAATTGACAACTCTGTTTTCGGCGAGGGCATCACCATCTTGAACGACAAACTGTACCATCTTACTTGGCAAAGTGGTATCGGGTACGTATATGATGCTTCAAATCTGAACCGACTCGAAAGTTTCACGTATGGCCAGAGCAAAGAAGGTTGGGGGCTGTGCAACAACGGTGAAGTGCTCTATAAAAGTGATGGTACAGAAAAGATATGGATGCTCGACCCCAATACCTTGACAGAGCAAGGCTTTATTGAAACGGTCACCAACAAATCAATTTTCAACAAGGCCAATGAACTGGAATATGTTGATGGTAAAATCTATGCCAATGTGTACCAAAAAGAAAGCATGATGATTATTGATGCCGCAACAGGTGCCATTGAGGGGGTCATCAATTTCGGCGGTCTCAAGAACAATGTCTCAAAAGGTGGTGCCGATTGGGATGATGTCAACTCTGTTCTGAACGGTGTGGCCTACAATAAAGAACGGGGCACTTTTTTTGTGACAGGAAAGAATTGGGACAAACTTTTTGAGGTCACCATTAAGAAAAAATAGTGCCCAGCAACTTTACCAAAAATATAGCGGTTACCTACAAAGACCTTGACGAGCTCAACCATGTCAACAATATCCGTTACATCGAATGGATTCAAGAAATTTCAAGGGAACATTGGCAAAAGGTCAGCAAAAAACAATTTGACCATGCGTTTCTTTGGGTTGTTCGCAAACATGATATCACCTATCATCATGCCGCCCAAGAGAATGATAATTTGCTCGTTTCGACCCATATTGCGCTTTTTCATGGGCCTATTTCAAAAAGAATAGTCGAAATCAAAAACAATAAAACGGGGCAACTTTTGGTTAGGTCAATAACGGATTGGTGTCTGGTCGATAAAGTGGACCTGAGACCAAAGAGAATTCCAGAATCCATGTCAAGTCTATTTGAATAACATGCATCGCATTTATACATACCTATGGGTCGCCGCCTGCCTCATCATGGTCATCACGGCCTCGTGCAGAAAAGACTTTGATTATCCGCAGAGTTCTGGGCAATTACAATTTTCAAAAGACACCGTTTTTTTAGATACCGTATTTACCAACATTGGCAGCAGCACCTATACCTTAAAGGTTTACAACAGCAGTAGTGACGATGTTCAAATCCCTTTTATCGGGCTGAAAAATGGGCTTGAAAGTGGCTACCGATTGAATGTGGATGGGCTACCGGGCAAAGAATTTAGCGACATTCCCATTTTGGCGAAAGACAGTCTGTTTGTTTTTATAGAAACGACCTTTGGCATTACCACAGTTGGTGACAATGAATTTTTGTACACCGATGCCATTCAATTTGGCACTGAAGCCACCCGGCAAGAAGTGCAGCTGGTCACGTTGGTCAAAGATGCTGTTTTTCTGTATCCAAGAACCTTGTCAAACGGTATGAAAGAAACGCTCCTGCTCGGATTTGATGAAGAGGGAAATGAAATCAGAATCGAAGGTTTTTTTCTTGAGGATGCCGAACTGAATTTCTCCAACGAAAAGCCCTACGTGGTTTATGGTTATGCAGCGGTCGCTGAAGATAGGGCCCTGACCATTGATGCGGGCGCACGTATCCATTTTCACAAAGATTCTGGCATCATCGTGACTTCAGGAGGTTCACTGAACGCCAACGGGTCATTGAGTGAAGACCAAGAACTGTCAGAAAATGAAATCATTTTTGAGGGTGACCGATTGGAACCTGATTTTTCAGAAGTACCCGGCCAATGGGGCACTATTTGGTTGGCTGAGGGAAGCAGAGCTAATTCCCTTGACTATGTGACCATCAAAAATGCCACAGTCGGCGTATTGGTCGATGGCAGTCCAGAAGCTTCACCCCCTACCCTAACGTTGCGAAATTCGAAAATACAAAACAGCTCCAGTGTCAACCTCTGGGGAAGAAACACCAGTATAGAGGCCCAAAATCTAGTGGCTGGCAGTGCGGGAGAAATTTCGGTGTACTGCAATCTCGGTGGAAATTATGATTTTAAACACGCCACCATTGCCAATTATTGGAACGATGGGTTTAGAAGTGGCCCTAGCCTGCTCATCGATAATTTTGTCGAGACTGCATCAACTATCGAATCAATGGACTTGGAGCGTGCGAATTTTGCCAATTGCATCATTTACGGTAACAGGTCCGTCGAGCTGCAGCTCGCAGACAATGGGTCAAAAGCATTTGATTTCAACTTCAAAAATTGTCTGATTCGCTTTGAGGATTCAAACGGCACTTTTGACGGAAATCCATTATACGATTTTGAAAATCCAATTTTGTACGAGAATTTGTTAGTTAATGGGCGGCCAGGGTTCTCAAATCCCTTTGCTGGTGATTTCAGTTTAACTACTGAATCGGAGGCTATTGATAATGGTGATGTACAAACGGCATTAGAAGTTCCTTTGGATATTTTTGGCAATGACCGGACCCTGTCTCCCGACTTGGGTGTTTTTGAGTTTTTTCCAAATAACTAGACTTTTTTTTGCAAGAAAGTAAGAAAATCCTTAACAAATCGCCTAAAACTGTGTAAAAACCACAGTTTTTTTAAGGTTAAGCTATAATGGTATTTCGCTGGCTATCACTAACTTGCAAGCAATCTACTTGGGTATGGATTATTCATTCATCATAATCGATTCTAACGCCACCTCATGCCTACAATTGCAATTGATGCTCAAGGATTATGGTGACTTCTCATCGTATGGTACCGCAAGAGATTCACAGGATGGGCTGAACCAAATCATGAAGTTTCTTCCCGACGTTGTACTGGTCAATCTTGATGGCCAACCAGCATCCTATTTTCTTATGATGACAGAGTTGCACCGGTATCTCGATGAAGTTCCACTGTTTATTGCGTTCTCTAAATCAAAAGAGCATGCCTATGACGCCCTCAAATATGGGTTCTTTGACTACTGGCTGTTGCCCCATGATGAAATGGAGATTCGAAAGACCATATTCAAACTGAGAAAATTAAATCCAAAAACCGATATCCCGGTCACACTTTGTCTAAAATCGTAC
The DNA here is from genome assembly GCF_039592695.1 of Allomuricauda sp. d1. Classification (NCBI taxonomy): domain Bacteria; kingdom Pseudomonadati; phylum Bacteroidota; class Flavobacteriia; order Flavobacteriales; family Flavobacteriaceae; genus Allomuricauda; species Allomuricauda sp. d1. Next base: position 743,540 of record NZ_JBBUTK010000001.1, on the reverse strand, counting down.
CGAGATTATCATTATATAAATACCAAGGATATTCTGTACCTAAAGGCGGACAACAATGCCACCGATTTCTTTATGAAAGATGGCAGTACCATCAGTGCGTTCAAAACCTTGAAAACTTTTGAGAGCCAATTGCCCCATAACTTTATACGCATTCACCAAAGCTATATCTTGAATGCTGACTACGTATCACGTATCAACTACGGTAAGGCGACCTGCACACTAAAAGTGGATGAAAACCGTTTACCTTTCTCGAAAACGTACCTAGACCGCATAGATACCTTAAAGCAAATCCTCTCCAAAAACGCCGTTCAGGCCACTTGAGACACTAATTCTAGCAGACTCCCTGTACATACTAGCAAACCAAGTATAGGCACTAACTTTTTATGCTTTTTTTAGCAATCGCCCTGACCCTGCATATCTTGCTTGTAAGAAATTACTTAACTAATTACATTTTAACACTTTAAACGAGACACAAAGATGAAAAAGACACTTGCAATTATGGCCGTATTGGTATTTGGAATGGGAATGATTTCTTGCGAGGCAGACACTAGCGTTGAAGATACGGAAGCCCTTTTTGAAACCTTGGATACGGATGCTACGGATGGTGACGTCACTGAATCAGAGGAAAGAGATGGCGGCAGCTAAGTCTTATACAAAACAACTTATGAAGCCTCAAACTAGTTAGTTTGGGGCTTTTTTGTATCTTCAAAGTAGGATTTTACTGAATGACCTTGAAAAACCACATGCAAAAACTATTTTTTTTGTTGGCATTATCCTGCTTAATTTTTAGTTGTCAAAACAAAAATTCCAGCCCAAGAACTTCTGCTTCCACCTCAAAAGACAGTATTTCTATATGGCTTTCTGAAGCCAGAGATAACAGCAACTCTAAAGAAAAAAAAAGGGAATTGTTGGACAAAATTTTACGTAAAAGCGAGACTTTAAATTCAGATACGACCCGTACCAAGTTATTTTCAAAAGTTTCCTTGGCATATAAAAGAATTGGGGATTCCACTAAATTCAAAAAAGTTAATGCGGATTTGCGCAACATTGCCAGTGAAATTGGTGATTACCAATCCTTAGGGGAAGCTTATTGGGATCTAGGAAATTATTATAAATACGCCCAACCCGACAGTGCCTACTTCTACTATAAGGAAGCTTATGACAATTTTTTTAAGGCCGATTTATCAGAAGGTGCCAAGGAGTATCCCGGCCGTATGCTCTATGCTATGGCTAAAGTGAAGGATAGAAACCGGGACTATGTGGGGGCTGAAAAACACGCCGTAGATGCGATAAATTTTTATAAAGAAAAAAACATCAATAGCCGATTATTTTCTACATATACTTTTCTTGCAACAACTCAGAATGGGTTGAACAATTTTGAAAAAGCAATTCAATACCATAAGCTGGCTAGAGACTATATTAAATATCGACCAAAAGAATCCCAATCGTTAGATAGTATTTATAATAATGTGAATATTGCAAATACCTATTCTCGAAATGATCATTATTCAAAAAGTTCTAAGGTTTATGAAGAAATTCTTGCTGATGATAGCTTACAAACGAAAGACTCCAGAACCTATGGAAAAGTCTTGGCCAGTTTAGCATATAACAAATTAAAGAGCGGCGATACCGATTATGATAATATGGCCAACCTTATTGATAAGTCCACAAAGGTGTTGGATAGTCTGGGCGACACCTACCACCAGGCCCGTAACCAAGAGTTTCTGGCCGAGTTGATGATTGCTCGGCATGACACGGCCAAAGCCGTTCAAGCTGCATCAGAAGCCAAAGAAATCGCACAACAAACCAACAATAACGATAGATTGTTGAGCAGCGTGCAATTGTTGACCAAAATTGACAGGCCCAACAGTGCCCAACACGCACAGTACTATTTTGCACTAAGCGATTCGCTGCAAACCCAAGAACGGAACATACGCGATAAATTTGCCCGTATCGAAATGGAGACCGACGAGGTCATACAAGAAAATGAGGCCTTGGCCCGCCAGAAAAAAATATGGGCGGGCATTGCCTTTGGCCTTATGCTTATGGCCATAGCGACCTATATCATCATCACGCAGCGTGCGCACAACCAACGCCTGCGCTTTGAGCAGAGCCAACAAGAGGCCAACCAAGAGATTTATGGTCTTATGTTGAACCAACAGGGCAAACTGCAAGAAGGCAAGCAGTTGGAGCAAAAACGCATCTCTGAAGAACTGCACGATGGTATTTTGGGTCAAATGTTGGGCATCAGGTTGATTCTGAGCGGTCTGAACGAAAGGGATGACGAAGCCGCCATTGCCCAAAGAGCAGAGCTTATTGAAAAATTGCAAGAGCTTGAAGAAGAGATACGTACAATATCACATGAATTGAACGATGCTTCTTACCAAAAAATTCATAACTTTATTCTAGCAATCGAAGATTTGGTCAAAACCATTGGGGAATCCTCAGGTATCCAGAACAGTTTCTCTTATGAGAAAAATGAAGATTGGGATGCGCTACAGGGTGAACTTAAGATAAATATGTACCGAATTGTACAAGAGTGCCTACAAAACTGTGTAAAACATGCCCAATGTGAAAATGTGACCGTAAATTTGGGCACTGAATCAAAATTATTGGAATTGACCATCGCAGACGATGGCAAAGGTTTTGATGTAAAAAAGGCCAAAAAAGGAATTGGCCTGAAAAATATCACATCAAGGGTCGATAAATTGTCTGGAACATTGCTAATAGAAAGTTCAAAAGGCAATGGCACGACGGTCAGAATAAAAATCCCGAAAGAACAAAAACGGAATAACAGCATAGAAGAAAGAAAGAATGCTAGCAGAAAACTTCAAGAGGCCTGATTCGTCAGATGACCCAAATCAAATGAAAAATACACTGCGCATCTTGGCAATCGATGATCATGAAATGACCATCTTGGGATACAAATTCATACTTGAGGGTCTATCCCTTGATGAGTTTGATATCATTGTTGATACCGCCAAGACCTATTATGATGGTAAGGAAAAAATTGAAGCTTCGGTAAATTACTTTGCGTACGATATCATCTTTTTAGATGTACAATTGTTTCCACCGGAAGCCCAAGAATCAAAAAGTGGTGAAGACTTGGGTATTCTTGCCAGAAAAGTGGTGCCAGAATCAAAGATTGTGTTCATGTCATCGTTCAGCGATAGTTATAGAATCAACAGTATCTTAAAATCCGTTGACCCAGATGGCTATTTGGTCAAGAACGATATTGACCCCAAAACGCTTGAAGATGCAGTTGTCACCGTAGCGACGAATCCGCCCTATTATTCTGCCAAAGCTTTGGCGGCAATTCGCAAAAGAATGTCAAGCAACTTTGCATTAGATGAAAAAGACAAGAAGATATTGTATCACTTATCCGTCGGCACGAGAACCAAAGATTTGGAAAATTTCATCAAGCTTTCCCCCTCCTCCATTGAAAGTAGAAAACGTCAATTGAAGTCGCTTTTTGGCATTGAAAACAAAAACGATTTAGCCCTAATCGCAGCTGCGAAAGAGAAAGGGTTTCTTTGAGCTCACATATCAGAAAGTAAAAATATTCCTACTTTTAACAAAACTTTAACATTTTTCAAAGGCGGTTTCTATGAAAACCTTTGAAAATCTAAGGTTTTTGTGTAATCCCGTGATTTTTTCTTGAAGTAACTTTATGTGTTAATGAGTTCCTCCCAAAAATTGATTATGTCAAACCGCAATCCAATTCTTCAAAGACAGTTTTCTGGTGACGAGAAAAAGACACCTAAAGCCGTTGTTGATTTTAGAAAAGACCTCGATAGGTTCTTTTTTGGAGATTCTACTATTGCCTGCATACGAAATGAATTTGGCCAAGTAACAGAATTGGTTGTTTCCATTTCTTGCAATTTTGGAATCACCGAAAGCCTACATCACTTAAACAGAGGTGATTGGGGCGGATTTGTACGTGACCGTCAATATCGCTCACAATTTGACAGGTCATTATTGGCCTTACGGAAAAAGTGTTCTCTTGAAATTGATATTTCAGAGTTCACTATAAATTTTCTGGATACCTCTATTATCATCTCCAAGATATACCCCAATAGCATTCCCGATTATTTGGATGCCATCTTGAATGCCGTGAGCCTCAACTTTGTGCATTTCACCAAAGCGATGACCGAAATGCCATACGAGATTTTTGTTCCCGTGTTTATTGAAGAAATGAATGTGCCAAAACTCGAGAAGCTCCGAAACCAAAATTTGGATATGCCGAGAAGCTATTTTGATTTTTGGGGACTTTATTTCTCTTCCAACCAAAACAACGAGGCCACTGTCTACGATGTCAATGAGAAGAAAATCATAGAAGGCGATTTTCTATTGCTTGATTTTTAAAATTCCAAAACATCACGGATTGAACAACGGCCTGTCTTGCATCAGTTCGTTCACCTTTCTTTTGATTGATTTGATTTTAGTTTCATCTTCAGAGGATATCAAAATCTCATCGATATAACCGACAATGGTTTCCATATCATCTTCTTTTAGGCCCCTGGTCGTAATGGCCGGGGTACCCAAACGTATTCCCGAAGTAATAAAAGGGGATTGGTCATCAAACGGAACCATGTTCTTATTGGCGGTAATGTCGCCATTTTCCAACGCTTTTTCAGCATCTTTGCCCGTGATGTTTTTATTCCGCAGGTCAATGAGCATCATGTGATTGTCGGTACCGTCTGAAATGACATTGTATCCCCTATCCACAAACGCTTGCGCCATGCTTTCCGCATTTTTCTTGACTTGAACGATGTAATGGAGAAAATCATCTGAAAGAGCCTCCCCGAAGGCAACCGCTTTGGCAGCAATGATGTGTTCTAAAGGTCCACCTTGGTTGCCAGGAAATACGGCCAAATCCAAAAGGCCAGACATTTTTCTCAAATTGCCGTTTTTAAGACGTATCCCAAAGGGATTTTCAAAATTATCCCCCATCAATATCAATCCGCCCCTTGGCCCGCGCAATGTTTTGTGCGTGGTCGTGGTGACGATATGGCAATGGGGAATGGGGTCGTTCATCACACCTTTTGCAATCAAGCCAGCAGGATGCGAAATATCGGCCAAAAGCAGCGCACCGACACTATCCGCTATCTCACGGAATCGTTCAAAATCCATATCCCGCGAATAGGCAGAAGCCCCGGCAATAATCATTTTGGGCTTTTCCTTCTCCGCGATCTGTTGGATGTTATCATAGTCCAAACGTCCAGATTCCCTTTCCACGCCATAAAAAACAGGGTTGTACAATCTGCCCGAAAAGTTTACCGGTGATCCATGCGTCAAATGGCCGCCATGGGCCAAATCAAAGCCCAAGATGGTATCACCAGGCTGTAAACAGGCATGGTACACCGAAGCGTTGGCCTGAGAGCCCGAGTGGGGCTGCACATTGGCATAGACTGCTCCAAAAAGCTCTTTGGCACGGTCAATGGCCAATTGCTCAACTTCATCCACAACTTCGCAACCGCCGTAATATCGCTTTCCGGGATAGCCTTCAGCATACTTATTGGTCAAAACCGATCCTGCGGCCTCCATCACCTGTGGACTTGTGAAATTCTCTGAGGCTATCAGTTCTATACCGTTCGTCTGGCGTTCCCGCTCTTTTTCAATCAATTCAAAAATACGCGTGTCTCTTTGCATTTCAATTGTGGATTAGAACCGCAAAAATACGATATCAGCACCATTCTTACGAGTAAATCCAAGCCTCAACACCAATGAGTTATCAAAGGGAAATAAACAATTCAAAAAAAAAAATTGACCTTTTGAAAAGACTTGACTTTTAATGGATTATACTATAATTCGACGCCCTTCGTTTTAAATGGACAGTGTTTTGGCACGGCAATTGAAAATATAACCCCAAACCATAAAATCGAATCATCATGAAAAAACCACTACTTATCATTCTATTGGTCATCTTGGCGGCCTGTGGGGGCGTCAAGAAAACACAAGTAGCCCTGAATACCGGTAAATATGTGACCGCTATGAACAGGGCGATTGAAAACCTATCCAAAAACAAAACAAAAAGAGGAAACCAAGAATATGTGCTGTTGTTGGAGGAAGCTTTTGAAAAACATTCGAATCGAGAATTGGAACGAATCGCCTTTTTGGAAAAAGAAGGCAATCCAGCCAATTTAGAGACCATTTATAAGGGATATCAAAGGTTGAACAGCATCCAGGAACGCATCAGGCCTTTGCTTCCGCTACCCGTTTATGACGAGAAAAGGTCAGCGGCGTTCGATTTTAAGAATTTTGACAATGCCATTCTTGAGACCAAGGTTGAGCTTTCAGAATACCTGTACGCCAATGCAACCCAGCTTTTGAAGGAGGGCAATAACAAGTTTGACTTTAGAAATGCCTACGATGATTTCAACTATTTGTATGAAATCAATCCGGGCTATGCCGATACACGGGAAAAAATGGAAGAAGCCCGTGCCAAAGGGGTAGATTATGTGAAAGTGGCGTTGAACAACGATACGGAACAAATCATACCGGAACGATTGGCCGAAGAGCTTACCGACTTCAATACGTATGGCGTAAATTCTTTATGGACGGAATTTCACACAAGTCCAGTCAAAGGTTTCAAGTATGATTATGCGATGAATGTTGACTTCAAGGAAATCAACATCAGCCCAGAACAGGTCAATGAAAAGCAAATTATCAGAGAGAAGCAGATCAAAGATGGCCATGAGGTGCTGTTGGATGATAACGGCAATGTGGTAAAAGACAGCTTGGGCAACGAAATCTTGATCGATAGATTGAGAACCGTTCGTTGTAATTTTTATCAGTTTACCCAGTTTAAAAGTGCCCAGATCGGTGCTAAGGTGAGCATGATAGATTTGAACAGTGGTCAGGAAATCAATGCCTATCCCCTATCAAGCGAATTTATCTTTGAACATGTTTACGCCAATTATAGTGGTGATAGAAGAGCACTGGATACTGATTTGATTGCCTTATTGGATTTGGCCGCCGTACCTTTTCCGACAAACGAGCAGATGATCTACGATGCAGGCGAAGACCTAAAATTGCGTCTCAAAGACGTCATAAGAAGAAACACTTCCAGTTTAACGCAATCGAATTTTTCAGATTAACGCCCAAAGCTTCCTGATAAGAATTTGAATCAATTAAAGTCCCCTGTGATGGTTATCACGGGGGATTTTTTTACAGCAATTCCTGAAGAGTTGTTTCTGTTATGGCACCATGGGATGCGTGGTAGGTTACCTGTTCATTTTTGATCACGATGAGTTGTGGCGATTGGTGCATAACTCCCAACCGTTGTGCCGCCTCATCTGAAATGGCACGATGGGCGTGCAAATCGAGAAAATAGGCATCAACTACATTCTCGGCGGAATAATTGTCACTAAATATATTCAGTACCATCCTACTGATGCCACAGGTCGTCGAATGCTTGAACAACAACTGCGGTTTTTCATTTGATTTTTGGATGATTTCATCCAGTTGTTCCATACGCTCCAATGCAATCCATGGAACAGAATTTTTCTCCTTTTTCGTTGCTTTAGTTTTACTGAATAAATTTCCGAACAATCCCATTTTGCGAATTTAAAGTATAGAAGTGATTTGAACTTTTTGGATTGAAGCGAAAATTCATGATTTTTTACCGTTTTGAAGCCTTTTTAGAGTTGCATAGCAGAGCTACGGAAGGAGAAAAAGTCGAAAAAAGGGTGAAAAAGCATCATTTTTTAGCCAATTGAAAAAGTTTAAATCACTTCATAGGTCGAGCAAGTCCAAAAAACTTACACTCTGACGAAATGTCGTTCGTTTTCAACAATTTACAGACATTTTGACTGCCTTTTTCTGATGGTAAGATTCTTGCTTCCCTTAAAAAAAACTGAAAATGAATTTAAATAATTACACCATAAAATCACAAGAGGCCATTCAACAGGCGCAGTTATTGGCGCAAGAGTTTGGTCATCAACAGATAGAAAACGAGCATCTCTACAAGGCCATGGGCACTGTAGATGAAAATGTGTTGCCCTTTATATTGAAAAAGCTCAATGTAAACGCGGCAATGGTCGACCAAATTTTGGATAAGGAACTCAAAAGCCTTCCGAAAGTTTCGGGTGGTGACATTATGTTGTCACGAGAAGCGGGCAAGACGCTCAACGAGGCGAGTATTGTGGCCAAGAAGATGAACGATGATTTTGTATCGGTCGAGCATTTGTTGTTGGCCCTGTTCAAATCAAAGAGTAAGATTGCACAGATATTGAAAGACCAAGGTGTCACCGAAAAAGGTTTGGAAGCCGCCATGGAAGAATTGCGAAAAGGCGGGCGGGTAACTTCCCAGAGTGCTGAAGAAACCTATAACGCGTTGAGCAAATATGCCAATAACCTCAATGATATGGCCGATAACGGAAAGTTGGATCCCGTTATAGGCCGTGATGAAGAAATCCGTCGGGTATTACAGATTCTCTCTCGTCGCACCAAGAACAATCCGATGCTAGTGGGTGAACCCGGGGTTGGTAAAACCGCCATTGCCGAGGGCTTGGCCCATCGTATCGTTCAAGGTGATGTTCCTGAAAATCTAAAGGAAAAAACCATTTATTCTTTGGATATGGGGGCGCTCATTGCCGGTGCAAAATATAAAGGTGAGTTTGAAGAACGCTTGAAATCGGTCATCAAAGAAGTGACCACCTCTGACGGTGATATCGTACTCTTCATTGATGAAATCCACACCCTTGTGGGTGCCGGGGGCGGTCAGGGCGCCATGGATGCCGCAAACATTCTAAAACCCGCTTTGGCCCGTGGTGAGCTGCGTGCCATCGGAGCGACCACCCTTGACGAGTACCAAAAGTATTTTGAAAAGGATAAGGCCTTGGAGCGCCGTTTTCAAAAAGTGGTCGTTGATGAGCCCGATACTGAGAGTGCCATTTCCATCCTTCGGGGAATCAAAGAAAAATACGAGACCCATCACAAGGTTCGAATAAAAGATGAGGCGGTTATTGCGGCTGTGGAATTGTCACAGCGCTACATCACCAATCGATTCTTGCCAGATAAAGCCATTGATTTGATAGATGAAGCCGCATCGAAACTGCGGATGGAAATCAACTCGAAACCCGAAGAGCTTGATGTTTTGGATCGTAAAATCATGCAGCTCGAGATTGAAATCGAGGCCATCAAGCGTGAGAACGACAAAGAGAAGTTGAAAAGTTTGGACTTGGAATTGGCCAATCTCAAAGAGGAACGAAAAGAAATTTTTGCCAAGTGGGAAAGCGAAAAAACCTTGGTAGACAATATTCAAAAGACCAAGCAAGACATCGAGAACTTCAAATTGGAAGCTGAACGTGCCGAGCGAAACGGCGACTATGGCAAGGTTGCAGAGCTTCGATACGGTAAAATCAAAGAATCTCAAGAAACGCTTGAAAAGTTGCAAGATGAACTTGCGGAACAACAGCGTGGTGAAACCCTCATTAAAGAAGAGGTGACCAACGACGACATTGCCGAAGTGGTCGCCAAATGGACAGGCATACCCGTGACCAAGATGTTGCAGAGCGAGCGAGAAAAATTGCTCAAGCTTGAAGATGAACTGCACAAACGAGTGGTGGGCCAAGAAGAGGCCATTCAAGCGGTTTCTGATGCCATCAGAAGAAGCCGTGCAGGGCTTCAGGATACCAAAAAGCCGATTGGTTCCTTTCTTTTTCTTGGTAATACGGGGGTAGGAAAAACCGAATTGGCCAAGACCTTGGCAGCCTACCTCTTTGACGATGAAAATGCCATGACCCGTATTGATATGAGCGAGTACCAAGAACGCCATTCGGTCAGTCGATTGGTGGGTGCACCCCCAGGATATGTCGGTTATGATGAAGGCGGACAATTGACCGAGGCGGTGCGAAGAAAACCGTATTCTGTCGTATTGTTGGATGAGATTGAAAAAGCACATCCCGATACATTCAATATCCTCTTACAAGTACTGGATGAAGGTAGGCTGACAGACAATAAGGGCCGTGTCGCAGATTTCAAGAACACCATCATCATCATGACCAGTAATGTGGGCAGTCAAATCATTCAAGAAAAGTTTGAAGATACTGATGACGTTGAAAGTGCCACCGCTGCAGCCCGGATTGAAGTTCTCGGTTTGTTACGAAAAATGATGCGCCCTGAATTTTTGAACCGAATTGATGACATCATCATGTTTACGCCTTTGAACAGGTCACACATTAAAGCAATTGTTGAACTGCAGTTGAATGCCCTTAAAAAAATGGTGGCCAAACAGCACATCACTTTTGATGCCACCGATGAGGCCATTGAATATTTAGCCAAAAAAGGGTATGACCCACAATATGGTGCGAGACCCATCAAACGATTGATACAAAAAGAAGTGTTGAACAAGCTCTCAAAAGAACTTCTGGCCGGCAATTTACAACGTGACAGTATCATACTGTTGGATTCTTTTGACAACGAATTGGTCTTTAGAAACCAGTCAGAATTGGTCAACTGATGGTATATGTCAATAAATTTTAGCCCTTTCCAATTGGAAAGGGCTTTTTTATACCGTACAGTATGTCTTTTTTTTTATCTTAGACCCCTGCATCTCAGTTAACCGTAAATGACCACAAAAGCCGAAAGAACCACAGCCTATATCATTGAAACCGTTGCACCCATATTCAATAAGTTTGGATATGTGGGCACTAGTATGAGCGACCTTACCGAAGCGACGGGCCTCACTAAAGGTGCTATTTATGGCAATTTTGAGAATAAAGAAGCATTGGCCCTCGCCGCTTTTGAGTACAACAGAAACCACCTCTTGAAAACTTTGGACGAAAAGCTATCTGTGGATGGAAAAGCACTTGATAAAGTGTTTTCCCTAATAGATTTTTACAGACAATATGATGCGTTCACACTTCCCTTTGGGGGATGCCCCATACTCAGTGTAGGTACAGATGCCCAGCACAACAACAAGTTGTTGGCGGCCGCGGTCAAAGAAACCATCAAGGAAATTGAGGGTAAAATTGCCCTTGTACTTGAAAATGGGAAAAATAACCAAGAATTTAAACTGCCCGTACCCCCACTGACCTTTGCAAAACAGCTCTTTACCATGTTGCAAGGAGCGGTTGCCATGGCAACCCTTAATCAAGACCGTAAGTATTTGGCAAACACCACTGCCTATCTAGAGCAATTGGTGAAGAGAGAGTTTAAAAACTGATCGTTCTTACTCTAGTCTCACCCTGAAAATCCAAGTTTTATCAGGATACTTTCCATTGAACTTACTATCTCTCGCCTTGCGTGCCTCTTCAACCGTATCGTAACGTTCTAGGTATACGTAATTGTACTTATTGAGTTTACGATAGAACGATTTCGGATTCAGCCCTTTCTCCTGTAGCGTCTTCATGAAATTGTCAAAGTATTTCTTCGTGCCGAACACGTTGGCAATCAAATAGAACCCAGGCTGAAGTCCGTCTTCATTTCTGGTGACTTCTTCATATTTTTCACCGGGCTTGACCTCAACTTCTTCCTGCTGCTGTAGTTTGGCGATACTATCCAATCGCTGTTGTTCACGAAGTGCTTCGGCTTCTTTCCGTTGTTGTTCAGCAATACTGTCCGCTCGTTGCTGCTTCTGAAGTGCCTCGGCCTGTTCTTTTTCTTGCTGTAGTTCGGCAATACTATCGGTTCGCCGCTGTTCAATTATAGCTCTGGCTTCTTTTTCCCGAACTTGGGCAAGACTGTCCAAACGTCGCTGTTCGCGAAGTGCCTCAGCTTCTCTTTCTTGCTGCTGAAGTTTGGCGATACTGTCCAATCGTTTTTGTTCACGTTGTGCATCCGCTTCTTTTTGTCTGGTCATTGCAATGGAATCTTGTTCCCTTTGCTGCTTTTGTTGCGCATTCACACGACGTATGGAATCTTGTACTTGTCGCTGTTTGGCTTCGGCCAAAGCTTGGTTTATTGAATCCCGCTCTCGCTGCAAGCGTTCCGCTTCCTGTTGTCTTTTCTGCTCATCTTGTTCTTCCTGCTCTTCTTCCACCTTGGGCAACTCATCGGCAAGTTTTACCTCTTCTTCCACTCCTGATTCAACTTCTTGGTCTGGTTTGGCCTTACCAAAGTGGTATGATACCAGCAGTTCAAATGTAGAATCCTCTCCATCCAAATCATCACCTGTTGAAAATTCCATCAATCCGCCAACTGAAAAATGTTTGAAAAAAGTAAGTCCGAGCCCCAGTGAAGGACCATAAAAATTGTTGTAACCTCCCTGAAACCAAAACTTCGAAGTTGAAAATAGCGCGTTCAGACCAATTTGGGTATCGGCATTCGGTATCGTTTTTACATATAATAACGGCCGTACAAAACTATTGCCCAGACCCTCTGACAAATAAACGGGGAAATCATTGCTCAACGCTCCGATAAATATACTGCCAAGACCATCTCTGTCGCTGTCTGTAAGGTTGATGTCAATGGCATTTTCGAGTGCCAGTGCAACGGAAAAGTTATTGACCAACAATCGCGCACCGGGCGTGAACTGTAATAAAAAATCATTGGTTTCACTAAACACAGGCAGGTCAATATCGGGATTGGGCATGAACCGGTCATCGGCCAATTCTTGCTGAAAACCCAAAATATTGGCCCCTAGAAGAAGTTTGATATTGGGGTCAAAGTTTATGGCATGGGTATAGTTCAAAAGTCCACCGGTATTGAGAAAGGTGCCCGTGTTATGCTGTATGAATCCACCACCAATGGTGGAAGCAGCGCTTAGCTTATGCGTGTATGAAAAAAAAAGCGTGGTAGGATCGCCATCAATGGTCTGCCACTGCCACCGGCTCCAAAACGAGGCTGCATGGGGGCGATTCCAATCGTATGAATAGGTTGGGTTCAACAAGCTCGCATTGAATTGGGTCAGGTTATGTTGGCGCAAATCTTCAGGAAGCGAAACCTCTTGTGCCTGTGTGCCCACAAGCAAAAAAAGGCAGAAACAGATACCAAAGGCTTTGCGCATGACGTTTATAAAAGTGAAAAGTTTATTTTAGTGGGATTGAACCAAACGATATGCAACGAATATACCCTTTAAATAGAAGTCTGACCGTCAATTTCTCTCTCATTTTATTAACGATTTGTTCACTGGTAGCCTGTAAAAATGATGCTACAGTAAATGAAGACAACCGAGAACCTGTCGTTACCACTTTTTATCTGATCAGGCATGCTGAAAAGGATAGAGAAAATCCTGAAAATCCTGATCCAGAGCTGAACCAAGATGGTCTGACCCGTGCTATGCAGTGGGCCAATATTTTTGAGCCCCTCGCTTTGGATGCCATTTATTCCACCAATTACGAACGTACGTCAATGACCGCGGCACCCACCTCGGTCAAGAAAGACATCGATATAAAATACTACGAACCCGATATGGATATCGAGTCGTTCAAGAAGGAAAATGAGGGCCTTAACGTGCTTGTGGTCGGGCATAGCAATACGACGCCCGTGATAGCCAACCAATTGCTCGGTTTTGAAAAGTACAGCCAGATGGACGATAATGACAACAGTAGCCTTTTCATCATCAGAATCATCAATGGCAACGCCACCGACATTCGTTTGAGCATGGATTAGTGCTCTCGGATTACCTCAATAGCTTCCAATTCAATTTTTGAGAGCAATTCAAGACTTCCTTTTTCGAATAGACTGTCCACTTTCATGAAATCCACCTCATCTGGATCTGCCTTGAAATTTCTGTAGTCGACAAATCTTATACCATTGACATAGCGCTCATTGAAGGCCTCTCGAAAGCGAATGCCGCCGCCATCTACATGAAATTCATACGCCAGAAAATCAGGTTTCAGTGTTGCTGTATTGAACCAGTACAGATACGCATCCTCAAAATCCTCACCTCCATTTTCCTCAGCAAAAGTTACCTTAATTTTGTAATAATCCTTTCCGTTTAAAGGCACTTTGCCCAATAATTCTTTGTTTACGGCTGGGTCGTTCAAGCCATATGGTAATCGTGCAAAATAATGCACTGAATTCACCGAATTGGCGTAACGGTTCGCCACTGAATCGGGCAATCTGATCAAGTTGTCATTGAAAAACCGTTCAAAAGACATATTGGTCTTGACATCGGTAATGGTCAATGAATCTGTGGTAGTTTGCCTTTCCAGTACTTTTCTTCCATCTTTTATGTACGCCACATAGTTTCTATCCCTAAAACGAAAGGAAACCTTGCTCGAGTCGTGAAGATGGCCTCCTGAAACTTCTATGGATTTGTTAATTATCTGTTGTGCAGTACGTTCGTTGTCCTTTTCTGAACAAGAACAGCAAACCAGCAATATGAGAAAGATGAAGAATTTATTCATTCGATTGTTTTGATTCAGTAATCGAAAAACCAAGAGAAACATTACAGTTCAGCCGTTTTGAGTTATTGAACTCGCTTAGAGTTCACTATTTTTGCCCCTCATGCAGAAAAACATCAACATAAAGAACAAACGGGCGAAATTCGATTACGAGATTCTGGACAAATATACAGCCGGAATCGTATTGTCGGGTACTGAAATAAAGTCCATTCGAAATGGCAAGGCCAACCTGTCGCAAAGTTTCTGTGAGTTCAACGACCGTGGTGAGCTTTTTGTCATCAACATGCAGGTTGATGAGTACAGCCATGGCACACATTACAACCACAAACCCAAAGCTGAGCGAAAATTGCTGTTGAACAAACGTGAGCTCAAAAAACTGCACAAAGAGGTCACCGCTTCGGGGCTGACCATCATACCCTTGAACCTATTCATCAACGACAGGGGTTTGGCCAAAGTCAACATCGGTTTGGCCAAGGGTAAAAAACAATACGATAAACGCGAGACCATAAAAGATAGGGATAGCAAACGCAATCTGGCCCGCATCAAAAAGAGTTTCAACAATTAATTCTTGTCTTCCAAAAGGGGCACAAAACGAAACAGACCCATCTCTTTTTTCTCGAACTCTTTATTCGATTTTCGAACATAAAGGGTCATCACCTGTTCTTCAATGCCCACAGGGATTACCAACCTTCCCCCTACTTTCAGCTGTGACAACAAATCTTTTGGGGTTTCTGGTGCGCCGGCGGTCACAATGATACCATCGAACGGAGCTTCTTCAGGCAATCCTTTGTAGCCATCACCAAAAACCATTTTCTTAGGTCGATAGCCCATTTTGTCGAAAAAAAGCTTTGTGCTCTTAAAAAGTTCTTGCTGGCGCTCAATGGTATACACTTTTGCTTTCAAATGCAGCAGAATGGCTGTTTGGTAGCCGCTGCCCGTGCCAACTTCCAAGACTTTATCGTTGGGTTTGACCCGTAATAATTCTGTTTGAAATGCCACGGTGTAGGGTTGTGAAATGGTCTGTTCGGCACCGATAGGAAATGCCTTGTCTTGATAGGCATGGTCTTCAAAACTACTGTCTAAAAAAAGATGGCGTGGTACCGCCTTGATGGCATTGATGGCCGAAGCAGCCTTAATGCCCTTGTTCTCAATCACCTGCGCCAATTGATTGCGCATGCCCTTATGTTTATGGGTATCTTTCATGTTTTGGTTTGGTGCATCGAAGTTAAAAAAGTTCCTGGTTAAAGTGCCAGCCCAATTCTGGATTTTTTATGCGGTGTGCACCCATATCCGTATTTTTGAAAAAAACCATAGCTGATGTTAAAAGTTGGTGTTCTCGGGGCTGGTCATTTGGGCAAAATCCACCTTCGTTTATTGAACCAATCCGAGAAATATGAACTCATTGGTTTTCATGATCCTGATGAAATCAATGCCAAAAAAGTGAGTGATGAATTTGGTTACACCTACTTTGACAACATCAATAATCTGATTGATGCTGTGGATGTGGTGGACATTGTCACCCCCACCCTTTCCCATTTTGATTGTGCCAAAAAAGCGATGCAGCAAAAGCGGCATGTTTTTATTGAAAAGCCCGTGACCAATACCACTGAAGAGGCAGAAGAGCTTTTGCAGCTTGAAAGAAACCATAGTGTTAAAGGGCAGGTGGGCCATGTTGAGCGGTTCAACCCTGCCTTTTTGGCTGTAAAAGACACCATTGAAAACCCCATGTTCATTGAGACCCATCGTTTGGCAGAGTTCAATCCCCGGGGTACCGATGTGCCCGTGGTGCTCGACTTGATGATCCATGACATTGATGTGATTTTGAGCGTGGTGAAATCAGAGGTCAAAAAAATCGACGCAAGCGGTGTTTCTGTCATCAGCAAATCACCTGATATTGCCAATGCCCGCATTCAATTTGAAAATGGGTGTGTCGCCAATTTGACAGCAAGCCGTATTTCGTTGAAGAATATGCGCAAATCACGGTTTTTTCAACGGGATGCCTATATTTCTGTGGATTTTCTGGAAAAAAAGGTCGAAGTGGTCAAAATGAAGGATGCCCCTGAGAATCCGGGGGATTTTGATATGATCCTGCAAAATGCGGAAGGAGAGAAAAAACAAATCTATTTTGAAAATCCAGAAATCATCTCGAACAACGCCATTCTGGACGAATTGGAAACCTTTGCGGATGCCATCAACAACAATACTGAACCCATGGTGACCCTTAAACAGGGCACAGCGGCACTGCAGGTAGCGTTGCGGGTGATTGAGGCTTTTGGAAAATAATTCCAAGGCTTTTGTTGTGAATTTCTTAAGCAGATTAATATGCAAAAAATCATCCAAGAATACTCAGAAACACTTATAGAAGTTCTACAAGATGTTTCTAAAAACAATTCACTTATACAAAAATCCTATGTCTTCGATTGTGAATGGCTAAGTAGTCTAAACCCTGAAAAAGTAAGAGAAACTGACGAGCATAAAACATATCAAGAACTATTCAGAAATTTGAAAGGGCCAGTTCTTTATTGGTTTAGAATAATATCTGACACATCGTCATCTGATATAAGACAAAAACTACAAGAGTATAAATCTTTAAATAGTTTAGACAAAAAAGCGACCCCTTCATTAAGAAACAGTTTTAATCCAAGTTCAAAGATTTTATATGTTGGAAAGGTCAAAAGAAATTTTTGGAGCAGAGTTATTCAACATATTGGTATTTATGAAAATAAACAAACTCAAGGGTTACAGTTAATGCATTGGACTGGAGGACTGGACTTAAGAGTAGAGTTAAATGCCATTGAATTCGATGAAGGCATGTCCAATCTTATTTCCATTTTTGAGTGGAAGCTATCTAAAATTAAAAAGCCGATAATTGGAATACATTAATCTTGACAAAATATTAAAATGAAAAGTATAGCAGTTATAGGAGCAGGTACCATGGGCAACGGAATCGCCCATGTTTTTGCACAGCACGGTCACGAAGTAAATCTTATTGATATCTCGCAAACCTCACTTGACAAGGGGTTGGCCACCATTACCAAAAATCTGGACCGGATGTTGGCCAAAGAGTCCATCTCTGAAGAGCTCAAAAAAAGTACTCTCGACAACATCACCTCGTTTACCGAGCTGAAAAAAGGGGTTGCCGATGTTGACCTTGTCGTTGAGGCCGCCACTGAAAATCTGGACATCAAACTCAATATTTTTAAAGAATTGGATAGTATCTGTGATGAAAAGACCATTTTAGCCACCAATACCTCCTCCATATCCATAACACAGATTGCCGCTGCGACCGAAAGGCCTGAAAAAGTGATTGGTATGCATTTTATGAATCCCGTGCCCATCATGAAACTGGTTGAGATCATACGAGGCTACAACACTACTGACGGAGTCACCGAGAGTATCATGCAGCTTTCGAAAAAGCTCGGCAAAACCCCGACGGAAGTCAATGATTATCCAGGTTTTGTTGCCAACCGCATTTTGATGCCCATGATCAATGAGGCCATAGAAGCCTTGTACAATGGCGTTGCAGGTGTACATGAAATTGACACGGTGATGAAATTGGGCATGGCCCACCCGATGGGTCCGTTGCAATTGGCTGATTTTATCGGGTTGGATGTTTGTTTATCCATCTTGAATGTGATGTACGATGGATTCAAAAATCCGAAATATGCACCTTGTCCATTACTCGTCAATATGGTGACCGCTGGCAAATTGGGGGTAAAATCAGGAGAAGGTTTTTACGATTACTCCGAATCGAGAAAGGCAGAAAAAATAGCCGGCCAATTTGCTTAGCCCATGGCATTGATCAAACCCTTTCGGGCCATAAGACCAGCCTGTGACAAAGTCGCCTTTGTCGCCTCACGCTCTTATGAAGAATATAATCAAGATGAGCTCAACGCCGTATTGCGGTACAATCCGTTTTCGTTTTTGCACATCATCAACCCTGGTTTTAAGTTCAGTAAATCTGTTACGGGCCAAGAGCGCTTCAAGTTGGTCAAAAACCGATATCTTGAGTTTTTGGAAGACGGTATTTTTCTAAAGGATGAAGAACCCAGTTTTTATCTCTATGAAATTGGGATGGGAGATTTCAAAACGCTGGGGCTATTTTGCGCCACAAGCGTTGAAGATTATCGAAACGATGTCATCAAAAAACATGAGGATACCATTTTGAAGCGTGAAAAGCTGTTTGCAGAATACCTGCAAACCGTTGGTTTCAATGCCGAGCCCGTATTGATGACCTATCAGCAAGATGAAACTATTTCAAAGGTCATTGACAATGAGGTCTCAAAAGAGCCAGAGTACGATTTTACCACAACGGATAAAATTCGTCATCGATTATGGCGTGTTTACGATGAAAAGACTGTAAACCATATCAAAAAAGCATTTGAAGGTATTGATTCGTTCTATATAGCCGATGGCCACCATCGCAGTGCCTCATCAAATCTACTGGCCGAAAACTCTGAAAAAGCAAACAGCAAACACTCAGGCGGTGAGGCGTATAATTTTTTTATGAGCTACTTGATTCCTGAATCAGAAATAAAGATTTTTGAGTTCAATCGAATGGTGAAAGATTTGAACGGACTGTCAAAAAAAGAGTTCTTGGTTCGGTTGGATACCCATTTCCGCATAGAAAAGCGCGATGACGATGTGTACAAACCATCAAAAAAGCATCATTTCAGTATGTATTTGGATGGGGATTTTTACTCCCTCTACCTACGAAAAAAAATCTACAACTTTACCGATGAACTCAGCCAATTGGACACCCAGATTCTCTACAAGACCATTTTAGAACCGATTTTGGGCATCAAAGACCTTAGAAACGATAAGCGGATTGCCTATGGTTACGGGAAATACAATTTGATTGTGATGAAAGACAGCATTGACAAAGGCGAATTTGCCGTCGGGTTTGGTATGTTGCCCATCACCATTGATGAAATAAAGGCCATTGCCGACGCAGGATTGGTCATGCCGCCAAAAAGCACCTATATTGAACCAAAACTCAGAAGCGGACTGACGATTTATGAGCTATGAGATTACTGATTACTGATTACTGATTACTGATTACTGAGAATAAAAAATGCAGATAAAAGAAAATCTTCAACATGTAAAAAAATCACTCCCAGAGGATGTGACCTTGGTTGCCGTGTCAAAAACCAAATCCAATGAAGAGATTTTGGAAGCTTACGATGCTGGGCAGCGCATTTTCGGTGAGAACCGTGTGCAAGAGATGGCCGAAAAACGGCAAGGGCTTCCCAAAGACATTGAGTGGCACATGATTGGCCATTTGCAGCGCAATAAGGTCAAATACATGGCCGAGTTTGTCGCATTGGTGCACGGGGTTGACAGCTTCCGGTTGCTGAAAGAAATCAACAAGCAGGCCGAAAAGCATAATCGTACCATTCCGTGTTTGTTACAGATGCACATTGCTGAGGAAGAGACAAAATATGGTTTGGATGAAAAAGAACTGAACGAAATTACCACCTCATCCGAATTTAAATCCCTGAAAAACATCAAGATTGAGGGATTGATGGGCATGGCAACCTTTACCGACAACATGGACCAAATCAGAAAAGAGTTTCGTTATCTCAAATCTGTCTTTGACAAAACAAAAACACAGTTGCCAGAGATTTCAATTTTATCCATGGGGATGAGCGGCGATTATCATATCGCTGTTGAAGAGGGGAGCAACATGGTCAGAATCGGAAGTAGTATCTTTGGTGCCAGAAACTATTCGTAAAGCACATCCATGTATGCCATTTTAGACATTGAGAGCACCGGGGGAAAATACAACCAGGAAGGCATCATGGAAATTGCCATACACCGTTTCGATGGGCACAAGGTGGTTGATAAGTTCATCAGCCTTGTGAATCCTGAGCGTGAAATCCAAGCTTTTGTCACCAAACTAACGGGGATCAACAACAAAATGTTACGTACAGCCCCAAAATTTCATGAGGTGGCAAAGCGTATCATCGAGATTACCGAGAATGCCGTTCTTGTGGCCCACAATGCCCAGTTTGACTATCGCATTCTACGTACTGAATTCCGTAGGTTGGGCTATGATTTTCAACGAAAGACACTCTGCACCGTTGATTTGTCGCAGCAGCTTATTCCAGAAGCTGAATCACACAGCTTGGGCAAATTGGTACGCTCTTTGGGCATAGCGGTCAGTGACCGTCACCGAGCCAATGGCGATGCGTTGGCCACACTCAAACTGTTCAAGCTATTGTTGGCCAAAGACGTGGATAAATCCATCATCAAATCGGTGATTCGGGAAGAGACACATGGCGAACTTTCACCAAGGCAATTGGACATTATTGAAAGCCTCCCTACCGAAACAGGCATCTACTATATGCATGACAAAGACGGGGAAATCATTTTTCTTGGCAAGTCAAAGAATATAAAGAGAAAAGCTAATCAACATTTTATCAGTCCCGGCAAATTGGGTCGAAGCCTACAAAAAGAGACCAAAAAAATAAGTTTTGAATTGACAGGCAGTGAATTGGTCGCCCACCTGAAAGAGTATCAAGAAATCAAAAAAAACAAACCCAAGTACAACAAACCATCTAAGTTTAAAGGAAAGTACTACGGAGTCTATCCCCAACAAGACGAAAATAGCCTTTTGGTACTTCGCCATGAAAAAGCCAATGGTCAAAGCGACCGTATCAGCAGTTTCGGTACACTCAAGGCATCCAAAAATTTTATCTCCAAAATCGGTATTCACGATATTCCCGCTTCGGAAAGACCTGAAAGAATAGAAGAAATACAGTCAAAATACAGTATTCAAAATAGAAATATGTTGCTGATGGACAAAGGTCGTGACATCGGAGAAAAGAGTGTTGTATTCATTAAAAACGGACGATTACAAGGTGTCGGGTTCATTGAACTCAACCATCAAATCAATAATATTACTATCTTGGAATCATTGATTACCCCTATGGAAAGCGATTCAAATACCACTTTCATCATCGAATCGTACCTCCGTCAAAAGCACAGGGTGAAAATCATTGAACTAAACCATAACCTTGAAAGAGCATAAGGTACACACGGGTTGGCGAAACCGCCTTCATGAAATCATCTATGAAGCCGATACCCCAGCAGGGAAGTTTTTTGACATTGCCCTTTTCGTTCTCATTATTGTCAGTGTCATTTTGGTCATGTTGGAGAGCGTTGACGAAATCGATGCCAAATACCACCGGGTGCTACTGGCACTGGAGTGGGTGGTCACCATTTTCTTCACTTTTGAATATATAGCCCGGGTCATCAGCATCAAAAAGCCTTTCAAATATATTTTCAGTTTTTATGGCATCATTGACTTTGTTTCGACCATTCCGCTGTATTTGTCTTACATTCTTGCAGGCTCTCAGGTGCTTTTGGCGGTAAGGGCTTTTAGGTTGCTCCGCGTTTTCAGAATATTGAAACTGGTCAAATTCTTGGGTGAAGCCTCTCAATTGAAACACGCCCTAAAGGCCAGTAGAGCAAAAATTGCGGTATTCATTTATGTGGTGCTGATTCTATCGGTCATCATGGGCACCATTATGTACATGATTGAAAGCGATGAGGCGGGTTTTACCAGCATTCCGCGAAGTATCTACTGGACGATAGTCACGTTGACCACTGTGGGATACGGTGACATTGCACCGCAGACCAATTTGGGTCAGCTCATTGCGACCATCATCATGATTTTAGGATATGGCATCATCGCAGTACCCACGGGAATAGTAACCGTTGAATTTTCAAAACACGGTAAAAAGAAAAAATCAAGTGATGCCATGACCGTGGTGCACACCAACACCCAGTCATGCCCCAGTTGCTCAAAAGAAGGTCATCGCGATAACGCAAAACACTGTTATAATTGTGGTGAACCATTATGAGCAAAAAAGTATTGATTGCAGTCGTTGGGCCTACGGGTATCGGCAAGACCAAGTTGGCGATTTCACTCGCACAACATTTCAATACCGAAATTCTTTCTGCGGATTCTAGACAGTTTTATACAGAGATGAGCATTGGCACCGCTGTGCCTTCAAAAGAAGAGCTGCAAGCGGCACCACACCATTTCATACAACATAAAAGCATACACGAGAGCTATTCAGTAGGTGATTTTGAGCGGGATGCCCTATTGCTCTTAGAAAATCTTTTCAAAACCCGAGACATTTTAATCATGGTAGGTGGAAGCGGGCTGTATGTAGATGCCGTGGTCGATGGATTGGATGATTTTCCCGAAGTGGATGCAGAAATTCGTATTGCCTTGAACACCAAACTCAAAGAAGAAGGGCTCCAGGCACTCCAAAAAGAACTAAAAATTGCAGATCCACAGTATTATCAAAAAGTAGATTCAGAAAATCCGCATCGGCTCATCCGCGCTCTTGAAATATGCCGTGGTACGGGCAGACCATATTCTACCTTTTTGGGTAGTGAAAAAGCATCCCGACCCTTCAAGACTGTCTATTTGGGAATCACAGCAGATAGGGATGTAATTTATGGCCGTATCAACAAACGGGTTGACCAAATGATTGAGAACGGACTTTTGGAGGAGGCCAAGAATCTTTATGCTCACAAATCACGCAACGCATTGCTAACCGTTGGCTATCGCGAACTTTTTGCCTATTTCGACGGAAAGTGTGATTTGGATTTCGCCATTGAGGAAATCAAAAAAAACACCCGCAGGTTCGCCAAAAGGCAATTGACCTGGTATCGCAAGAACGAGTCCATTTTATGGGTACAGCACGATGCTCCGCTCGAAGAAATCATTGAGAAATTGCAGCACCGAATACAAACTGTAGAAAATGCCTGAAAAACGCATCATATTTGTCATGGGGGTTTCAGGTTCGGGCAAGTCCACCATCGGAAAAATGTTGGCCGCAACATTGAGCAGTCCTTTTTTTGACGGCGATGATTTTCATCCCAAAGAAAATATTGAGAAAATGGCTTCAGGTGAGCCATTGAATGATGATGACCGATTCGGATGGCTCAAATCATTGAACCAATTGGCCAAAGAACATACAAGAGACGGAGCTGTTATTGCTTGTTCTGCACTTAAAGAAAAATACCGAGCACTATTGTCAGATAGCATTGCAGAAAAGGTAGCATTCGTGTACCTCAGGGGCTCATTTGAAGAAATCAAGGCGAGAATGCAACAACGCGAGGGCCATTTTATGGCTGCAGACATGTTGCAATCGCAATTTGATACCTTAGAACCACCAAGTGGAGCGATTACCGTATCGATTTCAGAAACGCCAAAACAAATGGTACAAACCATTCTAAACCACCTGAACTGATGGAAATCAATCTTATCATTGCAATCATATCTGGGATTGCCCTTTTACTTTTTTTAATCCTACGCCTTAAAATCAATGCCTTTATCGCTTTACTTATCGGTAGCATCACCGTCGGCATTATTGCGGGTTTGGATGCCCGACAAATCATTGAAACCGTTCAACTGGGTATGGGCAATACGCTTGGCTTTGTGGCAACGGTAGTGGGTCTTGGGGCCATGTTCGGAGCCATTCTAGAAGCTTCAGGCGGTGCCAAGGCCATAGCCAATTTCATGGTCGGTAAATTCGGATTGAAAAATGCACCAACTGCCATGGTGGTTTCGGGATTCCTCATAGCGATACCCGTATTCTTTGATGTGGCCTTCATCATTTTGGTGCCCATGATCTATGCCCTACAGCGGAAGACAAAAAAATCATTGCTGCTCTATGCGATTCCACTGCTAGCGGGTTTGGCCATTACCCATGCCTTCATTCCCCCTACTCCTGGGCCGATTGCAGTCGCTGAGATTATTGGTGCCGAGTTGGGGTGGGTCATCTTGGTCGGTTTTTTGGTCGGGATACCCACAGCATTGGTCAGTGGACTTGTCTTTGGAAAGTTCATCTCAAAAAAAATTCATGTTGAGGCACCGTCCCAGATTGAAGAAAATGAAATCAAAGCCTTGCCCCCAATAGGTTTGACATTGTTGATCATAGGAATCCCCATCTTATTGATTCTGCTCAACACTGCTTCATCAAGTGGCCTTTTGGGGCTTGAAAATAAGATATTCTTGAACTTGATCGCTTTAATTGGGCATCCGTTTTCGGCATTGATCATTGCCAATATCTTGGCATGGTATTTTTTTGGAATCAAACGCGGTTTCACCAAACAAGAACTTTTTAAGATTACCACAAAATCACTGGCCCCAGCAGGAACCATCATTTTATTGACCGGAGCTGGCGGAGTTTTTAAACAGGTGTTGACCAACACTGGTGCTGGCGAGCTTTTGGCAACCTCATTGAGCAGTATCGGCTTCCCCATTTTGGCATTTGCCTTCGTCGGTGCGGCCATAGTGCGCATCATTCAAGGATCGTCAACTGTGGCAATGATTACAGCGGCTGGGCTTGTTTCGCCTTTGCTGATAAATTCAGAATTAAGTCAATTTGAACTTGCGTGCATGGTAATTGCGATTGCCTCAGGTGCAAGTATCTTCTCGCATGTCAATGATAGCGGTTTTTGGTTGGTCGGTCAATATTTGGGAATTTCAGAGAAACAAACGTTCAAATCTTGGACGATGATGACCACGCTACTTGCACTCACTGGTATCTTGACCGTATCACTCATTTATCTGCTGGCATAAAAAAACCGCTCATAAAAAGCGGTCTTGTTTTCTATTGATGCTCCTGACTATTAGCTACGCCTCGTTCTTTACCACCAAACGGAAGCCTTCACCGTGAATGTTCAGAATCTCAGCTTTATCGTCTCGCTTCAAATACTTGCGCAATTTGGCAATGTAGACGTCCATACTCCGTGAGGTGAAGTAGTTGTCATCCCTCCAAATTTTTGTCAGTGCCAATTCGCGAGGCATCAAATCATTTTCATGTAGTGCCAAAAGACGTAGCAATTCATTTTCTTTGGGTGACAGCTTAATGGGTTCTTCATCTTTATATTTTAAAAAACGAAGCTTTGAATTCAAATGAAAGTTTCCTATTTCAAACTCAAATTGTTTGCTGTCTGCAAGCGTGTTGGATGCTTTTCTTTGAAGTATCGCTTTAAGTTTCATCAACAACACTTCTGAGTCAAATGGTTTGTTCAGGTAGTCATCTGCCCCAGCCTTATAGCCCTTCAAGACATCTTCTTTCATGGTCTTTGCCGTCAAAAAGATAATGGGGATGTTCTCGTCTTTCTCACGAATCTCTTTGGCCAAGGTAAAGCCATCTTTATAAGGCATCATGACATCTAGAATGCAGACATCAAAATTGTCTTTTTTGAATTTTTCAAAGCCTTCCATACCATTTTTGGCGAGAACGACATCAAAGTCATTCATCGAAAGGTAATCTTTCAATACAATCCCGAAATTGGGATCGTCTTCAACTAGCAATATTTTTTTGTTTTCAGTTTCCATAATTTTTTAGATTAAGGGAAGTTTCACGTAGAAAGTACTGCCTTTTCCTTTTTCACTTTCTGCGTAAACCTCGCCCTGATGATCGTCTACTATTCGTTTTACGTACGCCAAACCTAAACCATGGCCCTTAACGTTATGTATATCACCGGTATGCTCCCGGTAGAATTTTTCAAACACTTTTTTTAAGACCGCCTTGCTCATACCAGCCCCTTGGTCTTGTATCTTAATGACTATATGGTTTTTGACCACTTCTGTAAAGACATCGATTTTTGGCGATTCAGGCGAATATTTTACCGCATTGTCCAACATATTCACGATGACATTGATAAAATGTGTTTCATTAGCCAAGATTTCAGATCTTGATGCATCTAAATGTGCTTTCACATATCCTCCCCGATCCAACACAATCAGCTCAATATGGCTAATGGCATCTTGGATGATGTCATGAGCATCTACCCTGTCTTTACTGATATCCAGTTGGTTCTTCTCCAATTTAGAGATACGCAGTACATTTTCGACTTGGGCATGCATACGTTTGTTTTCATCCCTGATCATGCCAAGATATCGCAAAACCTTTTCCTTGTCTTCAATTGACTTGGGATTTTTGATGGCCTCAACCGCTAGATTGATGGTCGCGATAGGTGTTTTGAACTCATGGGTCATGTTGTTGATAAAGTCAGATTTGATTTCTGAAATCTGTTTTTGTTTTATCAACTGATAAATGGCACTTGAGTAGGCCACTACAATGACCAACGTAAAAATCAACGACATAATGGCCATGCCCATGATCGAACCCAGCAAAAACCGTTTCTTTTTCGGGAATGTGAGCAACAATGAAAAATTGGTGTTGCCCTCGCTATCTTTAAAAATTGGTGTTTTGTAAAAGGCTGATTGGCCAAATTTGAATTTTTTTGACTTTACCTTGGTTGGGTACCCCTGACTGTATATTCCGTATTCATAATCGATATCGATTCCACGTTTTTCCAATTCCCTGTTCAACAAAAGCTCTATCTCTTGTTTTGAGACCCTGTCGTGAATGGGCACTTTTTTGGCTGCTTCCATGAACACGTCGTCGAACATGACCTTATCCATGGCTGTCAAACCACCAAACTTTTCAATTTTTTGTATGGGCGTAAACTTATAGCCCTTGCCATCAAGCCCATAATCTTCTTTCAGAATCGTTGTGGTTCTTTTACTCGTGTAATTTCTTATCGAAGTAGAATCGTCATTAAGATTGTCAAAGAACGTAGATGAAATGCCATAATCCTCTTCAAGAATACCGTGCGAATAGAAGAGAATCTCATTTGAATTGATATCGCGGTCAACAAAGAAAAAATTTCTTAGTTGGGTAGATTTAGGTGTTCCCACACTATCTACCAATGAGGCAAGACGGTCGTAATAATCGCTTCGCTCTCTACTTTCAACTTTATCGGCAACCTCATCAAGTATGTCAGCAATCGCACTTGAGAATTGTTCTTCCTTATCCTCAACCGAGGTTTTGATCCAATAGCCCTGAACAAAAATGATTCCGATTAGGGACAAACTCATCAAAATGACGAGAAGAACAAACAACTTCTTGTTCATCGCAGTAAAATTAGAAATTTAACATTCAGGCCCTTTTCCGTTTAACCAAACCTTAACAAAAATGTTAAAATTCAGTGTCCTTTTGCGTCGGCAACAATTGCTTCATGAATTTTGTGGACTTGCTCTCGCGTCAAGTCAGCATTAACGTTGTCAATGATAAAATGAGCATGTTTTCTTTTTTCCCCATCATCCAATTGCTCTCCCATTCTCATCAAAACCTGCTTTTTTGTTTGATCGTCACGTTGCATAACCCGCTTTATTCGAAGTGCTTCAGGGGCCACCACCAAGATAATGGCGTCGTATCGGTCTTGAATGTTGTTTTCGAAAATCAGGGCCGTTTCCTGTATAACGTAGGGTGCATTCTGATTTTTGCACCAATTCAAAAAATGTTCTTTGACAGCGGGATGCACGATGGCATTCAAATCTGATAGCAATTTTGAGTTGCCAAAAACTTTCTCAGCAACAAAAGCCCGGTTCAGTCCCTCATCATAGTAAGCATTTTCACCCAATAAACCAATTATGGCCTCTTTTAGTGGCGAAGAAGAGTGCATCAATCGCTTGGCTTCAAGGTCGGAATCATAGACAGGTATGTCCAGTTCCTTAAAAATAGCGGCCACAAAACTTTTGCCACTGCCTATGCCGCCTGTTAGTCCGACTATCTTCATTGCTCTTCCAGTAACAAGGTCACCTCATTCTCCATAAGCCGTGTGTCATAGACCCCTTCGGGACTCTTTTTAAGTGTCAAAAGCACTTTATTATCGGTTTTCACCTCATTGTAGTCGGCAACTAGCATAAAATCATCGTCTTCAATGGTCTTCAACAATTCAACGGAAGCCTTGCACAAAATTGACACCGTATTGGGGAATGTCTTTGCGCTGTACCCCTCTGGAACATTCTCGACATCAACATTTACCTGATACACCTTCTCAGAAAAACGCATCACTTTGCCAGAGACTGTACTGGAATTTACCAACAATTCAGAATTTTCAAGCTTTGAGGGCCTGACCAAATTGGCTTGAACCGAAAAATCTGAAGTGACCTTGTCGAGGTTGATCCTGGCGGTCTTTATTTTCTTGATCTCATCAAGTTCGCTTTTTGGCCCTTTGATGGTGACCGTATCAGGATTGATTTTTACGCCCCCTTCTAAAATATGGTTCTGCTCCAGTTTCAGATTGATATCCACTTGTATGGGCACTTCTTTTTTGACCACTTGGTAAACATCCAGAAATAGCGTATCTCGATTAAAATCGAGCACCTGTACCGAATTGCTCAATTGGTTTTCAAACGCACTGATAAGGTCATTTTGGGTCAGAAAAAATCTGGAATTCTTTCTTTGCGCCTTCGATATATCAAGAGTGATCCGTTTCGGACCAAGGTTATAATTGAACAATCGAAAGCCCGATGCCCTTACTTTCACAAACAGTTGCTTCTTTGCCTTTTTGCTTACCAACAGTGTGTCGGGCACGTTCTCATAGTCTATTTCAAAAGCTGTTCTTGACTCATAGACCCCTGATAGGTTGCTGACCAACCACGCCAGCAGCGAAGCCAGCAAGAATAGCGAGAATACCTTGGCCTTGCGTCTGCCAAAATAGGAGCCAATATTTTTTAGAATTGCCACTTAACGTTTAAAAAATAATTGGGGAAACAATTGTTCTGGTTCTTTACCGCTAAAATTAACCAAGATCGTTGATTTCAAAAAACCCCTACCGTAACCGAAAAATTGAATGGCCGTAGAAAAGAGCGATAAAAATGCTATGGTCACGCTCTTGGTTTTGAATACTGAGGCAATCAGCACTGCACCAAAATAGGCACCGTATAAGAGCATTGGCCAGTAGAATCCAAATAACATTAGAATACATGATCCGACAAAACCCATCAGGAATAAGGTTGGAAACCAATAGGTCAACTTTGATGTTTGTGGGTGCCATTTGTTCAAAATGGGCCGCACCATGCCAAATTTATTGACCTGCTTATAAAATTTTCCCCAATCAATTCGCCGTTTGTGGTATACATACGCTTTTTCAAAAAGTCGTGTCTGATAGCCAGCTTCCCATATACGAAAGGTCAAGTCAGGGTCTTCGCCAGGATGGATTTGACCGAACCCTCCCGTTTTCTCAAACACCTCTTTCGAAATGCCCATATTGAAACTACGTGGCTGAAATTTGCCGATTTTTTCTGACCCGCCCCTGATTCCCCCTGTGGTCAAAAATGAGGTCATGGTAAAATCGATGGCTTTTTGGATGTTTGAAAAGGATGGATGTGCCGCATCTGGACCGCCAAAACAGTGTACAAAATCATTTTGAAGCGCTTTTTCAATCTCATTGAGATAATGGGCGGGCAGCAAACAATCAGAATCGAGCACTATGAAATAGTTGCCCTTGGCCCGTTGCATACCGAAATTTCTTGAATCGCCCGGCCCGGTATTTTTTTTCTGATAATAAGAGATGGAAAGTTGATCCGCGTAGTGCCCAATTACAGAATCAGAAGGTTGTGAAGAACCGTCTTCAACGATGACAATCTCATACTTTCCTTCGTAATTCATGCGCAAAAGGCTTTCCAACAACTCTCGAATTTCTTCAGGTCTATTGTAAACGGGAATGATAAAGGAGAACTGTAAATCCATTTAAAACATAAAAGACCATCTACCGAAGGCAGATGGCCCTTAGAAACCGTTAATTCTTTATTTTGAAAACTCGTCAATCACCTCTTGGCTCACCCCGGTGTTCGAAAAGCCACCATCGTGAAAAAGATTTTGCATCGTGACCTTTTTGGTCAAATCTGAAAACAAGGTTACGGTATAATTGGCGCAATCATCTGCTGATGCATTGCCCAATGGTGACATTTTTTCAGCGTAGTTGATAAAGCCATCAAATCCTTTAACGCCCTGACCGGCAGTTGTAGGTGTCGGAGATTGTGAAATGGTGTTCACACGAACTTTTTTCTCCTTTCCAAAAAAGTATCCAAAACTACGCGCCACTGATTCAAGATAGGCTTTGTTATCGGCCATGTCGTTGTAATCTGGAAACGTTCGCTGGGCCGCCATATAGGTCAAAGCAACGATACTGCCCCATTCGTTCATGGCATCAGCCTTGTAAAGTGTCTGCATCACTTTGTGAAAAGAAAGTGCGGAGACATCCCAACCCTTGGTCGTAAAATCATATTTTTCATCGGTGTAGGCCCTGCCCTTTCGAACATTGACCGACATGCCTATAGAATGGAGAACAAAGTCTAACTTTCCGCCCAAAATCTCCATGGCCTTGGCAACCAAGTTTTGTAAATCTTCTTCATTGGTGGCATCGGCCGGAATGATTTCAGAACTTGTTCTCGTGGCCAATTCATTGATTTGGCCCATGCGCATGGCTATCGGCGCATTGGTCAGCACAAATTCTCCACCTTCTTCGTGCACCTTTTCCGCAGTTTTCCAAGCGATGGAGTTCTCATCCAATGCCCCAAAAATGATTCCTTTTTTTCCTTTCAATAGATTATGGCCCATGTATTTCAGCTATTTTGTTTAATGCGGCAAAGATAATAAGAATACGATGGTTTTAAAGGTTTCTGTTGTTTCAGGCTTCTATAGTTTCTGTTTGGAAAAGAAGATGAAATCCGAAACCAGAAACATTAAACTTTCAGAAGTTGTTTGGCATGGGCCAATGCGGAATCTGAAATTGATTTTCCTCCCAACATCTCGGCCAGTTCGACCACACGCTCATCTTCGGTCAACTGTTTTATTTGGGTATGGGTCTTGCCATCCGACTCTCGCTTGTAGACTTTAAATTGGCTGCTGCCCTTAGAGGCAACCTGTGGCAAATGGGTAATCGAAAACACCTGCATGGTCTCGCCCATCTGTTGCATGATATCGCCCATTTTGTTTGAAATCTCACCGGATACTCCAGTGTCGATCTCATCAAATATCATCGTCGGAAGCTGTTCGTACGTGGCCAAAACAGATTTTATGGTCAGCATGATACGAGAAAGTTCCCCTCCTGAGGCCACTTTCTTCAGTTCGCCGAAATCTGAACCTCTATTTGCGGAAAAAAGAAAGGTCAATTCATCTTTCCCATTTGGTTTAAAGTGCTCTGAGGGTTTGATGTCTATCTTAAAGCTGGCTGAGGGCATGCCCAACTCTGCCAGATTTTGCAACAAAAAACTTTTCAGTTTGGGAATCACAGAATTTCGATGTTCCCGAATTGTGTCAGCTTCACGTTCCAAGTTGGCTTCCAGCTCTTTTACTTCACTATTTTTCGCCGCTATTTTTGAATCGATATTCGCAACTTCTTCCACCTTTTGGGCCAAACCATCCTTGATGGCCATCAATTCTTCAATGGATGCCACTTGGTGCTTTTTTTGAAGATTGTACAGCGTCTGCAATTGCCCGTTCACTTCCTCCAAGCGATTTGGATTCATATCCACTAGCTCTTCGAGACCTTCAATTTCACTTGAAACGTCTTGAAGTTCAATCAATACAGACTCTAGCCGTTGATGTAGGGTTTTATAAGCATCGCCATAATTGGCGAGGTTGTTAAAAATACGTTTGAGTTCGGCTAGCTGTTCCACAAGCCCCAACTGCTCATTTTTAAGCAATTGGCTACCCTGTGACAACGATTCAATGATGCTCTCAGCATTGCTGAGCTGACCTTGTTCCTCTTCCAATGTTTTTTGAATGCCCGGGTTCAGTGGGGCGGCCTCTAATTCTTGCAATAAAAAACTATGGTAATCATGTTCTTTGTCCGCGGTTTGCTGCAACTCTTGTAAGGCTTCCAGCTCTTTTTTTGCCGTTTTGAAGGTGGAAAGTTTTTTTGAGTAGGTTTCCAAATACCCAGCATTATCTGCCAGGGCATCAATCACCCGAAGCTGAAAATCATTCTCGGTCAGGCGCAGCGTCTGATGTTGTGAATGGATGTCGACCAGACGACCGCCAAGGGCCGAAAGCACATCTAAGGTCACTGGGGTATCATTGACAAACGCCCGAGATTTTCCCGAGGGTAAAATTTCTCTACGGATGATGGTCGTATCGGCATAATCCAAATCATTTTTCCCAAAGAAATCGGACAAATGGTAGCCATTAATAAAAAACTCAGCTTCGATGATGCACTTGGTTTCCTTATCCATCAATGAGGATAAATCTGCACGTTTGCCCAGCACCAAAGACAATCCGCCCAGTAAAATGGATTTACCCGCACCGGTTTCGCCCGTGATGGTGGTAAATCCTTCAGAAAATGACACTTCCAAGGTGTCAATCAACGCATAATTTTTGATGGAAAGACTTTTGAGCAACTTCGCACGATTTGAGCGATAAAGATAATCGTCTTTATAGAAAAAGGCTAGGGCTTAGTAATTGATTTCATTCCACGTCGAAGAATAAAACGGAGCCACGCGGTTCAGGGTTTCCTTGAGTTTGACGATATCAACCTTGGGACCATCGGAAAAAATATTCTGTATCTCCTCCGATTTTGCATCAAAAAATGTTTGGATCAAAAACGCATTGGGTCGGCGTTTTATCAAGGTCTCAAAAAGGCGCAGACTGCCCGCGATGACCTGTTTGCCCGTACTGTTGTTGTCGGCCAAAACGTCCAATCCTTTACGATGGTAGTTGTACATCACGATGCGATATTCACGAAATGAATTGGAAAGCAAATTGTCGAGCAGTTCAAAACGTGTACGCTCGCCGGTTTCTTGTGCCCAGCCCTTAAAATTAGAGCCCTGTGCCTGTGTCACGATATTCAATGCTTTTCGATAGTGGTCGTCACCACCCTGCAATGAAAAGGTGTCTGCATCAAGACCAAGAATCAAATAGACGTAGTATGAAATGACCCCGACCAAATTGGAATCAAACGAATTTGGGTTGTACACCAAAGGTTCAAACTCTTGGTACTGAAAATCAAAGGCATTGTCTTTGTAATTGAACACCGGACTTTCATAGGAAGTATTGTAAATGGGCCGATTGGATTGTACCTGAACATTGGCCTCAAAACGATCTGACTCATACTGCGTTACCGTGATAAACATGCGACAGTTGATGCGTTCGTTTTCTTTGAACACCCGGTTGGTCCATTTTGTTTTGTTCACAAAATCGTTGAGAGAACGTTCAAGCGTGGTAAAAATCTGTTGGTTGGTCTGCCCCACCTGATCTGAGTTCACCGTTACGGTACAGTTCAGCTCCTGGGCCGGCAAGAAAGCCGCCATTGTGACCAGCAACAAAAAAAGTATGGTGTTACGCATGAATGCGAGAGATGATTTCTTTCCAAATATCGATGGCAACTTCTGCCTTCGTCTTTACCTCAAACGTTTTTACGTTGAGATTCTTGTCTATAAAGGCTATTTTATTAGTCTCTGAGCCAAAACCGGCCCCTGGGTCATTCAATGAGTTCAAAATAATGGCATCCAAATTTTTGCGCTGGAGTTTGCCTTTGGCATTTTCAAGTTCGTTTTCGGTTTCAAGTGCGAAGCCAACCAAAAACTGCTGCTTTTTTTGCGTTCCCATGGATTTCAAGATATCAGGGTTGCGAACCATGCTGATGCTCAAATCACCCTCTTGCTTTTTGATTTTTTGGTCGGATACGGTTTTGGGGCGATAATCGGCCACGGCAGCGGCAGCGACGGCGACATCAACTGTACCAAAATATTGGTGCACGACATCGTACATTTCTTGGGCCGAGGTAATATTTATTGTGGTAATATTTTCGTGGGAAGCTTCGAGATTGGTTGGGCCTGAAACCAGAATGACCTCCGCACCAAGTTCCGCGGCCCATTCGGCAAGTCGGTAGCCCATGGTACCCGTGGAATGGTTTCCCAAAAAACGAACGGGATCCAATGCTTCATGGGTCGGGCCTGCCGTAATCAATACTTTTTTCCCCTTGAGGGGCATTCCATCCGAAATAAATGCTGTCAGTTTTGCAACAATCGTCTCTGGTTCTGCCATTCTGCCCTCACCGTGCAGCCCACTGGCAAGTTCACCTGATTCAGCGGGAATCATGATGTTGCCGAAGGATTGCAATTTCTGAAACGTTTCTTTGGTCGAAGGGTGTTGGTACATATCCAAATCCATCGCCGGGGCAAAAAAGACAGGGCACTTTGCAGAAAGATAGGTGGCCAGCAATAAATTGTCACAGGTGCCATGTGCCATTTTAGAGAGCGTATTTGCCGTTGCCGGGGCAATGACCATCAAATCGGCCCAAAGACCGAGCTCCACATGGTTGTTCCAAGAAAGGGAACCGTCTTCTTCATTCACAAAATCCAACAAGACGGCGTGCTTGGAAAGTGTGGCGAGTGTGAGCGGGGTCACAAAAGAACTGGCGCTCTGTGTCATCACTACCTTGACACTGGCGCCAGCTTTAATCAGTAATCGAACAAGAAAAGTGGTTTTGTAAGCGGCGATTCCCCCGGTGATGCCCAGAAGGATGTTTTTGCCCCTTAACATCTCAATCTTCTTCCTTTTCTGTGTTTCGATAGTATATTTTGTCTTCTAACCATTCTTCAATGGCCAAGGCATGGGGTTTGGGCAGTTTTTCGTAGAACTTAGAAACCTCAATCTGTTCTTTGTTTTCAAAAATTTCCTCCAAACTATCGCTGTAGGTAGCAAACTCTTCCAATTTTTCGAGCAATTCTTTTTTAATTTCAGAATTGATCTGTATCGCACGTTTGGCCGTAATGGATATGGCCTCGTAGATGTTCTCTGTCTTGTCATCAAACTCGTCGCGGTTGTGGGTCATCGTGGTGACCGGCGCATTGGTGTTTTTCAAGTCGTTCATAAATGTAGTTAAATCTTATTTTGAATATTGTTGCATCTCTCTCTGAAGAGTTTCAAAAAGTCTGTCCGCATCTTTTGCAAATGTTGTCTCTGGATATGATTTCTTCAATACGTTGTATGCAGAAATTGCTTCTTCAAGACGTTCTTTCTTTTTGTTTTCGGTACTGTTGAGCGCCAAATCGGTCGCTGCTTTCAGCTTGTAGAAAAAAGCTTCTTCACGGTAAATCGACCCTGGATTTTCAGAAATAAAGTTATCCAAGGCAGTCATGGCTGAAATCAATATCGGGTAATTGAATTCCCCCAATTTCGCAAACTGTTTGGCTATTTCAATCTGTTTTTTCTCTTTTTTGGTCGTCAACTCTTGTGCCATTTGGTTGGCCTCGTCAAAATATTCTGATTCAGGATATGAATTGATAAAAACCTGCAGTTTGCTCAAGGCTTTATCAGTATCGGTCTGATCCAAAGAATATCTTGGTGAGAGCTCGTAATAGCTTTTGGCGCCCAAAAACGAAGCTTCTTGAATCTTGTCACTCTTAGGATACGATTTCACAAAACGCTCAAACTGATAGCCCGCCAAATAAAAATCATCGGTCTTAAAATAAGAATCCGCAAAAAAGAAGGCCACGCGCTCACCTTGGGGCTTACCGACATATTTTGGGGCAATCTGCTCAAAAAGACGCTTCGCGCGTTTGTAATCGCCTGCATCATAATATTTTTCGGCTAGGTCGTACTTTGCCTTGGTATCATCATTTTTGAGCACCTTTTGATACTCGTTGCACGATGACACTATGAAGAGTGAAAATAAAACAGGGAAAAATGCCCGCATCCTGAAAAAATATTTTGCAAAATTAATGATTATCAATGGATTTACGAAATGCAACCATGGATTCAAAATTAGGCGTAAAAAAGGGATGAGTACAGCCTTTAGCGAACTTTTAACGGTTCAGGCGCGTACTTTTTCCACCGAGTTGACAAACACTTTCAATTTGTTTTTCAGTGTGGGGGAGGCTTCGACCAAAGGCAAGCGCACCAAGGCAGTTGACAATCCCAATAACTCAAAAATGGTCTTGATGCCCGCTGGATTGCCTTCCTCAAAAATCAATTTCATCCCATTGAGCAAAGCATTATGGATTTCATAGGCAGCATCTGAGGCTCCATCCAATCCCAAAGAAATCATGGTGCTGAATTCCGAAGGAAGGCCTTGCCCCAAAACAGAAATTACGCCGCTACCCCCAGCCAGAACCGTGGGCAGTGCGGTGAAGTCATCCCCAGAAATCACATGGAAATCTTCTGGTTTTTGTTTGATAATGGTATTGACCTGCACCATGTCGCCCGATGCTTCCTTGATGGCGACTATGTTTTCGATGTCATGGGCCAAACGAAGTGTCGTCTCCGGTAGCATATTGCTGCCCGTTCGCGAGGGCACGTTGTAGGGAACCACGGGCAGTGGAGACGCTTTCGCGATTGCACGAAAGTGTTGGTAAATACCTTCTTGGGTGGGCTTATTGTAATAGGGCGAAACGGACATGATTGCATCAAAATCCTCAAAATCCGAGGTTTTCAGTTCATCCACCACGGCTTGGGTGTTGTTGCCACCGACCCCGACGACCAAGGGCAAACGCCCTGAATTGACCTTTGCCACGGTCTGCATGACCAATTGCTTTTCTTTCTTGGAAAGCGTAGCAGATTCGCCCGTGGTGCCCAACACCACCAGATAATTTATTCCTCCATCGATACAGTGCTCCACAACTTTTTGAAGTGCGGCGACATCGACCGAAAAATCGTTTTTAAAGGGCGTGACCAATGCTACCCCCGTGCCTATCAAACCATCCATATCAAATCTCTTGAAATACTGTTAAATACTTTTTCAACTCGGTCTTAAAGGTCTTAAAGTCATCAAGTGGCGTGTTGAGAATCAAATCGTTGATTTTTGCGTCGACAGAACCAAATCCGACCCTTAACCGTGCTGGGGTCTTGACCGATAGCAACTTCATCATCAGATTGTCATCGGTGTAGTAGTTGATGAGCATATCATATTCGCGGCTCAAAAACTCCATCACGTACCCGTTCTCTATTTGCCCCTTCTTGCCCAAATCCTTATCTCCGAACATTTGTATCGCATAAGGTGAAGCGGTATCAAAATCACGCTTGTAGCCGATAATCTTTACCGCATTGGGCCTGAGCGAAAACTCTTCTATCAAATCATAAAATGCCTCTGCCCTGACAAAGGCATCGGTGTCTACAATACAACCTACAGCGGTGATGCCCTTATCCCTGAGTACCTCTTGCGGAGGTTGCTGTAACTTCTGTTCCAAAATTTTTTGGGCAGATTTAACTTTAAATTTATCCTGCAGCCCTTTGAATAACATTAATTTTTCACATTTTTACAAATGTAATCATTAGGCCCGTTCACCACACAAAGATAACTTCGTTGAAGATTTTAAAAATACAACTTTTTGTTTTATTTGTAACAATTGGGTTCTTCTCATCCTGTCGGCAAGAACCGCAGATGGTGTCAAACATCAATGCTTCACAACTGCCCATAGACAATTCGTTGCCGCAAATTGATTCCATCGAAAACTTCATAGCACCCTACAGAAAAAGAATCAACGAGGTGATGGATGCCCCTTTGGCGTACGCTCCCAATACCTTGACCAAAGCAGATGGGGAGTTTAATACCTCAGCGGGCAATCTTTTGGCAGATGCCATTTTAGAGCAGGCCAGTCCAATTTTTAAATCAAGAACGGGAAAGGATGTCGATTTTGTGGTTTTTAACCACGGAGGTGTCCGCGCCATCGTTTCAAAAGGACAGGTCACCACAAGAACGGCCTATCAGGTCATGCCCTTTGAAAATCGAATCGCGGTTGTGGAATTGTCCGGCACCGCAGTGCGCAAGATGGTTGGTTTTTTAATGGCCTCAGGTCGGCCCCACCCAATTGCAGGTATACAGATTGTTCTGGATAAGGACGGAAGCCTACAATCGGTCACCATCAACGGTGAGCCTTTTGATGAAGAGCGTACCTACCGTGTTGCCACCTCTGATTATCTGGTGCAAGGCGGGGATGAGATGGGTTTTTTTAAAGACCGTACCGATGTACACGTGATGGAATATCTGGTGCGAAACGCGCTTATTGACTATTTCAAGGCAAACGATACCCTTGTGAACAAGGTTGATCACCGTTTTATAAAATTATGATGGATAGACGCACTTTTTTACAGAACTCGGTAGCCTCCGCAACCTATTTGGGATTGGGAGCTGCGGGACTACAATCCTGCTCAGGTTTTGAAAAAAAGCACATCACCATTTTGCACACCAATGATGTGCATAGCCATATCGACCCTTTTCCTTCAGACCATTCACGATACGCCAATTTGGGCGGATTGGCCCGCAGGGCGAGCCTTGTTCAACAAATACGTGAAGAGAATCCAAATACGTTGCTGCTTGATGCGGGCGATATTTTTCAGGGTACGCCCTATTTCAATTTTTACGGCGGTGAATTGGAGTTCAAATTGATGAGTAAGCTCAAATATGATGCAGCGACCATTGGCAACCACGATTTTGACAATGGTATCGAGGGCCTTTTGGCCCAAATGCCCCATGCAGAATTTGAATTGCTCTCTGCCAATTATGATTTTTCGAACACGGTCATGAACGGTTTTGTAAAACCGTATCAAACCTACACGCTCGATGGCCTCAAAGTTGGGGTATACGGAATCGGAATCGCTTTGGATGGATTGGTCCTCAAAAAGCTGTACAAAGAGACCGAATATTTGAATCCCTATGAAATTGCATTGGACGCAGAGCGAAAGTTGAAGGAAGAAGAAAATTGCGACCTTATCATCTGCCTGTCACACTTGGGGTATGATTATGATAATAATCCCAATCGCCCTGATGATGTGACCCTGGCAGAAAAAACCGAACACACACAGTTAATTATCGGCGGGCATACCCATACCTTTTTAGAAACACCTGATGTGCGCACCAATAAAACAGGTAAGCAAGTTTTGGTCAATCAAGTGGGCTGTTATGGTATCAATCTCGGCCGTATTGACTTTTATTTTGATACTGCAGAAGCAGTTGCCTCGGAAGGAATCAGCATAAAAGTGTAACAATCGATTTTTCTCGTCATCTTTAGGGAAACATCAATCAAAAACAATGCAATCAATCATCAAAAAGGCAATGATACCCCTGTGTTTCATTGCCTTTTCATTTTTGGCCCATTCACAGAGCAAATCCATTTTTAACGATATCAACTTCTATGAGTCCATGACGGTCGTCAAAGAGAAAATTGGCGATGATGTACTCTCACATTCCGTTATTGATATCGATAAACCCAGTTTTCCACTGGCAAAAAATACCGAGTCGCATTTGGTTTGTACCAATTTAAAGACCAAAAATGGCACCTTGGCCCAAGTGGTCTTCACTTTTGCCGATGACCAATTACACTATATCGAGGCCCATGGCAATGCCATTAACACTTTGATTGAATCAAGAAAGGACACCACAGATGTTTTTATGGGCTATAAAGTGTATTTTGAGGAAGGAATCTTTGCCAAAATGGATGAGGATGTTGTCTGGATATTGACCAAAGAGGCGATACATCCCAACCTTTTTGTTTGGAAAAATCCTTATTTGACCGCTGGAAAAGCAGTTGAAACAAACTATTCGGAAACAGGAAAAATTCCAAAATTCATTGAAATGGGTGGCACTTTAGAAAATCTCAGGCCAAAGCTCGGGGCCAACAGCCAATTGGTTCACGAACAAGAATTGGATGGTTCTGACCCCAACGCACAATTGCAATTGAACTGCTTCGGTATCGAGTATGCCGGCTTCCCTCGGAAAATAGAGGCCCGTTTCGGCGACGGAAAGCTGAATACAGCATGGATTTTAACCGGTAAAGGTGAAGAAGACCGTATTCGTAAAAAGCTTGAGTCTGCGTACGGCAAACCCATTTTTGTCAACGATGCTTGGGAAATTTTCAATGATTGGACCATCGGACTCCGAAAAGACAAACCCGAAGTACTGCTGCTGACCAAAGAGCTGGGGCAATTCTACAAGAAAGAGTTTTTTAAACAATAGAACAGTCCCTTATCAAAGCCATTCGCACACGATAAAAGACCGACCACACAAGTGTATCTTTCTTAACCACATGATAACACTGCCCAATGCATGAAAAGTAGTAGCTTGAAGAAGTTTTTAAATACTTATCATGGAACAAGTACAAATTTTTTGGGATCCCAACGGCATCGAATTGGAACAGTTGGGCAAAAAGACGAAATCAGGCGACCCAGCCGATGGTGACACCCCATTTGTTCGCATGCCGATTCGCATGCTCGGCATTGATACTCCCGAAACCAATTATCAAGGCGGCGAAGCTACCGCAAATGCCAAGTTCGCCCAACTTAAGACCGAATTGGAAACTGGTAATTTTGACAATTGGATCGACCCCGAACTGAAAGCCCTGCTTTTGCCCAAACTCACCAATGCGGGCACGCTACAGATCACCCAGGGCAATCAGGCCAAAGAGGTTTTCAAACAATTGTTGGACGACCGTTTGGCCAGACCCAGTGGCACGAACCGCCAATTGTTTATTCATTCTGCAGATGAACACTTTGATAGTTTTGGCCGCTTGCTGGCCTATATTGCCCCAAGTTACACCAAAACAGAACTTGCAACTGTTTCTTTGGAGCAGCGAAAAACCTTCAACCTCTTGATGTTGGAGTCGGGCTGGGCCTCAAACATCATCATCTACCCAAACTTGCCCAAAAACTCAGATTTACGATTGGCCAGAGAAGCCGTCAAAAATGCAGTTGAAAACAATCTCGGCGCATGGGCCGACCCCAGTATGCTGACAGGTTATGAGTACCGTATGTGCCTAAAGCTGCTTTCGGCCATTAAAAAGGCCAAACCGAGCAACGGCTTTTTTATTCGTGAGTCAAGCTGGGTGCAGCGTTTTTGTATCGATATGACCACACTCAAGGTCTATAATCCCCAAAAGTATCATTTGGTCAAACCCTACAACCGCCTCTTTATCTGGCCGATGGACATTCGCAATGCGGTCGGGGAACTCAATTTGATTGCGGCGGAATGATCTCAAAGTTGACCTGCAAGGTTTTTGAAACCTTGCAGGTCGGGGGGTGGACTTCCTTCCTTTTAGGAAATACGACTTATACAAGTTTCCGTTTAATAATCAAGAAGGGCGCTTTGTCAGGAATTTGTTACCTGCGAAGCTAAATCGTGAGATTCTTTTGTGAAAAACAATGTGAGCAGCATATTTTTTTTGCCTTATCTTATTAAATAATACAGATATGGAATAGCAATAGTTGAAAACCTACAACCATGAACCACGGAAGAATAGAATATGTCAGAAATGATAAAAAATTCAAAGAAGACCTTATAAGGGCGGGAAGGCTTTTGCAAAGATTTAACTTGGCGAACTACGAAAACGATGAATTAAAAAGAAGGGTTTTAGGGGAACTTTTCGGTTCTGTTGGAAAAGGAGTTACCATTGACCACAATTTTCATTGTGATTTTGGTTACAATATTCATGTTGGAGAAAATTTCTATGCAGGATTTAACTGTACAATTTTAGATATTGCCGAAGTAAGGATTGGAGACAATTGCCTTATTGCACCGAATGTTGGAATTTACACTGCGGGACACAGCATACATCCAGTTGACCGCCACAAATCAGGCTTTGCAGAACCGATAACTATCGGGAACAATGTATGGATAGGTGGACACAGCTCCATAATAGGAGGCGTAGAAATAGGAAACAATTCAGTTATAGCGGCAGGTTCCGTGGTAATAAAAGATGTTCCTGATAATGTGGTTTTTGGTGGAAATCCTGCAAAAAAGATTAGGGACATTGACTCGACACAATAATCGACACCCTTTAGAAATAATACGTTTTGGAAAACAGTATGGCAACATTTATAAAACTATCAAAATGACACGCAAAACAAATTACTTGACATCGGCTTTTTGCATTTTCTTTATTTTAATTTCTTCTTGTGAAATGCCCAAAGATTCACAGGGAGGATGGCAAAAAGTGTTTCAAAACGATGCGAACGGTGAGGTTACTTTTGGAGAAAAATCAAGATTGATTGATGCCGTTCGATTGGGTTATCCCATCAGGATCGGCTGGGGAAGCAACAGAGTTGAACATGTAGCCGATGCCGACTTCTTGACCATTTTTGAAGATGAGGAAGTGTTTGCACAAATCAAAACTATTGTTGGACAAGCCCCACAAATTGAAGAAGATTCACTTAAAATCAGATTTAGATCACAGAACCACTGGACCAAAATTGCTGGAACCAATGGGTATTCGACCGCTTTCATGATAGATTATTTTAAAGATAGTATTGTTGGTGGTGGAACGGATAGATACACTGCCACCACGTGGTATGTGTTGTATCCCAATCATATAACAGATATAGAGGCCCGCCCACTATGGCGAAAAACATCTCCACATTGGGAAAAGTGGAATAATCGGAACGAGAAGAAAAATTAAATCTTTCCAAATCAAAACCACTTAAGAAAGTATTTCCAGAACCAATTGTTTTGCCTCTTCATCCAGCGTCATTTTTGGAAAAGATTTCCCAGCTTGGCGGTACCAATACCCAGCATTCCATTCGTCGCCTTCTTTTCGGTGTAGGTAAGCATGTATCCATTTAGCCGTAGAGTCATTTGACCCGTCTATTAGGTCATGGGCGGTATGCCAATTGCCTTTGGCATCGTACCAAAGTGATTGTAGTGCTTTGGGCCAAGTATCAGGTGGTGCTTGATTGGCCAAAGTCTCTTGAAATGCATTGTAATCATTGGGCAGCTTCATCATGAATATATTGGGGCCACGCCAAGTGGGCCATAAGTCCGCCGCTCAACATCACGGCCAAATGAATTTCTGTACTGAGGTCTTTGGGCAACAAAGCTCCCAAAGTGGCAAGCAATAGGCAGATCGCAACGAAGGCAAAAAAGCCCGAGATTTCTTTTCGCCTTACCAATACTTTTCGGTTATAGAATATTTTAGAGATGAGGCCACCCAACAGAAAACTGAGCCACATCCATTCTGTTCGGTTTTCTTTGACAACCTCGCTGAACGTAGGGTATTTTTCCTTTAAAAAAACGGCCAGAACAATATCAATCACTATCATGGCGGCAAAAATAATGACCATGGCCAATCGGATTCTTTCGATAGTTTCAAGATTTCTTCTGACAAATGTTCTCAAGCCACTCATACCATCATAAAATTTTGTGACCAGATAAAATGACCATATACCAGACCTATCACCAACAATAGGGTAAGAAAACCTTTGGATTTTTTCGAAGGCATCCAAAATCCCGCACCCAACATCAGTAGGCATAGGGCAA
Organism: Allomuricauda sp. d1; assembly: GCF_039592695.1. NCBI lineage: Bacteria > Pseudomonadati > Bacteroidota > Flavobacteriia > Flavobacteriales > Flavobacteriaceae > Allomuricauda > Allomuricauda sp. d1. Next base: position 700,173 of record NZ_JBBUTK010000001.1, on the reverse strand, counting down.
AGAGCAGTGTTACAGCCCATCCTCCTGAAATACCGAAGTAGTTTGTTTGAGCTCCCAAAAACAGATGTCCCATAATGGCCCCCAAAGCAAAGGGTATAAAGAAATACTGTTCTTTGGAGGCTTCCAACAATACAATATTCGAAGTGTCATCATCCAACTCATTTAAATTCAGGTATACTTCAAATACCACATAGAGTATGGCAAAAAACAACATCACGTAGGTGATGATTCGGTAGGATTCAGGAGAGAAAATGGATTCCATTTTCCAAATTTAAGACACCATTGTTAAAAATTCTCGTTCAGAAATGATGGGCACGCCCAAACTTTCTGCCTTCGTGCGTTTGCTGGGACCCATATTGTCACCGGCCACCAAAAATGAGGTTTTTGAAGATACCGATGAGGCCACTTTGCCCCCATTGTCTTCAATCAGTTTCTTCAATTCGTTTCTACCGATGGACTCAAAAACCCCCGAAACCACAAAGGTTTGGCCTTTCAGGGCATCTGATTGGTTTTGAAGCTGTGCTTCGGAAAGTGAAAACTGTAATCCGTAGGATTTCAAACGCTCTACGATTTCACGATTCTTTTCTTCGGAAAAAAACTGCACCACACTTTCGGCGATACGCCCCCCAATTTCATCGACGGCCACCAATTCTTCTTCACTGGCCGCCATCAAAGCATCGATGTTTTTATAGGCCTTGGCCAACTTTTTGGCCACGGTCTCACCCACATAACGGATGCCCAAAGCGAACAACACCCGCTCAAAAGGAATTTTTTTAGAGGCTTCTACCCCATTCACCAAATTCTCGGCCGATTTTTCAGCCATCCGCTCCAAGGGGATGATTTGCTCCACAGTCAGTTCATACAAATCCGCATAATTTTCAATCAATCCTTCTTTAAAAAGCAGTTCAACGGTCTCACCGCCCAACCCCTCAATGTCCATGGCCTTTCGGGAAATAAAATGCTGAATACGACCGGTTATCTGCGGCGGACAGCCCATATCATTCAGACAGAAATGTTGCGCTTCCCCTTCCTTACGGATTAATTCCGTACCACATTCAGGACAATATTCAATGTATTTCGTCGGTTCAGAATCTGGATTGCGTTTAGTAAAATCAACCGCAATGATTTTGGGGATGATTTCACCGCCTTTTTCCACAAAAACAGTGTCGCCCTCACGAATGTCAAGTTTGGTAATTTGGTCGGCATTGTGCAACGAGGCCCGTTTTACCGTCGTACCTGCCAATAACACGGGTTCCAAGTTCGCCACTGGCGTAATGGCACCGGTACGCCCCACTTGATAGGTAATTTCGTGCAGAACCGTTGAAACTTGTTCCGACTTGAACTTGTAGGCCATGGCCCAACGTGGTGCCTTTGCGGTATACCCCAGCTCTTCTTGCTGTTGCAGGTTGTTCACCTTGATGACCACCCCATCGGTTTCATAGGGCAGTTCATGTCGGTGCACGTCCCAATAATCCACAAACTGTAAGACCTCATCAACTGATTTACAGAGTTTCGCTATTGAAGGCACTTTAAAGCCCCATTCACGGGCTTTTTCCAACACTTCGAACTGGGTTTTGAGTCCTGATGCGCCTGCGATGCTGTACAAAAGACAATCCAACGGTCGGGCAGCGACCAAAGCACTGTCTTGGAGTTTAAGACTGCCCGAAGCCGTGTTTCTCGGATTCATGTACGGTTCTTCACCATTGGCAATACGCTCTTGGTTCATTTTGGCAAAACCTTTCAAGGTCAAAATAATCTCGCCACGAATGTCAAATTTCGGGGGATAACCCCCTTTCAATTTCAAAGGGATGGAACGGATGGTCTTCACATTAGTCGTGACATCATCGCCCTGAAAGCCATCACCTCGTGTCACTGCTTTAACCAATGCTCCATTTTCATAGGTAAGACTGATGGAAGCTCCATCGTATTTCAGCTCGCAGGTGAATTCGACGGGCACATCGCCCAAAATGCGTTGAATGCGCTTTTCCCAATCCTCTAAATCATCCTTGGAATAGGAATTGTCCAACGAATACATACGATGTTCGTGCACTACGGTCTCAAAATTCTTGGTCACTGCTCCCCCAACCCGAAGCGTTGGTGAATTCGGATCATGAAATTCTGGATGGGCGGCTTCCAACCCTTGTAATTCCTTGATTTTCATATCAAACTCATAATCGGAAATCACCGGGGCGTCAAGCACATAGTAGCTGTAATTATGTTCGCGCAGTTCGTTGCGTAGGGTTTCTATTTTTTGCTTCACATCCATCAAACCTGACCTTTTTTAATCCATTTCGGAACTGGGATGGGTTGATAATTCTCCATTTTCTCCAGTAGCGCATCAACATCTTCATCTACCTGTATCATTTCATAATTGATCCTTTTCAAAAAGCCTTGTTTTACCATTTTCTCCAGCATGGCCAGCAGCTCATCGTAAAATCCACCTGTGTTCAAAATACCGATGGGCTTTTGATGCAGGCCCAACTGTGCCCAAGTGATCATTTCAAAAAATTCTTCCAATGTGCCATAGCCACCAGGAAGCACGATCACCCCCTCCGAAAGTTCGTGCATCTTGGTCTTTCGCTCGTGCATGGATGCTGTGACGATTAACTCGCTCAAACTGGAATGGTACACCTCTCGCAGCATCAAAAAATCTGGGATAATACCGATGACCTCGCCCCCATTGTCCAAACATGCTTGGGCGACGTGGCCCATGACCCCAATGCGTGCGGCACCATACACCAAAGTGATATTTTTTTTGGCCAAGGTACTGCCCAACAAGGTGGCATCCTTTAAAATCTTGGAATCCTCGCCCTCACTGCTGCCACAAAAAACTACTATGCTATTCATGCTTGGTTGCTTTTATCATGCGGTCATTTCCAAAAATATCCTTTTTTAGTTCAATCCCATGAAAACCGTGATGCTTTAAAAGTGATATGGTTTCTTCGGCTAGATATTGATTGATTTCCAAGTACAATTGACCACTCTGCTTCAAATGCCTTTTACAAAATCGGGCAATGGCTTCGTAATACACCAACGGATGCTCGTCAGAAACATACAAAGCCCCTTCTGGCTCATATTTTTTGACATTGTTTTGCATTTCGGCCTTTTCTTGCTCTCGCACATAGGGGGGGTTTGAAACGATGGTATCAAATTTTGAATTGCGATTTACGAATGTAGATTTTAGAATATCATCCTGTAGAAAATGAATGTCAACATTGTTGGCTTTTGCATTTTTCTTGGCAACTTCCAAAGTCTTTTTAGAAATGTCAATAGCGTGCACTTCTGCTTCTGATATATTTTTGGCCAAAGCAATGGCGATACAACCGCTGCCTGTGCCGATGTCTAAAATTTTGAGGTTTCGACTGCGCTCAACCTGACATTCAATTATCCACCTGGCCAACTCCTCTGTTTCTGGCCGTGGAATCAACACATGCTCATTGACTCTTAGTGTCAAATCCATAAACTCCGTCTCACCAAGAATATACTGGAGTGGTTCTTCTTTTTTTAGGCGCGCCATGGCTTCGAACAACGGCTGCTCTTCCGATTTGGTCAACGAAAGTTCGGGTCGTACGACCAATACAAATCGTTCAAGATTCAAATAGTGCTCAATCAGCCTGTAAAAAAAACTGTCGATTTCCTCTTTTGTGTATAAATCCCCCAATTCTTGGTGAAATATGGTTTTTATTTCTTTTACTAGCATTTGTCAAAAATATCGGAAAACACCCCTAAAGTCCCCTCAAGGGGACACTTCTTCTGACAACTTTTTGAACATATACACGGGGCATGAGGTATGGCCAGTGCAGCCCATGGGCGAATCAATGTATTCAAATCCATTTTTTAGATACAGTTTTTGGGCTGCATCCATATTGGGCATGGTTTCAAGATAGCAACCTTCAAATTTGAATTCCTTGGCTTTGTTCAAACAAACTGCAATCATTTTGTAGCCCAGACCCCTGCCCCTTGCCGCTTTACCCAAATACATTTTTTGTAGTTCACATACATTTCCTTCATAATTGTCCAAAGGGGCAATTCCGCCACATCCGATGATTTTATCCGTTTCAACAATCACAAAAAAGACTGATTTTGGGCGATCATACGCCAAGAACATATTTTCCAAAGCTTTATCTTGATAAGCAGAACCTACTTTTGGAACTCCATACTCTTCCAAAACACTTTTTATTAATCTTTCCACTTGAAGGTTGTCACCTATTCGGATTTCACGAATTAGCATTTGCTTTTCCATCGGATTGAATACGCTACTTTTGCATGGTGAATATAGACCAAAAATTCATGCTCCGTGCCATTGAACTGGGCAAAAATGCCATCGGTTCTGCAGCGCCGAACCCCGCTGTGGGCTGCGTCATTGTTCATGATAAAAAAATCATCGGTGAGGGCTATACCAGTGAATATGGCGGCAACCACGCTGAAGTAAATGCCATCGCATCGGTCAAAGACAAGTCACTGTTGAGGAAAGCTACGCTGTATGTTACCCTGGAGCCTTGCTCCCATTTTGGCAAGACCCCGCCCTGTGCGGATTTCATCATCGAGAATCAAATCAAGAAGGTAGCCATCGGATTGCAAGATCCACACCATAAAGTTGCTGGGCAGGGCATCAAAAAGTTGAAGGAAGCTGGTTGTGAGGTTTTGGTTGGGATTTTGGAATCAGAATGTCGTGAACACCACAAACGGTTTTTGACCTATCATAAGAAAAAACGGCCCTACATTATTTTGAAATGGGCTAAAACCGTGGATGGATTCATAGCTCCAGAAGATTCGACACGACAAAAAGATGCCCAACCGTATTGGATCACCAATACATACTCTCGGCAATTGGTACACCAATGGCGTAGCCAAGAGCAGGCCATTTTGGTGGGTACGGAAACCGTATTGAAAGACAACCCAAAATTAAATGTTCGAGATTGGTCAGGAAATAATCCGATTAGAGTGGTTCTGGACAGGCAATTGCGGATTCCAAATTCGTACCATGTTTTTGACGGTAGTGTGAAAACCATCATCCTTACCGAAAACAGCGAACAAAATCCATCTAAAGAAAACATTCAGTATGAAATATTGGGTTTTGATAAGCAAATGGCCGAGCAGATTTGTGAAATTTTGTGCCGACACAATATAGCGAGTGTCATCATCGAGGGAGGCGCCCAAACACTGCAAGCCTTTATTGATGCGAATCTTTGGGACGAGGCGCGCGTCTTTACGGGCACAACTACATTTAAAAAGGGGATTAAAGCTCCAAACATTACAGGAAAAGTCATTGAAAAGAAAAATAGCATCGATGACATTTTAATTGTACTTGAGAATGATTAAAAACATCATTTTTGATTTCGGCGATATTTTTATCGATTTAGACAAACCGGCCACAGGAAGGGCGATGGCACCATTCGGGTTCACAGAAATCACCCCTGAACTCGACAGCCTCTTTAAAGCTTATGAAAAGGGCATTGTCAGCTCTGACGATTTTTTGGAAACCACAGGAAATCTGTTTCCCAAAGCGAACAAGCAGCAATTAATCGATGCATGGAATGCCATTTTGCTTGATTTTCCGTTGCATCGATTGACCTTTTTAGAACAACTGGCAGAAGAGGGCAACTATCGCCTGTTTCTGTTGAGCAATACCAATGAGATACACATTCAACACGAAAAAGAAAAAATGGGCGAACATTTCATGCGCTTCAAAAACTGTTTTGAGCAATTTTATCTTTCGTATGAAATGGGAATGCGTAAACCCGACGCTGAGATTTTCGAGTTTGTACTGCAACAAAATGGATTATCTGTCAACGAAACCCTGTTCATTGACGATACGCTCGAAAATATTGAGTCCGCAAGCACATTGGGCATCAGAACATGGCACTTACAGGTAGGCTCTGAAGACATTACTGAACTTAACCATCGTTTGTAAATGCTTGATCTCGCCCTCAGTGTACTGTGCTCCAGTCTCATTTTTGTTGTTTTTAAGCTTTACGACAGGTTTAAGGTGCATACACTTTACGCCATCATCTTCAACTACATCACGGCATGTGTTACCGGCCTGCTGTTGTACGAAAAGACAGTGAATATTACTGAAATTGTCAATGCACCTTGGTTGTGGGGTACGTTGGCATTGGGGGTACTCTTTATCCTTATTTTCAGAATTATGGCAAAATCCTCACAGTTGAACGGGGTTGGGGTCACTTCTGTCGCGACAAAAATGTCATTGGTGATTCCCGTTGTTTTTGCGTTGCTGGTCTACAAAGAAAAGCTCTCGATCTTACAAATCGTTGGCATACTGATGGCCTTGGCTGCGGTTTATTTTGCATCACTCAAGAAGGGAAGTATTGCCATACAAAAAAATTCACTGTTACTGCCCACATTGGTTTTTTTGGGTTCGGGCGTCATTGACACCAGTATCAAATATTTGCAGGAAACACAATTGCGAACCGAGGAATATCCTGTTTTTTCAGCCACGGTTTTTGCAGCCGCCGCTACCACTGGAATCGTGTTTGTCAGTCTTCGATCTTTTGTTCAACGCCCAAAAATTCATTTTAAGGATGTTCTTGGCGGAATCGCATTGGGCATACCCAATTATTTTTCCATTTTCTTCTTGTTGCGCGCCCTGCGGAATGATGCTTTGAACAGTTCTTCAATATTTACGATCAACAATGTGGCCATTGTCATGTTTTCGACATTGTTGGGCATACTGCTTTTTAAAGAACGTCTCAGCATAAAAAATTGGGGCGGTATCGCATTGGCGGTCATTAGCATTTTGCTCGTTGCACTTTTTTAGGACAAAAAAGGCAAAATCACATCAATTTTTCAAGTATGTATTTTGGGCATCTTTTGGGTTTGCCCGTGGCCATATCAATAAACACCAAAACGGTATTTGCCTCGGCCAACAATTCCCCATTTTCACCATAGACTTTATAGTCGAATTCTATCCGAACGGTCGGTATTTTTTTGAGGGTGGTCTCAACGGTTATCAAATCATCATATTTGGCAGATTTCTTGTAATTGATTTGTAAGAAAATGACCGGCAACTTGGTTCCAGTTTCTTCCATGCTTCTATAGGTTATGCCCAGAGCCCGCAGCCACTCTACCCTGCCCATTTCTAGGTACTGTGCGTAGTTGCCGTGGTAGACAATGCCCATCTGGTCAGTTTCAGCATATCTGACTCGAAAAGAAAAAGTGTTAAATTTCATGAAGTTAGAGGAAAAATTATATATTTAGAGGCTCGCCTTTTTCGAAAGAGAACATGCGAAAAAAAAAAGGAAAATTCAACCCGTAAATGATTTTTTTTTTAAAATTTTTGTTCACATATTTGTCGCATCCTGAGCAACGGGAAACCCCCGAAAGTTTTAATCTAAAACTGATACACTAACCAACACAATAAGGAGGCCTTTCTATGGATGTTACTGCAGATTCAGTTTGGAACAACTGTTTGTCTTTTATCGAAGATAACATCCAACCGCAGGCATTCAAAACTTGGTTTGAACCCATACGCCCTGTTCGCCTTACCGATAGTGCACTGAGCATTCAAGTACCCAGTAAATTTTTTTATGAATGGCTTGAAGAGCATTATGTGAAATTGCTCAAAGTGGCCCTCACCAAAGAACTTGGCAATAGTGCCAAATTGGTCTACATCATCAAGATGGAAAACAAATACGGTAACAGCGAACCCTTTACAGAAAAAATACCCAGCTCAAATCGGTCAGCAATGGAGCCCCAAGAATTGGACGTGCCAGTTACCTCAAAGAACCCAGAGTTGAAGAATCCGTTTGTGATTCCAGGCATCCGTAACATCAAAATCGAGTCACAGCTTAATCCGAGCTATAATTTTGAAAACTTTCTTGAAGGAGATTCCAACCGCTTGGCACGTTCGGCAGGTATGGCCGTGGCGAACAAACCTGGTGGCACTTCGTTCAATCCATTATTGATTTTTGGTGGTGTCGGTTTGGGAAAAACCCATTTGGCCCACGCCATAGGCGTTGAGATCAAGGATAAATATCCAGAGAAAACAGTACTTTATATTTCCGCCGAAAAGTTTACGCAACAGTACATTGAATCGGTCAAGAAAAATACCCGGAACGATTTCATCCATTTTTATCAATTGATCGATACCCTCATCATTGATGATGTGCAGTTTCTTTCGGGCAAGTCAGGTACGCAAGATGTCTTCTTCCATATTTTCAACCATTTGCACCAAAACGGCAAACAGGTCGTGTTGACCTCTGATAAGGCACCTGTAGACATGCAGGATATCGAACAACGTTTATTGTCGCGTTTCAAATGGGGGCTGTCGGCAGAATTGCAGAGCCCCGATTACGAAACAAGGGTAAGCATCCTCAAAAACAAACTGTACCGTGATGGGGTCGAAATGCCCGAAGAAATCATCGACCATGTTGCCAAGAATATCAAGACGAATATTCGAGAACTTGAGGGAGCCATCATCTCATTGATCGCACAATCTTCGTTCAACAAGCGTGAGGTCACCTTGGAACTGGCACAGCAAGTGGTCGAAAAATTTGTCAAGAACACCAAGAGGGAAGTGTCCATCGACTACATTCAAAAAGTGGTCTCAGACTATTTTGAGATGGATGTGGCCACGCTGCAATCAAAGACCAGAAAACGGCACATCGTTCAGGCCCGTCAATTGGCCATGTTCTTTGCGAAAAAATTCACGAAGGCTTCTTTGGCGAGTATCGGCTCGCAGATTGGCAAACGTGACCATGCCACCGTACTCCATGCTTGCAAGACCGTTGACAACCTTGCGGAAACCGACAAGCAGTTCAGAAAATATATTGAAGACCTGAACAAAAAATTCACTTAAACCGACGCTGAATGACCAAGGTTTTGATGGTCTGTTTGGGCAATATCTGTCGCTCTCCACTGGCTGAGGGCATTCTCAAGTCAAAAGTTGCTGCTGAAAACGTCACGGTCGATTCTGCCGGTACCGGAGGATACCACATAGGAGAGCCGCCTGACCCACGCTCCATCGATGTTGCAAGACAACACGGACTCGACATCAGCATGCAGCGTTGTAGAAAATTCCGTTCTTCAGATTTTGAAGCGTTTGATTTGATTTATGTGATGGACAACAGCAACTACGCCAATGTACTGGCCCAAGCCGCTACAGAAGCTGAAAAGCAAAAAGTAAGATTGCTGCTCAAAGAAGCAGATTTGGGGATAACCGAGGTACCAGACCCATATTATGGCGGCACCAAAGGTTTTGAAAATGTATATCAGATGATTGATAGCGCCTGTTCGGCCATTGCCCAAAAACTAAATCGGTCATGAAAGATAAGGCACCAGGTTTGATCACCGGGAAATTGTACCTAATACCCTCGACTTTGGGCGATACGGCTCCTTTAGAGGTGCTTCCGTTATCTGTGCGGGCCGCCATAGACCAGATTGACCACTACATTGTCGAGAATGAAAAGACGGCAAGACATTTCATCAAAAAAATCACGCCACAAAAATCCCAGCCCAATTTGAAGATTGAGGTGTTGAACAAGTATACCGAAGCACATGAGTTGCCCACTTTTTTGGAACCCTGCATTCACGGTATCAATGTGGGCCTGCTGTCAGAGGCCGGTTGCCCGGCAATTGCAGATCCAGGAGCGGAAATCGTAAAAATTGCGCATCAAAAAAACATTCCGGTGGTGCCACTGGTCGGTCCTTCCTCAATACTCATGGCATTGATGGGCAGCGGTATGAACGGCCAGAATTTTGCGTTCAACGGCTATTTGCCCATTGAAAGTGCGGAACGTAAAAGTGCCATCAAAAAATTTGAAAAGGCTTCAAAAGAGTCGAACCAAACCCAAATTTTTATTGAGACCCCGTATCGCAACGAAAAACTGTTCATTGAACTTAAGAAGCATTTGAAGCCCGAAACCCGATTGTGCATTGCAACCGACATTACATTGGAAACGGAGTCGATTGTCACCAAAACTATCAATGAATGGCAACGCATTGAGGTGGCCATCAACAAACGGCCCACCATCTTTATTTTTCAAGCATAAAAAAACCGAAACTCTAGTTCCGGTTTTCTTTGTAGTCTTCGATCCTTTAAATTCTCGGGTTGTGTTTGGCCTTGACTTCAGAGGTGTCAAACCCTCCAAATTTTCTGATGTAGTACGATATATTACTGCCGTAGGCATCGGCAACGTCTTCTTTTCCATAAGAATGGAGGTATTTCTTGACATTTCCAGCTCCCGCTAGATGCGCTGCTGCAATGATACCAGATTCTGTAATCGTCGTACCTCTAATGCGTTTACCACTGTACCTTTTGATTTCGCGGCGCAATATCCATTTGTTACGGGCAACATTTAGGTTGAACAGCTGTTCTTGCAATTTGGCATCGGCCATAAATTTGTTGACATCGTAAAGCCCGAGAAGCTTCAGGGTGTTGGCGCCAAACTGATATTTCCCCATGTATCCAAGGGTATTGATCGCATTATAGCTTCCTTGTGATTCTTTAAACGCAAGGGTTTCCTTAAAGCCCAAGAAGTCTTTTTTCAAGAATACTACAGGAGCAAAATTTATGCTTTCAGGTTGGATGCTATTTTCAACCACTGTTTCCAAAGAATTTTCAACCTTCAGAAAATCGGGTACCTGTATCACCTTTTCTTCAGATTTGTCTGAAAAGGTAGCAAAACTGGTCATAAAACCAATCAAGGCTAAGTGGCAAATGAAACCTATCCATTTTCTCATTTTCAAAAATTTTTAGTTCCTATTTATATACGGAGGAAACTTAAATTTTAGCCGGCAAAAATAGTGGGGGATGTTTTCGTGACAAGAACAAATGTCATAAGATTTTCCTAAATGACGGTTAATTTCCGTTAAGTAGAAAGAAAAAACCGACAATGTACGCTATCTGTTGATTCTCTGTGAATTGACCCATCGGATGTACTGTACTTTATTTCGGTTGTGCTGCGCCAAGGTTTCTGCAAACATGTGATAACCAAAGTTGGAAACATCGGCGACAAAAAACAAATATCGATGTTTTTCAGGGTTTAGAACCGCTTCTAGCGATGAAATATCGGGCATGGTGATCGGCCCCGGAGGTAAACCTGCATATTTATAGGTATTGTAGGGAGAATCCATTTCTAAATCGCGATACAGCACGCGCTTGATTACCGTATCATAATTGCCTGTTTCTTTCTTTATAGCGTAGATAACTGTTGGATCTGCCTGCAAAGCAATGCCCTTTTTCAAGCGGTTCAGATACACTCCCGCAACCCGGGGGCGCTCATCGGTCTTTACCGTCTCTTTTTGTACAATTGAAGCCAAGGTCGACACTTCTTGAGGATTCAGGTTCAGGTTATCAGCCTTTTTCAGACGCTCTGAACTCCAGAAACGATTATATTCCTTCAGCATTCTATCACGAAATGCTACAGCATCGGTATTCCAGAAAAACTCATAGGTGTTGGGCAGGTATATCGAGAGTTTTGTCGCCTCTGAAAACCCGTGTTGCTGTATAAAATCGGAGTCGTTAAAGGCCTTCAGCAGCGAAAGGCTATCGGCCTCGATCTGTTCTGCAATCCTTCCTGCCAGATCAGCCAGTGTCTCTTGATTGTTGAAAGAGACCTTGACGGGCAAATTACCGCTTCTGAGGGCATTGATGACTTCATTGTTGTTCATCCCTTTGTTGATGGCAAACTTGCCCCCTTTTATGTTGTTGGTGTAGCCCTTGCGGTCGGCGACGGATTTAAAGGTGTTCAAGTCCATCAAAAGTGGTGATAATCGATGGGCCACGGTATCAATTGTGGCATCTGAGGGAATAAAGACAAAGGCTTTCTCATTTTCGAAAGCGGTATTCGGTGAAAAAATGGCCGAATAAATTTGATAGGCGAAAAATCCGCAAATCAACAATCCCAGCATGGCAATGGCCCACAGCAATTTTCTACGAAACATGTTCTCTTATTTTTTGATATAGGATTTCATCTTTAAAGGCGCCTTCTGAACGTATCCAATCTTTCTTTACACCAACCTTTTCAAAACACATCTTTTCAAACAGATGTATGCTCGCTTCATTGGCCACCAAAATATTTGCATAGAGCTGATGCAAATCGAGGACCTTAAAAGCATAATCACAGAGCAGTTGTAATGCCTCACCACCGACCCCTTTGTTTCGGTCTTGCCCGTCAGCAATGATAATGCCCACGCCCGCTCTTTTATGTTTCGGATTGAAATCAAACAAATCAATAAGCCCAATCGCCTTGTCTTTTTCATTGCAGATTACCAGCCGTAACTGTTTGGCCTCGTAAATATCAAGGTGGGCATTCTCTAGGTAACGCTTCAAAAGCCCTTTGGAATAAGGGGTCAGGGTGCCGCTGACTTCCCAAATGGAAGTATCATTTTCAAGTAGATATAAAAAATCAAGGTCTTGTTTTTCAAGTGCCCTGAGCGTTATGTTGTCGCCCTTTAATGTCAACATGAGATTTCACCTTTATAGACCAAAGTGGCCGGCCCTGAGAGTTTTATCTGGCCGTAGCCTTTTCCGTTCCTTTGAAATGAAACCTTCAATTCGCCCCCCAGTGTTTTTATCGTAATTGAGTCTGATGCGGTTTTTTGGGCATGGTGCATCGCAATGGCCACCGCAGTGACCCCAGTACCGCAGGAAAGGGTCTCGCCCTCAACACCACGTTCGTAGGTACGCACCTCAAAAGTATCGGCATTGATGGGTTGTACAAAATTGATGTTGCTTCCCGCTTTGCCATACAGTCCGTACCGCAATTTTGCGCCTTCGGTCTTTACATCTAAAGTTTGCAGATCATTGACCAATTGTACATGATGGGGTGATCCTGTATTCAAAAAAAGGGACTTTGGTTTCGATTTGACTTCGGTCACATCGACCATCTGCAAGGTCACGTTATTGTTTTGTATGGATGCCGTATGCAGCCCGTCTACAGCGTTGAACGTAGCATCATTTTCAACTAGGCCCAATTCTTTGGCAAAAGCGACAATACAACGACCGCCGTTACCGCACATACTACTCTCATTACCGTCAGAATTGAAATAGACCATCTTAAAATCTGACATCTTGTCATTTTCCAATAGAATGAGTCCATCGGCGCCAACGCCAAATCTTCGATTGCAAAGCAATGCGATTAATTTGGTATCGTTTTTGGGGAAAATGAGCTGACGGTTATCAACGAGAATAAAGTCATTTCCCGTTCCTTGATATTTATGGAATTTGAGCTGCAAACCAAAGTTCATCCGACAAAGATAAAACAACCTTTGTTAAGGATTCCTTTGCAGTTAAAGACACGTTAAACTGTTAAAATCAAGGCGGATTTCCGTTACTTTTAAAGTGCTAAATGTTTAAAAACAAAAGATTACGATGAAAAGAACAGCAAGTTTATTCTTGGTGGCACTCTTTGCAGGCGGTATCACTCTTGGTGCCTACAAGTTATTCTTCGAAAAAAACGACTATGCCTTTTTGGGCCAGAGTGAGGAAACTCCCTTTATAACCACCAGTAACCTACCTACCTCTGCAAGTGGTGCAGGTATCAACGAGGTTGATTTCACCATTGCGGCAGAAAAGACCGTAAACGCAGTGGTACACGTAAAAAATATGACGACCAGCAGGGGGCCTAGCAGCATTGCCGATTTCTTCTATGGTTTTGAAAGCCAACAACGGCCACAAGTAGGTACAGGTTCGGGAGTCATTATTTCTCCTGACGGATATATTGTCACCAACAACCATGTTATAGACCGTGCCACAGCGTTACAGGTCACATTGAACAATAACAAAAGTTATGACGCTGAAGTGGTCGGTACCGATCAAGCCTCAGACATTGCATTAATAAAAGTTGATGCAGAGGGCGATCTTCCATATTTGGCTTTTGGCAATTCGGATGACACCAAAATCGGAGAATGGGTGTTGGCAGTCGGCAATCCCTTCAACCTGACCTCAACCGTAACAGCCGGAATTGTAAGTGCCAAGGCACGATCTTTAGGCAGAAACCAGTCTTTTATACAGACCGATGCAGCCGTAAACCCAGGTAACAGTGGTGGTGCGCTCGTCAATACCAATGGAGATTTAATAGGCATCAACACAGCAATCACCTCACAAACAGGATCTTATGTGGGCTATTCGTTTGCGGTGCCCAGTAATATCGCAAAAAAAGTCGTCGACGATTTGTTGGAATTTGGCAATGTGCAAAAGGGACTCTTAGGCATTTCAACGGTACCCAAAGGAACCAAGCGTGCCATTGAAGAAGGCCTTAATGAGATTGATGGTGTTTATGTAGCACAAGTTGAGGAAGAATCCGGTGCTGATAAAGCGGGCCTTCGAGAAGGAGACATCATCAAGCAAGTCAATAAAATCAGGGTTCGAAAGTTTTCTGAGCTGACCGGTTATCTTTCTGCCAAGCGCCCCGGCGACAAGGTAGATGTTACCGTAGACAGGGATGGTAAAATGTTGACCTTACCTGTTGTTCTTACTAAAAATCAAACCATTGACTTGCCAAACATTGGTTTCAGGGTCAAAAATCTGACCAAGTCTGACACCAAAAAATATGGTGTCAAAAAAGGTGTGAAAATTATAGCTGTTTCCGAGGGATATCAAAAATATGGGTTGGTGGATAAAATCATAACCGAAGTTGATGGAGACGAAGTAAAAGATATAGATGATGCCAAAAAACTTTTCGGCGAAATATCGAGGTACGGCCGCACCAGTTTTACCATGATTAACGAGAAAGGTGAAAAAGAACGTCTGATATTGCAGTAAAATCTAAATTCATAATCGCAAAAGCATCCACCATGGTGGGTGCTTTTTTTATTACTGATTCCTTTTACGAAAACGTTTGAAATACCTACTTTTGCGCCAAATTTTGACAACCTATTTCATCCCATCATGAGTGACATCAAGTCGTACGAAAAAGAACTTGCCTTTCAGGCCGATAGAAGAAAGGCCACCACAGAATTCATCAAAATCATCAGTGACCTCTGGTATGACAAAGCCATTGAAGTGGTGCTCTTCAAAAACCAGGTCATTGACAAAAATGTGAGCGATATCATCAACTTACATGAATACGCCGGCGAATTTGTGCAAAAGCCCATTTCCATTTTTGATAGTGTCGAATTGTTGAGGGCCATCAACGACATTAATCTACCGCCTGCCAAACTGGATATTGGCAAACTTACCTACGAATACCACTCCCAAGAAAACAGTCATCTCAATGTAAAGGCATTTGTACTCGACAAGTTGAAAGATGCCAACCAAAGCAAGGAAATCAAGCCAAAGGATGTCATTCTTTATGGTTTTGGAAGAATTGGCCGTCTTCTCGCCCGAGAGCTTATGGCCAAAACAGGCAAGGGCAATCAGTTAAGGCTGAGAGCAATTGTGACAAGAGGAGAGATCACACAAGAAATTCTTGAGAAAAGGGCGGCTTTGTTGAGAACCGATTCCGTGCATGGGCAATTTCACGGTACGGTGGAAATCGACGCTAAGAAAAAAGCCTTGGTCGTCAACGGAACGACCGTACATATCATCAGCTCCAACACTCCCGAAGAAGTAGATTATACGAAATACGGAATTTACAATGCCCTTGTCATTGACAATACAGGTGCTTTTAGGGATGAGAAGGCACTCAGTAGACATTTAGAGGCAAAGGGCGTGAATAGGGTGCTACTGACCGCTCCTGGCAAGGGCATACCAAATATAGTTCATGGGGTCAACCACAAAGAGTTCAATCCCGATAAAACCAAAATCTATTCAGCGGCATCGTGCACCACCAATGCCATCACCCCTGTTTTAAAAGTCATAGAAGATTCACTGGGCATCAAAAAAGGACATCTAGAAACCATACATGCCTACACAAACGACCAGAATTTGGTGGACAATATGCACAAAAAATACCGCAGGGGGCGAGCTGCAGCATTGAATATGGTCATTACAGAGACAGGTGCCGGTCAAGCCGTGGCCAAAGCATTGCCCGCATTGGATGGCAAGTTGACCTCGAATGCGATTCGGGTGCCCGTACCCAATGGGTCTCTGGCCATTTTGAATTTAGAGGTCAACAACAAAACATCTATCGATGGCATAAATACCATTTTGAAAAAGTATGCCCTTGAAGGTGATTTGGTGGAACAGATAAAATACTCGCTCAGCAACGAATTGGTGTCGACTGATATTGTGGGCACTTCTGCTCCTTCAATCTATGACAGTAAAGCAACCTTAGTCTCTGCCGACGGTAAAAACATTGTGCTCTATGTTTGGTATGACAATGAATATGGGTATTCACATCAAGTAATCCGGTTGGCAAAGTATATTGCAAAAGTTAGAAGATATACCTACTATTAGCGTTCCATAGCTACTGAAATAGAGCTAGATAAAAAGCGATTTTCTTTTGTTGTTGACAATATTCATACTAATTTCGTCTTGCTCTAAATCTTTATTAAGAATAAAAAACCATGAGAATACTCAGAATACTAATTTTTGCCCCACTTTTTCTATTTGTATTTCAAAGTAATGCCCAAGAAGAATCCAATTCTTTGGATTCGGGCACCATCAGCAGCCAATTTCAATACCTCGAAAAAAAATCGGGAAATTATCGTGCGAACAATGTTCGTTATGAAGTGATCAAACTTTTTGAGCTACAAAAATTAAAACAGAACATTTTAGATTCTTTGAATGCGAACAATGTAAACATTGCCGAGCTCAAAGCCACCATCGCTAAGAACGAAACAGAAATTGCTTCACTGAAATCCCAATTGCAGGAAACTTCAGATAACCTCAAAACAATCACCGAAGAAAAAGACAGCGTATCTTTTTTTGGCGCATTGATATCTAAAAATACCTACAAGGCGATCATGTGGATTTTGGTCTTTGTCTTGTTGTTGTTGTTACTGCTCTTTATCTATAAATTTAGGAACAGTAACTTTTTGACCCAACAGGCCAAGGCATCATTGGCTGATTTGGAACAGGAGTATGAACAGCACCGACGTAGGGCTCTTGAACGAGAGCAAAAGATAAGCCGTGAGCTGCAAGATGTGCTGAACAAGAACAAGAAAAGCATCTAAAATTCGGGTGGATGGTCAAAATAATCCGTGCTGCCACAGACCGTCTTGAACAAGTTGTTCCGCTATTTGACCAGTACCGCGTTTTTTATGGAAAGAAATCCGATCTACCAAAAGCAAAGGCTTTTTTGACCGAGCGTTTTTCGAACCAAGAAAACGTTTTGTTCTTGGCTTTACAAAATGAAAATGCCGTTGGATTTACCCAACTCTATCAAACATTTTCTTCCGTAAGCCTACAGCCCTTCTATATCTTGAATGATTTATTTGTCGATGCAAGTTGTCGTAATGAAGGAATTGGCGCACTGTTGTTAAAGGAGGCCCAATCATTTTGTAAAGAACAAAGCTTTAAGGGATTGGCCCTTGAGACAGCAATCGACAACCCGGCCCAAAAACTGTATGAAAAACTGGGTTGGAAGAAAGACACGGACTTTCTACATTATTTTTGGTCAGCTTCCGACAAGGTGTAAAAAGTTATTTTTGCAGCATTATCTTCGAAAACATGATGCGAATCGATATCATAACGGTATTGCCTGAACTGTTGGAGAGTCCATTTGGGGCATCCATCCTTAAGCGTGCCATTGAAAACAAGCTGGTCGAAGTACATCTGCACAATCTACGGGAATACGGCAAAGGAAATTACCGGCAAGTCGATGATTACCAGTTTGGTGGGGGAGCCGGTATGGTCTTGATGGTTGAGCCCATCGATACATGCATTACAGAACTTAAGGCAGAACGCGAATACGATGAAATCATTTATATGACGCCAGACGGTACATCTTTGAACCAAGGTATGGCCAACGAACTGTCATTGAAGCAAAACATCATCATTTTATGCGGTCATTATAAAGGTGTGGACCAGCGCATTCGAGACATGCACATTACCAAAGAGATTTCCATCGGTGATTATGTGCTCTCGGGGGGCGAACTTGCCGCAGCGGTATTGGCTGATGCCGTAATTCGGTTGCTGCCTGGTGTACTCAACGATGAGACTTCGGCACTCACCGATACTTTTCAAGACAATCTGTTGGCACCGCCGGTGTATACCCGACCGTCAGAATACAAAGGCATGAAAGTGCCTGAAATTTTGTTAAGCGGAAATACACCAAAAATTGAAGCTTGGCGTGAGCAAGAGGCCCAGAAAAGAACACTTGAAAAAAGACCTGATTTATTTAATTGAATATGGAAAATATAGAATACGTTTTTGCAGTAGCAGCAATTTTAGGGGGAATTGCTCAGTTATTATTGGTTATAGCTTCAAGTATCTTAGTAGTTAAAATTAGAAAGCTAGGTACAATCTTTATGCTAATAGGTAGCGTCTTGATGCTAATCAACTCATTGACAAACTTTATACTTCCAATTGTTTTTGCCAGTAAGGGGCCAGAATATTTGGCAAAAAGCGTAAGCATACAACAAATAATTGGTCAGATTCCTCTTTTGATTTTTGTTATTGGCATTCTTATATATGCCATTCAAATCAAAAAATGATGAAAACCGATTGCCAATTAAAAATAAACGATTAATTTTGCACCTCATTAAAATCAACCTCTGACGAAGGCCGTGAACGTTGACTTTGATAAACAAAAAACCATGTGACAATGGAATCATTGGTGAAATTCGTAGAAAACGAATTCGTACAGAAAAAAGAATTTCCAAAATTTTCATCAGGCGACACCATTACGGTGTATTATGAAATCAAGGAAGGTGAAAAAACGCGAACCCAGTTCTTTAGGGGCGTTGTAATACAGCGTAGGGGAAGCGGGGCCACCGAAACCTTTACCATCAGAAAGATGTCTGGTACCGTTGGTGTCGAAAGAATTTTTCCCGTCAACATGCCTGCATTGCAAAAAATTGAGGTCAACAAAAAAGGAAAAGTCAGAAGGTCACGTATTTTCTATTTCAGAGGATTGACCGGTAAAAAGGCCCGTATCAAAGAGGTTAGATAAGACCTACCCAAAAAAAGATTTAAGGCATCCACCATTGGCGGATGCCTTTTTTATGAACAATTGTTAATAACCATAGTTCATAATTTGTTGATTTTTAGTTGTTTGAAAATCTTGTGCAACAATTAATTTACATTACTTTTATCTAAGATTTATGAAGAGAAAGGCTTTGGTCTCAACTTCGAAAGTCTAAGTAATGTTGACGTTCTTTACGGTATTGTTCACGCTTTTTAGTTGGTAACACTACTAATCAAAAAGCATATTGCGAAGTGATGAGCTCAGGCAAATCACTGAGTATAAGTTGGAGTTTGTGTGCGGTCAAAAAGAAATTTTTGATTTGACAGATTCCTAGAACAATAAGCAGTGTGGAAATTTGTGGACTAATTGAAAGATTAAGAACAATTCTCACATTAAACGTTGAAAAGGTTGTAGACCAACTTCACGGTTGAAATCTTATGCTTGGTATAAGATTGAAGTCTACTAACTTTTTCCTGAAAGCCATATCAATGTTTCGGCATCGATATGGCTTTTGTTTTTATAATCCCCTACGCTTACATCGCCTTATATTGTATATTTGCACCGCTCAAATTACATGTAAATGGCTAAAATTCTATACACCAAGACTGATGAAGCCCCAGCACTTGCTACCCAGTCTTTCTTGCCCATAGTAAAATCTTTTCTTAAAACAGCGGATATCGACATTGAAACCAAAGACATTTCATTGGCAGGTCGCATCATGGCCCAATTTCCTGAATATTTGGGGGATGCCAAAGTCACTGATGATTTGGCAGAGCTCGGAAATATTGCAAAAACACCTGAAGCTAACATCATCAAGTTGCCCAATATCAGTGCATCTGTTCCTCAATTGAAAGAGGCCATCGATGAACTGCAAAAGAAAGGGTACCCATTACCCGATTATCCTGACAAGCCTTCCAATGATGACGAGTTTGAAACCAAGGCCCGATACGATAGAGTGAAGGGCAGTGCCGTAAACCCGGTACTTCGAGAAGGTAACTCTGACCGCAGGGCCCCAAAAGCGGTGAAGAATTACGTTAAAAAGAACCCACATTCAATGGGCGAATGGTCATCTGACTCCAAGACCCATGTGGCCACCATGTCATCAGGTGATTTTAGAAACAACGAAAAGTCTTTGACTACACAAAAAGCAGAGGATGTCAGCATTATCTGGATGGGCCGCAATGGTGAGAAAAAAGTTTTAAAAGAAAGAGTGGCACTACAAAAAGATGAGGTCATTGACGCTACGGTCATGAGTAAAAGTGCATTGGTCAGTTTTCTTGAAAAAGAAATCAAAGACGCCACCGAAAACGGCCTGTTACTTTCTGTACACTTGAAGGCCACCATGATGAAAGTATCTGACCCTATCATTTTTGGCCATGTCATGAAAACCTATTTTGATGATGTTTTTGAAAAATATCACGCAGAATTCAGCAAGTTGGGCATCAATGCAAAAGATGGTCTTGAAACGCTATTTGGCAAACTTGAGGCCCTAGATGCTGACAAACGCAACGCTATTGAAGCGAGCATTCGCGAGACTATAAAAAGCAAAGCTGATCTGGCAATGGTGAATTCCGATAAGGGCATTACCAACCTGCACGTTCCCAGTGATATCATCATCGACGCCTCTATGCCGGCGATGATTCGCAATTCTGGCAAGATGTGGAATGCCGAGGGTAAGACACAAGACACCAAGGCTATCATTCCGGATAGCAGCTATGCAGGAGTTTACCAAGCGACCATTGATTTTTGTAAAGAACACGGAGCCTTTGACCCCAGAACCATGGGTACTGTGCCCAATGTCGGTCTAATGGCGCAGAAAGCCGAAGAATACGGATCCCATGACAAGACTTTTGAAATAGCGCAAGACGGTATTGTTCAGGTGGTCACAACCACAGGACAAGTTTTGCTAGAGCACCAAGTGCATACAGGTGATATTTGGCGCATGTGCCAAGTGAAGGACGCCCCGATACAAGATTGGGTCAAATTGGCGGTATCAAGGGCAAGAGCGACAAATACACCAGCTGTGTTTTGGCTCGATAAAAACCGTGCCCATGATGCCGAATTGATAAAAAAAGTGAACGAATATCTTAAAGACCATGACACCAATGGGTTGGATATCAGAATCCTTTCCCCTGTCGATGCCACAAAATTTACGCTGAAACGCATCAAAGAGGGCAAAGACACCATTTCTGTTTCCGGCAATGTGCTGAGAGATTACCTCACCGACCTTTTTCCGATTCTTGAGGTGGGTACCAGTGCAAAAATGTTGTCCATAGTCCCCCTTATGAACGGCGGTGGACTGTTTGAAACTGGCGCAGGAGGTTCGGCTCCAAAACATGTGGAGCAGTTTTTGGAAGAAGGCCATTTGCGATGGGATTCTTTGGGAGAATTTATGGCATTAGCGGTTTCTTTAGAATTTTTCGGTGAAAAATATGACAACAAAAAGGCATCACTTTTGGCTGATGCATTGGATGCGGCCACTGAAAAATTCTTGGAGAACGACAAATCACCTTCCAGAAAGGTCAATGAATTGGATACCCGCGGGAGTCATTTTTATCTGGCATGCTATTGGGCCGAAGCTTTGGCCAATCAAGAAGCTGATGCTGGCTTAGGAGAAAAATTCAAAACAGTTTCTGAGGCACTAAAGCAAAACGAGTCCATAATCAACCAAGAGCTGCTCAATGCCCAAGGGGGAGCAGTCGATATAGGCGGGTATTACTTGCCCGACCCTACAAAGATTTCAAGTGCCATGCGCCCAAGTAAAACCTTCAATGACATTTTGCAAGGAATCTGAGTTCCACTAGATAAATTAAGAAAAGGTTAAGCGTTCATTTTTGACTGTTGCAATGCCTACATTAGCAATAATAGAAGCATAGCATATCCTTGAAAAATCTCTGTTTCACTCTTTTTGCTGCATTGGCTTTGCTCAGTTGTGAAGAAGCCATAAACCTTGACCTGCCCAATTCAGAACCCAGGTTGGTGATCGATGCACTTTTAGGATACAGCAAAGCTGACCCAGATTCAACTACAATCGGGGAGGTCAGGCTTACTTTAACAGCTCCTTTTTTGGCAGAATCAGTGCCCATAGCCGTAGGGGCCCAAGTTGAAATCATTGACGAGACAAGCCAAGAAGCATTTGTTCTGGGTGAACGTGTGCCGGGCGTGTTTTCCGAAAACCTGCCACAGCTTCGGCCAAACAGAGATTATACATTGCGGGTAGTTTATCAAAATGAAGAATATAAAGCTACAGAACAGCTCAACGGCGCTGCTTTTATCGACTCAATAGAACAGGGGGATGGTTTTTTGAATGATGAGGAAAAAGAAACTGAAACGATAGTTACTTTTACAGATATCCCCAACCAACGAAACTATTACCTGTTCTCTTTTGGAGGTGATGACTTTCTGGTTACCGACGATGAATTCTACCAAAACAGCCAACTTACATTTTCATTCTTTTATGAGGATTTAGAACCCGGAGACTTGGCCATCATCACACTCATAGGTATCGATGCTGACTTTGCAAGATATGCCGATTTGGCATTGACCCAGGCAAGTGGTGAAGCAGGCAGTGCCTTTTCTGTGCCCGCTGCTACTGTCCGTGGTAATATCATTAACGCGACAGATGCTGAAAATTTTCCTTTTGGCTATTTCGCATTGGGTGAATTTGATGTTACTACGCTGACCATAGAATGAAAACTCCCATCATGTTAATTGAATACTATACTTCCTTATTTTGAATATCTTTAGCTAAATACCAAACGAATGCCAAACAAAACTTTCCCACTCTCCCTTATCCTCTTCCTAATATCCCTTACCACATACGCCCAACAAAAATATACCCTGAGCGGGGTCATCTCAGAGGCTTCGAGCAACGAAAAACTGATTGGGGTCACTGTGGCTGTTCCTGAGTTGCGAACAGGCACTACGACAAACGAGTATGGGTTTTATTCCATCACGCTGCCTGAAGGCGACTATGAAATTTTGGTCAGCTATCTAGGGTTCAGTGATATCACGCAACAAATAGAGTTGAATACCAATAGGAAAATCAATTTCAATATGGTCGAACAAGCTGAAGAATTGGACGAGGTGATCGTTTCAGAAGATGCCGAGCGTACCAATATTAGGCAGCCTCAAATGAGTGTGAATACCATTGCGGTACAGACCATAAAACAAATTCCTGTGGTTTTGGGCGAAGCTGATGTCATAAAATCTTTGATATTGCTCCCAGGGGTTACCAATGCAGGTGAGGCCTCTTCAGGCTTTAATGTACGTGGTGGTGCAGCTGACCAAAATCTTATTCTGTTGGATGAGGCCATCATTTTCAACTCTTCCCATTTGTTTGGTTTTTTCTCTGTATTTAATCCCGATGCCATAAAAGATGTAAAGTTGTTCAAGGGAGGTATTCCGTCACGATACGGTGGAAGGGTTTCATCGGTATTGGAAATTTTTCAAAAAGAGGGCAACAGTAAAGAACTGAAGGTTAACGGTGGCATTGGTGCCGTTGCAAGTCGATTGTTGGTCGAAGGCCCCATTATTAAAGATAGAACTGCGTTCTTGGCTGGTGGCAGGGCTTCTTATGCACATCTTTTTCTTCCGCTTTTTGACATTGACAACAGGGCTTATTTCTATGACCTTAACACAAAAATCAATCACAGGATCAATGAACGCAACAGTATTTACTTATCCGGATATTTCGGTCGTGACCTGTTCAGTATCAATGACAATTTTGTAAATATTTACGGAAATGCAGTGGGCAATTTCCGCTGGAACCACCTCTTTTCAGATAAATTGTTCTCTAATCTTTCCCTTATCTATTCCGATTATTTTTATGGATTGGAACTGGATTTCGTTGGATTTGAATGGGATTCCGGTATCCAGAATTTCAATGTCAAATACGATTTGAAACATTATGTAAATGATAAGTTTCAGATCAATTACGGACTCAATAATATTTATTACGTATTCAATCCCGGAAAAATAAAGCCCAATAGCCCAGATTCGGGTATTGTAGAAGAGCAGTTGACCAAAAAATATGCCAATGAAAATGCCATTTATATAGATGTTGAGCAAGATGTGACCGACAAACTGAGCATCAACTATGGTATTAGAGCCAGCCAGTTCAATCGTTTAGGGCAGGATGAATTTTTTGTCTATCAGAACGACAATCCTGTTATTTTTGATCCTTTCACCCTGACGTACCAAGAAGCTACGCCGATTGATACAATAAATCCTGGAAGGAGTGGAACACTCGAAAAATATTTTAATATAGAACCCAGACTTTCAGCATCCTACACCTTTAACGAGAATACGTCTGTCAAGGCCAGTGTGACCCGTTTAGCTCAGTATTTACACCTACTGTCGAATACGAGCTCCCCTACTCCATTGGATGTGTGGACCCCAAGTGGACCTTATGTAGAACCCCAATTGCTGAACCAATATGCTGTCGGATTCTTCAAAAACCTACGCCAAGGCGAATTTTCTTTGGAGTTGGAGAGTTTTTACAAAGACATCGAAAACCGCATCGACTATATTGATGGAGCAAATTTAATAGCCAATAACGCTATAGAACAGGTAATATTAAATGGTGAAGCAAGAGCATACGGTCTAGAATTGTTGCTTCGAAAAAATGAGGGACAACTAACGGGATGGTTAGCATACACTTTATCACGTTCTGAACAACGCACCCCTGGAAGGACACCGACTTTTGACAATGGACGATCAAATTTAGAGACGGGTATCAACTTTGGCGAGTGGTACAGCACCCCTTTTGATAAAACCCATGACATTGCATTGTACGGCAATTATGAGCTCAATGAAAAATGGAGTTTTAATACCAATTTCATCTATCAGACCGGCCAACCTACCAATTTTCCTGTGGGTCAATTTGAATTTCAAGAACTGGTGGTGCCTTTCTTTGGATTGAGAAACCAACAACGATTGCCAGATTACCATAGGCTTGATATTTCTGCCAAGTTGGTACCCAAAAAAAACAGAAATCGAAAATTGCAATCCGAATGGGTGTTCAGTATTTACAATGTGTATAATCGTATGAATGCAGCATCGATAAATTTCAGGCAGAACCAAGATACAGGTCGAAATGAAGCAATCCGTACCTCGATCTTTGGCATAGTGCCCGCAATCACATATAATTTCAAATTCTGAAAACATGAGAAGATCATTGCTTTTTTTCGGAATCATAAGCCTAATTTGGTCATGTGAAGACGTCATTGATGTGGAGACACAGCCAGAAGCTCCTCGGTTGGTGGTAGATGCCGTTATTCGTGTTGATACTACCCAACAATTTATTGAAGCTAGGGTAACAGTTACTGAGTCAAGTGACTTTTTTAGTGAAAATCAACCTACCCAACTTGATGAGAACGCCACGATATTCTTTGGAGAACCTGACCCAAATTCACTAGTGGTAGAACCCTTAGGGTGTGCATCTTTAGCCGAAACAGCACCCGGAACAGGTATTTATGAAATCGATCCTGATGTTTTTCCCTGTGGTAGACTACCAATGGAATTAGCACGACCAGGAATGGTTTTTCGACTGCTCATGCGGCATAAGGGAAGAACGTATTATGCCATTACACCTTATGTTAGCACCGTGCCGATTGATGATTTGCAACTAGGCGATCAAACCCTTTTTGACGAAGACGAAACCGAAGTGCAGGTAACTTTTACCGATGTCGAAAACCAAGAAGATTTTTATGTATTTGATTTTGGTTTTGGGGAATTTCTAGCTGTGGAAGACCAATTCTTTGATGGGCAACAATTTGAATTTTCATATTTCTATGACCAGACTTTTGAATCAGGCCAAGAATTGGAGATAAGCATACTTGGCGCTGATCAGCCTTTCTTCAATTATATGGATTTACTAGTTGAACAGACTTTAGATGACGGCGGGGTCTTTGAAACCCCAGTAGCAACTGTCCGGGGCAATGTTTTTGATATAACGGGTTTGGACAATGTCGACATTTTTGATAATGTTGAAAGGCCCAATGATTTTGCATTGGGCTATTTTGCCGTAGTTCAAGAATACAAAGAAACCATTGTCATTGAGTAAGCTTGTAAAGCAACAGTATAATTACAATGCCTACGATACCCTGAAAGAATGTGGCCATGGTGTGCCCCTTCAATGCATTTCTCACGTTCAAATTCGAAAATTGCGAGACTACCCAAAAATAACTGTCATTGATATGTGATACCGTCATGGCCCCTGCACCGATGGCCAACACCGCTAAAGCTTTTTGGGTGACTGATTCCAATCCAAAGGTAACCAGTAAAGGGGCAGCAATCGCGGCAGTGGTTATGATGGCCACCGTAGAAGATCCTTGGGCAGTCTTGAGCGCTGCCGCTATTCCAAAACAGATTAAAAGTCCGCCGGCACCAGAGGTTGCGCTCAAATCTAAGATGGACGCGATATCCACCGTGCGCAAGATGGCTCCAAAAGCACCTCCGGCCCCCGTAATCAATACTATCAACCCCGCTTGCTTAAAAGCTTCCGTGATCCATTCTTGTTTTTCTTTAGCGGGATGCTTTCTTCCAAGTTGAAAAGCGAAAAGAACCCCCAACAATAAGGCGACAATCGGATTGCCGATAAAATTCATCAATTGGAAAAAAAATCCTTCCCCAAACGGTCGTGTCGGATAGTCTGCCACAGATTTCAATGCAATTAAAATCAAAGGCACCATCAAAGGCAAAAACGCCTGAAAAGCTGATGGCGCCGAAGTATCCAACGCTTTTTTACCATCTTCTTTACGAACTACTTCTTCCGTTTCTGAAACCTGAATATATCCTGAAATAAAACGTGCCCAAAAATACCCTGTCAAACTCACGGGTACTGCTACCAAAACCCCAAATATGAGCACCATCCCCAAATCAGCACCCAACAGCGCCGCAGCTGCCAAAGGGCCGGGTGTCGGGGGTACAAATACATGGGCCGCATACAATCCTGTTGAAAGGGCAATGGCAAAGAACAAAATTGGAAATCCAGATTTTTTGCTCAATGACTTGTTCAAAGAAGACAGAATGATAAATCCAGAATCACAAAATACTGGTATCGAGACGACAAAACCTGCCAAATTGATGGCAAGCGGTGAACGTTTTAGACCTACAACTTTTAACACGGCTTCAGTCAAGACTTTCGTGCTCTTGGTCTTTTCTAAATAGATGCCGATGACGCTTCCAAAGGCGATGACCAGTCCGATTCCTGAAAGTGTCTTACCGAATCCCTCACCCATTTTTGTCATGATTTCGACGGGATTCAAGCCCAATAGAAACCCAGAGGCAATGGCCGCAATGGTCAACGAAAACACTGGGTGCAATTTAAACTTGACCGTAGCTATTATGATAAATAGCACAACCAACAAGATGACGAAAAGCTCCATGCGTTGAATTTTGTTAAATATAATTCAATAATTGGCTAGTTTTGGGCCATGGGAACAGATAAAGAACTCTTGGTAAAGGGAGTAAAATATTTGGCCATCACTGCTCTAACCATGTTTTTGGCACCTGTGGTCATTTACC
The DNA here is from genome assembly GCF_039592695.1 of Allomuricauda sp. d1. Taxonomy (NCBI): domain Bacteria; kingdom Pseudomonadati; phylum Bacteroidota; class Flavobacteriia; order Flavobacteriales; family Flavobacteriaceae; genus Allomuricauda; species Allomuricauda sp. d1. Next base: position 672,670 of record NZ_JBBUTK010000001.1, on the reverse strand, counting down.
AAGCCTTCAAAAATGAGGCTCACCCATGGTATATTCCAGTATTGGTCATCGGTTTGATTTTAGCACTGGTCGCCATTGCCTTGGGGTTTTATTCCATCAAACTATTGGTGGATTCGCTTTTTGGAAAGAAAAAGTGATCAGTTTTCGTTTTGTGAAGTGGTAGATTTCCATTTATTGCTGAGCAGCGCATAATCATAATCCAATACTGACTTCTGCCTTTTCAAACGGTTTGCAGCGAAAGCGCGCTGTAAGATATCCTCAATCAAGTAATCTTCATGTACTTTCTCTGGATGAAATTCTTCTTTGATACTGATTTTAAAAGCTTTCGCCGTTGTATTGTACCAAAAGGCACGCCAACCATTCCGTAACTCTTTCACTAAATCAAAAGCGGTACTGCCCGTCTGTCTATGAATGAGCTTGACCAAAATCTGCCCTTCAGTGCGTGTCAGTTTTTTTAGCTCATCAGAAAATTCTCCCTCAATATATTTTTGCATCTTACGGGTATATTTTCGTTTGTGACGCTTTTTCTTGATTTTAGAGAGGCTGTCATTTAATTCTACCAAACGCTCTGCGGCCATCTTTGCATAAGGGTATACTTTATGGGTCTTTCTACGCAAGATGTAGTATCGTAGTTTTTCATTTCTGTTGGCAAATTCCAGCTTTCCAAAAACAAAGACATCATCCAGTTCGATGGAACTCAACAAAATCGAATCTCCCTCAAAGCGCACATAATAGTCTGCGCTATCAAGCGGTTGTTCTTCTTGGGCATGAACAAAAAGACCCCAAACGAAAAAAAATATGAATAGTAATCGTTTCATGTACAGATTTGTAGCAAAGGCCCTTCAAAAGTAACGATTAACCCGTGCTGATATTATTAAATAAAAGTGAATATTGCTAAGTTTGTGAGCTAATCTCAAGACGTATGCCAAGTTCAAAAATCATCACCAAAAAATCACTGGATTTTTTCGAAAAATATCTGAACAATGCCTCTCCTACGGGTTATGAATGGGAAGGTCAAAAGATTTGGATGGATTATCTAAAGCCCTATGTTGACGACTTTATCACCGATACCTACGGAACGGCTGTTGCGGTCATAAACCCTGATGCCGACTATCGGGTGGTCATCGAAGGGCATTCTGATGAAATTTCTTGGTATGTCAATTACATCACTGACGAGGGGCTGTTGTATGTCATACGAAATGGCGGAAGCGATCATCAGATTGCACCGTCAAAATGGGTGAACATCCACACCAAATATGGCATGGTAAAAGGTATTTTTGGATGGCCCGCCATACACACCCGAGACAAGTCAAAAGAACAGCCTCCAAAATTGGACAACATTTTTATTGATGTCGGGGCAAAAGATAAAGAGGAAGTCGAAAAAATGGGGATTCACGTAGGTTGCGTCGTCACCTACCCCGACGAGTTTCATGTGTTGAACAACGATAAGTTTGTCTGCCGTGCTCTGGACAATCGAGCCGGCGGATTCATGGTGGCCGAGGTGGCCCGATTGCTTCATGAGAACAAGAAAGAACTTCCGTTTGGGCTTTACATCACCAATTCGGTACAAGAAGAAATTGGGCTTCGGGGTGCCGAGATGATCACACAGACCATCAAACCCAACGTGGCCATCGTGACCGATGTGACCCATGATACGACCACTCCGATGATCGATAAGAAGAAACAGGGGGATTGTTCCATCGGTAATGGCCCGGTGATTTCTTATGCGCCTGCCGTACAGCAAAAATTGCGAGAGCGCATCATTGAAACAGCTGAAGCAAAGAAAATACCCTTTCAGCGCCAAGCTTCTTCGCGTTCAACGGGTACCGACACCGATGCCTTTGCATATAGCAATGGCGGCGTGGCCTCGGCATTGATTTCATTACCGCTTCGGTATATGCACACCACCGTGGAGACTGTACATCGGGATGATGTTGAAAATGTGATTCGATTGATTTATGAGACATTGTTGAACATTAAGGCCGGGGAGACGTTTAGTTATTTTGAATGAAAGCCCCTCCCAAACCCTCCACACAAGGGAGGGCTTAAAAAGTTTTCCGTGGATGAACTTATTGACATTTGGGATGCTGAAGGAAAGCCGGCAGGGGAAACGAAACTAAAATCTGAAGCCCACCGATTGGGGCTATTTCATCCGACTGTGCATATTTGGTGCTATACTTTGGATGGAAAGGTTTTGCTGCAAAAACGGGGCGTACAAAAAAGGACCTTCCCCCTGCTCTGGGATGTTTCCGTGGCCGGACATGTAACTGCTGGAGAAGAAATCATGGATGCAGCCATACGAGAGACAGCTGAGGAAATAGGGCTAAAAATTTCTGCACCTGATCTACATGCAGTAGGAGTTTTTAAATCCATCCAAAAACATGCGGAAGACTTTATTGATGCCGAGTTTCATCATGTCTATCTCTGTGAACTGACAGTACCCTTACATTCACTTCAAAAACAGGAGAACGAAGTGGAGGCTCTTAAATTGATTTCGCTATTAAGGTTTGCAGAAGAGACTTGGGGTATGGCAAACACTCAAAAGTACGTTCCGCACAGTACAGGCTACTATAAAAAAGTTATCAAAGAAATCAAGAAGAAGCTATAAGGGCAGCGACGGTCTCGTGGTTTGTCAAATCATAGGCTTTCTGGTCACCCGTTTTCATATTTTTCACCACGAACTGCCCCTCAGAAAGCTCTTTTTCACCCAATAAAATAACGTAGGGTACGCCACGCCTATCGGCATATTTAAACTGTTTTTGGACTTTTGTTGATGAAGGGTACACATCTGCACGCAACCCATGTTGCCTGAGCTCGTTGACCAATTTCAGAGAGGCCAACCCTTCTTTTTCACCAAAATTCAGGCAAAGCACATCCAACGAAGTGTCCAAACTTTTAGGAAACAAGTCTAATTCTTCCAAGACCAAGTAAATGCGATCCAATCCAAAGGAAATACCGACCCCACTAACATCTTTCAGACCAAAAATACCCGTCAGATCATCGTAACGGCCACCACCACCAATGGAACCCATTTGAACATTTTCGGGAGCTGCCACTTCAAAAATGGCCCCGGTATAGTAGTTGAGCCCGCGGGCAAGGGTGACATCCAATTCCAGTTTGGCGGATTGCATACCCAATTGTACCACGGCGGAAAATATTTCTTTCAATTCCGATATCCCCTGACGAGCAATTTCGGAGTCCGATAGCAGATTTTCTAGTTGGGCAAACTGTTCAGCGGTGGAGCCTGACATGGCGAAAAGCGGTGCTGCTTTGGCGATAGCAGCCTCAGAAACCCCTTTTTCAAGCATTTCAGTTTTGACCTTCTCTTCCCCTATTTTATCGAGTTTATCGAGAGCCACAGTAAAGTCGACCAGCAAGTGCTTTGCACCAATAACTTCGGCAATACCTGAAAGAATTTTTCTATTGTTGATTTTAATGGTCACACCCTTTAACCCCAAATCGGTAAAGACGGCATCATACAATTGAATAAACTCCACTTCTTGCAACAATGAATCGGCGCCCACCACATCGGCATCGCATTGGTAAAATTCACGAAAGCGCCCTTTTTGTGGCCGATCGGCACGCCACACGGGTTGTATCTGGTACCTTTTAAAAGGAAAGTCAATCTCGTTCTGATGCATGACCACATATCGCGCAAAGGGTACGGTCAAGTCGTAGCGAAGGGCTTTTTCGGTAATGAGCGGGGCCAAAGAATTGGAATTTTTTGAACTGTAGGTGACATCATCAACCTTTGAGATAAAATCCCCTGAGTTCAGAATTTTAAATATCAATCGGTCACCTTCATCTCCATACTTGCCCAACAACGTTTCTGAGTTTTCAAAACTTGGTGTCTCAATGGGCTGAAAGCCAAAGGTTTCAAAATGCTTTTTTATAGTCTCGGTGATGTAATCACGCTTTGCCACCTCTGCTGGAGAAAAATCACGGGTGCCCTTGGGTATGGATGGTTTTTGTGCCATGTCTTCTATTATGCTGCAAATATAACCCACCCCTTAATCCCCTCCAAGGAGGGGAAAAGATGGGTGTTGATTAGCCCCTTCCAAGGAGGGGAGAGTGCCCCCCAAACCCCCTCCAAAGGGAGGGGAATTTTTCTATCTTTTTAAAACCCTCCCAAGCGAGAGCGTATACCGAATTCCAGTAAGAAATTATAATTCCCCCTGTGGGGGAGCTAGAGGGGGGTTAGATTCCCGCCTCCCGATAGCTATCGGGGGTGGGAATGACAAAATATTATTGTTCAATGATTTTATCAAACCAACGATAGAGTTCACCCTTGGTGATGATGGCACCTTGTTCTATCAAGTTGAACTTATCGCTATTTTTATCTTCACTGTAGGCCTTTGATGCGGTCAGATACTCCACAAAATCGGATTGGAAGTTTCGTTTGAACCAACCAAAACCTTCCTTGGTCCGCAAATCAATTTCTGGATTCATCACTTTGACCGAAATCAATTTCATCTCCTTTTCCATCAACTCAAAAAGGTGCATGTGCTGTGCAGAGATATTCTCAAGGTACTTTATATTTGAGAGCACTCCTTCCCAAATCAAATCACTGAAGACATCCAATTCTTCTTCAGCGGTCTGGGGCTTTTCACTTTTAAGATGCTCCCATTCTGCAGCCGTAATGGACTGTGTGGCCAAAAAATTGATGAATTCTTGATGCAGTTCATCAAATTGCTCTTTGGTGAGCCTTTTATACTTCATATAACAAAAATAAAGCCCTGACCAAAAAAGCCAGGGCTGTCAAAGGAAATTATTTGAATTCTAATCTAAAATATAGCGAACACCTACCTGTGCCTGCCATCTTGATAACAATCTCGTATCGGCTGAGAATGTATTTGTCCTGTTCGGGTCAAAAGTAAATGTGGGTGTATTGGTATCATCAACGGTCACTCCAAGTAATTGGTCAAAATCTTGACGTTCAACCACGCCCCAATCAGAATTAATCAAATTACCAATATTCAGAATGTCAAGACTCAATTGAAACCTGTTTCTATCATTGATTTTGATGTCTTGCAATACCTTGACATCCCAGCGACCTCTCCAAGGTGCCAAAGCACCATAGCGTTCTGCATAACTTCCTCTATTGTCGCTCAAATAATCATCTTGCTGAATAAATGCCTCGAATGCCTCTGCTTGTCCAGGCCCGCTAAAATTCATCTGGCCCAATTCACTCGAAGTTGGGATGTAAATCAAATCGTTAATGCTGGATCCATCATTGTTGATATCGCCGCCGTAAATGTAATTGAACCGACCACTTTTTGCATACTCAAAGAATGTGGAAATCGTGGTGCCTGTTTTAAATGACTTTGAAATGATTCCTATTATTCTGTGGGCATCTCCATATCGTGAATTTGAAAGCACATCACGGTTTGCATTGCCGACAATCGCGTTACCTGCGAAAGCATCTCCGGTGATTTCAGCATCGATTGAATTGACTTCTTTAGCGTCTAAATAGTTATAGGCCAACTGTGTGTACAACCCATTGTCAAAAGTCTTCTGCAACTTTAAAGTGGCATTCCAAATTCTTCCTTGATCTGAATTCGTAAACACAAATGCACTGGTGGGTCCGCCAAACAACTGTGACTTATCGTCATTGGTGTATACTGCACGATTGTCAACACCCTGTAGTGTAGCGGATGGTTGGCCCAATCCCCAGTTTTGTACATGCGCGGCATTGATATCTTTTGTATAGGATAAATCAGCTGTTAAAATGATTCCATTCTCGAACCGTTTATCAAGCCCAAGATTGGTTCTCCATACTTGAGGCCATTGAAAGTCAGGATCCACCACTTGATAGAAAAAGAAATCAGTGCCTTGTACCTGATTGCCCAACCAAACGAACGGAAAACGGCCTGTAAACAATCCTGAGCCCCCCCTAAGTTGAGTTGTTTGGTCTCCATTAATATCCCAATTAAAACCAATCCGCGGTGAAACCAACCAATTATCATTTGGCAATTGCTCAGAGTCAATTGTGATAGGCTCGTTAGTGTCAGGATCAAAATATTGAATATCTGGTGCATAGGTGCCCCCCTCAGCAAGTGTTCCCCCTTTTCGCTCAATGTTCTCTCTAATCTTGTCTCCGGTATCAAAATAGAGTGGTCTATCAAAACGAACCCCATAGGTCAACTTGAAATTATCAGTCGCATCCCATTGATCTTGTAGGTAGAAAGACAATTGGCCCACATTGGTTTCTGCCAAGGACCATCCGCCGGGAGTACCATCAGGAAATTGATTGTTATTATTAGCCGTTGCAATGGCAGCATCAAATTGTGATTGGTAAGCTGCCACCAAAGCAGCTTCACCAGCAGCATCGAGATTTCTAAAGTCAGCTATTGAACCAGAAGGGAAGAAAACCCCTTGTGCACCATAGAACCCAAGATTAAAGGAGTTGTCAAATTGAAACTTTTCGAAAGAGAACCCCACAGTGAATGTATGGTCGCCAGTGAAAAAATTCAGATTATCCGTAACCTGGAAAACTTTTTGATCAAGACGGTTGTTGATTGAAAAGGGTTCATGGCCCGCTATAATGTAGTTTGAGCTGCCTGTATCATCTAAAAGGTAGATACTTGGGGCAGGAGTAGAAAACGGATCTCTAAAATCATCAAAATGCGTATAGCCAACCTGTAACTTGTTTGTTGCCTCGTTGCTGATGGTGCTATTCAATTCAAGCTGTATGGAGTTGATGTTATTGTTGATTTCGTAGCCTGCATTTTCAAACTGTAGTGTCTGTGTGCTGGGTCCGCGAAAGGTTATTGCATCTCGGTTGGCCGGCTTTCCTTTTGAAGCCCTTAAAAAGTTATAAATCAATGCCAACCGATTGTTGTCATTGATGTTCCAATCCAACTTAATGATTCCTTTAGTAGACTCTTGATCGAAATTAAAGCCAGTAATTGCTCCCGGATTATAGAAAATAGGGTTTCCTTGGGCATCTTGCCCAATAACCACCTGTCTCAAGATATTATCTACCAACTGCATATCTTGCAAAGTGACTCTTGAGGTACTGATGCCATCTGGGCCTGAACCACTGGGCACAAAACCGTCAGTTCCCAGTTCGGTCAATTGATCACGTTCAAAGTTTGCGAAGAAGAACAATTTGTTTTTAACAATTGGCCCACCAATACTAATACCATACTGATATTGTTCAAGCCCGGTCTTTGTGACGTCATCTCCATTGATTTTGCCTCCTGTCAAATCATCGTTTCTAAAGAAACCATAAGCCGTAGCGTAAAATTGATTGGTACCACTTTTTGTTACCGCATCTACAGAAGCTCCGGTAAAACCTGATTGTGTAACATCATACGGCGCTGTAGTTACAGCTATCTGGTCTATAGCGTCCAATGAGATGGGTTGTGCATTGGTCTGTCCGCCCGGTGTCGCTGCATCCAAACCAAATGGATTGTTGAAAATCGCACCGTCAAGTGAAAAATTATTGTATTGGTCGTTTCGGCCGCCAAAAGATAATCCTGATGCTCCTGAAGAAGCTGCAGGCTCCAATCGGATAAAATCGCTTGCAGAACGGGAGATTGTGGGCAACTTTTTGAGGTCTCCCCTACTGATACTAGTGGCTGCACCCGTTCTATCACTCCCAAATGTTCCCGTTTGGTCAGAGACAAGGACTACCTCATCCAGTTCTTGACTATCGGTTGCCAAGGCAAAATTAACGTTTGAAGTTTTTCCTAATGATAAAAATATGTCGTTCTGAACCTCAGTTTTGAAGCCTACATAAGAAACAGTGACCTCATAAGGCCCACCTACCCGAAGGTTCAAAAGGTTGTAGCGCCCTTGCTCATTTGTAATTGAGCCGTATTTGGTTCCGGTTGGGGTATGAACCGCGACAATGTTGGCACCCAAGAGGGGCTCACCCTGATCATCAAGTACCGTACCCCTGATGTTAGAGGTAGTGACCTGTGAAAATGCAAATGTGGCCATGAACATGGCCACCAATGTTAGTAGTAATTTCTTCATCGTGTTCGTGTTAAGTTTAGTTCACATTTGTGCAAACATAGTGCAAAAAAAAGAGCTATGCATGCATAGCTCTTTACTAGTTATTAACTAATTCTTAACGCTTATTTTGCCTCGGCAATCACCTCAAATGGAAAATCAACGACCACCTCGCGGTGCAATCTGATTTGGGCATTATATGGGCCCAAGCGTTTTACGGCACCTCCTTGTATGCTGATGTATTTCTTTTCGATGGAATGCCCTTCTTTTTCAAGTGCTGCCGCCAAATCGATATTGGTCACAGAACCAAACAATTTATCGGCCGCTCCTGCCTTTGCGGGAATCTTGATTTCCAACTCTTTGAGGGCCTCAGCCGTCTTATTGGCTGCATCAATGATCTTTTTCTCTTTGTGGGCACGTTGTCTCAGGGTTTCTTCCAACATTTTTTTGGCGGAAGGAGTCGCTAACATCGCCTTGCCCTGTGGAATCAAAAAGTTTCTTGCGTAACCATTTTTAACGGTTACCAAATCATCCTTGAATCCTAAATCTTGTACGTCTTCTTTTAATATCAGTTCCATGCTTATCAAGATTTTTATTTCAACATATCGCCAACATACGGCATCAAAGCCAAATGACGGGCGCGTTTAATGGCCTGCGCCACTTTACGTTGGTATTTCAAGGAAGTGCCTGTTAATCTTCTCGGAAGAATTTTTCCTTGCTCATTGACCAATTTCATCAAAAAGTCGGGGTCTTTGTAATCGATGTACTTAATACCTGATTTTTTGAACCTGCAGTACTTTTTCTGCTTGGTCGTCTCTATGTTCAGCGGGGTAAGGTATCTGATTTCCCCGTCTTTTTTGGATTTTGCCTGTTGCTCTAAAGTTGCCATATCCCTATGCTTTTGCTTTTAGTTTGTTTCTTCTTTTCTCGGCCCAAGCAATAGCGTGCTTGTCCAACTTTACGGTCAAAAAGCGCATGATGCGCTCGTCACGGATCATTTCCGTTTCGTAGGTGTTCACCACCTCGCCTGGAACGGTAAATTCAAATAAGTGGTAAAAGCCACTTTTTTTGTGCTGAATGGGATACGCCAACTTTTTGAGGCCCCAATTTTCTTTTGAGACCATTTTGGCACCATTCTTAACCAAGAAATCCTCAAATTTCTTGACTGTTTCCTCTATCTGTGTGTCAGACAGAACGGGATTCAAAATGAAAACAGTTTCGTAATGGTTCATAAATATTTGTTTTTAAAGGAGCGCAAAAGTAATACTATTTGAGTCTAATTACAAGAAATCAGAAAAAAGTTCGTTTTCTATTTTATAGAGTTATTAACAAAAATCAATTGAACAAAACCTACATCACGTCTATTGCTAAATACACAACATAATATACCATGTTTACATCTTTTGTTGTACTTGACCGTGTTTTTTATGTAATTTGCCGTTGATTTAACCCCACAAATCACCCCAATCTATGAAATTAAGAAGTATAATCGTAGACGACTCATCAATGCAGCGTATGGCCGTTGCTAAATTGGTCAACAATCATCCCCATCTTGCCTTGGTAGCAGAATACAGTAATGCCATAGAGGCAAAGAACGGGTTGAAGAACAACGAGATTGACCTTATCTTTTTAGATGTTGAAATGCCCATCATCAGTGGTTTTGACCTTTTAGAGGCCCTTGAGAATCCACCTCAGGTCGTCTTGATCACAGGAAAACCTGACTATGCATTGAAGGCCTTTGACTACGACGTAACCGACTACCTTCACAAACCCATCACGCTTGCACGCTTTGAGGCTTCTGTAAAAAGAGCCGTGACCAAGTACGAGCAAATGAACAGGGTCAATGAGGATGAGGAGCATATCTTTGTGAAGAGCAACCTTAAAAAACGTAAGGTTATCCTTAATGACATTAAGTGGATTGAAGCCCTTGGAGACTATATTAAACTGGTCACCGATGAGGCCAATATTGTGATTCTTTCCACAATGAAATCTTTCGAAAAGCAATTGCCTGCCGAAAAATTCCTGCGGATTCACAAATCATATATTGTAAATCTCGAAAAAATTGAAAAGTTCAACAGTAAGAATGTAGAAGTTGGGGGGAGACAGATACCGTTGAGCAGAAACAAAAAGACTGAGCTGGCCGAGGCTTTGGCCAATGTCTAGCTAGATGTGGTCTACATTGTAGACGAGTCTGACACTTTTATACTGAGAAATGGCATTAAAGGACTTTTCGATTCTTTTAATGCCATTTTTGATTTTTGAGGGGGATTGCCCCTCGGCCATCTTTATCAAAATATTCTTCAAATAATACCTTCTGATTCTTGATATGGGCGGAAATTCTGGCCCTAGAATCCGATGGTTGGGCAACAAGTTTCGCAAAGCATCTGAAAACCATAAAGATGATTCATTCAATTTGTTGAAGTCTTTATCCTTAAGTGTTACTTTAATTATTTTTGTGGAAGGTGGATATGCAAAATGTTCGCGTTCATAACTTTGGTCGTTAAACATGGCCGCATAGTCATTATCGGTCACTTGTTGCAATATTCGATGGTACGGATTGTAGGTTTGAATCAGCACTTTGCCGCGTTTTTTGGTACGCCCTGCCCTGCCCGCTACTTGGGTCAACAGTTGAAAACTACGTTCATGTGCCCGATAATCTGGAAAGTTCAATAGCGTGTCAGCATTCATGATGCCCACAAGGCCTACATTTCTGAAATCCAAGCCTTTGGTGACCATTTGTGTACCCACAAGCACATCAAACTCTTGCTGTTCAAAGGCTGTTATTATCTTTTCATAGCCATGTTTCCCGCGGGTAGTGTCCAAATCCATGCGACCGATTTCGAAATCAGGCAGGTGTTCCTTTAATTCTTGTTGCACTTGCTCTGTGCCGAATCCTTTTTTATCCAAAGTAAAACTACCGCAGGCCACACAGCTTTCATCCAACACCATGTGGTAGCCACAATAATGACAACGCAATTGATTTTGATATTGGTGAAAGGTGAGACTCACATCGCAATTTGGGCATTGGGGGGAATGACCACAGGTAGTACATTCCACAATCGGTGCAAAACCACGGCGGTTCTGAAAAAGAATGATTTGTTCGCCCAGTTGAAGCGCACTGTTGATTTCATTTAGCAACCGTTCTGAAAAATGGCCCTTCATCAACTTCTTCTTGGTGGCCTCTTTCAAATCGACCAATTCAATTTCGGGCATCAACACCTTGCCATAGCGCTCATTGATTTCGGCATATCCATATTTATCTGTCTTGACATTGTGCATGCTCTCTATACTCGGCGTGGCCGAACCCAGAACTGTGTCACAACCGTGTAGTTTGGCCAACACCATAGCTGCATCACGGGCATGGTATCGCGGGGCAGGGTCAAATTGCTTGAAAGAGGATTCGTGTTCTTCATCAATTACAATCAAGCCCAATTTTGAAAAGGGAAGAAACAATGCCGATCGGGCACCGATGACAATTTGTGCTTTCTGTTTCTGAAGGAGCACATTGTTCCAGACCTCAACTCTTTCGTTCAAACTGTACTTGGAATGAAAAACAACCACTTTATCCCCAAAAAAACCTTGTAAACGTACTATCAATTGTGGGGTGAGCGCAATCTCTGGAAGCAAGTACAATACTTGCTTGCCCTTTTTGATGATAGTTTCAATCAATTTGACATAGACCTCGGTTTTTCCTGATGCGGTCACCCCGTGAAGCAATACTGGTTTACGGGCAGCAAAACCTTCGAGGATGTTTTGATACGCCTCAGTCTGCACCCTGTTCAACTCGACTTCTTTTTTTGATGCATCAGTTTCAAAAACCACCCTGTCTTGCTGTAAATAGTACTCTTCAAAAATGTTTTTGTCAATCAATGCTTTGATTACCGACGAAGTAGCTCCGCTTTTTGCCATCAGATCTTTGACCTTGATGGGTTTTTTGATTGTAGCCTGTAATTGAAACAGGGCCATCACCACTTGGCTTTGTTTTGGTGCTCTTGAGAGTTGGTTTAATAAAAGTTCAAGCGTTTCATCTTTTTGGTATTGGGATGCAATCTTGACATAACGCACCAATTTTGGTTTGTACTGCTCGTACAGTTCTTCCTTCAGTACGATAACTCCTTTTCGAAGCAATCGAGTGATGACCGGGAGCGCACTCTTTCGGTCAATGATTCCGCTGATGTCATCTATTTTCAACGATTCGTGATGTTGCAATGCTTCATACACCAAAAATTCATCGTCCTTCAAATCATTTTCATCAATCTCGCTTGACCTATTGGGCAAAATCAAGGTCTCGCTTTCCAATAAAAAGGCACTGGGCAATGCGCCCCGCAACACCTCGCCTAAAGTGCACATATAATAATCGGCAATCCATTGCCAATGCTTCAGCTGTATTTCATTGACCAGCGGAACCTCATCCAGAATTTGATGGATTTCTTTTGCTTCATACGCTTCCGGAGGATTTTGATGTACGCGATAGCTTAGTGCAGTGTAGATTTTAGACTTTCCGAAGGGTACGGCCACCCGCATACCAGGTTTTAGAAAGTCGGCTTCCTCCTTGGAAATTCGATACGTAAAAAATCGCTCAAGGGGAATCGGTAAGACAACATCTAAAAAATACTGCATATACCCAACGCTGTTACCTGACCCGATGCCATGTCTGTGTACGATAGAAAAAGGCAAGGTAGCCCCTTACCATCAATTCATCAGAATTATCAGGATTCAACCAAATTTTACCCTTGAACTCTCTATTGTTTTCAGGATCGAACAGTTTGCCCCCTTTATAGACATCACCGTCTTTTTTCATCCCCCTAATGGCTTTCATACCGATAATGGGCTTGTTCTTCAAATCTCCCTCACATTTGATGCAGACCGCATCTTCCTTGCCTTTTTCCAAAATTTTTCTGATGGCACCATACACTTTGCCATCCTTCTTGTATATCTCAACAATGGATTTTGCCTTGCCCGAACGGTCGTCAATGGTTTTCCACTTTCCAAAAATGGTCTGTGCATAGATGGATGGCGACAGCATCAACAGCATTAAGAGTAATATCCTATTCTTTTTCATTCCAACTGTGTTTTCTTTTCAAATAATTGATAGTGGCATTCAGTTCGAAGCCCAATAACAATATGTTGCTGTTCAACCAGATAAAGACCATGAAAATAAGTAATCCACCCAGTGCACCATAAAGTTCATTATATCGTGCAAATTCATCCACATAAATCCCGAAAAGGTACGATGTAAGCAAAAACAAGAGCGTGGTCATCAATGCCCCAATCGAGAAAAACCGTGCTTTGCGGCCTTCTGCGGTGCCAAAATAATAGAGCACGGCGGTAATCAGATAGGTCAGAAAGGCAAAGAACAAAAACTTTATCAATCCTATGACAAAACTATCTCCTTTTCGGCCTTCAAGACCCACGACCTCATTGAAGTACTGGTTCGTGTTTTCAAGAAAAACCTCAAAATAAACGAACACCACGGCACCGATGATAATCAATATGGATAAAATCAGCCCCACCATCATGGCATAGGCGTATTGTTTTAAAAAATTACGCCGCAACTCAACGTGGTACGAGTTTTCAAATCCCCCGAAAATGGAATTCACCCCATTGGCGACCAAAAAAATGGAAATCACAAAAGCCGAAGACAAAAGCCCGCCCTGCTTTTGGTCTTTTATCTGTTGGTAGATATCCCCAAAATAACCACTCGTTGCAGATGGCAAAAAAGATTCCAAGAAATTCAGGAATTGGGCATCAAAATTTGATGTTCCGATGCTCACATAGGGAATGATAAACGGTATAAGGGTCACAAAGAAAATCAAGAGTGGGAATACCGCCATAAAAACGCTGAAGGCAATGGCACTGGCCCGGGTCGACAAGGCGCCCTGAAAAATACCCACCACGTACATGCGAATCAAATCGTACAGTGAGAGGTCTTCAAACAATTTCAGCTTGAATGCCTTTAAAAAGGCGATAATACGGTTGATTACAGGTATTTTTTCAAGACGTTCCTCAAAAGTCATCGACATCTACACCGCTTTTAAACTGAGGTCCATATTGTGAACGGAATGGGTCAGCGCACCAGAGGAAATATAATCAACGCCACATTCCGCATAGTTTCGAATGGTCTTTTCATTGATGCCACCAGAGGATTCGGTCAAACACTGGTCACCAATCAATTCAACCGCCTTTCTGGTATCCTCATAATCAAAATTATCGAGTAAAATTCGATACACCCCTTCTGATTTCAATATTTCTTTGACTTCATCCAAATTTCGTGCCTCAACGATGATCTTTAATTCTCTTCGGGAATCGTTCAAATACTTTTTGGTCTTTGCAATGGCTTTGGTAATACCGCCCGCAAAGTCAATATGGTTGTCTTTTAGCATGATCATGTCATACAACGCAAAGCGATGGTTTTCGCCCCCACCGATTTTGACCGCCCATTTTTCAAGGGCGCGAATACCGGGAGTGGTTTTACGGGTATCCAAAATTTTGGTGTCGGTGCCTTTCAATAAATCCACAAACTTTTTGGTCTTCGTAGCTATGGCACTCATACGCTGCATGGCATTCAACACCAAGCGTTCGGCCTTCAGAATACTCTGTGATTTACCTTCCACATAAAAAACAATGTCTCCATATCGTACTGTTGCGCCATCTTCAATCAAGGTATCGATTTTCATGTCGGCATCCACGTAGTGAAAAACCTGCTTGGCGAACTCCACCCCAGCAATGATGCCCTCATCTTTGACCAACAATTTCGCCTTGCCAGTAGCCTCAATTGGAATACAGGCCAACGAACTGTGGTCGCCATCGCCCACATCTTCACGAATGGCATTGGAAATGATGAGGTCCAATTCTTTTTGAAATTGCTGCTCTGAAATCACGATGTAGCGTTTGCCTGCGAAATTACAATTCTTAGATGGAAATGTTGGATGCTGGATGTTGGATGCTGGATGCTCGATGCTCGATGCTGGCCGTTTTAAGTTTTATACTGTTGAAATTCTCTTAAAAACTTAAAGGGCCAGATACTTGAAACTACCATTTGATTTCTCGAACTTCGCTTCCGGTGGATATAAATCATTTAAAAAAACGAATTCATATCCTTTAACGATATGTGTAATTTGAATAATGAGATGAAAAAATTCAAAATAGATGGTAATAAATTGACTGATTGGAATTCATTTCACTCGGAATTTAAAATTGCGTTGAGTTTTCCAGATTATTATGGTGAAAATATGAACGCTTGGATTGATTGCGTTGACGATTTGACGGAACAGCCAACACTATTGCATATTGAAAATGGAAATTTCCTAAAAGAAAATAAACCTGATTTACTGAATGCAATTTTGGAATGCGGAGCCTTCGTAAATTACAGAAAAATAGAACAGGGAGAAAAACCGAACTTAATTATCTCAACCTCCTGTTAACTAAAATAAATGGACTACAAATTAATCGTCGCAATATATGCCGCAATAGTTTCCACTATCGTATTTATTTGGCGACTTTATGAATTTTATGCTGACCGTAAGAGTAAATTTAATATCAAAATCAACCGAGTTACGAAAATCCCGGTTTCTGCAAATTATAAACTGGCCGAATCACAAACATTCCTAACCACTACAATAGTTAATGTTGGAACACCAAAAAGACATATTGAGCAACCCATTTTTAAGGCGAACAAAAAAGTTGATGGTCAAAAATATTTCAACTTTTTAAGTTTCGATAATGTTATAAAATATCCAATAACCCTAGATTCAGGAGAAAAATTTGTTTATGATGTTTCAGATGACGTATCTGTAGACTTAAAAACTAAAGGTATTTTGAAAATTAAGGCTATTATTAAAGATACGCACGGGAAAAATTACGAATCAAAATGGTTTAAAATATAAAACTACACACAACATTGGCTATAATTCACCTGCCTGCCGGCAGGCAGGTTGCTAGATTCTGACTAACTTGAGACTTTAAAACAAACAAATCGGCTGGAAGCGAAACCCTTAAAAATCACGCTGAATTTAGTTTCACTGTGTCGTACCTCATAATTTATTAATCCTTAACCCTATTCACACTTTTAAGTTTGGCTATTTTTACGCATGACCATCACCCTACTCGCCATCGGCAAAACGGATAGCCCAGAGCTACAAAAATTGATCAGCGAGTATCAAAATCGGTTGCGGCACTATATCAAATTTGATTTTCGGCTGTTACCCGATATCAAAAACACCAAAAACCTTTCTGAAGCCCAGCAAAAAGAAAAAGAAGGGCAACTTATTCTAAAAAATGTACAGTCAAGTGATGTGTTGGTATTGCTTGACGAACATGGTAAACAATTTTCTTCCACAGCATTTGCCACTGCGCTTCAAAAGCGTATGAACAGTGGCATTAAAAACTTGGTGTTTGTAATCGGTGGCCCCTATGGATTCAGCGAAGAAGTCCACCAACGGGCGCAACAGAAAATCAGCCTCTCAAAAATGACCTTTTCACATCAAATGGTTCGATTGTTTTTTGTGGAGCAATTGTACCGGGCCTTCACCATATTGCGGAATGAGCCGTATCATCACAGCTAGTTAAGGCTCCTTTCCCTGGTTAGGGAAAGGTGTCCGCCTTTGGCGGACGGAAAGGGTTGTAAATTCAATCCCTTCCGTCATCTCACTAGGTTCGATGACACCTTCCCTTGACCAAGGGAAGGAGCTTTTCTACGGATTAATACAGCACCCGAAACTTGATCGTGTTCTCCACATTTTTAAGGGCCTTCATCACCTCTTTGTCATAATCTTTGTCAATATCGGTGATCACATAGCCAACCTCGGGATCTGTGGATAGGTACTGCCCCGTGATGTTCATCTCGTATTCGGCCAACACCTTGTTGATTTTGGCCATAATACCGGGCACATTTTTGTGGATGTGCAGAAAACGGTGCGCATTGTTCTGTTTCGGTAAGCGAATATTCGGGAAGTTCACCGCATCTACAGTATTGCCCGAATTGATATAGTCCATGATTTTGTTGGGCACAAAGCTGGCAATATCTTTTTGGGCTTCTTCGGTACTGCCCCCAACATGCGGCGTCAAAATCACATTATCAAGACCCTGAAGCTCGGTCTTGAAATCACCATTGCTACGTGGTTCCTCAGGGTACACATCAATGGCCGCACCACCCAGTTTGCCAGACTTCAACGCTTTGGTCAATGCGGGAATATCGACCACAAAGCCGCGGGATAAGTTGATCAGCATCGCACCATCACGCATTTGGTTGATTTCACGCTCACCAATGAAGTTCTTGTTGGCCTTATTGTCATCAATGTGCAGGGTGACCACGTCTGAGACAGAAAGCAAATCCTCCAACGTGCTGCACTTTACCGCATTGCCCAGTGCCAATTGGTCCGCTACATCATAATAATACACCCGCATGCCCATGGCCTCGGCCAAAACGGACAATTGCTTGCCGATGTTTCCATAGCCAACGATTCCCAGGTTTTTGCCCCTGACCTCATTTGAATTGGCAGCGGTTTTGTTCCATTGCCCTTGGTGTATCTCGCTGCTTCGGGTAAACACATTGCGCATCAACATGATAATCTGCCCAATGGCCAACTCGACCACTGAACGGGTATTGCTGTAGGGTGCATTGAACACCACCACACCTCTTTGCTTTGCCGTTTTCAAATCGATTTGGGTCGTGCCGATGCAAAAAGCGCCCACGACTAGCAATTTATTGGCAGCCTCCAAGACTTTTTGGGTCACCTGGGTCTTAGAGCGGATGCCCAATACGTGTACGCCCTTGATTTTTTCCAACAATTCTTCTTCTGGAATACTGTGCTTGACCAATTCCACTGAGAATCCATCTTCAGAAAGATTTTCAAAGGCATCATAGTGCACATTCTCGAGCAACAAAATTTTGATTCTGTTCTTGGGGTACGATATTTTTCTCGGCAAATCGTTCACAAATAAAAATTCATCTAAGTTCGGTGCCACGTGGTCGGCATTGTTGGCCGCCTTTTCTCGGTGCACATTTTCGGTATAGGCAAAAAATTTGTCGGCAATGCCCGCTTCACGCATCACATAATCGCTGTAGCCATCGCCAATGACCTGAACCTCACCATCAAGGTCCAGCTTTTTCAGACACTCGATTTTTCCATTGTGCGAGGCCAGCACATTGGTCTCGTCAAAACCGATGATGTTGCCATCATCATCAAATTTAAAGGTATTAGCGTAAACACGCTCAGTGGGAATGTTGTATTCGGCCACAATGGGGTCGATAAACTCTTTGAATCCACAGGAAATCACATAGATATCATCTGCAAACTCATCAAAAAACTCTTTGTTCGCCGCAATGGACTTTGAAATCTTCTGGCGCAGTTCTTGAACGAGTCCATCCAAATCATCTTTATGGGCATTCAACAATTTGATACGGCGTTCCAATGATTCGGTAAAGGAAATATCACCATCAATGCCCAAATTGGTGATGTGCTGGATTTCTTTCACCACATCATCTTTGTTCGATTTGCCCTGCAGTGTCATTTCGGCCAATACATCCAAAGCCTCAACACGGGTCAAGGTGCTATCAAAGTCAAAAACATATTTTCTACCTGCTTCCACCATCAATGAACTCGTTTAAACTTTTTCAAAAATTAAGCCGTAAATGTAATTAATATTAGTATGGATTTTGGATAGGCAAATCAAAAAAGGGTGCTAGCGTATCGGAATCGCCTTTCCATTGAAAAATTCATTTTTATCCCTAGAAAAAATTACCAAATCCATAATCTAAAACCATCGGCGCACCGCCTTTTGGTAGAGCTGATAATCTTTTCCAAAAAGTTTTAGCAATGCCGCTTCTTCGCGTTTGATTTGAAAATGGTTCATATAATATACAAATCCGGCCGCCAAGAGGGTGTTGAACGCATTGCCCAGTTTGAGTCCGAATGCCAATAAAATGAGCAAAAGGGATAAATACATGGGGTTTCTGGTGTAATTGAAAATCCCCGTGGTGACCAACTGGCTCGCCTTTTCAGGTTCCGAGGGGTTGGTGGTGGTCTTTGCTTTCCTAAATTGATAGATAGCCATAAATGATATTACAACGGCAATGGCCAAAAGTGCAACGGCAAGCTGCTTCCTTCCAAAAAAATCAAATTCCCCGACAGGTAAAAATCGGTCCAATAAATACATAAGTGCCGCAAAAATGAGCATCACCAAAGGGGGTATGATTTTTAGTTTCATATCGGCTAAAATACTATTTTTAGCTTGCGATTCTTCAGAGTTATGTCCACAAAACTGGTGTTTGCCACCCACAACCAAAACAAGTTTGATGAAGTCAAGACCATGGTGCCCGATACCATTGAACTGCTTTCGTTGAATATGATCGGATGCCATGACGAAATACCAGAAACAGGCAATACTTTGGAAGAAAATGCACAAATCAAGGCCAACTTCGTAACCCAAAATTACGGCCTTGATTGCTTTGCCGACGATACCGGTTTGTTGATAAACTTCTTGAACGGCGAACCCGGAGTCTACTCGGCACGCTATGCCGGCAATGAAAAAAATGCCGAGGCCAATATGCAAAAGGTGCTGCGCCAAATGCAGAACACCACCAACCGTTCCGCTCGATTTGAAACAGTCATTGCCTTGAACCTTCGGCAGGAACGTCATTTTTTCAAAGGGGTGGTCGAAGGCGAAATCACACTTAAAAAACAAGGGGAAGAAGGATTTGGCTACGACCCCATTTTTCGTCCAAAGGGTTTTGACAAAACATTTGCCGAATTAGCGTTTCAAGAAAAAAACAAGATAAGCCATAGGGCGAAGGCCCTTGAAAAGCTGGTTCACCATCTCAAAAAATACACCTATGTCTAAAAAAAACGATATGGTCGAGGTTTCCGTGGCCTCAGAACGGGCAGAAGCCGTCGGCGGTGTACTGATTGCCTTTTTTGCAGCATTGATGGCCATTGCTGATTTGGTGAACAGTGAACTGGAAGAAGAAATGATGATTGCCCATAACAAGCAAGTCAGTTATTCTTCATGGTATCAGTCGAAAAGTGTCAAACAAAGCCTAAAAGAAAGCGAGCTTGACTATCTGGAAGCATTGCTGAATTCGGGAGTTGTTGCACAAGAAAATGCGACAGCCATTGAAAAAAAGATTCAATCCACAGAAGAATCCATCAACAAATACAACTCTGAAAAAAGAGAAATCTTAATAGGATCATCACAACTCTCAAAAGAAGAATGGGTGCAAGACCTCGATGGTGAAATGGGAAAAATCACAGGGGTAAAAGAATGGGAACAACTGGCTGACGTCTACGATGTGGCCACCAAAAAATTTGACATCGGTATGCTCTTTTTTCAGATTGCCATCGTGCTCGGCGCGGTCTGTATCATCATTTACGATAACCCACGGTTGCAAAAAACCTTTATTTTGCTGATGTTGGCATTTGGTGTCATAGGCATTGGTTTCTCAATTTATGGCTACATTTTGGCTCCGTGACAATAAAATCATCAAGTATAGATAATTAGCATTACCTTTGCGCCCTTAATCACGCCGCCGGTATGGGCATAGTGTTGTGAATGGGCAAAATAGAAATGCAATCGCTCGGTACAACACACCTTATTTGCGATATGTAATTTTCTATTATGACACCATTTTCAACATTGGGGTTGAACCAACCCTTGCTCGATGCCATTTCTGATTTGGGCTTCGAGAATCCTTCTGAAGTACAGGAAAAAGCTATTCCCATCCTTTTAGAAAAAGAAAAAGACCTGGTTGCCTTGGCGCAGACAGGAACCGGAAAAACCGCAGCTTTTGGTTTTCCATTGATTCAAAAAATACATGCTGAAAGCCGAACCACGCAGGGGCTTATTCTTTCCCCTACCCGTGAGCTCTGTATGCAGATCACCAATGAAATGCAACTCTATTCAAAGTACGTAAAAGGGTTGAACATTGTTGCAATTTATGGGGGCGCCAGCATTACCGAGCAGGCTAAAAAGATAAAAAAGGGTGCCCAAATCGTGGTCGCCACCCCGGGCCGTATGAAAGATATGATCGGTCGGGGCATTGTCGATATCTCTAAAATCGACTACTGTATTTTGGATGAGGCCGATGAGATGCTGAACATGGGCTTTTATGAGGATATCAAGGATATTCTCTCGAATACCCCACAAGAAAAATCCACTTGGCTGTTTTCTGCGACCATGCCCAAAGAAGTGGCTGCCATCGCCAAAAAGTTCATGCACAAACCTGTTGAGATTACCGTGGGCGAGAAAAACGTTGGAGCCACAACGGTACAGCACGAGTATTATGTGGTCGGAGGGCGTGACCGCTATCCTGCCCTCAAAAGATTGGCCGATGCCAACCCGGGAATCTTTTCTGTTGTTTTTTGTCGTACCAAGCGAGATACGCAACGTGTCGCAGAAAAATTGATAGAAGATGGCTATAATGCAGGGGCATTGCATGGCGACTTGAGCCAAAACCAACGCGACCTTGTCATGAACGCCTTTCGCAAAAAACAGATCCAGATGTTGGTGGCCACCGATGTTGCCGCAAGGGGTATTGACGTTGACGATATTACACACGTGATCAATTATCAACTTCCTGATGAAATAGAAACGTATACCCACCGTAGCGGGCGAACAGGCCGAGCGGGCAAATCAGGTATTTCGATGGTCATCGTTACCCGGAGCGAGCTCCGAAAAATCAAGGCAATTGAGCGAAAGATCAAACAAGATTTTGTCGAAGAAAAAATTCCCACAGGAATTGAAATTTGTGAAATCCAACTATACCACCTGGCCCGAAACATCAAGGAAACCAAGATAAATAATGAAATTGATGGCTACCTACCTGCCATTAATGATGTACTTGAGGGTATTGACCGAGATGAACTGATCAAAAAGATTGTTTCCGTCGAATTTACCAGATTCTTTAATTATTACAACAAAGCGAGGGACTTGAACTCAGGTACGGCTGAAGATAAGGGCAGAAGCGGTGGCAACGACGGTTCGGTGCGCTATTTCATCAATATCGGCGAGCGCGATGGCTATGATTGGATGTCACTAAAGGATTTTATTCGTGACAGCTTGGGGCTTGATAAAGACGATGTATACAAAGTGGACACCAAAGGCAGTTTTTCATTTTTCAATACCGATGCTGCATTTACCCCGCTTGTCTTGGAGACTTTTTCAGACCTCAACGTAGATGGCAGGCGCATCAATGTAGAAGTTTCGAACAAACCCGACCGTGGGGGCGGAAAGCGTAAAAGGCGTGACCGCAAAAATAGTGGTGGTCGTGGTAGAAAATCCTCTTCCTCCTTCAAAGGAAAAAAGGGGAAATCAGGCCATGGAAGAAGCAAAAAATTCAAAGGCTTCGTTTAGTAGGCAGCCTCATGGCAATCCCGATAGCTATCAGGCACGGGGCATTTAAAGAGACAGTAACCTAAAATTTTGACAGTCCCGAAGCTTCGGGATTGCTGCATATAAATCTCGATTATCGAGTTAAGGGAATACTAAATAGCATGAAGTGATGCGTTATTTTGTGTTGTTTAGTATTTTTATCCGAGAAATTGCTTCATGAAGAAGATTGCCGTACTGATTGCCCTCACTTTATCTTTTCAAGGTTTTTGCCAAGAGGATGAAGACACTGCAACTGCACAAGAACTAAATGCCACTGTGGTAAACGCCCAGACAGATTTTCCGCTTGAAAGTGTGCACGTCATCAATCTTAATAAAGTTAAAGGCACCATCACCGACCAAAACGGAAAATTCAGCATTCCTGCCTCGGTTAATGATACGCTCTATCTGACCTACTTGGGCTTTAAGCCCCAAAAGGTGCGGGTGACCAATGACATGTTCCGATTTGAGAACACCAAGATTGCCCTCACTGAATTGGCTTATGCCCTTGAAGAAGTGGTGGTTCGCCCCTACCAACTGACCGGTTATCTTGAAATCGATGTAAAAAATCTTCCCATCAACAACGCTTATCAGTACAGTATTTCAGGATTGAACAGAAGTTATGAGGCGGGCAGCAAAAACCCAAGTGCGGTGACCAAAGTGCTGGGCGCTATTCTAAATCCGGCAGATTTGTTGCGTAATCTTTTTGGAAAAAAACCAAAACAGATGCGAAAACTGCGCCAAATGAAAGAAGATGATGATATCAGAAACCTCTTGGCCTCAAAGTTCGACCGCGAAACCCTGACCGAATTGCTTCAGTTGGAAAAGGTTGATATTGAGGATATTCTCAACAACTGCAACTACTCAAAATCTTTTATACAAACGGCCAACGACCTTCAAATTCTCGATGCAATCAGTAGTTGCTACGAAGAATACAAGGTCTTGAACCGAAAATAACCGTAATCAAATAAATTTTTGAAATCCGACCGCATTTAATAGCTTTAGGCAAAATCCCTGAAGATGCGAAATCTACTTATCGCCATGTCGATACTATCCTTTTTGTTGAGTTGTAAAAAGTCTAAAAAAGACACCGACAACCAACAACAGATCACCTCTGAGACTATTGAAGAAAAACAAAAGCAGGTTCCGTTCGTTTGGGAAGGCGCCAATGTCTATTTTCTTTTGACCGATAGGTTCAACAATGGAAATCCTGAAAACAACATCAATTTTGATCGCACTGACAGCACTGCTGTTTTAAGGGGATTTGAAGGAGGGGATATACAGGGAATCACCCAAAAAGTTGAAGATGGTTATTTTACCGACTTGGGCATCAATGCCATTTGGTTCACACCAGTTGTTGAGCAGATTCATGGGGCAACAGATGAAGGCACGGGCAATACGTACGGTTATCATGGCTATTGGGCCAAGGATTGGACAACCATCGACCCCAATTTTGGCACCAAACAAGACTTACAGCAATTGGTAGAAACGGCACATGCCAAGGGAATCCGTGTTTTGTTGGATGTTGTCTTGAACCATACAGGCCCCGTGACCGATGTTGACCCCGTTTGGCCAGAAGATTGGGTACGTACCGACCCCACCTGTGAGTTTACCACCTACGAGAACACCACGGCATGCACATTGGTCAACAATCTACCCGACATACTCACCGAGTCGGATGAGCCGGTAGAATTGCCCGATCAACTTTTGGCCAAGTGGAAAGAAGAGGGCCGCTTGAGCCAAGAACTGGATGAACTGCAACGGTTTTTTGACCGCACGGGTTATCCACGCGCACCTCGGTTCTACATCATCAAGTGGCTAACCGACTATATTCATGAGTTTGGTGTGGATGGCTTTCGTGTAGACACCGTAAAGCATGTGAACGAAAATGCATGGGCAGAGCTTAAAAAAGAGGCTGATTACGCCTTTGAAACTTGGAAAAAGAAACATCCTGATAAGGTATTGGACGAAAACCCATTTTACATGGTTGGCGAAGTGTACAACTATGGTATCTCAGGAGGTAGAGATTATGATTTTGGGGACAGAAAAGTCGACTATTTTGACCACGGTTTTAAAAGCCTTATCAATTTTGAGCTCAAGACCGATGCCCACATGGGCTATGAAAAGATTTTTAGAAAGTACAATCGCCTGCTGCACACCAAAATGAAGGGAAAGAGTGTGTTGAACTACCTCACCTCACATGATGATGGCAGCCCCTTTGATAAAGAACGGGCCAAACCATACCGCACGGCCAATGTTCTGCTTTTGACCCCAGGGGCATCACAGGTATATTATGGTGATGAAACGGTCAGGCCATTGATTATAGAAGGTACTGAAGGCGATGCCACCCTACGTTCTTTTATGAATTGGGAAGATTTGGATAGCATACCTGAAATTCAGGCCGTGCACGAGCACTGGCAAAAACTCGGGCAGTTCAGAAGAAACCACCCAGCCGTTGGTGCCGGTAAGCACAAGCGTTTGGCCTCTAAACCTTATGTCTTCTCAAGAACCTATACCAATGGCGAACACAAAGACAAAGTCGTGGTAGGTCTTGATCTGCCCAAAGGCAAAAAATATCTGTGGGTCAAAGGGTTTTTTGGTGATGGCACCAAATTGTACGATACCTATTCAGATACCGAGGTGATGGTCGAAAAAGGCCAAGTGGTGCTTGAAAATGATTATGATACTGCACTGTTGGAGTTGGTGGAATAAATCAAAAAATCCTTTCCCTAGTCAGGGAAAAGTCGCATCCTCGAATAGAGGATGACGGAAAGGGTAGATCAATGGTATCTTTT
Source organism: Allomuricauda sp. d1 (assembly GCF_039592695.1). Taxonomy (NCBI): domain Bacteria; kingdom Pseudomonadati; phylum Bacteroidota; class Flavobacteriia; order Flavobacteriales; family Flavobacteriaceae; genus Allomuricauda; species Allomuricauda sp. d1. The sequence goes on along the minus strand of NZ_JBBUTK010000001.1, from coordinate 647,552 downwards.
GAGAGTTTATTGTCTTGAATGCAGTGCTATCCTGTTGTCCTCAGAATCATGAAATAAAGCCATAAAGCCAATCTCGTCACTGATTTTTGTTTTAGGTTTCAGAATGCGCCCACCAGCCGCTTCGATACGGTCGAGTTCAATTTGAACGTCTTCGCTGTTGAAATAAATCAAAACACCCTCTACTCTATTGGGTATGTACCAATCTGGTTGTAAAATCAAAGAACCCGAGGCCCCTGATTTTCCCTCTTCCCAAGGAAACCAACCCATTTTAGTGCCCCCAAAATCCTGTAACTGTATTTCTATTTGAAAAACTTCATCATAGAATTTTTTGGCCCGATTCATATCCGTTACCGGAATCTCAAACCAGCCCACCATGTTCTGTTTCATAAATACTACCTTTTTTCATTCCTGCGTAGGCGGGAATCTCATTTAATATAAAGAACCCATGCTGAAATCATAGATCTCTGCCATCCCTCAAGGAGGCAAGTGTTCCGTTTTAATTTTCCAACTTCTTTTTCAAATCGGCCAATCCCTCTTCAAAATCCTTACCAACGGTTTTGTCCATACTGAAAAACAAAAACATGATACTGAACGGAAACTTATTTTTTCCTGAAAAGCCCCAAACGACCTTGGTTTTTCCGCCATCGGCATCCTCTGTAGTGAAATAACAATCGGATTCTGATTTCCAGGGTTTCATAAAACGAAGTTCGCCTTCAACCCGCTCTCCTTCCACTATTTTGGTAATCTCCTGCTCTCCTTCACCCACATCTTTATTGCCGTTCCAGTAGCTTACCGAGCCTACCTCACCATCTGTGCCGCGAAATTCTTTGTGCATGTTGGGATCTTTCTTTTCCCAGGGTGACCAATCAGATTGGTTCTTCAATGACCTGAGATACCTAAAAACCTCGGCTCTGGGCCTGTCAATTACAATAGAGCGTGAGACATCATACGTTTTTGGCGCAATCATGGCCAAAATAAGGAACAATGCCACGATACCGAGCAAAATGTAAAGTACTATCATGTCGTTTGATTTATTGGTTGCTCTTAAATGTACAAAAAACATCAATCAGAGCGGTATCGCTCGATAATGCCTTCTACATTTTTAATGGATTTCTTGGTCCAATCCAATCGTTTTTCAAATACCTCAATATCAGACAACTGCCATGGCACATTTGATTTTCTAAGCTGGTCGGTCAATTGTTGTATGACAACAGCCGCAGAAACTGAAACATTCAAACTTTCTGAAAAACCGACCATGGGGATTTTTAAAAATCCATCAGCTTGTTGCAATATTTCTTCGGTCAGGCCTTCTTTTTCAGTACCAAAGAACAATGCCGTTTTTGACGATAACTGAAAATCAGAAAGCAGCGTTGATTCATTGTGTGGTGTTGTGGCAATAATTTTGTATCCCTGATTTTGAAAATGCCCGATACAGTCATGGGTCGTTGAATGCCGGTTCACATCGACCCATTGTTCGGCGCCCATGGCGATGTTTTTGTCCAGCCGCTTTTCAAAGCGTTCCTCTATGACATGTACCTCTTGAACACCAAAAGCGTCACAACTACGAAGTATGGCACTGGTATTGTGTAATTGGTACACATCTTCGATGGCAACTGTCAAGAATTTTGTGCGATTGGCCAATACTTCTAAAAAACGCTGTTTTCGTTCTTCGGTAAGGTAGCTTTCCAAGTATGTCAATAAATCATGGTCAAACATCAGTGGGAAGATAACGAAAATGGTATTTTTGGATTCCCGCTCCCGATAACTATCGGGAGCGGGAATGACAAAAAAGCAATTAATGAAAAAGAAAGTGGTTGTTCTGACCGGTGCAGGAATGAGTGCCGAAAGCGGACTCAAAACCTTTCGTGATGCCAACGGGCTTTGGGAGGGCCACGATGTCATGCAAGTGGCCTCACCCCAAGGGTTTGCGGCCAACCCCGAATTGGTTCTTGAGTTTTATAACCAACGTCGCAGACAATTGCTTGAAGTCGAACCCAACGAAGGCCACAAGGCCTTGGCAAAGCTGGAACAACATTTTGAGGTCGGTATCATCACCCAAAATGTGGATAATCTCCATGAGCAAGCAGGAAGTTCAAATGTGCTGCACTTGCACGGTGAATTGTTCAAAGTGCGCAGTATCGCTGATGAAAATCTGGTTTTTGATTGGAAAGAAGACCTCGTTCTCGGGGATTTGGATGAAAACGGAAACCAATTGCGGCCCCATATTGTTTGGTTTGGTGAAATGGTACCCATGTTGGAGCCTGCCATCGAAATCACCGCACAAGCCGATATCTTGATCATCATCGGCACTTCAATGCAGGTGTACCCGGCTGCAAGTTTGGTCAATTATGTGCAAAACGGAATCCCTATCTATTTTGTTGACCCTAGACCCAGTGTGGGCGAGTCTGATTTTGGCAACTTGACCATAATTGCTGAAAAAGCGGCCAAGGGTGTGCCCGAATTGGTCACTGCGCTATGTGATACTGAGACCTAGCCTCTTGGGCCCAATCCATCAACAGCTTTTTTTGGGCTTCGGTCAACTTGGCTTCACCATGCGTCCACGTATATTCTTTTAAGGGCATTTCACCTTCTTCAACCTCCTCGATAAGCTCTTCCAATTTATGGTCTTTCTTTTTGGCAGAATAGTTTGCCCAATCAGAAAAATCCAAATGCTCTTTGCCTTCCTCTACATGGTGGGCCATCCAAAAAGAAACAGGCGCAACGTTGTTGTACCAAGGGTAGGTGGTATTGTCACTGTGACAATCATAGCATGTTGTCTCGAGCAGTTGTTTTACTTCAACACTAGGTGCTGTTTCAGCCTCAAACGCAGCTACATAATCTGTATTTTCAGTGATATTCTTGTCAGGGCGAATAAACTGAATGACCACTAAGGCTATCAACGCCACCCATCCTACTATTTTTAGTATTTTCATCTGTTTAAAATTTTATAGTTTTCTGAAAAATGAAAAAACTAAAAATTTTTTCACATTCAGTAATTCGCATTAACTTATTTTAATCATGCCCGTAGAATATGCTTAAAAAAGTTTTTGCTCATTTCATAAACTCTAGATTCTGTTGCTTGGATGTGATTTTTATTTATAATGGATAAAAATAAGCTTTTGTGACCAAAGACCAACTGCTTTTGGCTTTAAATGAGGGGCGTCTCACTAAAGAAAAAAGAGACTTCTTGGTTGCCAAGGTTTTACAGCATCCTGAGCTGGTGAAACCATTGCTTTCACAGGTGTCGGAGGAGGATAAGAACGACACCTTTAATGGTAGTTGGGTACTGGACAATGCCCTACGTAAACAGCTGGAAATCCTTTTGCCCCACATCGATGAATTCTGCACCAACTTGAGCGGATTGCGGTCAGAATCGGTCATTCGCCCCATGGCCCATATCTGTGAGATGGTCGTTGTTTCCCATTTCAAGCAAAAAAAGGAGGTTTTCGTCAAAAAACTTCAGAATGGCCATTTGGAAAAAATCACTGAATGCTGCTTTGATTGGTTGATCGGAAACCACAAAATTGCCACCAAGGTATTCGCCATGACCAGCTTGTTTCATTTGGGGAAAAAATTTGTTTGGATACACCCCGAATTGAAATCCGTTTTGGAACAAACCATCGCCACGGGCACTACAGGGTATCAAAACCGGGCCGCCAAAACCTTGAACGAATTGAAAGCACTTGGCCATTGAACGCAAGGTTTGAGTATCTTTGCGTTTTCCTAAAAACCGCAGCTGCATGTCGCTCAACCCATTGAATGCCATTTCCCCAATCGACGGACGCTATCACTCAAAGACCAATGCCCTCGGAGGTTATTTTTCTGAAGAAGCGTTAATCAAATATCGGGTACAGGTCGAAATCGAATACTTTATCCGACTATGTGAAATACCGTTGCCACAATTGGCGGATTTTGATGTGGCAACATTTGAACCGCTCAGAAATATCTACTTGAACTTTTCTTCAGCTGATGCACAGGCCATAAAAGACATCGAGAAGACCACCAACCATGATGTAAAGGCCGTAGAATATTTTATCAAGGAAAAATTTGATGCTCTGGGATTGCAAAAGTTCAAGGAATTCATCCACTTCGGATTGACCTCGCAAGACATCAACAATACCGCGATTCCGCTTTCCATCAAAGAGGCGATGAACGATGTGTATGTTCCGCTATATTTTGAGGTTTTCGAAAAACTGAAAGCAATGGCCTCAGAGTGGGCAGCTATACCCATGTTGGCCCGAACGCACGGGCAGCCTGCATCCCCTACCCGATTGGGAAAAGAAATCAAAGTCTTTGTCGAGCGACTGAAACAGCAGTTTGATTTGTTGAATGACATTCCCTCAGCTGCCAAATTTGGTGGAGCCACGGGCAATTATAATGCCCATAAAGTAGCGTATCCTGATATTGATTGGAAAAGTTTTGGAAAACAATTTGTTCAGGAGAGTTTGGGGCTTCACCACTCCTTCCCCACGACACAAATTGAACATTACGACCATCTGGCAGCACTTTTTGACTGTTTGAAGCGTATCAATACCATCATCATTGATTTGAACAGGGATTTGTGGAGCTATATTTCAATGGATTATTTCAAGCAAAAAATAAAGGAAGGTGAAATCGGGTCTTCCGCCATGCCACATAAAGTGAATCCCATTGATTTTGAGAACTCTGAAGGAAATTTGGGCATTGCCAATGCCCTTTTTGAACATCTTTCGGCAAAATTGCCCATTTCTAGGTTGCAGCGTGACCTCACCGATAGTACAGCGCTCCGAAATGTTGGGGTGCCCTTTGCGCATACGCTCATCGCTTTTCAATCCACATTAAAGGGATTGAACAAATTGGTGCTGAACAAAGAAAAATTCGATGCCGACCTAGAAGATAATTGGGCCGTGGTGGCCGAGGCCATACAGACCATTTTGAGACGTGAGGGCTATCCAAATCCGTATGAAGCCTTAAAGGGATTGACCAGAACCAACGAGAAAATTACCCAGAAGTCGATAACCGATTTTATCGGGAGTCTTGATGTCTCCCCAGAAATAAAAAATGAATTGAATTGTATCACACCATCAAACTATACGGGTGTCTAATTTAAACCTTCAAGGTTTCTAAAACCTTGAAGGTTTAAAGTCACTGTTTAGTCTTCCGCTTTGTGAATCTCAACGCTGTGTGGATATGGAATTTCGATTCCAGCTTTGTCAAGGGCCAATTTACTGCCCTCATAAGTGGCAAAATATACGTCCCAATAGTCTTCAGGCTTACAAAAAGGACGAACGGCAAAGTTTACCGAGCTATCGGCCAATTCCATCACGTTGACAGATGGCGCAGGATCACTCAAAACCTTGGGGTTTGAGGTCAAAACTTCCATCAATACGTCTTTGGTTTTCTTGATATCTTCATCGTAACCGACACCAATAACGGTATCTACGCGTATTTTGCCCTCGGCTGTGTAATTGATGATGTTTCCGTTTGCCATGGCCCCATTGGGTACAATGGCCAGTTTATTTTCAGGAGTGGTCAATTTGGTGGTAAAAATCTGGATATCCTTTACGACACCCAGCACATCTTGCGCCTCAATCAAATCACCAATCTTATAGGGCTTGAAAATCATGATCAGTACTCCGCCAGCAAAATTGCCCAATGAACCCTGAAGTGCAAGCCCGATAGCCAAGCCAGCAGCGGCAATTACGGCAGCCAAACTTGTGGTCTCAACACCCAAAGTCGAGATTACCATAATGACCAAAAAGATTTTTAGGGCCCATGAAACCAGGTTCACCAAAAACTTTTGAAGCGATTGATCATAGCTTCCTTTGGCCATGACCTTTCTCAAAACTTTCATTAATTTCTTGATAATCCAAGAGCCTATAATATATATCAGAATAGCCCCGATAATCTTTGGTCCAAATTCGACAACAAAATCAATGCCCTTATCTATCCATTTTTGTGCATCTTCCATAATTTTTTAGCTTTTTGTTAGTGTTCTTTTCAATAAGACACCAATATAACAAGAAGGTCACCAATATTTTTTAAGAAATGGTGAATTATCCGCATAAAAAAATCCCGAACAACACATATTGCTCGGGATTTTTCAGTCAGATTGGTCAGGTCTATCCTTTCAAAAATTTTCCGATTTCACCCAGTCCCTCACCTTTGTATTCCGATTTTTGAATGGCCTGCATCAATTGTATGATGTGGGCGGGATTCATATTGTCGCCCAACACGCGTACCAAGGCAAAGCCCTTTTCTTTGCTGTCGCCATAGATAATGACCTCATCAATGGCATCATCATCACCCAAATATTTTATGACGCCTCTGCCATATTCAGAATTGATTTTCATCAACTCAATGAATTCATCGTCTTTTAAAATCTCTTTGACCTTGGCCTTTTCTGCTTTATACTCAGTGGCATTTTCTGAGGTCTTCTTAAAAGCCAAAAGATTGAATTTTTTGAGGGATTCAACAGCATCACGTTGGGTCTCACTTAAATCAACCTCTTCCATCTTTAGGATACTGGCAGGAATATCCAACGAAATAAAATTCGGATTTTCCTGATTATCCACATAATACTCTTGCAGGCTTTGCTGTGATGAGCATGAGGCCAGCACCATCGTAAGTGCCAAAAAGCCTGTTTTGATTATATTTTTCATTGTTCTCATTGTTCTGTTCTTTTGACCCCGTTGCATTAGTACGAGGCAAGTTGATTTTGATTGATTGGTAAGCATGGGCAAGCATTTGTTACACCTGCCCATACTGATTTTGACTATTCGCTTTTTTTGTTGGCTTTCTTTAAATCTTTTGGAAGGTTCATTTTGTTCACCAAAGAACCCACTTTGGTCAAATCGATATCACCGGTCATGGTCACCAAAACCGTTTCAATGTTTGACCCTTTCGCCTTTTCATCCATTCCTGTGACCATCATTAATAACTCGCTCACGTGGTCGTCGTCTTTTCCACTTTTCACATAAAAATCAACATGTGAATCATCGTCTTTCACTTTCATCAGCGACTCCAACGATGCCTTTTTGATGTACTTTTTGGCGGTGGCGTTCATTTCTGCGGATGCACCCGCATCTTCACTGACAAATACGTTGATGTTATCAATGCTTTTGGCCAGTTCAATAAAATCTTGCGCCTCTTTGTTCTTTTCATCTGCCGACATACTGGCGACAATACCCATCATCGCTTTATTGATGGTGACCGAGCCTATCTTGTCTGAGTTCTCGAATTTCTCGAATGCCTTTTGGGAAAAGCCCAGCAACGGCAGCATGAACACTGCGATTACGATTGATTTTGATATATATTTCATTTTGTTCGTTTTTGATTGACCCTTAGACGCAGCTCTGGGCAAGTTTCTTATAGTTTCTAAGTAGTCTTCAGTAAACAGTGGTCTTTACAGATGCTAGACATGACCACTGTTTACTGATTACTGTACACTTTTTTACTCTCCTTTTTTACCTGCTTTGTTCAATTCTTCGGGCAGGTTCATCTTCTTGGTCAATGAATTGATTTTGTTCAAATCAATATTGCCTGTCAACGACAACAATACAGTTTCAAACTTTCTTCCATTTGCCTCTACATCCTTGATTCCTGTCACAAACATCAAGAGTTCGCTCACATGGTCACTGTCTTTGCCTTCTTTGATATAGAATTTTACATTGGCATCTTTATCCTTTACCCGCATGAGCTCTGTCAAGGAGGAAGATTTCAAATACTTCTCAACAGAAGCTTTCATATCTGAACCAATGGATTGGTTGTCAGTGGTAAAGACTTTTAGACTGTTCACACTGGTGGCGATATCCATAAAGTCTTGTGCTTCGGGGTCATCGACCTCAATATCCATTTTGGCCAACAGTTCAAATGCCTTTTTTGAAACGACCACGGAGGTTACATCGTCTAAATCTTCATACTTATCAAAAAGCGATTGTGCAAAACCTGTAATCGGCATCACCGCAATCAATAAAATCAACATATACTTTTTCATCTTTTTGTTTTTAATTTTCGTTAAACACTTTTGCTTTTGCGACTTCAAACTCTTGCAGATAGGCCATTTTTTCTGTGCCCTTACCAAAGTTTTCAGCCAACAGACTCAATGCCTTCTTTGTTTCTTGATATGCATATTCAGCCTGTTTTTGCTCATGGTACGATTGATAACTATCTGCACCAAAATAGATGCCAAAGGCCAACACGACAGCTGCAGCAGCGGAAATCCATCTGTAATCAAGTTTCTTTCTAGGTTTTAATGGCACCTGCTTTGTGTAACGTTCTTCCTTGGCGCTGGAAAAATAATTGAACATCGGGCGATACTGCTCAAGATGTGTTGCCACGTGTTCTTGTGCGAAGTAATCTCGCAATGTTGCCTCTTCGGCTACCGTGGTGGTCGCCTCAAAATACTTTTCCAGTAATTTTTCTATGTTTTTATCCAATTCCATAGCTATGTTTTTCTATAAGTTTTTCCCTGACCACTTTTCGGGCCCTTGAAAGGGTCACACGGGCTGCTGTGGGTTTCATATCCAACAGTTCACATATTTCTTCAAAATCATATTCCTCCACATCCCGCAATTGTAATACCATTTTTTGCTGCTCGGGCAAATCTTCCATGATCTGTTCTACCCAGTTGACACTGTCTTTTGCTTCCAACTGTTTTTGCAGTGATGTGCTTTCGTCGCTGTAATTGCTGTGCACCAGTTTTAAGTTTCCGGCCTGTCTTGATTTTAACCGGTCTAGGCAAAAGTTCTTGGTCATGGTCATCGCAAAGGCTTCCACAGATTTTATCCGTTCCATGTCCTTTTGCTTCGTCCAAAGGCGCATCAGCACTTCTTGGGTAGCGTCTTCTGCCTCTTCCCTAGAGACCAGCAAACGTTTTGCCAGTCTGTAGAGCTTGTCCTTAAAGGGCATCACAGCATTTATAAATTCTGCCTGTTTCATTTGATGGTTGTGCCGTAGAACGTTCTTTTTTGCCGTTCTTACCTTGATGACGACGTATATCGAAAATTGTTACAAATAATTTTTATTTCCTCTGGATGTAAGTATTTTAGGATTTCAAAAACTAATTGCTAGGGAAATTACGTAAATAACAAACGTGACTCCCTTTTTGGAACAATTGTTGCGAAGCCCTTAATTAAAAAGCTATGAAAAAGTACATCCTTTTGTTTTTGGCCGCATCGTTTATGCTAAGTTGTAGCAATGATGATGATGGCATTCAAAACCCCAACACGAATCCTCCCATTATTGCTGATTTCCCTACACAGGATTTCATGTGGAAAGCCATGAACCTTTGGTATTTTTGGCAAGCGGAAGTCCCTGACCTAGCGGACACCAAAGATGATGATGCGGAAGCCTATGCAGCTTTTTTAGCGGCCACACCTGATCCTGATGATTTTTACAATAGTATACAGTTTTCTGAAGACCGTTTTAGCTTTGCCAACGAAGATTATACGGCATTGGTAAACAATTTGGTCGGTATCTCTAAAAGCAATGGGTTGGAATTCGGTCTCGTGCGTTTTGCAGACAGTAATGACCTTTTTGGCTATGTGCGCTATATCATAGCGGGTTCAGATGCCGACACCAAGGATATTGAACGCGGAGATTTGTTCACTGAAATCGACGGACAGACCTTGAACCTCGACAATTATATTGAATTACTTTTTGGAGATAATGACACCTATACTTTGGGGCTCGCTACAATAGAGAACAATACGGTTACCCCTACGGGAGAAGAAGTAACATTGACCAAAATGGAAGGTTTGGAAGAAAATCCAATTTTAGTGGCTAAAACCTTGGATGTCGATGGAATCAAAGTTGCTTACTTAATGTACAACGGCTTTAACCGTAATTTTAATGTAGAGCTTAACGATGCCTTTGCTCAATTTGTTGCAGATGGATGTACGGAATTGGTTTTGGATATGCGCTATAATCCAGGAGGTTCAGTAAACACCTCACGATTATTGGCCAGTATGGTCTATGGCACCAACACCAACGATTTGTACATTCGACAACGTTGGAACGATAAAATTCAGTCACAGTTCTCCGCTGCACAATTGGAAGACTATTTTGCCACCGAAGTAAGTTCTGGTGTGCCTTTGAACTCATTAAATCTTGACAAAGTGTATGTTTTGGCCACAAACAGCTCCGCTTCTGCCAGCGAATTGGTCATGAACGGTTTGGCCCCTTACATTGATGTCATCCATATCGGGGAAACGACCCGCGGTAAGAATGAGTTTTCGATCACCATGGTGGATGATCCTGAAAATAGCTTTATCTATGATGCTGCCAGAGAAAATCAGATTAATCCCAATAATAGTTGGGCCATCCAACCCTTAGTAGGCCGCAATGAAAATGCTGATGGATTTTTTGACTACACAAATGGACTGGCTCCCGACATTGAATTGCAGGAAGACTTGGCCAACTTGGGTGTTTTGGGTGAAGAAGACGAGCCTTTATTGGCAAGAGCCCTTCAAGAGATTGGAGCTGCAAGTGCCAAGTTTAGCTTTGAAGTTCAAATGCCTGCCAAAATGTTTACCAGCTCAAAAATGTTCACACCAATAAAAGACAATATGTATTTGGACAATCCACCAGTAGGATTCAAATAAAGTCAGATAAAAAGCGGCCATGGGCCGCTTTTCTTTTTATAAACTCAATTGTAGCCCTAATCTAAAATTCCTACCCCTTGTCGTAAAATTTAAGATTTCGAAATAGGCTGTGTTGGTGATATTCTCCATTGACACAAAAAAGCGTACCTGCTTATTGAGTTGGTGACTTAAGTAGGCATTCCAAAGTCCAAAACTTTCTAAAGTGACGGTCTCAAAGGTCGAAAAATCAGTGTCTTCCCTGTCGGAAGTGTGTTGATAGGACAATGATGCATCCGTCTTTTCATTGAATTCATATCCAACTATTGCATTGAATACGTTCTTCGGAATTCGTAGTCCAAGACCTTCTTCCGCATCTGTAAAGGTATAGTTGGCATTAAAGCTCATCTTTTCAATAGGTGTTACTTCCAACTCCACTTCCAAGCCATTGAAATTGGTAGGGGTAGCGATATTTTGATATTGGCTTTCAAACGTTTCGGGATTGATGGTCACAAATTGAATACGGTTCTCTTCCTTCCTATCAAAATAGACGGCACTGAATCGTAATTTTTCTGAGGGACGATATTCGATTCCGCCTTCCAAAGTGGTGTTCTCTTCGGGCTCCAAATCAGGATTTGGCCCAAACGGACCAAACAATTGCGAAAGATTCGGTGCAATGAATGAGGTCGCGTACGAGCCAAAGAATTTCAAATAGCCTTCTCCCAATTTGAACCGATACGACGGATTCAAATTATAAATCAAATTTGAGCCATACTCGCTGTGGTTGTTCAGGCGAAGGCCTGCGTTAAGGTTCAATCCGAAATCGGAAATCCATACCCCATTAATGTAGGGATCAATGGTCGTCGCAGTTTCCTCAGTTTCAGAAAACAGTGTTTTGTGCTCAATGGCGTTGACACCGACTATGGTATACAGCTTTTCATTGAACGTGTATTTGTTGAAAACGTCAAGAATCCATGATTCTGAATCAAACGCATTCGGAAAATTCGTTTGAAAACTTCGGGTCACCGAATTAAAGGCACCATTGAAATGCAGGCTTCCTTTGCCATAGCGATATATCGAAGAAAGCGCGAATCGCGATTGTTCGCTGCGTGAGGTAAAATTAGCATCCTCAACAGGAAAACCATTATCAAAATCATTGTTCAATTTGTCGTAAAAAGCAGTTGCTGACAGTTCAAGATTCGTTGAGAACGCGTAGCCCACTTTTACGTTTCCATTGATTCTCGAAAACGCATCGGACTCATCGCCGACTGCAGCAGATAGGCCATCCGTGAATTGATGCCCGCCAGAGGCAAGTACCGATAGTTTTCCTGATTTGCCTGATAGCGCGACTGTATTCGAGAAATCCGAAACATTGTATCCCTGCTTTTCCTTTGATTGGTTGGTGCCCATGATCGAAGTGGTTTCCAGAGAAAATCCGTCCTGAGAAGCTTTTTTGGTCGTGATGTTGATGACCACTGTAGCTGCAGCATTACCGTACAGCGTACTGGCTGCTCCCTTGACAATTTCAATACGCTCGATTTGGGATGGATTCAACAGCCTCAAGTCAAATTCTGCATTGACGTTGGATGGGTCACTGACTTGAATACCGTCAATGATGACCAAAACTTGTCGGTTATTTCCGCCACGGGCAAATACCGAGATGTTCTGACCTGCTTGGCTACGGCTGCCATTCACAGCGATACCACTTTTGGTGTTGATGATTTCTGCCACGGATCTACCTTGATTGCGCTGTAATTCTTCGGCAGAAATCTTTATCACTGCTTTTCCTGAGTTTTCACGTTTCAATGCAAAGCGTGAATCACTGACCACTACTTCATCCAAATCTTGAATGGGAATGGAATCATTTTGCGCCTGTTGCGCGGATAGGCCATGACATAAAAATAATAGTGCCAATGGCCCAAGTAACCTGTTTTTCATTTTTAGCTAGGTTGCTCGGAATAGCCATACGGATGATATGAACCTTTTTGGGTTCAACGCATGCAAACTTTTATCCCGAAAGTTTAACAATATGTGTTTGAAATTGGCAGGTCTCCTGGCTTGTTCAACTTTACTTTGCCTTCCCATCCGCCTCAGGCGGACAGTGGCTTATGAAGAAAGTGAAGTCCTCTATGAAAGAGGTGCCAAAACTCCCGATAGCTATCGGGATGGCATAAACTTACAGTTGCGGGAACAGCTCCAGATTTGTTGAAGTACGAATGGCTAGAATTTATCACTCGTCATTCTACGCACTGGATTCCCTTTTAATCCCGAAGCAAAAGCTTTCGGGAACCAATATTCGGTACGAATGTAACCATTTTGATGAATATGCTACTTTTGGGCCATGATAAAATCCACTACTTGGCGATTATTACTATTCGCAATTCTTTTTGTTACCTGTAAAGAGAAAAAAGAGCAAGTGCCCCAACCTTTTCCAGAGGAAAAGACAGAACCTACGAAAATCAAGTATGCCAATGGGTTCACCATCGAAACCGGAAGCAGTTATTCAGTACTGAAAGTCAAAAGCCCGTGGCCAGGTTCAGAAAAGGAATTCAAGTACGCTTTGATTCCGAGGGAAAAACTGCCTATGATCACCTTGCCAAAGGGTGCGTATGATGCCATTATTGCGACTCCCGTTGAAAATTTGGTGGTGACTTCAACCACACACATTCCAGCATTGGAAAGTTTGAACGGTTTGGAAAAACTGGTGGGTTTTCCCGATACAAAATATGTGTCTTCAAAAGCAGCCCGACATTTGATTTCCGAAGGAAAAATTAGAGAATTGGGCAGCAACGAAAGCCTGAACACCGAAGTGGTCATCAATTTACAACCTGATGTTGTCGTTGGTTTTTCCATTGACAATCAAAATGCTGCGTACGAGACCATTTCAAAAGCACGTATTCCTGTTGTTTACAATGGGGATTGGACGGAACAAAGCCCCATTGGAAAGGCTGAATGGATCAAATTTTTTGGTGCGCTACTGGAGAAGGAAAAAGAAGCCGACCGAATCTTTAATGAAATTGAGGAATCCTATCAAAAAATAAAAAATTTGGCTTCAGAAATTTCAGAACGACCCACGGTGCTGAGTGGTGCCCTGTACAAAGATGTATGGTACCTGCCCGCTGGGGAAAGCTGGGCCAGTCAATTTTTGGCCGATGCTAACACCGACTATCTCTGGGCATCAACTGAAGGTTCGGGTAGTCTTTCATTGAGCTTGGAGTCCGTTCTTGAGCAAGGCCGTACTGCAGATTTTTGGATATCACCTTCGCAGTTCACCTCCTATTCTGAAATGCAGGAAGCCAGTTCACATTATACTGAATTTGATGCCTTTCAAAATCAAAAAGTGTATACGTTTGCCGCCACCAAGGGTGAAACCGGAGGGTTATTGTACTACGAGCTGGCACCACAGCGTCCCGATTTGGTATTGAAAGATTTGGTGCATATTTTTCATCCTGAAGTATTGCCCGAACACGAACCCTACTTTTTCACACCTTTGCAGAAGTGATTTCAACAAAGCCATATCGATTGTCATTCCTTCTGCTTTTTTTGGCGCTGCTATTGAGCGTTCTGCTGAACATCAGTCTGGGTTCGGTGAGCATTCCATTTACCGAGGTGGTGAAAACGCTACTTGGCGGTGCTGCACAAAATGAATCTTGGCAATACATCATCACTGATTACCGCATTCCAAAAGCCATCACAGCTATTTTAGTGGGCGGTGGATTAGCCGTTAGTGGACTTCTAATGCAGACCCTGTTTCGAAATCCATTGGCCGGACCCTTTGTACTGGGCATCAGTTCAGGGGCCAGTTTGGGTGCCGCTTTGTTATTGATGGGCACATCGCTGTTCTCAGGATTGGCCATCTACGGATTCGGAAATGATATCGCATTGGCGATTGCCGCCAGTTTGGGCAGTTTTTTGGTGCTTTTGGTGGTCATGGTCGTGGCAAACCGCGTACGTGATACCATGGCGCTCCTTATCATAGGATTGATGTTTGGCAGCATTACCGCAGCTTTGGTCAGCGTTTTGGCCTATTTCTCAGATGCCGAACATTTACAGCGTTTTATCTTTTGGTCCTTCGGCAGTGTAGGCAATCTTTCGTGGACACAAATTGGTGTTTTAACAACAATAGTTTTATTGGGATTATTGCTGGGAGTGGCCTCCATCAAAAATCTGAACGCCTATCTTCTTGGAGAGAACTATGCACAGAGTTTGGGTATTTCCTTAAAAAAATCTCGGTTGTTCATCATTATCGCCACTGGGATTTTGGCTGGGGGCATTACGGCATTTGCGGGTCCGATTGCCTTTGTGGGGCTTGCCGTTCCGCATCTGACAAGACAAATCTTTGACACTACGGAACATCGAATTTTAGTGCCGGCCGTTTTGCTCTATGGAGCAATTTTGATGTTATTATGCGACACCTTGGCCCAATTGCCCAGCTCGGCCAATGTGTTGCCCATTAATGCAATTACCTCGATTGTTGGTGCGCCAGTGGTCATTTGGCTGTTGGTCAGAAAACGGAAATTGATTTTTTAGGATGGAAAAAATACTTCATATAAAAAATCTGGGGGTAGGCTACGGTAATACCGTAATCGCCGAGAACATCAGTTTTGCACTCCCCAAAGGGAAACTCTGTGCCATCGTTGGGGTCAACGGAATTGGAAAGTCCACTCTGCTGAGAACATTGGCCAAATTACAGCCAAAACTATCAGGGGAAATTTCAATCCAAGGGGAGGATTTAAATACAATAACCACATCCGAATTAGCAAAAAGTGTAAGCGTGGTCTTGACAGATCCGATTGCCACAAAAAACCTTACCGCCAAAGAATTGGTGGCCTTGGGCAGACAACCCTACACCAATTGGATCGGCATGCTCAGCAAGCAAGACCAAACCATCATCAAAGAAAGTATTTGTCTTTTTGAACTGGAAGAGCTTCAACACAAAAAGTGCTACGAACTCAGTGACGGACAGTTACAACGGGTGCTCATTGCCCGTGCCATGGCCCAGGACACCCCTTTGATTTTGTTGGATGAACCGACCACCCACCTCGATCTGTTTCATAAAGTGCAAATTTTGAAATTGCTGCAACAATTGGCGCATGACCATCAAAAAACCATTGTCTTCACAACCCATGAAATAGATCTGGCCATTCAGCTTTGCGACAACATCTTGATTCTGGATGGAAACCAAAATCCATTTGGGGAACCCTGTGAATTGATTGAGCAAGGTTGTTTTGATTCCCTTTTTCCCAAAGAAATGGTACAGTTTGATGCGAAAACGGGTTCTTTTAAAATCAATAAGTAGGAATGGCTCCTTCCCCTGGCTTGGGAAGGTGTCCCGACTTTGTCGAGACGGAAGGGGTAGTCATTTCAAAACCTTTTATCTTTATCGAAGAATAACATGCTATGAGTACAGAGTTGATGTATGTTTTGATTGGATTGATTTCAGTTGGAATTGGTGTTCTTTTGGGCATCTACATCCAAAAATTGCGTACAAAATCCGATGAAAGTGTTTGGGGCGAACGGGAGAGCCAGCTCAAGAATACTGTTGCTTCCCTCAATGAAAAATTGCTGGCCGAGAATGAGGAGAAAAGAGTGTTGCAGTCCGAAAAGGAACGACTGGGCAATCAAATCGTCCGTCAAGGTGCAGATTTGGAAAACCTACAGCGCATCAATTCGGAACAAAAGGAAGAGGTAGAAAAACTACAGGAAAAATTCACCAAAGAATTCGAGAATCTCGCCAATAAAATCTTGGATGAAAAAAGCACCAAGTTCACCGAGCAGAATCAAAAGAATATCAAACAGATATTGAATCCGTTACAGGAAAAAATCCAGCTTTTTGAAAAGAAAGTGGAAGAAAATCAAAAACAGAGTTTTGGTATCAATGCTGCCCTCAAAGAGCAATTGCGACTTTTACAGGAGCAAAATCTCAAAATTACCCAAGAGGCAGAAAATCTAACCAAAGCCTTAAAAGGCGATAGCAAAATGCAGGGCAATTGGGGTGAACTGGTATTGGAGCGGGTGCTTGAAAAATCTGGACTCGAAAAAGACCGTGAATATTCAGTGCAGCAAAGCTTTCAGCGTGAAGATGGCAGCCGTGTGATGCCTGATGTCATTATCAATCTTCCCGACGGGAAAAAGATGATTGTGGATTCCAAAGTTTCCCTAACGGATTACGAGCGGTATACCAATGCCGAGGAAGATGATAAGCCCAAGTTTCTGAAAGACCATATTAATTCCCTCAGAAAGCACGTGGAGCAACTTTCCGCAAAAAAGTACGAGGACCTGTATGAAATGGAAAGCCCTGATTTTGTACTCCTCTTCGTGCCCATCGAACCCGCTTTTGCCATTGCTATCAACGAAGATAACTCATTGTACAACAAGGCATTTGAACAGAACATCGTAATTGTTACTCCAAGTACGCTTTTGGCTACTTTGCGAACTATCGATACCATGTGGAGCAATGAAAAACAACAGCGTAACGCCATTGAAATTGCCCGTCAGGCTGGCGCACTTTATGATAAATTTGAGGGCTTTGTGACCGACCTCACAAAAGTGGGTAAAAAGATGGATGAGGCCAAAACTGAGTACCGAGGCGCCATGAACAAATTGGTCGAAGGCCGTGGCAATATTGTGACCAGTATTGAAAAGCTAAAAAAGATGGGGGCCAAGGCCAAAAAATCCATTCCAGAGAAAATTTTAAAACGCGCCATTGAAGATGATCTGGACACCGATGGCAAAGACCTTGAAATTGAAGATGAACAACCAAAACTAAAGCTGTAAATGCGAAAAGTCATTTTTATCGGTATCTCTGTCATTCTATTGGCCGTAGCGGCCTATTTTGCCTTTGTGTATTACGTGCCCTTCAGCGAAGGCTACCGTTCAGGCGAATTGATAAAATTCAGTAGAAAAGGCGTTTTGGTGAAAACTTGGGAAGGCGAAATCAGTCAAGGCATTTCAGGAGCCCAGATTTTTCAATTCTCCGTTCAGGATTCGGAACAAGAAGTGATTGAAAAACTAAAGGATTTTCAGGGGCAGTATGTAAAAGTCACCTACAAAGAACGTTATGCCACCTTTTTCTGGCTGGGCGACACCAAGTACTTTATCATTGATGTCGTACAGGAAAAGTCGCCCCATTTTCGGAATTAAACTTCCCTCCTAAAAAGGAGGGACCGAGGGAGGTGTAGTACTTTCATAAGAATTGTGCAATTTTTTACACACCCCTTAATCCCCTCACTTCGGCTGCGCTCAGCACATGCTTTCTAGAGGGAAGTTAGAGATTGAAAAGTATGAAAAAATTCAAAACAGCTAAAGAATCCAGAGTATCCATAACGGAATTGATGCTTCCCTCCCACTCCAATTTTGGGGGCAAGGTGCACGGTGGCCACATTCTTAACTTAATGGATCAAATTGCTTTTGCCTGTGCCAGCAAACACTCCCAAAGCTATTGTGTGACCGCTTCGGTGAATCGGGTGGATTTTCTGAATCCAATTGAGGTGGGCGAATTGGTTACCCTGAGGGCCAGTATTAACTATACGGGGCGTACCTCAATGGTCGTGGGGGTACGCGTGGATGCCGAAAATGTAACCACGGGTAAAACAAGACATTGCAATTCTTCCTATTTTACTATGGTGGCCAAAGATGACCATGGAAAAAACGCCAAAGTGCCTGGACTCTTGATTACCAACAAAGAAGAATTGCGACGCTTTGCTCGAAGTGTGGAACGCAAAATGGCCGTATACAAAAGGGATTCCAAATACGATAAGAAAAAGTATTCAGTGGATGAATATCTTGAATATGTTGAAGGTGAAAATGTGAAACTTAATTTAGACTGAGGCTATTAGCTCCTTCCCTTGTCCAAGGGAAGGTGGATTCCATCGCCTTGGCGGATTGGAAGACGGAAGGGATTGAAAAACACCCCTAAAGTTGTGTCTTCCTCTCGCTCCTGAACTCACTCCTCGGAGACAAGAAGGGGGCAATTTCCCTTGAAAGTTAAATCCTAACAAGCACTAACACGTTTTCCTCATATCTTTTAAGCCCCAATCCTGCATCACGTCGATGACGGGAAACAATGTTTGGCCGTAATCTGAAATTTTATACTCCACACGGGGTGGTACTTCCGCATAGACAATCCTGTCCAAAATGGTATCGGCCTCCAACTCCCGCAATTGGTTCACCAACATCTGTTTACTAATATCGGGTATTGCTCGTTGCAACATCGAAAATCGGTTGCAATCCTTTCGAATCAAAAAGAGAATAACGGGTTTCCATTTGCCCCCAATTTTGTTGAGGCAGTGGGTCACAGGGCATCCGTTAGGGTTAAAATCCTTAGTTTTTCTTTTAGCACTCAATGGTCTATAAAATTAGACTATGCATATAAAAATGGACTAGTCTTGTTATTTAGACAAAAATGGGAATTTTGATTCAAATAATTCATAGAAGATGAAACGAAAATGAATTTTTTTAATCAAAGACTGTTCACAGATAAGATTAAAAGAAATTCATGAGAGAACGAGTGCAACGAGTGGTTGCATGGGTTCTTAAATTTTTAAATCAATTACTACCAGATATTTAAAAATTTTAAACACATGAAAAAATTAACAACACTGATGGTCTTGGCATTGGTTTTTACCGTGTCACAGACCTTAAAATCCCAAGAAATGAAATCATTACGAGCAAAAGCAAAACAGATGGTACAGGAACCCAAAACCTTGGAAGCCGTCAAAAAATATGCTTTGGGGGAATGGAAAAGCCTTTCTGTGGAACTCCGCCCTACCGAAGACCGAGCAGGTACTGGGAAAATACAGCCCACCTTTCTCAAAAGGCATTTTATCTACAATGACGATGATACTTTTGTGGGTACCATTACACTATTCGCAGACAATTATGGTCAAATGCCCTTAATGGAGTTTGAATTCAAAGGTGATTTGAAGTGGGGCGAGAAACATCCCATTGCCGATGGCGCCTGGAACATCGACTACATTTTGAACAAGGGCTTTGCGGTGACACCTTTGCATGAACAGGCCGCCCAAATGCTCAATGCGGGATTGCCCGAAGGCATGAGTCCGTTTGAATTAAACACCAAAAAAGACATTTTAGGCAAGGCTTTCCCCATGTTCCATATTGAGGAAGGTCAAATCGTTTCCGATTACGACCTTATCTATTTTAAAAATGGATTGCTCTTTATGGGCGCGAAACATGTCGATGGCACTCCATTTGATAAACCTGAAAACAGACCACACCAATTACAAATTCCTTTGGAGAGGATTTAGTCTTTTGATTGGTGTATGTAAAGCCCCTCCACAAATGGAGGGGTTTAAAGATTTGAAGCTGCTTCCTTGTCCAAAAACCAAACCAATTGCCCTGAATCTGATTTTACCAACGAAGCAGGATACTTTTCATACCCCTCTTTTTGATTGTGGATTTCATCCACTTTTTCGGCCTTGTTCTCTCCCGTAACCAAAAAAGCGACTTCTTTGGCTGTATTTATGACTTTTCCGTTGATGGAAACCCGCTTTTGCCCTGAGTCAGGATGGGTGGCCACTAAGCAGTGGTCCTTAGCATCCCACAATTCTATTTCGTGCGGAAAAATGGAAGCGGTGTGTCCGTCATCGCCCATGCCCAAAATGACCAAATCAAATTGGGGAATGCCTTCTACTCTATCCAAATTGATTTCCAATAGATTGGCATAACGCATTGCCTCGTTGTTGGGGTCATTTTCTCCCAAAATACGATGGATGTTTTCTTTCGGCACTTCAATTTTTGAAAATAGGTGTTCTACTGTCATTTTATAGTTGCTATCGTTATCACTGGGCAGCACACATCGTTCATCGCCCCAATAGAAATGGATGTTTGCCCAATCAATTTTGTTTCCATATTCCTTGGCCAACACATCAAAAACAACCTTTGGCGTACTCCCCCCAGAAAGGGCCACATGAAATATCTGGGCATCAGTGACCAGTTCAGCAAAATATTTTGAGAATCGCTCGGCAACTTCTTGTTTGTCTTTGTAAATCTTTACTTCCATTTTATCCATTTTGATACCAGTATGCCCGATATACTTTCCTTTAGCATCTCAAAAGACACCCCTAACCATTCGACTGTGCTTCGACTTCGCTCAGCATAACACATTCAGGGTGACATCCTCAAGTGGTCAATCCCGACTTCTGTCATCCGTCATCCAACTTCTAGCATCTAACATCTAGCATCTAGCAGATTACGCAATACCCCGGGTCATCGGCCAAATTCTTGCCTGGATTGCGCCAAAAGCCGATACCATCAATCAAATCATCGGCATTTTCAGGTCCCCACACGCCAGCGGCATAACCATAAAGGGGTACATCTTTGGCGTTTTTCCAATAGTCGAGAATCGGGTCTACAAATTCCCATGCGGCCTCGACCTCATCGGCACGGGCATAGAGGGTGGCATCACCCTGCATGGCATCCAACAACAATCGTTCATAAGCTTGCATAACGCGTGTTTCCGTCAAGCTCGAATAATAAAAATCAAGATTCGCACGCTCGACCTTAAAGCCTTGACCTGGTACTTTGACCCCAAACTTTATCAATATCCCTTCATCGGGTTGAATCCTAATAATTAGTTTGTTATCCTTGTTATTGATTCCTGAATCCTTAAAAATTTGGTGGGGTGGCGTATTGAAATGAATGACCACTTCGGTCACTTTGGTCGGCATTCGCTTAGCCGTTCGTACATAAAATGGCACATCTTTCCATCGCCAATTGTCCACATAAAATTTGATGGCCGCATAGGTCTCGGTGGTTGACTCGTCATCTACACCATCTTCTTCACGATAGCCTTTCAGTTGTTCTCCTTCAACCTCTGAGGCCACATATTGCGCCCTTATGGTATGATCATATAGTGTTTCTTCATCCTTCATGATACGAAGCGACTTCAACGCTTTCACCTTTTCATTACGTATTTCCTCTGGGGCATCACCTATGGGCGGTTCCATAATGATCAACGATACAATCTGCAGCAAATGGTTCTGGAACATATCGCGCAACGCCCCAGATTTGTCATAATACCCTCCACGACTACCAACCCCGACACTTTCTGCATTGGTAATTTCCACATGGTGGATGTAGTTTCGATTCCACAACGGTTCAAAAATGGTGTTGGCAAAACGGGTGACCAAAAGGTTTTGTACCGTCTCTTTGCCCAAATAATGGTCGATTCGGTAAATCTGGTCTTCCTTAAAATATTTTTGGAGTCCGCTATTGAGTTTTTTGGCCGTTTCAAGGCTGTAACCAAATGGTTTTTCAACGATAAGACGCTTCCAGCCACTATTATCACTGCTCAATCCCGCTTCGCTCAATTTACAGGCGATGGTCTCATAGAGCGTTGGCGGGGTTGACAGGTAATACATAATGTTCCCTGTGAGGCCAAATTCTTGTTTAAAGCTTTCCACTCGATTTCGCAATTTGCCATAATCGCCATCATAACTTCCTCCCAAATCTTCATAAAACAGCCGGTCTGCAAACTTTTGGGCCTGACCATCTTTGGCATCTTGCAGTTCATTCTTTAGGTAATCACTTTCCAACACCACTTTCTTTCTAAAATCCACATCGCCCAAATCACTGCGACTGGCACCAAGGATGACAAAATTTTCAGGCATGTATCCCTCCAAATACAGATTAAAAAGCGCAGGTATCAGTTTTCTGGCAGTGAGATCGCCAGAAGCGCCAAAAATGACAACCAGTTGATCTTCCATCTTTTTCATGCAACCTTTTTAGAAATTCATTGTAGACGAATATAACGTTTAATTTAGGTTTGCGTTTTTAGAAATCACTTACTTAGTACTATCTTAACATGGAAGAAAAGAACTCGCAAAAATGACGGACAAAAAATACGATTTTGGATTAGTAGGGTTGGGCGTAATGGGCAGGAATTTCATTTTGAATGTGGCCGATAACGGCTTCTCTGCTTTTGGCAATGATTTGGATGAAGAAAAGGTCAATGCCTTAATCGACGAAGGAGGAGATACCCGCAGAGTCAACGCTGATGTCGATGCAGCTGTTTTTGTGGAAGCTCTCAGCAAACCGCGAAAAATCATGCTATTGGTACCGGCCGGAAAAATCGTGGATGCCGTCATCGAAAAACTGTTGCCCATGTTGGATAAGGGCGACATCATCATCGACGGGGGCAATTCGTTTTATTCCGATACCGACCGTCGTGAGGCCTACCTGAAAGAAAAGGGTGTCAATTTCTTTGGTGCTGGTGTCTCGGGCGGTGCCAAAGGGGCGCGAAAGGGACCGAGCATTATGCCGGGGGGAAATCGTGAAGCGTACCAGCACGTCAAGCCCATCTTTGAGGCCGTGGCGGCCAAATATGAAGGGGAACCCTGTGTGGCCTACTTGGGGCCAAAATCTGCTGGAAACTACGTCAAAATGGTACACAACGGCATCGAATACGGCTTGATGCAACTCACCTCAGAGATTTATGACTTGCTCAAAAAAGCTGTGGGTCTTTCAAACGAAGAACTGCATAAGATCTATTCAGAGTGGAACAATGGTAGGCTACAATCTTTTTTAGTCGAAATCACCTCAGAAATCTTTGCCCAAAAAGATGAGTTGACCGATGGTGATTTAGTCGACGTGATTTTAGACAAGGCCAAACAAAAGGGCACCGGAAAATGGACCTCGCAAAATGCCATGGACCTTGGCATACCCGTACCCACCATCGATATAGCGGTCAGTATGCGTCAAATATCCGCTTTAAGAGATGAAAGAATCAAGGCAGACCACCTATACAAAAAACCCGTGCTCGAAGCCGTCAATAAAGAAGCATTGATTGAAAAAGCAGAGAAAGCCCTGTATTTTGCATTTATCATGGCTTATGCACAAGGCATGCACCAATTGGCCGATGCTTCGGCAGCATATGGTTACGAATTGAACTTGGGCGAGATTGCCAAAATCTGGCGGGCAGGCTGTATCATACGCGCAGCCTTATTGGCAGATATTACCAAGGCTTATCAAGAAGAGCCCGAATTGCAGAATTTATTGCTTTCCAACGCATTTGTACCCAAAGTGCGAAGTACGGTCGATGCTGCCCGTGAATTGGTGAGCTACGGTGCGACCCATGGTATTCCCTTGCCCGGACTCTCGAATGCCCTTACCTATTTTGATGCCTATACCTCGCAACGCTTGCCCCTGAATTTAATTCAAGCCCAGCGCGATTATTTTGGGTCGCATACCTATGAACGCTTAGATCGTGAGGGAACGTTTCATACGGAATGGGAAAAATGAACACCTCAGTCGACAATTATTTTATAGAGGGCTGCGGTCGCTGCCCGCTCGGGGGTACACCCAACTGTAAGGTACATCAATGGGTAGTAGAATTGAAATTGCTTCGCACCATCGCATTGGATTGTGGGCTTGAAGAAACTACGAAATGGGGTGTGCCCTGTTATATGCACCAAAATAAAAATGTGCTGATTATCAGTGCTTTCAAAGATCATTGTGTACTCAGTTTTTTCAAGGGTGCTTTGCTGAACGATGTTGAAAACATTCTAGAAAAGCCTGGAAAAAACTCTCAAGCAGCACGAATCCTAAAGTTTACCGACTCCCAGACTATCAATAAACTTGAGACCACTTTAAAGGCCTATATCTATGAAGCAATTGAAGTGGAAAAGGCAGGATTGAAAGTTCCATTTAAAAAGAATCCAGAGCCTATTCCCGAAGAATTGCAACAAAAACTTGATGAAGATCCGATATTAAAAACAGCTTTTGAAACACTGACACCTGGGCGCCAGCGTGGCTACATCCTTCACTTTTTGCAACCCAAGCAATCCAAAACCAGAATTGCACGGATTGAAAAATGTACCCCCATGATTTTAAATGGAACTGGGCTGCATGATAAATATTCATCAAAAAGAAAATGAAACCTGAAATCAAAACGTTCAACGAAAACCAAAAAGGCCAAGAAAGGGAAATCTGCAATTTCTTGGCATTACAGCTTATTATGTTGTTACCAGAGACAGAATACAAAATTTGGCACCGACATCCCGTTTGGTTCATAAATGAAAATCCCATCGTAGGCTACAGCAAACTAAAGGCTGGCATTCGTCTTATGTTCTGGAGCGGGGCAAGTTTTGAAGAGGACAAATTATCTCCAGGTACAGGGAAATTTATGGATGCCTCCATCATTTACACTTCTAAAGATGAAATAAACACAGCTGATTTGGCCCGATGGGTCGAAAAAGCAAAGAAAATTCAATGGGATTATAAAAACATCTATAAACGAAAGGGGAAATTGGAACGATTAAGTTAAGAGCTATGAATTTGTCTGGTGTCAATAAAAAGACCATTGAAGAAAAATTCTTGAAAAATGAAGTTGCAGGTTTACTCTCCAAACTACAAAAAGATAGCATTCCAGATTGGGGAAACATGACCGCCCAACAGATGGTCGAGCACTTGATTTGGACATTTGATGTTTCCTTTGGAAAAATCAGGGTCGAATGTTTCACACCCAAAAACAAATTGACCGTATTCAAGAAGTTTCTTTTCTCTGATCATCCAACAAAACAAAATTTCAGAAATCCCCTTTTGGTTGATGGGCTTCCCGAATTGCAACATGAAAGTCTTGGGGCGGCTATCGCAACATTGAAGTCCACCATTCAAAGATTTTATTCCATTTACAACACAGAAAATTCAAAGGAAGAAATCCATCCCATATTCGGGACCCTAAATTTTGAGGAATGGGAACGAGCACACTATAAACACTGTTTCCACCATTTGCAACAATTCGACCTTTTTCGGTAAGGTCTAGACTTCCTCTTGGGCTGCCAAGGCATTCTTGGATTTTTTGTTTCTAAAGAAGATGACAAACTGTAAAACCAGGCCTATAACGATTAAAAAGAGTATTTCTATTCTTGACAGCATTTCATTCATGTTCAGAGACTTCTGGGCAATTTCTGTCATTTGTCTTCCTTCTTTCACCTGGGTCTCCGCCAAATTGTCCAGATCACGCTGAATGTTCGATAAGTTAGAAAGCATCGCTTCTCTATGCTTTACAGACTCATTATCATTGGTAAGTTTGCCAACAGCTTGTTCTTGCCCTTTTATTTTGAGAAAGTTTTGCTGAAGATTTTTAAAATATTTGGCTTCGCTTTTTGTGAGTTTTGTTTGGGCGAACGCATCAATGAGTTTTTCAATGTCACCATTGACAGATTCAACAACGAGAGATTTGCTATTGGTCGCAACTGCCATTTTCTTATCACCAAACAACTTGTTGAGCTCATAAATATAATTCTGGGCCACGACACGGTCTTCGTACACTGAAGTCACCGTATTCTGAACTGTCATAAAATGTCGTCTATCCAACCTATTGGTGGCAAAGACCAGTAAGAAAACAACCAACAGTGCTACAGCAAGTTGAAATCTCTGCCAGTTTGTAAAATTTTTGAACATCCTCTATGCTATTACCATTTATCCATTTGGATTAATCATCCTTTTCCCAATTTAAAAAAATTGGACTCAACTAAAAATAATGCTTTTTGATGATTTGATGTCTTAAGGTTTGGCAGCGTGAAAAACCCGCAATGCTTTTAAGGCATTGAAAGCTTTTTTTCCAATAGCGAGAATTCTCTGCATTTACTTACTCAAATACATTTTTCTTCGAGAATACAAATTGTAGAACTCGTCATCTTTTAAATCATCTATGAATAGAATGCTTTCTCCAGTACTCTTCATCTCAGGTCCGAGGTTTTTGTTCACATTCGGAAACTTATTGAACGAGAACACAGGTTGCTTAATGGCAAAGCCATCCAACTTGGGATTAAATTTGAAATCCTTGATTTTCTTTTCGCCCAACATCACTTTGGTGGCATAGTTCACATAGGGTTCACCATAGGCCTTGGCGATAAAGGGTACGGTACGCGATGCCCTCGGATTGGCTTCAATGATGTACACTGTATCATCTTTTATCGCAAACTGAATGTTGATAAGACCCACGGTGTTCAATGCCAAGGCTATCTTTTTGGTGTGATCCTTGATTTGCTGCATCACAAATTCACCGAGGTTGAAAGGAGGAAGCATAGCGTTTGAATCCCCAGAATGAATGCCGCAGGGTTCAATATGCTCCATGATACCGATGATTTTCACTTCTTCACCATCACAGATGGCATCAGCCTCAGCCTCAATGGCACCATCCAAATAATGGTCGAGCAACAGCTTATTGTTTGGAATCTTACGGAGCAAATCCACCACATGGGCCTCCAAATCTTTTTTGTTGATGACAATCTTCATGCCCTGGCCACCCAGAACATAAGACGGTCGCACCAACAACGGAAAACCAAGTTCATCGGCCAAATCCAAGGCTTCATCAGCGCTTTCGGCGACCCCAAATCTTGGGTAGGGAATATCATTTTCTTTCAACAAGGTCGAAAAGCTGCCCCTGTCTTCGGCCAAATCAAGCGACTCAAAACTGGTTCCGATGATTTTGATGCCGTATTTATCCAACTTTTGGGCCAGCTTCAATGCAGTTTGTCCGCCCAATTGCACAATGACACCTTCCGGTTTTTCATGAAGGATAATATCATAGATATGTTCCCAAAAAACGGGCTCAAAATAGAGTTTGTCTGCAGTGTCAAAATCAGTGGATACCGTCTCAGGATTGCAGTTGATCATAATGGTCTCATATCCGCATTCCGCAGCGGCCAAAACTCCGTGTACACAGCAGTAGTCAAATTCAATGCCCTGCCCGATACGGTTGGGCCCCGAGCCCAATACCACAATCTTCTTTCTATCGGTCACCTCACTGTCATTGGCAACATATCGCTTACCATCAGGGGTTTCGATTTCTTCCTCAAAGGTAGAATAGTAATATGGTGTCATCGCCTTGAACTCTGCCGCGCATGTATCGACCAATTTATATACCCGATTGATTTTCAGCTCCATGCGCTTTTTGTGCACTTCGCTTTCCCAACAATCAAGCATGTGTGCAATCTGCCTATCGGCGAAGCCTTTTTGCTTGGCCTCCAGCAACAAAAACTTGGGCAGCGAGGCTATGGTATATTTTGAAATTTCTTGTTCCAACAAATGCAGTTCTTCGTACTGTTTTAAGAACCACATGTCAATTTTGGTGATTTCATGAATACGGCTCAAGGGTATGCCCAATTGAATCGCATCATAAATGACAAAGACCCTGTCCCAACTGGGTACGGTCAATTTATGGATGATGGTATCGTAGTCTTTATAGCCCTTTCCATCGGCACCGAGGCCATTTCTTTTTATTTCAAGGGATTGTGTCGCTTTGTGCAAGGCTTCTTGAAAAGAACGCCCAATACCCATGACCTCCCCTACGGCCTTCATCTGTAGGCCCAGCGTTCGGTCTGACCCCTCGAATTTGTCAAAATTCCATCTTGGAATTTTCACGATCACATAATCCAATGTTGGTTCGAACAATGCAGAAGTTGATTGTGTAATTTGGTTCTGCAACTCATCCAGCGAATACCCAATGGCCAATTTGGCTGCGACTTTCGCAATTGGATAGCCTGTAGCCTTAGAAGCCAATGCTGAAGATCTAGATACCCTTGGGTTGATTTCAATCGCAATAATCTCTTCCTCTTCATCGGGACTCACCGCAAACTGTACATTACATCCCCCTGCAAAATCACCGATGCTACGCATCATGTGTATTGCCATATCTCGCATACGCTGGAATGTTCTATCAGAAAGTGTCATTGCGGGTGCCACGGTAATCGAGTCGCCTGTATGGATGCCCATGGGATCCATATTCTCGATGGTACAGATGATGACAACGTTGTCGTTTTTATCCCTGAGCAGTTCCAATTCATATTCCTTCCAGCCCATCATCGCCTTATCAATCATCACCTCATGAATCGGTGACACTTCAAGGCCATGGCTCAATAAGTTGTCAAAATCTTTGGGGTCGTGAACGATGGATGCTCCTGCCCCACCCAAGGTAAAAGAAGCCCGAATCACCAAAGGAAAACCAAACTCTTGGGCAATTTCCTTGCCTTTCAAAAATGAGGTTGCCGTTGCTTGGGGCGCCATACCCACTCCTATTTTGGTCATAAGTGCCCGAAACTGCTCGCGGTCTTCTGTAATGTTGATGGCATCGATATCCACGCCTATGATTTCAACGTCAAAATCTTCCCAAATGCCTTTTTCATCAGCTTCGATACATAGGTTCAAAGCAGTCTGCCCCCCCATCGTGGGCAGAACCGCATCAATTTCTGGATGTTTTTTTAGGACTTCTATAATCGATTTGGTGTTAAGAGGTTTCAAGTACACATGGTCGGCCATTGATGGATCCGTCATGATGGTCGCAGGATTGCTGTTGATCAGAATGGTTTTGATACCATCTTCGCGAAGTGAGCGCAGCGCCTGTGATCCAGAATAGTCAAATTCGCAGGCCTGACCAATGATGATAGGGCCTGAACCAATAATCAAAATCGATTTTAAGTCGTCTCTTTTGGGCATTGTAAGCAGTTAATTTTTAGTCAAACGCAAAAATAAGTTCAAAAAAAAGGTGCTAACCTTAAGAGTAGCACCTTTTAATTAAAAAGTTATTGACAGTCATCTATTTTTTGTGTCGTGGTTCAGATGATACTGTTAGTTTTTTTCTTCCCTTGGCTCTTCTTCTCGCAAGAACTTTTCTGCCATTGGCAGTAGCCATGCGCTCTCTGAACCCATGTTTGTTTCTTCTTTTTCGTTTCGATGGCTGATACGTTCTTTTCATTGCTCTGTTTCGTTAAAGTGAAGCCTTTTCAAAATTCTGGGCGCAAATATACGAAGAGTTTTTGCTTTGACAAGTACCTTCTAAAAAATGTTTGTCTTAGCTTTGCCTACCTCAACTTTAATGCAGTAAAATGTGCAGAATCCTTAAAAGTGTTGTTTTAGGTCTTTTTGTATTATCGTCTTTCTTGGTACAGGCCCAAGTTGATCTGGGCTATACTCTAGAGGTTGGCCAAAACTTTAGAATCAAGCAGAATGCGAATCAATTGATGATCCAAACCCTGGAAGGCTCATCGCATGAAATCACAAATGAACTTGAAGGTCTCTTTACTTTTGAGGTCACCTCAAAAACCGATACAGGCTATGACCTTGCACTGAAGTTTGAGGATTTTGCGCTCAAATCTTCTTCAAGCATACAAGGCACACTGATTGATGTGCGTGCCTCTGAACCCGTTGATGGCGATATGATGTCTGCTATTTTCAACGGATTGATAGGCTACGAATTGACCGTGAAAATGGGAGCACTGGGACAGATTACCACTGTTGAGGGCGGTGAAGGACTTATTCAGAACATGATTGCCAATGCGGGCATTGAAGATGAGTTCACAGCCAACCTGATGAAAAAATCACTTGAGGGGGAGTTCGGCACTGAAAGCTTGGCCAAAAGCTTTGAACAAATGACCTTTTTCTATCCAAAAGAAAAAATTGCGGTCGGCGAAACTTGGACAAATAAGCATGAGGGTAAGTTGAGCTCTGAAAATATCTGGAAACTCGAAAAAATAGAAAACGGAATGGCATCCATCACCGGTGATGCCGATATCACTGTGAACAACGAAGATGAAAATCTAAAAATGAACCTCACCGGCAAGCAAGAAACTGCATTGGAGGCTTCCATAGAAAACGGATTTATTAAAAAAATGATGGTCTCGAGCATGGCCGAGGGCAATTCCACCATGCCACAGATGGGCAGTGCTGAAATACCTACCAAGCTAGAATCGACCATCACTTATGAATTAATTGATTAAGCTACCATGTTCAATAAAAACATAAAACTGGTTATTGCAGCACTGATTATAGGATACGCGGTGTATCAATTTATTGAAGGATATATAGGCAATGGCATATTCCTCATCCTGTTATCCCTGATATTTATTTTTCTGTATTTCAGAAACGAAATGATATTGCTTGCTTTCTTACGGATGCGGAAGCAAGATATGGAGGGCACCGAACGATGGCTGTCAAAGATCAAGAATCCTGAAGCGGCATTGGTCAAAAAACAACAGGGCTATTACAATTACCTGCACGGTATCATCTACTCCCAAAAGAACCTGACCCAAGCTGAAAAATTTTTTAGAAAGGCTTTGAAATTAGGGCTGAACATGGGCTATGATGAGGCGATGGCCAAAATGAGCTTGGCCGGTATCGCCATGCAAAAGGGAAGAAAACGTGAAGCTACTACGCTGTTGCAAGAAGCCAAGAAGTTGGATAAAAACGGAATGCTCACCGAGCAGCTGAAAATGATGCAGCAGCAGTTGAAACGTGGCCCACAACAGGTACGGCAAAGATATCGCTAAAGTTGGAAATGTAAAGTAAGAAGTACAAAGTTGAAAATACAAAGTGAGATTAGTAATTCTGCGAAGAGGGACGAAACCGACTTTTAACTTTTAACTTTTAACTTTTAACTTTTAACAAAACTATTTGGACTCTCTGTAATATCCCTTATTCGGAATTTCAATCACGTAGGTCTTCTTAGAGGCATTGTTCAAGTGCGGTTCACGCAACCACGGATTGTGGCGCTTTAAAATCTTGTAGTTGATTTCGTAGAGGTCGGCAAAATCGGCCCAGCTTTCGACCGCAGTATCCACTTCCACAGAAAATGTGGGCACTGCTGTGTAAAAATCATCCTTTTCAACCTCAAAACCGTACTTCGCAGGATTCGCCAGAATTTCTTTGATGGCCATGATTCGAAATACATAACGGCCTGTCTCTTGACCCAATAACAGGTCATAATACTCATCAACTTTTTGAATGTTCATGTACTTCTGTATCCCGCCCGGTCCGGCATTATAAGCTGCAGCGGTCAGCGTCCATGTACCGAAGCGTTCTTTCCATTTTTTAAGGTACTCACAGGCCACTTGGGTACTTTTTTCAATGTGGTACCGCTCATCGACATTTTCGTTGACCTCAAGGCCGTATTCTCGCCCCGTTGCTTTCATGATCTGCCAGAAGCCCGTGGCACCGGCGGGCGAGACCACATTCTGCAATCCGCTTTCGGCAACCGCCAAATATTTAAAATCATCGGGCACGCCATTTTTCTTCAAGATAGGCTCAATAATAGGGAAGTATTTATTAGCACGCTTCATCAACAACAAGGCATTGGACTGCCAGTAGGTGTTTACCAAAAATTCGCGATCTACCCGCTCCATAATTTCAGGGTCTTCTTGGGGAACAGGTTCGCCTGCAAAGTTGAGATCCTCGGGAATGTCAATCGCGCTTATCTGGTACCCTTCAGCAACATTTTTGTCTACTTTTTCCCGATGCGCTTTTAAAATCGCTTCGTTCTGGGTGGGTTTGTCTTGAACGGCGTAAATCAAGCTCCCCACAACAAAAAGGCCTCCGATAACGGCCAATATATTTTTAATGTGCTTCATAGCGTCAATCTAAATTTATCTGCAAGTTAGTTGAACTCGATTAAACTTTTTTGGATTGTATCAAAAATTGGTCTTTTCACCGGTTGAAAAATAGTAAACGGGTTCATTATTACAACTCGTTCAATCCATAATAATTGTGGGCAGGTGTTCATTAAACCATTTTGCCCTATGAATGATCATCGTGTGCGTTCCGTTTTTGACCGTGATGCAATCATTGATGTTCGAAATTGGAAAAACAGCATCTTTTTCGCCATGAATATGCACCAGATTAGTGGGCGGTTGTGTTTGTTTCCAATTGACGATAGTATCAATGCACCAGTCAATATAGGTTTTGTCACGCATCGCCAAATATTGCTCGTACAGTTCCAATCGTTTGGTGACCGTTTCGCCAAACGCATATTTTGCCAACAGTTCAACATTATTCACCAAGCCCGTGGGCAATAACTTGTGAACTTTTGTATACCGTGCGAACAGCATCCGTTTTGGCAATTCTGTATGATGCTTGACCGAAGATATGATGATCACTTTTTTGGCCGCGACGTGTTTTGCCATTTCCTGAACTAAAAATCCGCCGAAGGAAACCCCGATAAGTACCGGATTTTCTTCCTCAACCTGTTCGCACATTTCTTTGGCGTATTGCTGTAAAGACACCCCCTTGTCGGGTAGAAACCATTGCAGTCGCTTGACCTTAAAATATTGTTCCGATAATTGTAATCCATTAAAAATAGAGGGGCTGGCCGCCATACCGGGCATTAGATAAACGGCTATTTTATGGGCTGACATACAGGGTGGATACTTGATTTTGCTAGGAAATTAGCGATTTTTTAGCTACTTTTGTCGTCCGTTTGCAATTACCCCATTCCATTGCAGGCCTTGAAAATATTAAATTTTGGAGTAGTTACGGTTTCACCTACGTCGGCAGCTACATCTTACACCAATTTAAACTAAACTATATGACAGAAATGGAAATCAAGGACAATAGTTTCTTACGCCAGTTTGAAGCTAAAGTTGACGGACACTTGGCTAAAATTGAGTATTCATCACAAGAGCGCAAGGTATTTTTAACCAAACTGGTCATACCAGAAGAAATTAACCTAAACGGTTTCAAAGAAGATTTCATCAAATCTGTTCTCAACCACATTCAAGAGCAAAACCTCAGAGTGGTGCCTACAAGTCCGCATATCGCGGGATTCTTGAGAAAGAACAGGCAGTACAAAGAGATGCTCCCCGTGGGAATTCGAATCTGACACGATTTTCAAGAAAAGTAAATCCTGACTACAACGTCAGGATTTTTTTATGCAAGGTTGCGAGCGTAGCAAAGCAATCTTTCTAAACTTCAACCATATTTTTCAAAAACTCAAAACGAACCAATCCATCTTCGTCAATCTCGGTCAATTCAACTTCATGCAAGGTGTTGACCAATTCAGGATTCCAAGGAGCTTTCACCTTGACGTAGTTTTCAGTAAAACCATAAATGTAGCCCTGCTTGTTCTCGCCCTCGAAAAGCACGGTTCGCACGGTGCCCAACTGGCTCTCATAAAAAGCCCTGCGCTTTTTTGCCGAAAGGCCGCGTAGCATTTTGCTTCGCTTCGCGCGGATGTTTTTGGGTACCACGCCATCCATTTCGGCCGCCAACGTATTATCACGCTCAGAATAGGTGAAGACGTGCAAATACGAAATATCGAGTTCGTTCAAAAAATGGTAGGTTTCCAAAAAGTCCTCATCAGTTTCTTCCGGGAAGCCCACAATCACATCGACTCCAATACAGGCATGGGGCATCACCTGTTTGATTCGATTGACGCGATCCACATACAGGTTGGACAAATACCGGCGGCGCATCAATTTTAAAATCTTGTCACTGCCGCTTTGCAGGGGAATGTGAAAATGGGGCACAAACGATTGGCTCTGCGCCACAAAATCAATGGTCTCGTTTTTCAATAGATTTGGTTCTATAGAGGAAATACGAAGACGGTGGATGCCTTCTACCCTATCCAACGCCTGAACCAACCCAAAAAAAGTATGCTCGTGCTTTTTGTTCCCAAACTCCCCTTTGCCGTAGTCGCCAATGTTGACACCCGTCAGCACAATTTCCTTGATGCCCTGGGATGCTATCTCAACCGCATTCTTCAATACATTTTCCAAAGTATCACTTCGAGAAATACCCCGCGCCAAGGGAATGGTACAATAGGTACATTTATAGTCGCAACCATCCTGTACCTTTAAAAAAGCACGGGTGCGATCACCAATGGCGTAGCTGCCCACATAAAAATCGGCCTCCTCAATTTCACAGGAATGTATTTCTGTCATCCTGAGCGCAGTCGAAGGACGGCTCAATAAATCATTTAGGTAATGTGTGATTTTAAATTTTTCGGTAGCTCCCAAGACCAAATCGACACCATGAACATCAGCCAGTTCTTCGGGCTTGAGTTGGGCATAACAGCCGATGGCAATGATAAATGCCTCTGGATTGCCATTTTGCGCTTGTTTTACGATGGTCTTGAACCGCTTATCGGCATTTTCGGTGACCGAACAGGTGTTGATGACATAAATATCTGATGCTTCGGAAAAGTCCACCCGCCGAAAACCCTCGTTTTCAAAACCCCGCGCGATGGTCGAGGTCTCCGAAAAATTGAGCTTACAGCCCAAGGTGTAGAATGCTACTTTGCTTTTTCCGAACTTGTTTCGAAATCCATGTGATGTAACCTCTTCTGTCAAAACAAACTCCATTTTTTGAAGAGTGCAAAGATAACAATTACAAGAGTTAAATTTCTAGAACAGAAGATTATATGCGCACTATACAGAAAATTACTTGTGCAATTTTTTAAGCTAACTTAGCCATCAGCTGTAATGTTCAGGCTATTGATCGGTAAGTAGTCTTTTAAATTCAAAGAAATATGAGTTATAAAAAAACAAGAAGAGAATTCATTGAACTTGGTGCTAAAACTGGGATTGTACTTCCTTTTTTACCACTAAGCTTATACAATTGCAAGACTAAAAAAGAAGAAAAAGCTAAAGCTGAAAATACCAACAGAAAACTTAAAATGCTAATTCTGGGAGGCACCAGCTTTTTAGGTCCACATCAGATTGCCTATGCCATTGGCAGGGGGCATGCAATTACCACATTCACAAGGGGAAAAACCAAACCTACCATATATCAAAACCTCTTTGAGCAAGTTGAATCGTTAATTGGAGATAGAAACGATGACTTGACCGCATTGCACAACCGTAAATGGGACGCTGTAATCGACAATTCGGGCCACAATGCGGAATGGACAAAAAAATCAGCAGCACTTTTAAAAGAAAACTGTGAGCTATATCTCTACACCTCTTCGACCGGTGTGTACTACCCCTATCTTGACGATGATTATAAAGAAGATGCAGAAGTATTGCTTTCTGTACCTGAAGGTATTGATGAAGAACAACGATTAGAATATGGCTATGGGGTGATGAAAGCAAATTCTGAGAAGGAAGCCAAGAACCAATTTGGCCTGGACAGAACCATTGTCGTAAGGCCCACCTACATGATTGGGCCTTCCGATAGGACCAATCGATCCATACATTGGCCAGTAAAATTGAGTAAAGGTGGAGAAGTAATGATACCTGGAAAATCAGATGATAGGATTCAATATCTTGATGTAAGGGATGCTGCTGAATGGATGATTCGTTTGATAGAGGATAAAAAAATTGGAACATTTAATGCAGTGGGGCCCAGAGAGGCGCAGAATATGTACGAATTTGTTGAAGAGGCGAAAAAAACCTTTGATGTTGATACTTCTTTCGTAAAGATTGACGATTATGATTTTCTAAAAGAGAACAATGTGCATTATATCGTTCCGTGGATTATGCCAGTTGGAAACAACAGAGGGTCAGCAAAAATCAGCAATACAAAGGCAAAGAGAAATGGTCTGACATTTAGACCGTTGACCGAATCAGTGAAAGCCACCTATGATTGGTGGTATTCCGATGCCGTGACTTCAGAACGAAGAGAAAAGTTTGAAACCGACCCAAAATCAACTTTGAATAGGGAAAAATCAATTATAGAGAAATGGAAGGCATTGTGATAACTAAAGTATTACCGATCATAGGTCCATTGTACATAGCAATTGCCTAATACTTCCGCCATTTCCCAGTCAAATCGAAGACATGCTGTAAAATCTGTTTTTCGGTATCGTCAAATGTAACGCCCCTTCTGGCCATCATCACCTCAGCCGTCTCAAAGGCTTTGGCTGGCATATAGGCTTTAAATCCCGAAGCCCCACCCCAACTAAAACTGGGGATGAAATTTCTGGGGAAACCTGGCGTATAAATATTGACGTTCACCCCTACCACAGTGCCCGTGTTAAACATGGTATTGATGGCACTTTTGCTGTGATCACCCATCATAAGGCCGCAAAATTGCAATCCCGTTTGGTCAAAAGCCTCGGTGGCGTAGTTCCATATACGCACTTTGGCATAATTGTTCTTAAGGTTCGAGTTATTGCTGTCGGCCCCGATATTGCACCACTCCCCCAACACCGAATTGCCCAAATAGCCTTCATGGCCCTTGCTTGAATAGCCAAAGATGACCGAATTGTTGATTTCTCCGCATACTTTTCCTTGCGGCCCTACCGTAGTCGGGCCGTAGATTTTGGCCCCCATTTTCACGATGGCCTTTTCACAGAGCGCAAAACCGCCGCGTATGAGGCTACCTTCCCAGATTTGGGAATCCTCGGCCAAGTAAATTGGACCTTGCGTGGCATTCAAGATGCTGTATTCAACTTGTGCCCCTTCTTCGGCAAAGATATTTTCAGGGTGTATCAACTGGTTGGTGCCAGACAATTCTGCGCTTTTTCTGCCTTTGGTAATCAAATCAAAATCCGCTTGCAGTGCCTTGCCGTTCTTACTGAAAATGTCCCACGTGTTCTTCACCGAAAACACCTCAGCACGAAATGGAACTTGCTTGTAATCCTTTACATCAAAACTGTCTTTTGGGTCACCGGTCGAATAGGCCAAGACTTCCTCGTTCAGAACAAGGGCTTCCCCTGATTTCAAACTTTTGATGGCTTCTACCAAGGTCGAATCGGGTAAAAATGAGCCTATGATGACAACATTCTCAGCTTCGACCTGAATGGGAAACTTTTCCTGCAGGTATTCCTCCGTCAAAAAACTGCACGGAGCACCCAACCATTTCTCCCATTTTTTGCTGATGGTGAGAATACCAATACGTATTTCGGCCACGGGGCGGGTAAACGTAAACGGAAGCAATGCTTTTCGGTGCAGCCCATCGGCAAGAATGTAGTTCATGATTTCTATTTACCAAACAAAAATAGGAAAACTTAAATCCCCTGTTAAACGAAAGCGGAAACAACTCCCCTCCTTCGGAAGTCCCGATAGCTATCGCAATGGGGGAGGCCAAAAAAAAACGCCCTCGAGAAATCTCGAAGGCGTCTGTATCATTGTGAAAAAATTCGTTATTCTGCCTCTTCTTCCTTCTTGGCGGGCTTTTCGAATTTCTTGTATTTGTTCTTGAACTTGTCAATTCGCCCTGCGGTATCAATCAATTTGGTCTTACCTGTATAGAAAGGATGTGACGTTCTTGAAATTTCCAACTTTATCAAAGGATATTCTTCGCCATCAACGGTGATGGTCTCTTTAGACTCAGCGGTTGACTTGGTGATAAAAACATCGTCATTTGACATGTCTTTGAACGCTACCAATCTATAGTTTTCAGGATGTATGTCTTTTCTCATCGCTATGTAATTGTATCTCGAAAATTTCGGAGTGCAAATGTAGCCATTTTTTGGCTTTTGACAACCCTAAAATTCAAAAATCAAAAAATCGTACATTTAGATGTAACATTTTTCACAACTATTTAACTAATCAACAAACAACTAAATCATTTACAAAATGGAAGAAAACACTTCTAACGTGGGAGAAAATCCGCCTAAAACTGGAAAATTTGCATTGAATTACGGGCTTATATTAGGAGCGCTATTTGTCGTGTTCGGCATCATGTTGTTTCTACAAGATGCGCATACCTCTAGAAGTTCGGTAAACCAAATCATCAGCATTGTTTTGATGATAGGGGTTATCTTTTGGGGAGTTTTTAATTTTAGAAAGGCCAACGGAGGTTATCTCAAGCTGGGCGAAGCATTAAAAATCGGTACTGGAATTGCTTTGATTTCAGCAATAATCTATATCATCTACATGTTGGTTCTTGTCAATGTTCTCGATACTGAATTTCCCGTAAAAGTTGCTGAATTGCAAAAGGCAGCCGCTGAAGAAGCTGGTGTTGCATCTACTGAACAAATACAGCAGCAATACGACGGCACAATCAATTATTTCTGGATAACCTATCCATTTATCTTGATTTTTAACATTATTCTCGGTTTGGTAATCGGCCTTATTGCTGGCTTGATTTTCAAAAAAGCCAAACCCGCCTATTAAAAACAAAACACTACTTTTGGGGGCACGTTACGGTCGAAACGCATGCAGTTATCCATTGTAATTCCCTTACTGAACGAACAAGAATCGCTCAACGAACTTCATGATTGGATTGCACAAGTGATGCAATCCAATCATTTTTCTTATGAAATCATCTTTATCGATGATGGCAGTACCGATGGTTCTTGGGAAACCATTGAATCCCTATCCGATGCGAATGCCAATATCAAGGGCATCCGGTTTTTTAAGAACTATGGTAAATCACAGGCCTTACATGCAGGGTTCAAAGAAGCCGGAGGCGATGTGGTCATCACCATGGATGCCGATTTACAAGACAATCCCGAAGAAATACCCGAGCTCTACCATTTGATTACGAAAGAAAGATTTGATTTGATTTCTGGATGGAAGAAAAAACGCTATGATTCGGTCATGACCAAAAATGTGCCCTCAAAACTGTTCAATTGGGCAGCCCGACGCACTTCTGGGGTAAAATTGCACGATTTCAACTGTGGCCTGAAGGCCTTTAGAAGCGATGTGGTCAAAAATATCGAGGTGGCGGGCGATATGCACCGCTATATTCCCGTTCTTGCAAAGAATGCGGGATTTTCAAAAATCGGGGAAAAAGTGGTACAACATCAAGCAAGAAAATACGGTAAGACCAAATTCGGGGCAGAGCGCTTTATCAATGGCTTTTTGGATTTGGTGACCATTTGGTTCGTCTCTAAATTCGGCAAGTCGCCCATGCATCTTTTTGGAGCCCTTGGGGTGTTGATGTTCATCGTTGGTTTGGGATTCTCCATCTATCTGGGCATCGACAAACTTTTTGTGAATCCCACGGGGCGGTTGATCACGGCTAGACCGCAGTTCTATTTGGCGCTCACTGCAATGATTATTGGCACCCAGTTCTTTTTAGCGGGATTCTTGGGTGAAATCCTAGTGCGCTCACGCAGAAGCGGGGCCAATTATTCCATAAAAGAAAAGGTGAACATTCCATAAGGCAAAAGCCATCGAATCTTCTTATTTTAGTAAATAAACTCTATTTGAATTGAACACTATGGATTCCGTTTTAGATACCGCCAAAACCTGGCTCAACGATTTTTTTGAGCCCGAAGTAAAGAAAGAGGTCCAACATCTTATTGACAATGACCAAGAAGAGCTGAAAGAGCGCTTCTACAAGAATATGGAGTTCGGTACCGGGGGCATGCGCGGTATCATGGGCGTGGGCACCAACCGCATCAACAAATATACCTTGGGCAAGAGTACCCAAGGTTTGGCAAACTATCTGAACAAAACGTATCAAAACGAAACACCAAAAGTGGTAATTGCCTACGATTGCCGACACAACAGCGACACCCTTTCACAGACCGTTGCCGAGGTGCTTTCTGCCAACAACCTCAAGGTCTATCGATTTTCAGCGCTGCGCACGACCCCTGAACTATCCTTCGCAGTACGTCATTTGGGCTGTCATGCGGGCATCGTTTTGACCGCATCGCACAACCCACCTGAGTACAACGGCTATAAAGTGTACTGGGGTGATGGCGGACAGATTGTACCGCCACAGGATGGGGAAATCATCGCCGAAATCGATGCGTTGAATTATGAGGATGTCAATTTCAAGGCAAAACCCGAACTCATTGAAGCCATCGATACCGAAGTGGATGAAGCCTTTTTTGAGGCTTCCGTCAAAAACGGAAGTTTTAATGCGGATGGAAAAGATGATTTCAAGATTGTGTTCACCTCCATCCATGGTACCTCCATTACAGCCATTCCAGAAGTATTGAAACGGGCGGGCTACAAAAACGTTACCGTCATTGAAGAGCAGGCAGAACCTGATGGAAATTTTCCAACGGTAAAATCGCCCAATCCCGAAGAGCCAGAAGCATTGGCCATGGCCATTGCAAAAGCAGAGGAAATCGGTGCTGATATGGTGGTGGGCACGGATCCCGACAGTGACCGCTTGGGCATTGCCGTCCGTAATCTAGAGGGAAAAATAGAACTGCTCAACGGCAACCAGACCATGGTACTGATGACCAAGTTTTTACTGGACCAATACCAGAAAAAAGGTTTTAAGGGCAATGAATTTATCGCCACTACCATTGTTTCGACCCCGATGGTCGAGCAATTGGCAAAAAGTTATAGGGTAGGCTTTAAAACCGCCCTGACTGGTTTCAAGTGGATTGGCAAAATGATCAAGGATTTTCCCAACGAACAATTCGTGGGCGGTGGTGAAGAGAGCTTTGGCTATATGGTGGGTGACTTTGTGCGCGATAAAGATGCGGTCACCGCTACCCTATTGGCCTGTGAGGTTGCCAGTCAGGCCAAGGCCGGTGGCAGCTCGTTCTACAAAGAACTCATTGATTGTTACGTGAAATTCGGATTCTACAAAGAACATTTGATATCGTTGACCAAAAAGGGCATCAGCGGTGCCGAAGAAATCAAGCAAATGCTGAAAGAATTCAAGGAAAATCCTGTGGAATCGGTTCAAGGTTCAAAAGTCATCTGGATTGAGGATTATAATACTTCCATCGCTAAAAATGTGGTCACAGGCGAAGAAAAACATATTGATCTGCCCAAATCAAATGTGCTCGTCTATGAAACCGAAGATGGTACGCGAATCGCTGCCAGGCCCAGTGGTACCGAGCCTAAAGTGAAGTTTTACATGACCACGAACATGAAATTGAACGACCCCAAGGATTTTAAATCCGTAAATTCGCAGTTGGATGCCAAAATCAAGGGCATCATCGCCGAATTGAACTTGGGATAAACTACCTTAGCCAAACCCTCAAGGTGATATAAGGGAAACAAACCTTAGTTTTCGAAACAAGCGTTTAAGAATTATAAATCTCGATTATCGAGTAATGGAATACTTTAAAAAAATCCTACGGTTTGCGGGGCCTTACCGCAAATACGGATTTCTGAATATATTTTTCAACATTCTTTATGCGCTTTTCAGCGCACTTTCTTTTGCGGCTTTGATGCCGATGCTGAACGTGTTGTTCGGCAAAACGGAAAAGTTGGCAGAGCCTCCCGTCTATCAAGGCATTGGTGGTCTCAAAGACTATTTCACGGATTACATGAACTACCAAATCACCCAGTATTCGGGCGACAATCCCATGAACGGTCTCGTGATTGCCGTGGTTTTGGTGCTGGTCTTGTTCTTCATGAAAAACCTCTTCAATTACTTGGCGATGTACTTCATTACCTTCTTGCGCAATGGGGTACTAAAAGACATTCGCAATAAGATGTATCGCAAGATCGTTGATCTTCCTGTATCCTACTTTACGGAAAAGCGAAAAGGCGATGTCATCGCCCGCATCACATCGGATGTTCTGGAAATACAGCATTCTTTTCTTTCGATATTGGAATTGATCGTGCGCGAACCCCTGACCATTCTCTTCACCATTATCGTCATGTTCTTGATCAGTGTGAAATTGACGCTGTTCGTGTTCATTTTTATCCCCATTGCGGGAATCATCATTTCCCGTATTGGCAAATCCCTAAAAAAGAAATCGGATAAGGTACAAAAAGAACAGGGCGAATTTTTATCCATCGTCGAAGAAACATTGGGAGGTCTTAGGGTCATCAAAGCGTTCAATTCTGAGTCGCGATTCTATAAAACCTTTAAAGCATCCACGGAACGGTTTTTTAGGTTTTCGAACAGCTTGTTGAACCGCCAGAATTTGGCTTCACCTACGGGGGAGTTCCTGGGCATTCTGGTCATTGGAGTGTTACTTTGGTTCGGGGGGCGTATGGTATTGATTGACAAAACGTTGGATGCCGCTGCTTTCATCACTTATATGGGTCTGGCTTACAATATTTTAACTCCGGCAAAAGCCATCAGCAAAGCTTCCTACGGTGTACGTAAAGGAAATGCGGCAGCCGAACGGGTTTTGGAAATTTTAGAAAGTGAAAACCCGATTCAAGATGCTCCAGACGCAAAGACTATTTCCAACTTTGAAAAAGAATTGACACTCAAGAGTGTCTCTTTCAAATATGAGGATGACTATGTGCTCAAAGATTTTGACTTGACCGTAAAAAAGGGCCATACGGTGGCACTTGTAGGGCAATCGGGCAGTGGTAAAAGTACCATTGCCAATCTGGTGACCCGTTTTTATGATGTGAACGAGGGCGAAATTTTGATTGATGGCACCAATATCAAAGACATTTCAAAAAAATCATTGCGAAGTCTTATGGGCTTGGTCACCCAAGATTCCATTTTGTTCAATGATACGGTACGCAACAATATTTCTTTAGGAAGGGAGAATGCCACAGAAGATGAAATCATCAAAGCTGCCAAAATCGCCAATGCCCACGATTTCATTATGGAACTACCAAATGGGTACAACACCAACATCGGTGACAGTGGCAACAAACTGAGCGGAGGACAAAAACAACGGCTCTCCATTGCCCGCGCGGTATTGAAGAATCCGCCCATCATGATATTGGATGAAGCCACTTCTGCACTTGATACCGAAAGCGAACGATTGGTACAGGATGCCTTGGAAAAAATGATGCAAAACCGCACCTCGTTGGTCATAGCACATCGGCTGTCGACCATCCAAAATGCAGACGCTATCGTGGTACTCAAGAAGGGCGAAATCATCGAGCAGGGCACCCATGACGAGCTCATGAAATCCAAAAAGGGTTATAAGAAGTTGGTAGAGATGCAGAATTTGGGCTAGTTTTCAATATTCTTCAAAAACACCCCTAAAGTCCCCTCAAGGGGACAATTATTATTGGTTTAAATCAGCATCTTGCATCCAATACCGAGCATCCAATATCCATCAAACTAAACCATTCCCTATTTTTATAGTCCAACACCAAAACAGTCCCTTTGATTGCTGAGGAAACCTTAGTGGCCGAACTCAAAAATCCGGATAGTCGTTCAAGAGCCTTCGAAACATTGGTCAACACCTATAAAGAGAGGCTGTACTGGCATATCCGTAGGATTGTGATGAACCATGATGATGCCGATGATGTGTTGCAGAACACCTTCATCAAAGTGTATAAAAATATCGAGGGATTCAAAGCTGAGAGCAAGCTTTATTCATGGATGTACCGTATCGCCACCAACGAATCACTGACCTTTTTGAAGCAACGGTCAAGCAAAATGGGGGTCTCGAGTGAAGAATTACAGCAATCTTTGGTAGACAATTTGCAGTCGGATGTATATTTTGAAGGGGATGAAATACAATTGAAATTGCAAAAAGCGTTGGCTACCTTGCCCGAAAAGCAGAAATTGGTGTTCAACATGAAGTATTTTCAAGAGATGAAATATGAAGAGATTTCCGAAGTGCTGGAAACCTCGGTGGGCGGACTCAAGGCTTCCTACCATTTAGCAGTGAAAAAAATAGAAGCGTATCTTACGGAAGATTAAACCTTTCTTTAAGATGATAGTCAAAAAAGTGCAATGAAGGAGAAACCAAAACATACATTCAAGGCCCCTGAGGGATATTTTGAATCGTTCAACGAGCGATTGAAGCAACGTTTGGATGATGAAATTGAAACCGAAAGCCATATCATTCCCAAAACCGATGGTTTCGCTGTACCCGAGGGCTATTTTGATTTGTTGAAGGCTGAGACTTTCAAGGGTGGGGATAATTCAGGCGCAAAAGTCGTCTCCCTAAAATCCTACAGAACATTTTATTATGCCGCTGCCGCTATCGCTGCGATATTTGTGTTGGTCTTTGAGTGGAACAACAATCAACAAGTTGTGGAATTCGATGATTTGGCCAACGCAGAAATCACTGCCTATTTTGAGAGTGAAGATTTTGAACTGAGCTCGTATGAGATTGCCGAAGTATTGCCTGTGGAAAACCTTTCGTTCAATGACATTACAGAAACACCATTGGAGGAGGATACCGTTTTGGAGTATTTGGAGGAAACCGTAGAAGACCTTGAAGAATTAAATTTGGAGTATGATGAATTGGATGAATAACATACTGTTCATTTGTATTTTGCT
Organism: Allomuricauda sp. d1; assembly: GCF_039592695.1. Classification (NCBI taxonomy): domain Bacteria; kingdom Pseudomonadati; phylum Bacteroidota; class Flavobacteriia; order Flavobacteriales; family Flavobacteriaceae; genus Allomuricauda; species Allomuricauda sp. d1. Next base: position 603,243 of record NZ_JBBUTK010000001.1, on the reverse strand, counting down.
TATGGGCTTTCAACTCAAGGCCCAGAGCGGCCCAGTTCGGGATCGGGTAAAAACATTGAAGGTCGCGTTTATCACCGAACGACTGTCATTGACCAGCAAGGAGGCGCAGGCCTTCTGGCCTGTATACAACGAGCACGAAGAAAAACTGGAAGCCATTCGAAAACGGGAACGGACAGAACTGCGCGGACGTGCTGCACAAGTATCGGAAATTTCAGAGTCAGAGGCTTCTAAGCTGTTGTCACAGTATGTATCCTTACAGCAAGAAAAAAGCCAAGCGGGGCAAGAATTGGTCGAAAATCTCAGAGAAGTCATATCCGCAAAAAAAATCATCATGCTCTTCAAGGCCGAAGAAGATTTTAAGAAAAGACTGTTGCAGCAGTACCGAAAACGAAAGGGAGGAGGATAAAATATCCAGAAATCGACAAAATACACTGAAAAGGGGCCAAACGGCCCCTTTTTTCATTAAACCTTTTTCTGCGGTCAAGGTCAAAGAAATAGAAACCCAAATAAATCAATTGTTATGAAACGAATTAAACTTATGCTTTTGACCCTGATACTGATGGTAGGTATATCAAGCTGTAATGCACAGCGAACCGTCGTTCGTGTGTATCCAAAACACGGTACGGTAGTTACGACCCTTTCAAAACCAAGGGTCATCGTACACAAAAGAACCAATTTTTACTTTACAAACGGAGTATGGTACAAAGCGCGAGGTAGAAAGTATGTGGTATGTGCCGCACCAGTGGGCATCAAAGTACGAAACCTGCCCAGAGGCAATAAGATTGTACATGTCAATGGAAGAAAACTGTACAAGCACAAGGGTGTCTGGTATAAAAAATCAGGAAGACATTATGTTGTCGTAAACGTATAGTCTTTAGGTTTGGTTGGTTGTTAGTTGAAAAGGGCGGTCTGGTCACTGAGCTTGTCGAAGTGTGGACCGCTCTTTTTATGCTCCCCTCCTTTGGAGGGGTGTTCCGTCTGCCTAAGGCAGACTGAAACGGGGTGGGTATTGCAAAAGCAGTTCCAAAAAAGACAGATTCTTTCACTCCGTTCGGAATGTCAACCTCGAAATCCGATTTTTGCCCGCAGCATAGGCTACGGAATCATTTAAAAATCGTAAAGTGTAAAACCCTTCTTCGCTCAATTCCTTCCAAGAATCACCCATATCCGAACTATAAGAAATTCCCGTAAATCCGACTGCGACGATATCCTCCCCACCGGAATTGGGAATAAACTGTACACAGCTTTTATAGCCAGGTCGGTTACCATCCGCGAGTATCTTCCATGTTTGGCCTCCATCGCTTGTAATTGCCTTGTTGTTTCGTGGGTCTTCGGGTTTGGTATAATCCCCACCAAAAGCAATTCCAAGTTCAGAATCGTAAAAATCGATGGAATAAATGCCCTGGGTGGGCTGTTTGTTTACAATTGGGGCTTCATAAACCTGCCATGTATTTCCCATGTCAGGGGAATAAAAAATACGGCTTTCGGTAGTAGCAATCCAGATGTGGTCACCTACGATTTCAATATTGGTGTTGCTGGCTGCAAAAGCACCTTCCCCAGCTTTGGCAACAGGCAATTTATCACAAGAAAGTTTCTTCCAAGATTGTCCACCGTTGCGAGTAATAATAACGGATAGACATCCATCCATAGTATCCCCAACGGCAATTCCTTCCCTATCGTTCCAAAATTTCATGCTGTCATAGAATACCCCCTCACCTTCCTCTTTGTAGACCAAATCCATTCGGCCATTGTCCCCAGTTTTATAGAGCAACGCTGGATTTCCTGCAGAAAGCATAAAAAAGTCTGTTGCCGTATGGGACACGGCACGAAATTCAGGGATGGAAGTATGGTATTTCATTTGGCTGGTGCGCACCGTGCCCGAATTCACGGCAACGGTGCCATAGACACCATTGCTGCCCGCGAGGGCCAAGGTATTTGCATCCAGAAACGCAATGGCCCGAATGCTGACCGAGTCTTCAAAAACCGTTTGAATTGCTACGGAGGTGTATTTGTGAGAAGACTCTTTTTCAGTACAGCTGAAAATCAGCGTAGCGAATATCAGTATAGCAACGATTTTTTTCATTTAAAGGATTTTTTCAAAGATAATAACCCGAACATTCCCTTGTAACAAAGAAAAATCTTGTCTTTAATGCCCTATTTTTTACTTCTAGAAAAAAATCAGTCTAGATTTTGACTGTATCCGACGAACCCAACTGTTTGGGTGAGAGGAATACATTCTTCATCAATGGAAAAAGTATCAAAACAAAAGAACACCCCTGCCAAAATCAAAGATTTAGGCTGTCCCCTCAAGGGGACAATAAAAACGTACTACCTTTGCACCCTCAATTTTCAGTATGCGCCTTCACAGAAACCTCGTTTTTGCCGTTATCGATGCCCTCAATATGATTTTCAATGACGGGGAGTATGCCGACAAGGTGATTGAAAAAGTGCTTCGGTACGACAAACGCTGGGGTGCCCGTGACCGGGGCTTCATTGCCGAGACCACCTATGATATCGTCCGTTGGAAAAGACTCTATGCCGAGATTGCCGAGGTGAACGAGCCCTACTCTAGACAAAATCTGTTCCGGCTGTTTGCGGTCTGGGCCACCCTGAAGGGGATTGCCCTACCCGATTGGAAACAATTGGAAGATACTCCCACCCGTCGCATCAAAGGGCGGTTTGATGAACTTTCAAAAATCAGGAAGTTTCGGGAATCCATTCCCGATTGGATGGATGAAATCGGGGAAAAAGCCTTGGGTGACAAACTTTGGACCAAAGAAATTGCCGCCCTGAACCGGCAAGCCGAAGTGGTCTTACGGATGAATACGCTAAAAACCAGTAAAGCGGAACTCAGAAAAAAACTGGCCGAAGAAGACATCGATGCAGTTGCACTTTCGAGCTACCCTGGTGCGCTGAAACTGATCGAACGTAAAAACGTATTCGTTACCGAAGCCTTTAAAAACGGACTTTTTGAAGTGCAGGATGCCTCCTCACAACTGGTGGCTCCATTTTTAGAGGTCGAACCCGGGCAACGGGTCGTCGATGCCTGTGCCGGGGCAGGCGGAAAAACACTGCATTTGGCTTCGTTGATGCAAAACAAAGGGCAATTGATTGCGATGGACATCTACGAAAGCAAGCTCAAAAAACTGAAAATCCGTGCACGGCGTAATGGGGTGCACAACATGGAAACCCGCATCATTGAATCCGCAAAAGCCATCAAAAAACTGCATGGCAAAGCCGACCGAGTCTTGTTAGATGCGCCATGTTCCGGGCTTGGGGTACTGCGGCGCAATCCTGATAGCAAATGGAAGCTTCAGCCCGAATTTATAGAGCGCATCAAAGGCGTACAACGCGACATCCTCAGGGATTATTCCAAAATGGTGAAACCTGGCGGTAAATTGGTGTATGCGACCTGCTCCATCCTTCCCGAAGAGAACAGCGAACAGGTGCAACACTTTTTATCCTCCGAAGCGGGCCAAGACTTCAAATTGGTCAAAGAACAAAATATCTATGCGTCGGAACACGGTTTTGACGGATTTTACATGGCGTTGCTAGAGAAAAACTAATAACCTGCCCTTACAAGACATTAATAGCCAAAATGTTATAATAATTATAAAGTCTGCTGTGATTCGTTCAGCAGTTTATGGTTCGTTACTTTTGCAAAAATGAAGGGAAAAATCCACAAAAAACGCAATTTTCGGGTGTATAGCTTCTTCTATGCCATCTTTCGCAACCAGTCGGGCAAGTACATTCCACCGACCGCTTGATTTCAACCCCAAAAATTCTGATTTATTAGGATGTGGAATCGCACATCCGTAACCATCCCACCTTCAAAAAAATTCCCTTTAAAAGGAATGATTCTAAAAACATACGACGCTTTCACACGACTGTCGACCATGGAAGCCATGCGCTTGACGGATTTTCTGTACGACCACCTGGACGGGTATGCCGCATCCAGGAAATCCGTTCTTAGGGCCATCCAATACTCAACCAAAGAAATACCAGGGCTGGGTGGCTATGTATTTGTTGCCGAGAAAAACGATGAATTAATCGGGGCGGTCATAATCAACAAGACTGGCATGGGCGATTACATTACCGAAAACCATTTGGTGTTCATAGCCGTGCACAGGTCACACCGCAACCAAGGGGTGGGCAAGAAATTGATGCGCTATGCCCTTGCATACTGCAAAGGCACCATCGCACTACACAGCAAACCGATGGACAAGGCCATGGCTTTGTTTAAATCGCTTGGCTTTTATGCCGAATATGTTGAAATGAGATTACAAAACTAAAAAAGAAAAAATGTTGAAAATACAGGTGAAACCAGACGAAAAAATAGAACGTGCCCTTAAGCGATACAAAAGAAAGCGAAAGCGCACACAGGTGATGGATAAGATCAAAGACAACCAGTATTTTGAAAAAAACTCCGTTACTAAACGCAAAGAACTTGAAAAAGCAAAATATAAACAGCAATACCTAAACGAACAGCGAGACGATTGATGTATTGCCACTGACAAACATTTAAAATACGCCTTATCAGCACATGAAAATATTTAGCATAAAAAGAAAAACAGAACAAAAGAACAATTATCACCAAAAAATGGGAGAAATCGTTACTCACACTACAAGAATCAAAAATGCCTATTGGGGGTTCCACTGCGAACACTGCACGAACGAACCAGAAAATTCCATGGTGATCTGACCAAATGCAATGAGTCGAACCTGTTCATATAAAAACAAACACCATAAATAAAAATCAATGAGAGTATTGGTAATCGGTGCCGGTAACATGGGCCTTACGTATGCCGAGGGCATGACAAAATCAAAGTTGCTAAAAAAACGCAATATCATGGTCTTGGACAAAAGCCAGAAAAAGCTGGAAGAGGTCGATAAAATGACTTTCTTCGACACTTTCGACAGGCTCGAAGACTGCGTACCCAAAGCCGAAATGATCATGATAGCAGTAAAACCCTATCATGCTGAAGAACTTTTTGAACGCATCAAACCGTTGGTGAACAATGAGCAATTGATCATTTCCATTATGGCGGGTGTGACCATCAACTACATGCAAAAAGCCCTTGGAATCGATAAAATTGTACGCGCCATGCCCAATTTACCGGCCAAGGTCGGTATGGGCCTGACCAGTTATGTGTCATCGCCTGAGGTCTCGCGATTGGAACTTTTTTTGGTTGAAGATTTGCTCAACACCACTGGAAAATCACTGCGCGTGCAGAACGAAAAATTCATTGATGCTTCCACAGGCATATCGGGCAGTGGGCCTGCCTATGTATTTTATTTTATGAAAAGTATGATGGATGCCGCCCTGCAGATGGGCTTTTCTGAAAATGTATCGAAAGTATTGGTCAGCCAGACCTTCACAGGTGCGGTTGAGCTCTTCAACAAATCGACACTGTCACCAGATTCATGGATGGAACGTGTCGCATCGAAAGGAGGAACCACAAGAGCCGCGCTCGATTCCATGCACGACAATAAAGTGAACGAATTGATAAAAGAGGCTGCCTTTGCAGCATTTAACCGCGCCGTTGAACTCGGCGAAGAATATTAGAGAGATTATGTACAAAGAACTAGTCGTCATCAAGGTGGGCACCAATGTGATGACCAATAAAGACAACCGAATCGTACGGCCCGTTCTGAACAATTTGGTACAGCAGATAGCTGCTTTGTACGAACGTGATATCATGACCATTTTGGTCTCTTCAGGTTCGGTCATTGCGGGCAAAGAGGTATTGGGCAAGGCAAAGATTGAGAACAAGACACAGCGCAGGCAGGTATATTCTGCCATTGGGCAGCCTCGAATGATGCGCCTCTACTACAATATTTTTAGGGATTACGGAATGAAGTGTGCGCAGGTGCTTCCCACAAAACGGGATTTCAATCCGGGGGTACACCGCGACAATATGATCAATTGCATCGAAGGATTGCTCTCAGAAGGGGTCATTCCCATTGCCAATGAAGACGATGCCGTATCGGTGACCATGTCTATGTTTTCCGACAACGATGAACTGGCGACATTGATCGCACAGTTGATGAAAGCGGATAAATTTATTCTGCTGACGGATATTGACGGACTCTATGACGGGCATCCTGAAAAGAAAGAATCCCAAGTCATTAAAAAAGTGGAACCCAAGGAAAACCTTGACAAATACATCGAAAATGACGATAAAAATGAAGGCGAGGGCCGTGGCGGCATGGGTTCAAAATTGGGCTATGCACAGATGGCGGCGGCAGCGGATATTCCCTCGTACATCGTGAACGGAAAAAAAGAAAATGTCATCCTCGATATCGTGGACGGAAAAAAAGTGGGCACCGAAGTGGCCCTATAAATTAAAAAAAGAAGAATGCAACTATTGAATACAGATAAGAAAAACAAAGTGCTTGCAGATATGGAGCTGCTGTTGGACAAAAACCGTACGGCCCTTTTGGAAGCCAACAAGAAGGATTTGGATGCCTTTGACCGAGACGATCAAGCCCTTTATGACCGTTTGGTGGTCGACCATGACAAAATAGACCAAATGATACAGGCCGTTAAGGAAGTACGTCTAAAGGAAGACCCCGTCAATCAAGAAATTTCAAAACGAAATCTTGATAACGGATTGGAAATTATCAACAAAACAGCCCCTTTTGGCACCATCATGATCATTTACGAGTCCCGGCCCGATGTAACGGTCGAAGCTGCCGTGCTTGCCTTTAAGGCCAATAATAAAATTTTGTTGAAGGGTGGCAAAGAGGCCTACCACGGCAACAAGGCACTGGTAAATTTCTGGCATCAATGCCTTAAAGCAAATGGACTTAGCAAGGATTACATCCAATTTTTGGAGATGAACCGTGAACAGACACAGGCCTTTTTGAAAAATCCCAATCAACCGTTGGACCTTATCGTACCCCGTGGTGGTGAGCGGCTCATCAATTTTGTGAAAGAACATGCCAAATGTGCGGTTCTTGTGAGTGGTCGCGGCAACAATTTTCTATATGTGCACCAAGAAGCCGATTGGGAAAAGAGCCTAGAGGTCATCCTCAATGCCAAGACCCATAAAATATCGGCCTGCAATGCGCTCGACAAGGTTCTTGTTGATGCGCGAATTGAAAATTATGATGACAAATTACAGCAGTTAAAACAGTTGTTGTTGGGCAACGGTGTTTCGGTTTTGGTGGATGAAAGGGTGAAAAAAGTACTCACTGGGCAAGACCAAATTGAGGAAGATACCGTGTGGGAAGAAGAATTTTTGGCGATGAAGTGTGTGATTGGCGCCGTTGAAAGCCTGGGAGAAGCTGTTGAGAAAATCAATATGCACTCAGGCGGGCATTCGGCAACCATTATGACCGAAAACGACGAAGTGGCCAAGATTTTTATGGAACAGGTGGATTGCGCTGCTGTATACCAAAATGCTTCCACGCGTTTTACCGATGGCGGACAAATGGGCGTGGGAGCAGAACTGGCCATCAGTACCGACAAATTGCACCACCGAGGACCCTTGGGACTCAAGCAATTAGTCACCAATAAATACTATGTATTTGGTGATGGTCAAATACGGGTTTGATACCCCAAAATAATTGAAAGGAAAAGGGCAGAAAGTTTATGCTGCCCTTTTTTATTTTTCGCGTCACTATTTTGATGCGTCCTTTTTGTTTCTTTAGCATAAGATGCATTATTTTATAGAACTCATTTAAAACAGTTGACAGGATGAACAAATTCTACGATTTCAAAAATTTCAAAGGCGATTTGACCGGTGGTTTGGTAGCCGGTGTTGTTGCGCTGCCACTAGCTCTTGCATTCGGCGTACAATCGGGTATGGGCGCAGCTGCGGGACTGTATGGCGCCATCGGTATCGGTATCTTTGCGGCCCTTTTCGGGGGCACCCAGACCCAAGCAAGCGGACCAACCGGACCCATGACCGTGGTTTCAGCCGCACTCGTTGCTGCCGCAATAGAGGCAATGGGTAGTCTTGAAAATGCCATGGGCATCATTCTGGTGACTTTTTTGGTGGGAGGTCTTATTCAAATAATTTTCGGCCTATTGAATATTGCAGGCTATGTCAAATATTTTCCCTACCCCGTCGTATCGGGCTTTATGAGTGGTGTGGGCCTCATCATCATCATCCTGCAAATTTTTCCTTTTGCGGGCCTGTCATCACCAAAATCCACCGTTGCGGTCTTACAAGATTTACCGCGCCTTTTTGAGGAAGCCAATCTCTACGCTATGGCACTTGGTGCCCTGACTGTGGCTATCTACTTTTTGTTTCCCAAAATTACAAAGGCCGTGCCCAGTGCCTTGGTCGCTTTGGTGGTTACTTCTGTTGTGGCCTATTTCTTAAAATGGGATGTGCCTGTCATAGGAGATATTCCCTCGGGTCTTCCGGCACTCGAGATTGGCACCATGCTCTCCATCGATGCCAGTGCGATTGGTCTCATCTTGGAATATGGTCTCGTGCTGGCCGTATTGGGCAGTATCGATTCACTTTTGACTTCGGTCATTGCAGATAACATGACCAAAACAAAACATAACAGCAATCGCGAACTCATCGGTCAGGGCATTGGCAATATGGTTGCTGCCTTCATTGGCGGAATTCCCGGTGCGGGTGCCACAAAAGGTACGGTCGTGAACATCAATGCCGGCGGTAGAACCAGACTTTCAGGTACGCTCCACGGTCTTTTTCTGTTGGCCGTTCTATTGGGGCTGGGTACGCTTGCCGCACACATTCCATTGGCGGTACTTGCAGGAATCTTAATTCCCATAGGTTTTAAAATCATTGATTTCAGGGGATTGAAACATCTACGTTCCGTACCCAAGGCCGACACCTTTGTACTCATCATCGTATTGCTAGTCACTACCTTTGGAAGTCTCATTTATGCCGTTGGCTTGGGCATGGCACTGTCCTCCCTTTTGTTTATGAAAAAGGCCAGTGATTTGGGTGAAAAGGGGATGAACTTGGGTTCGGTATCAGAAATGGAAGTTGATAAGCCATGGCAAGACGAATTGGAGTTTTATGAAGCCTACAAAGACAAGGTCGTCATCAAGCACCTCTACGGACCTTTTTTCTTCGGATTTACCAGTACCTTCAAAGACAGCATCAAAAGTCTTTCTCCAGAAGTGGAAGCACTCATCATTCGGATGGGGAAAGTACCCATCATCGACCAATCGGCACTCTATGCACTGGAAGATGCCATTCATGACCTGCGTACCCGCAATGTCGAAGTGCTTTTGGTCGGGGTACAGCCAGGGCCGTTGGACCGATTGCGCTCTATAGATGCGATACCCGACCTCGTGCCCGAAGAAGATATTTTTGAAGAGATTGAAGATGCCTTTGCCTACTTAAAAACCAAGTTGGGATAATGAACAGCCGTAGTCTTCTTTTAGTGTTTTTGATGCTTTTTGTGAGTGGGCCGATGCTATCGCAAAAAGACGTTTACACCTATAAAGAAGGTGATTACAACGGTATCGGAAAATGGTACATGGGCCGTGAAATTGCCCATGTCATGGGTTATCAGGGTATGTCATGGTTAGAACGCGATAGCCGTGAGGCAGAAGAAAACACCACGTTGCTACTGAAAAACATGAACATTCAACCCGACGATGCGATTGCCGATATCGGGGCGGGTTCGGGTTACCACGTCTTTAAAATGGCCAATAGGGCAACCGAGGGCACCATCTATGCTGTCGATATTCAAGACGAAATGTTGGAAGCGCTAAAAAGGCGAAAAAAAACCTATGGTGCGAACAATGTAGAAATTATAAAGGGAGGTGAAAAAACCATTAATCTACCTAAAAATGCTTTGGATAAGGTATTGATTGTGGATGTGTACCATGAGATGAGCCATCCTGTTGAGATATTGGCTTCCATACAAAAAGCATTAAAAAAGGATGGAGAACTCTTCTTGATTGAGTATAGGGGCGAAGACCCGTCGGTGCCCATCAAAAAATTGCACAAGATGACCGAAGCACAAGCTGTCAAAGAACTCGAAGCGAACGGCTTTCAACTCAAAGAAAATATGGATAACCTGCCTTGGCAGCACTGCATGGTGTTTGTGCAAGATTGAACTCTAAACAAAATAAGGCCGCGAAAAGACCATAAAAAAGCCCGGAAACACCGGGCTTTACTATTGGTTCAAAATTTTCTAGTTCTCAAAAGTGGTGTTTGACAATTCGGTATTAATGCCGTTATTATAATCGTTTGTCAATTCTAGCAAGGCATTCAAGAAGGGTATATCACAGTTGAAACCAAAAGATGCATTGCGTTGCAATTGATTTCTGAATTCATAATGACCGTCTTGATACTTCTGCAATATCTCGTCGTTGTCACCAAAATAGTTCTTGATGTTCACTGACCTGATGTTCTTTGGGTTCTTTGACTTATCCTTTTGTATCAAAACCTGAAAATTACTCTTCATAAAATCAGTATGTTCAGGGCCACCCACCAATTTCGAATCCATAACAGGCCCATCAATAATACCATTGTCTGTGCGGTAAAATTTCTTAAAAACAGTGATATCGCCATCTGCAGCCACTTCAAGTAAAAACCGTTTTGGCAACATGCCAATTTTGGTGGTCGAGGCAAGGTTCACATATTTGACCTGACGGAATTTGCGCCCATTTTCCAGTGCAAAAGCCTTAATTTCCTTGACCTTAAACTTTTCAATGGCCTTCTTTTTTATTCTTTTCCCCTTTTTGTACTTGGCATACGCCTTTTTATCGATTACCCGTAAACTTTGCTGAAAAAGATGCGGTTTGCAATCATTGATAAAAATGTAACCTTCTCTAACCTTTCCTTTTTTTAGAGTGTAAGTGCCTTTGTAATAATCAGCACATCGGGTAGTTTCTTTTTCTTGGGCATTACTATTGATAATCATACCAATTGCCATTAGAAGAGTGAGGAGTTTGATTCTAAAATTCATAATCTGGGGTTTGGGGTGTAGGATAATAACTTAAAAAATTGTCTTTTAGTATGTTAGCGTATTTTCGTAACCCCCCTCTAGAAAGGAGGGAAACCTTTCTTTTTAACATCACTGGTTAACAACTCCCCTTTCCCCTACTCAAAAATCCGTGACAAACTCGTAAATTTGCTTTTTCTCAAAAAAAGCTACGATGATTCACTTTTTTGGCGATGCAGCAACCATAGTCTATGCCCTGCAGACCCAACACGACCTGACCCCAGAAGACACAAAAAAACTGGTTTGGCTTTTTGGAGGTCAACCGAAAATCAACGCGGCGTCTCTTGACGCCTTTTTTGTTGGTCCCCGTGCCGCCATGGTCACCCCTTGGAGCACCAACGCCACCGAGATTACCCAGAACATGGGCATTATAGGCATCATTAGAATTGAGGAGTATCATGCTGTCGGAGAGGATTATGCCGGTTACGACCCGATGCTCTCCCAAAAATATAAGGGCCTTGACCAAGATATTTTCACCATCAGGGTTAGTCCAGAACCGATTCAAGAAATAGATGACATCGCGGCCTACAACCAAAAAGAAGGGTTGGCCTTGAACGATGATGAAGTTGTCTATTTAGAGGAACTTTCCCAAAATCTGGGTCGAAAATTGACCGACTCTGAAGTGTTTGGGTTTAGCCAAGTGAACTCTGAGCACTGCCGCCATAAAATCTTTAACGGCACCTTTGTCGTCAACGGTAAGGAAATGCCCACCTCGCTCTTCAAGCTTATCAAAAAAACGTCAGAGGCGAATCCGAATGGTATTGTTTCGGCCTACAAAGACAATGTGGCCTTTGTGAAAGGGCCAAAAGTAGTTCAGTTTGCGCCGCAAAAAGCCGACCAACCAACGTTTTACGAAGAACAGGAATTTGAGTCCATTTTATCGCTTAAAGCCGAAACGCACAACTTCCCTACGACAGTGGAGCCCTTCAACGGTGCGGCCACAGGCTCGGGCGGGGAAATCCGTGACCGACTGGCGGGCGGCAAGGGCAGTCTACCATTGGCAGGTACGGCGGTGTACATGACTTCCTACTCCCGATTGGAAGAAAACCGCGAGTGGGAAAAGGCTTTCCCTGAGCGGGAATGGCTCTACCAAACCCCGATGGACATTCTTATCAAAGCTTCCAATGGAGCTTCTGACTTTGGCAACAAATTTGGCCAACCTTTGATTGCGGGGTCAGTACTCACATTTGAACACCTTGCGAACAAAGTGAAGCAAACTCCTGCGGGTGGATTCGGTGATGAAAATCAAGGGATTGCTTCGAAGCAAGCTTCTCGCAATTATGGCTACGACAAGGTCATCATGCTGGCTGGGGGAATCGGTTACGGCAAAAGGGATTATGCCCTAAAAGACACTCCAGAAACAGGCGATAAAATTGTGTTGCTCGGGGGCGACAATTATCGTATCGGTATGGGTGGTGCAGCCGTCAGTAGTGCCGATACGGGTGAGTTTGAGGCGGCCATTGAATTGAATGCCGTACAACGCAGCAATCCCGAAATGCAGAAACGGGCTGCGAACACCATCCGTGGACTTGTGGAAAGCGAGGAGAATCCGATTGTCTCCATCCACGACCATGGTGCGGGCGGGCATTTAAACTGTTTTTCTGAACTCGTCGAGGAGACAGGGGGTAAAATCCATCTCGACAAACTCCCCATCGGCGACCCAACCCTTTCCGCGAAAGAACTTATTGGCAACGAAAGCCAAGAACGTATGGGCTTGGTGATGGATGATGAACACATGGGACTGTTGCAGCGTATTTCAGAACGCGAGCGTTCGCCCATGTACGAGGTTGGCGAGGTCACTGGCGACCACCGTTTTTGTTTTGAATCAAAGGATGATAATCAAAACCCCATGGATTTGGAACTCGGTGCCCTGTTCGGCAGCAGCCCCAAAACCATCATGGAAGATACCAAGGTTGATGCCCAATTCAAGGATGCCCCATACAGTTTGGAACATTTTCACGATTATTTGGAACAAATGCTGCAGCTAGAGGCCGTGGCCTGTAAAGACTGGTTGACGAACAAGGTCGACCGCTGCGTAGGTGGTCGCGTGGCCAAACAACAATGTGCCGGACCGTTGCAACTGCCCCTGAACAATTGCGCTGTCATGGCATTGGATTTTAAGGGGAAGGAAGGATTGGCGACCAGTATCGGCCACTCCCCCATTTCGGGACTTATCGACCCCGTGGCAGGAAGCCGAAACAGCATTGCCGAGGCCCTGACGAACATTATTTGGGCACCGTTGGAAGAGGGCTTGAAATCCGTTTCCCTCTCAGCGAACTGGATGTGGCCCTGCAATAATGCCGGCGAAGATGCCCGATTGTACGAAGCGGTGGAAGCCTGTTCAGACTTTTCCATTCAACTCGGAATCAACATCCCCACGGGGAAAGATTCCCTGAGCATGAAACAGAAGTACAAAGACCAAGAGGTCATTGCACCCGGTACGGTCATTATCTCGGCCGCAGGCCATTGTTCTGATTTGACAAAAGTGGTCGAACCTGTATTGCAAAAGGATGGTGGCGATATGTACTACCTCAACCTAAGTGCAGATGAATACAAATTGGGCGGTTCTTCGTTCAATCAAACTTTGAATTCCGTTGGGTCCGTAGCGCCTTCGGTAACCGATGCCGCCTATTTTAAAAAAGCCTTCGATGCGCTGCAACAAGAAATCAAGGCGGGCAACATCAAAGCGGGCCATGATATCGGTTCAGGCGGATTGATTACCACTTTGTTGGAATTGTGCTTTGCCGATAGCGACTTAGGGGCCGAACTCGATTTGAGTGCTTTGGGCGAAGCCGATACCATCAAATTGTTGTTTTCAGAGAACATCGGTATTGTTTTTCAAGGGGATGCCCGGGTCGGGGAACGTTTGACCTCGCAGGGCATTAAGGCCATCAAGATTGGAAAACCTACAAGTAAAGGTATTCTGCAACTAAAAAACCAAGGCGTTGAGATGGGCTTAAATATCGCTTCACTTCGGGATACCTGGTATAAAACGTCCTATCTGCTTGATGACAAGCAGACCAGCAATGGCTTGGCAAAAACTCGATATAAGAATTACAAGTCACAACCGCTTCGTTATATTTTTCCCAAAGTTGCTCCCGTAAGCAACTCCTTCCCTTTGGGGGAAGGTCGGGATGGGGCCCCCAAAGCCGCCATCCTCCGTGAAAAGGGCAGTAATTCTGAGCGTGAAATGGCCAATGCGATGTACCTGGCCGGATTTGATGTGAAGGATGTACACATGACCGACCTTATCTCTGGTCGTGAGGATTTAAAGGACATACAGTTTTTGGGTGCCGTAGGCGGATTCTCCAACTCTGATGTTTTGGGTTCTGCCAAAGGTTGGGCCGGGGCCATCAAGTACAACGAAAAAGCCAATAAGTCCATCATGGATTTCTTTGCACGGCCTGATACGCTCTCAGTGGGTATCTGCAACGGTTGCCAATTGTTTATGGAACTGGATTTGATCAATCCCGAACACGGTGGCCAACATGGCAAGATGACCTATAACGACTCGGGCAAACACGAGAGCAATTTCACTTCAGTAAGAATCGAGAAAAACAACTCCGTGATGCTTTCCAATTTGGAAGGAAGCACCTTGGGGGTATGGATCTCACATGGGGAGGGCAAGTTTAGTTTGCCGCTATCCGAAGACAATTATGATATTGTGGCCAAGTACGGCTATACGGAATATCCAGCCAATCCCAATGGGAGCGATTATAACGTCGCCATGCTCTGTGATAAAACGGGTCGTCATCTGGTGACCATGCCGCATATTGAGCGCAGTATCTTCCCGTGGAACTGGGCGCACTATCCAAAGGATAGACAAGATGACAAGGTTTCCCCTTGGTTGCAGGCGTTTATCAGTGCGAGGGAGTGGGTTAAGAAGGTTAATGGTTAATGGTTAATGGTTAATGGTTAATGGTTAATGGAAGAAATGAAAATCAGAAAAGCCAAAAAAAAAGATGTTCCATTTATAGTGGCCATGTTGGCCAATGATCCTTTGGGCCAAAAGCGTGAGGATTTTCAAACACCGCTTCCGCAGCAATACATAGACGCTTTTGAAAACATTGACAATAATCCCAATCAAGAATTAATGGTAATCGAAAGCAATGACCGCCAAGTGATTGGTACGCTACAATTGAGCTTTATCCAATATCTGACCTATCAAGGGGGCATTCGAGCGCAGATTGAGGCAGTCCGGGTTCATGAAGACTTTCGTGGTAAGGGTATTGGCAAACTTCTCTTTGAGTGGGCCATTCAAAGGGCCAAAGAAAAAGGGAGTCATGTCGTGCAACTGACCACCGACAAACAACGGCCCGATGCGCTTCGTTTTTACGAAAATTTAGGGTTCAAGGCATCCCATGAGGGGATGAAATTGCACCTTCATTGAAATTTCAAATCACAAGTACCAAATTCCAAAACCAAATACATGCTACTGACTTCTGTTATTCATCATCCGTCAACCGTCATCCCTTACCCAACATCCAACTAAATTTCCTATTTTGCAGTTACCTATTCGAAACTAACAATGCATACAGTAACTCGACTTTTTGATTTTCCTTATCATCAGCTACAACAATTTCCACTTGAAAAATCTTTGGTCACCAAATACGATGGAAAGTGGACGGCAACATCAACGCAAGAATATATTGATAAAGCCAATGCGTTCAGCCGAGGTTTATTACGATTGGGTGTAAAGCCGAATGATAAAATTGCTCTAATCTCGACCACCAATAGAACAGAATGGTGTATCGCTGATATTGGTATTTTACAGGTAGGGGCGCAAAATGTGCCCATCTACCCAACCATTTCTGAAGAAGATTACGAGTACGTTTTGAACCATTCTGAGGCTAAATATTGCTTTATTTCCTGCGGAGAGGTTTTGGAGAAAGTACTTTCCATCAGTTCCAACTTAAAAAAACTGGAAGACGTCTTCTCTTTTGATGAGCTTGATAATTGTAAAAGTTGGAAGGAAGTCATCGAAAAAGGGAAAGATACTGCAAATCAGGAAGAGGTAGAAGCCCGTAAGGCTGCCGTAAAACCTGAAGATTTGGCCACTTTGATCTATACCTCAGGTACCACTGGTAGGCCTAAGGGAGTCATGCTCTCGCACAATAATATTGTTTCCAATGTACTTTCGGCACAAAAAAGAATGCCTTTAAAGCATGGTGCAAGAGTATTGAGTTTTCTTCCCCTCTGCCATATTTTCGAACGCACTTTTTCATACGTCGCCCAATACCTATGTCTTGAAGTCCATTTTGCCGAAGGTTTGGATAAAATAAGTGACAATGTAAAAGAGGTGAAGCCAGCTTTCATGACAGTCGTACCCAGATTGGTCGAAAAAGTCTATGACGCCATAATAGCAAAGGGTGCAGTGCTGACAGGCATCAAAAAGAAATTGTTTTTCTGGGCGGTCGAACTCGGATTCAAATTTGAACCTTATGGTAAGAATGGCTGGTGGTATGAAAAACAATTGGGCTTGGCACGAAAACTGATTTTCAGCAAATGGAAAGAGGGCCTTGGCGGAAACTTACAATTCATGGCTTCGGGCAGTGCGGCACTACAGCCCAGGTTGGGCCATATTTTTGGCGCTGCGGATATGCCCATTATGGAATGTTATGGATTGACGGAAACCTCTCCCGGAGTTTCTGTCAGTGAAATAGCCAATAAAGGATGGAAAATTGGCAAGGTAGGAAAGATCATGGATGGCGTTGAGGTCAAAATTGCCGATGACGGTGAAATCTTATGCAAGGGCCCCAATGTGATGTTAGGGTATTACAAAGACCCCGAAAAAACAGCTGAAGTCATTAGGAATGATTATTTCCACACTGGGGATATCGGTGAAATCGATTCAGATGGTTTTTTACAAATTACCGACCGTAAAAAAGAGATGTTTAAGACCTCAGGCGGAAAATATGTGGCGCCACAGTTGATTGAAAACAGAATGAAACAGTCTAGATTCATTGAACAGATTATGGTGGTCGGTGAAGGTGAAAAAATGCCCGCTGCCCTTATACAGCCCAATTTTGAATTTTTGGAAAAATGGGTCAAACGGCATAACGTAACCATCCCTGAAAATTCTGATATCACCCAAAATGAAAAAGTCATTGCCCGTATTCAGGAAGAAGTGGATTTGGCCAATGAGGATTTCGCGAAGTGGGAAAAGGTAAAACAATTCCGTTTGACACCAGATATCTGGAGTATTGATGATGGCCACCTCACCCCTACATTGAAACTTCGTAGAAAAATTGTAAAAGAAAAGTATAGCACCCTGTACAATAATATTTATGGGCGTTGATTGCGTGCTGTCATACTGAGCGCAGTCGAAGTAAAAGCTAAGCAATCTATTCTGTTATTGCTATAGGATTTGAAAAGTATACTATTGAACAACTCAAAACGTATCAAAGAATAGTATTCATATTTGCAATTGTTGCGCTTTTTATAATGGGTATCGTGATTGGCATTTCACTATATCAAACCTCTCATGGCAAAGATTCTTGGTTGATTTACCTTGTACCAATTGTACTGGGGCCCCATAACAGTTTTCTCATCACTTTTTGCTTCAAAAATGGGTAGCGAAATCAAGAAAAGGGAAAATAGGAATTGCTTGAAATAGCACTCCCCCACTCTTCTATAATCACGTCTTGATTTCATCAAATTTATTATGCATGCATAATAAATTTTGCTATATTTGGGTTTGAAAATCAACCCATGAAGGAATTGACCATTGACTGGGCGCTGAGGGCCACTTGGCAAGCCGTCATCAAAATGTACAATGAGGAGGCAAAAAATTATGATTTGACCATGGCACTTGGGTTCACCCTTTTGAGCATTGATGCAAAAAAAGGCACCCCAAGTACTGCCCTTGGTCCCCGCATGGGCATGGAAGCTACAAGCTTGTCACGTATTTTGAAAAGTATTGAAGAGCGTGGGTATATTGAGCGTAGACCCAACCCTAAAGACGGCCGTGGCGTGTTGATATATCTAACCGCATTGGGCCTTGAAAAGCGAAAAGAGTCAAAAGAAGTGGTGTTGCGTTTCAACGAAGTGGTAAAACAGCATGTCAATGATTCAGACTTGAAAGGTTTTTTCAATACCGTCGAAACCATCAACAAACTGATTCTCGATAAAAAAATCTATACAAAAACAACAACGAATTAACCCAAACACATGAAAAGGCATATCAATAAAGTTGCCGTCATAGGCTCTGGAATCATGGGCAGTGGCATAGCCTGCCATTTTGCCAATATCGGGGTTGAGGTATTATTATTGGACATCGTTCCCCGTGAACTAACCGAAAAAGAAAAGGCAAAGGGGCTGACCCTAGAAGACAAGGTCGTTCGAAACCGCTTGGTGAATGATTCACTGGCCACGGCACTGAAATCAAAGCCATCTCCAATATACCATCAAAAATTTGCCGACCGTATCACCACAGGTAATTTAGAAGATGATATTTCTAAAGTGAAAAACGTCGATTGGATCATCGAAGTTGTTGTTGAACGGTTGGACATCAAAAAACAGGTTTTTGAGAATTTAGAGAAACACCGTACGCCCGGTACATTGATCACTTCAAATACATCAGGCATTCCCATAAAATTTATGAGTGAGGGAAGAAGTGATGATTTTCAAAAACACTTCTGCGGCACACATTTCTTTAATCCCGCGCGCTATCTAAAGTTGTTTGAAATCATTCCTGGACCCAAGACTTCAGAAGATGTTTTAGAGTTCTTGAACGGTTACGGAGAGAAATTTCTTGGAAAAACTTCAGTGGTCGCCAAAGACACTCCCGCTTTTATCGGAAACCGTATCGGTATTTTCAGCATCATGAGCCTCTTTCATACAGTAAAAGACATGGGCATGACCGTTGAAGAAGTTGATAAATTGACCGGACCCGTAATTGGTCGGCCTAAATCGGCAACCTTTAGAACGGTTGATGTTGTCGGATTGGACACGCTCGTGCATGTCGCCAATGGCATTTATGAAAACTGCCCCGATGATGAGCGCCATGAACTGTTCAAGTTGCCCGATTTCATCGATACCATGATGGAGAATAAGTGGCTCGGAAGCAAAACTGGACATGGTTTTTACAAAAAAGTTAAGGGCGCTAAAGACAAGAGCGAAATCCTGACGTTGGATTTGGATTCGATGGATTATCGCTCGAAAAAGAGCGCCAAGTTCGCCACACTGGAGTTGACCAAAACCATCGACAAAGTTGTTGACCGTTTTGAAGTGCTCGTTGGTGGAAAGGACAAAGCGGGCGAGTTCTATCGAAAGACTCTTGGGCAATTGTTCGCCTACGTTTCGCATCGTATCCCCGAAATCACCGATGAACTTTATAAAATCGATGACGCCATGAAAGCGGGATTCGGTTGGGAGCATGGGCCCTTTCAGATTTGGGATGCCGTTGGATTGGAAAAAGGCTTGGAGTTCATTAAGGCTGAAAGGCAAAAGGCAGCCCCATGGGTGGGCGAAATGCAAGCTGCGGGAATCGATTCCTTCTACACCGTAAAAGATGGGGCCACTTATTTCTACGACATTCCCAAAAAAGAAATGGTCAAAGTGCCCGGTCAGGATGCCTTTATCATTTTAGACAACATCCGAAAATCCAACGAGGTGTTCAAAAACTCAGGGGTTGTTGTTGAAGATTTGGGCGATGGTATACTCAATGTTGAGTTCCAATCGAAGATGAACACCATTGGCGGTGATGTTCTGGCAGGCTTGAACAAGGCCATCGACATGGCAGAAAAAGATTTTCAAGGATTGGTCGTTGGCAACCAAGCCGCCAACTTCTCCGTAGGTGCCAATATCGGTATGATCTTTATGATGGCCGTGGAACAGGAATATGACGAGTTGAACATGGCGGTCAAAATGTTTCAAGATACCATGATGCGCATGCGGTACTCATCCATCCCGACAATTTCCGCTCCGCACGGCATGTGCTTGGGTGGTGGCTGTGAATTGTCGCTGCACGCTGATAAAGTTGTGGCTGCTGCCGAAACCTACATTGGTTTGGTCGAGTTTGGGGTTGGCGTGATTCCGGGCGGCGGCGGTTCCAAAGAATTTGCACTTAGAGCATCTGACTCCTTCCGCAAAGGGGATGTTGAACTAAATGTACTGCAAGAGTACTTCTTGACCATCGGCATGGCAAAAGTGTCCACATCAGCTTATGAAGCCTATGACTTGGGCATCCTCCAAAAAGGAAAAGATGTTGTGGTGGTCAACAAAGACAGACAGATAGCGACAGCGAAGGCCCATGCAAAATTGATGGCTGAATCTGGGTATACAAAACCACCTAAGCGTAAAGATGTCAAAGTATTGGGCAAACAAGCTCTGGGCATGTTCTTGGTGGGAACGGATTCAATGGAGGCCAGCAATTACATCAGCGAACACGATAAAAAGATTGCGAACAAGCTCGCCTATGTGATGGCAGGCGGTGATTTATCGGAACCCAATTATGTCTCAGAACAGTATCTATTGGATTTGGAACGCGAGGCATTCTTATCGCTCTGTACCGAAAGAAAAACATTGGAGCGCATTCAGCACATGCTCAAGACAGGGAAACCATTGCGAAACTGAGTTTCGCAGAGATGTGAGACATGAGATTTAAGATATTAGATTATGCATAATTTACAAGAGCTTATCATTTGGCAAAAAGCCATGGATGTCACGGAAGATGTCTACAGACTTTCCGCCAACTTCCCAAAAGAAGAAAAATATGGTCTCACGAGTCAAATGAGAAGAAGTACCGTTTCAGTTCCTTCAAATATCGCCGAGGGAGCAGGGAGAAATACAGATGGAGAGTTTAAAAATTTTCTGGGTATCGCAAGTGGCTCCTTCAATGAATTATTGACACAACTCTTCCTCTCACATAGATTAGAACTGGTGAAAGAAAATCAAGTCAATCCAATTATTGACCGCCTTATAGAAGTCCAAAAAATTAATTATTCATTAATCAAAAAGTTTTCAAAGTGAGAAGACATTCATCTAATGTCTCACGTCTAAAATCTAATATCTAGAACAATGAGAGACGCATACATAGTCAAAGGATATAGAACAGCCGTCGGCAAGGCGCCCAAAGGGACATTTCGATTCAAGCGGGCAGATGAAATGGCGGCTGAAACCATTGAGCACTTAGTGGGCCAGTTACCCGATTTTGACAAAAAAAGAATTGATGACGTGATCGTAGGCAATGCCATGCCCGAAGGATCACAAGGGTTGAACATGGCCCGTTTGATTTCGTTGATGGGATTGGATATTGTGGATGTACCAGGTGTCACGGTCAACCGTTTTTGTTCCTCTGGATTGGAAACCATCGGTATCGCCACGGCAAAGATTCAAACGGGAATGGCAGATTGCATCATCGCAGGTGGCGTTGAGAGTATGAGCTCAGTGCCCATGACCGGATTCAAAACGGAGCTGAACTATGATTTGGTCAAATCCGGACACGAGGATTATTACTGGGGCATGGGAAACACCGCTGAGGCCGTGGCACAAGAATACAAGGTGTCGCGCGAAGACCAAGACGAATTTGCCTTCAATTCCCATCAAAAGGCGTTGAAGGCGCAGGCTGAAGATCGTTTTCAAGATCAGATAG
Source organism: Allomuricauda sp. d1 (assembly GCF_039592695.1). Lineage (NCBI taxonomy): Bacteria > Pseudomonadati > Bacteroidota > Flavobacteriia > Flavobacteriales > Flavobacteriaceae > Allomuricauda > Allomuricauda sp. d1. The sequence continues at coordinate 581,702 of NZ_JBBUTK010000001.1, read as the reverse complement.
TCCCCATCGAAGTGGAGCAGACCTTTGTAGATGACAACGGAAAAAAATCCACTAAAACATATACAGTGACCAAAGATGAAGGTCCGCGAAAAGATACTTCGTTGGAAGCGTTGGCAAAACTGCGGCCCGTATTTGCTGCCAACGGCAGCGTGACCGCAGGTAATTCATCACAGACAAGTGATGGGGCAGCGTTTGTTATGGTCATGAGTGAGGCCATGGTCAAAGAACTGAATCTAGAGCCTGTGGCTCGATTGGTCAGCTACGCAGCTGCAGGGGTAGAACCACGGATTATGGGCATTGGTCCGATTGCGGCAGTGCCGAAAGCATTGAAACAAACCGATCTGAAACAAAATGACCTTGAGTTGATAGAACTGAACGAGGCCTTTGCATCCCAATCGTTGGCGGTAATTCGCGAATTGGGCTTGAACAAAGACATTGTCAATGTCAATGGTGGCGCCATAGCATTGGGGCATCCATTGGGCTGCACCGGGGCAAAGTTATCGGTGCAACTGTTTGACGAAATGCGCAAAAGAAACATGCAGGGCAAACACGGCTTGGTCACCATGTGCGTGGGAACAGGACAGGGAGCCGCCGGGATTTTTGAATTTTTGAATTAACCATCGAAAGAATATTGTTATGAGCACCGAAACTATGAACAAAGAAATACTGCGGGGAGGCCAATTCTTGGTCAAGGAAACCGATTGTGAGGACGTCTTTACCCTTGAGGATTTGAATGAGGAACAGCGTATGATGCGCGAAAGCACTAAAGAATTTGTCGACCGTAAACTTTGGGCCCATTGGGAACGCTTTGAGCAAAAAGATTACGCTTACACCGAAGAATGTATGCGTGAAGCAGGTGAACTTGGCCTGTTGAGCATTGCCGTACCCGAAAAATATGAGGGTATGGGCATGGGCTTTGTATCCACGATGTTGGTCTGTGATTATATCTCCGGTGCCACAGGTTCATTCAGTACTGCTTTTGGGGCACACACCGGTATTGGTACCATGCCGATTACGTTGTACGGCACTGAAGAGCAGAAACAAAAGTATGTGCCCAAATTGGCTTCCGGTGAATGGTTTGGAGCGTATTGCCTCACCGAGCCCGGTGCTGGCTCTGATGCCAACTCAGGAAAGACCAAGGCCGTACTTTCTGAGGATGGAAAATATTACAGCATCACCGGACAAAAAATGTGGATTTCCAATGCAGGATTCTGCAACCTGTTCATTGTTTTTGCCCGAATCGAAAATGACAAAAATATTACCGGTTTTATTGTCGAAAATAACCCTGACAATGGCATCTCGATGAATCCGGAAGAGAAAAAACTGGGCATCCACTCCTCCTCTACCCGACAAGTATTCTTCAATAACACGAAAGTGCCTGTGGAAAATATGCTCTCTGAAAGGGGCAATGGCTTTAAAATCGCCATGAACGCCTTGAATGTGGGCCGAATCAAGTTGGCCGCTGCCTGTTTGGAGGCGCAACGCCGTGTAATCAATGAAGCCGCCAAATATGCCAATGAGCGCATCCAGTTTAAAACACCGATTATAAATTTTGGGGCCATCAAGGCGAAACTGGCCGATATGGCGACCAATGCCTATGTAGATGAGGCGGCCTGTTATCGTGCAGCAAAAAATATTGAAGATAGAATCGCCATTCGTGAAGCAGAAGGTAATTCACATCAAGAAGCCGAGCTCAAAGGTGTTGAAGAATATGCCATCGAATGTTCCATTTTAAAAGTGGCCGTTTCTGAACACGTGCAGCACACCACCGACGAGGGCATCCAGATTTTTGGTGGCATGGGCTTCAGTGCAGATACGCCCATGGAATCCGCTTGGCGCGATGCCCGTATTTCTAGAATTTACGAAGGCACCAATGAAATCAACCGTATGTTGGCCGTGGGCATGTTGGTCAAAAAGGCCATGAAGGGCCATGTAGATCTATTGGGGCCAGCAACGGCGGTGGGTGAAGAATTGATGGGCATTCCATCCTTTGAGACCCCTGATTTTTCAGAATTGTTTGCCGAGGAAAAAGATTTGGTCAAACGGTTGAAAAAAGTCTTTTTGATGGTTGCGGGCAGTGCCGTGCAAAAATTTGGGGATACCCTTGAGCGACACCAACAACTGTTGATGGCCGCAGCGGACATCTTGATTCAAGTTTACTTGGCAGAATCCGCTATTTTAAGAACAGAGAAAAACGCCAAACGTTTTGGCGAGGATGCGCAAGCCGCTCAAATAGCCATGGCAAAATACTATTTGTACCGCGCGGTGGACATTGTCAATCAAAAGGGCAAAGAGGCCATTGTTTCTTTTGCGGAAGGTGACGAGCAAAAAATGATGCTCATGGGCCTCAAGCGCTTTACAAAATATACCAACCAGCCCAACGTAGTGGCACTGCGCACACAAATTGCCGATAAGGTTGCGGCTGACAATGGTTATACCTTCGACTAATTCAAATAATCACCTCTGGTGAGAACCGTCCCGACGATACTGTCAGGACGGTTTTTTGTTTTGTGCAGAATGCACTACAGCGTATTTTTACCCAATGGGTGATCATATCTTTCAAGAACTGTATTCCGCTGATGCCTTTGAAAGCTTGGCCAAATCATTGGCAGAAGAACTTTCTACCCATCTGAAGAACACCACCACCGGAAAAAATCAAAAAACCATTGAATGGAACACTCCTGAAAATGAGCTTGGCTATTGGGTTGATTTTTTAAAAAATGGCAACAAAGAAGATTTTTTCAAAGAAGTTCTACACCGTACCACGCATACCCACCATCCTAAATATGTGGGGCACCAAGTGGCAGCCCCTGCACCGATTACCGCCCTGACCGGCATGGTAAGTTCTTTTTTGAACAATGGTATGGCCGTTTACGAAATGGGCATGGCGCCATCGGCCATTGAGCGTATCGTCACGGACAGCATCTGCAAGAAAATCGGATATGATTCAACTTCTGGAGGATTTTTGACCTCTGGGGGTACGTTGGCCAACCTTACGGCATTGCTTTCCGCCCGAAAAGCCATTGTCGAACATGACGTTTGGAACAAGGGTCACTCAAAACCATTGGGGGTCATGGTCAGTGAAGAAGCCCATTATTGTATTGACCGTGCCGCGAAAATCATGGGGTTGGGCGAAAAGGGAATTATCAAAATACCAGCTGCAGAAAATTTCGCTATGGATGTTTCCCAATTGGATGCTTGTTATGAAAAAGCAACATCCGAAGGCATTGAAATCTTTGCCATTGTGGGCTCTGCACCTTCCACCGCAACGGGGGCCTATGACAATCTGGAAGCCATCGGGCAATTCGCGAGGAAAAAGAAAATCTGGTTTCATGTGGATGGGGCCCATGGCGGAGCGGCGGTCTATTCCGACAAATACAAACACCTCCTCAAGGGCGTCAAAGAAGCGGATTCCGTAGTCATCGATGGGCATAAAATGATGCTGATGCCCATTATCACCACTGCCCTACTCTTTAAGAACAGATGGCATGCACAGCATACATTCAGCCAAAAGGCAGACTATCTGCTCAATGATACCGAGGAAGACCAATGGTACCAAAGCGGTAAAAAGACCTTTGAATGCACCAAGACCATGATGAGCCTGCATTGGTTCATCCTTCTGAAATATTACGGTGAAAGGCTTTTTGATGAATTTGTGACCCGCCAATACGACTTGGCACAAGATTTTGCCGATTTGCTAAAGACCAACAATCATATTGAATTGGCCGTACAACCAATGTCAAACATTCTGTGCTTTCGATATGTCAATAAAAGTCGAAGCGACCAAGAATTGAATTCGTTGAATTCAAAAATTCGGCAAGAACTGTTGAATGATGGCGAATTTTATATTGTTCAAACTAAACTAAGTGACAGGCTATACCTGCGTACTTCGTTGATGAATCCGTTTACCACGCAAATCCATCTGAAAGGTTTGATCCAAAAAATAAGCAACTGCGCCATGGCATTCGATAGACCACCCACAAACACCCCATCAAGAAAGTGAGACCAAACCGGCACTAGTCCACCAATGCCCTTGACGCATATAGTTGCTCTGTAAGATAACGCAATGAAGATTTCCACTTGCCATTGGCGAGCAAGCTCGACCCATCAGTGGTATTGCTCACAAACACGTTCTCAGAAAAATCCACCTCAAAAGATTCCACTTCACTGACTGCCCCGTAAAGCCTGATATTCACATTACGCTCTACCTGGGTGCCGTTCTGTGATGTTTCTGAAACGAAGTCCGTCGTAGTGGCCGCCGCATCTTTTTCGTTCTCGCTTATGGTCACGTACATCAAATATTCGGCACCAAGTGCCCCGCGCAGTTGTTCAGGAGTGGCCTTCTTGAGTTTGCTATAATTGAAATCTGAGTCGATGAGTTTTTCAATTGCAGTACCCATCTGTTGTACCTGAATGCCTTGCGAAGATGCCTTGTTGGCCATCAAGCCGATGATGTACTTTGTTGCAGCACTTGCCAAGTTCTTATCATACGCACCGTTTCGTTGAAAATCTATGGGCACAACGGCCAAAAGCCCCTCTTCGTAGTTGGGCGCTTCGGGAATGAATTCTTGTTCGGGCAGCAGTTCTTCAGAAACCGTGGCATTGTTCGATGATTTTTGGGGCGTGGTATCACCTCCTCCAAAATTCTGGGTTCGCCCGCTGGCAAAGACAATTTTATTGATTTTTGCAGGCCGGATTTCATTGACAACGCTCTCGCCCGGATAGTTGAAACTGATGGCTTCTTCGGTCACTTTCACAACCTTTACTTGTAACAACTGACCGTCATTGGTCATAATAATATCATTTTTTGCGGAATTTTGCTGGGAAAATGTTACTGTGAAGAACAAAACTCCCAATAGGGTAACTATAGTTTTCATGGTATAGACTTAAAATTAATTTTAAACATTTCTTTTTTCATTGCTGGATGCCTTCCTCATTCAGAGATCGATACGAACGCCCACTGAAACAAACTGCTCGTTGTTCAGGTCGTCATCCTCAAAAATGGTGTTCAGGTCATACTTTCCATAAATGGAAAATGCCCCAAAACCAACATAGCCGCTCAACCCGAAAATTTGCTGGTTGATATTTGGCACATCGATCCGTTCAAGTTTGTTAAAAATCCTCCTTCGGAACAAAATGGGATATTCAAGTTGCTGTTCAGCATCTAAATTGTATCCGATATACCCCCCAACGCCAATCTTAAATTGATTGCTGGCGGAATAGTATGTCGTTCCATCGGGTCTGGTCTTCAGTTTCGTGGGACCAAACTCAAGGTGGACGGGCAGCACCAGATTGTGCACCAAAAAGCGTGATTCTGACAAGGCTCTGGGAAACTGTTGTAGCTCAGATCGCCCATCGGCCACACCAAAGAAGCGATTCCCGTTCGGTTCCAGTTCATTGAGTTGGTATGATATGCCGTATTTTAACCGGAACCCATTTTTTTTCCATAGCGGGGTTTTCAATGCAAGTCCGACTTCCCAAAAACGAGAGCTGTAGAATTCATAATTCTCCTCATCTTCGATGGCCTGCCAGGTGATGCCTTCACTTACCGTATTGTTGAGGCCCAGGGCGAAAACCACATCCAAAGTGGTGGGGGCCTTAATCTCACCACGCTGAACCGGAATTGTTTTTTGCGGCATAGGTTTTGGTTCAGGCTTTTCAAATAACTGGGCGCGTGTTCTGGGCGATTGTATCATGATACCCTCGGTTTCTTTGCTGTAATTGTCCACATCCAAGAAAATTTCCACCTCATCTTTTCGGGGGGGCGTTTTCAACTTTTCTTCCAAAAAGAAAATACTTTCGCGCAGTGAGGCCTGTCGCTGTTCAATTTTACGTGTACTGGCCATCGCTGCCTTGAGCTTGAGTTTCTTGGCCTCCTCTTGGGAAATAACGCCATTGTTCAGCAGGCTGTTGATATTATCAATTTGTGCTCTCAGCGCTTTTTTTTCTTGATCCTCAACAATCTTCAATTCTTTTTGCAGCTCGGCAACGGCCCTACGTTCGCCATCGCTCTGGGCCATCCCCATATTTATGACAAAGCATAGTGCCAATAGTATGATTGTAAACTGTTTCATGTGTTGATTTTTATAGTTTTTTAATGGTCACATGTAATTCGCTATTTAAAATCTCGGTGGGTATTCCCGCAACATGCGGTATTATGGATCATTTCATAGCGAATCGTTTGTATGTTTTCAATCTTATCAAAAATTCTTCATTACAAAATCAGAACCATCCACCAGCCATTATTGTCAATTGGCAATGATGGTCTTGAACTTTTTAAATCCTTGTTTGATGTGCTGTCCGAACCCTTTTTTTGGTTTTAGTTGCGTTTCATGTTCAATTTCGTCGAGCATTTTCATGGCATACGCTTTTTGGGCCATAAAACTTGCCTCTTGTTGAAGCAAGGTATATTCTGCCAATTGTATCAGGCTATCGATTTCTGACTCTGTGACTTTTTGAAAATTCTGGGTCAGAGGTGCTATTTCTACTTTTACAACCGATAGGTCGCCATGGGCTGTCAATCCATCATCGGATAGGGATATATCTTCATGTATCGCACTCAGCGATTCAAGGGCATCATTCTGTTTGTTCTCCTCTGTATCTCTTTCTGTTGCGCTTTCATTGGTTTTTGATGATATGGGCCAATCCTGTATTTCTGTAGCTGTGTTTTGTGCTTTTGCCGTAGCCAACAATAATTCTTCTGTTGTATTGTTAAAATGCGGAATTGATATAGGATTGGTATCGTTGGTAAACTGTGAACCCAACAGTAATACAATGATGAACAAGGCCAACCTTTTGTACCATGCACTGCGTTTTTTCAACTTGGCTTGGTTTTCAAGCTGCTCAAAGAGTTCGAGGCGTGCATAAACACTGGGAACATGGGTTTCGTTCTCAAGGTTCTTTTTAAAATAGCTATCTATTTCGTCAGCTCGTTCCATAATTTTTACCGTGTTTTTTTAATTTTTCGCGAAGTACACGACGGGCCTTAAAAAGTTTTGTTTTTGAGGTGTTCTCCGTAATGCGAAGTACCTTGGCAATCTCGTTATGCTTGTACCCTTCTACCGCATGCAACATGAACACCAAGCGGGATGCCTCCGGCAATTGATCAATCAATCGGAGTAGATATTCAGCATCACTTTTGTCAGCCACTTTGGGTCGGCCATGGTTTTGGTATTCATGAATATCGCCCCTGAACACGAGACGCCTGTTCTTTTTGAGAAAATTGATGCATTCACGTACCATGATACGCCGTACCCAACCTTCAAAGCTTCCCTTTTCCTTAAAAGTGTCAAGACGCATAAACACTTTTAAAAAACCTTGAATCATTACATCTTCAGCGTACTGTACGTCGCGAATGTAACGCTTACAAACCGCCAACATCTTGGGGGCATACCTATCGTAAAGCCCAAACTGGGCCGCCTTGTTCGAATTTTTTGCTTTTCGGATGAGGGACTTTTCATCCTTGTGCAGGGGTATAATTTTCATCTTTCATGTATAGCAATTCAAATGGCAGATGCCTTTTTCTATATAGACATACCATTAAGATGAAAAAGTTCCCCTTGGTTGATGATTTTATGCAAAAATTAACACGGAAGTGTGAAATATTAACAATAAGGGAATCTCAGAATGGCTTTAGGCCCATCCTAATCAGGAAATTGTATCAGTAATTTGCTCCGAAAAAATTAGAACAAACAGGTAGATAAAAATGCTCAGTCGCGCATAGACTCCCAAATCTTTTCCTCACTGTCTTTTCTAGAAAAATTGATGGCGCATTCAATCAGTGCCAAATGTGAATAGGCCTGCGGAAAATTGCCCAGCAGCCGTTTGGTCTCAAAATCGAGATCTTCACTGAAAAGTCCGAGATGGTTGCTGTATGACAATAACTTTTCAAACATTTCACGAGCCTTCTTTCGTTCACCGATTTTAATCAGTGCGTTCACAAACCAAAAGGTACATACGGTAAATGAAGAAGAGGGCTCGCCAAAATCATCTTCATTTTTGTAACGGTACAAAAGGCCATCTTTGCACAGCTCTCGTTCAACCGCATGGACAGTTTTGACAAACCGTTCGTCTTTGGCGTCAACGCAGCCATAAGCTTCCATGAGCAATACCGAGGCATCCAAATGTTTGCTGCCGTACGATTGGGTGTAGGCACCGACCTCCTCGTTCCAAGCATTCTGATAAATATCGTTCCAGATTTCCTCCTCTAGTGGCTCCCATTTTTCAACCTTGTGCTTTTTACCAAGAATACGGGCCACTTTGATGGCGCGATTCAGGGCCGTCCAACACAGTACTTTTGAAAAAGTGAAATGTCGGTCTTCGGTGCGAAACTCCCAGATTCCCTTATCGGGTTCTTTCCAGGTTTGGCTCACGATCCAGACAATACCTTTGGTGATGGTCCATAATTCTTCACCATTTTCGATGTCGGTGCTGAACTTTTCAAGTTGCTGGCAAATGACATCCATCAGAATGCCATAGATATCATTCTGTTTTTGTAGATAAGCGGCATTGCCAATACGTACGGGTTTTGAGTTTTCGTATCCCTTTAAATGTTCAAGTTCAAGCTCGGTCAATTTTTTTTCGCCATCAATGCCATACATGATTTGGAGCTTTTCTGCTTTGTCAGGTATAATATCGATGATGAATTTGAGGTATCTTCTGGCCACATTTTCATGCCCCAATTGTAATACCACTTTGATGACCATCGAAGCATCGCGAATCCAACAGAAGCGATAGTCCCAGTTACGGACCTCGCCAATAGTTTCGGGTAGTGACGTTGTGGCCGCGGCAAGCACTGCGCCAGATTTGTCATAGCTCAATAATTTCAGGGTAATTGCGCTTCTTGAAATCTCGTCATTATACGACTGGTAATTGGGGGTTTTATTCGACCAGTTAAGCCAATATACCTTGGTACGCTCAAAATCGAGATAGCTCTTTGGTGTTGAGGGAAGGAATATTTTTTCATTGTAGGCCACTAAAAAATAGCCGTCTTTCGTCACCGTTAATTCTTCACCAGCCAGTACTTTTTCCTTATCATAGGAAGTGTACAAAAATACGGTCTCAAATCTGCCATTCTTGGCAAGACTTGCAATAAAATCGGGTTTGATGTATGATTCGGTCTCGCCCTGGGCATAGTTGAGCTTGGGGCGGTAGTTGACCCTGAACTTGGGTTTGCCAGAGCGTAACATCACATATCTGATGATTTCTGGGGGCGCATAATAACCGCCACCCTCTTTTCGGTAACGGGGCATGAAATCATATACCTCAAAACTGTTCTCACCATCTGAAAAAAGGGTGATCAAGATGGCCGTATTCGCTTTGTAACGTTGTTCGATGGTATACGAATCATCAACCAAAATTTCAAAACTGCCCCCAATCTCATCGTCCAACAGCTTGCCAAATACCGATGGTGAATCAAATTCAGGCAGACAGCACCAGTCAATCGAGCCTTTTTTTGAGACCAAAGCCGCACTTCTACAATTCCCTATAATTCCATAGTCCAAATTCTCCATTCAATAAAAATCTTAATCCAAAAGGGTCAGTAATTGCTTTTGCGCCCGAATTTGACGAAATTTAGAGAAACTATAAAGTAAAATCCACAGAAACATCCATTTTATGGGTAAAACTATCATAATCTCAAATCGGCTGCCCGTTCAGTTGCAAATCAACAACGGTTCAATAGAGGCCACGCCCAGTGTTGGCGGATTGGCCACAGGCATGAAATCAGTAAAACTTGAAGGTGAACGTCTTTGGATCGGTTGGTCGGGGTTGACCAAAGAGGATATTCCCAAAGAATTGTCACCAAAAATTGACGAAGCCCTTGCAAAACATGGCTGTGCGAAGGTAAGTCTCACCGCTGATGAAATTGATGGGTATTACTACGGGTTTAGCAACCGCACCATCTGGCCGCTCTTCCACTATTTTTTGGAATATACCGAATTTGAACTCGATTTTTGGGAAACCTATCAACAAGCCAACCAAAAATTTGCAGATGCCGTACTGGAAAAATCGGGCGAGGATGATACGATTTGGGTACACGACTATCAGTTGATGCTGGTGCCCCAAATGATAAAAGAAAAGCGCCCGAATGCCACTATCGGTTTCTTTCTTCATATTCCCTTTCCTTCGTACGAAATATTCAGAACGCTGCCGTGGCGTGAAGAAGTGCTTGAGGGTTTGCTGGGGTCAGATTTAATCGGTTTCCACACCTACGATTACGAACGGCATTTTCTGAGCTCTGTAAGAAGACTGCTCGGTCTTGAAGTCAGCTTTAACGATATTTTTCAAGAAAACAGGATTATCAAGGTCGACTCATTTCCTATGGGGATTGATTACGATAAATTCAGCAATGCTGCACAAGAACACATTGAAAATCCCAAAGAAAAAACCGACATTCAAAAACGGTTGGATGAACACAAAAAATCGGCCCCTGGCACGAAGTTATTGTTGTCAATCGACCGTCTGGATTACAGTAAGGGAATCGCAAAACGTTTGAACGCTTTTGAGTATTTTCTGAACAGATATCCCAAATACAAAGAAAAAGTACGCCTTATTATCTTGGCTGTGCCATCGAGGTCCAATGTACCCCAATATCAATTGCTCAAAAAGGAAGTCGATGAATTGGTAGGAAGAATAAATGGGGAATTTTCAACCGTCAACTGGACACCCATTTGGTATTTCTACCGCAGCATGCCATTCGAAAACCTTATCGACCTGTATACCAATTGTGATATTGCATGGTTGACCCCATTGCGAGACGGTATGAACCTTGTCGCCAAAGAATACATTGCGACCAGAACCGACAAGACAGGCGTATTGATTTTGAGCGAAATGGCAGGTTCTGCCTATGAAATGAGTGAGGCTTTGCTCATCAATCCCAATAATTTTGAAGAACAGGCCAGTGCCCTTAAGACTGCGTTCACCATGCCTGAAAAAGAACAGGCAAGACGTATCAATGTATTGCAAAAAAGACTGAGTCGGTACAACGTCAAAGTCTGGGCCAATTCATTTATGGATACCCTGTTGAAGCAAAAGGAAAGCCCTGCTGCCAACGTCGCCAAAAGGCTGACCGAAAAAGTGTTGGGCGAAATTGTGGAAAAATACAATACGGCCAACAAACGATTGTTGTTTCTCGATTATGACGGTACCTTGGCAGGTTTTCACAAAGACCCGCAACAAGCATCTCCCGATGAAGAATTGTATGATTTGTTGGATGCCCTGCACAGCCAAAAGAATACCACGCTGTTTTTGATCAGTGGCCGCGATAAGGAAACTTTTACCAAATGGTTCCTTCCCAAAAAATACAATATGATTGTGGAGCATGGTGTGTGGATCTCTAGAAATGGTGAGGAGTTTCAATTGCTGGAACAGGTCAAAAAAGACTGGATGGAGAAAATTCGTCCCGTTTTGGAATCAGTTGTAGATCGTACTCCAGGTTCTTTCATTGAAGAAAAAAATTATTCACTGGCGTGGCATTATCGCAATACGGATCCTGATTTTGGCGAAAAAAGAGCCGTTGAGCTCAATGAAACGCTCACTGGCTTGATTGGCAATGATGACATCAGTGTACTGGCCGGCAACAAAGTGATGGAAATCAAAAGCAGTAATGTAAACAAAGGCCGAGCAGCTGTCAGGGTGCTCAGTGAAGATGATTTTGATTTTGTGTTTGTCATTGGGGATGACTGGACGGATGAGTTCATGTTTCAAGAATTACCTGATTCTGCCATCAGCGTTAAGGTTGGGCTCAAAAAAACCAGTGCGAAATACTATGTCAATGGCCCGAAAAGAGTGCGTGAACTGCTTAAAAACTTCGTTTGATGAAACGTTTCTTTCTTTTTCTGATCGGGTGTTTACCATGGCTTGCGATTGGTCAAGCAGATACAGAAGTGTATCTTTTTGATTTAGAGATTGATGATGACAATATCAAACTGACCAATCCGAAGAACATCTCCAACAATGAGGGTTACGACAACCAGCCATCATTTTTGGATGGGAATACGGTGCTCTTTTCATCGACAAGAGCCGGGCAAACCGATATCAAAAGATTCAACATCACCCAGGGAAGCACCACTTCATGGATTACCGATACCCCGACAGGCAGTGAATATTCACCGTTGAAAATTCCCGGCAAAGATGCCATTTCGGCCATTCGATTGGATTTGGACGGACTGCAACGCCTGTATGAATACGACCTTAAAACAGGGGAACCCAAGCTACTGCTCAAAGATTTAAAAGTAGGCTATCACGTTTGGTACAACGACCATATCATTGTTTCTGCCGTATTGGTCGACAACCGTATGGATTTGGTCGTGAGCAACCTTAAAGATGGCTCCAACTACACCTATCAGAAAAATGTGGGAAGGTCCTTGCACAAGATTCCGAATACGGATTTGATCAGTTACATCAGCAAAGAAAATAAGTCTTGGGAAATCAAATCTCTAAACCCTATTTCGGGCGCCACGAAAACCATTGTAAAAACCCTGAACAATACCGAGGACATGCGCTGGCTGGCCGATGGTACCATTTTGATGGGCTCGGGCAAATCGATTCTGAAGCTCGACCCCAAAACCGATACCGAATGGCAAGAAATCATCAGCTTCAATGTGGCCGACATCAACAATATCAGCAGAATTGCAGTGAACAAAGCTTCAGACCGATTGGCTTTTGTAGCTGAGAAATCCCCAGAGCATATAGTACAAAAACAATTGGATGCCTACAACAATCGAGATATCGATGCTTTTATGGCTACGTATTCAGATGACATCCAATTGTTCAACTTTCCAAATCAACTGATTTCCGAAGGAAAGGAAAAAATGCGCAAAAACTATCAAGGCTTTTTTGAGTCCACTCCCGACCTGAATTGTGAAATCAAAAATCGAATCGTTATCGGCAACAAGGTCATCGACGAAGAATACATCACGGCCAACGGCTCCAATTTCAGTGCCGTGGCCATTTATGAAGTGAAGAACGGCAAAATTGCCAAAGTCACTTTTTTGCGATAAATTTCAGATGAAAACGACCTTGCGGAAGGCCCCAAGGTATTGAAAGAAAACCTAACTCAAGATTTCGACAGTCCCGAAGCTTCGGGGTCGAAGTATTAAAATCTCGATTATCGAGTGAAGTTTCCACATAACATCGGCCGAATCGAGGCTTTTAGTGATGCCGTGTTCGCTTTTGCGGCCACACTATTGGTCGTCTCCTTTGATACGGACGAGGGTTTTCAATTGACCACGGCAGAAGCCACCAGTTTTATCACGTTCGGTGTCAGCTTTTTTGTGTTGGTGGGCTTATGGTCAGTACATTATAATTTTTTCCGAAGGAACAAGTACATGGACAATTGGATCATTGCCCTCAATACCATCCTTCTGTTTGTGATTCTCTACTATATTTTTCCCCTGAAAACATTGATTGAAACGTGGACGAGTCAAAAAGGTATCAACGTCAATGATTTTTCGGCACTGTTCCAACTCTACAGTCTTGGATTCTTCTTGATTTTTCTTTGCTATTCGTTGATGTACCTGAGGGCCTATAAAAAAACCAAATCATTTGATGTTGCCCTGACGCTCCTATTTTATTCCAGACATTTCGCAATTTATGTTTTGGTTGCTGGAATTTCCATATTATTGGCAAAGTTTCAAATCGGATTAAGTTATGCGTTACCAGGATTGATTTACTTTCTTTTAGGGCCTTTGTGTTACCTTCACGGAATAAATTTTTCAAAAAAAAATTCAAATAGTTGATATGCGATTTTTTATACTTCTCACCTTCTTTTGTTCATTGTTCTCTTTTTCCCAAACCGATTCTAGACTATACGATATCATTGATGCTGTCTCGGCAGAGCGTATTGGCAATGATATTGAGACCTTGGCCAATTTTGGCACCCGTCATACATTAAGCGACACGGTTTCAACAACACGGGGCATCGGTGCCGCCAGAAGATGGATAAAATCTGAGTTTGATAAAATTTCAAGTGATTGTGGCGACTGCTTAGAGGTTTTCTACCAAAAAGATTTGGTCAAGAAAGGTGAAAACCAACGGATTGTCAAAGATGTTTGGGTGGTCAACGTGATCGCCATAAAACGTGGAACAAAATACCCCAATCGCTACATCATCATGAGCGGTGATATTGACAGCCGTGTCAGTGACCCCAATAACTACACTTCTGATTCGCCCGGGGCCAATGACAATGCGAGCGGTATGGTAGGTACCATTGAGGCTGCAAGGGTGCTCTCAAAATATGATTTTGAAAACAGTATCATCTTTGTCGGGCTGTCCGGAGAGGAACAAGGCCTCTTTGGTGGTAAGGGCCTTGCCGCCTACGCCAAAGAAAAAGGTTGGGACCTCATCGGGGTTCTTAACAACGACATGATCGGTAACATAAAAGGGGTCGATGGGGTCATCAGTAACCGTGACTTTCGAATTTTTTCAGAACCTGTACCACCTACGGAAACGGAAAGAGAACGACAGGCCAGACGTTTTTACGGTGGCGAGGTCGATGGCATTTCAAGACAATTGGCACGGTACGTGCACAAGACTACCAAAACCTACATGCCCGAAATGAAACCGACAATGATTTATCGTTTGGACCGATTTGGTCGGGGTGGGCACCATAGGCCATTCAATGATGCGGGTTATGCGGGCATCCGTATTATGGAATCCCATGAAAACTATACCCAGCAACATCAAGATATTCGTGTAGAGGATGGTATTGCTTACGGCGATGTGCTCGAACATGTCAACTTTGACTATGCCAAAAAATTGACCGCGGTAAATGCCATCAATCTGGCATCCATTGCATGGGCACCTCCCGCTCCTTCAACAGTTGAGATTGGTGGAATTGTTGAACCGTCGGCGAAATTACGATGGAACAAAGTAGAGGGTGCAAAAGGCTATAAGATTTATTGGCGGGATACCACTTCACCCACTTGGGACAATTATCGCTACGTAGGTGACGTTACAGAATACACCTTGAAAGGCATTGTCATTGATAATTACTTCTTCGGAGTGGCCGCCGTGGGAGAGAATGGCCATGAAAGCCTTGTGGTATTTCCAAACGGCGTTTTTAGATAGATTGACATGAGAAAACTGTTTTTATTTTTTCTGTTGGGATGCCTCACGGCTACCGCACAAGACAATTCGAGCTATACCGAAGATGAATTTCTTCGTGGTAGCATTACTCCAGAACGTGAATGGTGGGATTTGACCTATTATCATTTGGATATTGATGTGAATCCCGATGAAAAATACATTTCTGGTTCAAACACGATACGATTCAAGGTGTTGGAAGAAAATGAGGTCATGCAAATCGATTTGCAGCCGCCATTGAAAATTGAAAAAGTTGAATATCAAAATAGCGAATTGACGTTCAAGAAAAAGGGAAGCAATGCGCACATGGTACTGTTCGAGAATCCCCCAAAAAAGGGAAGCATCGCTGAAGTGACCGTACAGTATTCGGGCAGACCCAAAGAAGCCATAAGAGCACCTTGGGATGGCGGTTTTTCTTGGAAAAAAGATGGCAACGGCAACCATTTTGTGGCAACCTCATGCCAAGGTCTGGGCGCCAGTGTTTGGTGGCCGAACAAAGACCACATGTACGACGAGGTCGACAGCATGATGATCAGCGTCACCTTTCCAAAGAACTTGATGAACGTTTCAAACGGGCGATTGCGAAAAGTAGAGGAAACTGATTCCACCAAGACCACCCACTGGTACGTTGACAATCCTATCAATAATTATGGCGTGAACGTCAATATTGGTGATTACGTTCATTTTTCAGAAAAATACCAAGGTGAACAAGGTGAGCTTGATTTGGATTACTGGGTGCTGCGAGAAAATCTTGAAAAAGCAAAAGAACAATTCAAGCAGGCTCCAATGACCATAGCGGCCTTTGAGCACTGGTTTGGCCCCTACCCTTTTTATGAAGATAGCTTCAAATTGGTCGAGGTACCGTATTTGGGTATGGAACACCAAAGCTCGGTGACCTATGGCAACAAATATCAAAATGGGTATTTGGGCACCGACCTATCGGGTACAGGGTGGGGCCTCAAATTTGACTTTATCATCATACACGAAGCAGGCCATGAGTGGTTTGCCAACAATATTACCTACAAAGACATCGCCGACATGTGGGTTCATGAGGGCTTTACGGCGTATTCTGAAAATTTGTACCTCGACTATCATTTTGGTACCGAAGCGGCCGAAGATTATGTTATCGGCACTAGAAAAAACATACAGAATGATAGGCCCATCATTGGTCGGTACAATCTTAATAGGCGTGGTTCGGGCGATATGTACTACAAGGGGGCCAACATCTTGCACACACTTCGCCAATTGGTCGAAGATGATGAAAAATGGCGGTCCATACTTCGGGATATGAACAAAACATTCTATCACCAAACAGTGACCACGCAACAAATTGAGAACTTTTTGAGCAAAAAGACCGAAAAAGACCTCTCGGCCTTTTTTGAACAGTACCTGCGTACCACGATGATTCCCACTTTAGAGTATGAATTTGATGGAAAAAAAATCAAATACCGCTATGTTGACGTAGTGGAAGATTTTGACATGCCCGTTCGGGTTTTTGTGGATGAAAAGGAACACTGGCTCTTTCCCAACAAAAATTCGGAATGGAAAACCGAAAAGCTGAAAGGGGATGCATTGACCATCGACCGAAACTTCTACATCGAAACCAACGAAATTTGATGTCTTCATGAACCTTGACCTGCAACCTACCCTCAAAAACGATTTGGTGCTGGTTCGCCCCTTGGCGCAAGAGGACTATGATGAGCTGTACAAAGTGGCCAATGACCCCAAAATCTGGGAGCAGCATCAAAATCCGGATCGTTGGGAAGCAAGTGTATTCAAAGAATTCTTCAAAGGTGCCATAGACTCAAAGGGAGCTTTCGCCATTATTGATAAAAAGACCAACAAAATCATAGGCAGCTCACGTTACAAAATTTCAGAGCGCTCCCCAAAAGCGGTTGAAATTGGGTGGACCTTCCTTTCTCGAGACTATTGGGGTGGTCACTATAACAAATCGTTCAAAACCTTGATGATTGACCGTGCCTTGACCCATTTCGACCATGTCATTTTTCATATCAATGAAAACAACTTCAGGTCGCAAAAGGCTACTGAAAAACTGGGCGGCAAAAGAATTGAACCCGACAGTGAGCACCAAGAACTAAGGCACCTTGATAAGACCGCGCTGACGTATATAATTTCGAGAAAAGCAGTTTAATCTTTGGTACCAATGGCGTATTGAATACCGCCCAATATGTGCTTTAAGAACAATTCTTCTGAAAAGCTTTCATCGGTATGTCCCCCAGCGGTATAAAAAGCTCGCCCTCCATCAAACTCGTGGTACCAGCTCATTGGGTGAAAGTCGCCATTTTCGCCCCCTTCATACGTTGACTCGTCAACGGTCATCAGCACCTTGACATCAGGATTCAAACTTCTAAAATTGTAGAGTTCATCGGTACGGGTCCAGACCGTATCCACAAAAAATTCCGTTGCGGGATGGTTTTTATCCTTGATGATAAAATCGGCTTCGGGTGTTCCCGGTGGGTGGCTTTGAAAATAGGCCCCGACCAATCTGCCGTACCATTCCCAATCGTATTCGGTGTCTGTTGCCGCGTGAATACCCACATATCCTCCCCCAGCTTGAATATAGTGTTCAAAAGCCGCTTCTTGTTCACGATTCAGCACATCGCCCGTAGTGCTCAAAAAAACCACTGCCGCATATTGCTTCAAGTTTTCATCGGTAAAAAGTTCCGCATTTTTGGTGGTGTCGACTTCAAGATTGTTTTCCGCACCCAGCTTTTGTATTGCCGCTATTCCCGTAGGAATGGAAGCATGCTTGAAACCCTCGGTTTTTGAAAAAACCAAAATTTTTGGAGTACCCTCCGCCTCTTTGTTACAGCAAAGGGTAAGCAGCAAAAAACATACAAATAAGGGCAAAACACTTTTCTTCATCATTACATTTTTAGATTTGAATAGGCATATCAGAAACAAAAGATAATCACTATTTTTCTGAAAAATCGGTTTTAAAATGCCAGAATTGGAGGAAATCTATTTCAAAAACGATATAGAGTGGCGAAAATGGCTCCATGAAAATCACGGCAAATCAGAGGGTGTTTATTTGATTTTCTACACGGTCGCCCATGAGAAGGAAAGCATGCGCTGGGAAGAGGCCGTTCGGGTCGCCCTTTGCTACGGATGGATTGACAGCACCGTCAAAAGTCTGGGTAATGGCAAACGCCGGCAATATTTTTGTCCGCGCAAGCCAAAAAGTGTTTGGAGCAAGGTGAATAAAGATCATCTGAAAGAATTGGAAGCTGAGGACCTCATCCATGAAAGTGGGTACAAGGCCATTGAAATTGCCAAAGAAAATGGCTCATGGTCAGCTTTAGATGATGTGGAAAACGGTGTAGTGCCCGATGACCTGCAAAAAGCCTTTGACAAGAATAAAAAAGCATGGGAAAATTTTCAAGGCTTCACCCGTGGTCAGCGCAAAAGCTATCTCTATTGGTTGAACCACGCCAAACGGGAAGAGACTCGTCAGAAACGCATTAAAGAAATAGTTTCACTCTGCGAGCAGGGAATTAAATCAAGGAATACCAGATAAACACATGAAGCGACTCCATCGATTGACTGCACTGCTCATTGAATTCCAGACCAACAAATCGTTGAAAGTAAGAGATTTGAGCAAATCTTTTGGGGTGACCACACGAACCATCTATCGTGACATCAACGCTTTGGAAGAGGCTGGAGTGCCCATTGGATATGAACCAGGGGAAGATTATTTTCTTTTGGAGGGGTATCAAGTAGCCCCTGTGCATTTTACCCCTGAGGAAGCGAACGCACTTATCACCGCAAAAGCCATTATCGGGCAAAATAGTGATGCCTCGCTATCAAAAGCGTTCACCGCTGCGGTCAACAAGGTCAGGGCAGTATTGCGTACCACAGAAAAGGAAAGCACCTATCTACTTGAAAAGAGAATAGCTCCCTCAAAAGCTTCGCAAAACCAAAGCGATACTTTGATGGCCATTCAAAAGGCCATTGGAGGTTTTACCGTACTTTTTATGGAATATAGGACTGCTGATGGTTCGAAATCCCAACGCCAAGTTGAGCCCTTGGCGCTCTACTTCACCCAAGAACACTGGATTTTAGTGGCCTATTGCCAACTACGAAAAGCCAACCGCGAATTTCGTCTGGACCGCATAATCAAACTCTCCCCCATCGATGAAAACTTTCCGCCCAATCAATTTACGCTCGACGATTATTTCAAAAAAAATGCAACTTCTAAAAAATCATGACATAGGGCTGTCACGACCTGCACCTAGCTTTGTGGAAAATTCAACAAATGAAATTATGTGCAATCGGGTTTTTGGCTTTTCTAATGTGGAACAGCCACGCCCAAGACAAAGAATCAATGAAAAAAGCAACATGTATTGAGGTGGTAACCTTTTCCCCAATCGAAAATGTAGCCCCAACGGCCCTTGAGGAAGCCATGAAAAGTACCTATGAAATCATCAAAACCTTCGACGGATTTGTCGGTAGAACGACCGCCATGGATGAAAAAGGTACCTTTATCGACGTGGTCTATTGGGAAAGCAAGGAAAAGGCCCTAAAAGCCGCAGAACAAGTAATGCAACTACCCGAAGTGGCTAAAAACTTTACCCTGATAGACCCCAAAAGTATCGTTATGAAGCATTACGAAATTTTTGCTAGGGAATAGTGAATAAGTTTCAGAAAGTAAAGTTCGATTCCGTTGAAGAATTCTTGGGGTATCTGCCCCAAGAAGAGCTTGACATTGTCACCAGACTGCGCGGGCTCATTGCGGAAACATTCCCGCAATACCGTGAAAAATTGGCCTACAATGTGCCCTTTTACTATAACCATAGGCGCATCTGCTTTATTTGGCCATCTGCCATCCCCTGGGGAAATCTTGACCATGGGGTGGCCTTGGGCTTCGTGAACGCCTCCAAAATCGACCCAGAACAGCACTTTTTGAAATATGACAACCGAAAAACAATGGGAAGAATGATCATCAACAACCTCAGCGAAATCGACGATGAAAAGATGGCCACCCTAAAGTTTTTGTTACAGGAAGCCTATCTGGTCGATGGCGGTTAGAAGTTTTACATGGAGCCTATAAGTAAAATGATTATCTTGTATGACGGGCATGAAATAGTAGGCCTTTAGCTATGTTGCTGACCATGAAAACACTGCATTTTGACAACAAAATCAACGCGCCAACATCTAAGGTCTATGAAACGATGCTGGGCGAAGACACTTTTAAAAAATGGACATCAGAATTCAGCCCAACCTCTCGCTATAAGGGAAATTGGAACAAAGGCTCTAAAATTCTGTTCTTGTCGGATGATGCCGATGGAAAAGTATGCGGTATGGTCAGCCGTATCAATGAAAACAAACCCAACAAATTTGTGAGCATCGAACACATCGGAATATTGGAGGATGGTCAAGAAATCACTGAGGGTGAAAAAGTGGATGCCTTTGCCGGGGCTTTGGAAGAATATACGTTCACTTCAAAAAATGGAGCATCCACAATTTTAAAAATTAGGATGGATTCGGTCCCCGAATGGGAAGATTATTTTATGGAGTCATGGCCAAGGGCATTGAAAAAGCTAAAAAACATTTGTGAGCGATAAATGTCATTTGCCGTATAAGCGATGGTAAAGAAATGAGGCAATCCCTCCGACAAAGGCAAATCCGCTCAGCATCCAAAAAACATTTTGATGGCCGAGTTCTTGCTCTGGGTACATGTCCAACAAATATCCGTAGGCAGGTCCTGCAAAAATATCGGGCGTGTAGCCGACCAATGAAATCAATCCGACAGCAGTTCCCGTAAGTGCCAAGGGAATTTTCCCTTCTTGCATCACCCCAAAATATAGTGCTCGTGCGGCATACACCCCAATAGCTACAATTAAGACAGATAGAAAGAACAAAGCAGTGGTTGATGGGCCTATGGTTCCTGTTGCAAATAGAACGCCCCCAACAATACAAAAGCCAAAACTCAGCATCAACCAAAGCGTGATCTTAAAGCGGTCTACCAAAAGCCCGACCAAGATACCCGTTGTGGGTCGCAAAAATTGTAACAAGGTTCCGACTTTAGCCGAATTTACCTGGTTGTACAACATCACTTCCTCAGCATATTGTGAAATCACATCAGTGATCTTATACCCTACATAGGCACAGCAAATAATGACCATCAGTAACCACACCGATGGCAGTTTAAGCACCTGTTTGATTTCTGTGGAGGAAATACGCTCTACCACCAGCTTTTTTTCATCAGAACCCGATTTCATGTACAGCCAAACCAAAATTCCGATAATCGCAATGATGCAAGAAGCCGTATAAATCACATAGGTAAACGCATTTTTTCTATCGGGAAGGGAAGCGCCATCAGCATCTCCAACCAAGAAAAAGGAAAAAATGACCACCCCGAGCACCCCAAACAACGCTCCCGTAAGTCCGCGGCCGCCATCCAAGAAACCAAAGGCTTTACCTTGTGAACCAACGCCTCCCCATACTCGCGTGGCCTTGATCATCGGGGCCCAAAACAGGAAGATGGTCGTAAAGCCCCAATATCCGTAAAGTACTTGCAAAACCACAATATTTGGATACTGAGCATAGAGAATACCGCCCAAAGCAGTCATCCACAGCGCAATGGCAATAAGTTTCCTTGGTGGATATTTGTCTGCCAAAGGGCCACCCAAAATATAGGATACCATGGCCACGATTCCGTAAACGGAAAAACAAAGCCCTAGTTGTACATTGTCCAATCCGAAAACATCGAGCACCGTGGGCCTAAAAATTCTTGGTAGCACAAAGGGAAGGATAAAGACGGCTTCCCCGGCGAGAATCAGCAAAACCAGATAAAACCAAGAGGGTTTTGTAGTGTTTTTTGAAGTAATTGAAACTATTTTTTCTAAAAATACACATTTGCATGAGAACGGTTTGCGAATAAAAAGCATGAAAAGTTTTGGTATCTTTCTGTGTAAAACAACCACCAATGAAAAAAATAGCATTTCTAATCATCTCTTTGGTCTTGGCCGCCTGCAACCAGGCACAAGAGAAAGTCAGTTCCACTGCCATCCTGATTTCAGATGTTACTATTGTGGATGTCAGGGAAGGGCAACTCTTGGAAAACCGTCAGGTGGTCATTGATTCTGGAAGGATTAAATCCGTTTTAGAGACCCTTGAGAATGCGGAAGCCTATCAAAACACCATCAACGGAAGTGGCAAGTACCTGATGCCCGGTTTGGCAGAGATGCATGCCCATATTCCACAACCGCCCACGTCACAAGAGCGCATCGAAGATGTGCTTTTTCTCTACCTCAGTAATAGCGTCACCACCATTCGGGGCATGCTGGGGCACCCCGCCCATTTAGAACTTCGAGAAAAAGCTGAAAACGGTGAAATAGTGAGCCCGCAAATTTTCACTTCGAGTCCATCATTGAACGGCAATTCTGTTCAAACCGAAGAAGAGGCAGAGGCCAAAGTCCGTCAATACGAAAAAGACGGCTATGACTTTTTAAAAATACACCCAGGAATCAAATTGCCCGTTTTTGACCAATTGGTCGCCACTGCCAATGAGGTGGGCATCTCCTTTGCAGGGCACGTACCTGTAGATGTCGGTATTCGCCATGCCTTGGAAAGCAAATATGCCAGTATTGACCACGTAGACGGCTTTTTAGAAGGGCTCGTACCCGAGACGGCCAATATCAAACCTAGTGAAAATGGCTTTTTCGGTTACAACTTCACGAAACTCGCAGATACCACTAAGGTTGATGAATTGGTCGCCTTGGCAAAGGCCAATGGCGTATGGATTGTGCCCACGCAAAGCCTGTACACCAAATGGTTTGCCCCGGCGGATGTGGACAGTCTTTTGGCTCTGCCCGAAATGAAATACATGCCGAAAGAAACATTGAACAATTGGCGCAACGCCAAAGAAAACTATATGAACGACCCCAACTTCAACAAAGACCAGTGGCAACAATTTATAGACATCAGAAAACAGCTGATCAAAGCATTGAGCGAAAACGGACACGGTATGCTCTTGGGCTCTGATGCACCACAACTCTTTAACGTACCGGGGTTCTCCATTCACCAAGAAATGGCAGATATGGCCGATGCGGGCATGACGAATCTTGAAATCATACAATCGGGCACCATCGACCCCGCTGTTTATTTTGGGATGGAAGATGAATTTGGCCAAATCAAAGAAGGCTTGGTAGCCGATTTGATACTGGTCGATGCCAACCCTTTAAAGGACTTGGGGGCTTTACAAGAATTGTCAGGGGTAATGCGGCAGGGGAAGTGGTATTCGAAAGGAGAGATTGAGAAAAGATTAAGCGAAATCGAGGAAAAAGCCAATAACTAATTTGTTCAGGCTTTCTTAGCCTTAAAAAGTCCAACCACAGCCCGTCCCAACTTATAAAACAAAAAGAGCACCCCTGCCAGCACTATGGCAAATAGCATCGGTATCATCGCCCCAAAGGTATAGCTGAGACCCAGCACCCAACCCAACAAAAACTCTGATTTATACAGCGGTAAGGCAACCCCCAAGCCAAGTATGCCCAAAAGCACAAACCCCGGTATCTCAATGCCGAGCTCAAAACAGATGGCAATGCTGCCTGCAACCACAAGCGCTGTAAAAAAACGGCTTATGGCCAAACGAAATGTATCCTTCGCATCAGGGGCATCCACCCGTTTGTGAATGCGGTACAACAACACCCAAGTAAAAAAGGGCAAGATGATGGCCCCCAACCAATTGGGGAAGGGCGGCATATTTTCATTCATAAATAAATAATGCACGGGTATGCCGCCATGGGTATAATCCCACAGTACATGCGCCCACACTAAGACGGTGATGACAAGCGTAATGATAAGTCGGTTGCGTTTGGTGAGTTTCATAAGAGTTGTTTAATTAGTTTTTTTCATTCCCGCGGAGGCGGGAATCTGTTGGTTTTACCACTGCAGTCTTTTGTATCTTCATAGAAACCCCTAAAGTCCCCTCAAGGGGACAATCCCCATAAAGAATTAGTGACAATCTATTGCCTATTGTGCTCAAGACTACATCTTTTATTAATTTGACTGTAATGCAATCATTATGTTACAATCCCCTCATAATTTCCTTAACACCACATTAAGAAATACGCTAGGGCATTTAATTATCTTTAGCCAACTAATTCAACCTATGATGAAACGATTACTTCCATTGGTGCTTTTTTTGGCATCCCTTTCCTTGATTTCCCAAAAATTTGACATGACATTGATGCAAGACCTGAAACCTCGAAATATCGGCCCCGCCGGTATGAGCGGGCGGGTAACGGCCATAGGTGTGGTGACAGAAAATCCTGATGTGATGTATGTGGGTACGGCTTCAGGCGGACTTTGGAAAAGCACTTCGGGAGGCATCAAATGGGAGCCCATATTTGATAAAGAGGTGACCGCATCCATCGGAGCGGTGGCCATACAGCAATCAAACCCTTCCGTAATTTGGGTGGGTACCGGTGAGGGCAATCCACGAAACAGCTTGAACGGCGGTTACGGCATCTACAAATCTTTGGATGGTGGTAAATCATGGAAGGCTATGGGGTTGGAAAAGACCCGTCACATCCACCGCGTCATTATCGACCCCATGAATCCCGATGTGGTCTATGTCGGTGCCATTGGTTCCCCTTGGGGAGAACACCCGGAACGGGGAGTGTTTAAAACAACAGATGGCGGCGAAACTTGGGAGAAAATTCTTTTTGTCAACAACAAGACCGGGGTGGCCGATTTGGTAATGGACCCCACCAATCCCAATAAATTGATTGCCGCAATGTGGGAGCATAAACGTGACCCTTGGTTTTTTAAGTCGGGTGGTGAGGGCAGCGGACTCTACATGACCCACGACGGAGGGAAAAACTGGAAAAAACTCACTGACGAAGACGGTCTTCCCAAAGGGGATTTGGGCCGCATAGGCATTGCCATTGCCAAGAACAAGCCCAACACCATCTACGCCTTGGTCGAGGCCAAAAAAAATGCCCTCTATAAATCTGAAGACGGTGGTTTTAAATGGAAAAAAATCAACGACAAAGACGATATCGGCAACCGCCCTTTCTATTACTCTGAAATCTATGTAGATCCCGAGAACGAAAATCGGGTGTTTTCCATTTTTACATACGTCAATGTTTCCGAAGATGGAGGCAAAAATTTCAAACAATTAATGCCGGCGTACGGGGTCGATAATGGTGTGCACCCCGACCACCATGCGTGGTGGATCCATCCAGAAAATGGGCAATTTATGATTGACGGCAACGATGGGGGCATGAACATCACCAAAGATGGGGGCAAGACGTGGCGCTTTATCGGCAACTTGCCCGTGGCACAGTTCTACCATATCAGTGTCGATAATGAATTTCCGTACAATGTCTATGGTGGCATGCAAGACAACGGTTCATGGCGTGGTCCCGCCTACGTCTGGCGTGCACAGGGCATTCGCAACAGTTATTGGCAAGAGATTGCTTTTGGGGATGGCTTTGACGTGGTACCCGATAAAGACGACAGCCAATTTGGCTATGCGATGAGTCAGCAGGGTTTTGTCTCCCGCTATGATTGGAAAACGGGCAACAATTATATTGTGCGCCCTACCCCACCGGATGCTGACACCAAGCTTCGCTTTAACTGGAATGCGGGCATCGGGCAAGACCCGTTTGACAATAGTACTGTGTATTTTGGCAGCCAGTTTGTGCATAAATCAACGGATAAGGGCCTGACTTGGGAAGTCATTTCGCCCGACCTGACCACCAACGACCCTGAAAAACAGAAGCAAAGTGAAAGTGGTGGCTTGACCATGGATGCCACAGGCGCAGAAAACCATTGTACGATTTTGGTCATCGAACCTTCTGAGGTTGAAAAAAATATGCTTTGGGTCGGCACAGACGATGGTCGCGTGCATTATACCCAAAACGGCGGACAAAACTGGATTGAGGTCACTGCAAACATCAAAGGATTACCCACTGGCAGTTGGATTGCCCAGATAAAGGCCTCAAAAAACCGTAAAGGTGAAGCTTTACTGATTGCCAACGATTATCGAAGGTTCAATTATACGCCCTATGCCTATCGCACCAAAGACTATGGCAAAACGTGGTCGCGTATTGTCGATGGTAATGGTGTGGAAAGTTATACACTCTCCATTATCGAAGACCCCGAAAATTCGAATCTGGTGTTTTTAGGAACAGATGACGGACTATATATTTCCTTCGATGCTGGAAATAGCTGGACGAAGTGGAACGAAGGCTATCCGACGGTGTCGACGAAAGATTTGGCCATCCATCCAAGGGAACACGATCTGGTCATCGGCACGTTTGGCCGTGCCGCTTGGGTGTTGGATGATATCCGTCCGTTGCGGAAATTGGCAAATGATATGTCAGTACTTGAAAAAGAAGTGGCACTGTTTGAAAGTCCAGATGCATACCTCGCTGCCTACCAACAGGCCACAGGCAGTCGCTTTGGTGGTGATGCCCTCTACAACGGTGAAAATCGTGAAGACGGGGCCATGATTACGTATTATTTGAAGGAGGGAAAGAAAGACATGAAGAAAGAAGGGATTGCTTCACAAGCTCGCAATGGTGATGATGGAGGTGATACCAAAGAAGGTACTGAATCTGAAGAAGTTGCTTCACAAACTCGCGACGGGGTACAGAAAAAAGATTCCATTCAGTTTGATTTTTATGATGGAAACCGTTTGATACGAACTTTGAAATATAAAACACCCGAGAAGAAAGGGTTCCATAGAATCTATTGGGGGTTGGATGAAAAAGGGCCCGAAAGGCCATCGCGTAAAATCGAGAAGTCGAAAAAAGAGCCAGACGGCACCGATGTCAAGCCAGGAACCTATAAGGTAAAGGTTACTTTCGGTGAAAGCACTGATTCCACTACGGTAACGGTAAAAACCGACCCAAGATTGGATGTTTCCACCGCGGCTTTAAATGAAGTGTATGAGACCCAAAAACAGTTGGAGGGCTATACCCAAACCGCTGCAGATGCTGTAAAGCAGTTGGTCGAGAGCAAAGATTTGGCCAATGACTTCCAAAAGAAAATGAAAAAGATGGATAAAGAACAATACGAAGACCAAATCAAGGCCTCGGCAGCCATCGTAAAACAAATCGACAGTGTTATCGCGCTCTATCTGGGCAAAGACGACAAGCGACAGGGCATTACGCGAAATCCTGAGGTAACGGTGATGCTACGA
Organism: Allomuricauda sp. d1; assembly: GCF_039592695.1. NCBI lineage: Bacteria > Pseudomonadati > Bacteroidota > Flavobacteriia > Flavobacteriales > Flavobacteriaceae > Allomuricauda > Allomuricauda sp. d1. Next base: position 554,440 of record NZ_JBBUTK010000001.1, on the reverse strand, counting down.
TTGAACACCGCAGGTTTCTACGTAGGGTCTCGAAAAAATGGTATTACCGAAACCGAAAGGCGATTGGTTCGTTTTGCGGAAGAAGAACTGAAATCAGCTTTAGACAAGACCAATACTTTCTTTAACGAAAAATGGAAATCCTATCGTGAATCGATTGAAAGTTTGGATTTGTCGCCATTTAAAGAAACGGAACTATTTAGTATCGATTAAAAAACACAGACATCATGAAAAAAATCATCCTATTGACAACAATTGCCCTTGTCTGGGCCTGCAAGGAAGAAAAGGCAGCACCCGGCATCGTCGAGACAATGAAAACCTATACCATCGGGCAAATGATGGACAATGAGGCCATTGGTGGTGGTAGTTTTTCTCCCGACAATTCAAAGTTATTGATTTCGAGCAATCGTTCGGGCATTTACAACATGTATACCATTCCCGTTTCAGGTGGTGAACCCATGCCCGTGACCGAATCTGATAGCTCATCTGTTTTTGCCATCTCCTATTTCCCAAAAGATGAGCGCATGCTCTTCAGGATGGACAACAACGGTGACGAAATCTATCAAATTTATTTGAGGGATGTTGATGGAAGCCACAAGAACCTGACACCCGACGAAGGTGCACGCTCCCTCTTTTATCGTTGGGCCGATGATGACCAAAGCTTTTTTTATGGCTCCAACAAACGCGATAGTCGTTATATGGACCTTTACGAAATGGATCTCGAAACCTTTGAGCCGAAGTTGATCTATCAAAATGATGACGGTTATAATATGAATGCCATATCTCACGACGAAAAATACCTGGCCCTCAGCAAATCGATAAACACCAATGACAGTGACCTTTTTCTATATGATTTGGAAACAAAGGAAATGACCAAAATCAACGAAAACCAGAGCAGTAACAACGGGCAAGATTTTTCACCAGACGGAAAATTTTTCTACTACTCTACCGATGATGGCAACGAATTTTCATATATCATGAAGTATAATCTAGAGGATGGCACCGCCAAAGTTGCCATGGAACGTGATTGGGATATTATGGGCATGTACTTTACCGACAATGGCACGTATCAGGTAACCTATATCAACGAAGATGCGAAAAACGTGATTGAAGTTAGGGATATGGTAAAAGAGGAGCATGTTGACCTCCCCTCCTTTGAAAATATGGATATCACAAGTGTCGGCTTTTCAGATGACGAGACCCTGATGCGTTTTTATGCAGGCGGTTCGCATACCCCTTCGAACCTGTACGTCTACAATCTAGAGAACAAAGAGCAAAGAAAATTGACCGATGTGCTAAATCCAGAGATTCAGCCCCAAGATTTGGTAACGGCAGAAGTGATTCGTTATAATTCGTTTGATGGGGTTGAAATTCCTGCCATTTATTACAAGCCGCATCAGGCATCAGAAGAAAATCCCGCTCCCGCTTTGGTTTGGGTACATGGCGGTCCAGGTGGGCAGTCCAGACAAAATTTTAGTTCGCTCATTCAATACCTTGTCAACCATGGGTACGCAATTTTGGCCGTCAATAACCGCGGAAGTAGTGGTTACGGCAAGACTTTTTACCAAATGGATGACCTCAACCACGGCGACAAAGATTTGAAAGACTGTGTGGAAGGAAAAAATTGGTTGGCCGAACAGCCAGAAATTGATGGTGACAAAATCGGGATTATTGGTGGATCCTACGGTGGCTACATGACCATGGCTGCCTTGACCTATACCCCAGAGGAATTTGATGTGGGCGTCAATATTTTTGGTGTGACCAACTGGATTCGCACCCTTAGAAGCATTCCACCATGGTGGGAATCATTCAAAGATGCACTCTACAAAGAATTGGGCGATCCGAACAGTTCCGATTCCGTACGCTTGCGTGAAATCTCCCCTTTGTTTCACACCGACAAAGTGACCAAACCCCTCATGGTACTTCAGGGTGCACAAGACCCAAGGGTATTACAGGTTGAGTCAGATGAGATAGTGGCCGGTGTCAAAAAGAACGGGGTACCCGTTGAATATGTCTTGTTTGATGACGAAGGGCACGGTTTTGTCAAAAAAGAAAATCAGATAAAGGCCTACAGTAAGATTCTAGAATTTTTGGATGTCTACCTTAGGGAAGACCAAGGTGAACCCATTAAAGACGGTGATTTATAATATGAGACATTTTTTTGCTGGTGCTGTTCTTCTACTGATGACCTCAATGGGAGTTGCCCAACAACCCGGTGAGGGCGAAACCGGAATTTGGTATATGTATTTTGGTATGAACAAAGTTTCGGAACGGTGGAGTGTCCACACCGAGGCGCAGTTTCGTTACTTCGAAACCAGTTCAAATTTCAATCAACTACTATTGCGAACAGGGGCAAACTACCATATCAATCCCAATGCGATTGCCACTTTGGGGTACGCCTTTATCGAGACCGACGGTACTTTTCAAGATAATCCGAGCAGGGCCAACTCAAAAGAAAACCGAATCTTTCAGCAGTTTATTTTAAGGGATAAGGTTTGGGAATTTCTTTTTGAACATCGCTACCGATTGGAACAACGCTTTATATCTCAAACAGATATTCTCAGCGACCCCGAACAAGATTTATCTAGAACCGAACATCGCGCTCGGTATCGCTTACAGGTAATGCTGCCCTTGACCGATACGTTCTTTTTGAATTTTTATGATGAGATTTTTATCAACCTTCAAGACAATCTTTTTGACCAAAATCGATTGTACGGAGCTTTTGGCATCAATATCACAGAAAATAGCAGTTTGCAGCTGGGGTGGCTGCGAAATCAATTTTCAAGTATGGTTTTTGACCGTTTTCAGATAGGATTCTTTTACAATCCCGACTTAAGAGGTATCTTTAAAAGGAAGGTTAAAAGTTAATGGTTAAAGGTTATTAGTAAAACCACCAATAACCATTAACAAATAACTATTAGCTTACACCATGGGCATCCAAAAAATAGAATTCAAGAATAAGGAAGGTCAAAAATTGGTAGGCCGTTTAGAGCTGCCCGTTGACCGTCACCCGCACAATTATGCACTGTTTGCACACTGCTTCACGTGTACCAAAAATCTCTCTGCGGTGCGCAACATAAGCAAAGCGCTTACCTCAAACGGATTTGGTGTTCTCCGCTTCGATTTTACGGGACTGGGCGAAAGTGAAGGTGATTTTGCCGATACCAATTTTTCGGGCAATGTGGCAGATTTGGTGGCTGCTTCAGACCATTTAAAAGAAAACTACAATGCACCTACCCTGCTTATTGGTCATTCATTGGGTGGTTCAGCGGTGATTTTTGCGGCAGCCGAGATTGATTCCGTCAAGGCCATTGCCACTGTTGGCGCACCCTCGAATCCGGTTCATGTGAAACATCTTTTAAAAAGTGGGATAGACGAAATCAAGGAAACCGGAAAGGCAGTGGTCAACCTCAGCGGACGTGATTTTACCATTAAAAAGCAATTTTTGGATGATTTGGAGACCAAATCCCTGCCTGAAACGGTAAAAACTCTCCGAAAACCATTGCTTATCATGCACTCCCCACAAGACGACACCGTAGGAATCAAGAATGCAGAAGAAATTTATGTTGCTGCCCATCACCCCAAAAGTTTCGTTTCGTTGGATGGGGCCGACCACCTGCTTTTCAACAAAGAAGACTCACTTTATGTGGGTCAGGTAGTTTCAGGATGGGCCAAACGGTATTTGAACGTTGAGGAAAAGGTTGATGCTTCCCTTAAAACCAAGCATCAGGTAGCGGCCAGTCTAAATGAGGCCGAAGGCTTCACCACCCAAATGAAAGTGGGCAGCCATTATATGTTGGCCGATGAACCATTGGATGTTGGTGGCAACAATTTTGGTCCGACGCCCTATGAATTGGTTTCCGCAGGGCTATCCGCCTGTACAGCCATGACGATTCAGATGTATGCTCGACACAAAAAATGGGCTGTTGAGAATGTGGAAGTACACACCTCTTACGACAAAAAACATGCGCAAGATTGTGAAAACTGTGAAGAAGATTCGGCCAAAATCGACACTTTTGAGCGCGAAATCAAATTGACCGGTGATTTGGATGAAAAACAGAAAAACCGCATTTTACAGATTGCGGATAAATGCCCCGTTCACAGAACGCTGCACAGTGAAACCCAAATCATTACAAAATTGATTGATAGCTGAGAATGAAGAGTCCTGTTTTTGAAGTGGCCGTGCAAGGCACCCACAGTATTGCACTACCGAACGAAATTGTTTCTCCTTTTTTGGAAAACGGACAAAAACGGGTGAAAGTAATCGCCAGCTTTGAAGGAAAATCATTGGAATTCTATGCCGCACTGACCAAATATCATGGGCAGTACACCATGATGTTCAGTAAGAACAAACAGAAAGAACTCGGTATCTTTCCCAACGACTATTTTCAGTTGCAATTTTTTGAGGATACTTCTAAATATGGGGTTGACGTACCCGAAGAATTGGAAGCGGTGCTCATGGGCGATTATGAGGCCTTTACAATCTTTGAGTCGTTCACCAAAGGCAAACAACGTGGCATTATCTATATGATTTCACGATTTAAAGATTCGCAGAAGCGTATCGACAAATCCATTTTGCTTTGCGAAAACCTAAAAAGGGGCGTTCGAGACAATAAGCAATTGCTGCAATCATTCTAGCGAATGGGTTGATATGACCTCAAATATTGGTTAACTTTAAGGCATAAACCTAAAAACACTTACAATGAAAAAATTAATAGCACTGCCCTTATGTCTAATGCTACTTATTTCCTTTAGCTGCAAACAAACAAAAAAGGATGGGGACACTATGGATTCTGATACTATGGATGAAGATTCTCAAGAGGTGAAAGCCGCCATTTCCTTGACTAAATTAGAAGGCTCTCCGGCATACTCAGATGCTGAATTGGTATTGGATGCACCGGCAAATACTACCATTGCGCAAAGTGGTGAAGTTGATTTTAATTTCACGGTGAACAACTATGAATTGGGAGCGCAGACAGAGAGTACCAATGCTGAAAAATTGGCCAATTCCGGTAAGGGACAGCATATCCATTTCATTTTGAACAACCAACCCTATTCAGCCCATTATGTACCTAGTTTTAAAAAGGAAATTCCAGATGGGGTGCATCATCTCGTGGCTTTTTTGAGCCGTTCGTATCACGAATCGGTAAAAAATGAGAATTCAGTGGTCGTTAGAAAAATGGAGATTGGCTCCAATCCGGAAGACACCCAAGGTCTGGATATGGAAGCCCCCACTTTGATCTACAGTCGTCCGAAAGGAGAATATTCCGGAAAAGATACGGAGAATCTCATGTTGGATTTTTTCGTGTTGAATACAACGCTCTCAGAAAATGGCAACAAAGTACGGGCCACCGTCAACGGTGAGGAATTTATGCTAACAGAATGGGCTCCCTATGTTATAAATGGATTGCCGATGGGAGAAGTGAACATTCAATTGGAACTTATTGATAGTGATGGCAATCTTATCGATGGCCCTTTCAACAAGGTTAACCGCAGTGTGATGTTAAAGCCTTAAACCCACCCGAAAAGACACAAAATTAAAATTGAAAAAAGCTGCCCATGGGGTAGCTTTTTTTATATTTATAGCTGAATAGCTATGGATTTAGACCTCCTTTTAAAACGTTTTCAGAACAAAGACATGGGTGCCTTTGAAAAACTGCACGATATGTATGCCGAAAATATCTGTGGAGTGATCTATACCATCGTCAGAAACCATGAACGCTCGAAAGAAATCTGTCAAGATGTGTTTCTAAAAATCTGGAACCATGCCGAAAGTTACGATGCATCCAAGGGAAGATTCTTTACATGGATTTTAAATATCGCCCGTAACGCTGCCATCGATGAAGTGCGTTCCAAAACCCACAAACAGCAAAAGAAGAACCTGCAAGTAGATTACTTCGTAGGTATTGTTGAAGGTGGTGAGAGTATGGATTCTCGTATTGATGCCATCGGACTCAGAAAATTATTGATAGGACTCAAAGAGAAATGCACCCAAATCATAGAATTGCTGTATTTCAAAGGTTTTACCCAAAAGGAGGCGGCCAAAGAACTTGATATTCCCATCGGTACGGTAAAAACAAGAAATAGAAACTGTATCGGTAAGATTCGAGAAAACATGAAGCTATAAATGGATATCGAAAAGTACATAGCGTCAGGTATTCTGGAACTGTACGTTGCAGGATTGCTCTCTGAAAAAGAAAATTCAGAGGTGCACGGCTATGCCATGCAATTTCCTGAAATAAAAGCTGAAATTGAGGCCATTGAAAACGCTGTTCTAGCTGTAAGCAAAACTGTTTCTCCAGGGTTGGATGCCGATAATTTTGAACAAATAACGTCACGAATGGGCAAAGTGGTTGATATGAGACCCAAGACGCCCGCCAGAAAATCAGCATGGCCAAGCTATCTGGGCTGGGCCGCATCATTGTTACTGGCAGTTGGATTGGTTTGGATATACCTTGAGAACAATCAACTGAAATCAGAAATCGAAGTCATTTCCTCAGAAAAAGAGTCGCTCGAAGAACGAATGATCGACATACGCAATGAAGTTGCCAATACCGAAGAAATTCTGAACGAGCTGCGTGACCAAAATGTGGCCGTGGTAGCTTTGGGGGGGCAAACAGTTTCTCCTGAATCCTATGCAAAAGCCTATTGGAACAAAGAAGCGCAAAAAGTCTATATCGATGCCCAAGGCCTGCCCGAACCGCCGCCTGGATATGCCTATCAGGTCTGGTCCTTGAAATTAGATCCATTGACCCCAACAAGTATCGGTCTGTTGGATGATTTTGCCAACAACGACAAACGTTTGTTTGAACTGCCCAACCCCAACGAATCTGAAGCTTTTGGTATTACCTTGGAGCCTGAAGGCGGTAGCGAAACTCCGACGTTGGAACAGCTCTATACGCTGGGTGCGGTGGCTTCTTAAAGGTTTTCAACCATGATCTTCAATCTTAACAAAGCTGTTGCTGTTTTAACCCGGACCCCAAAAGTTTTGTATTGCTTATTATCAGATTTACCAGAAGAATGGACGCATCAAAATGAAGGGCCAAACACATGGAGTCCATACGATATAGTAGGCCATCTAATACATGGAGAGCAAACTGATTGGTTAGTCAGAACCAAAATTATTTTGAGCAATGCTTCGGATAAGACCTTTACTCCATTTAATCGTTTTGCCCACTTTGAAAATAGCAAGGGAAAAAGTCTAGAAAGTCTATTACAAGAATTTGAGGGCTTGCGAAATATAAACCTAGATCAGCTGATGCAGCTTAACCTTTCCACGGCTGATTTGGATAAAGAAGGAACGCATCCAGAGTTGGGGCAAGTAAAGCTTAAAGAGCTTTTGGCCGCATGGGTGGCCCATGATCTTGGGCATATTGTCCAGATTTCCAGGGTCATGGCCAAACAATACAAAAGCGAAGTAGGCCCTTGGACACAGTATATAACCGCACTGAAGCAATGAAAAAGGAATTCCAATGAAGAAACCTGCGCTTCTGCTTATCGACATCCAAAAAGGATTGGATGAATGGGATTTCTACGGCGGTCATCGCAACAATCCACAGGCGGAAGAAAATGCTGCACGAATTTTGGAAGCTTTTCGTGAAAACGACTTTTTCATCTTTCATGTGCGGCACAGTTCGAAAAATCCTGAATCACCGTTGCATGTCTCAAAACCGGGTTTTGAAATCAAAGATGGCGTAAAACCATTATCCACTGAACCTTTGTATACCAAGAATGTCAACAGTGCTTTTATCGGCACTGATTTAGAGGCAGATTTGATGAAGGATGGCATCAAAATGTTGATAATCGTCGGGCTGACCACCAATCATTGTATCTCGACCAGCGTGCGAATGGCCGCCAACTTGGGGTTTGAAACCATTCTAATATCTGATGCCACCGCTGCTTTTGATATGGTCGGGGTTGACGGAACGAAATTCAATGCCGAGTTGATGCACCAAACTGCACTTGCCAGTCTTAAAGATGAGTTTGCCACAATAATGGATGCGAAAACAATTCTCGAGGAATTACAAAAAAACCTATCTTAATCCGCAAATAACCATTACAACGTTTGCAATTATGGATTTAAAGAAACTTTTTGGCACCATCCTAACTTTATTGGGTATTGGGGGCCTCATCTACACCGCCATCATGTTTGTCAACGAGACTGGCACCACCAAAATGCTGGCCGTCTATGGCATTCTTGGCGCTATATTTTTCTTTTCTGGGGTTGGATTGATTCGAAATACCTCGAAGAGCAGCAGCTAAACTTTCAGGTCTTTTCGCATTCTGTGAAATCGAAGTGTTTTTACCATCCAGTTGGGCAGGGGTTTTTCAGGATTCCTTTTTTTTAGATTGATGTAAAGACCAAGTGGCTTGAATATGGGCACTTTATGGGTTTCGACCAGTTCAATCAAAGTACCATCAGGGTCTTCAACGTAGCCAAACCGTCCTGCTGCTTTGCCCATATCAAAACTATCGGCACTGTCTACCTTAAAATCATGGCCAATGGCTTTGGCTCTTGACTTAAGGCAATCCATTCCAGAGATATCAAAACAGAGATGGATGTAGCCCAAATCGCCCCATAACCGATTTTCATAAATTTTATTGGGGGTTCTATCCAACACCTGTATAAGTTCAATTTCGCAAGGGCCCAACAGTTTGCCAAATCCGCCTACTTTTCGACCATTATGACCCAATATCACCCTCCTGAATTTTGAATTTCCACCAGGGATATATCCAAAATCTTGAAAAACGCCAATATCATCGTTCTTGATGTTGTCAAAGCCCAAAACCTCTTGGTAAAATTTTAGGGAACGCTGCATATTCGAAACTCCGATTATGGCGCCCATTACACCGCCCGAGTTTTGATTTGAATTGCAAAAGATATGCTCGCTGTAGGTCCACTGCATCCAGTTATGCCACGGCCCTTGTGCCAGCTTTCGGTGATATTCAGGGTTTGTATGCCGTAATTTCATGGCGTTGATACCCAAATCACCCCATTGAAATGCTTTTTTCTGAGGTTCGGGATCCCGGTCTGAAAACTGCCAAATCTCGAGTCCACCCCCACCCTGCATGTTCATGGCCAACAGCGCATGTCGGTTCATAATTTCTCCGTTGGTATACGCTGTCATCAAAGAAGCCGGTGCCACATCCTCAAAAACCAAAATATCAAAACCCCGATTTTTTCGATACCAATTGAAGACCTCACGTGCGTTTGAGACCCCAATGCCTATCTGCTGTATGCCATTGATGATGTAGCTCAAGTTGGTGGGTTTTGATAGTCTAATCGCAATAGGCGATTATGCAGTGATTTCAATTTTTTTGGTGCGAAGCCCATCTTAAAGAGAACGACCAACAAAAAATTGGAAAGATTGACCCGTACATACGAATTATGCTTGTATTTTCTTGCAGAGACCACCAAATCGTTGTCAATGATGGTATACCGTGCCCCAGCGGATTTCATCCGTTTAAAAAACTCAAAGTCTTCCATCAGCACTTGGTTTCCATCAAAACCTTCCAACTTTTCAAAAACTGATTTTTTGATAAAAAGGCATTGGTCACCGCCCCCTGTGAAAATTCCGTCTTTTTTGGTGAACGAGGCATTTATCCGCAATAAAAAACTATCGGTATCAAATCGGTACGAAAAAAAACCGGCATCAAATCCTGATTGTATGGTTTTTTGTATGTCGGAAAAAAATGTTTTTGGTGGTATCACATCAGCGTGCAAAAAAGCCAATATGTTTCCTTTTGCCACTGTTGCCCCATCGTTCATCTGATGTGCCCTGCCCTTTTTTCCATTGCACAAAACCACGACATCATCCATTCCGTGACCACACTCTGAATAGTCTTCTGTGCAAGCACCTGTACTTATGATAATCTCAAAATCATGGCCCTTGCCGATTTTATGTAGATACGGCAATAATCTCGACAAGTTGGGCTTTTCGTTGTAAACAGGAATGATAACACTGACCAAAATACAGGTGTTTTTATGGATTATTCGATAATCGAGGTTTGAAATGTACCGATAGTTTTTTATTAACGCCTTGTAGGTATGCCCCAAGGTGGTTTACTTACGTAGTTTTGCAACAAAGGGTTTTTTCCATTGAAAGTAAAAATGCGACTTTTCGACCAAACCCACAATTCCAATCTTTCGTATATAGCGGTGAACTACAAAACAATTATCATGAGAATCAATTTATTGGCCCTATCGTTGGTCTTGCTTTTTAGCTGTTGTAAGGTAAAAGAGGCGCCGTTGGGCAAACAAACCGCGACAACCACAGATTTTAACGAGCTTTCTGAAACGTTTCTATCGAACATAAAAAATGGAACGGACACCAAATCAATTCAAGAAAAACTTGCCAATACCTCTTTGGAAGAGCTGGAAAATGCCCTCACCACTGATGCACAGCGCTATGCGTTTTGGGTCAACATCTACAACGCCTACATACAGGTCATTTTGCAAGAACATCCTGAATATTATGATGACCGTAGGGATTTCTTCTCCAGGGAACAAATCGATATTGCAGGCGAAACGGTTTCTTTCGCAAAGATAGAGCATGGTATCATCAGAAAATCACAATGGGAACTTGGTTTGGGGTACTTTAGAAAATGGTTTCCTGACAAGTTTGAACGGAAGCTGAGGGTCAAGAAACGGGATTACCGCATCCATTTTGCGCTGAACTGTGGTGCAAAAGACTGTCCGCCAGTGGCCATCTACACCCCAAAACGTATCGATGGACAATTGAACAAAGGCTCTGAAATGTATCTTAAGAGAACGTCTGATTACAACAGCGAAACCAAAGTTGCTTCGGTCACTTCATTGTTCAGTTGGTTTCGCGGTGATTTTGGCGGTAAGAGCGGTGCCAAAAAGATTCTTGAGGAATATGACGTCATACCCGACACCAAGGGCGTGGATTTAAAATACAAAAACTACAACTGGACACTTGATTTGAATAATTTTATTGATCTATAATCAAGTTTTACGAAATTTGATAAATGCCCACAACGGATAAAAGAATACAAGCAGATTACAGAAATCGAATCAATCGAGTTTTTGAATTCATTGAAGAAAACCTTGATTCAGATTTGTCTTTGACCACCCTTTCAGATATTGCTTTTTTCTCACCTTTCCATTTTCACCGAGTATTCAAATTTGTGGCCGGAGAAACTCTAAATGAATATATATCAAGGAAGAGAATTGAAAAATCGGCTTTAGACTTGTTGCACAAAAGCATCACAGCAACTGAAATTGCCCACCGATATGGATTTAGTAATATTTCTTCCTATTCCAGAGCTTTCAAAAAGTATTTCGGAGTGAGTCCAACTGGATTTAAAAAACAAAATCCCTACAAGCATAGCAAGATTCGTCAACTCGATAGCAAGAATGAACAAGGGCATCCTAATTTCGAAAAATATATTTGCATCATCAATAATCTTAATAATTGGATACAGATGAACGCAAAAATTGAAATCAAAGAAATGCCCATGATGGATGTAGCTTATGTAACCAGTATTGGTCCTCAAAACCTTGAAAGTGCCTATAAAAAACTAATACAGTGGGCAACACCAAAAGGACTAATAAATGAGCATACAAAAATGATAACGATTTATCATGACAGTTTTAAAGTAACCCAAGCCAATAAGGTCAGGATGAGTGCTTCAATTTTGCTCAACAAGAAAATTGAAACAGCCGGGGAAGTCGCTCAAAACACTATCAATGGTGGAAAATTTATAGTTGGAAGTTTTGAAATTGGGCTGGAAGAATTTGAAAAATCGTGGACCGGGTTATTCCTATGGATGAATGAGAATGGTTATCAAAAAGCCAACAGCGAACCTTTTGAGATATACCACAACAATTTCAACGAACATCCTGAACGCAAGGCAATTGTTGATTTTTACATTCCAATTCAATAAAGTAATGATTTGAAATGGTTATATGACAAAGGGTGTTCGATCAATCCAATGGCCATAAACTATACCTAATTCATGTAAAGAGACTTAATATTATGCTTTGGAATTCTCTAGGCATTTTTTTAACGATTGGTGAGCTGTAAACGTTTTGACCAATGAAGCTACAATCGCTACAGCCCATAAAGTAAATAAAATATAATCCATGCTGTAGATTTGGTACAATACTTACGAAGTGACCGCAACATGGGTTTTACCAAAAAACGAATTAACAAGGGCTTTCAACGAGAAAAGCCCTGACAGAATTGTCAGGGCTCAACTCAAAAAACAACTGAACATCCAAACACTTGGGTTCTTTTATTGTTGCTATAAATTCAGTATTTCAGCTTCTGAGGAAGGCCCCAATTCGTAAACCGCACCCATCAACTCTTGTTTCAGGGCAGTTACTTTTTCAAATTCTCGATTGGCCTTGTACACTTTTGCAACGTTCAACAAAATACCCGGTTCAAAAGTCTGGCCCACAATATATTTTTCAACCAATTCAAGTGCCTTGGCTTTGTCTCCGCTCTTCAGGTAACTGTGTGCCAATGCGTTATAGGATTCAGGGGTAGGCCTGTTTTCAACCTCTTTAGAAGCTAGATGTAGTGCCCTGTCATATTGTTGGGTATGGCTGAGGTATAACTCAATATTGTGCATGTTGTACATATCGCCATACGCTACGTTGGATGCCTGCTTGTAAAACTCGTCAAGGTTTTTGATGCGCTCATTTTCCTTGCCCATAAAAGCTGCAATCTCGGCTTTGAGCAAATAATAATCAGGTGATTGGTGCGATTGCGTCACAGCATCTAAAATCCGTAGGGCTTCGACGCTATTCTTTTCGTGTGAAAACACAATCCATGCGATGCCTTTCTTGGCATAGGCATTCTGGGGGTCTAAGCTAAGAGCCTTTAAATAATGTCGGTATGAATCGTCAATCCTGCCCGCATGGCCATAATAATCTGCCAAGTTGGTATATGACCATAGCTTCAGATTCTTGCTGTTGGACGATTCGGCTTTTTTCTTGGCTTTTTCCATAAAACGTATGGTGCTGTCCAAATCGCCCTTGTAGTCACTCCACTTCGCAATTCGAATCAAGAAACCGAAGCTTGACATGTCTTTTATACTGTCGAGATATTTTTCGGCAAGCCCATAATTGCCTAACTCCATGTGTACATCAAACAAAAGGCTTTGCGTGTCTTTTTTGCCTCCACCGATGCTGTCCGCCAATTGGGCCATCTGCAGCGCTTCTTTAAATCGATGCTGCGAAATATAATTTCTTGCCAAAGCCCTGGCGTAGCCTTCTTTATTGATATTGGCAATGTTCACGGCTTTTTGCAATGCTTTTTCAGCCTTTTTTAAATAGGTGATGTCTCCCGTACTCTTAAAAAATCGGTTGTACTCACTTGCGACGTGCCCAAAACTCATCAATTGTAGGCTATCGGGTTTGATTTTTGTGTTCCACAGCTCAAAATATTTTGAGGTGGTATTTGGATCGGCCACGGCCAAGTACTCATTGTAGTCTTCTGAATCGGTGACTTGTCGCCCTTCTTTTCCGCAAGACAGCATGAATACTACCGCTATTAGAGTTACTATATGTTTCATCTTGTTCAATTGTTTGTTCAAATTCAGTGTTGTCTTTAAAATGGAAGAGGGCATCAAACCCTCTTCCATATTCCCTTTTTCATAGCATTACATCCTACTCTGGATCACCGACATAAGGGAATGTTGTCAAAATATCGGCCGTAAGCCCGACCCCGTCACTGGTCAATTGGGGCGTACCATTGTTGCCATCAAAACGATTGCCTTCCATACCGCCAAAGAAAAGAATGAGGGATACATCGATGATATCATCCTGTAACGTTCTTCCGGTCAATGCAACCTCGTCACCATCTAAAGTCAACGGATTGTCATCACCATCGTTATCCTCACCGGGATTGAAATAGGTGGTGGGCACATCTGGAGCTACTTCCAATACATCTGCCGCCAATACCGTGGTCAATGTCGCAGCGTCAAGCCCCAAAATGTTGGCTTCATAGTTCACATCAGCTGGGTCAGCCCCCAATTTCATGGCATACACATCGTGGTATTGTTCCAGTCTCGCCTCAAAATCGGCTTGAAATGTTGCCACCATTTCTGAAGGTATTGCCACATTATGGGCATCTTTGATATCGCCACCGGCACTCAAGGTGGTATTGATTCCTGGTCTTCCCATAAAATCGACTTGTGCGAAAGTGCCGCTAAAGTCAGGGTCCATACCGGTCATGTCATCATCCATCATACCGTCATCTTCCATTCCCATCATATCATCATCCATCATGGGTTCATTGTCATCGTTGTTACAGGCAGCAATGGCAACTACGACCACCATTGTCAAGAACAGCTGTTTTATCTTATTGAATATCATGTTATCTATTTTTTGTTTGGATTATTACTGTTTTCTGTTTGTGGTGACCCAAGTATTGTACACGGTCACGCCTAGTGCATTGGTCGCTGTCGTTGTACCGAGCAAACTATTGGGCAGCTCAACCACTATCGATAAGGTGTTAGCGCCATCAAAGGTATCTTCCGCCTCATCTGGAGGTAAAAATCCGCTTGGCGCAGAATTCACATCAGGGTCGATGACCGCGTTGAACTGAAAAAAGTCAAAGAAGAAAGGATCTTGTCGCGGACCTGCAAACAAAGAAACACCATTATCGGTGGTCTCGGTAATGGCAGTATTCGCTGAAATCTCCACATCACCCAAAGGCATATCGGTCAAAACCTGACTTGAAAGACCGGTTTGTGAGGGTGTTGCAGGGCCAAAAAAGTACATGCGTCCATCTCTTGGTATCGCTTGGATCACCAAATCTTCAACCAAATCATCGTCGGTGTCAATGTTGATTTCGGTCAATACGTCTTCATCAAAGGTACCGTAGGCCAAATCAGGCAACACATCGGATTGCAAATCGACCACAAATACCGTGTTATCTGAACCCTCAGTAGGTTCAAAAGCAAAGAAATCAGCAATATCTGCTGTAGTACCCATAGAAGATGGGGCATCAATATGGTCTGCTGCGATAAAGATGGCTGTTGCCACCACTATTGCACCAAGGCCCACAAAAATCTGTTTTGTTTTTTTCATTTTTAGATGTTTTACATTGTTATATGCCTTACCTACGGAGTTTTTTGGCGTCGGGTTTGGTTTTTCATAAAAAAAGGAAACGATTTGTCTACCATCAGTACGAAAAGCCCTATATTTTCTTTTCTTTGACGTGGTTAACCGAATAGGCGCATGAACCCCTCATCAACAGGCTGGATCAAAAAGTTTGGGCATCTGCTCAAAAAAGAAACCCACGAATTCAAAGATTTTGATTCGTTGTACCGTCAGCTGCGTAAAAATGGGTTTGTGTATGGCATACATCTCTACCATGCAAAATTTATCAAAGTTGAGCATCGACTTTCTGAAGATGAAATCGCTAAAATCAACCTGCTCACGGCCTTGTACTTTGTGTTCAAATTTGAAAAGGGCGAAGCTGATTTTGATGCGTTTGTAAAGACTGTTTTTAAATATTACCGAGAGATGGATTTGGGCAATATGTCAATGTGGGACAAGATTTTTGTCGGTAGATCTACCAATGCCCAGCTGGAGAAGCTGATTGACTCAAGAATCTATCTTGATGACAATGTCTTCAGCCGCACCTTCGGAAATTCTCTGACCAACTCACTGCTTATCATCGATGCCCTGATTTTCAGGCATTATCTTTCGAAAGGGTTTTATGCGCTTGACCATGCCCGATTGCTGGAGTATTTGACCATCAACATTGCCTATCATGCGCTAAATTCAAAGGAAGCGAACAAAAATGATGAAAAACTGATTCAATTACTGTATGCTTCGCTCACGTATGTGGATTTTGAAAACGAGCAGTTTGATGGTTCGTACCGCGATTTGTTGAAGGATAATTTATCCACTTGGGAAAAGGATTACCTTTTGGATGTTGCCTGTCTCACTGTTTGGGAAGACAAATCATTGGATTATCTGGAATCTGAATTCATTTTCGGAATTGGAAAAGACTTGGGCAAAACCGAAAATGAAGTGACTGCAGCACTGGAATCCGTGAAACAGTTCTTTGAAAAAAACGCAAAAAAAATTCCCTATCTGAACGATAAGAATTTGGCTTCCCAATTCTATGATGGCATGTCAAAAAATGTCAGCAGGTTAATTTTGAGAAACAGTAAGCGGCTAAAAAAGGAGCTGGCAGAGAGCAAAGAGTTGATGGGCCTGTTGACAAAATCGACCACAAAAGAACTCACCAAAGAAGAAAAGAAAAAGATGCAGAACCAACTTTTAGACATCTTCAAGAGTATTCCTTCGTTGGCGATTTTTATGCTGCCGGGCGGGGCAATTCTTCTACCGATTTTCATTAAATTGATTCCGAAATTATTGCCCTCCGCTTTTGACGACAATCGGTTGGATTAAGTAGTTGATTTTAACAAAAAAAGGTGGTATAAGAAAAATTTATAGTTCTGTTTAAAAATCTGTCTTTCAAATTTTTAAACTTTTTTACTCCAACCATAACTTAAAGTCCTTCACCCGTTCCCTACTTACGATGATTTCTTGGTCATTAAAGCGGTTCAACTTGATTTTCAGCCTTGAATTCGTGTATGAAATGATGTCGTTGATGTGGTTGATGTTGACATAGAATTTTCGGCTCACCCTGAAGAACAATTGAGGCGAAAGTTCGCCTTCCAAATTTTCCAAGGTGGTATCCAACAGGTAACTCCTTCCATCGATTGTTGCTGCGTAAGTACCCTTGTTCTCACTGTAAAAACTTTCGACCTCATCAGCATTGATAATTTTGATGTGCTGCCCTACCCTTGCCGTGAATCTTTTCTTGTATTCCCGTTCAATGGGGTTGGACAATAATTTTTTGATATCCTCAAAATCGACCGAAATCTGCTCTTTTTCAGGTTTGAAGTCACGATACTTTTTAATGGCCTTTTCAAGGTCATCTTCATCAATCGGTTTCAAGAGGTAATCAATACTGTTGAGCTTGAACGCTTGCAGGGCATATTCGTCATAGGCCGTGGTAAAGATGATGGCGCTTTTAACCTCTATGGCATCAAAAATTTCAAATGAAAGTCCGTCTGAGAGTTGAATATCCAAAAAAATAAGGTCAGGATGTTCGTTGTTGTGAAACCATTCCAACGATTCGCCCACAGAGTGCAGCATGGTAGAGACATCGACATTCATTTCTTCCAAAAGGCGTTTCAGCCTTCGGGCCGCGGGTTTTTCATCTTCTATGATTATTGCTTTCATGTATTATAAGTTTTTAACTTACTGTATATAAGCTATTTAAAAATTTAAGAACCCATGCGACCACTCGTTGCACTCGTTCTCTCATGCCCCGATAGCTATCGGGGTTGTTTTAATCATTGCACTGTTTAAGTTTTGATTAAAAAAATTCATGTTCGTTTCATTTGTTGATTGTGTTTCTAAAGTTAGATTCGTCAGCGTCCATTATTTTCTTTATCTGCCTCGCTTCCCACTTTTTGATAAGGCTTTTGGGCTGAAGGCTGTAAATATAGAAGCCGTGTGTCAATAACACAGTGCCCCAAATTAACGGAGTTGATAGAATATTCCAATATACCCATTCTGTAAATTCTGGTTCAGCCCCAGAAAATATCCCAAGAAACCAGCCCTTTATACATAAAATAGCGGTGTTGATTACAATGTAGATAAAGACATGGCGGTAAAAGCCCTTGATTTTTTTGACTTTTTTCTTCGCTGTGCTATATGGACTTCTTTCTTGCACTATTATCGGTATTTATCAGCTTCACGTTCATCTTTCTCAATGTATTTCTGAATCTGGCGCTCTTCCCATTTCTTCCCAAAAAAAGGATTGAAATTGAACGCATTTGCTGCATGAAATGCAACACCAATGCCCCAGAAAAACAAAGTGAAAAAATGGCCCCATTGCCAAAAATCGTCACTGTGCCTATAAATATTGATCAATATAAAGGCGTTTACTATCAGGTACACCGCAAAATGAATATAAAATCCCTTGAGCTCGTTGACCCTTTTTTTTGCCCGCTTCAGTTTGTCTTGTTGTAAATTTTCCATCATCACTGCCATTTTTTTGTTTGTTCGTCTTCTTCCATAAACTCACGTATTTTACGCTCTTCCCATCCTTTTCCAAAGAAAGGGTTCAATCTAAAGGTGCCAATGGCATGAAAGAAAAGGCCGATGCCCCAGCCAAAGGCTGCCCACAAAAACCACATGTAGCTAAAGCCATTGGTCAGGTAATTGATCAGGGCCAATGCCGACATGACCAAAATGTACGACCATAGGTGCCCATAGAATTTTTTCAATTCGTCAACACGTTCTTTCGCCTTTATATATCTGCTCTCTTTATCCAATTTTTGCATGATTCTCGTTTTGGTTGATTTGTAATTAAAGATAAGAATTGATCAGTTGCTGTCGTTTTGCATGAACTCTTTGATTTTTCGTTCTTCCCAGTTTTTTCCGAGGATGGGATTATAGCCATAGGCATTCATTCCGTGGGCGAGCAAGCCAATGCCCCAGCCCAATGCAGGAAAGAGAAACCAAAGAAGTTCATTGCCCGTTTTAATATTGATGTAGGCCAAAACGGGGATAACAATGCAATACGCCAGCAAATTGCCATAAAACCCCTTGATGCATTCCATACGCTCTTTTGCTTTTTGGTATTTGTAAGAGTTGCTATTTTCCATGATTAAAATTTTGATTGTTTTAATTGCACTTCAAATATCGAAAGCCGTGGAGGGAATATGAAAAATGGATTACCGAACTGTTGTTTTATTGGGATGGAGTGTGTCAGGTGTCAGGTGTCAGGTGTCAGGTGTCAGGTGTTAGATGTTAGATGTTAGATGTTAGAGAAAGTAACTATTTTTTAGGGTTTGGGATTTGACGCTTGGGATTTGGAATTTTGTTAACTGACTACGACTAATTAGCCATCGACTATCGACCACTGACTACCAACCATTAAAAATCATCCTTCTCCATCAGCTCTTGAATCTTTCGTTCTTCCCAGCGTTTGCCCCATAATGGATTGTAGCCGTAGGCCTCCATACCGTGTGCAATGACCCCAAAGCCCCATCCGATGGTAGGAAACAGTACCCACAAAAAATCAGTTGTACGGTAATTGAGCCACCATAAAAACGGGATTACGATACAATACGTAATCAAGTTGCTATAGAAACCCTTAATGGCCTCTACTCTTTCTTTTGCCTTGATATAGCGCTTTTCAGCAATGAACGATTGCTGTGTCTCCATCACTGAAACCTGTTTTGTGAGCATGGGCAAGGTCACACTGAATTGGGTGTTGGTCTTTTTGATATGTACTTCTCGGTCGGTCAAAATACCATAGCGCTGTTTTATGTTCTGCAATCCTACGCCACTACTCTTCTTTACCACCTGTTTTTCTTGAAGGTTGTTGCTGACAACAAGCATATCGCCTTCTTCATGTACTTTTAGTCGCAACGGGCGTGAAGAGGAAACCACATTGTGTTTCACGGCATTTTCCAACAATAACTGCAATGAAAGGGGCACAATCTTCGCCTCGGGATTATCTGAGTTTTCTGGAATTTCAAAATCGATACTGTCTTCAAAGCGCATCTTTAGCAACTGTACGTACGTCTTGGCAAACTGCAGCTCTTCGTCAACCGTTACCAAATCTTTATTTTTTTGTTCCAACACATAGCGGTACACTTTAGAGAGTGACGTTGTGAACCGTTGGGCCTGTCGTGGATCCTCTTCAATAAGGCTCGTCAGCACATTCAGACTATTGAACAAAAAGTGGGGGTCCAACTGGTTTTTGAGGGCATCAAAACGGGCAGAGGCGGTGCCGGCAATAATTTTCTGCTCTTTGATTTCCCGCTTTTGCAATGCCCGATAAAAATAGAAGGCGTGGGTAAAAAGCAATGCAATTATCGTGATTACAATTGCAGTGATATAAGAACCAAAGTCTTCGTTTCTGAAGAATTCGATAAAAGAAACCCTATTGAAATAAAAATGAATCAGGTAGCGAAGCAATCCAAAAGTGAGAATGGTCAGTACAAAAGATCCAATTGCCCCAATGAACAATCGTTTTTTGGGGTCATTTTCCCAAGAATACCGCAGGTTCATCCCATCATAGAAGTATGAATTGACTAGTGTCAATCCGAAAGAAAAAATAAAGCTGATCGTGATTTGCTGTACAATGTTGTCGAACGAGTAGTCGCCATTGCCCCAGACGAAAATGCTGAGAATGGCAACTACAAACGTAATTACCATTGAAATCTTCAATACTTTTAGAAAGCTACGCATTTATTATCCTTTGCATTCTTTTGCCACCTGCTCTGCCCTATCTTTTCCCCATTGGGGATAAAAAGGGGTATCATTGCTAAAATTAGCAAAAAGTTCCACAGCCCTTTCCACATCTTTGCAATATGGGGCCGTGTCTTTACCAAAATAGCGGGCTGCGCCCATGTCCCATTCCGCTTTTGAGAACACCACCCTTGGGTTTTTTGGCGCCAGTTCCAATGCTTTATTGTACAACTGGGTGTTCTTGCCTGAGAGCGTCATGCCGTAGGTAGCGCCGTCAAAGGCTATCCAAGCGGTGTTGACCAAAGCCTCCATCACAAACAGCTCAGGATTGTCAGGCGAGATATTTTTGGCGATATCGACAAACTCTTTGGCTTTTTCCAGTTGTTGGGTCAATTTTGCCTGGTCTTGTTCACCAAAAGAAGCAGTTGTGTTGACCAACGCCACATAATAATAGGGAAGCCAATTGTCATCTTCAGCCATGGCAATACGCTCAAAAAGGTTGGAAGCCTCTGTTATCTTTTGTTGCCCCCACAGATCTAAGGCTTTTTGCATACCATTGGTATACTTGTCTTGTGCAGATAACGTATTGATTCCATAAAGAAGGATTACTAAAAAGAGTTTCAGAAGTGTTTTCATGACTGTTCGTTTTTTGATTTTGCTTTTCAAAAATGTGACAGAAATCTTTCTAGAAATAAAAAAACCTACCCAACTGTAATAATCGGAGACTGAACCGTATTTAGTACCTACACGGCCAAATCATAAAAAATCAATAGCGCAAAAATCAATTTTTGATTACACGGTAGGTAATTCTACGGTTGGTGATGATATGGCATTTTACAACAATGGTCGTTGTGGCAGTGATGCTCAGTGTTGGGTCACCTGGCATACCCCCGTATTCGACCACATATCCTTGTGGGGCATAGGCGCCACCGCCCCCAGCATTCGGAAGGTCGTTCCAAGAACCGGGCATCGTGGTCACCGAAGGGTCAGTAATATGGGCAAAGTTTTCCTCTCCTGGAGTTGTGGGACCATCAGGATAGTCATTGGGTTCGTTATTGTTCCAAAAGGCAAATGTCAGTTCGGTACCCCCTACGCCGCCACTCCAAAATTGGGTGCCTGCCTCAGGCCCCGTAACCCAACGCCATTCGCCCTCTACGGCATCATCGGTAGCTCCAATCCAGCCCACTCCCTGCGCCTGCGAACCTGAAAAATCAGCTTCTTCCTGAGTTGTCAAAGTGGCCAAATATCCTTGCAATCCAAAATAATTTCTGCCCGCAGCGGCCACTTGGGCATCGGTCCAAGTGATACCGGGATCAGAAACAAACTCATAGTAATGTTGCGTATTCGGTAAATAGTTGGCCTCGCCCACGGTGATTGAAAACTGCCGTGTACCCGTAACACTTGCATTGCTGCTGGAATATTCAGTGGCCAATATCGCTGCCTCGAACTCTGTATAGGTAGCGGGGCCTATAAGGCTGAGCTCACCCTGCGTTGCATCCCAAGATGAAGTTATATTCGGATGGGTGCCCGTCAATGTCAACAAATCTTCGCCGTTGACATAACCGCCAGATATTTGAATATAGACCGCAGATGTGGAGGTGTCGTCTGGGTCGGTAATACTGATATCTTCTACGATGGGTAGCGAAGAATTTGGACAATAGGCTTGGTACCCAGAGCCACTTACCACAGGTGGTTGGTTGGTTATGTTGGGTGTACCCGTTACCAAAACATTATCAATGGTATAGTTTTCGTTACCCGCGGTATTGTGAAAGGTTGCCCGTATTTCGAGGGTCGTGCCTGTTAGCCCCGAAATGGTATATGACGGATTTATGGGCTGTGAAGAGGATCCCGATCTGCTGAATACCTGAATCCACGACCCTCCATCCAATCGGTACTCCAATGCGAAATTGTCTTGGGCACCACCAGAATTTTCAAATTGGTTTGTATCGAAAGTGCCCGTATCAACACTGAAAGTAACATTGGTATAACCTGTAATTGCAATCGTATTTGTAGCCCAAATAAGCGGATTGGCCAGTGTGGATGACCCTGCACTTCTTGTGTTGACAGCAAGAATCAATCCGCCGTTGACGGCTGCACCTGTTTGCGAGTTCCAGGCAGCCGGTGAGGCCCCACTACCGTTGCCCGTTATCGTACCATTGGAGTATGATGAAAAATCCTCACTCCACAGAGTGGTTTGGGCATTAACAGCCCCTGCCAGCAAAAACAGCGCAGATGCGAAGATTGTCCTTAAAAGGTGCCCTTGAGTATGAAAAACGGAACTTTGCATTTTTAAAAAATAACCTGGGTAGGCTCACCACAAAATTATCGCCATCACCAACGATTGAAAATTATTGTTGTAAACATACACAATAATGGGCCAAAGCCTTGAAAACGTGTGGTTTGAACATATAGGAAAATAATATTTTTAAAGATTGTCCAATTGATTGCTCTTTTTATCGGTACTGATGGTCCAAAAGAACCCTACGAAAAAGAAAGTGTCAGCAGCTGGGCGAATGGTCTGCCGCTCAAAAAATCCGTTTGCATTAGGTGCATCCGCATATTGGTAGTTGTTGATGTTGTTGAATCCCAATAGATTGTTGACCGAGAAATATAAGATTTTTTGTTGGTCGATCAGATAGGCCCAGTTAAAGCTCAAATTGTTGAAAGATTTGGTCTTCTCGGCCATGAATTCAGGTGTATTGGGATTGTCATACGGTCTGCCCGAACCATAGTTATAAGAAAGACCCACTTGTGACCGCAGTTTGTCAACCCAATATTTCGTGACTACAGAGAAATTATGCTTTGGTGCAAAGTTGGGAGTTGCCCTTTCGGGGAAATTTCGAAAATCGCGTTCTGTATCCAAATAGCTGTAAGATATCCAATAATCCAAGTCTTTGATGCTTTTGTTATCCCTCCAAAAAATATCAAGGCCAGTGGCATAGCCGCTTCCCGTATTATCGTACGTGGAGTCAAATTGAGGTAATTCTGTGTTGAATTTAATGAGCCCATCATAGTCTTTGTAATATGCTTCGGCCCTAAAGGTCTTTCCATCACCCAAAAATTGATAGTTCAGAATGTAGTGTGATGTTTTCTCGTACTGTAAACTTTGATCATAGCGCAATACGTCTGTGCGCGGATTTTGATAAAAATCACCATAAGCTAAAGAAAACTGCCCTTTCTCACTGCTTTTATAAGCCAAAGAAATTCTGGGTGAAAGCGTAAAACTATCTAAAAGGGAACTGTATTCTGCCCTCGCTCCCAATTTCATCGCCAGTGCGTTGCTGAAAAAAATATCGCTCTCGACAAAACTTCCCCATAGGCTGTTATCAAAACCTGTACTAAATTCAAATCCATCAGGAGCCCTGAATTGCTCTTCATAATCCGTTAAGAACAGCTCACCCCCCAAACTGACATTGAACCTGCTACTAAAGGTCTTTTTTATCTTGGCCTTGAGGTGTGACGCGGTTTCCTTGGTGCTGATATCATCATCCAATAGGCCAATATCATTGGTATCCCAAGAAATGCTTGCCCCCGTGGTCAATGTCCATTCTTTCTCAAAGAAATGTTTGTACGATGAATTGAAATAAAGATTTTGGTTGGTCAATTGAAAACGCACAAACTCCTCAAAATTGATGTTCTCTTGTTCGATATCCAAATCGGCATTATTGAAAGAGGTATACAACTTAAACATGCTATTCTCACCCTTACATCTAAAGACAGCTTCACCAGCAATAGACTCGTAAGGGCTATTCCAACGGACGCCCTGATCTGAAGGTATCAATGCCTCATAGGGGGCCAAGTTGATGTATTGGGTGTTCAAGCTCAATGATTGGTCGCTCCAGATCTCGGTATGCCCTACTCCGCCACCAACTGACATGACCGAAATATCCGTCTTTTCCTGATCGGGTACATCAGTGGTGTTCAGCAAGAGCACACTTGATAATGCTTGACCGTATTCTGCGGAATACCCCCCTGTGCTAAAAGTAATACCCTTGAACAAAAACGGAGAGAAACGCCCCCGTGTGGGAATATTATTGGCCGTGGCATTAAAAGGCTGAAAAACACGAAGGCCATCAATAAAAACCTGGGTTTCGCCTGCGTCACCGCCACGAACGAACAACCGTCCATCTTCATTGACAGTGGTCGTACCGGGAAGCGTCTGTAAAGCGGCCACAAAATCTCCGGCTGCTCCAGCAGTGGTGACAATATCCAAAGGTTTTAAGACCGATACTTTAGAATTATCGCCTGCCTCAAAGGTACCTGCACTCAGTGTGACCCCTGTAAGTTGGTTGATTGCTTCGACCAATTGAATCTGCAAGTCTTTGAAATAAGATACATCCCCCATCTCATAATGTGGCTCGTAGGAAAGCATTGAGATGACCAAGGTCTGGGTTCCTGTCTCTGAAGTTTCAAAACTGAAGGCGCCACTTTCGCCGGTAGAGGCACCATCATAAGTGCCGTCTAGATACACATTGACGCCTGAGATAGGTTTGCCAGATGTATCGGTAACGGTACCGCTAACAATCGTTTGGGCCGATGAAACCCAAGTGATGAACAAAAAAATGGTTGGTAAAAGGTTTTTCATGACTGTTCGCTTGCCCTGAATTTTTACGCTGAGCTTGTCGCAGTGCATTTCAGGATGTTCTGATTATTGATGCCCAAAAATCATATCATCAGACCAAAGGCAGTAAAAAGAATGACCCAACTGTCATATTCATGATATGAACCGTGAAAACAATCAACTGCCTTTTTTGAACATAAAATCTTTTTTTCTTTTATATATCCTTAAAAATGAGTACCTTAAACATGTTATAGATTTCTTTGGCAGTGGGAAAAATCAAACAATGGAACAAATGGGCCAACGCCCATACGTACTACCCATTAGATCTTTTACGGGTTGCATTGGGTGTATTTCTTTTTATGAAAGGAGTGGATTTTATGTCTGATTCTGAGCAGATGGCTTTAGTGATGGGGCCGTTGGAAAAGATTCCCGGCAGCATGATTTTTCTGCATTATGTGGCACCTGCCCATTTTGTTGGTGGTTTTTTGATTACAATCGGCTTACTTACCCGATGGGCCGTCGCAGCCCAAATACCGATTCTCATAGGAGCAATACTAATCAATTTTTTGGGCGAGATGAATGTCGCCAATCTTATTACGGCCACTATCACCTTAATGGTGTGCTGCTTCTTCTTTGTGTATGGCTCGGGCAAACACTCGGCCGATTATTACCTGAAAATGCAACAATGACCCTCAACGTGGTTTATGACCCGTTTTGATTGAGAATCATACTTCTTCCTTTCAATCATGTGCTTTGAATGTCAGAAAACTTTACAGATGATTCACAGTTTTGTAGGTAAATACCCCTGATTCATGGTTTTTTATCAACTTTTAGTATTTATTCCGTGCTTTAATCCATTCAAAGTCAGTTTTTTTAGTACATTATGAATCGAAAATTTAACATTTGTTCCCTCACTAAGTTTTCTAACGTCCCCTTTCGAAATTCAGACTCATTACTGGTCTCTATGTAAGATGATCCAATGAAGTAAGCTGACCAAGCGACCATTACATTGTATACCACTATTGTGCTTACATAATTTTTCAACCAATTAATACAAACACTATGAGAACATTAAAGGTAAAACTGTTTATGGCTTTACTTGCCATGACTGTTTATGGCTTGTATGCCCAAGAGAAAACCACCCAAGCTTTTTGGGTACATGAAGATGTCGTAAAACCATCGATGGTCAATGATTATGAAGCCATCTGTAAAGAATTGACCGACAATATGAAAAAGCACAATATTCAAGAAATCAATGTGATGGTTTCAAACACGCTTGACGACCGGTATATGTGGATAAGTCCGATTTCGAGCATGGCAGACATCGAAAAGCCTGTTTTTGCGACCTTGGCTGAAAAAATGGGGGGTACTGCTATGACTGACCTTTTCAATAAAATGGACAAATGCTATGACATTGAACAAAACTATGTGCTAAATCTGAATGAAGAGCTTTCATACATGCCGGAAGGAATGACCTTGACCCCTGAAGGACAACCCTATCGTAAATTCCATTATTTTCACTACTCCCCTGGAAATCGTGCTGCAGTCAAAAAAAATGTGCAGGCAATAAAGAATATGTTCGCGAGCAAGGGTTCTAAATTACATTACAGGGTATACCAAAGTGGTTTTGGCACCCGCGGTGAATTCTATCTGGTTGCCGTCGCGGCCAAAGATGCGGCTGATTATGCGGCCAAGGTTTCAGAAAACAACGCTATGCTCGGTGATGAATGGGCCGAGCTATACAATGAATTCAGGGGCAGCTTGACCAAATACGAGCAATTTGAAGGCCAAATGCGCCCCGACATGGCCTATTCACCCTCTAGTATGTAAACTTATGGTGCCCCAACAAAATTTGTTGGGGTTTTCTTTTATATCAACCTAAAATCAACAAACAATGAAAAAATTAGTTTTACCAAGCCTAATGGTGCTGGCCTTATTGGCATTTGTATGCTGCAAACAAACAACCGCTGACTCCGACTCTTCCGATAGGGATGAAATCATGGAAACTGAAATGGAATCTTCTTCCGATTACGCGGATTTTGACAAAAAAGTGGCCACCATCCGCGCTTTTTTTCAAGCACACTCTGATGAGAATTTGGATGCCCAGGCAGCGATGTTGGCTGATTCACTCAAATTCAGTCCACCTTATTATAATGGCAATGAATGGATGGGCAAAGATGAGTTCTTGGCAATCGTCAAAGGCTATCATGAAAACTTTGAAAATATTCAATACCATGAGGGGGTTGTAACGGCTGACCAAGGTACGGTAGGAGGCTTTTATTCTGGTTCCGTTTATCCGAAAGAAACAGCTGAAACAAAAGCCGATGTTATCCGTACCTACGGCACGTGGACCGCCACCCACACAGAAAGTGGCCAAGAGATAGGAGTCAAGTTCTTCAATCTCAGCACTTTTAATGAAGAAGGTAAGATTGCCACCTTTTCCGATTACTTTGATTTGAGCGGCTTGGCACCAAAAGAAACAGAGAATTAAAAAAAGCCTAATAAAAATTACAAACAGCTAAAATCAACAAACAATGAAAAAAATAACGCATTTAGGAATGGCACTATTACTGTTTCTGTCCTGCAATCAGAGCCCTGAACGCTATACGCAGAACTCTCCTGAAATAGATACTGTCAAAAAATTGATTGCGAACTACAACGCAAAAAATTTCGATACAAGTCTCTATGCCGATTCTTCGCAGACGCGGTATAACACCAAAGACAACCTGATGTCGCCTAGTGAGACCATGGAGTATCACAAGCAAAACGATGCCAATTATTCCCAAAGAAGCTTTTTGGACGAAGACCAAGAATTTGAAATGGTAATTACCGATGATGGTGAAACCTGGGTCAACTGTTGGTTGGATTGGAAAGGCACCGTAGGGGCCAGTGGTAAAGAAATCCTTATCCCCATACACTTGACCTATCGGTTTGTAGATGGTAAGATTGTTCGCGAGGTAGGCATGTGGGATCCCACGGAAGTGGTAATGGAACTACAGTCCATAGAAGCTATGAACAACCTTTCTCCCGAAGAGAACAAGGGCATTGTCAATGCCATGTACCAATCATTTGCCAAAGGAGATATACCTGCTGTGCTTGAAAAATTGGATGCCAGGGTCGTATGGAATGAGGCCGAAGGAAATCCCTACGCTGACCATAACCCCTACGTTGGGCCTGATGCCGTATTGAACGGGGTTTTTGCACGATTGGGCAACGACCATGAGTATTTTAAACTGGCGAAGATCAAATTGCATGATGTGGATGATGATAAAGTATTGGCTACGCTACGCTACAATGCCAAAAGGAAGGATAACGGGGCAATGGTTGATGCGCAGGCCGCCCATCTATGGACAATCAAGAACGGCAAAGCGGTGGCATTTCAACAATATGCCGATACCAAACAACTTCATGAAACCACAAATAAATAATTAACAACTAAAATCAACAAACAATGAAAAAAGTACTGATTACACTATTACTGATTCCTTTTTTGATGTCGGCTCAAGAAAGCCAACCCGAACCCGTTTTTATGAACGTAATGATTACACCGAACCCGGCAAAAATCACCGAGTTTGAAACTGGCCTTGCCGCCCACAACAAAAAGTACCATGCCGAAGGGGCCAATGCCGTCAGGGTGTATTGGATTGCCAGCGGTGAAAACTCAGGCAAATACATTTGGAGCATGGGACCCACGGGATGGGCCGCTTTTGATGAATCTACAAACCCAAGCGGAGACCATGCAAAAGATTGGAATACCAATGTGGCACCATTCGCAGAAGCCGAGATGGAAACCACTTTTTGGGAGGGCGATGCCGCACATTCCAATTTCACGAAAGACTTTGAGTTAAAAAATCTCGCGGTATTTTATCTTGACATGAAGCGTTTTCAACAGCAAAAATTTATAGGTGTCTTAGATAAGGTGAACAAAGTCTTCAAAACAAAAGATGCCGATGAGCAATGGGGGGTTTACTGGAACAAATTGAACAACAACAATGGCCAAGACATGGTGTGGATCAATTTCTTTGACAGTATGGCATGGATGGGCGAAGAAGATAAATTTCCCCAATGGTTCGAAGAAGTATATGGCGAGGGTACTTTTATGGATTTCTTAAAAGAGTTTGAAGCATCAACAAATGGTGATTGGCAAGAGCTTTGGGCATATAGGGGTGACCTCAGCGGACTTTCAGGTCAAGTACAGATCACCTCTGGTCAATAACAACCTATCTTACTATTTGAAAGGCCCCCCAGAGGGGCCTTTTTTGTTGTCTGAACTGAAGTATTTCCTATCTTACATACCGTGCACAAAATCCAACCAAAAATGAAAAGAACAACCCTCTGGCCGTTACTTTTTTTAGTGGCCTTTATTGCATATTCCCAAAACGCCAAAAAAGTAAAAATCCTTGATGAAATGATTCAACAAGGCATGACGGATTGGAAAATTCCCGGTCTTGCCGCAGTTGTGGTCAAAAATGGGGAGGTTGTTTTTAAAAAAACCTACGGTATCAAAAGTATCAAAACCAAGGGGCCCGTAAATGGAGAAACGCTCTTTGCCATGGCATCGACCACCAAGGCAATGGTGGCCATGGCATTGGGTATCTTGGTCGATGAGGGAAAAGTGGATTGGAACGATAAGGTGGTGGATCATCTGCCCGGTTTTCAACTTTCTGATCCCTATATTGCCGCAGATGCCAGGATAAAAGACCTGCTCACCCATAATCTGGGCATTGCCAATGCCGATGTTCTCTGGGTATTGGACAGCGTTACCACCTCAGAAACCTTAAAACGTTTCAAGCATACAAAAAAAGCGTATCCCTTACGAGGTGGTTTTATCTACCAAAACATCATGTATGCAGCTGCAGGAGAGGTCATTGAAGCCCTTAGCGGAGAGCCTTGGCATGAGTTTATAAAGAAACGGTTGTTCAAACCATTGAACATGAACCGCTCCCAAGCACAGGCCATGAACATTTTAAAAGTGGGCAACTATGTCACACCACATTACAATTTTGAAGAAGATGGGGTTCAAGTGGTGGATCGAAATTACTCAGACCAAGTTGGTGCGGCAGGTATGATGTGGTCGAGCATTGATGATATTTCAAACTATTTGAGGTTTATTCTCAACAGAGGGATGCAAAATCAAGATACCATATTGCAACCCAAAACCTTTGAAACGCTTTTTCAACCGCATACCCTAATTCCTGAAAACCAATTTTATCCGACCACGAAGCTCACCAAACCCAATTGGTTAAGCTACGGTTTGGGGTGGTTTCAGCATGATTATCGGGGTGAGAAATTGGATTTTCATACTGGAAGCCTACCGGGGCTCATAGCCATTGCAGGGGTCTTGCACGATAAGAATACAGCGGTGTACGTTTTCGGAAATATGGACCATGCAGAACTACGCCATGCCATTCTCTACCAAGCCATGGATCTGTTTGCTTTTGAGGATGACAGTACCGATTGGCATTCCAAAATCTTTGGACTTTATGAAAGTAGGAAGAAAGATGGCGAAAAACGGGAGCAGAAACAAAACAAGGAGCGCAACAATAACACAAAACCCACTTTGGCATTATATGAGTACATTGGCATTTATCAACATCCACTTATCGGAAATCTTGAGATTTCCGTCAATAATGATATTTTAAAGCTCGATTTTAACAAATTTGACCAAGTGGATGCATCCCACTGGCATTACGATACCTTTAGCACCATACCCAATAAAAGATGGACATCCCCTTCAAAAATGACCTTTCACCTAAATGACAAGGGCGAAGTGGCTACCCTTGATTTTATGGGCTATACCTTTACAAAAACCGACTAAATAAGACCAAGATGAAAAACACCTTTTTTTTAGCTGTAGCCGTTCTCTTTTTATGGGGCTGTGACCAACCACAGACTTTTGACGTGCTCATTAAAAACGGGCAGCTGGTTGATGGATCTGGAAAGGAATCGTATACGGGCAGCGTAGGCATCAATGCAGATACCATTGCCGCGGTAGGAAATCTTGAAAATGCCGTGGGCAAAACAGAAATCGATGCCACAGGGCTCACCATCGCTCCCGGGTTCATCAATATGCTCAGCTGGGCCACCGAGTCGCTTATCGTTGATGGAAAATCGGAAAGCGATATTCGCCAAGGCGTAACGCTGGAAGTGATGGGTGAAGGCTGGTCAATGGGCCCCTTAAATCCTAAAATGAAGAAAGAGGCAAAAGCCTCACAGAAAGACTACAAATACGATATTGATTGGACCACGTTGGGTGAATACCTACAATCTTTAGAAAACAGGGGCATTTCTTGCAACGTGGCCTCTTTTGTGGGGGCAACCACTTTACGGATCCATGAAGTGGAATCGGAAAACCGCCCTCCCACCCCTGATGAAATGGAACGAATGAAGGCTTTGGCCAAGACCGCCATGGAAGAAGGGGCCATGGGCATCGGTTCTTCATTGATTTATGCCCCCGCTTTTTATGCCGATACGGATGAACTCATCGAACTTTGCAAAGTAGCTTCCGAATATGGAGGAATGTACATTTCACACATGCGAAGTGAAGGCGATTATTGGCTCGAGGCCATTGATGAACTCATTGAAATAGCAGCTGAAGCCAATATTCCTGCTGAAATCTATCATTTAAAGGCAGGTGGCAAGGACAATTGGACAAAATGGGAAGCCGCTATCGCTAAAATAGATTCCGCCAGAAGTGCCGGATTGAAGATCACTACCGACATGTACAACTACACCGCAGGTGCCACGGGGCTTGATGCTTCCATGCCACCCTGGGTACAAGAAGGCGGTTATGGTGAATGGGCCAAACGATTGCAAGACCCAGCCATTCGTAAAAAAGTGACTGAAGAAATGCGTGCCAAAGGTGATGGTTGGGAAAACCTCTACTTTGCAGCCGGAAGCCCCGATAAACTCATTTTGAACGGGTTCCGAAATGATTCCCTTCGCTACTTGACAGGAAAAACATTGGGCGAAGTGGCCAAAATGCGAGGTACTTCTCCTGAAGAAACAGCAATGGATTTAGTAGTACAGGACAGTAGTCGGGTGGGTACTGTCTATTTTTTAATGTCTGAAGAGAACGTTAAGAAGCAGATTGCCCTGCCTTATATGAGTTTTGGTTCTGATGCGGCATCCCTTGCCCCTGTTGAACCATTCACAAATTACAATCCACACCCAAGGGCCTACGGCAATTTTGCTCGGTTGTTGGGAAAATACGTAAGAGAGGAAAAAGTGATTCCGTTGGAGGAAGCGGTGCGAAAGCTCAGTGCATTACCCGCCAGTAACCTCAAAATCAAAAAAAGAGGCATGCTTAAAGCAGGAAATTACGCAGATCTCGCCATTTTTAATGCTAAAACCATCAGAGATAAAGCCACTTTTGAGGAGCCCCACCAATTTGCAGAGGGCATGGTACATGTATTTGTGAACGGTGAGCAAGTATTGAAAGATGGGGAGCATACTGGAGCCACCCCGGGAAGGTTTGTAAAAGGGCCAGGCTATGTTGCAATGGCCAATGAACAATAACAACAATAAAAGAAGAAAATGAGCAAACACGGAGCCATACCCACACTGGCCTATAGAAATGCTGACAAGGCCATTGAGTTTTTGGTCAAGGCCTTGGGCTTTGAAGCCAAAAATGTTTACAGAGATGACGATGGACACGTTATGCACGCAGAACTACAATTTGGTGAGGCGTTTATCATGTTGGGAACGGCCGAAAACAAATCTGATTTCGGGCAGCTCACACGTATTCCTGAAGAAGTGGGTGGTCATAATACCCAGAGTCCGTATTTTATTGTTGAGGAAATCGATAACCATTATAAAAACGCAGTGACGCATAATGCCAAGATTGTCATGCCCATAAAAGATGAGGATTATGGTGGTCGCGGATACAGCTGTAAAGACCCAGAAGGCTATATTTGGAATTTTGGAACCTACTCTCCATATTCATAGTGATATAACCCTCGATGATAACGTTCTCTCTTAAAATCTACTTTTTACGGCTCCCCTCCTTGGAGGGGCTGGGGGTGGGTTTTAGCCTTTGTCACAAAATTATCACCCCTTAATCCCTTACCAAGAGGGGAAAAATACTGGTATATGATAAAATTCTTCCGTAACATTCGCAAACGATTGCTCTCAGAAGGCAAAACTGCCCAGTATATCAAATATGCCATAGGCGAAATTGTGTTGGTCGTCATTGGAATTTTGATTGCCCTGAAAATCAACAATTGGAACGAGGCACGAAAGAATTCCAACAAAGAAAAAGCCATTCTGAAAGAGCTCCATAACGAATTCAAGGCCAATTTGACGCAATTTGAAGAAGCAAAAAATGTGCACCAAAAATCTTTTCAGGCTGCTGAAATTGTCATCCGCAACCTAAACAGACCTGAAACGCCCGAATCACAAGACTCATTACGAGAGTATGGCAGTAAGGTTTTTTCGAACATCACCTTCAACCCCTCCAATGGTGTGGTGCAATCATTGATAAGCTCAGGTGATTTCCAACTCATTCAAAATGATTCGTTGCGCAGACACTTGGTTTCGTGGAGAGAGACCCTTGATGACTATACCGAAGAAGAAGTGGCACTCAAAAATTTTTGGACAGACAAAGTCGAACCCTATTTTATGGAAAATGGAGATTTTTTGAATCCCTTCAACATAAAAAACTTTGAATTGCTTAAAGACCCTTTGTTCAGAAATATGATTGCCCGACATCGTTTTTATGTCGACAACGTGCTCTCTGACCCCGATGTGGAAAACAGCCTGCATGAAATTGTACGACTTTCAAAAACCGATTGAATGTATATACCCCATTACTATAAAAACGAGAACCTTGACGAAGTCAAAGAATTCATTGAACTAAACAGCTTTGGCATTCTGGTGAATCAAGTTGACGGCAAACCCTGGGCGACACACATTCCACTTGAATTGGAAAAAGATGCAAATGGTAAAGATGTGCTGGTAGGCCATATTGCCAAGGCCAATGCACAATGGAAAAGTTTCAATGACGATACAGAAGTGCTTTGCATTTTCAACGGTCCACATGCCTATGTTTCTTCCTCTTGGTACCAAAAAGAGGAAGTGCCCACTTGGGATTATATCGCCGTGCATGTCTATGGCAAGTTGTCAGTTTTGAATGAGGAAGAAACCATGCAAGCACTGCACCGGTTGGTCGAAAAGTATGAGGCATCCTCTAAAAATCCCGTATCATTGCACGAAATGTCGCCAAAAACCTTGCGACAGGTAAAGGGTGTGGTCGGCTTCAAAATTGAAATCACTGAAATTCAGGCGGCCTACAAACTATCACAGACACGGCCCGAAGACCACCATACCATCATAAAGCATTTGCAACGACGGGGTGTAACTGCCAGCGAAGTTGCACGACATATAGAAAAACAATCTCGTACTAACCAAAATAACTAAATCATGCTGCACAACAAATTCTGGCAAGCTTTCTTTGCCCTTGCACCCATCATCATAGGCATATTTTCCATTGTATACTACATGTACTTTGTTTTCAATCTTGTGACCGATATAGAAGCTGCAGAAGCCACTGGCGATGTTCCCGCTTCTATGATTTTGGGCAATGTGGCCTGGTTTATGGGCTTTATCATGCTTATTGTTCTGATTTCATTGAGCAGTTTGGTATTTTACATCGTACACGCCGTGCAGAATCCCAACTTAAAAGGAAATAGTCTTTTGGTGGTATGGATTTTACTCTTCATATTCGTAGGTGGCATCGGCCAATTGATTTATTGGCTGGTAGAAATCGTTGGCAAACGTGAAAATACTTTAAGCAGTACTTAGCTATTTTCTTTGGATGATGGATATCAAGATTGTTGATTACAACGACTCATATCGAAATGCATTCAAGGCCCTCAACCAAGAATGGATTGAGAAATACTTTAAGATGGAAGCGATGGACCATCACTATCTTGACCATCCAAAAGAGAACATTCTTGAACAAGGGGGATACATCGTCGTGGCCTTGTTAGGCGAAGAACCAATAGGGGTGTGCGC
The DNA here is from genome assembly GCF_039592695.1 of Allomuricauda sp. d1. NCBI lineage: Bacteria > Pseudomonadati > Bacteroidota > Flavobacteriia > Flavobacteriales > Flavobacteriaceae > Allomuricauda > Allomuricauda sp. d1. The sequence goes on along the minus strand of NZ_JBBUTK010000001.1, from coordinate 519,602 downwards.
TTTGGTAAAATCAAATTATGAGCGGTTTGACTATGAACTGACCAAAATGGGTGTATCGCCAAAGGCACAGGGTAAGGGCATTGGTTATTTATTGGGAAAAGCCATTGTAGACAAGGCACGTGATTTGGGCGCGAACAACATTTTTATTGAAAGCCATACCGTTCTGGGTCCGGCCCTTAACCTCTACAAAAAACTTGGATTTACGGTAATCGAAGGCGTAGACAGTCCATACGAGCGCAGCAACATTCAGATGGAGCTTGTATTGTGAGCAACTTCTATTTCTTTACAGGAACGAAATGGCTGACTCCGATCACAAAATGTTCATTGTCTTTCGGATATAGCCCAAAAAAGAAAGCTTCTTTGGTTCCATTATTGTAGTTCAGCGTAACCTTGTAACCGTCTATTTCATACGTGCCCGCAGAGCTACTTTTTGAATAAATGGGTTTCCAAGAGGTATCTCCCCCCTTTACCGTTTTCCACGCAAACCTCCCTTGGGCATCAAAAGAGACCGTGCTCGCATTGATTACCGTGGCACCGCCAAAGGCATCAGAGGTATTATAGCGACCCGATATTTTGAAATCTTTTTTACCGGGTCTTAATTTGAACCATTTCTTCCAATCGTAGGTTTTGTTCTTCCATGGTTTGGTAACATACAGCACATCACCCTTTTTTTTCCAAAGATTCCATCTTTTGGGGTGTTTCTTTTTTGATTGCGCGATATTGAGCTCATCCAAAGGTTGGGAGGGATTGGTCAAAATTTCGCCATTGTCAAACAAGATACTCACCTCATTATCCACATAAACCCCGTTGAGACCGTAGTTGGTGACCGTTCTCAAAATGATGTCCGAAACCCCGGGAATTTTTGCGCTACTTGCTATTTCTGATTTTTTGCGGTTTTGTTCTTTTGAGGATGTCGTCTTAGGCCCAGTTTCCGCAGCAACATCATTGCCTGTTTTATTCGGCATCCGCTGACGCGCCAGGGAGATGACCTCATTATCTTTTCCCTTTGAGAATTCATTCAACGTGGCAATCCACAATGCCTCTAAAATGATAGGGTCGTATTTTTTTTGAAGTTCTTTGTCTGAGAGATTTTCATCTTTGCTTCCCTTTCCATACGCTCTTTCAGTGTTTTGGTAAGCCGTTTCAATTTCAGCTTTTGAATAATCGCTTCCCCTTACAACCTCATCCATAATCACTTTTTTGAAAGTTAAAATCGTCACAGGTTCGTAAATTGGCCATTCGTAGGCTTTGGCAGCTTTTTCATACAAGTCAAAACATTGGTTGGTATTGAACACCATTGATGTAAGAAGGCGGTATTTCTTGGGGGTTTCAGGCTTAAGTGCATTCCATGATGCCTTGCGAATCTCATTTCTGTATGAAGTGTTGGGGTTATAACTCTGGCCCAAAAGAGGGAACGATACTACAGCCATCACAAAAAATACAGTTGCGAGTGCACGGCTGGCATTTAAAAAAGGCATGGTGTTTTCGTTTACCAAAAGGTATCAAAAATGGTTCCATTATACAATTCAATCGAAGAAAATGACAGTTCGGTAACCTCAAATTTAATTTTCCGAATTGCAGGCAGAGATTTGTAGCATCAATAATCAAAAAAACTATAAAAATGAAAGCAACAGTATTCTCTTTGGCATTTCTTTTTTCAATCTTTTTAGGATTCTCCCAAGAATCTAAAGGCGTAACCATTACGGTAACCGTTGACAATGTTTCAAGTGATGAAGGCAAAGTTTTGCTTGGCCTGCATACCCAAGACACTTTTATGAAAGGCCCCGGCATTCAAAATCTGGAAAGCACCATTAAGGATGGAGCAGTGACCATGACCTTTGAAAATGTCACTCCAGGCAACTACGCCATCATGGCCATGCACGATGCCAATGACAACCAAAGCATGGACTATGAAGCCAACGGTATGCCTAAAGAAAGCTACGGCATGTCGGGCAACGAAATGACCATGGGGCCGCCAATGTTTCAAGATGCCCAATTTGAGGTGGGCACCGTAGATTTGGAATTCAACATCCGCTTCTAATAAAATCAATCATCAATCAACAGACAGACAGCTCATGAAGCAAATCCTCAGTATATACTGGGGATTTTTTGTTCTTATTTCTTAAAATCTTAATTTACGAGGTCGATCAAAAGACCGACCAACCAATAAGACTATGGCCCAAAGGCAACTTGCAGCAATCGTATTTACCGATATCGAAGGGTACACGGCCTTAATGCAGAAAGACGAAAAGTCTTCGGTTGAAATCCGCAGAAAACACCGTCTAATTTTTGAAACCACTACCAACAAATTCAACGGCAAAATCGTACAGTATTTTGGCGATGGCACATTAAGTGTATTTTCAAGTTCGGTAGAGGCCGTACACTGTAGTATTGAACTACAGCAAAAGTTCATTGAGACCAATATTCCTGTTCGTATTGGAATTCATGTGGGGGATATCATGCATTCTGAAGAAGATATCATTGGCGATGCAGTAAATGTGGCCTCAAGAATTGAATCATGTGCCATATCGGGAAGTATTTTGGTATCTGATAAAATACATGATCAAATTAGGAGCCATCCAGATATTAAAGCCGTGTTTTTAGATGCCTATGAGCTGAAGAATGTTGAGGATGCGATTCCACTGTTTGCCATTGCCAATAAAGGACTGAAAGTGCCTTCGGCAAAAGAAGTGAAAGAAAACCTATCTGGCACAAAGCACGATCAAAAGAAAAAATCATCCATAAAAAAATTGATTGCCATTATCTTGGGGATCATCGGGCTATTGGTGCTTGCAGAATATTTGGGGCTTTATGACATAACCTATACAACCACAGATAAATCGATAGCGGTGCTTCCCTTTGAAAACCTCAGCAACGATGAAGATTCTGAAATTTTTAGGGATGGAATCACGTACGATATCCTGAATCACCTCTCTAGTTTCGAAGATGTACATGTTATTTCCCAAACCTCGGTGAAACAATATAAAGACAGCGACAAATCAATTTCTGAAATCGCAAAAGAATTGAATGTCAGCTATATTCTCGAGGGCAGTATCAGAAAATATGGAGACAAGGTCCGCATCACATCGCAATTGATCAACGCCAAATCGGATGAGCCAGAATGGGTGGGCAACTTTGACCGCACTTTGACCGACATTCTCGAGATCCAATCTGAAATTGCCACTGAGATTGTAGATGAGCTCAAAATAAACATCAGTCTTGAACAGCAACAAAGAATCACAAAAATTTCCACCCAAAATATCGAAGCCTATCAGTTATTTCTTAGGGGCAGACAAGAAGCTGACAAAAGAAACAAAGAAGGTTTAGAAAAAAGTATCGAACTCTATAAAAAGGCAATAGAGTTGGATCCCAACTACGCAGAAGTATATGCTGAAGTCGCAAATAGTACTTTCCTGTTGACCTACTATGCCCAGGCTGACCCCATCGAAGCCACAGAAAAAGCAAATTCTTATTTAGAAAAGGCTGAAAGTCTCAATAATAGAATTTCAAGAATCTATACCGTAAAAGGTCTGGTTTTCAACCACACTAGACAATATGACAAAGCAAAGAACGCCTTTGAAAAGGCAATACAACTCGCCCCCAATGACGTTACCGCCAGACACCAATACGCAACTTTTTATTACTATACCGATCAATATGAAAAGCAATTGGAGCAGGCCAAGTATGCCTACAAGTTAGATCCCTTGTCTTTCGCCACCGCCATTAGCTATTTTACCGCTTTAACATACAACCAAGACTTTGATGAAGCTGAAAAATTATTGGAAAACATGAAAAAGATAAATGCCGATAATGATCAGTTTCTCATTGATAGATCTTATATGCGTTTGTACATGGCCAAAAAAGAGTTTAAAAATGCCATTGGCCATTTAAAAGAACTCATTAAAAGTGAACCTGCCTATACCCGGTTTTTAGGTTACTGTTATGGTAAAATCGGAGATAAACCAAGTGCCTACTCTATCATTGACAGTCTGAAAAAAAATGATCGTACACGAGTAAAAAATCATAGACTGGCCGTGGTTTTCGCCGGGCTTCAAGAAAGTGATAGTGTCTTTTATTATTTAGATACTACAAGAAACAAAACAAAACGCTTCGATAGCCATCGCCTTTACTATTTTGATGAATTCAAGAGCGATCCAAGATATTCAGAGCTTTTGGCCCAACATGGCATTACGAAGAATTGATTTTACAAGTCGCCATAAAAATCGAAAACCCCAAAACTTGCAAGTAGTGGTGGCGCGGTTTCTGATATTCTGATATGGTCAGGGTGCTTTTCGTATTCTTTCAACGCTTCTTCGTTGTCAAATACCATAAAAATGGCAACATCGTAGTTTCCTGAAGATTTGACAACATCCATTGCCTTTAACGATTCCATCCCATCAATTTTATCGACCAACCCATAGAAAAGGGTCATAATCTCACTTTTCTGGCTTTCTTCTACATTTTCTTTCCAATCAAAAAGTAAAACATGCTGTAATGGTTTTGTCTCTGCCTTTGATTGTTGGGCTTGAATTCCAAAAGCGAACATCAAGGTAAATATTGCTTTGTAAATTGTTAAATTTTTCATTGCTATTGATTTATGGTTTCTAAATGATTTAATTGATCTGTATGTGCCTTTTCGCTATAAAATTGAAAACGCCTATCATTTTTTTCTTGAATTTCTTTCATGAATTTAGCATTCGTCAGCGCCTTTTTGAAGCGGGACTCCAACTTAAAAAATTCAGAAATCGGTTCACTGGGCACTGGAGAATCCAATTGAAAGGCATTCAATTCTTTTTTGAGCCTTCTTGGATCGTTACGATATAAAATCCAATGTCCTGCAGCGACTGCAGCTTTTTGATGTTTGCTCGGTGATTTTATAGCAATACTATGTGCAGGGCTATGGCAATAGGCCAAAATCAACGAAGGCCCTTCAAAGGATTCAGCCTCGATGAATGCGTTTAAGGTCTGTTGCTGGTCGGCCCCCAAGGCAACCGAGGCCACATAAACATTATCGTAGTTCATGGCAATGGCCCCTAAGTCTTTCTTCAGTTTTCTTTTGCCACAAAAATTAAACTTGGTGCTGGCGCCCATTGGCGTGGCTTTTGACTGTTGCGCACCGGTGTTCGAATACACTTCATTATCCAAAACCAAGATATTCACATTCTCACCAGATGCCAATACATGGTCCAATCCACCATAACCGATATCATACGCCCAACCGTCGCCACCCACGATCCATGTGCTTTTTTTAACCAAATTGTCCGCTATACACATCAGCTGCTTTGCTTTAGGGTGGCAGCTATGTTCAATAACCGATTTAAGTGTACCCACCCGATTTCGTTGTTCTGCAATTTCTGCTTCAGAATTCTGGGGAGCATGGAGTAGCTTTTCAACGAAGGTTTCATCGATAATACCTCGAAACTCACTTAGCATCTGCCTTGCCTTTTTCCTTTGTAGTTCAAGGGATAAGTGAAAGCCCAGACCAAATTCTGCGTTATCTTCAAACAAAGAATTGGACCAAGCTGGTCCCCTACCCTGTTTGTTTTTTGCCCAAGGAGTTGAAGGGAGAGCGCCACAAAAAATTGAACTGGCCCCGGTCGCATTTGCCACTAGCATTCTATCACCAAATAACTGGGACAACAATTTAAGGTAGGGCGCTTCCCCACATCCATCAACACCAATTGAATATTTGAATAAAGGTTCTTGCAGTTGTTGCTGACCGATCCTTGTTACATCTAATTTTGTTCCGTCAAACTCTGGGATCGTCTCAAAACATTCCCAGTTTTCTTTTTCAGTATTGATACGCTTGGTTGATTGCGTCATTTTTAACACATTGTCTGTACAGGCATCCACACATAGATTGCAAGAGGTGCACTGTTCCGGGTTTACCTGAACGGTATAATTCATGAGGTTAAAGTCTGCTGAGTTTATTGACTTAAGTGATTTGGAGTCGGATAAAACCTTATCGTCATAAACCTTGATTCTAATAGCAGCCTGTGGACACGCCATGCTACAAGCACCACATTGTGTGCAGGAGTCTGAATCCCAAACCGGGATTCCCCCCCTATTTCTATTTTGAATAAATTGTGAAGTATTTGTCGGATAGGTTCCATCTGCGGGAAGGGCACTTACCGGAAGTTCATCTCCCCTACCCGCCATCAATTTCCCTAACAAGGAATTGGCAAATTCAACATCCGCTTCATTGGAGGTTTTTGTTGTGCACTTCACCTTTGAGTTTTCAACCTCGATAACAAATTCTTGAAGAACTTTAAGGTCTTCATCCACCATTAAATTTTCTTGTAATGCCAAGACGCAACTATGCAGACCAGATATGCTTTTATGCCCTATTGCATAATTTTTGAGGATTGTGTTTCCATTTAACGTGAACAAGCGAATGTTCTTAATCAAGATTTCATTTTGTTTTTTAGAAGAAAGCCTTGCCCAAAATTCCTCAGGCGTCAAAGTCGTTTGAACCAACAACTTGCCATCGGTTTTGATGCGCTCCATTACATTGTCGTTTTCCAAAAATTCTACGGAATCACAAGCAATAAAATCAGCTTTCGGAATCAAATAAGGAGCTTTGATGGGTTGTTTCCCGATACGCAGGTTCGAGACAAATCGTGAGCCCGATTTTTTATAATCGATTTCAGAATAGCCCTGTACATAATTCTCACTTCCAACAGTTTGAATTGTATTTTTAAAACCACTAACTAAACCTTCCGACTTTGTTTCGTATAATAAGATTTGAAGATTATCACCTTGTAAATGCAAGTCATTCGCATACGACAGACTTAAATTTGTAACGTCATCTTCAATGCCGATGGTAAAGTTGTTCTTTGGGCTTTCGAGTTTCAGGTTGTCAAAAACGGCTTTGACCATTCCGGGGCACAATTCTTTAGAAGATAGTCCGTAACGGCCACCTACGATTTTGGGAAGAGGGCTGTAGGTGTCCGCCACGGATAACAACGATTTGCAGACGTCAAGATATAAGGGCTCGCCCGTGGCCCCTGGTTCTTTCGTACGATTCAAAACAGCGATTTTCTTACAGCTCTTCGGAAGTGCCCGTAATAGATGTTTTGTGCTAAAAGGTCGAAACAAACGGACTTTGACCAATCCGACTTTTTCACCTTGTGTATTTAAATGGTTGACAGTTTCTTCAATGGTTTCGGTGCTTGAAGCCATTGAAACGATAATTTGCTCTGCTTGCGGATGGCCAACATAGTCGAATAAACGATATTGTCTTCCAGTCAGTTTGGCAAATTTGTCCATCTGCTTTTGAACAATGTCTGGGCAGGCATTATAAAAAGAATTCACGGCTTCCCGACTTTGAAAAAAAACATCAGGGCCTTGAGCGGTTCCCCGAATTGTGGGATTTTCAGGGGATAGTGCATTATTTCTGTGCCGCAGAATGGTTTCTTCATCCATCATATCTGAAATGACGGCATCAGATATATTTTCTATGCTTTGGGTTTCGTGGGAAGTTCTAAATCCGTCAAAAAAATGAACAAATGGTATTCTTGATTTTAAGGTTGCAGACTGGGCAATGAGCGCAAAGTCCATTGCCTCTTGCACTGAGGCTGAAGCCAACATGGCATAACCAGATGAGCGTACGGCCATTACATCACTGTGATCGCTGAAAATTGACAATGCGTGCGTCGCAATGGCGCGTGTGGCCACATGAATCACATTTGGTGTCAATTCGCCCGCTATTTTATACATATTTGGCAGCATCAGCAGAAGCCCTTGTGATGCTGTAAATGTGGTTGATAATGAGCCCGTTTGCAAAGCGCCATGCATTGTACCCGCCACACCTGCCTCACTCTGCATTTCATAAGCTATGGGTACATTACCGAAAATATTCTTTTGGTTTTTGGCACTCCATTCCTCCACCAGTTCAGACATTTTGGAAGCAGGGGTTATGGGGTAAATAGGAAAGATTTCATTGGTCTTGTAGGCAATTTTCGCAACAGCCTCATTTGCACTGACCAGTATGTTTTTATTGGTTTTCATTGTTTTAGTCAGATAAAAAAGACTGCGCTATGTACGCAGTCTTTTTTATTTTCCATTTTACTTTTCAAACTCAATTTTGACAGGTGTTGGATTGCTCAACATGTCAAAAACCGGTGAAAATTGGGCCAAGCTTCGCAATTGCTCTTCACTGGCATCTGATCTTACCTTGAATTTCACTGTGATGCCATCAAAACCCTTGCGAACTTCTGGGTCTAAGCCCAAAAATCCATGTAAATCGGCACCGCCTTTCAAGCTGGCCTCTGCACCTTCAATCTCGATTCCGTTTGCGGCAGCATGATACACCATGGCACCGGTCAAGCAAGAACCCAAGGCATGCAGTACAATTTCTGCAGGGGTAGCAGCCTTATCTTCACCCAACAAAACATTGGGATGGTCAGCTTCCATAGTGAATGTCTCCTTTCTTGTGGTGTCTTCTTGGCACACCCCATAGAAACTTTTTGCACTTGACACACAATGACCACCTGTAATCCAGTTGGTTTTGGTTCGGAACTCGAATTTTGCCAATTCAGGTTGTTCTTGAACATGCTCAATGGTTTCTACCAATTGATCTACGTTAACTCCGTTTTTGATGTTTGCTGTTGTAATCATTTTTCTGCTTTTTTAAAATTGAACAATTAAACTTGCCCAACATAAAGCAGCTGCCATGCCAAACTATATAATAATTTGATTTTCAGTTTATTAAACCAATTCTACGCAAAATATTTTTTAACGATATTTCGTAAATTGATGAAATATCGTTAAAAAATTGACGATATTTCGTTGTTATAAAGGTCTAGAGATGCCTAGAGCCTTCATTTTTGAAGTAAGGGTTGTGGGCCGTAGATTGAGTAAAATAGCCGCACCATTTTCTCCCGAGATGCGCCAATTGGTTTTCTTAAGTGCGCGAATAATATTTTCTCTTTCTAGGGCAACCAATTCTTGTGAAGTCATAATTTGATCAGTGGCCTGATAACTGGCTTCCTTATTTTCAAGATTCCTATTTGGAATAATGCTTTCCCAATCAATCATTCCATCCTTAGAGACAATAACAGCACGTTCGATTAGATTCTGAAGCTCGCGAACATTGCCCGGCCAATCATAATTTTTAAAAAGTAGCTTTTGGTCTTCACTTAAAATTTTGAGGTCTCTATTGAGTTTTCTCGAAAAATGCTCAATCATTCTATTTGCTATCAAGCACACATCATTACCCCGTTTGTGCAGTGGCGGAACAGTAACAGGAAACACATTTAGTCTATAGTACAAATCTTCACGAAACGTACCTTCTCTTGACTTTTTCAGTAAATCTCTATGGGTGGCAGCTATAATTCGCACATCTACTTTTACAGTCTGGGAGCTTCCGACAGGATCAAATTCACCTTCTTGAATAACACGTAATAGTTTGGGCTGTAAGTCTAGAGGGAGTTCTCCGATCTCATCTAAAAAAATGGTGCCTTTATCTGCCAACAAAAAACGTCCTTTTCGGCTTGAAGTGGCCCCGGTAAATGCCCCTTTTTCGTGACCGAACAATTCGCTCTCGATCAGATTCGCAGGTATTGCACCACAATTGATCCGTATCAATGGTTTACCACTACGGTCGCTGGCTTGGTGAATTGCTCGTGCAACCAGCTCTTTGCCCGTCCCTGTTTCTCCCTGAATCAGCACTGTAGCGTCTGTAACCGCAACCTGCTGTATCGCGGAGAGCACTTTTTTCATCGACCGGTCTTCTGCGATAATGCCATAACTACTGGTAAGTTCATTGATTTCTGCTTCAAGATATTCAGCTTGATTGGTCAATTGGTGTATCTTTTTTTCATCTTTTAACCGTTGCTCTATATTGCGCAGAATAAGTGTGAAAAAAATAGCCTCATCAGTGCCTGAACTGCTGATAGTACCTTCATTTAAAGTTTCTGTGCCGCCTGAACCGATGACTTTGATGGTACTTGGCATTGCTTTGTTCATGCCTTCTTTGTTGCCCTCACAACAAGATTGAACAAGGGATTCTATCATTGTGGCACTCGGTTCATCTAAGAAGAAGAGTACGTTACGCTGCACCACATCTTGATTTTCAAGAATATCCTTTGCAGACGGATTTGCCAAAATAATCCGAAAATTACGGTCGAACATCACAATCGAATCCATAGCACCATTGATTAATCCGCTCATTTTAGCGTTTGCCAACTCCAGTTCTTTTTTTGAAACCGCTAGCTTTTCTTGAGCGACGTCAAGTTCACGATGCCGCTTTATCAAAACTGTTAGAACACCCTTCACAAAACCATGATCCTGTCTGATCAAATCTTCGAATCTATGTGACTCCAATTTGTAAATTTTGCAATCATGCTGTGCGGTGACAGAAGCAGAACGTGGACCATCATCGATTAAGGAATATTCTCCAAAGCATTCATAAGGGCCGAGCCTGAAAAACTCATGGTCTTTATCATGAATTTTGACATGGCCCTCACTGATGATGTACATGGCATTGCCCTTTTCTCCTTTTTCAATAATGATATCACCCATTTCATAACGCTCTTCCACCAAATCAAGGCATAGCTGTTTTAGTGAAGCTTGTTCCACTTCACAAAAAAATGGCACCTTCTTCAAAAAGGTTATTACTTGCTCTTTTTCAACTGGGTTCATTGTCTAGTATGCACAAAACATTGCACTAAATATAAAAATTTATGGTTCGAGGCTTCAAGTGCGCACACAAAGCCTTCAATAACGATACCAAATGAAAAATTAATTTTCAATAGTTTTTCTCAATGTGGTTTGTATATTTATGGGTCAGAATCGTTTCGTATGACCATTACCCAATTACAATACGTTTTGGCGGTTGCCGAATATCAAAATTTCACCTTGGCGGCCCAAAAAAGCTTTGTGACTCAACCCACATTGAGCATGCAGGTACAAAAACTTGAAGATGAGCTCGATATATTGATATTTGACCGCAGCAAAAAGCCCATAGCACTGACCGAAGTGGGCAAAAAAATAGTGGCGCAGGCCAAGAATATCGTGGCCGAAGCAGAGCGCATTAAAGATATTGTAGATCAAGACAAAGGTTTTATTGGAGGGGATTTTGTACTGGGTATCATTCCAACGGTAATGCCCACATTGTTGCCCATGTTCTTGCCGACCTTTGTAAAAAGATACCCCAAGGTAAACCTCATCATCAAAGAACAGGCCACTGATACCATTATCAGAAACCTTCAAGATGGACATTTAGATGCTGCAATCGCCGCTACGCCCTTAGAGATCGAGTTCATCAAAGAACGCCCCCTTTACTACGAGCCCTTTGTCGGCTATGTTCCAAAAAGTCATCGCTTGGCCAAGGAAACGGAGCTACAAACCGATATGCTCGATATAGAGGATGTACTGTTGCTACAAGATGGGCATTGTTTCAGGGATGGGGTCATCAATCTTTGTAAATCTTCCAGAAGTGCCAATGGTGAAGGTTTTCAGATTGAAAGTGGCAGTTTTGAGACCTTGGTCAACCTATCCAACGAGGGTATGGGCATGACCTTGTTACCGTATTTGAATACATTGGAGCTTGACGATAAAAAGAAACTGAACCTCAAACATTTCAAAAATCCACCTCCAGCAAGGGAAATCAGCATTATCTACCACAAAAGTGAGTTAAAGATACAGATTACGGAAGCCTTGAAAGAGGTCATTTCAGGAATCGTCAGGGGGGCAATTGCCTTTCAAGATGTTGAAATCATTAGTCCTTTGAACAAATAATCTTAATCCACACGTTGGTATCTATAGAGACAGCCTTCAATACAAATAATCGGGCCTGTTGGTGACAGTATCATTGTATTTCTTGAAAGCTCAATATAGAAACTATATCTATCTACACCTCCTTCGCTTGGTTCCAACACCAATTCATTTTCAATAAATCTAAATGTACCTTCGTGCAGTGGGTTGTTGCCAATCTCCTCTATAAATGTATAGCTGCCATCGAGTTCAAAAATGTAACGGGTGGCACTTTCAATGTTTGTGAAATCATCGGGCAAGGGTCCACCTGCACTTATTTTATATCCATTCAACTGCCAAGTTCCCACAAGGTTTCGAGATTCAAGCGGAAGATCTAAAAGCGTTTCTGAATCATCAGAACATGCCGTAACCACAAATAACAACACGAAAAATCTGTACAAGGCTTTGACCATGGTATTTTGTGGATGAAAAATTTGCTGATGGTTGCGTGAATGGAACAAAAAAGCCACCCGTGGATTGGGTGGCCTTTTCTATGCTTTAAGATACGCTAAACTTTGTCGTAACTCTGGTTTGTCGTAGATAAATTGCATCAACCAGATTTTGAGCTCTTCAATTTCATCGGGCAGCAATCTCGCTACCGCTTTTTGTACTTCCTTCGCAAAAAGTTTGGCATCAAAGCTTACTTTTTGCAGAACAGTCTTGGTATACTCCAACATTGCTCTTGCCATACGTGATGTTTGTTTTTAGATTATTGGTTGTTCTCGAAATTAACAATAAAAGCTATAACTTGTTTTGCGATAATGGTTAAAAATTGGACAATTTGTTGTTAAAATCGATAAAATGCAAATCACAAGTTATTTTAAACCAACGAATTATATCCAAATTTATTGTGCTTGCCCTTTTTGGATTTATTGTTGGATGCGCAACAAGAAAATCTGCCCCCACACAACCCAGTATCAAAGCCCTGAGCATTCAGAAACTTGGTGACAACCATTTTTCCGGATTTCTAGTGGTCGATCCACAATCCAATGACACCCTTTTTAAACACAACGAACAGAAATACTTCACCCCCGCCAGTAACGTCAAAATCTTTACACTATATATGGGGATGAAGTTGTTGCCAGAGCGAATCCCCACATTTAGACATCTTGAAAGAAACGACACCTTATATCTTGAAGGTACCGGTGACCCAACGTTTTTACATCCTGAATTCAACGGCGATGCAGCGGTTTCCTTTCTTAAATCCAAAAAGAATATTGCACTCCATTTGGATAATTACTTAGACGGTCGTTATCGCCCAGGGTGGGCCTGGGAAGATTACGATGCCTATTTTTCGCCTGAAATTGGGTCACTGCCGCTATACGGCAATGTGGTCACCATCACCCAAAAAGATTCCTTGCAGGTCGCCCCAGACTTTTTTAAAGAAAATACTTTTCGGGGAAAGGCAGAGCGTTTGCGTGATGAACGAAAGAACTTGTTCTACCTTCCATACACTCTAGACACGTTGAGGATCCCCTATATCACCCGCGCAAACCTAACCCAAAAGCTTCTGCAAACCCATGTGAAAGCCGAAATTGCTATCATAGATAGCTTTCCCATTGGGAAAAAAGAAACCTTCTACAGTGTACCAACGGACTCTGTTCTTAAAAAGATGATGTTCGAAAGCGACAATTTTCTGGCAGAACAATTGGCTTTGGTGGCTTCTTCACAAATTTCAGACACGCTTAGTTTTAAAACCGCCAAAGAATATGTGTTGGAAGAATATTTGAGTGGTTTGGTTCAAATGCCCCGCTGGGTCGATGGTTCCGGCTTGTCACGTTATAATTTGTTCACCCCTGAATCAATGGTGCAGGTGCTTGCAAAATTACACGCCGAATTTTCAAAAGAGCGGTTGTTTTCTCTTTTTCCATACTGGAATGAAAATGGAACCATCAAAAAATCTAACGGAATAGCTGAAGAACATTTTATTATCGCTAAATCAGGTTCTTTGGGCAATAACTATAATTTAAGCGGCTACCTTATCACCAAATCGGGCAGGATTTTGATTTTCAGCTGTATGAACAATCATTTCCGCATACCTTCATCAGAAGTGAAAAAGCGTATGCAAGAGGTCTTTGAATTTATTCGGGATACGTACTGAGGAAAATTCCAAATTCCAAAAAAAGTTATTGGATTTTGGTGCTTGTGATTTGGTATTTTTTAAACCAACTCGTTGATTTGTACCCATTGCAATAGTAAAATGGTTTTGGCATCATTTATTTCACCGGTCTGCACCATTTTCAGGGCTTCCTCAAATTTCAGTTCGAGTACCTCGATGTTTTCGGTTTCGTGTGCAGCGCCTCCGCCCTCACCTACTCTCATTCTATCTTCATAGGCCCCAACGAACAAATACAAAATCTCGGTTACGGAACCTGGTGACATATAAGTTTCCATCACCCGCTGTACATTATCAATCTTAAAGCCTGTTTCTTCCTCGGTCTCTTTTCTGATGCAATCCTCGGGATTGTCACCATCCAACAAACCTGCGCAGACCTCAACCATCATTCCGTCTTCATTGCCATTGACATAGGTGGGCATGCGGAACTGTCTGGTCAAAATCACTGTGCCTTTGTTCTTATTGTACAGCAAAATTGCCGCCCCGTTGCCACGATCATAAGCTTCACGGTGTTGGGTCTCCCAAGTACCGTCTTCTTTTTGATAGTCAAACGTATACTTGTTCAGCGTGTACCAATTGTCGGACAGGATTTCCTTTTTGATGTTTTTAATGTTGCCGTTTTTCATATTCGAATGATGATTTTAGCTGGACACGAATTTCACTAATACTCACGAATGAACACCAAAGGTTTTGAAATCTGTTTTTTTGGATTTTAAACGGTTGCCGCTTTATTCAGATATCTTCTAAACGAAAGCATTTCAAAGTACACCTGCACTACTTTTTGGTCAAACTCGCTGTAGAGCAACTCTTCTTTTTCCAATTCATGCACCACAGCAAAAGATTTATGTTTCAAGAGGTCGATATGGGCATGGTCACTCGAAAATCCTTTTGGGGCATTGGTCAACTTTTCGTCTTCATACAAATCACCGAAGGTGTCTTTAAACGATTTTTTATTGAGGATTTTCTTTAGCTCCTCTCCATCATAATCGATACCGTCTCGAATGCTCCGCAAGGTTTTTGGGGCGGGTCGCCAAAAGCCACCTGCCAGCAGACACTCGTTCAAACCAATATGGATATAGAAATCAGCAGTGCCCGGTGCCTTGTCCAATCCCGCGCCAAAATGGTCTTTGTATACCGGTTTATTGGGGTGAAACATCAAATTATTGTTGATGCGGTTGATGCCTTTTTTACCCGGAGTGGAATAGTATTCTTTGTCTTTTTCCTCTAAAATGGCATTCAGACCATCCAACCAAGCGATAAAATCATTGCGAACCTGATGGTACCATTTTCGATTGGCATCCATCCATTCTTTATTGTTGTTTTTTTGGAGTTCGTTAAGGAAGTCAAATAGGTTATTGAAGTTCATGTTTTGAAAGTACGAAATACGAAATTAGAAGTACAAAAAAATCTTCGTACTTCGTATTTCTGATTTCTAGCTTAGAAACGATTATCCCCATCCAACAGATCACCAAGACCGCCCAAAATGCTCCCCTCGCCTTTGTCCTTACCTCCGCCTTTTGGGGCTGCGGCCCAAACGCGACCGGCCAAACGACTGAACGGAAGCGATTGCACATATACCGTGCCTGGTCCGCGGAGTGTCGCAAAGAACAATCCCTCACCGCCAAAGACCGTGTTTTTGATGCCGCCCACAAATTCGATATCATAATCCACAGTTTGTGAAAAGCCAACGATACAGCCCGTATCAACACGAAGTACCTCGCCAGCTGCCAATTCTTTCTTGGCCATGGTACCGCCCGCATGCACAAAGGCCATACCATCGCCTTCGAGTTTTTGCATGATAAAACCTTCGCCACCGAACAGGCCGCGGCCCAACCGTTTTGAAAATTCGATGCCCACTCGAACGCCTTTCGCCGCACATAAAAAAGCATCTTTTTGGCAGATGAACTTACCGCCCTTTTCAGAAAGGTCAATGGGCACGATCTTACCGGGATAGGGCGATGCGAAGCTCACTTTCTTTTTGCCCTGCCCCACATTCAAAAAAGCGGTCATAAAAAGGCTTTCCCCTGTCAGCACGCGCTTGCCAGCAGAAAAAATCTTGCCCAACACCCCTTTTTCTTGGTTGCTGCCGTCGCCAAAAATGGTATCCATCTTGATGTCGGTATCCATCATCATAAAGCTGCCAGCCTCGGCCACAACAGCCTCTTGGGGGTCAAGCTCAATTTCGACATATTGCATTTCTTCGCCGTAGATTTCATAGTCAATTTCGTGGTTGTTCATGTTTCTTTTGATTTAATGTCATTTCCGAGAAGTCGGAAATCTTTTTTGATTTTTGTCATTCCCGTGAATCCCGATAACTATCGGGAGAGGATCTGTTCGTTTTTTGTTGATTTATAATATTGGTGCAAAAATTCTTTCGTTTGTTACAACAAGAAAATAAAAAGGCAGCCATAAAGACTGCCTTACCCTATATCATAACACTAACCATAACCATGATATATTGAAATTCTTTACCAGTTTATGAATTGTCTACCACTTCAGCATCTGGCGCGTTCTTCTTTACAGACTCAATGCCATTTTCCATGGCATCGGTAGAGCTGTACATTTCACTTTGGCCTATCACTTGGCCATTTGTAGCGTTCAATGTAAAGTAAGGGCTACCGTCTTTTGCGGTTTTACGCTCAAATTGACCGTCTGATTGCGAGTTGGTCCTCACTGATTCAATGCCATTTTTGCATCCATCCATACTGGCGTATGACTGGCTGGTCAAAATTACTTGGCCGTTATTTGCCTTCAGGTTGAACATGCATTTTCCGGCGCTTGTGGATTTAATTTCGAATTTTCCCATTGTTGAATAAGTTTTTCTAAAAATAAATAGATAATTGTTTAAAAGCGAAAAAATTACCCCTTTAACTTCACCGTCCACTCAAAATTAAACGTGCTCACCTCTACCCCATCATCATTGACCCCAACGGACTTCATCCAAATTTTTTGCCCCTCACCGGTCGCAATGGTTTTTTGAATCGCATCGGCAATCAAATGGCCATCTTCACAGGTAAAGGTAATCTTACCCGTCGCTTTTTTTGAAAAGTGGGCCTTGTTGTTCTGCACCAGCATGGAGATTTTCTTTCCGCTTGAACGAATCTGGTCAATCACCATGGCCCCTGTACTCAACTCTGCCGCCATGCCCTGAACCGCCCAAAACATGCTTTTGAAAGGGTTTTGATTTACCCAACGATGGGTTACGGTGGTTACCGCTTTCTTTTCATCCAAATAGCGTAACCGCACCCCGCACCACCACGCTGAGGGAAGTTTGAAAAAAGTGAATGTGTTGAATTTACTGGTACCGGTAGCCATTCTATAACAATTAAAGTGCCTAAAAGTACCTAAAATACTTGAGCTTTCAATTGTTAAATAAAAGTTAATTTATAGTACTTTGTTTTGCATAGTACCATCTTTTAGATATATATTTGCATCGTAAGCTAATAGGCAAACTATTATTCAACCAGAAAATGGCAACAACTTTAACCAAACATGAACGTAATCTTTCGGCCATCATTCATGCGTCGACATTTTCAAAATATTTTATTCCGTTTGGCAATTTTATTTTTCCATTGCTACTGTGGACAGCTAACAAAAAAGAATATGATTTTGTCGATTACAATGGCAAACAGGCCCTGAACTTTCAAATCAGTATGTTGCTCTACTCTATTTTGGTGGGTTTGGTCAGCATTCCATTTTTTATCGGGTTTTGGCCCGATGTCTTCGACGGTGATTTTTTTGGTTTCCATCGTTTGAGTGATTTCAACAACCTGAACATTCATATCAGTAGCGACGATTTTAGGTTTGGCCGATTTTTCTGGCCCGTGGGCATCACAGGACTTTTACAGGCTGGTCTTATCGTAATAAATGTTGTGTATACCATTTTGGCCACAATAAGAACCAATGAAGGAGAAACATTTAAATACCCGTTCACCATAAAATTTATCAAGTAATGAATAGGCTTAAAAAAACAGTGGTCTTGGTTTTTATTGTAGCAAGTATTGCTGCAAACGCTCAAGTATCCAATGATTCTGAGCTCCACAAAAAGGTAGTTGCATTAGACAAGGAACTGTTTGATGCGTACAATAACTGTGATATGGAAACCCAAGCCAAACTTATGGATGAAGATTTGGAATTTTATCACGACATGGGAGGGCTATCCACTTCAAAAAGTGATGTGTTAAAAAGCATTGAAGAAAATATTTGTGGCAAAGTCACACGCCAATTGGTAGAAGGAAGTATCGAAGTACACCAAATTCCCGGTTTCGGGGCCGTTGAAATCGGAATGCATCGGTTTTTCAACAAACAAGAACCCAATGCAACGTCAAAAGCCAGTAGATTCATTACCCTGTGGAGAAATAATGGAAGTAACTGGACCACTACAAGAGTTATCAGTTTACATAAAAATTAAAGGAGTTTATTCATCTCCCGATAGCTATCGGGACAAAAAAACGAACAGTCAAATCAATCATCAATCAACCAGAAACCGTTTCCAAGTCCCGCTGCTCATCACAGCGGGCAAGGAAACAAAAACGAACAGTTAAATCGATAATAACCATGCAGTTATGAACATAGAAAACACAAAGGCACAGATGCGCAAAGGGGTTTTAGAGTATTGCATCCTCTCTATTTTAAGCGGAGAGGACAAGTACGCCTCTGAAATCTTGGGTGCGCTCAAAGATGCCAAAATGCTCGTGGTCGAGGGCACCATTTATCCGCTTCTCACACGACTTAAAAATGCTGGCCTTCTCAACTACCGTTGGGAAGAGTCAACATCGGGTCCGCCACGAAAATATTATGCACTAACCGAAACGGGCCACCTGTTTCTCAAAGAATTAAACGGCACATGGGATGAACTCCGTAACGCCGTTAACCTCGTAACCAACAACAAAACAGTCAAAAAATGAACAAGACAGTCAATATAAACCTTGCGAATACCTTCTTTCACATTGATGAAGAAGCGTACAACAAGCTTAGACGCTATCTCGAGGCCATAAAACGCTCGTTCTCGGGTACTACCGGCAGCGACGAAATCATCGCCGACATTGAGGCAAGAATAGCCGAGCTCTTTTTAGAAAAGATGGAGCATGAGCGCCAGGTCATCACCCAAAAGGAAGTCGATGCCGTCATCGAGGTGATGGGCCAACCTGAAGACTACATGGTCGATGAAGACATCTTTGAGGATGCACCAAAGGAAAAAGCCACAGAACCCCGTGGTAGGGTCAAAAAGCTATACCGCGATATTGACCACAAATATATCGGTGGGGTCTGTGCGGGATTGGAATATTATCTGGGCATTGATGCGTTGTGGATACGTATCATATTCATTTTATTGGCCGTTTTCACCGGTTTCGGGCTCATTGCCTACATCCTCTTATGGATTTTGGTACCAGAAGCTGCCACAACCTCCCAAAAATTGGACATGACGGGGGAGCCCATCAACATCAGCAATATAGAACGCAAAGTTAAAGAGGGGTTTGATGATGTTGCAGACAAAGTAAAAAACGTTGACTACGAAAAAGTGGGCAACAAGGTCAAAAGCAGCTCCAAGACCTTTTTTGATACCATCGGTGACATTATCATGTTTCTGTTCAAGGTGTTCGGTAAGTTTATCGGCATACTCTTGATTATCATCGGTGCAGCCACTTTGATTGGCTTGTTTATCGCCTTATTCTCAGTGGGTATTATTGATGCGGTACACTTTCCGGGGGTAGATTTCTATGAAATTGTCAATACCACTGGGGCCCCGGTATGGCTGGTTTCATTGTTATTGTTTTTTGCCATTGGCATTCCGTTTTTCTTTCTTCTTTATTTAGGGATGAAGATTTTGGTGACCAACCTAAAATCCATAGGAAACATCGCCAAGTTCAGTTTATTGGGCCTATGGTTGATCTCAATAGGTTCGTTAGTGGTTCTAGGCGTTCGTCAGGCAGCAGAGTTTGCGACTGTGGGAAGCAGTACGGAAAAAAACGAGTTGGCTTTCAACACTGACAACGACACCATTCTGATCAGAATGAACGATTCTAATTATGACCGAAATATGGAAAACATCCATTTTGGTAGAATGACACTTTCATACGATGAAAGCGATAATCCGATTTTGATGTCTGATGATGTGCGTTTCAACGTCAAAAAATCTGAAGACTCTGTTTTAAGGATCAGTATCAGAAAAGACAGCCATGGCAAAACGTTTAAAGAAGCACGTGAACGTGCATCTAAGGTCAACTACAACTATGCGTTTTCGAACAACGAAATTGTACTTGACGAATTTTTGACCACGGCTACGTCAAACAAGGCCAGACAGCAAGAGGTGCGGGCCACATTGTACGTGCCCGTTGGCAAGGTCATCATGTTTGATAAAACCACAAAAGGGCATATTGACAGGGGCACCAAAAATGACCGCGACTATTACAGAAGCCGCATTGCCGACCATACATGGATCATGGGCGAAGATGGAGAATTGAAATGTCAAGAATGCCCAGAAGACAACAATGAAGACAATTGGAATGATGACGATGAGGATGCCCGTTTTATTATCGATGAAGACGGTATTGACATCAATGTAAAAGATGCTGACGACTCCTTTGAAATGAAAATTGATGAAGACGGGGTGCGAATCAAGGCAAAGGAAAATGACCAATGATACAGTTGGGCATCTATTTTCAACAATTCGGTAACCTTAATTGAACGAAAACAACTAAAACACAAATATTTACACAATCAAAACAACAATCATGACAACACTTGTAAAAATTTTAGTGACACTTTTTTTGGCGCTCTTTGTATCCTCATGCGCCTTTGACATCAATTTCGGCAACGGAAAAAAGGGAAACGGGGTCGTAGTGGATGAATCACGTAACATAACCGATGAATTCACCGAAGTACTCGCATCCGAAGGAATCGACGTTTATGTAACACAGGGCAACGAATTCAGTATTTCGGTCGAAGCCGACGAGAATATCATCGATTTGATAGGCACCGATATTAGGGATGGTAAACTGAGAATACATGCCATTGAGAATATCGGCAGGGCGACCAAAAACGTATTTGTAACACTACCTGATATTACAGCTCTTGAAACTTCAAGCGGGGCTGACCTTACCGCCCAGAACGTGATAAAGGCCGATAAAATCGATTTAGAGGCAAGCAGTGGTTCTGACCTACAGGTTGAACTTGAAGCGTCAGAAGTTACCGCCGATGCCAGTAGCGGGGCCGATATCAAGGTTTCAGGCACAACAGAAAGGCTAAATGCCGATGCCAGCAGTGGAGCTGACATCAGGGCTCGAGGCTTGATGACAAAGCACTGTACCGCAGATGCAAGTAGTGGTTCAGACATTTCAGTGAACGTTTCAGAATCGTTGGTTGCCGATGCCAGCAGTGGAGCTGATATTTCTTATACAGGTGATGCCAGCGTACAGAAAAAGAAATCGGCGTCTGGCAGTGTACACAAATATTAACCGATAAATGCCAAACAGCCACCACAACCAAATAACCAATCCATAGCTTTTAAAGTCCTGATACAACCATCAGGACTTTCTAGTTCTACTGATTATTCAAAGGTTTTCATTCCATTGTAAAATATTTCTTAATTCAGATGGTATTTTTTGAGGATATGTTAAAATAATTGTATCTTTTATGTGATAATAATTCCTCAAAAAATACATGTGTCATGAAAAAATTACTTGGGTTAGTCTTTTTGATGTTGGTATTGATCGCTGCAACAACGCCGATTCAAAACACATTCGAACAAAGGAATTCCATTGAGGGAACATGGGAGCTCGTCAGCCATTACAATTATGATGGTGAAAATGTCACTGATACCGTATTCGCGGTTGACGGATACCGCCAGATAAAAATGTACTATAATGGCAAGGTCATGTGGACACGATATGTACCGCAAGATTCAGTAGAATGGTTTGGGTACGGTTCTTACGAGACCACCGACTCTACCCTGACCGAACAGTTGGAATATATGTCGGCCTCTATGCGAAAAATAGCCGAAGAAGATATGACGTGGAGCATGGAACTTGTTCTCGAAGAAGACAAATACAGCCAAATATTCGTCGATGATGAGGGCAACCGCATCAACTCAGAAAATTACATTCGCTTAGATTAGAGTTTTTAAATTACAATCAAAAATGCCGCTCTGAAAGCGGCTTTTTTTAATCCCATCGGGCAGTGGCCTCAATAGCAGATCCAATGGTCGCCAAATAACGTTCGGCATCCAAGGCTGCCATACAGCCGGTACCTGCAGCTGTAACGGCTTGTCTGTAAATTTTGTCCTGTGCATCACCACTGGCAAAAACCCCGGGTTTGTTTGTTTTGGTAGAGTCTGGCTCCGTGATGATATAGCCAACATCGTCCATTTCCAATTGTCCCTTGAAAATATCGGTGTTGGGTTTGTGCCCTATCGCAATGAACAAACCCGTAATGGCAATCTCTTCTTTTTCACCCGTCTGGTTGTTCACCATTCTCAAACCTTCCACAACTTGGTCACCCAAAACCTCATCAACTTCGGTGTTGTAGCGTATTTCAATATTATCCAAGCTGTTGACACGGTGCTGCATGGCCTTTGAAGCGCGCATGTGGTCTTTGCGAACAAGCATGGTCACTTTTTTGCAGATGTTTGCCAAATATGAAGCTTCTTCAGCTGCGGTATCACCACCACCGACAATGGCCACTTCCTGACCTTTATAAAAGAATCCATCACAGACAGCACAGGCAGATACCCCGCCACCCCTGAGTCGTTGTTCACTGGGGATGTTCAAATATTTTGCAGAAGCACCTGTTGAAATGATGATGGTTTCAGCTTCTATCACTTTATCATTATCGATGGTAACCTTATGGATACCCCCTACTTCATCACTCAATTCAACAGCGGTCGCCATACCCACACGCACATCAGTACCGAAACGTTCGGCCTGTTGTTGCAACTGCACCATCATGGTAGGGCCATCAATACCTTCTGGATACCCAGGGAAATTATCCACCTCGGTGGTTGTGGTCAACTGCCCGCCAGGCTCCATTCCTGTGTAAACCACGGGATTTAAATCAGCCCGTGCAGCGTAAATTGCTGCGGTATAGCCTGCTGGTCCGGATCCTATAATCAGTGTTTTTATTCTTTCAATTTGCTCTGACATATCTTGATTTTCTAAACGTATCGTTTCGTGCTACAAAAGTAGGTGTTTTGGGCAAAACCTTACAGTTGAGCAACAGTTTCCCCTATTCTAGTTATCAACAAAAATCTAACCGCTTTTGTTGTTAAAAAATAAGCTTTGAAGCAGTGTTCAACTGCAGTATATCCATTTTTTATCGGGCCTGAAAGATATTATTTCAATACTTGTTCTTTATCGGTCAAATCTGACTGTTTATAGATTTTCCCTGTAAAAGAAGGGCCTACTTAAATCACTAAACATAGGGCTTGGAAAGGATTTACAACATAGCGAACCACTTTCACAACAATACTTTGTTGAAGTATTTCATGCACTCTTATTTTGTTAAAAATAGCCCCAAACCCAAACCATGCGTAAGCTACAATTTCTATTTTTCCTTTTAGTCTTTGCACTATCTGCACAAAATACTCACGCTCAATTGAGCGACCTACATTACTTACCGCCTTTAAAACAAGGTCAAAACAATCAGGGCATTCGAGACCAGGCCATATATCTCTCTACGCCTGAGCCCACAACGTTCGCTGTAAATGCCTATCGTGGTACCAATCCGGCCCCAGTGGCGACTTTCAATATTTCAAATGTGAGTCCAGCAGTGTGGACCTTGGCCGACGGAGACAACAACATCACCTTGGTCAACAACGCCAACACAGGTGTTGTTTTGACCAATAGTGGATTACGTTTTGAATCCCCCAGTGGAAATCGGTTCTATGTAAATTATAGAGGGAATTCAAATGCGCAGGCGGCATCCTTGACCGCAAAAGGCAGACAGGCCTTGGGTACCGCTTTTAAGTGGGGCGGTGTTCCCAACAGAGGAGCGCATCCATCCAAATCAAATACTTTGGGCATCATGGCCACTGAAGACAACACGACCATTAATCTTTATGGTTATGACCCCGGATGCGAGTTTCGGGTTGGCAATAACAGGGCCGGAATAACGGCCAATACGTATCAAATCGTTTTGGATGCCAATGAGTCCTTTGTTTTTGAAACCTACATTGGTAATGCCCCGACCCAAGCCCATGAGGATGGCTGGATCGGAGCGACCATTGAATCTGATAAAGATATTGTCATCAGCAACGGTTCGATAAACTTTGGGCGACAGGTCAATGCCAGTAATCGTGATGCCGGTATCGACCAGCCCGTTCCTGAAAACAGGTTGGGAAAAGAATACGTATTCATACGGGGTAATGGTAATGCCAACGGATGGACAGAATTTCCGCTGTTGATCGCAACCTCTGATGACACACAGATTTTTGTAAACGGAAGTACCACACCCATAGCGACCATCGATAACGGTGAGTATTTTGAAATACCCAGCAGTCACTATTCGGCCAACGCTGTTGGGGCGAATATGCTGGTGCAGACCTCTAAAGACGTCTATGCCTATCAATGTATGGCAGGTGCAACCACACCCTATACCCAAGGACTCAACTTTGTGGCTCCCGTAAACTGTCTCTTGCCCGATGTGATGGACAATATACCTGACATCAGAGACATGGCGGGCCTTAATGTCACCGGGGGAATGACCATTGTGGCCGCTGTCAACACCCCAGACTCCAATATTGTTGTGACAGATGGCAACGGACCTGTAACCCTGCCTCCCTCCAATCCTGTGGCAGGATCAACGGATTGGAAGACTTTTTACATCCCCAACCTTAACGGAAATGTGAGTGTTCAATCAACGGGCCCTATGGCCGTAGGCTTCTTTGGCTTTAACGGTGCACGTGGTGTTGCGGGATATTTCTCCGGATTCGATACGCTACCCGAGGTGACACTCGCCATCAGGGGAGGTAGCGGCTGTTTTGTTGGTTCTGAAATTTACGAGGCCACGAACAACAATTTTGACGCATTTCAATGGTATGAGAACGGGCAACCTATTCCCGGTGCGAACAGTCCGAGTTATGCCCCTCCCGGAGCTGGAGAATACTTTCTGAGAGGTACTAAAGGGCCCTGTACGTATGACAGTAATCCTATTCTGGCGCTATATTGTGACCCTGACGTTGTTTTTGAAAAAACGGTTGACAAGCCTGAAATCATGGAAGGTGAGACGGCTACGTTTACCATTCGTGTACAAAACTGGGGTGTGGGCCCCTTGACGAATCTTCAGATTACCGATAACATTCCAGCCGGACTCACCTTGGTCAATGCCTTTACCATCACCGGTAGCTTTAGTGGCAATGTTTGGAATATCGGCACCTTGGATGGTGGTGATACCGCATTTTTAGAGTTGGAGGTGCGTGGTGATGAGATTGATACACTACCCCTTTTAAGCTTGACCAATACTGTTACCAATAGCCAAGACCAAACGGATGCCAATATCACAGAAGACAGTCCGTCAGCTCGAATTGTTGTTCATAATGACTATGACAACGATGGTGTCAACGATATTACCGATTTAGATGATGACAATGATGGTATTTATGATGGGGATGAGTGCAGCAATCTGGCATTCAACATTTCTGGCGGGGCATCGCATACCAGCGCATTGACCAGTGTCGAAGATTATATGGTGCTCGATATTTTTAGTCTGGATAATTCTTTCAATCTTCAGATCAACGGTACCGACTTGGCGGGTGAAATACAATTTCAAAATGTTCCTGGAAACTTTGCTCGTTTTATGGATGGTTTCGGATATGGCGAAAACGGAAACCCAGAGATATACACCTTGACGGGTTCCCACGGCACCCCATTGCTGCGAGTGGTCATTGATCAATCGGGGCAATTGGAACTCTTTGGTTCAAGAACATCCAATGGGCCACTAGAACCTATGCAGCTGACCACCCCACCCAATGCTTTTACTTGGGATCCATCAGGAAGCAATACCATTGTCATTGGCCAAAACGTGGCCGGCCCCACCAATATACAAGGAGAGTTGTTGACCGCTGGATGTGATACCGATGGTGACGGCATTCCAGACCTTTTGGATTTGGATAGCGATGGCGATGGTTGTAGCGATGCCAACGAATTTTATAAAGACAATAACGCCGATGGCGGTGACGGTGGCGAATACGGTACTGGAACCCCAGTTGTTGACCCAACAGACGGTACGGTTGATGCGGCTTCCTATATTCAGGTTTTTGCACCTGAAATACTTCTCGGCAATACCTCTGAAGACCTTGGTGGCGCAGATATCAATGGGCAGGGCGTAAGTCTCGGCCAGACCTTTAATTATGTGCTACGCTTCCAAAATACGGGCGATGACAATGCGGTGAATTACAGCATCAGAAATATCTTGCCCAATAATGTGACCCTGGATAACATTGATACCTCAAATGCCCCGGGAGTTACAAATACCCCACTAAATCCTGCTACCAATGAGATTTTCTTCCAAATACCCGATAATTTGGTGGAAGTAGGCGACCCCGAATACAGTATTAAAATTACGGTGACCATCTCCGGTAACTGTTCTGATTTTGTGGCTGCTTGTTCATCAACACTTGAAAATTTGGCCTATTCTACGTATCAGGGGGTGTTGAATCCCGCAAACTTTACCGATGAGGGGGGCGCAACATCGACCTCAGCCTGTGATGTCGCTCCTGAAGTTGCGAGCAATACCATTCTCAACGATTTGGCCAATTGTGATCAAGCCAGAACGGTTCAGCTTTGCGGTGATGATGTGGTGCTCAGCGCAGGAACTGGATTTACGACCTACAATTGGGCCATCGATAACAATAACAACGGTCAAATTGATGGTGCGGATACATTATTGGACGATGGTGACCCTGATAGCGACCCAAGTACGTTATTGGTCACCGATATTGGCAATTACATTGTTGAAAAATCTGCGGGCGGTAGCTGCCCTGACTTGGTTGAGCGTATCACCGTTGAACGCTTCGGAACCACACAGACCAATCCCATTATCGATTATTTCAATCAGGTCAATGGTGATGCCAATCCCGATAATGATTTGCAGGGTGAAATCGTCACATGTTCCGCTGACGGCGACCTATTGCCAAACATCTTTTTGTGCGGTGAAAATGATGATGCCATCATTCAACTGGGTATCACGGATGCACAAAGTATCGTTTGGCAACAATTGGACGAAGCAAGTTGCTCAGATGTCGGTGATGACTGTGCCAATAAAAATAGTGGCTGTACATGGAATGATTTGGCGATCCAAGACAACTTTACATTGACCGATAGCGGTGAGTATCGCGTAGTGATCAACTATCAAAACGGTTGTTTCAGCCGATTCTATTTCAACGTGTTCAAGAACAATCTTGACATTGACCATATCGCTTCTGACATTTTGTGCAGTACGCCCGGTAATATCCGAATCACCAACGTTGGTTCTGGTTACGGCTTTCAATTGGTAGATGTAGATACCGATGCTATTATTGTTCCATTTTCAGATGACAATGGGCCCAATTTTGACATTTCCACCAGTGGAACCTACAAGGTTCAGGTGACGCAGTTGAATCCAATTACGGGTGATCCCATTGTGGGAAGCTGTATTTTCGAAACCGAAGACATCGGTATTCAAGAACGCGATTATCAAGTACATTTGAGCAGCACCGCTGCAGAATGCGACGAACTGGGCACCATTTCAATACAGGCCCTGAATGTACTGCCCAATTACAGTTATGAGTTACGATTGGATGACGGCAGCAATGGTGGGGACGGTACTTTTGTGACCAGCGAAGTCGCTACAAACGAAAACACCCACACCTTTCAAGACGTAAATCCTGGAGACTATATTGTCATCACTACGACCGATAACGGTTGTACAGATACCCAAAACATTACCGTAGGTGAAGTGCCTGAACTTGAAGTGGAAGCCGTTACCACCTCGAACATTACCTGTAATGCGGGGGTCATCACCTTGACACCCAGTGGTGGTAGCCCCAATCCCGATTACGAAATGGCCATTTGGTCAGGCCCCTCAGGACCACTTTACGCCTCACCTGATGATGTGCCCGATTCGGCAAAGCAAACCGCCACCAACTTTTTGTTTGGTTATCGAGGTACGCCAGAAACTTATTTCCCCAATGAAGATGGCAATTATCAATTTATCGTATTTGATGATAATGGCTGTAGTGCCCTTTCAAATATTGTGACCATACAAGATTTGGACACCGTGTCGATATCCGCTTCACATACGGGCATCGTGTGTGCTGATTCTTCAACCTCGACCTTGACGGTCACTGCCACTGGGGGCACCGCACCGTATCAATATAGTTTGGATGGTGGTACGACCTATCAGACAGGCAACACATTTGTGAATCTATCGGCTGGATTCTATACCATAATCGTAATGGATTCCAGCGGAACCCCAACATCGCGGTGTGTGGAAACCTTGGATTACGAAATTGACCAGCCCTTTAGATTGACTGCTTCAGCTGCAATCATCGAGGATGCTTCCTGTAATCCCAATGGGGCAAGGGTGAAAATTTTGAATGCCAATGGAGGTCAGGCACCCTACGAATATCGTTTTGATGGCAGCAGTGCCTTTAGTGCCAATGATGAACAACTACTGCTGCCCGGAAACCATCAATTACAGGTGCGGGATGCCTTGGGCTGTGTGCATACCATTGATTTGACCGTTCCCACCCCTACCCCTGACCCAACATTAAGCAGTGGCGTGGATTATAATTGTGACGGTACGGGTACGATAACCATAAACAGTTCAAATACAACAGATTTTGAGTATACTTATGCGTTGAACGGTACCGATAATACGCCCGTCGACAGCAATATTTTTACCAATGTTTCGGATGGTACATATACCGTCACCGTTGGTTATTCCAGTAGCTTGGCACCCAATCAAAGTACTTTGTTCTTCGAGGATTTTGGAGCAGGCCCAACCACACAAATTGGTGAAATAGGTGCTGATTACTGCTATGAGCCCCAAGACGGCTCAGTGACCCCCTGTAATCGCGGACCAGCGGGAATCTTGGTGAACGGGGAATACACGGTCACCAATTTTGTCACCAACCCGGTACCCTCATGGTTGAGTCCGCAAGACCATACAGGATTGACCAGTGGTCGATTCTTGGCCATAGATGTGAGTACTTTCTCAGATACGGGCAATCCACAATTGAACAATATTTTATGGGCGAGACGTGACATTGAGGTACTGCCCAATGAAGAAATCACCTTGAATTTTTGGGCCTACAATCTAATGCAAGTTGGAAATGCGGGCAATAACCCTCAAGTACTCGTTGAAATTTTGGACAATACCGGAACCGTGATTCACACCGAAACACCTCCTGAAATTCCAAAAAACAACAACGATACCGATTGGCACGAGCGTACCATAACGTTCAATCCAGGAGCAAATACCGATATTGATATCGTTTTTAGGACCAATGTGAACAGTAATGATGGTAATGATCTGGTTTTGGATGACATCACTGCCTTTCAATTGGCCGAAGTCTGCGAGAGAACCCAATATTTGACTGTCGTGGTCGCAGCTGACCAAGCCTTTGGCGCACAATTGCTGACCGCTTTTGACCCTAGCTGTAACGCAGCTGCTGACGGATTTGTGCGGTTTGAGGTTTCCAATTTTACCTCAGGTGTCGGTTTTGAATATTCTTTGGATGGAGGCACCAACTGGACAACTTCAATGACTTCACCTGTAACAACGTCTCCATCACTGGCCGATGGCAGTTATACCGTTCAAGTCAGAAAATTGGATGATGTTTCGTGTACGGCATCCTTCCCCGTCACACTGACTGAGCCATCCATCATAACTCCATCTTTGGCCCAAACCGCTGACTATACCTGTTTTAATACGGGTGGCACACTAGAAGCTTCCGCTACTGGCGGAAATCCCTCCTACGAATACCAATTGGAGGATACCACTGGTACGGTAATACGGCCCTATCAAACCAATGCAACATTTACGAATGTACCCGATGGCACCTATTTGGTTCGCATGATGGATGATAATGCGTGCGAGGTACTGTTGCCAATGGTAGACGCTGTTACGGTAGCTCCACCAGCAACTATTGCTTTTGATGTAACGCCGACCGCTTGTTATTCGGGCAGCAATGACGGTTCCATTTTGGTGGATGTCACTTCGGGCAATGGCAATTATGAATTTAGGATTGATGGCGGTCCATGGATTACACCTTCTCCAACAACGGCCACCAGCCATACATTTACAGGACTTTCTGCTGGAAGCTACGATATTGAGGTAAGGGACCAATTTGGTTGTCCAACCGCTCCAAACACGCAAACTGTAATCATCGAACCCCAGTTGGTCGTCGATGTAGTAGTAACACCGCTCAGTGCCTGTAATAACGGTTTGATTACCGTCACCGCCACTGGTGGCAACGGTACATTGCTTTATGCCATCGTACCCGCAAATACGAGTCCTGCTGGCTTATACACCACAGCCAATACATTGACGGTGACCGATGCAATGGCAACGGCCAATCCGTCGGGTTACGATGTCTATGTACAGGATAATAATGGTTCACCTGCGATATGTTCCTTTTTGGAGGAGGATATCATCCTGACCCCAGTTACCAATTTATCCGTAAGTGCAACGGCTACTGACCCTGAATGTTTTGATGGATTAGGTTTTGTTGATATTACCGTGGGTGGCGGAACCTCGCCATATACCTACACATTGGTTGATCTTTCTCCAGGAGACGGAATCGATTATGGCCGAAGCAACTCGAACATTTCAACCACTACCCTTACCTACAACGGTATCGGAGTTGGTGATTACGAGGTGACCATTACCGATGCCAACGGCTGTACGGTGACCTCCACAACAGTGACCATAAACAATGCTACCGAGATTACGGCAGACATCGATCCAGAAATTCCCAATGATTGTAGCGATACTCCAGCGGATTATGGTTTTAATTTCATTAATGTTGTGACTCCTACAGGCACGGTAGAATATAGCTCGGATGGTGGAACCAATTGGAGTACTGACCACGAGATAAGAGGTTATACTTCGGGAACACCCGTATTCCCTTCCATCAGGGTTACTTTACCCAGTGGTACGATTTGTCAAAAAGATTTTGATCGCTTTATCATTCCTTTCCCTGTTGATGATTTGGACATTACGTTATTTCCACAGGTATTGAACTGTAATGAACTTCAGGTCACGGTTCGCGGTGAAGAAGGAGATACCGCGGCAGGATATCGTTACACATACACAGATGATGCTGAAAACTTCGATGGTACAACAGCGGTATGGACAGCCAATATTCCTCATGGTACTACCCATACCTTTGCGAACATAGACCCCACAACACCTCAAGCACCTGGTCTACCTTTACTGGTACCTGGAAGAACCTATGTTTTTTATGTTGAAAATGATAGCTGTGTACGCTCAAGCAGTGTCAATGTGAATGACATACCCTCTGTGGATTTACCCATAGAATTTACCACCAATGTTACACCGACATGCGCAGGGGCCACCACAGGTGAAATCACATTTACGGTCACGCCGGATACGGCTTATCCCAACATGAATTGGGAGATATACCAAGTGGGCAATACAACGCCCATCGAGACCAGTGGCGGTAATGTTCCATTCAACTCGACTATTACGACCACGGTTCCTTTGGGTGAGGGAGACTACTATATTGAAATTACTCAGATAGAGGCCGATAACAGTACTGAAGCGTGTAAGGGAGCAAGTGAAAATACGTATGTGCCCGAATTGGCACCCTTGAATGCAATGGCTGTGGTCACAAGAAATATTTCATGTAACCTTCCTGGTTTGATTTCAATCAATGGTATTTCCGGTGGCGGCGGGGCTCCTTATACCTATGACGTATCAGGTCCTGCAGGATTCACGACCCTTACCGGAACTACGGATAATCCAGTTGAAATACCTGTAAATTCCCCAGCAGGAAATTATACAGTGACTTTGTACGACCAATATGGGTGTTCATTTGTAACCAATACTGTGCCGCTGACTTTGTCGCCCAATCCGACCTTGAGCGTTAGTCAAGATAATTGTGCCGCACCGATAACGGTAACCGCAGTTGGTGCTTCGGCAGCGGGAAATCTACGTTATGCCATGGTACCTTTTGGCAACCCTGCACCAACCGCGTATGAAGACAATGGCGGCAACTTTATCAATGTTGTTCCCGGTGCCTATGATGTGTATGTCATGGATGGCAACGGTTGTACTGAAGTGGAAACCAATTTTGTGGTCCATCCTGTTTTATCCGCGGATGCCACATTGACCAAGCTATTGGATTGTACAGCTACCCCGGAAGCAAGCATTACTATTGAGATTTTGGATGGTTCAGGCACTTATGAATACAGCATCACCAATACTGCAGGTGCACCCGCGGTGACCCAAACGACGGTACCGAGCCATAACTTTAATTACCATGCGCCACTGCCCGGTGATTATACCATTACCATTTACGATACAGCTACACCAAGTAACGCAAGCTGTGACCGGGTATTTGTAATCAATGTACCGGACAGGATTACGCCTATCATTGACCCTGCGATTATTGCATATGATGTTTCCTGTATGGGCGCCAATGATGGCAGCATTACCATTTCAACCACCAACGGGGCTGCAGCACCCTATACTTTTGAGATTACTTCGATGGATGGAACCGCAACCAGCATAGCACCTACAAGTACCACAGGCAATTCGGCAACGTTTACTGGCCTCGGCCCAGCAACCGCAAGTGGGTATGTGATTACCGTAACCGGAAATGCCGCTACCAACAATTGTAGTGTTGACAGTGCCCCAATAGCTATTGCAGAGCCAACAGCGATTACCGTACCTGCTCCTACGGTTGTAGAATTCGGTTGTACTTCAGGCAATGCAGCGAACAATGCATCAATCACGGTCAATGATGTAGCTCCCTTTGTTCAAGGTGGCAGCGGAACCTATATCCGTTATGAATTTATTGAGGAGGATGACCCAAATACTCCAGCAATTGAAGCCCCAAATACGGTTCAATCCGGCACCAATGCCACCTACATTGAAACGAATCCAGATGGTGGTGTCTACACCATCAATGTATACGATGACCAAGGTTGCTTTGGAAGTACTACGGCGACGATTGCTCCTTTTGATATCTTAGGAACACCTACAATTCATGTCGATGACCCCATCAGTTGCAGCAATGCCGGCGAAGACATTACCATAAATATTACAAGTAGCTTGACCAGCTATGCGACACATCCAGGCAATTATGAGTTTAGAATGCTGCCCTCTGCTGCGTATCAAGCATCCAACCAATTTCTAGATTTGTCGGCTGGGTCGTACACCTTTGGTGTTCGCAATATCAATACAGGATGCGAACAAATCATTACCCATGAAGTGGAAGAACCCAATACGTTTGACGTTACGGTTGAAAAACTATCTGATGTAGTATGTTTTGGCGATGATGGAAGCATACGATTGACATTGGTTGATGCAACTTATGCGGGTGGCTTCTCTTGGAGCATTTTTGACACAAACGGTACACCTGCTGACCGTTCTGATGATGGAGTGGCTATTTTAACGGGAACTTCGGCAAACATAGGGCCTACCACAGCAATAGACGTTCCTGCAGGGAATTATTTGGTGGAAGTTACCCAAGACGCATTCCCTGATTGTGCACAGGTACGGTCATTCAGCATCACTACTCCGAGCGCTGGTATTACGTTGGCTCCTATTGATTTAGTTGATGTGGGTTGTACAAATGACCAGGGCAGTGCAACAATAAGTCCATTGGGTGGTCAAGCTCCGTACGACATTAGTTTAACACATTTAGGCACCAGTGCAGTGACTACGGTAACACAGGTCAATGGACATATCTTTAAAGGACTGACCGCTGGCCAGTATGAGGTCAGTGTAACAGATGCTTTGGGATGCACTGAAACAGTTACAAACGCCTTCGAGCTACTCCTGCCCGACCCGATTACAGGTACCATATCCAATACAAATCTTGTCTGCGAAGGCGATACCGATGCTTCGGTAACGGTTACCTTGGATCCAAGAAATGTGAGCACCAATTATCGCTATATCTTGACCACCTACAGTGATGCATCAAGAACCACGGTGCTGCAAACTTCAGTTTCACAAACGAATCAAACCTTCGACAATCTAGGTGCCGGTTTCTATGCCATTACCGTATTGGATGACATGGGCTGTACTTTCGAGACCCATGTGGTAGAAATTACGGAACCAACGGAAGTAAACGCACAATTGATCACCAGCCAAACCTTAAGTTGCCAACTGGGTGCCGAACTGCTATTGACGGCTTCTGGTGGAACTGCACCCTATGCATGGAGTACCGATGGAATCTCCTTCTCGCCTATGAATGAGACCAATGGCGCCAATACCCATTTGTTCACCAATGTGGCCGTAGGAGCCTATCAATATTATGTGAGGGACAGTTTTAACTGTGTTTCCATAGTATCCAACGAAATAGTGGTAAATGCTGTACAAGACTTGACACTGGCCGTCGATACCTCAGCTGCAAGTGTAAACTGTAATGGTGATAGCACTGCCGTCATTCAAGCCATGGCTGATGGCGGTTTGGGCAATTATCAATATGCGCTGTTCTCCGATCTGGCTTTGACAGATGAAATCAGGCCCAACCAAGCTTCCGGTTTGTTTGCCGATTTACCACAGGGCACCTATTATATTCGTGTTCAGAGTGGGGACTGTGAAGAGATTTCTGAGGAAATCGAGGTTGAAGAACCTACTCCACTAGTGGTACAGGAAACTATAACAGACATCAGCTGCAATGGTGCAGAAGATGGCAGTATTACTTTGGATGTTCAAGGTGGTACCGGGCCTTACCAATTTGCTATCTCACCTAACCTAAACCAATTTGTCGATGAAAATACTTTCGATGAATTAGCGCCCGGCGATTATACAGTCATTGCCCAAGATGCTAACGGTTGCTTTGAGGTGATTGATTTTACGATTACGGAACCCCATGAATTGACCGTATCGACCACGGTGTTGGATGAAATCTGTTTTGAAAGCAGCGACGGGGCCATAACGCTTGAAATCAATGGTGGAACCGCGCCTTATTTCACGAGCCTGAACAGCAATAGCGATTCAGACTTTGCAGAGGGTGTTTTGGAATATACCAACTTGCCGAGCGGCACCCATGTGGTGTTTATCAGGGATGCGAACGGCTGTCAAATTTCTGAAGTATTTGAAGTGGAAAGCGGCGCAAATCTTGCAGGTGAAGCATTGGTCAGCTATCCTTGTGACATGGGCGTGGCCACAAACGAAGTGAGTATTTCTTTTGAAGATGACACGGTTGCTGGTGAAGTGCTGTATGGATTGGATACGACCGACCCTGCCCTGATGGTCTTGGACGGAACTTTTGAAAATCTTTCAGCGGGAGACCATTTCATTACCGTGGTTCACAGCAACGGATGTACCAATACCTTCGAATTCAATATCGTTGATTTTGATCCATTGGAGCTACAGCTATCCGAAGGAGGCATCAACACCATTTCTGCATTGGCCATCGGCGGAACGGGTAATTACACTTTTACCTTCAATGGTGAAGATAACGGTGATGATCCAGAGTATTACATCACGGCTACCGATACGTATTCGGTGACCGTCACTGATGAAAATGGGTGCAGTGTGACCCAAGAAATCTTTATGGAATTTATTGATGTTGAAATACCCAATTTCTTCACCCCTGATGGGGATGGCAACAATGATGTGTGGCGACCCAGAAACATCGAGCAATACCCCAACATCTTTATTAAGATCTTCGATAGATACGGAAGGAAAATATATCTTTTTGAAGGAAATCAAGATGGTTGGGATGGTCAATACCAATTGACCGATTTACCATCAGGTGATTACTGGTACATCATAAAATTGAACGGTGAACAAGATACCAGAGAGTTTATAGGAAACTTTACCTTGTATAGATAACACCTATTGAACAAAACAATCTGGAGTTGTTACCAGCTGTTCGCTTTACCAATGCATCAAATAAGAAAGGGGGCGTTCCCCAACGCCCCCTTTCAGAAGTTTCATAATTCACATCTCGCCCAGAAAAGTGCGAAATGTGTACTTAACCTACTTATGAAGTATAAATTTATTTAATAGTTCGATATAACGCTAATTCTAAACGAATAAAATTTATCACTATCGATGCAAATAGCTGTTAAAATAATTCGTTTTTAGAATAATTTTACGTAATGGTCATCTCCGGAAAGAATTTGTAATCCAGCATGTTAGTATATGAAATAAAAAACTCTGATAATCGAAAGACTACCAGAGTATTGAAAAGATGAGTCGGGATGACAGGATTTGAACCTGCGACCCCACGCCCCCCAGGCGTGTGCGCTAACCGGGCTGCGCCACATCCCGAAAATAAGAGTGCAAAAATAAACATTAAATCCAAAAGAAAAAGCATCCAAATCCATGGATGCCTTTTAAATTTAATTTTATCATCTTTCTTTATCGATACAAGGTAAAATGACCTACGTATTGTTGCTTTTCATTATCGTTGGCGAAGACTACATACCAGTAATCTCCTGTTGGTAAAGGGTTACCTTCATAATTTCCATCCCATTTCTCCACTTGGTCCAAACGGGCCACTACCCTACCATACCTATCGTAGATAATGACTTCAATATTGGGGAAGAATTCACGATTTCTCGGGAACCATTCATCATTCATGTTATCGCCATCAGGGGTGAAGAAATTGGGGAAATCGACCATGCCATCAAAATCAAATGGAAAAACCAAATTGGCAACGCAACCTCTTTCATCCACCACCCTAATATTAATGGTGGCATCATAACTGATATTGAAAATATTATTGCTTCCCGTGGATTCACCCTGGAAGAAATATTCGTAGTTTCCAAATCCGCCAGTTGCCGTAACCGTAACCTCATCGGGTCCTGTCTTTGCAGCTTCAACGGTCAATGGGTCGTATGCATCAATGGTAAACTCTACAAAAGTGGCACAACCGTTTGCATGGTACAGGTATACCGTATGGTCACCTGCAGGCAAGTCACCCCAGCTTCTCTCAGTATTGGCAACGGTAATATCATCTACATCCAAAGAAAACAATACATCATTGAATGATGTGCCATTTTGTGAGACTATGGTCGTGCTATTGTTTGGAAAAATACCCTCACAACCATATTCAACCACGGCTTCAGCGGCAATATCAACACCTATGTCAATCGGTACAACAATATTGGTGACACAGCCATTGGCATCACGAACGAAGAATACATACGACTCACCACCAAGAAGTCCGTCAAAGAATAAGGTGTCGTTTCTAGCGAAATCGGCATCATCGGATGAGTTCATGCTCACTTCGTAGTATTCTACTCCTGTAGTGTCAACAAAAGGCGTACCACCAGTAATGTTCAATTGGGCGGTTCCATCTGCAAAGCCAAGACATATCTCAGGGGTTTGTGTGGCAGAAACCTGCAATTCAGAGGGCTCAAAGACCTCAACAATCGCGGTCTCTGAACATCCTTCAGAATCTTGTATCAAGATAGTGTAGGCGCGGCCATTGACATCCCCTTCCAAATCCTCGAATGTAAAGACTCCAGAGTTTGCTGGGTCGCTGAAAAATTCATTAAAATTTGGACTGATGGCAAACTGTACAAGCCCCACACCTCCGCTGGTCACCTCGACGGTAATCGTACCATCTTCCTCACCATTACAGGTTATCGGTGTTGCAGAAGCAGTATAAACAATGGGTTCAGGACGAGCTACCTCAAAAGGGCCCTCAATTTCTTGACAGGTCGCACCACTAATTACTGCAACATAGTAGTCAGGTGAAGCATCAAGACCTTCAAAGGTACCGAAGTCATTCGAGTCAACCACCACGGCCGACGGAGCTGGACTAAAGGCATCAACAGGGTCGCCCAAATATAACGTATAGGTATTGAAACCCACACCACCCGAAGAAAACGATTCGATACGCCCATCTATTTCATTCGAACACGATATATCATCGGGTTGGTTGACCACCAAGTCAATATTTTGGGCATCGACCAAAGTAAGTCCGTTAGAGTCTATGGTACCACAGGTATCGGTGGCATTTACTTTTCGCACCTCGAATTGATAAAATCCTGGTCCACCATCAATCAATACCGAGGTATTGCCCACACCCATAGAAGTGAACGGGTCTGATGGTGCAGCACCCACAGGGCGATACTCATATTCAAAGCCAACTTCTGGATTTGTTATCGACAAACGCATTTGACCGAGCCCACCGCAACCAGGTGCCTGTACCTGAACCAACGTAGGAATAACCGGTGGTGGCGGATCCACATAATAAGGAACAGTCACACCGACACAGCCAAAACTTGAAGAAACTTCAATGGCATACCAACCTTCACTGATGAATCCACCAGTGGCACCCACAAATGTTGGAGAATCTTGCAGACCGCTTCGGGAAAGTTCATCTGCAATATTGTTACTTCCCAAATAAATCAACTGGTATTTGTAACCTGCACCGGCCACACCACCAGTTGCCCCAGCAATAGCCGTGACAGCATCACCTGTTGTTGGGTCATAGGCCTCTAGAACCGCATTGTTTCCATCAGGGCACACCAATGCTTGTGGCTCACGAATACCTGCCTGTATAGGGTCAATGGGGTCGAGGGTTATGTCAAATGTAGCTGGACATCCTTCTACATCCCTAAATTCAACACGGTAATCTCCGCTGGAAAGGTTTTCAAACCTATTGTTGTTGCTCCACGTAACTTCTTCGGTTTCATAAGTACCATCACTATCGCTGTCAAATAGCAATCGATATTCATAGGGTGCAGTATCCCATCCACCATTCAGATTGGCTTCAATCACACCGTTATCATCCGTACAGGCAACATTACCGATTTCAACTGCATCTGGCACCAATGGCCCATTGGGCGTTCGTACCGTGGCCACATTACTGGTGGCCGGACATTCTGGGTCATCCAATGACACGATATCAACCACATAATTTCCTCCGGGAAGGCCTGTAATCGTTTCTGGATTTGCCACCGAGGTATCAAAGTTTCCTGAAGCCTGTGCTGGAACAATGCGGTTTCCACCAACATCCAACAAAAAAGCTTCATAACTGTATCTGGTGCCCACGTAATCTGTGACCTCTATATTCAAGGCGCCGTTGGAATCACCGAAACACAACACAGGATTGGCCTCTGAAATAACAACGGTGGGACTTATCGGTGGCACTACCGTATACACCGGAAGCGGATAACTACAACCCCCTGGGCTATTGTCCTGTACTTCAATTAAATAGTCTCCTGGTGCTGGTAAGTCAACAAAGTCAAAAGTTCCACTGGATTGTGTCACATCTGCCACAGTGGTGCCCGAAGGTCCAGAGGTAATGACCGTGAAATTTGTAGTTCCGACCACATCAATACGTACCCTTTCATCAACTGCACAGGTCAATGGGGTCACTTGTGCGATACTCGGTACGACATCCGTAGGTGCAAATACGGTAATATCCACTTGCGATTCACAACCATTGGCATCAATGGCATAAATCGTAATGTCTTGATCAGTACCATTGTCTACGATATCAAAATCTGGACTACTCTGATAACTATCAGTGGGAGTTACTCCAGTGGGCGCAATACGATATCCGTAGGGTGCTCCATTTCCAATATTCGTACCGACTATACTTGCTGAAATTGTCGCTGTACTGAAACGGTTGGTGCCATTTTCACAGGTCAGCGTCTCATCTGTGGCCGTAATTTCGAATACGGGCGGTTCGTCAATTGTTACTTGGGCTTCAGCGGTACATCCCTTATCGGTCACCACCTGAACGACGTACGTAAATGGGTCAAGATTGTCAAAAGAGCCTGACGTATTGGTAGCGTCGGGGGTTTCCGTACCGGATAAAGGCAAGGTGGTATTTTGGTAGAGCCTATATTCGGCAATTCCATCTACATCCGTACCTGGGCTCAATACCACACTGATACTACCATCAGCGGCACCATTACAACTCACATCGCTTTCTCCCGTATCAGCGATTAATGGTAGTACCGGAGCGTCGGCAATGATACTACTGACCGTAGCAGTACAATTGTTGGTGCCATCGGTCACCAAATTATCAGTCACGACAACCTGATAAGTTCCCGGGGCTATGTTTTCAAAGATGCCATCCGCATTGGGATCGGTAATATCAACGGCATTGGAATTAAAATCCGTTCCCGTAAGACGATAGGTGAAATCGCCACTACCACCATTGGCAACAATGGTGATGATTCCGTCAGCGTCCTCACAGGTAGGATCTGTGGAAAAGCCACCGGAAGCCGAAAGAATCTGATATACTTCGGCAGTTGTATCAACATCACAACCATTTGAATCCACTACATACACATCATAAACTCCTACACTAGGGACGTTGAAGGTTGCCGTTGTGGGATTGATTCCATCATAGGCAGGAACCAAGGTTTGTCCACCCAATGTGAAGGTTGGATTGTCAATATTTGCCGGCATGGTCACATCTATCTGGAAACCACCCACAGGAGGGGTAACATCGCACTGGTTGTTCACCGAAATTGTCGGAATGGGCAGATCAGGATCCAACTGTACCACGGTAGCAGAAGTCTGGAACTCACAACCCCGAGAATCACGAACCCAAATATCATAAGCAGTACCGGGGGCCAATGAACCTGGTAAGGCCACTGTTGTTTCTACGCCATAATCTCCAGGATACGTCGGTGGAGTACCTTGGGGTACCACGGCATACTCATACGGAGAATCATTTGGAAGTACTCCCGGAGCATACGGACTACCGCCACTACCCCTAAACGTCAATTGGCCCAATTCGTTACAGTTTGCATTTTGGTTGTCGATGACATCCACACGGGGCATGTTCAAGGTGGCCTCGATTTCATCGCCGCCCGTACAATTCGTACCTGTATCGACAACTGATATGGAATAAGGCCCTTGGGGTACCAAAAAAGTATCTGTAAAATTGGTCGTTGTAGGAGAGGTTTCGTACACAATAGCACCAGTATCCAAATTTCTGATAACGATATCAAAAGGGCCAGTTGCAGTCGCTGGAATGGTATAATCCAGCTCTACGTCATCACCATTACAATTGCCATTATCAATTGACAACGCAACATCGATATCGCCTGACTCATCAGGTACATCGACTGTCTCAATGTAGGTACAATTGGTTGCAGTATCCAGAACTTCTACGGTGTACGAGGCACCGGGCACCAAATCTGCAAAGCAATGTCTTCTCGCCCCACTATTGGGGGAAACAAATGGATTGGCAGGAATCTCAACCAATCGAATCTCAAATGGACCTGTACCCCCTACAATATCCACACATTGTGGCAATAGTCCAGCAACACAACTATCAGGAACATCGAAATCAGGCACAATATCAACAGTGGAAGAGCCGATACTTACTGTATCCTGATCAATACAACCTCTAGAGTCCAATGTGATGACCGTATAGTTTCCTTGAATAAGGGAAGGATCGGTTATAGCCAATGGCAAATCCGCTAAGCTTACATTTTCCCTTCGAATAAATTCATTGCCAAAATTATCTTCAATGATAATGGTAAAGTTTGGCGAACCATCTGTGATACTGTTAATGGTAATACCACCAGACACTATTGCTCCACTACAAGTTGCATCTATGGGCGTTATGTTCGCATCAGGTGGGTTTGTCAAATCATCTACCACGGTAACGGTCTGAACCCCCGTTGTACAGTTTCGGGCATCCTTTACGATATATTCATAAGTTCCTGAGGAAAGTCCCGAATAGATGGTCTGCGAACTGTAGGTAAATCCTGGAGGCTGTGAAGCGTCAAAAGGACTATCGACCAGACCTGTGCCCTGAGGGGCAAAAATTACTTGAAAAGCAGGGGTGCCTGTAGAAACATCAGGAATAATCTCTACATATCCACTGGAAGCATCGCCACAACTTGGGCCAACCGCATTGGCAGTGGCCGTAATCGGCACTGGCGCAGTGAACGTCAAGGGCGGAGAGGTATTTGTACAGCCATTGTTATCGGTAACTTCAACAGTATAATCACCGTCTTGACCCAATGGTACCGTATAGTTGAAAGGATTCGAAGGCAGTACATTACCAGTATGTCCTGCTACTGCAACTCCATCACGAAAAATGGTGTATGACGTACTTGCTAAAGTGGAAATATCACCGCCACTTATTGAAATGCCCATTTCTCCATTACCGCCACAAGGAATCTCCGTAATTAAATTCAGACTGATCTGTATCTGGGGCGGAATGGTCACCTGCAAGTCATCGGTACAATTATTGCCATCGACCACCTCAACCGTATAAGTGCCGGGCACCAAGCCATTAAATGTCGGACTTCCCTGCAAGGCTCCCCCATTAATTCGATATTGGTGTGAAGCGATTGGGGCACTACCCGCAGTCGAAGTCACTGTGATGGCCGCATCATCGCCCGGGCCGAAACAATAATCAACGGGGCCAAGGGCAATAGTTGGTGGGTCAACTTCACTCAGGTTAAACGTTGTCGTAGCTGTACATCCTTCAGAATCGGTCACTGTCAAGGTGTACATGCCCTCAGCGGTCAGATTACCGAAGAAACGCCCGCTTTTTGGGCCTTGCGTGATTCCCGGTGGTGTTGGCCAATCCAATTCATAGCGATAACTGCCAAATCCACCGGATGCCAAAGCTTCTACACGACCAACGTTGTTGTTCTGACAGCTCATATCGGTGACATTGGCATTGAGTGTCAAAGGTGATGAAGGCTCAACCACCGTGACACTGGCCGTATCGGTACAACCTGTATCATCATCGGTTACCGTAATGGTATAGGTATTTGCGCCCAAACCTGTAATCGGAACCTCAAGACCGCTTTCTCCCGTACCGCTGAATCCGCCCGGAGTGACCGTATAGGAATAGGTATTGGCAAAACCATCGACCAAAAAAGTGGCATTGCCATCGGTAGCAGTCGGGCAAACCCGCAGGTCCCCTCCTGATTTGACCCGTGCCCGAATCGTACTGATAACCGCTGGGGTAAAGCTTTCTTCGTATGTACAACCATTGATGTCCGTAATTCTGAACACATGGTTGACATTGTTGGTCAACCCTGTAAAGGTGTCACTACCGCCGTTGTTAATTGTTACCGGACTGATAACCTCATAAGTGGCAATGGCAAAATTTGCCGTGGCCGTCAATTGTACATCAGAGGTGTTGGCCGCACAATTCGTGTTGCTCTGCGTAAAAGTGATGTCGGTCGGTGGGTCTACATCAGCAATGGTGATTGCCGTAAAATCGCGACGGCATCCTGAAGCATTTCGCACAGCTGGAGTGTATGTTCCCGATGGTAGGTTGTTGAATACTTGCTGTGGAAAAAAGTCAGAGCCGTTGATACTGAACTCATAAGGTCCGCCACCAGCACCCGAATAAGCACCTGGAAAAGTAATGGAACCATTGTCAACACCCCCCGAACCATTACAAGAACGGTCTACAAAAGTGGGATCGGCACCGTTTATGGCACCTGTTTCAGTTACCGTGACATCTGTTGTGATTTCCAGAATACAACTGAACCCTCCTTGTTCGTATAAGACCTCGATCGGCCCAGTGGGATTACTTGCGCCATAGGTGCCTGCGGGTACAGAAATTGATGGACTTGTGCTCCAAGCATCAGCGGGTGTAGCCCTAAAACTCAGGTCATAACCCTTTCCATCGATAACATTGAACTCCAATCGGGCCCCTCCATTGGTACATGTACCGTCAACACCACTGACCGTAACATCAGGCGGTGTCAATTCTTCAACATCGGCAGAAGCAGTTATGTCACAACCATTGGCATCTGTAATGACAAAATCATAAGTGCCCGCGGTGTTCACGGTAAAAGTGGTCTGGGGTGGGCTAAACGTACCGCCTGGCCCTCCATTAACAGTATAGGTATATGGTGGGGTACCTCCAGATGTCCTTAAGATAATATCCACATTGGGTGAACCACAACCGGGTTCTGAACTCAAACTTTCATTGACTTCCGTAGAGGCCGTCAACGCTACGACCCCGTCACCGATGATAATAGGATTCCCGTTAATGTCAAGATTTTGACGAGGGGGTGGTATTCCATTGCCCGGGTCACCCGTACATTGCTGCGTCTCTACCTGAACGCTATACGTGCCAAAACCCACAGCACTGAACGTGTATGGGTTTGTTGTGATAAAGGTTGTAAACTCTTGGGGCACACCATTTTCATCCAGCAGGGTATACTTGTACGGTCCCGGTACATCGTTTACGGTAACTGTGATGCTGCCCGTATCCCCAAAACATAGGGCGTCTATAAATTCAACATCCATACTGATATCCAACTGTTCGATAACGATAGGTTCGTAGGGATACTCACAGGTATTGGGCGTGTTCTGTAAACGGGCAATAATATTGTAAGTACCTGGTGCAAGGCCATCGAATATGGCGGAAGTCTGCCAATTTGTACCGCCATCTATACTGAATTCATAGGCACTTGATAGGTTGGTGATCTGAATGCGGCCATCAACACCACAGATGTAATCACGCTTTACATAGGTTTGGGTAATGGTACTTTTCTTGACCTTAAAAAAGAATTGCTGACCATCTGCAACTACGCGAAACTCGGCCCCGGAGCCTGCTGGGATGGTACTGGCATCTAGATTAAATGTTTGCCCAGTCTGAACAGTTGTGTAGCAAGAGACAGTGGTATTCGGGCAGTCTTCATTGATGTCGGGTGAGCAAGACCCCCCCAACAGCTGCCAATGCACCGAACCGTAAGGTCCGCCAGATAGCGAAATGGTTCTGTCATCAGAATCACCACAAAGGT
Source organism: Allomuricauda sp. d1 (assembly GCF_039592695.1). Taxonomy (NCBI): domain Bacteria; kingdom Pseudomonadati; phylum Bacteroidota; class Flavobacteriia; order Flavobacteriales; family Flavobacteriaceae; genus Allomuricauda; species Allomuricauda sp. d1. The sequence goes on along the minus strand of NZ_JBBUTK010000001.1, from coordinate 474,842 downwards.
TGAAACGTGCGACCGTGAATCCGTTATTACTACAGCCCACCTCTTCATCAGCGCCTTGAATGATGGTCATAAACATCATGCTCTCAAGAGCACGGGAATCTGCAACAACGTCAAATTTAGCTTCAGATGCAATTGGGTCTGCCTTTTCAGACTTTTCTTTTGAATTAGAAAATACGACCTCAGAAAAGAGATTACGAACTTCATTGTTCGCCACTGCTGAAGAAAAAACTATCGATATAAGTACCAACAGCAGGGCATAGTAGGTATGCCTTGGTTTTCTAGAGAGCATAGGTTAATTTGTTATGGTAGAATATTCAGATTTGGGGACCTTTATATTCCAGCGTTGTAATTATTTAATCAATAGAAACTTAATTTTTATCTTCGGTACAAAGACCGCAATTCATCCATATAATACTCTCTTTCAACGTGAATTTATGAAAAAAAGTGCGTATTTCCTGTATTTTTTCGTTGTAATGCTCACCACATCCTGTGCTCAAAAAAAGGATTCGGGCATCAATGTTCCCAAAGAAATCAATTTTTCAACAGTGCTCTTCATCGATGACCTCCAGAATCCATGGGGTATGGCCTTCTTGTCTGATGGCAGTATGCTGATCACTGAAAAAGCCGGAGAACTCATCCATTTCAAAAATGGAAATAAAACCCTGATTTCCAACCTTCCAGAGATTTATGTGCGGGGTCAGGGCGGATTTATGGATGTGGAATTGCATCCTGATTATGACAAAAATGGATGGATTTATTTCTCCTATTCCTCCTCAAAGGGAAGCGGAAGCGGTGGAAATACGGCCATCATGCGTGCCAAACTGGAAGGAAACAGGCTGATCGACCACCAACAGCTCTACAAGGGAGTGCCCAATACGGGTCGAGGCCAGCATTTTGGCTCTCGTTTGGAATTCGACAACGAAGGATACCTATACTTCTCCATCGGTGATCGTGGCAATCGTGATGAAAACCCACAGGACATCACCCGTGACGGTGGAAAAATCTACCGTATCAATGATGATGGAAGCATTCCAGAAGACAACCCTTTTGTCAACAGGTCAGGAGCCAAAACCGCCATTTTTAGCTACGGACATCGAAATCCGCAAGGGCTGGCACTGCATCCAGAAACAGGAAAACTTTGGGCACATGAACACGGCCCACGAGGTGGAGACGAAATCAATGTTGTTGAAAAAGGCAAAAACTATGGTTGGCCAGTCATCACCTACGGCATCAACTATGTCGGCACCAAGATCACCGACGAAACAACACGACCCGGGATGGAACAGCCACTTTATCAGTGGACACCTTCAATCGCACCCTGCGGAATGGCCTTTGTGACATCAGACAAATTCCCTGATTGGCAGGGCAATCTTTTGGTTGGCTCGTTGGCCTTTCAATATCTGGAACGGCTGGAAATCAAGAACAACAAAATCACGTACCGTGAAAAACTATTGGAGGGCACGGGCAGGGTACGCAATGTAAAGCAGGGACCTGATGGCTATATTTACGTGGCGATTGAAGGCAAAGGAATCTACAAGCTCATACCCCAACGATGAAGCTCTTTTTTCCATTGATTTTCTTTGTTTGCCTGCAAGCGATTATGGCGCAACAGCCTGACCCGCTTTCTGAAAGTATAAAGCTCGGTGAAACCATCTACAGAAAAAAATGCTCAGCATGCCACGGCAAAAACGGCATGGGAAAAGGAAAACGCATACCACCTCTTGCAAAATCAGATTACTTAAAAAATAATCCTGAAGAGAGCATACGAGGCATTTTATTTGGTCAAGAAGGTGAAATCGTTGTCAACGGCATTGCTTATGACAAGAAAATGAAGGCCATAAAATTGACAAATCAAGAAGTGGCCGATGTCATGAACTATATTATTAATTCTTGGGGGAACAAAAGCAGTACTACAATTACCAGAGAGAAAGTCGCTGAATTACGGATGACAAACCCAAAGCAATGACAATCATATAGCGATTGCGGTGGTTTTGAAGCCTATATAGGGATTATTTTTTATTGGCAATCAATTCTAGGTAGTCTACCAACTCTTCCTTAGCCTTGGGGTAGAGTAGCAACAGTCCGATAATGTTCGGAAATACCAACGCAAGGATCATGGCATCGGAAAACTTGATGACTGCATCCAAAGTGATTGCGGCACCCAAGACCGTAAAAACCAGAAATAGGAACTTGTAAGCCAAATCAGAATACCTTCCCCTGCCAAACAAATATTTCCATGACTGAAGGCCATAATACGACCATGAAATAATGGTCGAAAAGGCAAACAACACTACGGCAACCGCCAAAGCATAGGAAGAACCCGGTATCGCATTTTCAAATGCCAAAGAGGTGAGGTTTACGCCTCCGACCCTAGTGCCGTCAGAAAGCAGTGCTTGCTGATTGATTACATCACCGTACACAAATGCCCCATCGATGTTGAACATAATAATGACCAGAGCGGTAATCGTGCAAATGACCACGGTGTCAATAAAGGGCTCCAACAAACCGACCAGACCCTCAGATGCGGCAAACTTTGTCTTTACCGCTGAATGGGCAATCGCTGCCGAGCCAGCCCCTGCTTCATTCGAAAATGCCGCTCTTCGAAACCCCTGTATCATCACACCGATAAATCCGCCTGTAATGGTCGCTTTTGGAGAAAATGCCTCCAATATGATCAGGTTTAAGGCTTGCCCTACCCTATCCAAATTCAAAAAAATGATAAAAAGGGCGGCAGCCACATACAGGGCTGCCATAAAAGGCACCACCTTTTCTGTCACCTTTGCTATTCGTTTGATGCCCCCAATGATGACGACTCCAACCAAAACAGCAAACAAAACCCCGATGACGGTGCCAGAATTTGAGCCTTCGATTTCAAATCGCTCAATAATTTGCGCCGCTGCCTGGTTGGTTTGAAAGGCGTTGCCCCCACCAAGCGAGGCACCTATGCACAATAGGGCAAAGACAGCTGCCAATAATTTTCCCACAGCTCCATAACCCTTCTCTTTCAGGCCCTTTGACAAATAATACATTGGCCCGCCGAACACATTGCCTTCTGAATCGATGTCCCTGTATTTCACTCCCAAAGTGCACTCTACAAACTTTGAGGACATTCCAAGAAGTCCGGCTATAATCATCCAAAATGTGGCCCCTGGGCCTCCTATTGAAATGGCTACAGCAACCATCGCAATGTTTCCCAGGCCCACTGTGCCAGAGACTGCGGTCGTGAGTGCCTGAAAATGATTGACCTCCCCCGAATGGTCAAAGGCAGTTTCTTCTTTCTTTTTGGAACCTGACGGAACTGTTTTCTCCAAATCATCATGCTTTCCCCGAACCACTTGAATGGCCAACGGAAAATATCTGATATTCACGAAGCCTAAATACACCGTGAAGAACAAGGCGCCGAACAGCAACAGTATCAGTACAATCGGAATGTCATACCCGAGGAAGGTAATCTCAGAAAAAATAAGATGCTCCCACCAAATGGCAAAAGGCATGAAAGCATCATTGATTCGTTCATCAAGCCCAGCGGTTTGAGCTGACAAACTTGCTGGAAACAGTATTAAGAACACAATGAATATAGAAAGGCAACATGGACTTTTGGTATACATGCTTGAATGAGTTTATGACCTCCAAGTTGGTATGTATCCTTTCAAAAAAAACAAAAAGTCAGAAAAAATTATGAGTTGTCAGAAAGCGACTTTCAGACATTCTTGGCGTCAAATCGGCCTAAAGGGTGATATTTTCAGGCGGAACAAGCAGTCGTATTTTACGCTCCCTTCTTTTGGATAGCTCGAATAAGGTTTCCTTAAACGGGGTGAGGTGTTGTTTCTTTGTCCAATTTCCCTTACCAAACAAACCATCGAGCAAAGAGAAAAGCAGTCGTCTTATTTCGTTGTAATCGCCAATATCATACGATTTTTCTCGTAAAGCATGATGTTTGGGCTTAATTTCCAACCAGTCGCTCCCCTCCTCTTTTCTAACGGCCGCAAAACGGTAAAAAAGTTCAAATTGCGAATTGGGAAGCAAAACCCTGCGAACCTTGTCCCCAGGAAATCCACCAAACAGAACAGCACGTTCGACTTTTTCATGTTGGCGATTCACTTTAAAAACCATAGAAAGATTGGAAGCACTTGGAATTACATTTTCTGATAATTCTTTTACCCAACTTAGGGCCAGGGCAAAAAATATCATGATCAGTGAAGTTTTAAAAATTGCGGAAAAAAGCGTCATATTTATCGTCGAGTCGGTAAGTTTATAAAACTGCGCCAGCAGTGTGATCAAAATACAGACCAGCGATAAGAACGCCAGCGATAGCAACCGTCTTTTTGCAAAAGAATGCCAAAGCACAAAACCCAAAAAGATGAGTGTAAGCACTGCATAGTACACGTCCAATTCATTGACAAGCGACGATTTTCCGAAAGCCATCTTGTTGATTGTGGGAAGCAGTGAAAATAGAAAGGGCAACCCCACAATGAGTGTCCAGTATCTTGATTTGATGATGTTCTTCAAAAAACCGGGCAGATACCGAAACCAAGGCAGGGCCAATAAAATAAAAAGGCTGTTGAAAAGTGATAATATGCTTCGATATCCATCGATGAGCAACTCGTTTCCTACAGGGTTTTGGGCGTAGTATACCTCGACTAAACCCGAAAAACTCCAACATAAAACTGAAAGCGCCAACCAGACCTGGCCAAAATCATTTTGCTTTTTACCTATGTGCCACCATATTGACAACAATGCAAAAAAGGCAAATAGACAGGTGCCAAACTGCCACCATCCGTAGAATAGAACCGTCTCGTTCGTGATATTTAGAAATAATGGATTGTTCAAAGCCTTGCTATTAGTGCACTGCCTTCAAATATAGTGAATACAGGTTGGGGGGAAATAGAACGCTACTGGCATTCAAAGTGAAGAATTAAGCCAACATAGCAGCAACCTTGGATGCCTTTTTTGATACGGATTTACGCTCATCTTTTGCCAACCTTTTAAGATGCGGTTTTAGCCAATCTTTTAGATTTCCATCCTTTTTTGCCCACCTGCCTAAAGTTTCCATGGTTTGGCAAAGTACAATCCAATCATCGTGATTTGCCAAATTATATTTCATGATTTTTTTGGCTTGATTGATTTGGGTAGCGGTCATATCCTTTTCCAACGATAAAAATAATTGGGAGAGCGTCCATTGCGTTGAGGCTTGATCAATTGCCGCGATTTCTGTCAAAAAACGGTCTAAAAAGGGAATCAGAAGTTGCTTTTCTTCCTTACAGATTCGTTTCATTGCGTTAGAGACCCGAAGTCGAACCACCTCATCATCAGAAAAATAACAGTGGAACAATTCATCAAATAGTTTGTGATTGCCCAATACTTCTGCCACTACCTCTACGGTATTTCCCAGAGAATTGGGGTGGCCGCCTTTTAACCGTTCCTCAAAACTGCTGCTCATTGTAACGCTTTTAGCGCTTCTCGAACCGATCCGTATTCTTTTAAGGCTTTTTCAGCTTTGTCATAGTCCATATTCAGTGCCTCGACCAAATACCGAGTTCCTCGATCGACCAATTTATTGTTGCTCAATTGCATATCGACCATTTTATTGCCCTTTACCCGACCGATTTTAATCATCAGGGCCGTCGATATCATGTTCAATACCAATTTTTGGCTGGTACCGCTTTTCATTCGCGTGCTGCCCGTGACAAATTCAGGCCCCACTTCCACTTCAATGGGTATCTGTGAAAGTTTTGCCAATGGCGAACCTGGGTTATTGGTGATTCCTGCTGTTACAAGCCCGTTGGCGTTGGCATCTTCAATCCCTCCCAAAACATAAGGTGTGGTGCCTGATGCCGCGATGCCGACCAAAACGTCATTTTGAGTGATTTCATATTCTTGAAGATCTTTCCACGCCTGTTTTCTATTGTCCTCGGCAAATTCCACGGCCTTACGGATGGCGCCATCGCCCCCTGCAATGATACCGATGACGCGGTCGTGTGGCATCCCGAAGGTCGGGGGAATCTCAGAAGCATCCAAAATACCAAGCCGTCCACTGGTACCGGCACCGATATAAAACAGTCTACCACCTTTTTCAAACCGCTCAACGGTGGCATCAACCAGTTCAGTGATTTTTGGGATGACGCTTTCTACGGCTTCGGCCACTTTTTTATCTTCTCTGTTGATGTTTTCCAATACCTCATTTATTGACATCTTTTCTAAGTGGTCATAATATGAGGACAATTCTGTGATTTTCTTTTCCACCAATTTGCGCTATAAAATTTCTATATTTTTTTCAGAATAAGGTGATAGTTTCGAATCTGTGGGCTCGAGTTCGGTAATCAACACATCTATGGCCTCGGTACCGCATATACGATACTTGCGTATGCTGTCAAGCTTTTCAGAAATAGATGGCGAGACCACCTTTTTTGAGGCGCTGATCATCGCTTTTTTTAATTGCACGATTTCCCAGTCAAACTCGGTGATTCCTGCCTCAGAATGAATGCTGTTTGTACCTAAAAAACAAAGGTCTGCCCTTATGTCAGAAAGCATATTAATTGCACTGCCGCCAACTGCAATCTGAGAATCCGTTACAAGTTTCCCGCCAATCAAAATAGTTTCAACATTGGGCTTGTTCAATAGTTGCACAGCAACAGCCAAGTTTGGTGTAAAGCAGGTGAGTTCGAGTTTTGGGGGCAACATTCTGACCAATTCAACATTGGTCGTGCCACCACTTATCAAGAGTACTTGCCCAGGTCGTATAAGCTTGATGGCTTTCTCTGCTATTTTTCTCTTTTCCACAAGCGCATAAACCCCTTGCCCCTGAATTGTCAAAGTATTGAATCCCAAAGCAATGGCGCCTCCATGTACCTTTCTCAATAAGTGCTGTTCGTCCAACTCTTTTACATCACGCCTGACGGTATCGATAGAGACGTTCAGTTCTTCAGCAATATCGCCCAGTAAGACACGATTGTGCAATTGCACTTCATTCAAGATGATTTGATGGCGTTCTGCCTTTAGCATAAAAAGTCGTCAATGGTAATGATAGCTGCAAAATAATGCAAAAAGAAAAGAATCACAGCTTAAAAAAGAAAAATATTGCAAAATATTGCATTTAAAATCACTTTTTTGCCTACATTTGGAGTAGAACGCTATTAAAAAATGAAAAAAGCTGCAATCAATTTACTTTAAAGGAATATGCTGAAAACAAAAAAAAGGGATATTTCTTACAAACCTGCGGGCCAGTTTGAAGATACCCGTTTCGAAAAAATACACAATGTCATCTTCGAAAGTTCTGAAGAAGCTTCGATGATGGTAGCCGAAGAAATCGCCGATTTAATTCGTGAAAAACAGTCAAAAGGCCAACAATGTGTGCTTGGGCTGGCAACAGGTTCATCACCCATACGTGTGTATGACGAATTGGTCAGAATGCACAGGGAAGAGGGGTTGAGTTTTAAAAATGTCATCAGCTTTAATCTCGACGAGTATTTGCCGATGGATAAAGAAAACAGGCAAAGCTACCACCATTTCATGCACGAACAGTTGTTTGACCATGTGGATATTCTCCTTGAAAATGTGCATATCCCCGACGGTATGGTATCGCCAGAATCGGTCAAGGAGTACTGCCTTGATTATGAAAAGAAAATAAAAGATGCTGGTGGAATTGATTTTCAACTATTGGGAATTGGCAGAACCGGGCACATCGGCTTTAACGAACCAGGCTCCCACTACAATTCAGGCACTAGGGTAATCACTTTAGATCACATCACCCGCGTCGATGCCGCGCCTGCTTTTTTGGGCATCGACAATGTACCCCGTAAAGCAATCACCATGGGTATCGCTACCGTGAGAAGTGCTGGTAGAATCGTACTCTTGGCGTGGGGCCGCAACAAGGCGGACATTATCAAAGAGACTGTGGAGGGAGAAATTTCTCCAGAAGTTCCCGCCACCTATTTGCAAGAACATGAGAACTGCACTTTTGTTCTCGATGAAGCAGCAGGTAGCGAGTTGACCCGAAACAAAACCCCTTGGCTGGTTGATGAATCGTTGGAATGGACTGAGGATTTGACAGCAAAGGCCGTCGTTTGGCTCTGTGAAAAGACGGGCAAATCCATCTTGCGGCTTACCGATAAAGACTACAATGACAACGGTATGTCGGGTTTGTTGACCCAAGAAGACTCCTATGATTTGAACATACGTATGTTCAATAGATTGCAACACACCATCACGGGCTGGCCAGGTGGGAAGCCAGGAGCAGATGAATCCAAACGACCTGAGCGTGCTGAACCAGACAAAAAGAGGGTCATAATTTTTAGTCCGCATCCTGACGATGATGTCATATCAATGGGCGGTACCTTTGACAGGCTCATACAGCAAGGGCATGAGGTGCATGTAGCGTATCAGACCTCGGGCAACATTGCCGTTTCAGATAAAGATGCGCTTCGCTATGCGGAAATCTCCAAAAGCATTTCAAAATCCGGAGAGGCGCAAAACATCATCGATGCCATCAAGGCAAAAAGTGAAAGCAGTGTTGACCCAATCCAAGTTAGAACCTTGAAAGGCAATATTCGAAGGGGTGAATCGTATGCGGCCACAAGATATTTGGGTTTGGATGATGCCAATGTTCATTTTCTGGACCTTCCTTTTTATGAAACAGGTACGGTGAAGAAAAACAGTTTGTCTGAAGAAGATATCGAGATCATGATAGCCATCATCAAGAAAGTTGAACCCCATCAGATCTATGCTGCCGGAGACCTAGCCGACCCACATGGCACGCACAAAACATGTTTGGATGCTGTTTTTGAGGCCGTTAAACGGCTTAAACCGGAACCATTCATGAATGATTGCTGGTTGTGGCTCTATCGTGGGGCATGGCATGAATGGGATATCCACCAAATTGACATGGCGGTACCCATGAGCCCTGATCAAGTTTTGAAAAAACGTAATGCCATTTTCTGCCACCAATCACAAAAAGATGGGGTCATGTTTCAGGGCAATGATTCTAGAGAATTTTGGATGCGCGCCGAAGAACGCAACAAAGAAACTGCCGAAAAATACAATGCTCTCGGACTGGCCGATTATGCGGCAATGGAGGCGTTTGTCAGGCATATTTTTTAATAGTAATCTAATAGAAACAATAACTAACTCGCTATGCAAAGAACACATGATTATCTCAAAAAGAATGGGGGGTTGCTGTTATTGGCAATAGCACTGGCCTTAGGAGGTTCGGTGTATGCCCAGACACAGTATACCCTGAATGGAAAAATTACCGAAAGAGATACAGGAACTCCACTGCCAGGAGTATCTGTATTTGTCGATGGCACCTCTTTTGGGACCATCACCGATTTCGATGGAAATTATAATTTCAGTGCTACACTAGAATCAGGAGACTACACATTGGTGGTCAGTTCTCTGGGATATTCGACGCAACGAATTTCCATCACACTTGGTTCCAGTAACACAGTAACCAACGATGCAATTCTAGCAGAGGATTTGTTAAGTCTAGATGAAGTCGTCGTAACGGGTTCTACGGTAGTTCAAGAAAGAAAGAAATTGGGTAATGCGGTAACTACGGTCAAAAGCGTAGCACTTTTACAAGCAGACCCAATCAACGTAACATCTGCAATTCAAGGTAAAGTTCCAGGAGCACAGATCACACAAAACTCTGGTGACCCTGCTGGTGGTTTTTCCATTCGATTAAGGGGTCCAAGTACGATTAGTGGTTCTTCAGAACCATTATACATTGTGGATGGTGTTATTGCAAGTAATTTAACGACAAATGTTACGAACATCAATGTAAGCGCTGGGGATGCGAGCCCAGGTCAAAATCGTTTGGTAGATATCAACCCAAACGATATTCAAGATATCAATATTCTTAACGGTTCTGCGGCAGCTGCCATATATGGTTCAAGAGCTTCCAATGGTGTAGTAATCATTACCACTAAAAGAGGGCGAAACTTTACTGACGGACCAGAAATCTTCTTCAAGACTTCCTTCAATGTCAACCAGCTCAGAAAAGAAGTTGATGTCAACTTAAGGGGTGAGCAATTTGGAGGGGCAGATGTGAGACTTTGGCCCATTTTCGGAAGGGATGAAGAAGGCAATACCACTCCATTTGCAAACTTATTGACCAATATCGCAGAAGTTGAGCGTTTTGATTATCAAGATTTAATTTTTCAGACGGGTTTGGGTACCGACAATTATCTATCAATAAGAGACGGTAATGAAAAGATGGGATATGCGGCATCCGTTGGTTACCTTTCCAACGAGGGCATCATCAAGAACACCAAATACAATAGATTTTCTGCAAGGCTTAATTTCAATCACACGGTTACTGATTGGCTCTCTTATGGGGTGGGCCTTTATTTTATGAACAGCTCATCAGATGAAAAACCTGATGGCAATGTTTTTTGGAGTCCAATAAACTCGGTAAACATCACCAACAATATCTTTGATGCCACACAGCGTGACGCGAATGGTAATTTGCAAAGTGTTGAGCCTACTAGGGTGAATCCATTATCTATAATTGAAACTTTTGATATCAATCAAGATGTCACCCGATTTATCCCGAACTTGACAGTTTCTTTGAAACCCACCGCTTTTTTGACTATCGATCAGATTTTGGGCATCGATACCTATAAGCAAGAAGGTAATATTTCTATTCCTATTTATCCTTATGAACCTGTGAATGCATCTTATTTCAATTTAGGGTATCAGGGCAATGCAGAGGCCAACATATTTAACTGGAATTACGATATCAATGCAACCTTCGATTTTGACCTCACTGATAACATCAATTCTCAAACCGTGGTGGGGTATAACTTTCAATCAAGTGAATTAGAATATAACGGCACACAAGGAAGAGACCTTGATGCTAATGGAGTGCCTACAGTACCACTACAAACCCAAGAGAGCGATGACCGAATAGAAATCTTTGGAGGTTTCATTCAAGAAACCCTTTCCTTCCATGATAGATATTTTTTGACTTTTGCAGGAAGGGTTGATGGGGCCACAAACTTTGACCCTGACAAAAGAACCAATTTCTACCCAAAAGTTTCAGGTTCTTACGTTCTTTCAAATGAGCCGTTTTGGGAAGGTTCAGGTATATCGAATATTTTCAATTCCGTAAGATTACGTTCTTCTTACGGTGAAGCGGGTAACCTCACGGCAGTAGGACCTTATGCGCGATTCGGAAGATACAATCCGAACGAGTTTCTGGGAACTACCACTTTAAGCCAATCCAGTGCCTTGGGCAATGAAGATTTAGAGGTTGAACGGCTAAAGGAATTTGAAATAGGAACTGATTTCAGCATGTTTGACAACAGAGTTTCGGTATTGTTCACATATTATAATCAGCGAATCTCAGATTTGATAGTACAACGTACGCTTGCACCTTCAGAAGGTGGGCTTTCAAGGTTTGAAAACGTTGGAAGTATGAAAAACAATGGTCTCGAGACCTATTTAAGAATCACACCTATCAGAAAAGATAATCTTCAGTGGGATTTGAACTTTAATTTTACCCGCAATCGCAATGAAGTAACGGCTACAACAGGGGGTCCAATATCGATTGCAAATGTTACCGGTGCTCCACCCCAGGTAAGAGAAGGGGAGCCTTTAGGCGTTTTTTACGGAACTTACTTTGCCCGAAATGACGATGGTAGCTTATTATTGACCCCAGATGGTTTGCCACAGCAAGAACGTGGTGATATAACAACGGACACCCCCCAAAGAGATGCTAGTGGTCAACCCATTGGTGACCCCCTAAGAAGGGTCATCGGTGATCCTAATCCAGATTTTCTCTTAGGAATAGGTACAGACCTCAGATACAAACAACTCTCCTTTTCGATGCTTTGGGAAGCCGTTCAAGGGTTTGATATTTTTGATGCGGACAAACGTACCAGGCAAGGAGTCGGTGTAGGCAGATTGGCAGAACAAGAACTTACCGGTGAGCTTCCCCGTGGTTACATTTCAGCTATTTATCCCATTCAGGAGTTCAGAATGGAAGACGGTTCTTTTGTTAAGCTTAGGGAAGTAGCGTTAGCATACACTTTTCCTGAATTGTTTAAAGGGGTCAAAAATTTTACCATTGGCTTAAAAGGCAGAAACTTGATATCAATCGATAATTTTTTCAGCTACGATCCCGAAACCAATGCTGGTGGTCAGTCAAATTTGTTACGGGCGGTAAATTTTGGTAATGTTCCCATTCCAAGAACATTCATTCTATCATTAAGTGCTAATTTCTAAAATGAAGAAAATGAAAAGTATATATAAAACATTCATAGTAGTTATTCTTTTGACATCGATTTCTTCATGTGATAAGGAATTTATAGACCCAATCAACATTTCTGACCCCGAAGTAGAAGGTAGTGTTGACAATCTAATTCGGTTAATCAATGGCATTCAACAACGCTACAGCACTGATAGGGCAGGTGCAATTTATAACACCGTAACTGCCTCTGGCTTGACTGCAGATGAACTTAGGCTCATAAATCCTGGAAACTTAGCTGAGGCAGAGTTGACCAACGGTGGAAACGAAATTTCAATAAATAATGGGATTGTCAGAAATCTTTGGGGCGAGTTGATGTTGGTTCGCAGAGAAGCCTTGACCGTGTTGGAAAGTGCTGATGCAGCTGCATCTGATGAAGCTGAGGCCAATAGCTTAAAGGCGTATGCACTTTTTTATCGAGCTTTGGCGAATGGAAGCTTAATCCAGTTTTTTGAGCAAGTCCCCTTAGCAACAGAAAAAGAGGCACAATTCAATACAAGAGCCGAAGTATTGGCAGATGTTATTACAGATTTGAATACAGCGCTAGGTTATGTTCAAGCTGGAATATCCTCAAGCGTGTCCGGAGGTGTGTTTCAATCTGTAGATTTAGAAAATTCCATCCAAGCATTATTGGCGAGATACCATCTCATGGCAGGTAATTATCCTGAAGCCATAAATGCTGCAGGAGCGGTAGATTTGTCAGTACAGTCTACTTGGACCTATGATGCTGCGGTACCGAACCCTATTTCAGAGACGTACGGTACAAACAACGTTGTAGAAGCGAAAAATGATGAATTTGGACTTCCAGATGATTTGCTTCCTGATCCGGCGGATGAGAGAATCAACTTTTATGTGACCATTGCCAATGATCCTTCGACAAACGAAGATGCATTCTTTGCGGTGGGCTTCTTCGATGATAATCTGGATGATATTCCTGTTTATCTTCCTGGGGAAATGTCACTCATCAGGGCAGAGGCATTTGCAAGACAGAACCAAATTACAGAAGCCATCAGTGCACTTGACGGGGTATTGACCAAGACTGCTGCAGAGGATGCGTTTGGCCTTGGTGCCAATCTCCCGGCATATTCGGGTGCTGCAACCCAAGAAGCTGTTTTAGAAGAAATATATCGCAATAGAAGAATAGAACTGTTCATGACGGGCATGTCATTGGAAGACAGTCGAAGGTTCGATAGACCAGGACCAACCGATCCTGATGCAGAAAGAAATAGAAATTTTTATCCCTATCCTGATACTGAAAGAGATAATAACCCGAATACCCCGGCCGACCCTGCCATATAAAAATTGATTTTTAAGTTTGTTAATTAGTTTCAAAGGCCTACAATACATTAAGTAGGCCTTTTTTAATCAGTATGCAAAAACCGCTTTTCATAGTATTATTATGCCTATTCTTTTTGGCTGCTTCTTGTTCTGGTCTCAAATACGAGAAGTATCCCAAGGAAGAATTCCGAGGGGTCTGGGTCGCCACTGTGGTCAATATCGACTGGCCCAAAAATGGCAATGACCACGTAGCCAAGCAAAAAAAGGATTTTCTTCGCATTCTTGATTTTTATGACGAGCTAAATTTTAATGCCTTGATTGTACAGGTGCGTACGGCCGGAGATGCTTTTTATCCCTCTGAAAAAGCGCCTTGGTCACGGTTTCTGACAGGCAAGGAAGGGCAACCAAAACAGAGGTTCGAAGACCCATTGCAGTGGATGCTCGACCGCACCCACGAACGGGGCATGCAGTTTCATGCATGGTTCAATCCCTATCGTGCGACGTTTGACTTAGACACGACCCTACTCGATACTACAAAACATGATTTTTATAAGCATCGGGATTGGATGCTGAAATACGGAAAAAAGTACTACTACAATCCGGGTATCCCTGAAGTATGGGAGCACTTGACCGAAGTGGTGGCCGAAGTGGTCAAAAATTATGATGTTGATGGGGTGCATTTTGACGACTATTTCTATCCCTACAAAATACAGGGTGAGGTTTTCAATGATTCTTTGGAGTATGCGACCCATGCCCTACCCAACCAAACATTGGGAGATTGGCGACGCAGCAACGTCGATTCATTGGTCAAAAATGTACATCAATCCATTCGGCACAACAAACCATGGGTTCAGTTCGGTATCAGTCCGTTTGGGGTTTGGAAAAACAAATCGACTGACCCGCTTGGTTCAGACACCAAAGCTGGCCAGACCACTTATGAAGATTTATACGCCGACCCTTTGCTTTGGATGGAAAAAGGATGGATTGACTATATCGTTCCTCAGGCGTACTGGAGCATGCACTACCCTGCCGCTTCCCACGAAAAAATAGCGACATGGTGGGCCAGCCAAACAGAAGACACCGAATTGTACATGGGCAACGGCCCCTACAAAATCAGGAACAATGCCGATGAGGCTTGGAACGATAAAAAAGAATTGCCCAAACAGTTGGCCATGGCCAGAAACCTGCCCGAAGTTCAAGGCAATGTGTTCTTCAGCGCCAAGTCTTTGATGGGGCAACATGAAGATGTGGTCAAGTTTCTGAGGAAAAAATTCTACAAATATCCTACTGCTTTTCCAATTGAAAAGAATGAAGCATTGACCGAACGGCTTCCTGCTGTTGCCAAGCTATCAAAAAAAGGAAAAGGTATTGAACTCTGTGTTTCCCATTTTGATTCCATTCCCCGGTTTGTGTCAATTTACGGATTGAAGAATCCATCCAATCCCAAAGAAAAACAATTTTTACAACGGGGCTATATTCCTAGAAATGAATCCGAAAGTTGTATTTTCATTGCATCCCGAAAGTTTAAATATCTCGGATTTAGCATCCAAGACATGTATGGAAACAAAACTGAACTGCAAACCATTAATCTAAAAGAAGCTTTATGAATGACATGTTGGTGCGGTTGGTGGATTTGCCCAATATTTCCGCTGAAGAAAAAAGCCTTGAGGAGAACGAAAAAATCATCTTTAGAAGACCCATTGCCCCAGAAAAGTCCATTGTCGTAAATTGGGTGCGAGCGCACTTTTCCGAGAATTGGGCCGATGAGGTTGCTGTGGCATTCGCAAGCTCACCGGCAAACTGTTACATCGCACAACGCAAACAAGAAATTTTAGGCTTCGCCTGCTTTGAATGTACGGCCAAAAACTTTTTTGGGCCTACCGCCGTGCTCGATACAGAACGTGGTAAGGGCATCGGCAAACTACTTTTGGTCAAAGCTTTGCAAGGCCTTAAACAAATGGGGTATGTCTACGGCATCATTGGTGGGGTCGGCCCTGCAGACTATTATAAAAAAACCGTCAAGGCCAAAATCATTGAAAACTCTGAGGTCAGTATTTATCAGAATCTATTGAAACACAAAAAATGACGGGCATCCCAAAGAACAAAAATGCCTGGTATTGGGTTCCGTTGTTGTACTTTACCCAAGGCATCCCCTACATCATGGTCGTTACGGTTTCGGTCATCATGTACAAACGTTTGGGCATCAGCAATGCCGATATCGGGCTGTATACCAGTTGGCTGTACCTGCCATGGGTCATCAAACCGTTGTGGAGTCCTTTTGTGGATTTAAAGAGCACCAAACGCAATTGGTTCTTGTTGATGCAGCTCATCATCAGCTTGGCATTTTTGGGCATCGGCCTAACGCTGCAGACCAATATCTTTTTCGTGACCACGCTGGCCTGCTTTTGGATGGCCGCCTTCGCCTCTGCCACCCACGATATTGCGGCAGATGGCTATTATCTTATTGGGCTGACCGAAAAAAAGCAATCCTTTTTTATTGGGGTACGCAGCACATTTTATCGATTGGCGATGATTACTGGGCAGGGGCTTTTGGTCATTCTTGCCGGGTTTTTGGAAAATCAATATGGTGACAATGCCAAGGCCTGGTCAATGACCATGATCTGTGCAGCGGTGTTGATGTTGGCTTTGACCATTTCCAACTTTTTTGCCACCCCAAAATTTGAGTCCGCTTTTTCGAAAAGTCTCGAAAAACCCACCAGTTTTTTCGAAGTATTCGCTTCGTTTTTCAAGAAAAAACAGATTTGGCTGGGCTTGGCATTCGTGCTCACGTATCGCTTGGGCGAATCACAGTTGGTCAAAATGGCGTCACCCTTTCTGTTGGATGAGAAAGAAGCAGGTGGGCTGGCACTCTCCACCGAAGCTGTTGGAACCATCTACGGCACGGTCGGGCTCATCATGCTTTCATTGGGGGGCATCTTGGGCGGCATATTGATTTCAAGGGATGGACTCAAAAAATGGATGTTACCCATGATCTTGGCGCTCAACCTGCCCAATGTGCTGTATGCGATTTTGGCCATTACCAAAACCTCAAGCTTGGTCGCCGTGGTGGGCACTGTGGTGCTGGAGCAGTTCGGCTATGGCTTTGGCTTTGCCGCATTTTTAATGTACCTCATCTATTTGGCTGAGGGTGCCTCAAAAACCAGTCATTATGCCATTGCCACTGGCTTTATGGCCTTGGGCATGATGCTGCCGGGCATGATCAGTGGCTATGTGCAAGAGTGGTTGGGCTATGGCGGATTCTTTATTTGGGTGGTCATTGCGGCCATCCCGGCCATCATATTGCTTCAGTTTTTGAAATATCCTGCAGATTATGGAAAAAAATCAACGGTAAACGATGGTTGATTTGATGACATATCAAGAGGCTGCCAAAAAAATGACCCTAGCTGAAAAACTGGGGCAGTGTTTTATGCCCGCAGCCTTTATCAACGATACTGAAGAAGAGGTGCGGAACATTGAGACACTGATTGCGGAACACCACATCGGAAGTATTTGTTTTTTTCACAGCCGAGCCAGTGCCGCCACCAATTTTGAAGGCAAAAAGAAGGTGGTGCACAACGAAAAAAGCTATGAACGCCTGTTGCAACTGATCGAACGGTATCAAAAAGCAGCTAAATATCCATTGCTCATTGCCATTGATGCGGAATGGGGCTTGGCCATGCGCATCGAAAATACGCCACAATATCCGTACGCATTGACGTTGGGAGCCATGCAAAATCGGGCTGATCTGGTTTTTGAGGTGGGTCGACAAATCGGAATGGATTGCAGAAAAGCGGGAATCCACTGGAATTTGGCACCCGTGGTCGACATCAACCTGAATCCTGAAAATCCGGTGATTGGCTATCGCTCTTTTGGTGCCGATCGAGAAAAGGTCACCGAATATGCGTGTGCCTACCTCGATGGTATGAAGTCTGTCGGAATCCTGAACTCCGTCAAACATTTTCCAGGGCATGGCGACACGGCGGTGGATTCGCACTTGGGGCTTCCAAAAATCGATAAGGACCAAAAAACGCTGCTCCAGCAAGAGCTCTATCCCTTTAAAAAACTGATAGCGCATGGGGTGGATTCGGTCATGGTGGGGCATTTGGCCGTTCCCGCCTTGAGCGGTGGTAAATCCATATCCGCTTCCATATCCAAAGAAATCATCACCGATTTTTTGAGGAAGGAATTGAAATATAAAGGGCTGATAATTTCAGATGCCCTGAACATGCATGCCATTTCAAAGGATTTTTCGCAGGAAGGTGATGTGGAATATCAAGCGTTTGCGGCCGGCAACGATGTGCTCTGTTTTGCCGACAACGTTGAGGCGGGCATCAAAAAAATAATGGAACATGCTGCGCCACATCGCATCGAGAGCAGTTTTGAGCGTATCTGGAAGCTCAAACAGAAGGCATTTTCGGTGGACGGGCACGACACAACCATTCCAAAAGAAACAAACCTCAACCATCAATTGGCCAAGGAAAGTTTGACATTTTTAAAGGGTGCCAAAAAAGATTTGGACAATTTTAGAAAAAGCGGTTTTCACTATGTTCAATTCGGAGATGCCAAAAACAACTTTTTTGCGTCTGAACTGCAATCCTATCAAAGCAACCCAAATAGCTGTGTGCTGGGTATTTTTCCACCAAACGCAAAGCCCAAGGGCAATTTTGGCTTCACGGATATGC
Source organism: Allomuricauda sp. d1 (assembly GCF_039592695.1). Taxonomy (NCBI): domain Bacteria; kingdom Pseudomonadati; phylum Bacteroidota; class Flavobacteriia; order Flavobacteriales; family Flavobacteriaceae; genus Allomuricauda; species Allomuricauda sp. d1. Next base: position 456,638 of record NZ_JBBUTK010000001.1, on the reverse strand, counting down.
AAATTGACGCCATTAACAGAATGGTGCTTGAAAAGGATTGCGTTCTGTATTTGTTCGGAAATCCTTTCTTTTTGAATTTATTGGATTGGCAAAAAGCACAGGCCGTTATCGTGGTGTATCAAGATTTCAAGGAATTTCAAGAAGTGACCCTGCAACATTTTTTAGGAAAATTAGATGCTAAGGGAAAACTTCCCGTGACCTTAAATGTTTGGCAAAATGGATGACCCCATCATCAAATCGTGGAACGAGAATGCCGAAGAGTGGATTTCATTACTCTCAGGTGGCGGTATCGAGTCAAGAAAATATACCAACGAGGCCATTATTGAAGCAATCAAGGGCACAGAGGCAAAAAAAGCGGTTGACATCGGTTGTGGTGAAGGCTGGTTGACGCGGCAAATGACCGAGATGGGCATCAGTGCCATGGGCATCGATGCCATTGAACCACTTTTGAACAATGCCCGGAAAAAAGGTTCGGAGACCTACCTTCAAATGACGTTTGAAGAATTGATCGCTGGAAAAATCATTGAAAAAGGTCCGTTTGATTTGGCAGTTTACAATTTCTGCCTTTACAAAAAAGAGGGTTTGAAAGAACTGATGCGGCAGACCCTTAAAAATCTCTCCGATGATGGAAAAATCCTGATACAGACGCTGCACCCCTATTTTTTGATAGCAAACGAATTGCCGTACAAATCACAGTGGCTTGATGATGCTTGGAAAGGGCTGCCCGGAAACTTTGTCAGCGGGCATTCTTGGTATGCACGAACCATAGAAGATTGGGCCAACAATTTGGGCCAAATTGACAATGTTACTTTGCGCTTGCAAGAGGTCGTAAACGATGAATTGAAGCCTATATCCATAATCTTTACATTGCAGAAAATATGAAAAAATATAATATTCTCGGTATGATGTCGGGCACCTCTTTGGATGGCCTCGATATCGCCCATTGTGAACTTTGGCAAGAAAATGGGCAGTGGAACTACAGCATCCATCAGGCGACAACCATCGGCTATTCCGAAAAGCTGAAAGAACGACTCAAAAACGCCATTCATCTCTCGGAAAAGGAACATGAACAGTTGCATCTTGATTACGGAAAATGGTTGGGCGAGCAGGCCAAAGATTTTATCTCAAAACACGGCTTGAAAATCGATTTTATCGCCAGCCATGGCCATACTTCGCACCACAGGCCCGATGAGGGTATTACCTTTCAGTTGGGTGAAGGGCAAGAATTGGCCAATGCATCGGTGCAACAGGTGATTAACAATTTCAGGACCTTGGATGTAAAACTGGGCGGACAGGGTGCCCCTCTGGTACCCATCGGTGACGAACTCCTATTCGGAGAGTATGATTTTTGCTTGAATCTGGGCGGTATCAGCAATATTTCCTTTAAAAAGGATGAAAAACGAATTGCCTATGATATTGGCATGGCCAACATGCCCTTGAACCACATCACCCAAAAAATTGGATTGGAATACGATGAGAACGGAAAATTGGCGGCTTCGGGAAAACTGATACCATCATTACTTGAAGCACTGAACACATTAGATTATTACCAACTGCCCTACCCCAAATCTACAGGTTACGAGTGGTTTACAGAAAAAGTGCTTCCGCTCATCGAACACTCCGACGCTTCACCCGAAGATTTATTGCACACCCTTATTGTTCATAATTGCGAACAGATATCCGTAGAGCTGAAAAAAAACAGCGCTAATACAGACACGACAATATTGGTATGCGGTGGTGGAGCCTTCAACGATTTTTTTATCCAAACCCTAGAAGAAAAACTGAACGGCCAGTGCAAAGTTGTCGTTCCCAATAAAAAACTCATCAATTTTAAGGAGGCCTTGGTCTTTTGCCTCATGGGTGTTCTCAAAAATGAGGGGGAAATCAATGTGCTCAAATCAGTGACCGGGGCAACTCAAGATTCGTGCAGTGGTGAAATTTTTTATACCAAAGTCACCGATAACGAACTGTAACAAATCCATGACAAAATCGTCTTGTGTGAAAGGCTTAGACGATGAAAACCTGTTTTCCAATCTTTTTCTCTCTTTTTATCACCGTATCCTCTTTTTCACAAGCAAATACAGCACCTCAAATTTTATGTACTTCCAATGAAAAACCCTATCGTGACTTTGATTTTGTGTTAGGAACGTGGGATTTTTTAACTGTCAATGGTAAAAAGATTGGCGAACAAATTTATACAAAACGTGAAAATGGCTGTTTGATTCTTGAGGAGTGGATCACAAATTCTGGAAGTTCGGGCACAGGAATGAGCTTTGTAGACCCAGCTACAGGACTTTGGCGACAGGTATGGATGAGCCCAACGTTCCATATAGACTATTCAGGAAGTCTTGACGAAAACGGAGATATGGTGCTCGAAGGAACCATGTATCCCAATAATGGTGAAAAAAGTTCCCCGGTAAGGGGTGTTTGGTCCAGGCAAGATGATGGTTCCATCAAACAGGAGTTTCTTAAATACAACGATGTATCTGAGAAATGGGAGTCTTTTTTTCTAGGCTATGCCCATAAAAAGACAACTACCAACGACTAATAATAAAAAAATGGAATCTACCTTTGGCTATTTATAATCGGAATAAAAAAGTAGACAGCACTATGCAGAAGCCTACACGGCCACCAATCTTTTTCTTCTTCTGGCGACCAAAATAATCGCCACGGAAAGAAATCCACAAATGGAAAGGCCCAAAAACAATGGCAGGGCCGTTTTATCCAAATAGGAACCGATCCACGAAGCGATGGGCACTGAAATCATGGTCGAAACAAAGCCGTTGATGGCAGCACCGATTCCCGCAATATGTCCGATAGGCTCCATGGCAATGGAGCGAAAATTGCCCCACATAAAGCCCAAACAGAAAAACTGAAAGAACAGAAAAGACACCAAAACCACAACACTGGGGTTGGGCGAATTCCAAAAAAGTAAAACATAGACCAATGCAATGCAACTGAACGCAATGGTGGCCGCCAGCGAAAGCTTTCGCATGCCAAAACGCAACACCATGGTACCGTTGGTGAAGGTTGAGGTGCCAATCGAAATTGCCAAGGCGGCGAAGAGATACGGAAAAGCCTCACGCATGCCGTATTGGTCTTCAAAAATATGTTGGGCAGAACTCAGGTACACCAAAAACGCCCCTGTCACCAAACCGGAAATAAAGGTAAACGCCACCGTTTCGGGAAAACGTAACATTTCTTTGGTGCCCGCCACAAAACTTTTCAGTGAAAACTTGATCTTGTATTCCGGGTGTAGCGTTTCGGGTTGGCGTTTCCAGAACCATATCCATAGCATCAATGCCAAAAACAAATGCACATAAAATATGGTCTGCCAATTGAACAAATCTAGAATCAACTTTCCGATAGCGGGTGCCACCACGGGCACCAAAATGAAAAATGCCGTTACAAAAGACATCACGCGGGCCATATAGTCACCCTTGTACAAATCACGAATAATCGAAATGGCAATGGTTCTGTGGGCCGAAAGTCCAATCCCTTGAAGAATTCTACCGATGACCATCATCTCAAGGTTTGGCGCCGACAAACAAATGACACTGGCCACGCCAAATACGACAAAACCGGCATAGACCATGGGTTTGCGTCCATATTGGTCAGAAAGCGGCCCAAAGAAGAGTTGCCCAAAACCCAAGCCCAAAAAAATCATGGTCACAAAGAGTTGGTGCTCAGCGGAATCGTAACTATTTATCGTCTCTCCAATATTGGGTATGGCGGGCAATAGGGTGTCAATGGCCAAGGCCACAATTGACATCAAAGACGCCATCAAAGCGATAAATTCGAAATTAGGTTTGTCAGCACTTTTTTGCATTCGGCAAAAGTACAGCTACCCCTTTAACTGGTGAAGTTTTAGGTGTGATTGTTTTGTTAAGGAAAAAGCTTAGAAAGCTTACTTAAAAGTCATGAAAATGTCAATTTGAGCCTTTCGGCTGCGCTCAAGACAGGCTAAAATCGAAAAGCTGTCATCATGTTGATTTTCAATTCGGTTTCGACTGCGCTCAACCTGACAATAATGATTATTTCGGCTTTTGAGACAGCTTCTTGTTTTTTACAACGGAATATTCCCATGCTTTTTCCATGGGGCTTCCACTTGCTTGTTTTCCAACATGGCAAAAGCCTTCAATAATTTTCTACGGGTATGCTCTGGCAAAATCACCTCATCAATGAAGCCCCGTCTTGCCGCACGATAGGGATTCGCAAATTTATCCGCATACTCAGCTTCTTTTTCCTTGAGCTTTGCTCCGGGGTCGTCGGCAGCGGCAATTTCGCGCCTAAAGATAATTTCACTGGCACCCTTGGCCCCCATCACGGCAATCTCAGCGGTTGGCCATGCAAAATTGAAATCGGCCCCAATATGTTTGGAGTTCATCACATCATAGGCCCCACCGTATGCTTTTCTCGTAATAACGGTCACCCTTGGCACCGTCGCTTCACTTAATGCGTATAATAATTTTGCTCCATTCGTGATGATGGCATTCCACTCTTGGTCAGTACCCGGTAAAAAGCCCGGCACATCGACCAAAACCAAAAGGGGAATATTGAAGGCATCACAAAAACGGGTAAACCGAGCCCCTTTAATGGAGCTGTCCACATCAAGAACCCCGGCCAATACCATAGGTTGGTTGGCGACGATTCCGATGCTTCGGCCACCCAATCGGGCAAAGCCTGTGATGATGTTCTCCGCATAATCTTTATGTATTTCGTAGAAGGAATCTTCATCAATGATGCCCGCTATTACATCGTGCATGTCGTAGGGTTTGTTGGGATTGTCTGGCACAATGTTCCGCAACTGTTCTCGAACTTCATCTCCCAACCCATAGGGTAACTTTTCTGGTTTCTCTTGATTGTTTTGTGGCAAATAAGACAATAGTTTTTTGATGTCTTGCAAGCAAGCCGCGTCGTTGGGTGATGTCTTATGGGCCACACCAGATTTTGAAGCATGGGTGCTTGCACCGCCCAACTCTTCTGAAGTCACCTCTTCATTGGTAACCGTCTTGACCACGTTTGGGCCCGTGACGAACATATAACTTGTTTGTTCGACCATAATGATAAAGTCTGTCATGGCAGGAGAATAAACTGCCCCGCCAGCACAGGGACCCATCACGGCTGAAATCTGTGGTATCACTCCTGAGGCCTGCACATTTCGATAAAAAATATCAGCATAACCGCCCAAAGACTTTACCCCTTCCTGTATTCGGGCCCCACCAGAATCGTTCAGACCAATTATGGGTGCCCCCACCTTCATTGCCAAATCCATCACCTTACAAATTTTTTCGGCATGGGTTTCAGAGAGTGCGCCACCGAAAACTGTGAAATCCTGTGCGTACACATAGACCAATCGCCCATCAATGGTACCATACCCGGTGACCACACCATCACCAAAATAGATTTCTTTGTCCATGCCAAAATCAGTGGTGCGGTGGGTGACCAAAATACCCATTTCTTCAAACGAGCCCTCATCCAAGAGATAATCAATACGTTCCCTTGCCGTCAATTTCTTTTTGGCATGCTGCTTTTCAATACGCTTTTCGCCACCACCCAGATGGGCCAGTGCCATGCGCTCTTCCAGTTTTTTTAACTTATCATCCATTGAAATCAGTTTGTAGGAAGTTTTAGTTGTTTTTGGTCTCCAAAATAGCGCTGCAAGACAGCCAGGGCAGCGATTCTCGCTTCTTGTTCCTTGGCTTGCTGAATCATTTTTGGAGCGTAGTAGTCTTTGACAAAGTGCGTATCAAAATTACCTGAACGGAAGGCTTCGTGCTGCATGACAAAAGCCCCAAAAGGCAAGGTCGTTTGGACTCCTTCCACCTCATAGGCCTCAATGGCCTTGGTCATCAACGCTATGGACTCTTCACGGGTCTTGCCATACGTGATCAATTTGGCCAACATCGGGTCGTAGTAGATAGGTATATCCATCCCCTCTTCAAAACCATTGTCGACACGAATGCCTTCACCTGCGGGCAATCGGTAGCGTTTCAACCTTCCGACACTCGGCAAGAAATCATTCAAAGGGTCTTCGGCATAGACCCGAAGCTCCATGGCATGCCCATTTATCTTCAGGTCTTCCTGCTCAAACGGTAATACTTCATCACGGGCCACTTTGATTTGCAGCTCCACTAAATCCACTCCAGTGATGAGTTCAGAAACAGGGTGCTCCACTTGTAAACGGGTATTCATTTCCAAGAAATAAAACTTATGGTCGGCATCCATCAAAAATTCGACCGTACCCGCCCCAACATAATCACATGCCTTGGCAACTTTGGTGGCCGCAATGCCCATTTCGTTGCGCAGTTCTGGAGTCAAAATGGATGACGGTGCCTCTTCCACAACTTTTTGGTGACGGCGTTGAATGCTACATTCACGTTCAAAAAAGTGTAGAATATTGCCATGGGTATCGGCCATCACCTGAATTTCAATATGTCTGGGGGAAGTGACATACTTTTCAATAAATACGGAACCATCACCAAATGCAGAGGTCGCCTCACTTATGGCACGTGTCATCTGTGATTCAAGATTTTCTTCTCGGTCAACGATGCGCATCCCCTTTCCACCACCACCTGCAGAAGCTTTTATCAGGATGGGAAATCCGATTTCCTTTGCGATTTTATGGGCCTTGTCGACATCGGTTATGGCCTCTTCGATTCCTGGAACCATGGGGATGTCGTATTTTTTCACGGCCTCTTTGGCGGCAAGTTTGCTTCCCATTACCCGAATAGCGTGGGATTTCGGACCAATAAAAATCAGTCCATTTTTTTCTACAGCTTCTGCAAAGTCTGCGTTTTCACTCAGAAAACCATATCCAGGGTGAATGCCATCCACATCTAAATCCAAGGCAACCTTAATTATTTTATCACCCAACAAGTAGGATTGATTGGATGGCGGTGGCCCCAGACACACCGCCTCATCCGCAAATCGAACATGGGGGGCATTTCTATCAGCCTCTGAAAAAACAGCTACCGTTTTTATGCCCATTTTTTTTGCTGTCCGCATCACGCGAATAGCAATTTCGCCCCTATTGGCGACCAATATTTTGTTCATAACCTCTTATTCAAAAGTGATCAATGTTTGTTTTTTCTCTACTGCCTGTCCTTGTTTTACAGTGATGCTTTTTATGATTCCGTTTCGGGGAGAGGTAATCGTATTCTCCATTTTCATAGCCTCGAGAATCAGCAGGGCATCACCTTCTTGTACTTCTTGTCCTTTAGCAACAGGCACCTCAAGGATAAGGCCTGGCATAGGAGCCTCAATGCTACTGACCAAACTTGCCGAATTCAGGGCAAATCCCATTTCATTGATCAGCAAATCCAACGGATTCGCAATTTCTACCACATAACTGGTATTGTTGACCTTGACCTGATATGTTTTTCCATTGAAATCTTCTGAAACAAAACTTACATGGTACGATTGGTTATTTTCCAATATATGAAGGGAATCTGTTCCGGTTTTGACCGAATCCAAAGATTTCAGATCGTTTTCGGCCAATTGAAACTCATATTGATTATTGACCTTGAGTTTGTATTTTTTTTCCATGTGGATTAAGGATATCTGAAGTGTTTTCTAAGATAACTCTTTCATCAAAACTAACCTGAAATGTTTCGTGATTTCATGAATAATGTCATATTCCCAACAGTGCTTTTGTTATATCTATGTATTGAAAATTGGGCAAACCCTGACTTCAAGAGATGCTTTCAAATGTGTACATTTGGGTCAAACTTTCATCAATGCTCATCATTGGAATAGCGGGGGGTACAGGTTGCGGTAAAACCACCGTGGTCAAACAGATTGTGGATGAACTTCCCAAAGATACGGTGGGGGTCATTTCGCAAGATTCTTACTATAACGACCTCTCGCACCTCACGAAAGAAGAACGGGGCAAGGTCAACTTTGATCACCCCAATTCCATTGATTTTGAGCTGCTGATTAAGCATTTGAAAGAGTTAAGGGAAGGTAAATCCATTGAAAAACCTAAGTATTCTTTTGTCGAGGAAACGCGGTTGGACGAAACCGAAACGGTAAGTCCTCGAAAAGTCATGATCATTGAAGGCATACTCGTGCTGAGCAACCCAGAGCTGCGGGAGCTCTTTGATATCAAAATCTATGTGCATGCCGATTCTGATGAACGCCTCATACGCAGATTGCAGCGTGACATCAAAGAACGTGGCCATGATTTGGAAAAAGTGCTCCACCGCTACCAAACTGCGGTAAAACCCATGCACAACCAATTTATAGAACCTTCGAAAGAATTTGCCGACCTCATCATACCCAACAACCATTACAACACGGTCGCGGTCGATATGGTGCGCACCATCATCAACGATAAATTAAAATAGGATGGGCTGGAGGGAACTGAAAGAAAAAAAATGGTTCAAATTCATGACGAACACCTATGTGTTGGTATTGACCATTTTTGTGATATGGATGCTCTTTTTTGATACCAATTCATTGTTGATCCACCACGAACTACGAAAAGAAATCAAAAAATTGGAAAGCCAAAAGCAATTTCTGGAAACCGAGATTGCCAAGGATAAAGAAGAACTAGAAAAACTATCGACCAAAGATGGGCTCGAAAAATATGCCCGTGAAAAATACTATATGAAGCGGGAAAATGAAGAAATTTATCTCATAGAGTACGAAGACAGTGTAAAACAGAAGAAAAATGACTGATGCATCCCTTTTCGGTGAATTTTCAAAAGTTTCTGCCAAAGAGTGGAAACAAAAAATACAATACGATCTCAAAGGCAAGGATTACAACGAAACCTTGGTGTGGGAATCTGTGGAAGGCATTCAGGTAAAACCTTTTTACACCGATGAGGATGTAAATGAAGGCACACCATTTGAGATTGCCAAGAATCACAATTGGCAAATTGCCCAAACGATTTATGTCGGGGATAACAAACAGGCCAATCAAAAGGCACACCGGGCAATCGAAAGCGGCGTAGAGAGGCTTATTTTTACTATTGTCGATGCCTCCGTTTCATGGGAAGCCCTGTTGTCAGATATTGACCTGGCCACTACCCTATTGCATCTTGACTTTCAGTTTTTGGATGTTGCTGCGGTCAAAACCCTTTTAACATTTGTGGATGTAAAAAAGGCAAATATCCATCTAAATATCGACCCGCTCGGCCATCTTGCCAAAACTGGAAATTGGTTTCACTCCAAGGAAAAAGACCACCATCTTTTGGATGAAATTTATACCCTGTGCCAAAACAGAGCTGAAATCTCAATCCTTTCTGTAGATGCATCCCGCTATCAAAATACAGGTGCAAACATCGTACAGCAATTGGCCTATGCATTGTCACATGCCAATGAGTACCTGAACCACCTTGATGTCACTTCGAGCGCAGTCGAGAAGTCTTTATCTGTAAATTTCAAGGTCGCCATCGGTGGCAACTATTTTTTTGAAATTGCAAAATTGCGTGCCTTGAGATGGTTGTGGAAATCGTTGACCTCTGAATACGGTATTGATGGGGCTTGCCACATTCTGGCCGTTCCCTCACGAAGAAACAAGTCCGTTTACGATTACAACGTCAACCAATTGCGCACCACCACGGAATGTATGGCAGCTATCTTGGGCGGTGCCGATACGGTTTGCAACCTACCCTACGATGCGCTGTACAAAAAAGATAATGAATTCTCAGAACGATTGGCCAGAAACCAATTGCTGGTCTTGAAGAATGAGAGTTATTTTTCTGAAGTGGCCCATGCTGTCAATGGTACTTACTACATCGAAACCTTGACCCAACAACTTGCCGAAAAGGCACTACTGTTGTTTAAGCAACTGGAAAAAGGGGGGGGATTTCTTTCGAACTTGAAAGAGGGCACCATCCAAAGGAAAACTAAAGAGAGTGCCGAGAAAGAGCAACGTCTCTATGATTCGGGTGAACTGCCACTGGTTGGAAGCAATGTGTACCAAAACGATGCCGACAAGATACAGCATGAGTTGGAACTTTACCCCTTTGTAAAAACCGAGAAACGCAAAACCGTAATTGAACCTATCATTGAAAAACGATTGGCAGAAGCATTGGAACAAAAACGATTGGTACAAGAAAAAACCGCTAAATCAAAATAGAAGGCCGAGGTAATTTCGTTCGATTTATTCCAATTTTTTGGCTTTTATGATTTGGTAAACAAAGGTTTAACTTTATTTAACCCAAAATAGCCCCTTTGTTCATTTACTGTTGACAAATTCCATTCTTTGGCGTTGTATTTAATTGTATTTTTAGCCCCTAACTTACTTGAAAAATGGGCAAAGTAATTGCGATTGCAAACCAGAAAGGAGGGGTGGGAAAAACGACCACAACGGTAAATCTTGCAGCCTCTCTTGGCGTGTTGGAAAAAAGGGTGTTATTGATAGATGCAGACCCCCAGGCCAATGCCACTTCTGGTCTCGGCATTGATGTAGATGGGGTTGAACAAGGCACGTACCAATTGTTGGAACATACGCTGTCGGCAAGTGATGTGATTGTTAAGACCGACTCTCCCAACGTAGATTTGATTCCGGCGCACATAGACCTTGTTGCCATAGAAATAGAGCTGGTCGACAAAGACAATCGTGAGTACATGCTCAAAGAGGCACTTTACGATATCCGAAATGCTTATGATTATGTGTTGATTGATTGTGCCCCCTCATTGGGGCTTTTGACGCTCAACGCATTGACTGCCGCAGATTCTGTCATTATACCCATTCAATGTGAATATTTTGCGCTTGAAGGCCTTGGCAAGCTGTTGAACACCGTGAAAAGCGTTCAGAAAATCCATAACATTGATTTGGATATCGAGGGTATGCTCTTGACCATGTACGACTCAAGGCTCCGTCTTTCAAACCAAGTGGTCGAAGAGGTCAAAAAACACTTTGCCGATATGGTATTTGACACCATCATTCAACGAAATGTCAGACTCAGCGAAGCTCCCAGTTATGGAGAAAGTATCATAAAATATGATGCGAGCAGCAAAGGAGCGGCCAACTACTTGAATTTGGCCAATGAACTGCTAAAAAAGAACAAAGCGATAGTATAAATGGCGAAGGCAACAAAAAAGCAGGCCTTGGGCAGGGGCCTATCTGCGCTTTTAAAAGACCCAGACAACGACATTAAATCGGTAAGCGATAAAAATGCTGACCAGGTCATTGGTAACGTGGTCGAGTTAGATATCGATACCATTGAGGTCAATCCTTTTCAGCCAAGATCTAACTTCAGCGACGAGGCGCTCAAAGAACTGGCCAGCTCTATACGAGAGTTGGGCATCATTCAGCCGATAACGGTCAGAAAAGTGGATTTTGACCGCTACCAATTGGTATCCGGTGAACGACGATACCGCGCCTCGAAAATGGTCGGGCTAAAAACGATTCCTGCCTACATAAGAATTGCCAACGACCAAGAATCGTTAGAGATGGCCTTGGTCGAGAACATTCAGCGGCAAGACCTTGATCCTGTAGAGATTGCCCTCTCGTACCAACGCTTGATAGAAGAAATAGAGGTTACCCAAGAAAAACTCAGCGACAGGGTCGGCAAGAAACGATCGACCATTACAAACTATCTGCGGTTGCTCAAGCTTGACCCAATAGTGCAGACGGGTATGAGAGATGGGTTCATCACCATGGGGCATGGCCGTGCGTTGGTGAATATTGAAAAAAAGAAAGATCAGATCTCACTGTATGAAAAAATTGTTTCTGACGCACTTTCAGTCAGGGACACAGAAAAATTGGTCAAAGAATACCAACAAGAAAAAACAGGAGGTACGACCAAAAAACCAACGTCAAAGACCAAAGAATTGCCGGGCTTTATTGAAAAAAGCATAGATGATATCAGAGAGCATTTGGCCGCCAAGGTCGATGTTTCCGCTTCAAAAACGGGCAAGGGCAAAATTGTCATCCCTTTTCATTCAAAAGAGGAATTTCAACGCCTCAAAAAATTGTTGTCAGGTGATTAAGCAATTTTTCTTCGTGTTGGTTTTTTCCTTCGGAATACCTTTCTGTTTTGCACAAGAGGATGAGAAAAAGGAAAGCCCGAAAGATACCGTTCAAAACCCGGTGGATTCCCTCAGAACCGATTTGAAACGAAAGGGTGTGACGGTTGATGCGGTCAGTTTTGAAAAAAAGCCCATCAATCCGTTGGCCCCGAGCAAAGCTGCATTCTACTCGGCAGTGATACCGGGGCTTGGCCAAGTTTATAATAAACGTTATTGGAAAGTACCGATTGTCTATGGGGCTTTGGGCACTAGTATCTATGTGTATTCGTTCAACAATACCGAGTACAACCGCTTTCGCAATGCGTTTAAAAGAAGGCGGGCCGGGTTTACCGACGATGAATTTTTTGATATAAACGGAGATGGCAATCCCAATGGAATGGCCGACGTTTCCGATGCAGCTCTCGAAGATGCCCAAGAACGTTTTCAGCGCGATCGTGATCTTGCCCTGCTCATTACCATTGTTCTATATGCCCTAAACGTCATTGATGCCAATGTTGATGCCCATCTAAAGCAATATAATGTGGATGAAGACTTGGTTTTGGACATCAAGCCGTATCTCGATTTGAATCCCATTGATTCAAATCCCAATTATGGCCTCACGATGATTGTAAAATTTTAGTCCATGAACATTGCGCTATTCGGCTATGGAAAAATGGGCAAAATGATTGAACAGCTCGCCGTCCAAAGAGGGCATTTCATTGTCGCAAAAATTGATGAGCATACCAAAAGTGTCGATTTCTCGGCTATGGACGTTGCCATTGATTTCAGTATACCTGAATCAGCTTTTAAAAACATCACGAATTGTTTTGATTATGGCGTACCCATAGTTTCGGGTACTACGGGCTGGTTGAAACAGTACGATAAAGCCGTAGCGTTATGCAAAGAAAAACAGGGTGCCTTTATTTATGCATCCAATTTTAGCCTTGGGGTCAATCTATTTTTCGAGCTGAATGCCAAACTCGCCCAAATGATGGGGCCTTTTAAAGATTACAAAGTTGCATTGGAAGAAATACACCACACCCAAAAGCTGGATGCCCCCAGTGGCACTGCCATCACCCTCACCGAAGGCATCATATCCAATTCAAGTTACAGTGCCTGGAAGATGGAAAATGCTTCAGAAAATGAAATTCCAATCATTTCAAAACGAATCGGTGATACTCCCGGAACACATTCGGTACACTATGATTCGGCTATTGATTCCATCGAAATCAAACACATTGCCCATAATCGTCAAGGTTTTGCACTCGGTGCCGTAATCGCTGCGGAATGGCTTGTGGGCAAAAAAGGGGTCTTCACTATGAAAGATGTACTCGGCCTTCAGTAAGCTACTTTTGGCAAAGCCTGCGAAGTATTGAAAAGAACCCTTGGTTTTGATTTTGACACGACATTCGTAACATTCAAATCTCGATTATCGAGTACGTAACAAAATGTATCTTTGCACGTCTAACACCAAAATTCTGACATGAACGGAACCCAGTGGATCATTTTCATTCTGATAGTACAGGTCATTCATTTTCTTGGCACTTGGAAATTGTATCTCAAAGCAGGAAGAAAAGCTTGGGAAGCCGCTGTACCCATTTATAATGGCATCGTTTTGATGAAAATCATCAGAAGACCGGCATGGTGGGTGTTTTTATTGTTCATACCCATTATCAATTTGTTGATGTTTCCCGTGGTGTGGGTCGAGACCATTCGAAGTTTTGGCAAGAACAAACTCATCGATACTTGGTTGGTCATATTGACGCTCGGTTTTTATATCTACTACATCAACTACTTTGAAGATGTAAAGTATATCGAGGATAGAAGCCTCAAACCAAGAACAGGCCTTGGCGAATGGGTAAGCTCCATCGTATTTGCGATAGTCGCCGCCACTTTTGTACACACCTATTTTATTCAACCCTATGTGATTCCAACAGGTTCGTTGGAACGTACATTGCGCGTCGGTGATTTTCTCTTTGTGAGCAAGTTTCACTATGGCGCACGAGTGCCGATGACGACAATCGCTGCGCCCATGGTACATGATACTATCCCCGGATTGGGCATTCGTTCCTATCTTCGAAAGCCCCAACTGCCTTACATGCGCTTACCCGGATTTCAAAAGGTCAAAAAGAATGACATCACAGTTTTTAGTTGGCCAGCGGATACTGTCAGGGTTTTCTTTAAGGCTGAAAAAGGAGTGGAAAAACCGATTGACAAAAAATCCAACTATGTGAAGCGTACCGTTGGAACGCCAGGCGACTCGTTGGAGGTCATTGATGGCTTTGTACACATCAACGGAGAAAGGCTTCAACTTTCAGATAGGGCCAAAGTAATGTATGACCACACAGTCTACGGAAGCAAGGGGGTATCTACACGTTTATTGAACGAGGTCGATGCCACCGACTATTTTCGATTTTATGTCCCAACCGGATTAAACCAAAACCAATTGAATGCCCTTCAACAATTGGGCTACCAAGTAGGTGGAGATGGGCAGGGCAATCCTAAGATCTATACCGATGAAAATGGCATTCCGCCCAACATCATCAGGCAATTGCGTCTTTCTTTAAAAGAAGAGATTCCTACAGAACGCGTTGCCAATATGACCTTGGCGATTGCCGATGAGTTGCAAAAGAAAGAAGGTATTGATTCTGTAGTTATGAAGATAGCGCCCAAAGGACAACCGGGAATCAATGTTTTTCCGCAAAGCCCCTATTATAAGTGGAACACAGACAATTTTGGACCCATTTACATACCAGAGGTTGGTGCAACTGTAGCAATAAATAAGATGACCATCCCTTTGTATAAAAAGATTATTCAAGATTATGAGAATAATGACGTCAAAGTCACCGCTGACAAGGTCTATATAAATGGAGAAGAAGCTAACTCATACACTTTTAAGCAAAACTACTATTGGATGATGGGTGACAATCGTGACCATTCAGAAGACAGTCGTTCTTGGGGCTATGTTGCCGAAGACCACATTGTGGGCAAGCCCGTATTTATTTGGTTGAGCTTTGATAATTTTCAAGACGGCATCCGTTTTAACGAAAAACCCAGATGGGACCGTATTTTCACCACTGTTGGTGGCGATGGCGAACCGATCTCCTACTTTAAATACTTTTTGATTGCCCTAGCAGGTTGGTTTGTTTTTGACTTCTTTAGAAAGCGAAGAAAGAAAACTGAAGGGTGATTTGAAAATGGTTTAATTTGAAGATTTGTAAATGGCTTACTGTAAGATGGGTATTCATACCAAAGAATCTTCAAATTTTCAAATCAGCACATCTTCAAATTGACCTCAGATGAAAACCCTGCTCCATCCCACATATTTTCCTGATATAGTCGCATTTTCAGTGTTGGCCCAAAACGAAATTATGTGGGAGCGGCACGATAATTACCAAAAGCAGACCTACCGCAACCGTTGTTACGTATGCACCGACCAAGGTAGGCACATGCTGAACATCCCCATAAAACACGTTGGTGGCGAACAGGGCCGACAAAAATATAACGAGGTCAAGATTGACAACAGCTATCCTTGGCAGGTGCAACATCTGAAAACATTGCAGACAGCCTATCGTTCCTCTCCCTTTTTTGAATTTTATGAGGATGATATCATGCCCTTGTTCAAAAAAAAGTTTGATTTTCTGTTGGATGCAAATCTAGAAATCACAAAAGTGCTCTGTGAATTATTGGGGGTGGATTTCCCGAAAGAAAAAACCGACCATTATAGCAAAGAGCATCCTGACTTGGTGGATGCCCGGTTTTTGGTCAATGCCAAAAAAGACATTTATTTTGACCAGCAATCCTATACACAGGTCTTTCAAGACCGACATGGTTTTCTCAAAAACGTCAGTGTGCTCGACCTTCTGTTCAATGAAGGAACCAATGCCCTTTCGTATCTCAAAAATCAAAGTTTAACCTTTTTGAATGCTTAGGTTTTTACTGCATTACGGGATTCATTTTTTGGTGCCACCACTTGTTGCATTTCTGTTTTTCAGACCAAAATGGTTCAAAATTACCTTAATACTATGGGCTGGAATCTTGATTGACCTTGACCATCTCTTGGCCAATCCGATATTTGACCCTGACCGCTGCAGCATTGGTTTTCATCCACTACATAGTTACGTTATGGTTGCTGTTTATTTGATATTGCTGGGATTCAGAAAAACCAGGATTTTCGGATTGGCTCTGCTCATACACATTCTTGCCGATGCCTGTGATTGTTTATTCCTCAGATTTCAGCTGTAGCGTGGCCATTACAGGATAATGGTCAGAAAGCACCACATCATAATTTTTATGCGAAACGACTTCAAATGTTTCATCGGCCAAAATGTAATCAATGCGCATTGGTAAACCAAAGAGACTATAGGTCTTGCCGAATCCAGACCCCTTTTCAAGAAAAGTGTCTGCCATATCACCCTTTACGGTCTGATAGCTGTTTGAGAATTGGGTATTGTTAAAATCGCCAACAACAATTTTAGGTGACTTTGTCGAATCTAGATATTTCGCTATTAATTCAGTCTGTTGCTGCTGTTTTTTGAATGCGGTCTGTAACCGGCCAAACAATTTCTTTGAGTCCTCTTTTTGAAGGGTACGCATTTCAGGAATAATATTGAACGATTGCAAATGCAGATTGAACAAACGAATTGTATCTACACCCATAAGAATATCTGCATACATGGCCGTGTTATGGCTTTTGCGAAAATCAATGGTATGGATCTTTAAAATGGGGTATTTGGAGTAAATTGCCTGAATGACGTTGCCGGTCGGTTCTCCATAGACAAAATCCACATACTTGTATTCATAACCTCTCGGCACATTGCTACGTTTTAGTGCATAGTTTGCTTCTTGTATACAAATGATATCTGGATTTTCACGCTCTAAGAATTTCATGATCAGGCTATCGACATCAGGTTTATCAATCTGTCTCATATTATTGAAATTGCGAACGTTGAAAGTCATCACCTTCAAAACATCGTCAGCAGTAGTACCGGCTGTGGCTGTGCCAAATCGATAAAATGAACCAAAAAAGATAAAACCCAAAAAAAGCGCCAATCCAGAAACCAGTGCTTTTCTTTTTTTCTTCAACATCCAGAAAATCAGGAAGATGATATTTACCAGAATAAGTAGAGGCACGGTAAGACTCAGTACCGAAAGAAAAGAGAAAATGGTTACTGAAATATATTTTGCCACTATTGACAGCAACAACAGGGCGGCAAAAAACAAATTAATCCAATATATAAGCCTGTGGAACAGTGATTTCTTTTTCAATAGTCAATTTTCTTTTCCGGCCTTGAACAAAAAGTCTTTCTCAGCTTTTGTTAAGCTCTCATAGCCCGATTGACTTATTTTATCCAAAATCGCGTCTATCTTTTTTTGCCGGGCCATTTTATCGTAATCTTTATCGCGGCGAGTACTTCTATCGGCGCTTTTCTTGTACACTGTTTTGAGGGGAGGTTTTTTCTCCCTTGGCTTGAACCATTCACCCATTGAGCTGAAAAAATTGGAAAATCCTTCCCCGATATCAAGCCCATTCAATAGCTGTCTAGCATAAAAATAGCCCAGGAAAGCTCCGCCCAGATGGGCCAATCTCCCCCCGATATTGCTCCCGGAGGCAATCTGCACCAAATCGACCAACACAAAGAAAAGTCCAATATGCCATAATTTGACATTGAAAAAAATGATGCGCACTTCTTGGTTGGGTATATAGGTACAGATGAAAATCAGCACGGCAGTAACGCCCGCAGAGGCACCGATCAAAGCCGTATTTTGGTTGATCAAGGTTGGAAAGACATTGTAACTGAGCAAAAATACCAGTCCGCCCACCAAAACCCCCATAAAATAGACGGTCAAAAAACGTTTGGAATCGAATAGATTCAGAAATATTCTTCCTGTAAAATAGAGCATCAGCACATTCCAAAAAATATGGCCCAGCCCTGCATGAAAGAACGAGTAGGTGAACAGTGACCATGGTTGGACCAAAAAATCAAAGAAATCCTTGGGCAGTTGAAACCATCTTGATATGGAAACATCAAAAAGGGCAAGCAGAAGCCCTTCTAAAATAAATACCAGAACATTGGCGACAATCAGTTTTTCCGATATGCCCAAGCGCTTGAACTGGTATTGTAGGTTGCCCTGTGCCATTACTTATCCCACCGATTTTTATCAAACTGATTTTTTTTCCAGTACCACATCATGATAAAGCCTATCAAGGCCCCACCGATATGGGCAAAATGCGCAATGCCTGTATTGACCCTTGTAAAACCAAAAATAAGGTCGCCCAGAATAATCAAGGGCACAAAATATTTCGCCTTGATGGGGATGGGCAAAAATATAAGCATCAATTCAGCCTGTGGATACATGAAGGCAAAAGCCACCAGAACTCCGTATACAGCACCTGATGCCCCGACTGCGGGACTATTGTAGGCGCTCAAAAAAGAATCTATGGTGCTTTGAGAGGCTACTTTGTACCATTCGGGACTGTACTGCCCCCCTGATATGATTTCCAAAACCTGTTCCTTTGAAATGCCGGTGCCCAGAATTGCTTCCAGCCCTTGCTCAAAGAAGAAATAATTGGCTCCTGTGTGAATCAGTGCGGCGCCTAATCCAGCCGAAAAGTAAAAGAACAGAAACTTGTTTCTGCCCCAGATACGCTCCAAAGGCGAGCCAAATGCCCACAATGCATACATATTGAACAGAATGTGCATGAAATTGCCATGCATGAACATGTGCGTACCCACCTGCCACCAACGAAAATTTTCATTTTCGGGAAACCACAATGAAAACCATTGGTACATTTGGTCACCATACAGAAGTGTGGCGATAAAAAAAAGCACATTGATGATCAACAAGTGCTTGATGGCATCTGTCAGTCTACCCATTTATAAAAATCTTTTTTCAATATCATTTACAAGCAAAGTAATATAGGTCTTTTTTTTAGAGGGACTCAACATGGGCTCCTTACAACTGAACAAATCATTGACCAAGGCCTCCTGTGATTCTTGTTCCAATGGTTCACCGTTTCGTATGGCCAGATTCTTACTCAACAAATGCGCTAAAAGCTCAGCTTGTGATGTACCGCCATGAGACCTGCCTTCTTGATACTCTGAAATCAAACCGTCAAGAAAAGACGCAATCTGATGCTCTGCCATAATCGAAGGCACGCCAGAAAGTTTTACCCTATTGTCTTT
Organism: Allomuricauda sp. d1; assembly: GCF_039592695.1. Classification (NCBI taxonomy): domain Bacteria; kingdom Pseudomonadati; phylum Bacteroidota; class Flavobacteriia; order Flavobacteriales; family Flavobacteriaceae; genus Allomuricauda; species Allomuricauda sp. d1. The sequence continues at coordinate 437,487 of NZ_JBBUTK010000001.1, read as the reverse complement.
CTTTACGTCCTCAAAAATGAAACCAATGTTTGCCAAACTATCTTTGATTTCATTCAAAACAGTCAATTCCTTTTTTGAAAACTTCACTTCAATAGGAAAGAGCAATTGTTGGCTCACCCCTTCTTGAACCGTAATTTCCTTTAAAAACTTTTCATACAAGATTCTTTGGTGCGCCCTATGCTGGTCAATGACCAACATACCTGATTTTATGGTCGTTACAATATACTTTCGATGTAACTGAAATGTTGGGGTTTGTCTGGCATGTTCTAAATAATCACCCTCAAAGGTTTTCTGCTCAGATTCTGATTCAAATTCCAAGGAACTAAAGGATTGCCTATCATCAGTACTCAGCCCTGCATACAAATTTTCCCAGCCTTTTACACTTGGTCGTGCGGGCATGGGCTGCGTTGACTTTTGCTCAAAAGGATTAAAGCCCCTATCCACGGTAACCCTGGGAAGAACAGCTTCCTTTTGTACATAATCGTAAGGAGTGTCAAGATTGGGATCGTGCTCAAAATCAAGTACAGGTGCCACATTAAACTGCCCCAGTGCATGCTTAACCGTTGAACGGAGCATGGCATACAGTGCATGCTCATTTTCAAACTTGACCTCGGTCTTTGTGGGATGTATGTTGATGTCAACGGTAGAAGGGTCTACATTCAGGTATAAAAAATAACCCGGATATGTATCGGGCTTGATGAGACCTTCAAATGCCGAAACCACGGCATGGTGCAAATATGGACTTTTAATAAACCGCCCGTTGGCAAAAAAGAACTGCTCGCCCCTACTCTTCTTGGCAAACTCTGGCTTACAGATAAAGCCCGAGATGTTGACGACATCGGTTTCTTCATGAACAGGCACCAATCGTTCTACCATTTTACTGCCAATGACATTTGAAATACGCTTTCGATAGGTGGTTTCTGAAAGGTTGAAAAGCTCAGCCCCGTTGTTGTAAAAATGGAATTCAATATCAGGATGCACCAATGCTACACGATGAAACTCATCGGTTATGTGACGTAATTCCACTTGATTCGATTTCAAGAAGTTGCGCCGAGCTGGAATATTGTAGAATAAGTTCTTCACCAAGATTGAAGTTCCCTTCTGGGTAGTTATGGGTTCTTGTGAAACCATTTTGCTTCCTTCAATCTTCAGACGTGTACCGAGTTCATCTGTTTCGGTTTTGGTTTGCATCTCAACATGTGAAATCGCCGCTATTGAGGCCAAGGCCTCACCACGAAATCCTTTGGTCTGAAGGTTGAACAGGTCGTCAGCAGATTTGATTTTTGAGGTGGCATGCCGTTCGAAAGAGAGCCGGGCATCGGTAGTGCTCATGCCGACCCCATTGTCAACAACTTGAATGAGGGATTTCCCCCCATCCTTAACAATCAACTTGACTTGTGTCGCCCCGGCATCAATGGCATTCTCAAGCAGTTCTTTCACCACAGAAGCGGGGCGTTGCACCACCTCACCCGCTGCGATTTGATTGGCAACATGGTCTGGTAAGAGTTTTATGATATCAGCCATTGAAAAAGAGAAATTCCAGCCCAAAATACTTGATGGCCAGATATGCTATCAGACATAGAATGGCCAGAATCACAAAGAAACGCCCTGCATTGTTGCCCGCTGGCTTAAAAGCTTTTCTGTGATTCCATTCTTCACGGAAATTGATGCGTTGTCGCCGTTCCGCAAAAGAAGTGTTATCGGGTAAATTCTGGTATTTTTTGCGCAGGTTTTCCAAACGCTCTTTACGTTCATCGTAATAACGGGGGGTGTAGTTGAACGTATTGTTTTTTATCTGTTTGAAAACACTGAACCGCATACATCAAAAGTACTCAAAATCACCATGGATTTTCAACCAAACATGCCAAAAATTGTTAACAGCGGAAAAGGGTCGGTGGGGCGGTTATTGAGTTTGAGCTTGACTTTTGAACTTTAAAAATTATTGAACAGAGTCTTTTTCAACGAGTGCCATTGGAATTTGGTGCTTGGAGTTTGGAATTTTTTGTCTGACACGAATTCCACTAATTATTACGGATTGTGTTTGAGTTTGAGTTTGTGTTCGATTTTGAGCTTGAGCTTAATTTAGCACACTTTCGCTCAGTCTCCCAAGGCAGCCATCCTGATAGCAGCTATCGCTGCCTCGACGCCTTTGTTGCCATGCTTGCCACCGCTACGATCTACGGCCTGTTGCAAGCTGTCATCGGTGAGTACACAGAATATGGTGGGCACGTCAAATTGCACGTTCAAATCTTTGATGCCTTGGGCTACGGCCCCGCAAACGTAATCAAAATGACTGGTTTCGCCCCGTATCACGCTACCAATGGCGATGACGGCATCCACATTTTGGGTGGACAACATTTTTTTACATCCGAAAGTGAGTTCAAAGCTTCCGGGCACATTCCAGCGGATAATATTTTCTTCGAGTGCCCCACAATCGATCAATGCGGCATAGGCACCCTTGTAGAGTTGTTCGGTGATGCTTTCATTCCACTCGGAGACCACGATTCCGAAGCGAAAAGATTTTGCACCGGGAATCTCGTTCTTATCATAAACCGACAGGTTCTTGGTATCCGTGGCCATAAAAAATCAGCTTTTGGCCTGGCCTATGAGCACTTCAATATTGTTGGACTCCTTTGCATCGGGAAACTCTTCTTTCAATCGCTCAAAATAGCCCAAAGCGGTTTCCTTTTGGTCAAGGCTCAATGCCACTACCCCGGCTTTATAAAGATATTTTGGGGTGGTGTAGTCGTTCGTATTGTGCGCAATTGCCTTTTGGTAGTAATCAAGAGCATCCTCAGGTTGGTTTAGCTGTGAAAAGGCATCGCCAATACCCCCTTTTGCCAATGCGCCCAAAACGGCATCCTCAGAAGAAAATTTTTCAAGATAGGAGATGGCCTCTTCATAGTTTTGCATATTCAGATAAGCCATGCCCGCGGAGTAATTTGCCAGGTTTGCCGCTTTGGTCCCCCTATATTCCTCGATAATATCCAAAAAACCATATTTGCCTTCGGCACCATTCAATGCCAAGGTCATCAATGAGTCCTTACTTTCATCATTGGTAAGAGCCTGGTCGAAATATTGCTGCGGATAGTACAGTTCGTTGGCCGCACTTGCTTCTTTTGGTTCCTGTACAAATCGGGCATAAGCCAAATAACCTAGAACGCCAAGTGCAATGACACCAATGACCCCCAAAATGTAATTTTGGTTTTTCGACACCCACGCCTCGGTCTTTGACGCACCTTCATCCAAACTGCTGAACACTTCAGCAGTGGTACTGTTCTGTTCATCAAGTTCTACCCGTTCTTCCTTATTTTTTGGCTTGTAGCCCCGCTTCTTATATGTCGCCATCCTACTCTAATTTGGTCGCGCAAAAATAACGTATTTCTCCAAAACCGAAAGGCAAAATATTCGTTATTTTTGGTGGCTTTTCGCAACAAGAAAATATCCATTGACCGCTCTGAACCACGGTTGCATTATGCTTTTAAAATCTTTATCCTTAGTTAATTACAAAAGTTTTGAATCTATAAAACTGGATTTTGACCCTGTTATCAACTGTCTAGTAGGGCAAAACGGGGTAGGCAAAACCAACATTTTGGACGCTATTTACCACTTATCGTTTGGCAAAAGTTATTTCAATCCCGTTGCGACCCAAAACATCAAGCACGGCAACGATTTTTTTGTCATCGAGGGGGAGTTTGAAAAAGAGGGCCGCTCTGAAAAAATCAGCTGTAGCTTCAAACGGGGCATGAAGAAACTCATCAAACGAAACGGCAAGGCGTACGAAAAATTTTCAGACCACATCGGCTTTCTGCCCTTGGTCATCATCTCGCCCGCAGACCGTGACCTTATCATCGAGGGCAGTGAAACCCGCAGAAAATTCATTGATGGAGTCATCTCACAATCAGACAAAGACTATTTGAGAACACTCATCAAATACAATAAAGTCCTCGCCCAACGCAATTCGCTGCTGAAATACTTTGCCGTCAACAACACTTTTGACAGCGATACCCTATCGGTCTACAATGAACAACTGCACGATTTGGGAACCCTTGTTCATGGCAAAAGACTGGATTTCATGCAGGCTTTTATTCCCATCTTCAAAGAACAGTACAAAAACATCGTCGGTAAAGAAGAGAAGATTTCGCTTCATTACAACAGCCAGCTTTTAGAGAGTGATTTGTTGCGCCTTTTGAACGCCGCCGTTGAGAAAGACCGAGCCTTGCAATATACTTCGGTGGGCATTCACAAAGATGACCTTGAGTTTCAGATAGATGGTCACCCGATGAAGAAATTTGGCAGTCAAGGGCAACAAAAATCATTTTTGATCGCCCTGAAACTGGCCCAGTTCCATTTTATCAAGGCCCAGGCAAAGACCACGCCCATTTTATTGCTTGACGATATTTTTGATAAATTGGATGAAAACCGTGTCTCTCAACTGGTCAAGCTGGTCGAAGATGATAATTTCGGACAGCTGTTTATCAGCGATACCCATGCCGAACGTACTGAAAAAGTGGTCAAGAGCATTCATCAGAGCTATAAAATCTTTACCTTGTAACATGCGGTTTGCTGTATTGATTTTGATGGTTGTGCTTGCTCTAGGATGTACAACATCCGTTTCAAAAGAAGATTTGAAACACCTCAATGGCTATTGGGAAATTGCTTCGGTAGAATTTCCCAACGGGCAAAAAAAAGAATATGGCAAGGTCAACCCGACCATTGATTATTTGGAGTGGGATGGCTCAAAAGGATTCAGAAAAAAAGTATATCCAAAGTTGGATGGCACCTTCGATACCTCAGACGATGCAGAGCCCTTTGAAATCATGGAAAGCGATGGTAGTTTTTCGATATGCTACAATAACCCGCTCAGTTCTTGGAACGAAACCTTGACACGACTGGATGCGAATCGTTTTTCAGTGGTCAATGAGGAAGGAATCACCTACAATTACCGCCGTCATGAACCTATTAATATTGAGCAGTAATGGCAAAACGGCAAAACGAACATTTGAATCTTGGGGATGCCCTAAAGGAATTCATCAAAGAAAACCGTTTGCAAAAGGGCATGGATAAAGTCGATGCCCGTGCGGCCTGGATTAAACTTATGGGTAATGGCGTGAACAATTACACTACCTCGGTCGAATTGAAAAACGACATCCTTTTTGTTTCGCTTTCGTCGTCTGTGCTGCGTCAAGAACTGAGCTTGGGCAAAAGCAAAATTATCACCATGCTGAACGAAGAACTGGGTAAGGATTTGATCAAAAAATTGGTGTTGAGATAAAAAAAGGCCGTCCGCCAATTGGCGGATGGCCTGAAATTCTAATTTTCTTTTCCTGTTTAGAAAACCTCGCGCCCCGAAAAGTGAAAGGCACCCTCAATAGTTGCATTTTCATCACTATCAGATCCGTGCACTGCATTTTCAGCAATATCGGTGGCAAATAATTTTCTAATGGTACCTTCAGCAGCTTCAGCAGGATTTGTTGCCCCGATCAATGCCCTAAAATCTTCAACGGCATTGTCTTTTTCTAGGATGGCGGCAACTATCGGGCCACGGGTCATGAAATCGACCAATTCACCATAGAAAGGTCGTTCTTTGTGAACGGCGTAAAACTCTCGGGCATCCCTTTTGCTCAACTGGGTATATTTCATCGCCACAATCTTAAATCCTGCAGCGGTTATTTTTTCAAGAATGGCCCCAATGTGTCCATTTTCTACAGCATCGGGTTTTATCATGGTGAACGTTCTGTTTCCGGTCATTTCAAAAATTTTGCGCAAAAGTACGCTTTTTGGCATAAGGGGCAAACGTCAATATGCCTGTTTTAATTCGTTGAGCAGTTCCCCTTCATCTCCCAACATTTTAAAAATGACCTCCCTTTTCAATAAATCCATTTCCAGATAACCAAAACTTGTAGTCGAAACGACTTCGCCCACTCGATAGGGGTTGGGTTCGCCCGAGTAATCGCTGTACGAATGCGTAAGGCCACTACTCGTAAAATCAACAATGGGATATGGAACCCCTTCAATTGTTGTTCGGGAAAATTCGGAAATATGTCGATCCCCCGATAAAAAAACAATCCCCTTGGCACCAGACTTCGCCAAAAGTACTTTCATGCGTTCAACCTCATGTGGAAAATTGGCCCATTTTTCAAAGCCATGCTCGTTTGAAAGAAACTGGATGCTGGTCACAATCAAATTGAAGTCTGCGCTTGATTGGCCCAACTCACGCTCTAGCCATTGCCATTGTTCATCGCCCAAGACAGTACTCTCCGGATTTGTGTTCAATTCGTACCGAACACCCTTTTTTTGGCTCTTCTCGAGTTGGCTTCGAAAATAGCGTGTATCCAACAAAATCAATTTTACGGCACCCTCGGGCTTTGAAATCAGGTGTGATGTGTATACGCCTTCTTGGGTTCGGCGAGGGCTGTCACTGGGTACATCCATAAAATCCAAAAAAACCTGCTGGCTTTCCTGTTTTACTTCAAATTCTTCACCACCGTCATTGAGTCCGTAGTCATGATCATCCCATGTGCCCGTGATGAAAGTAGCTTCCTTGAGCTGTGCGTAGCCATCAACTGCATTCTGTTCGGCATACATGGCACGCATTTTAGCCATATCATCAGTATCGGCATAGATGATATCACCTCCCCAAATGAACACATCAGGGTTTAGGTCACTGATATCATCCCAAAAAACATTTTTTTTGTCGTGCTTGTTGCACGAACCGAAAGTAACGACCACTTTAGAATCGGTTGCTTGATTGACCTGAACGGATTGACCACTGCTTGAACCAACCGGCTTAGGGCCACAACCCATGATCATTGATGCCAGTACTATTGATAAGAATATGTATCTCATGTCTACCCTTTTACAGCAGGTAAAAATAGTACTTACAAGATTATCTGAAGATTATATTATTGTATCTTTGCCCGCATGAATTCAACGGATGCCGCCGTAGTCAAAACACTTCTTGACAAGCCCCAAAACATTGTAATAATTCCGCATAAAAACCCAGACGGTGATGCCATGGGCTCGTGTCTGGGATTGCAACATTATCTGAAATTGCTTGGCCAAGAATCCACAATTGTGGCCCCGAATGATTATCCCAAGTTTTTAAAATGGTTGCCGGGCAGTGAGAGTGTCTTGAATTTTGAGCTCGACAATACTAAAGCAAAAAAAGCCCTTGAAAATGCTTCCTTGATTTTCACGTTGGATTTTAACGACCTTTCACGAACGGGACAGTTAGAAAGCAACCTTAAAGAATCAAATGCCGATTTCATCATGATCGACCATCACCAGCAGCCAAGTGACTATGCCAAGGTGACCTATTCAGATGTGGGTATGAGCTCTACCTGTGAAATGATCTATAAATTTATTGAAGCCTTGGGCAGAATTGGGATGATCGATGCCCAAATTGCGACCTGTCTGTATACCGGAATCATGACCGATACCGGCTCTTTCAAATTTGCCGCTACAACAAGCCAGACGCATAGGGTCGCTGCAGAACTGATGGAAAGAGGGGCCGACCATGTTGCGATACACCAAAAGGTTTTTGACACCAATTCGCCGTCACGATTGCAACTTTTGGGCGTGGCCCTCAAGAACATGGTCATCTTAGAGAATCATCATACGGCCTACATCACCCTGACACAAGAAGAATTGGATGCCAGTAATTTTAAAAAAGGGGATACCGAAGGTTTTGTGAATTATGGTTTGACCATAGAAAATATCATCTTTGCAGTCATTTTCATCGAAAACAAAGAAGAGGGTATCATAAAAATTTCATTCCGTTCCATAGGTGATTTTTCAGTGAACGAATTTGCACGGGCCCATTTTAATGGTGGCGGTCACACCAATGCTGCTGGGGGTCGCAGTGAATTGAGCATGGCAGCTACCATCAAAAAATTTGAGTCCCTTTTGAACGATTATAAAGCGCAATTGACTACATGAAGCAATTGATTTTCATCCTCATAGCATGTTTTGTGGTGAGCTGTGGCGGCCCTGAACCCCGAAAACCTGTAGAAGTGAAATCGGGCAGCTTTTTCAAGGAATCTGTTGAACGCAGCAAAAGATTGCTGACCAAAGAGCAAGCAGCCATTCAAAAAATCATTGAAAGAGATACCTTGCACGAATATTTGACAAGCGCAAATGGGTTTTCGTACTATTTTGATGCAAAAGAGGATTCACTGGCACCACTTCCAGAGACAGATGATAAGGTATTGCTGACGTATAATGTCACGACCTTTGGCAATGACACGCTGTACACATCTGATGAAATCGGTGTGTTTGAGATGCTGGTCGACAAGGAACAGCTTTTTCAAGGGCTTAGAAGTGCCATAAAACTAATGCGTGAAGGCGAGAAAGCCACTTTTTTGTTTCCTTCTTCATTGGCTTATGGGTATCTGGGGGATGGAAATAAAATTGCACCTGCGACCCCAATCAAATCAACGGTCACGCTTTTAAAAATTGAACAAAAACAAGACAGTATAAACTAAAAGAATATCGAATGAAAAATATATTTAAGATCGCCTTTTTGTCGCTCATGCTAGTAATAGTATCTTGTAAGTCAGGAAAATATGCTGATTTGGGCGATGGTATTTATGCCGACATTCAGACTTCAAGAGGTGATATCGTTGTTCAGTTATACCATGAGGCCACACCGGTCACCGTGGCCAATTTTGTATCATTGGCCGAAGGCACCAGCCCTTTTGTAACCGATAGTCTAAAAGACAAAAAATACTTTGACGGTCTGGTTTTTCACCGCGTCATCAAAGATTTTATGATCCAGGGAGGTGACCCGACGGGCACAGGCAGAGGCAATCCGGGCTACAAATTCAAAGATGAGTTTGTAGATACGTTGAAGCATATCAAAAAGGGGCTTCTTTCCATGGCCAATTCTGGGCCAAAAACCAACGGTAGCCAATTCTTCATCACCCATAAGCCCACCCCTTGGTTAGATGGCAAGCACACGGTATTTGGTGAGGTAGTACATGGCTTAGAAGTGGTCGACACCATTGCCAATGTCAAAACCGCAGTGCAAGACCGACCTGAGGTTGAGGTCAAGATGAACAAGGTCGAAATCATCAGAAAAGGCAAAACCGCCAAAAAGTTTGATGCCGTTCAAATCATGACCGATTATTTTAAGGAAGAGGAAGAGATTGAGGCTGCCTTCAATGCCATGAAAGCAGAAATGGCCACAGAATTCGAGTCCCAAATGGCAGAAGCAAAAGAAACCGATTCGGGCCTCAAAATTTACAGTATCAAAGAGGGTGAAGGTGAACAACCAAAAACTGGGCAACAAGTGTTGGTATACTATGCCGGTTATTTTATGGATGGGGGATTATTCGACAGTAATATTGAAGAAATCGCTGAAAAATACGGCCAATTAAACCCCGGAAGAAGAGACCAAGGTGGTTATCAGCCCGTGCCGATGCTGTACAGCCCAGAGGCCAGATTGGTGCCAGGATTTAAGGAAGCACTGCAGGCCATGACCGTTGGCGATAAGATTCGGGTATTCATACCACCACATTTGGGCTATGGCGACAATGATTACGGCCCGATTCCCGGGGGGTCAACCTTGGTATTTGATTTAGAGATCACCGGAATGGCCAACTAAATGTGAAGGCAAAGCTTAAAAACGGTATCGCCATTTCGCTTCTTCCCCAGATTATTCTGGTGAAGTGGTTGGCAGGCCATCCTGACTGGGTTGAAAAATACTATAGCGAAGGCATCTATCCACCCATAGCTAAGTCTTTAAGGCTTCTATTCGGATGGATTCCCTTTTCAGTCGGAGATTTGCTGTACTTGACATTGGGTATTCTTGCCACTCGTTATATCTACAAAAACTTTCAGTCCATCCGTAGAAAACCTCTTTTTTTACTTCGGGATGTGGTCATGGTATTTTCAATCATCTATTTTGTGTTTCATCTATTTTGGGGCATGAACTACCATCGTTTACCCTTGACCGATAAGCTCAAAATCAGCGCAGAATATGAGCAAGAAGAGCTAATCGCATTTACCGAACACTTGATTTCAGAAGCCAACCGATACCACATACAGATCACCCAAGACAGTCTTGCACCCGTAAATTTGACCCAATCAACACGAAAGATTTTTGATGGTAGCCGCAACGGTTATACGGCTTTGGAAGAAAAATACCCATTCTTCACCTACAAACGACCGAGCGTAAAAAAATCATTGTTCAGCCTGCCGTTGACCTATATGGGGTATGGTGGCTATCTGAACCCCTTTACCAATGAAGCTCAGGTAAACTCAAAAATTCCTTCGTTTCGGTTGATGACCATCAGTGCACATGAAATTGGGCATCAATTGGGGTATTCGGCTGAGGATGCCACCAACTTTATCGGATTTCTGGCCTCAAAATCCAATCCAGATATCAACTATCGGTATGGCTCCTGTCATCATGCCCTCGCCTACTGCCTGTCGGATGTATTTTCTAGGGATGAAGCTCAGTTTGAACGGCTGTATGAAAAACTAAATCCTGGCATTCAAGAAAATTACCAACAACTCCGGGATTTCTGGGCGAAGTATGAGAACCCTACGGAACCTGTTTTTAAATCAATTTTCAATACTTTTCTAAAAGCAAACAATCAACAGCAGGGCATTGAGAGCTACAACTATGTTGTCGGGCTGTTGATTGGCTATCACCAAAAATACGGGTTTTAAAATCGGTTTGTGCATTAGCCCGTCATCCGTTACCTTTAGTCAGACTAATTCAATGCTGATCAAATGACAAAATTGCGATTCATGGTACTCGCATTATTTTGCTGTACCACTGCGTTGTTCGCACAAGATTATTTTCCTGAAAATGACGGTGTAAAATCAAAGAACAACAACTACAGGGCATTCACGAATGCCAAAATCCATATCACTCCGACAGAAATTATTGACAATGGCACACTGCTCATCCAAAATGGAAAAGTAGTGCAAGTGGGGCGCTCAGTGACGATACCCGAGAACACTGTGATTGAAGATCTCAATGGAAAATCCATCTACCCTTCTTTTATCGATGTATTCTCAAAATTCGGTGTAGAACAACCCAAAAAAGCCCAAGGCCAAGGTCGTTCACCACAATACGAACCCACCCGAGAAGGTTTTTATTGGAATGACCATGTGATGCCCGAAAATCGTGCCGTAGAAAAGTTTAAATATGACAAAAAGAAGGCAGAAGAATTGTTGAAAGCAGGTTTTGGGGTAGTCAACAGCCACGTTCAAGACGGCATTGCAAGAGGAACCGGGATTTTGGTTGCCCTGAACAATGAAGGCACGGATGCCGACCGCATTTTAGAAGATGATTCGGGCCAATTTTTCTCATTTTCAAAAAGTGTTGCAAAACGACAATCGTACCCCACCTCGCTGATGGGAGCGACAGCACTGATGCGACAGGTCTATCACGATTTAGATTGGTACAGCAAGGGCAACGTACAAAGCAAAGACCGCTCTTTAGAAGCCTTAATGGGAAACAAAGGCTTACCACAGATTTTCGCCGCAGGCGATAACGGCAATGTCTTACGTGCAGATAGAATTGGCGACCAATTTGGTATTCAATACACGATTTTAGCAGGTGGTGATGAGTATGAGCGCATTGAAAACATCAAGGCGACCAATGCAAAGCTGATTGTGCCCATTGATTTTCCTGCGGCTTATGATGTCTCAGACCCCTATCAAGCGCAATATGTGACGTTGAAAGATATGCGGCATTGGAATTTGGCGCCTTCAAATCCGAAAGTATTGGCAGATAATGGAGTATCATTTTCACTGACAGTGCACAAGCTGAAATCTCCCAATGATTTTAGCAAAAAATTGAAGAAGGCCATAAAATACGGTCTTTCGCAAACCAAGGCCTTGGAAGCCCTGACAACTGTTCCTGCCCAGATTTTAGGAAAATCAGATAAAATCGGTTCATTGCAAGTTGGTCGGCAGGCCAACTTTTTGATCACTTCAGGAAACATTTTTGACAAATCGACCACGCTCTACGAAAACTGGGTGCAAGGGCAGCGCCATGTCATCAACGACAAAAATATGAAAGACGTTCGCGGTGAGTATGACCTATCTGCTAGCGGCGCCACCTATAAGATGTCGATTACAGGAGAAGTTGCCAAACCCAAGTTGGAAATCAAACAAGACACCAACAAACTCAAATCGAAAATCAGTTATTCAGACAACTGGCTGAATTTCTCCTTTTGGAAGGATGAAGGCGAAAAAGTGTATCGTGCCACGGCACAAATCAATCCAGATAGTGAAAGTTTAAAGGGAAAGTTGGTGCTTCCCAGCGGAAACGAATCTTCGTTCACGGCCAACAAAACTTCGGCCTTTGAAGACAAGGAAAAAGAAAGTAAAAAAGAAGCGTCCGACCCTGAATTGATGGCCATCACCCATCCCAATGTAGGTTATGGTTACCGGTCCATACCAAAACAAGAGAATATCATCTTTAAAAATGCCACGGTATGGACAGGCAACGAAATATTGGAAAATACCGATGTGCTGGTCAAAAACGGAACAATTGCCAAGATTGGAAAAGATGTAAGTGCAGGCGGTGCCAAAACCGTCGATGCCACCGGAAAACACTTGACCGCGGGTGTCATTGACGAACATTCGCATATCGCTGGGCTCTCTATCAACGAGGCAGGCCATAATTCATCTGCAGAGGTGAAAATGACCGATGTGGTCGACCCAGAAGATGTGGATATTTACCGCAACTTGGCGGGTGGGGTCACCACGATACAATTGTTGCACGGTTCGGCAAACCCCATTGGTGGGCGTTCGGCCATTTTGAAGTTGAAATGGGGCGAAGATGCTGAGGGATTGTTGTTTCCCAATATGCCCAAGTTCATCAAGTTTGCCTTGGGCGAAAACGTGAAACAATCGAACTGGCAGAGCTTTGAACGCTTTCCTCAGACGCGAATGGGTGTTGAACAGGTGTTTGTCAACTACTTTCAACGCGCCAAAGAATACGAGGCCAAAAAGAAAAGCGGCCAGCCCTATCGTGTAAATGAAGAAATGGAAACCTTGGTTGAAATCCTGAACGGTGAACGCTTCATCAGCTGCCATTCTTACGTGCAAAGTGAAATCAACATGTTGATGAAGGTAGCCGAGCACTTCGGCTTTCGAGTGAACACTTTCACCCATATTTTGGAAGGCTACAAAGTCGCAGACAAAATGGCCAAACATGGTGTCGGTGGCTCTACCTTCAGTGATTGGTGGGCATACAAATATGAGGTCAAGGATGCCATACCCTACAATGCTGCCATCATGGCAAAGCAAGGGGTGACCGTGGCCATCAACAGCGATGATGCCGAAATGTCTAGGCGGTTGAATCAAGAGGCGGCCAAGACGATTAAATATGGCGGACTTTCAGAAATCGAGGCATGGAAGACCGTTACCTTGAATCCCGCAAAACTAATGCATATCGATAATCGGGTTGGAAGCATTGAAGAAGGTAAGGATGCTGATTTGGTATTGTGGAGCAACCACCCGATGTCGGTCTACGCAAAAGCAGAAAAAACCTTGATTGAAGGGGCTGTTTATTTTGATTTGGAAAAAGACAAGGCCCAACGCGAGGCCATTAAAAAAGAAAGGGCAGAGCTCGTCTCAATGATGCTCAAGGAAAAAGAAAACGGCGGAAAGACCCAAACGCCCAAACAAAGTAAAAAACAACGCTTCGAATGTGAAACGCTATAGTTAGGTGTTAACGATAAGAATTAAAAAATGAAAAAAATAGGTTTTAACAAAACAAATTTTCTCCTTAAGGGAACTTCAGGAGTGTCCTTAAAACACACATCAGCTCTTCTTTTGCTATTCATATTCATTAATGTTGGTTTCGGACAACAAACTCCAGCCCCGGCCCAATCAGAACCCGTTGCCATTGAAGGTGCCACCGCCCATTTGGGTAATGGCGAAGTCATTGAAAATGCACTCCTGATGTTTTCTGAAGGAAAACTAACTTTTGTGGGCAGTGCCAATGCGAGAATTGCACGACCCGAAAAAGTCATCGATGTAAAGGGCAAACATGTCTATCCAGGATTTATTGCCCCCGGAAAGTCGTTGGGTTTGATTGAAATCAATGCGGTCAGAGCCACTAATGACCAAGATGAAATTGGGCAGATGATTCCACATGTGCGGAGTCTGATTGCGTACAACGCTGAATCACAGGTAGTGGAAAGTATGCGCCCCAATGGGGTACTTTTGGGGCAGATTACACCAAAGGGCGGACGTATTTCAGGGACATCATCCATCGTACAGTTTGATGCATGGAATTGGGAGGATGCCGCGGTAAACGTAGATGATGGCATTCATCTCAATTGGCCCACAACTTTTCGACGTGGCCGTTGGTGGCTGGGCGAACCCCGTGGTTACCAGCCCAACAAAGACTATCAAAAAGATGTTGATAAGGTCAAGGTCTTTATGGCCAATTCTGCAGCATACGGTATGGGAGATATCAAAGAAAAAAACCAAGCCTTTGCCGCCATGCAAGGGTTGTTTGACGGTTCGCAAAAACTCTACATCTATGCCCATGGCGAAAAAGAAATGATGGATGCTGTAACCACGGCCAAAGAAACTGGTGTACAACACTTGGTAATCATGGGGGGCTACCAAGCACATCAAATCACTGATTTTTTGAAAAAACACAATGTAGCCGTTTTTGTACGCCAGACCCATACCCTACCCTTTTTGGATGACGATGACTATGACCATCCCTATAAGTTGCCCAAACTGCTGGTGGATGCAGGGCTCCTGGTCGGACTACAAAATTCGACTGCCAGTAATTTTCAGACCCGAAACCTGCCTTTTTATGCAGGGCAGACCGTGGCACAGGGCTTGGGCAAAGAACAAGCGTTGCAACTGATCACGGGCAATACCGCCAAGATTTTGGGCATTGATGATAATTACGGTACACTTGAAGTGGGCAAAAGTGCCACCTTGTTTATCTCAGAAGGCGATGCACTCGATATGCGTGGCAACCAATTGACCCATGCCTTTATCGATGGTCGTAAGCTCTCATTGGAGACCCACCAGACCGAACTCTGGAAACGCTATTCTGAAAAGTTTGAGGGAGAAAAATAAGCGTTACAACCAATAAAAACCTGCTTATAGCCATCCTAAATCGATATATAAACGCAACAAATCTGCGTTTATAAACAAGTTGCATATAATGCGAGAAATTGCAAATGAAAATTAAGCTTGAAACTACCAGACTCATAATCAGTTCTATTTCTTTTGATGATTTAGAAAAAATTCACGAATTACACTCTTTACCTGAAACAGATGAATTCAATACTCTTGGAATTCCTAAAAATATTGATGAAACCAAATCGGTAATAGCTGAGTGGATTGAAAAAAGTTCGGAAAAAAATGAAAGTTTCACACTCAAAATAGAGCTGTCGAAAAGCAAACAATTTATAGGACTGATTTCGCTGAATCTTGGAAGCCCGAAATTTAGAATCGCAGAAGTATGGTATAAATTACACTCGGACTTTTGGAACCAAGGTTACGCCACAGAATCGCTAAAAAAGGTTTTGGAATTTGGATTTACCGAACTAAACCTGCACCGAATTGAGGCAGGATGCGCTGTAGAAAATATCGGCAGTATTAAAGTTTTAGAAAAAGTTGGAATGATAAGAGAAGGAAGGAAAAGAAAAGTACTTCCGCTCAAGAAAGGTTGGAGCGACAATTTTCACTACGCAATTCTATCAACGGATAAAAAAAGTACTACACACAAAAATTAACACATACTAACTCGTAACTGATGATTGTACGAGACTGTTACTTTTCCTGTGACTTTTTATAATACATCCCGGCTGTAGGCTTTTGATAAAACCCTTTAGGCTTGGCCTCCTCTGAAAGTGAAATGGCCTCAAAAGGTACCTTGTTGCGTAAATCTTTGATTTGTCGGCCTTCATAGTTGTACCATGAAATGCTTTGTGGCAAGACCAGACCATCTACGGCCATCCAATCATCATAGCGAATCCATTTGATGTTGTCAGAATCTTCACCCGTACGGTAGGTGACGGTATAGCCCAACCATGCCATTTGATGGGTTTCCGGGTCGAAATGAATATAGTATTCGTCTTTGGGTGAAGTACCTACGCTACTATCGTAGGTAATCTGTATTCCTGGGTAGCTTTTGCCCTCAAATTCCAACGGTTCGGTATCGCCATAATTAATGCCACCATCGGCCAAAACAAAGGGCATCGCATAGAAATAGAACATGAGATTGTGATAAAATTCCGGATTGCCCTCATAAGCTCCACCAGTGTCTAAAATCCAGACCTTGCCATCAAATCCCATGCTGTAGTTGGGCGTCTCGATTTTATCATGCCTTGTCCATAAATCGGTGGTGTGCGTCTCCGGGTTATCGGCTTTGGGCATGGTATACTGTAAGGTGCGCTGTTGTTTCCAAAGTTTGAGTCCGCCATGAGCCTCAAACACTTTTTTCAAGGCTTCAGGATAGTCTTTTTCGACCATCGTTGTTTCCTCTTTAATATCGTCTCGATTTTCAATGTTTTCTTTGGATATTTGCTTACAGCCCACAAAAAGCATAAGTGAAAGAACAAAAGGTATTATTTTCATGGTGTTTCAATTATTTTGGGATGAGTCGTATCCAAAGATACTACCTGACACTTTGGTAGGTAATATCAAGCAAACCGTGGCTGGTCATATAATTTTGAGGCAATAAAAGCCCCAACCACCATTTCTAACCAACTCAACGGGAGGGTAATCCACAATATCTTCCAGTCGGCCAATCCCATATTGGCGGTGGCGACCCAAAAAATGACAAAGACCGATGCCCAGATAAAAGTGCCTGAAACAGTGGCGGTTTTTAAGGTATTGCCAAAAACTTGGGCGAAAAGCCAAAATCCTAAGACGAGCACAGCGGTGAGCAGTGTATCCCAAAAGGCCCAAATGGCGAAAATACCCCAATCCATTTCGGCGACCCCTGCCCTGCCCTGAAAAAAAGCCTTGGTCCTTGGCATAACAAGCAAAAAATAGCGAAAGACTTCAGAAATGTTAATCCAGATACTTGTAAACAAGGTGATAATGATAAAAGGCTTCCAGTGAAAAGAGGTATTCTTCATACGCTGTCTATTGATAGCGTTTTCTTTATTTTCTGCATAATCTCGTTTGGTGCTTGCATTTTTGGAACATGACGATAAATCGCTATGGATTTTTCAAGCTCGCCCAGTTTGCCAACCAGGTCAATACTACGTTTTGTGAATTGCGCAAATCGCAGATTTTTTGGGTCAATGATTTTCTGATTGGCCAAAAAGTCAATTTTCTTTGTGCACCGGCATGGATTTTCAGGATTTGCCAATCCGCATTTTTTATCCAAAAAGTTTCTGATTTTTGCTCGTGAGCGTGACAGTTTCTTCCGGAAGCTTTCAGGGGAAATCTGTAGGATCCCCGCTCCCTCGTTTCCATTGAATTCCAATAGCTCTGAGAGAATGTACACCATACGGTCTGTTTCGTTAAGGCACAGTAACAATCCCTGTGTACAGCTCACCTTGACTTCTTCTTCAAGCAACTGTAATTCGCCATCATTTTTTGCGTGCTTTACAGAATTGGAATGTCCTGAATCAATCAAATTCGCATAATCTTTAAAAGGCATGGCAAACTCTCGCGATTTTTTGCCTTTATGTGTCAGCAGATAGTTGGTCGCAACACGATATACCCACGTTTTGAACTGACTTTTATGGTCAAATGTGGAAAGATGGGTAATAATTCTGATCAATATTTCTTGGGTCGCATCTTTCGCATCCGCAGGAAAGAGCAGCATTTTCAATGACAGGTTGTACACCATATCTTGAACTTCAAGAATGACCAGCTCCAACGCCTTCCTGTCACCAGCTTTTGCCTTTTCAATCTTTGTTTTGCCGTTATTTTTCATAATCCTTCCATTAATTGGACAAATTAAAGGTACCGACTGTGACAAAAACCCCTAAAAATTTCACAGGCCAACATCTGAGAAGTCTATTTATCTTTAGCCCATGATGGAAACAAAGACCATTACAAGTCTTCAAAATCCTTTGGTCAAAAAAGTCTTGGCGCTCAAAGAAAAATCTCGTGAGCGCAAAAAATCCGGATTTTTTGTCATCGAGGGCCAGCGTGAACTGCAACTGGCGCTAAAAGGGGATTATGAAATCGAAACCATTTTGGTTTGCCCTGAAATCACTGGAAATTCCAATAGCCAAATTCCAAACGTGTCTGCCGACATTAAAGATTCCAACATTGAGAAGATTCACCTATCCAAATCCGTCTACGACAAGCTCGCCCACCGTGGCAGTACCGAGGGAATTTTGGCCATCGTCAGAGTCAAAAACCATACCTTAAAAAACATCCGTCTTTCAGAAAATCCATTGATATTGGTGGCCGAAAGTCCTGAAAAACCGGGCAATCTTGGCGCGCTGCTGCGCACGGCTGATGCTGCCCACTTAGATGCGGTGCTGGTGGCCAATCCGAAATCAGATATGTACAATCCCAATGTCATCCGATCTAGTGTGGGCTGTTTGTTCACAAACCAAGTTGGGGTTGGCACTTCTGATGAAATCATCAGGTTTTTAAAAGAGAAGAACATCAAAATTTATACTGCTGCACTCAGTGCTTCAAAAAATTATGTGGAAGCCGATTTCAGACAACCAAGTGCCATTGCAGTGGGTACTGAATCGACCGGCCTTACCAAGAATTGGCTCGAAAACTCAGACCAAAACCTGATTATTCCGATGCAGGGCGAGATTGACAGTATGAACGTTTCGGTCTCTGCCGCAATACTTATCTTTGAAGCCAAGCGGCAACGCGGATTTTAGTCTATGGAAAAAAATTACATGCTCTACGTAGTGGCTGTTATTCTGGTGGTTCAATTTCTTTTCGATACCCTATTGAACTATTTGAACACCAAGAATTTTGGAAAAAAACTCCCCCCAGAATTACAGGATGTCTTTGAGGATGATGAGCAACAAAAATCACTGGCCTATAAAAAGTCAAATTACCGATTCGGACTGGCCAGCGATACCTTTTCGCTGTTTTTGACCCTTGGTTTTTTATTCTTTGGAGGATTTGAATGGGTCGACCAAATTGTGAGGGGCATCACCAATCATCCCATAGTAATGGCATTGTTGTTTTTTGGCATCATTGTCTTGGGAAGCAGTTTGATTTCCATCCCTTTTTCGTACTACCAAACCTTTGTCATCGAGGAAAGGTTCGGCTTCAACAAAGCCACAAAAAAGACTTTCTTTCTTGATATTGTCAAAGGTTGGCTGTTGTCAATTTTTATTGGCGGGGGAATTTTGGCACTGGTCATTTTGTTCATTCAGAAAGCAGGTGAAAATTTCTGGCTCTATGCGTGGGCTTTGGTCGCCATTTTCATGGTATTTGTCAACCTGTTCTACAGCAAGTTGATCGTGCCGTTGTTCAACAAACAAACACCCTTGGCTTCCGGTAAGCTCAAAAATGCCATTGAAGCCTACGCCCAAAAAGTGGGCTTCGAACTCAAAAATATTTTTGTCATCGATGGGTCAAAACGTTCAACCAAGGCCAATGCCTATTTTTCAGGTTTTGGCAAACAAAAACGGGTGACCCTGTTTGACACGCTGATCAATGACCTTGACGAGGAGGAAATTGTAGCGGTACTGGCCCATGAGGTAGGGCATTACAAAAAACGGCACATTGTTTTCAATTTAATTGCCTCCGTTTTGGTAACGGGCGTCACTTTGTATATTCTTTCCCTTTTTATCAATAATCCGTTGATGTCACTGGCCATCGGGGTTTCAACCCCCAGTTTTCACGCTGCCTTGGTCGGCTTTGCGCTACTGTACAGCCCCATTTCTGAGATAACAGGGCTTTTGATGAATCTACTGTCCCGTAAATTCGAATATGAGGCCGATGATTTTGCGAAAACCACGTATGGTGCCGAACCTTTGATCACATCCCTAAAAAAATTGTCAAAGAACAGTTTGAGCAATCTGACACCGCATCCTGCCTATGTGTTCATGAATTACTCCCATCCGCCACTGATCGAGCGAATTCGCAATCTAAAGGCATAATTTTTGCAAGTAGGTTATAAAGTGGTAAATTTAATATAGGATGACAGCCACGGCAATAGCAAAAGAAAACAAAGAGATCGCGAAGCAGTACAAAGAACTGCTTCGTATCAGCTATCAGACACTTTCCGCTGGTGATAAGAAACTGATACGCTCAGCCTTTGACGTGGCCGTTGACGCCCATAAAGACCAACGCAGAAAATCGGGAGAAGCCTATGTGTTCCACCCCATTGCCGTGGCCAAAATAGTGGCTTCTGAAATCGGCCTTGACGCAGTTTCCATAGCCTCTGCCCTATTGCATGACGTGGTAGAGGATACGCCCTATACGCTCACGGATATTGAACGTATGTTCGGGGAAACCGTGGCCCGCATAGTGGACGGACTCACCAAAATAGCACATCTAAAGAAGGATAAGGATATTAGCCAGCAGGCAGAGAACTTCCGCAAGATGCTCTTGACCCTGCACGATGATGTTCGTGTCATCATCATCAAGATTGCCGATCGGTACCACAACATGCTGACCATGGATGCCATGCCTGAGCACAAACAGGTCAAGATTGCCTCAGAAACACTGTATATCTATGCTCCGCTGGCACACCGAATCGGACTTTATAACATCAAGACCCAATTAGAAGATTTAAGTCTTAAGTACACCGAACCCGATGTCTACAATGACATTTTGAGCAAAATCGAGGATACTGAGGAAGAACAACAAGCCTACATCGAGAACTTTTCAAAGGTCATCCGTGATTCTCTTGACAAAGAGGGCCTAAACTATGAAATCAAAGGTCGGATGAAATCCATCTTTTCAATACGCCGAAAGATGAAGGCCCAGAATATTTCCTTCGATGAAGTGTACGACAAATTTGCCCTGCGTATTATCTATAAATCCGACAGGCAAAATGAAAAATTTGTGGCCTGGAAAATCTATTCTATCGTCACCGACCACTTCACGCCCAACCCAATTCGTTTGCGTGATTGGATCACCTCACCAAAATCAACGGGATATGAAGCACTGCATATCACGGTCATGGGCCCCGGCGGAAAATGGGTCGAGGTACAGATACGCAGTGAGCGAATGCATGAGATTGCAGAAAAAGGCTACGCCGCACACTTCAAGTACAAGCACGGCGACCAAAAAGAACAGGGTATCGAGGTTTGGCTCAACCGTCTTCAAGAAGCATTGGAAACCGCCAATGGCAATGCGGTCGATTTTGTAGAGGAATTCAAGCTCAACCTCTACTCGAAAGAGATTTTTGTTTTTACCCCTAAGGGGGAATTAAAATCGTTGCCCAAAGGCGCTACTCCTTTAGATTTTGCCTTTAACATACATACCGAGGTCGGAATGAAGACGCGGGGAGCCCGTGTCAACGGTAAGCTGGTGCCCTTGAACACCATTCTGAACAGTGGCGATCAAGTGGAAATCATTACCTCTGAAAGTGCCAAACCCAACCAAAACTGGTTAGAGTATGCCAATACCGCACGGGCACGTTCGAAAATAAAATCTTCGTTGCGGGAAGAGAAAAAGGAAGTTGCCGAAGAGGGCAAGGAAATCCTCCGAAGAAAGTTGAAATCGCAAAAAGTCACGTTGAATGAAGATGTGGTCAATAAAATGGTCACCTATTTTAAATTGAAGACCAGTCTTGACCTTTTCTTCAGAGTCGGCAATGGAGTCATTGACAACCAAAAAATAAAGGATTTTGCATCTTCCTACAACAATTCGTTCTTCAATTTCTTCAAGAACAAAATACGCAAACCCGCAGTACCTGAAGACATTGATAAAGATGAAATCACTTCAAACTATGACCTTTTGGTCTTTGGCAGTGAAGAGGAGAAATTGGATTATAAACTCTCAAAATGCTGCAAGCCCATTCCCGGTGACGAAGTGTTCGGCTTTATCAGTGTGAATGATGGTATCAAGGTGCACACCAAGACCTGCCCCAATGCCATTTCATTGCAATCGCATTATGCATATCGCATCATCAGCGCCCGTTGGATAGACTCTACCCAAGAAGAGTTCAGTGCAGAAATCAAACTCACGGGTATCGACCATCTGGGGTTGGTCAATGACATCACCAACCTCATTTCTGACAACATGCACGTGAATATGCGCAATCTCAACTTCAGTACCGAAGGGGGTACTTTTACCGGAAAAATAACCTTGGTGGTTAAGAACAAGAATATCCTCAAAAAATTGGTCGACAACCTCAAACAGATTGAGGGCATCGATAAGGTCACCAGAATTTAAGAATAAAGCGTAAATTTGTTCCGTACTCGAGAATACTATGGGAAACAGTAAAAATCAAGAGATTGTAAAGAACGTTTTTACGGCCTTCTTAGAAGAAAAGGGGCACCGAAAGACCCCTGAGCGTTATGCCATTCTTCAAGAAATCTATGAAAGCGATGACCATTTTGATGTAGAATCGCTTTATATCAAGATGAAGACCAAAAATTACCGTGTCAGCCGTGCCACCCTTTACAATACCATTGAATTGCTGTTGGAGTGCAAACTGGTTCGAAAGCATCAATTCGGCAAGAACCAGGCGCAATATGAAAAATCATATTTTGATCGTCAGCATGACCACGTGATTCTTACCGATACGGGTGAAGTGGTCGAATTTTGCGACCCTCGTATACAATCCATCAAAAAAACGATTGAAGAGGTATTTGACATCAAAATCAATAACCACTCCCTCTATTTCTACGGAACCAGAAACAAGGAAGAAAAAGTAACCGACTAACCAATAACATTTCATGGTAGATTTATTGCTCGGGCTCCAATGGGGCGACGAAGGAAAAGGAAAGATTGTTGATGTTCTGACCAAAAACTATGATATCATCGCCCGCTTTCAGGGTGGTCCCAATGCAGGGCACACGCTTGAGTTCGATGGCATCAAACATGTACTGCATACCATCCCTTCAGGGATCTTTCACGAAAATGCCATCAATGTAGTTGGTAACGGTGTGGTCATCGACCCCGTGGTTTTTAAGCGTGAATTGGATAATCTTGAACAATTTGACATTGATATCAAATTACGTCTGTTGATTTCAAGAAAGGCTCATTTGATACTACCGACCCATCGTTTGCTCGACGCTGCCTCAGAAGCTTCAAAAGGAAAAGCCAAAATAGGATCCACGTTGAAAGGAATCGGCCCCACCTATATGGATAAAACTGGGCGCAACGGCCTTCGCGTGGGCGACCTTGAATTCAAAGATTGGAAAAAGAAATACCGTGCTTTGGCCGACAAGCACGAGAAAATGATAGGCCATTATGCAGCTGACATCATATATGACCTCGAGGAGTTGGAAGATGATTTTCATGAAGGGGTGAAAGCATTGAAACAATTGAACTTTATTGACAGTGAGCAATATATTTTTGATGCCATGGCCAGTGGCAAGAAAATACTGGCCGAAGGGGCGCAAGGCTCATTGTTGGATATTGATTTTGGTAGCTACCCCTACGTAACCTCATCAAACACCACGGCAGCAGGTGCATGTACAGGGCTGGGTGTCGCGCCTGGCAAAATAGGTAGTGTCTTGGGTATTTTCAAAGCTTATACTACCCGTGTGGGCAGC
Source organism: Allomuricauda sp. d1 (assembly GCF_039592695.1). NCBI lineage: Bacteria > Pseudomonadati > Bacteroidota > Flavobacteriia > Flavobacteriales > Flavobacteriaceae > Allomuricauda > Allomuricauda sp. d1. The sequence continues at coordinate 413,866 of NZ_JBBUTK010000001.1, read as the reverse complement.
GGCCCTTTTCCGACCGAGCTCTTTGATGAAGATGGCAAGACCATGGGTAAAATAGGCAATGAATTTGGTGCAACCACTGGAAGACCCCGTCGTTGTGGCTGGCTTGATTTGGTAGCCTTAAAATATGCCGTACAAATCAACGGAGTTACCGAGTTGATGATGATGAAGGCCGATGTACTGAGTGGTTTTGACACCATCAAGGTTTGTACTGCCTATAAATACCAAGGAAAAGAAATTCAACATTTGCCCTACAACATCGAAAACGAGAATATAACCCCGATTTATACTGAAATGAAGGGCTGGGCCAAAAATCTGACAAAACTGACACAAGCCAAAGAATTGCCACCTGCGCTCAATGACTACATTGGTTTTTTAGAAAAAGAACTTGACGTACCCATCAAAATAGTCTCCGTAGGGCCAGATAGAACGCAGACCATCCATAGATAGCATATTCACATCACATATTTGATTTATTGTTAGATTTGGTAGCATACAAATCTAGCAACATGACCATCAAAACATCTCGCAGGGACTTCGTTAAAAAGAGCAGCCTTGGCATTCTTGCAGCTTCCATCGCTCCATCCGTATTAAATCAACTAGGCACTGATAAACGTTTGAGAACCGCCCATATTGGTGTGGGCAATATGGGCAGTGAAGATTTAAGGGATATTTCATCGCATCCGCTGGTAGATGTAGTGGCACTCTGCGATGTGGATTCCAACTACCTAATAGCTGCCAAAGTCTTGCATCCCCAAGCAAAAACATATTCCGATTATCGGATTATGCTCAATGAAATGGCAGATGGGATTGATGCGGTCATCGTTTCCACACCCGACCATACACATGCCCCAGCATCACTGATGGCCATGAACATGAACAAACCGGTCTACTGCCAAAAACCACTGACCCACTACGTTTCAGAAGCAAGGGCCATGAACAAATTGGCCCAAGAAAAGGGGCTGGTGACCCAAATGGGCATTCAGGTACATTCATTCTACGATTACAAACTGGCCACCTTGCTGATACAGTCGGGCATTATCGGAAAAGTGCACACGGTACGGGCGTGGTCACCCAAAAATTGGGGCTATGATGGTGCAATCCCTGAAGGGGAAGATACAGTGCCCGAGACATTGGATTGGAATCTTTGGTTGGGCACTTCACCAAAAAGGCCCTATAAAAAAGGCTATTATCATCCGGGAAACTGGAGAAAACTGGTCGATTATGGTTGTGGCACCTTGGGTGATATGGGAGTCCACATTTTTGACACCCCTTACAATGCATTGGCGTTAGACGTGCCCATGACCATTCGCAATGAGTGCAGGCCACCCAACGGGTACGGCTATCCTGAAAAGAATACGGTCACCTACGAATTTCCAGGCACAAAATATACCGCTGAAACCTTAAAATGGATATGGTACGATGGCCCAGGCACACCTGAAATGCATGAAGACCTCATGCTGCCTGGTTCCAACAAGATGGCAAAAAATGACGGTGGTTCAGAGCAATCCATGGAAGACAAAATGTCGTTGGATGCCAAAACCGCAGGCGAAGGTGAACTACCCGAACAGGGAGCTATGTTCATTGGTGAAAAGGGGCGCTTGCTCCTCCCCCATTTTATGCAACTGCCCAAGAAAATCGTAAACGGGGAATATGTGGATATTTCTGAGGAAATAGCCATGATAGAAAAAGTCCACAATATGGGCAAGCCCATACGCGACTACGCCTCCGAAGGCCCAAAACATTATCACCAATTTGTGGATGCCTGTTTAGGAAAGGCTGAATGCTCTGCACCATTTTCCTATGCGGCAAGATTGACCGAAACCATTTTATTGGGAGTTATCGCTGGGCGTTTTCCGAATAAAACTTTGCACTGGAGCAGTGCTACAGCCAAATTCAAGGAAGAGGAAGCCAATGCATTTTTAGATACCCAGTATCGGGAATTTTAATACGGGGCATTTTCACAGCTATTAAATCTATCCCAATCTTAGGAAGGGCGCATACAAAAAATGCTACTTTTGCGGCAAATTGCATGATTTGAAGCACCTTGCTTTTCTTTTAATACTACTCGTTTCTTTTAGTGGCATTGCGCAAAACACCAGTGCAGCAAAAGACACAGTCAATAGCCGTCAAATCAACATTGTTTACGGGGCAAATTTTACCAAAGATGAGGCGCAGTTTCCCGGAGCCTCCATTTTTAGTAAAGATGATGAACGGCAGGTACAGTTTGAGCACCAAGGAGCCGATCTATGGTGCGACATCGCTATTTTTTATTCCGGTGAAAATCGTTTGAAGGCCATCGGCAATGTACGGTTGCAGCAAGGTGACAGTATTGAAATGAACAGCGGAAAACTCGATTACGATGGAAATACAAAGCTGGCAAGGGCCTGGGAAAAGGTTGACCTTTCTGACGGACAAATGACCCTTACAACAGATACGCTCTATTTTGACCGTGAGGCCCAGCTATCGTATTATCGTTCGGGGGGTAGGGTCGTCGATTCCGTCAATGTGCTCACCAGCAGATTGGGCAATTATTTCATTGAACTGAAAAAAGTGCAGTTTCGTGACAGTGTTCACATTGACAATCCTGAATACATTATTGATTCTGAACAACTGGATTATTACCGCATCTCTAAAAATGCCTACATGTACGGTCCATCGACCATTACGGGCGAAGACTATAAAATCTACTGTGAACGTGGATTTTACGACACCAAAATTGAGCAAGGCTACGGAGTCAAAAACACCAAAATCAATTATAACAACAGAATTATAGAAGGCGATAGTGTCTACTTTGACAAAACCACTTCGTTTGCCTCGGCGACCAATAACATCAAAGTTACAGACACCATCAATCAAGGGGTGGTTCGCGCACACTATGCCGAAGTTTTCAAAGAAAAAGATTCTGTTTTTGCCACAAAACGTGCAGTCGCCATCAGTGTTAACGAGCAGGACAGAGACTCTTTGTACATTCACGGGGATACTTTGATGGTCACGGGTAAACCTGAATCAAGAATCATTCGGGCCTTTAGCAATGCCAAATTTTATAAGACCGATTTAAGTGGAAAGTGCGACAGCATCCATTCCGAAGAAAAAACAGGGCTGACCCAATTGATCACCGACCCCATTATGTGGAATGTCGACAACCAAATGACCGGCGACAGCATTCACCTGATTTCAGATAAGGAAACAGAACAATTGGATTCGCTCAAGGTCATCAACAACTCTTTTGTCATCGCCTTTGACACAATTGGCAAAACGGGTTACAACCAAGCGAAAGGAAAAGATCTCTTTGGAAAATTCATCGATAATGAACTGAAAATCATTGATCTGGTCAAGAATACCGAGGTCATCTATTATGTGTACAATGATGATGACGAACTCATCGGAATCAACAAAACGATTTGCAGTAAAATTCGGTTGCTGATGGAAAACAGCGATATTGAGGACATCACTTTTTTTGTGAATCCTGATGGAAATATTTTTCCTGAAAAAGACCTGCCCGTAGAAAGTCGAAAACTCAAGGGTTTTGTCTGGCGGGGCGATGAGCGCATCATGACCAAGGATGACATTTTTGATGAGGATGACAACAACATCGAATTGGTAAAAATTCGTGGTATTGATGACCCCATTGGTATTGATGCCGAAGAACAAGAGCGAAGTGGTCAGATTCCAAATTCCAATATTATAAATCCAAATTCCAAAGCAATAAAACCTAAACGGCCTGTTCAAAAAAAGGTGACGAGTGAACAATAATCAAACGTTTTTGAATGATCTCATACGTGCCAATTTGTGAAATTAGTGTCCATTGTGATTAAACCAAAAATCAATCAGCAATCATATTTGAAAGAAGATTTTCTAAAATACCAGGCACAGACCACGTCACACCCTTTGGGATTGGCCATTGAACGAGCCGAGGGCAGTTACATCTACGATACCAAGGGCAATGCCCATCTTGACTTCGTAGCAGGGGTCTCAGCCTGTAGTCTGGGGCATTGTCACCCTAAAGTGGTCAAGGCCATACAAGAACAGACCGTAAAGTACATGCACGTGATGGTCTATGGCGAGTATGTGCAAGAACCCGCTGTTGCCTACACGAAGTTGTTGGCTTCATTGCTTCCAGAAAATTTGAAGACCACCTATTTGGTCAATTCGGGCACCGAAGCCATCGAAGGGGCATTGAAGCTGGCCAGACGGTACACCGGTCGTTCACAAATCATTGCGGCCAACCATGCCTATCACGGCAATACCATGGGCAGTTTGAGCGTGATGGGCTTTGAAGAACGAAAAAGTGCGTTTCGTCCCCTGATTCCAGATGTATCCTTTATAGAATTCAATAAAAAGTCAGATTTGGAATGTATCACCGAAAAAACAGCCGCTATCATCTTAGAGACCATTCAGGGCGGGGCGGGTTTTATCCTTCCAGAAAATGGATATCTGAAAAAAGTGCGGGAGCGATGCAATGAAGTGGGCGCTTTGTTGATTTTAGATGAGATACAACCTGGTTTTGGCCGTACAGGAAAGCTTTTCGCCTTTGAACATTATGATTGTGTACCCGATATACTGGTCATGGGCAAGGGCATGGCTTCTGGGCTTCCTGTGGGTGCATTTACGGCATCACACAAAATGATGGCTGTGCTGCAGCAGCAACCTAAATTGGGCCATATCACCACTTTTGGCGGAAATCCTGTCATTGCGGCAGCCGGTCTGGCCACCTTAAAAGAAATCACCGAAAGCCAATTGATGGCACAGGCTTTGGAAAAAGAAAAACTGTTCCGATCACTTTTGGTACATCCTTTGATTGAAGAAATTAGGGGCAAGGGATTAATGTTGGCCCTAATGGTAAAAAATGCTGAAATCGCCAATGAATTGGTGCTCACGGCTGCCAAAAACGGTCTCATTCTTTTTTGGTTGCTTTTTGAGCCAAAGGCGGTAAGAATATCTCCGCCATTGACCATCAGTGAAGTTGAAATTCAACAAGGATGCCAGCAAATCTTGAGTATTTTAAACAGTTACGACAAACCGATTGTTGAATAAATTGTTGATAAGACCCAAATCACGGACGAAAAAGAGGCGTTGAAAAAGCTAATTTTAAGTCCATAGTTTAACCAAACCCACAACTATGGCGTTAGACGCTAACGATAACCACGATAAATCCATCCTTAAATTCGAATCGATGTTGAAGACAGATGATGTCTACTTCTTTGATGCGGAAGACTTTGAGGAAATCATTCACCACTACCTCAACAGCGGAAAAATAACGCTTGGAAAAAAGGCAATCCAACTCGGGCTGCAACAGCATCCGCAGTCAACAGAACTGAAATTGTTGCATGTGGAGACGTTGGTCTTTGAAGACAAATTTAAAGAGGCCGAGAAGCTATTGGATGAACTGCAGGATATTGATTACCTCAACGAAGAAATCTATATACAACGCGCGAACATTCAATCAAAAAAGGATAACCACCAAGAAGCGGTCGCTTTACTTTTAAAGGCATTGGAGGTTTCTGATAGCAGTTTTGACATCTATTCGTTGTTGGGCATGGAATATTTGTTCATGGATGATTACGAACAGGCAAAGCAAAGCTTTATGAAATGTGTCGATATCGATGATGGTGATTATTCATCTTTGTACAATGTAGTGTACTGCTTTGAGTTTTTAGAAGATTTTGAAGGCGCCATCCATTATTTGAACGACTATTTGGACAGAAACCCCTATTGTCAAGTGGCATGGCATCAATTGGGAAAAATGTACTTGGCAAAAGAAATGCTCAGAGAGTCATTGACCGCCTTCGATTTTGCCATTATTTCTGACGATGGTTTTATCGGTGCCTATTTTGAGAAAGGTAAAGTGCTTGAGAAAATGGGTCGCTACAATGAGGCCATCGAGAATTATGAAACGACCGTAAAGATGGATGACCCCACCTCTCATGCCTACTTACGAATTGGAAAGTGCCATGAAAAGTTGGGTAATTTTGAATTGGCCAAAGGGTACTTTTACAACACGGTTCATGAGGATCCATTGCTGGACAAGGGTTGGTTGGCCATTACCGATTTTTATTACCGCCAAGAAGATTACAAAAAAGCGTTGCACTATGTGAACAAGGCCATCAATATTGATGGTGAAAATCCACTGTACTGGAAACGCTGTGCAAAAATTTACACGGGCCTCAACAATTGGGATGAAGCCGATTTCGCCTACAAACAGACCATTGAGCTCGGCAATTATGAGTTGGATACTTGGTTGGAATGGGGCAATGTGCTGAACAGTCTTGGTGATTTTGAATCCGTAGTGCAAGTGTTGCTGCAGGGGCTGGAATTCTATCCTGAAAATGCTGAGATACGTTACAAATTGGCCGGGGTGTACCTCAAAACAAAAAACATCCCAAAAGCCCGTAAAGAATTGAAAGAGGCTGTGCGATTGGATGCCAAGAAGAAAAAAATCTTTCAACGCGAATTTCCTGAGTTCAGCAAGGTAAAATGGGTCATTGAGACATTTTCTGAATCGCAAAAGGCAAAAACCAAATAAACTGCCCAAGGGCAAACCCAAGCATTATAAAAAATCTAAAAAACCAAATTTCGGCACAAACGTCGGAGCTTATAAATCTCAATCATTGAGTAATTTCGACACTGACCCAGCTGTTTTGAAAATCAGACAACTTAAAGATTACTTTGTCATCACCCTGAAGGGCATTGCCATGGGAGCGGCAGATGTGGTGCCCGGAGTGTCAGGTGGCACAATCGCCTTTATTTCAGGTATTTATGAAGAATTGATTCTTTCAATCAACAACATCAACCTCAACCTGTTCAAAACGTGGAAAAAAGAGGGTTTTAAGGTATTTTGGAAGCAACTCAACGGCAACTTTTTATTGGCACTTTTTCTGGGCATTTTCATCAGCCTGTTCTCATTGGCCACACTGGTCAGTTGGCTGCTGGAAAACCACCCCATACTCGTCTGGTCATTTTTTTTCGGTTTGGTCGCGGCCAGTATCTTTTTTGTAGGCAAGGAAATCAAGAAATGGAACGTCGCCACGATGACATTTTTTCTTGCCGGTGCCATCATTGCATATTTCATCACGACGTTGCCCCCCAACGAAAACATCGAAAGCCTACCGTATCTGTTTTTGTCGGGTGCCTTGGCCGTCTGCGCCATGATCCTGCCCGGTATTTCTGGGGCCTTTATCTTGGTGCTCTTGGGTTCATACAAAACCATATTGGATGCCGTTCATGAACGCAACATTGTGACCATCGCCATTGTGGCACTTGGAGCAATTTTTGGTCTCTTGAGCTTCGCTCGTTTGCTGAAATGGATGTTCAAAAAATATCACGACATTACTTTGGCCTTGTTGACTGGATTCATACTGGGCTCACTGAATAAAATTTGGCCCTGGAAAAAAGTGCTCGAAGCCAAAACCTTTGGTGAGAAAGTGATAACCATCAAAGAAAAGAACATTTCCCCATTTGCCTTTGAGGGTGACAATCAACTATTATGGGCCGTTGTTTTAGCCATCATCGGTTTTTCCCTTATTTTTATCCTCGAAAGGGCGGCCGCAAAAAAATAGGTTGTGCCTTTTTTCATTTATGCACAGACCAAGAACCTTACTAGATCGATTTTTTTTGTTCATCAAAGGATTGATCATGGGTGCCGCAAACAAGGTGCCCGGTGTATCTGGCGGTATCGTGGCCTTTGTTGGCGGTTTTTACGAAGAATTTATCTATTCGTTGCAAAAAGTCAATCTCAAGGCATTCAAATTGCTTTTCAATGGTCGCTTCAAGAGCTTTTACCGTTATACAAATGGTCAATTTTTGACACTCTTGATTGCGGGTATGCTGTTCAGCTATTTCAGTGTTTCAAAGTTGTTGGATTATTTTTTGGAGCGCAAAGAACTTTTCGTTTGGGCTACTTTTTTTGGAATGATCCTGGGGTCGATTTATTACATTTCAAAAGATTTCAACCAATGGAATAAAAAAACAATACCTGCGGGAATCATTGGCCTTTTGATTGGTATCGCCATCAGTTTTTTGAATCCTGCGAAAGAAAATGACAACCTCTTTTTTATCTTCTTTTGTGGTATCATCAGTGTCTCTGGTATGACATTGCCTGGATTATCAGGTTCATTCATCCTAATTCTTTTGGGCAATTATGTATTGTTGCTGGTCGATTCGGTCAATGCACTCTATGACACGCTATCTGAGGTTTTTCAAGGTGATTTCAGCTTTGTTGACAATCCAAAACGTATGGAAACCCTGAAAATATTGACTGTGTTCACATTGGGTTCAGCGACAGGCCTTGTGACCCTTTCCCATCTTTTGGGCTATGTTTTGAAGCACTTTAAAACCATTGCCACAGCGGTCATCATCGGTTTCATCACAGGCTCTTTGGGTGTCTTATGGCCTTGGAAACGCACCATTTTTAAAACAGATGTAGATGGTACATTCCTATTGGACTCCAACGGTGATAAAGTCATTCAAAATTATGAGCGGTATTGGCCCGATATCACATTGATGGAAACTTGGGCCGCCATCTTTTTCATCGTATTGGGCATTTTTGTACTATTGGCCCTCGACTGGTATGGAAAGAACAGAAAAGAAAGAAAATAGGTACGGGTTGGTCGGTAGGCATATTTCCTATTCATTTTCGAAAGGATATTTTACCGAAAAGTTCAAAGAACTGGGGTTGTCTGGCCATAGTTATGAAAATTTTGACCTTGACGACATATCAGAATTTGAAAGCTTGATCGCCGAGAACACCTTGAGGGGCCTCAATGTTACCATACCCTATAAAGAAGCGGTGATTCCTTTTTTGGATGCCGTAGCGGAAACGGCCCAAGAAATAGGTGCGGTGAACACCATCGAATTTTCAGAAAACAGGTGCATCGGCCACAACACAGATGCTTTCGGCTTTCAGAAATCACTGGAGCCCCTTTTGCAATCCCATCATAACAAAGCCTTGATTTTGGGCACTGGTGGCGCATCAAAAGCAGTGGCACATGTGTTAGAATCCTTGGGTATCGTTTATACTTTTGTTTCGCGCTCCGTAAAAAAGGATTCCTACGATTATGGGCAGCTCGACAAAAATATCATGTCTGAACATCATATCATCGTGAACTGTACGCCTTTGGGCACGCATCCGAACATTGATGAAAAACCTGAAATCCCCTATCAATATTTAGATTCAAGACATTTGCTGTACGACCTCATCTACAATCCTGAAAAGACTGCATTTTTATCCGAAGGAGAAAAAAGAGGCTGTATGATTAAAAACGGACTCGAAATGCTGCAGCTACAGGCAGAAAAGTCTTGGCAAATCTGGAATTCTTAGCGCATCCTTTTTTTGTTTATCCCGTTATCGAAAAGCCATCATTCACCCCCAAATGCCAAAAGTAGAATGCGTATTTTTGCTTTGAGTGACTATTGTTAGTAACTTACCATTACAACCATCGACCTAAACCGATAAATACATTTTGATGGATGACAACGAGCACAAACTACAGGAAGAAACTGTAGGGGAACAAGAACATACTGAAACTGGCGAAAAGGCAACACCGCAAGAGGAAAAAAACACTGAAGAACCCGTTACGACCGACACTTCTGAACATGAGAAAAAAAAGGAAGCCGTCAAAAAGAAAGAAGCCACCGAAGATGTTCAAGAAGAAATAGATGAGTCAAATGCCGAAGACGCTGAAGATGAAGAAAATCAGAAACGGCATCACATCCCTATGCTCGATTACCATGCCATGTCGCTCGAAAATTTGGTCGGCGAACTGCAGCGGTTGGTAAAGAATGAAAAGGTACAGGCCATTCACAGGCATGTCAACAATATCAAACACGAGTTTGATAGCAAGTTCAAAGACTTCATTGAAGAGAAAAAAGAAGAGTTTGTTTCCAATGGTGGCAATGAAGTTGACTTTCGTTACAATTCGGTGACCAAAAGACAATTCAACGAGGTCTATTCTGAATACCGTGAAAAAAGAGATGCCTACTACAAGAATTTAGAAAAAACCCTGAAAGCCAACCTTGAGAACCGACTGAACATCATTGAAGAACTAAAAGGGCTGGTCAATGTCGAAGAAGACATGAATACCACCTACAAAAGTTTTAAGGAGCTTCAAGAGCGGTGGCGTAATGCCGGGCCAGTACCAAGAAACCAATACAATGACGTCTGGCGCACCTATCATCACCATGTCGAGATTTTTTACGACTTTCTGCATTTAAACCGTGAGCTACGCGATCTAGATTTCAAACACAATCTTGAAGAGAAACTAAAATTGGTCGAAAGAGCAGAAGCTTTGGCCAGTGAGCCTGATTTGGGCAAAGCGTTCAGAGAATTGCAGACCCTGCACAAAATCTGGAAAGAAGACATCGGCCCTGTCGCCAAAGAGCAACGAGAAGAAATCTGGGAGCGTTTCAGCAATGCGACCAAGGCCATGCACCAACGTCGCCAAGAGCACCACAAGGAACTTGAAGACCGTTATGCCGAAAATCTTGTCAAAAAGCAAGAATTGATACAAGCCATCAAGCAGATTGCCGAAAATACGGCCAGGGTGCATAGCGGTATTCAAAAGCAGATCAAAGAGGTAGAAGCCTTGCGCGAGCAATTTTTCAAAGCTGGCAGGGTACCCCAAAAAGACAATGATGCCACTTGGACGGAGTTCAAAAATGCAGTGCGCTCTTTCAATAGGAACAAGAACAATTTTTACAAAGGACTCAAAAAAGAGCAACTTGAAAATTTAGAGAAGAAGAAAGCACTTTTGCAGATTGCCCAGTCGCTCAAAGACAGTGAAGATTTTGATGCCACCACTCCTGAGATGAAGCGCATACAGAGCGAGTGGAAAAAAATCGGCCATGTACCCCGAAAATATTCGGATAAAATCTGGAAAGAATTCAAAGCGGCCTGCAACCATTACTTTGACCGCTTGCATTCACAACGCAACCATGCCCAAAAGGAAGAATACGCCAATTACGAAAAAAAGAATGCCTGTTTAGATCGTCTCAAAAATTTCAAATTGACAGGCACTAAAGATAAAGACCTCGAGACCATCAAAGGTTTCATTAATGAATGGAAAACGTATGGGCGCCTACCCTACAACAAGAGACACCTCAATGGCAAGTTCAACAAAATCATCGATGCTTTGTTGAAAAAAGTGGGTGTGGGCAGACATGAGGCCGAACTCTTGAAATATGGCAACAAAATTCAGCAGCTAACCAAAGCAGAAGACGAACGTGCCATCAACAACGAACGTACGTTTATTAAAAGAAAGATTTCTGAAAGTAAAAACGAACTACGACAGCTCGAAAATAACCTCCAGTTCTTTTCAAATGCATCAGAAGATAGTCCGTTGGTACAAGAGGTCATCAAAAATATTGATCGCCACAAAGAAGCTCTCGCCACTTGGAAAGGCAAATTGAAAAAGCTGAACATCATGCAGAACCAGCTAGAACGAGAGGCTGATCAAGAGGAAAGTACCACTTCTTCTGAGGAAGAATGATACAGATTGGAAATGGACATGCCCCCCATTTATGATCCCATAACGCAATTAGAATGAATAACCTTCTTTTGAGCTTAGTACTCGGGCAATAACCTATTTCGCCACGTTCACCGAACGGGTCTCGCGAATCACAGTAATCTTTACTTGACCGGGATAGGTCATTTCGGTCTGTATCTTTTGTGAGATGTTGAATGAAAGCTCGGCGGCCATATCATCACTTACTTTTTCGCTTTCTACGATTACCCGCAGCTCGCGACCCGCCTGTATGGCATAGGCCTTTTGTACCCCATTAAACCCAAAGGCAATATCCTCAAGGTCTTTTAAACGTTGAATATAAGAGTCAAGCACTTGACGTCGCGCCCCAGGTCGAGCACCGCTAATGGCATCACAAACCTGTACAATGGGAGAAATCAAGGTGGTCATTTCAATTTCGTCATGGTGCGCCCCGATAGCATTGCAGACCTCTTTCTTTTCCCCGTATTTTTGTGCCCATTGCATGCCCAAAATAGCATGGGGAGTTTCAACCTCTGATTCGGCCAAAGGTACTTTTCCGATATCGTGCAACAATCCAGCCCTTTTGGCCAGTTTCGGGTTGAGTCCCAATTCAGCGGCCATGACCCCACAGAGTTTGGCCACTTCTCGAGAGTGCTGCAACAAGTTTTGACCATAGGAAGAACGGTACTTCATGCGCCCCACGGCTTTGATCAATTCTGGATGCAGTCCGTGTATGCCCAAATCAATGACCGTGCGCTTACCGATTTCGGCAATTTCTTCATTGATCTGTTTTTCGGTCTTTTTGACCACTTCTTCGATACGTGCGGGGTGTATACGCCCATCGGTCACCAATCGGTGCAGTGATAAACGTGCTATTTCTCGCCGCACCGAATCAAAGCAAGAAAGAATGATTGCTTCCGGGGTATCATCAACGATGATTTCTACCCCGGTGGCAGCTTCAATGGCCCGAATGTTTCGACCTTCACGGCCGATGATTCGGCCTTTCACATCATCAGATTCAAGATTGAACACCGAAACGCAATTCTCAATGGCCTCTTCGGTACCAATGCGCTGAATGGTGCTAATAATAATCTTACGGGCTTCTTGCTGTGCGGTAAGTTTTGCTTCCTCAAGCGTACCCTGAAGGTAGGCCATGGCATCGGTCTTGGCGGTTTCTTTTAAAGACTCTAAAAGCTGGCTTTTGGCATCTTCGGCCGATAGCCCAGAAATCACTTCAAGCTGCTGCACTTGATTTTTGTGCAGTTTCTCGACCTCTGACTTCTTTTTATCAAGTATTTCACTTTTATGGGTTACTTCTTTGATTTGCTCCTCAAGCTTATCATTGAGCTTTTTGTTCTTTGCCAGCTCATTGCTGACCTGTGATTCTTTATCCCGTGTTCGTTTTTCGGCTTCGGCTATTTTTTTGTCTTTACCGATAATGACTTTTTCATGCTCGGCCTTTAGTTCTAGAAATTTCTCTTTGGCCTGAAAAATTTTATTCTTTTTAATGTTCTCCCCTTCAGTTTTTGCGTCTTTTATGATGGATGCTGCTTCTTTTTTGGCACCTGCCAAAATTTTGCCCGCTTTGCCCTTTTCGAGCATTTTTGCGATGGCAAAACCAATGGCCAGACCAATAAGGGCAACAATCACGATGATGATATTACTATCCATATAGAAACTATTTGGTTATAAAAAAAGCCCACATTGACTGAAGTTCTGTACAAACTCCTATAGACAGGTTTAGGGCTACCAAGCTGCTCAAGGATCCCTATACAGGTAGGGCCTGCTTTTACAACCTAAACTCACCCTTTTTAATTGTAATAATGTTGAGTTTGTCAAAAAATAGATGCCAATGTGGGCAGTAACAATATGTTATGTCAAAAGAACTTATTCAAATTCGAGCTTTGATTGCACCAAAGCCTCCAGGGCCTGTAAGCGCTCTGTGGCCGCTTTGGTGTTCTCAGAGCGGTCAATGCCACTCTGCTCTATTTTAGAGGCAAATTGCAAGGCACACATCGCCAGCACATCTTGCTTATCTCGTACCGCATAGTTTTGCTCAAACTTTTTTACCAAATGCTCGATGTTCTTCGCAGCCTTTCGTAATCCTTCTTCTTGCTTCGGATCAATCGTCAATGGATACACCCTGTCAGCAATAGAAAGCTTGATTTTGAGCTTTTCCTCCATATTTTTCTACACTATTCTGCCAATTGCGCTATACAATGGTCTATATCTCGAATCAGTGCGTTTATCTTGAGTTTGGCCTCTGTTTTATTCGTGTTACCACCCAGCATTGTGTTTGCCATTTTGAGAGAATTGTATTTCTCTTCCCATTTTGTAACGGCGGTCTTGAAATCATCGTTCTCTTGTTGCATTGTCGCTAAGTCAGACTGCAATTTAGAATTCGCCCGATGCAGCAGCTCCATTTTATGCAGCAGCTTGCTGATTTTATTTTCAAGTGAATCTACGACTTCAATGAGTTCACCCATTGCAAACATCAATACTTATCTTTCAAATTTAACCATCCTACGGCAACCTACCAATATTTTTGTGATTAATCTGCTGATTGTGCCCCCTTTCGATAATACCCGATGATTGGTTACTTTCGTATAAAATTATTGCTTGGTTATGTCAAGACGCTTTTGCGGTATCCTCATTTTCTTTATTACCTTTTCTCTTTTGGGTCAGGAAAAGTATCCGAAAGATCAATTTCAATCCCCCATGGGTATCCCATTAATATTGGCGGGTACCTTTGGTGAGCTACGCTCGAATCACTTTCACGCTGGAATCGATATCAAAACCCAGCAAAGAGAGGGGCTGCCCGTTTATGCCATTGCCGATGGCACCGTGACCCGTATCAAGGTTTCTCATTGGGGCTATGGCAAGGCATTGTACATCGCACACCCCAACGGATTCACCTCGGTCTATGCACACCTGCAAAAATTTGGCCCTGAAATTGACGCCTATATCAGAAAACTGCAATACAAAAAGCAATCGTATGAAGTAGAGACTTTTCCCGATTATGGGGAACTAAAGGTCATAAAGGGTGATGTCATCGCTTATTCTGGCAATACGGGTGGATCTAGCGGCCCCCACCTACATTTTGAAATCAGGAACAGCGTCAATGAAAAACCAGTAAATCCGTTGCTTTTTGATTATGAGGTCAGGGATGCGACCGACCCCACTTTAGTGGGGTTGTATGCGTATCCCCTCTCAGATGATGCGCAAGTGAACCAGAGCGCTGAAAAGGTACAGGTCAATTTCAAAAAGCAACCCGATGGCTCTTTTTTAGCCGATGCAATCACTGCAAGCGGTACTATCGGTTTTGGTTTTAACGGTTTTGACCGTTTGGATATGGCCGCGAACAAGAACGGGGTCTATACGGTTCAGCAATCGGTCAACGGAAAGGTGTATTCTGAATATGATTTTGAGACTTTTTCCTTTGGGGAAAGACGCTATATCAACACCTTGATCGATTATGAACATTTTAGCAAGTACCGTCAACGCATACAGAAGTTGTTCAAAGAGCCCAGTAACCGATTGAGCATTTACAAAACCCTTTATAATGATGGAAAGATTAAGGTTGAGGATGGATTGTCGTACAATGTTGAAATCTTAATCGCTGATATTGAGGGCAATGATATCAAAGTTGTGATTCCGGTCGAAGGCAAAAAGCTTCCCATCTTGGTTGTAGACGATGAAGAAAAAACCGAACACTATATTCTCGCCAACCGCCCCAATAATTTTGATCTGGGTGTGGCGAAAGTGTATTTTCCAACAAACACCTTCTATGAAAATTTCTACATGCATCTAGAAAAGGGGAGCGATACGGTCACCATTCACAACAATACCGTTGCCGCCCACCGCAACTTTACCATTTCTTTTGATGTGTCAAAATATCCAAAATCAGAAAGAAAACAGCTTTTCATCGCACGATTGGATGAAAAACTGAGACCCAACCATGCGAGAACCTACAAACGTGACGGTACTTTTTCGACACGAACAAGAAACCTGGGTACATATACGTTGGTAAAAGATTCCGTAGCACCCAAAATCAGGCCCAAAAACTTTAAAGACAAGCAATGGCTCAACAATTACAGATATCTGAGCCTTGAGATAGCAGACGACCTCAGCGGCATCAAAGAATACAATGCCACGTTGAACGGGGAATGGATTTTGATGGAGTATGAACCAAAGACTAGAACCATCACCTACAATTTTGACGACAAGATTGCCGACAAGACACAATGTGACCTAAAAGTCACCGTTACCGATAATGTTGGTAATTCAAGTACTTTTGAAAGTACTTTTTTCAGAAAATAACCGGTGGCCCCCAGAAAGACCATATTCTTTTCTTTCTTTTTAATTTGCCTGTACACGAGCTGGTCGCAGACCGCCACATTGACCGGCGTGGTGTTGGATGGGCAAGACCAGCCTTTGCCCAACGTGAACGTGAAAGCCAATGAGGATGGCACCACGACCGATGAGAACGGTTTTTACCTTTTGCAGCTTGTTGCCGACACAGAGACCACTGTCATTTTTTCACATATAGGCCACAAAGATGTCGTGCTACAAGCACTGATTCTGAATACCAATGAGACTTTTGAGTTCAATCCGGTCATGGATACCGAAACGGTACAGATAGATGGGGTTGAAGTCGCTGCAACAGGTGAAAAGAGTGTAGAGGGAATCATTACGATCGCCCCAGAACTGGTTCGCAAAATACCTGGTGCGAATGCTGGGGTCGAAAATGTACTGAAACTGTTGCCCGGCGTGTCATTCAACAACGAGCTCAGTACCCAATACAATGTGCGCGGTGGCAATTTTGATGAAAACTTGGTGTATGTCAACGGTATTGAAGTCTATCGACCTTTCTTGGTGCGTTCAGCCCAACAAGAAGGACTCAGTTTCGTGAACAGCACCATGGTCGAAAAATTAGATTTTTCCGCGGGGGGATTTCAAGCCAAATACGGCGATAAACTATCCTCGGTGCTCGATATTGGCTACAAAACCCCGACTTCGTTCGGGTTGCAGGTTGAAGGCAGTCTTTTGGGTGCCGGTGCGACTCTGCAGTCCCTTTCCAAAGAAAAAAATTTTACCAGCCTTACAGGAATCAGGTACCGTACCAATGCTCTTTTTGTCAACAGCCAACAGACCCAGACCAATGTCAAACCCAGCTTTTTTGATGCCCAGAGCTATCTGACCTATCAACTTTCTGAAAAAATTCGGTTCAACCTTTTGGGCACCTACTCTATCAACGATTATGAAAACCAACCTTTGAACCGACAGACCAATTTTGGTACCATTACAGCACCGCGTGCACTATTGGTAGCATACGAAGGCAATGAGAACAATCGATACGAAACCCAATCCGTGGCTGTTAAAGGAGATTACCGACCCAACGATGAAACCCTTTTAAGTCTCACTTCTTCTGTTTACCATGCCATTGAAGAGGAGTTTTCAGACATCATAGCCTCGTATGAACTTGGTGAGGTGGAAACCAATTTAGGAAATGAAAACCTTGGAGAGGTCACCAATTCGAGAGGACTGGGCTCAGAGATCAGTCGTGCCCGCAATGAATTGGATGTGCTGATATTAAATCTCACCCACCAAGGGAAACATTCACACAACGGAAAGTTATTGGAGTGGGGCATTCGTTATAGCCATGAAGATGTTCGCGACCAATTACGCGAGGCCACTTTTCTGGATTCTGCTGGGTTTTTTGTTCGTCCACCAAATGCTGGCTTTATCAACAACCAACCTGAAGAGCCGTTCGAAGGAGACCTTGTACCTTTTGAGGGTGCAAGGGCAACTAATTTTACAAAGACCGATCGGTTGTCGGCATATTTTCAATTCGGGCGCCAGACACAATGGGGCATTCATGAAATATATTACAATGCGGGCCTGCGTGCACAATTCTGGTCGCTTTCTGGGGAAGGATTTGAAACAAACAGTCAATTTTTGTTCAGCCCAAGGGTTCAATTTGCCATAAAACCAGATTGGAAAAAAGACTTGCTGTTCCGGTTTGCCGTGGGAAGCTATCAGCAGCCCCCATTGTACCGCGAACTTCGTAACAGCAGTGGAGCAATAAATCCACAGGTTGAGGCACAAAGGTCAATCCATTACATCTTGGGCAACGAATACAGCTTTACGCTATGGAACCGCCCTTTCAGGCTGACCAGTGAAGCCTATTATAAAAATTTGACCAACGTAAATACCTATACCGTTGAAGATGTCAGAATACGCTATGTGGCAAACAACAATGCCAAAGCCTATGTTTATGGCATCGATTTCAGATTGAACGGCACTTTCGTGCCGGGAGCTGAGTCATGGGTCAGTTTGGGCTACTTGAGAACGGAGGAAAACAGTGAGAACCGCGGCTATATTTCTCGACCAACAGATCAGCGCCTGAAGCTCGCCGTACTTTTTCAAGATTATGTGGCGACCATACCCGATTTGAAACTGTACATGAACCTTGTGTACAACACTGGGGTGCCGGGCGGGTCGCCAAGCTATGCCGATCCATACGATTTTCAGAATAGATTAAGAGACTATCGGCGTGTAGATCTTGGAATTTCCTATATTTTTGCCGACAGAAAAAAGACCTATCCTGAAGGGCACTGGTTGCATAAAACGAAAGAACTCAGTATAGGTTTTGAAATATTCAACCTTTTTAACAACCAAAACTCCATAACCAATACTTGGGTACGTGATGTAGACAGCCAAAACCAGTTTGCGGTACCCAATTTTTTGACCTCTAGGGTTTTGAACCTAAAATTGAATATGAGATTTTAAAGTGGAATGAAACAATATTTATTAATACTTTTTTTTCTTACAGGCACGTTTCTTCAAGCGCAGAAAGACATCTATGAAAGTCCGCGATTTGATGAATTGAGCGAAGAACATGAAGTCTTGGCCATTGTGCCATTCATCACCCAGTTAAAACTCGATTCTGGCCAATCGCAAAACGAGGTGAAAGAGTTGGCTGAAAGAGAAGGCTATGCAGTTCAAGACGCTCTGGAGAGTTATTTTTCAAGGAGAAAAAAACGAAAAAAATTCAACGTAGAGTTTCAAAACACCGAGAACACCAACGCCCTTTTGTTGAAAAACAATATCAACTACGACAATATCGATGTTTATACCGTCAAGGAACTTTCTGATATCTTAGGCGTTGACGGAATCATCAGCGGCAATCTTGACCTGAACATTTTGTTATCAAAGGGGGTGCCCACTGATTTCAACATTCTCGATTTTTTTAGTGGCGAGGCCAACTATGGGCGTATCGGCATCAAGGTAAGTGATGGGCAAACGGGCAAGCTGTTGTGGCGCTATGAAAACAACATCACCAAAAAGACAGGCAAAAACACCATGGAACTCATCGACAAGATGATGAAAAAAGCCACTAGAAAATTTCCCTACGATAGAGAAAAGAAACGCAAAAGGAAGCAATCTTAATTGTCTGAAAACTCCTTGAGCACGCCGATGACGTAATCCAGCTCTTGCTTGGTGTTGTATTTTGAGAATGAAAATCGAATTGAGGGTTTTTCCAAATCTTCATCACTGCAGATTTCGGTAAGTACATGGGATCCCATTTGGCTTCCCGATTGACAGGCGCTTCCTTTTGAACAGGCGATTCCCTTTAAATCCAAATGAAACAAGAGCATCATCGATTTTTCCTTATCAAACGGTAGACAGACGTTCACCAAGGTGTAGGTGCTTTTTTCCAAATCCCCAGAAAGACCATTGAACTTTACTCCTGGAAGCACATTTGCGATTCGTTGTATAAAATACCTTTTGAGCCCTTCAACATACTTTCGTTCCTGCTCTAAATTGTCATAGGCCGCGACAAAAGCTTCCTCAAGGCCCACAATATTATGAAACGGTTCAGTACCCGCCCGAAAACCGCGTTCTTGGGATCCACCCACGATCAAAGGCTTTAAACCGGTATTCTTTCGTAAATAGGCAAAACCAATGCCCTTGGGCCCGTGAAATTTATGGGCGGCGGCAGTCAAAAAATCAATAGGGGTTTTTTCTAAATCCCATTCATAATGGCCTACGGACTGCACCGTATCAGAGTGAAAAAGTGTTCCGTGTTCTTTACAGATTTTGGCCACTGTATCAATATCCATCAAGTTGCCCACTTCGTTGTTGACGTGCATCAAGCTGACCAGTTTTTTCGAACTATCTTTTTGGAGCAATGCCCTCAAATGGTTCATGTTAATATTTCCATCCCCATCCAAATCAACGAACCAAAGCTTGATGCCATATTCTTTTTCAAGCTCTTCAGCGGTATGCAGCACGGCATGGTGCTCAATCTTTGAGGTGATGATGGTCTGAACGCCCAAATCGCGGACGGCACAGCGCAATATCATGTTATCTGCCTCGGTACCACCTGAAGTGAAAATGATCTCAGCAGGTTTTGCGTTGATATAACTGGCAATGGTTTTACGGGCCTTCTCAATTGTTGTCTTGGCGGTGCGCCCAAAACTATGCGTAGAAGAGGGGTTGCCATAGAAATTGGCAAGGGCTTCCTGCATTTTGGCAATCACCTCATCACGAACCTGTGTGGTGGCAGCATTATCAAGATATACTTTCTGCATAAAAAAAGCTACATCGTTTGAGAAGGCCAAAAATAGGATTAAAAATAGTTTTGTAAAAGATTCTTAAATCGATTCGATTATTCTCGCAAATGCGTTTAGTTTTGTAACCCATGAGAAAGATTGCTACTGTTTTGGTATTGGCCTTTGTTGCTTCTTGCAGTGATGGGGATTTGGAAATTGAGGCCATTGATTTTGACAGTGTCGCTGTTGAGAACTGTGGAACAGTTGCCGAAGACACACAAATTTTTTTCAAGAGAAACGGCACGGAAGCGTTAATTCTGACCCTTCAAAATGGTCTTTTGGATGATGGCACTGTTGGTGATACTACAATAACATCCCAAACTAGTTCTATACCGAGCCAATCGCAGCTCGTCTATCGAATTTTCAACGATGATGTGCCCAGCAATTATTTTTGTGATGCTTTTCCACCTGTTTCGCCTACAGTAATTGAAGAAGTGGAGGCTGAAGATGGCATTCTTACCATTGAGACCAAATCTACCGCCGACGGCACTGCATTTGAACACACCTTGACATTATCAGAAATTTCATTGGTCAATGACCAAGGTGAACGTATCACCGATTTAAGCATCAACGAATTCGGTGAAATAACAATTGCTATACCCCAAAACTAAAGATTCTGAAAAATATAGACCTCGGTGGCTCCCAAACCATATTTTTGGTATTCTGCATCATAAAACTTCACATTGTCATATTTTTTGAACAAATATTTAAGCTCTTCTTTTAGTACTCCCTCACCTACCCCGTGAATGAACACCACTTTTTGGATGCGCTTTCTCATGGCAAACTCCAGTTGTCGTTTGGCGGTATCTAGCTGAAGGTTGAGCATGTCAAAATTGGTCATGCCCCGTGTTGATTTGGTCAATTTTGAAATGTGAAGATCCACTTCCATTTTTGGTGCGTTTCGCTCCTTCTTTTTGGAAATGACATTCTTTTTTCTTCTGGGCACTTCTTTTTCAGATTTCACTTGCGCCACTTCGTGATTGGTCACCCGTAAACTTTTGCCTAGTTTGACCAGTTGCGAAGCGTCGTATTGCATCGGGAAGCCCTCTTGGTCAACAATTGTAATGTCTGTACCCTTAATCGATTCTACGATTCCTTCAATGACATCATCAAGCACCGCTACTTTGTCCCCTACTTTGAATTCCATCGATTTTTTATGGGTTTTTGTGAACAAAATCAAAAATAATGGTATTTTCAACCCCGTAAAGCATCAAATCTGATGAATATCTTCCAGACCATCGTTTTGTCATCGACCAAAGAATATTACATGATGCCATGCGTGAACAAACAGCTAACAGGATTTGATTGTCCGGGCTGTGGTATCCAGAGGTCTATTGTTCATCTCATCAATGGGGAGTTCATTGCTGCCTTTAAGATATTTCCTGCGATTTATTTTCTGATTTTTCTTGCGGGTTTTCTACTTTTTAACAAACTGTATTCCACCAAGTATGCCAACCAAATCATTATCGCTTTAAGCATAGCCAGTGTGGCCACCATACTAATCAATTTCTTTTACAAACTTTTACAATAAACTTTAAATCATGGAACAACAAAAATTACCCAATGTTACCATTGCCATTGTCTTAGCCATTCTCTCATTTATATGTTGCTGCTTTGGTGGTGTACCGGGATTGATCATGGCAACAATCGCTTTCTTTTTGGTGAGAGGGGATGAGAAAAAATTAATGGCAAATCCAGATGGGTATTCTAACGCAAGTACCTTAAAAACAGCGAAAATCTTGGCGATAATTGGCATGGTAATAGGTTTACTGTACTTTATTTATACCATATACTCAATCAATCAAATGGGTGGCTGGGAAGGCTACATGGAGAAGGTCAATGAAATGATGGAACAGTACGGAGTAGAACAATAAACTATTTTTATGGAAAACAACACAAACAAACCCCCAAAACCAGACAATTATTTGGTCTGGGCCATTTTAAGTACTGTTTTATGCTGTATCGTAACGGGCATACCCAGTATCATCTATGCTTCAAAGGTCAATGAGGCCTATGAACGTGGAGAATATGAAAAAGCCATCGAGTCTTCAAAAAAGGCCAAGAACTGGGCCATAGCTGGGCCGATTATCGGCGTGGTATTTTGGATCCTCTATATTGTTGTGTTCGGCGGCTTGGCCATGTTGGGGGGTGCAATGGGAGGTTAGTGACCAAAAAGACAATTAAGATCATATCTATTGGGGTACTGTCACTTCTGGCAGTACTCCTTTATTTTTGGTTCAGTCCTGAGAAATACGAAACTTTCTTCCCAAAATGCCCAGTTTATACTGGATTAGGGATTTACTGCACCGGTTGTGGGAGTCAAAGGGCACTTCACGATATTTTTCATCTTAGGCTAGGCGAAGCTTTTTCCCATAATCTATTGCTTATTCCAACACTTCTGCTGGTAGCGATACATTTTGGCATCAAAATATTCAATCCTTCAAAACAGAGTTTTTTGGAAAAGAGAAAAGCTCCCCTGATTATTCTAGGAGTATTGCTGTTGTTTACAGTTCTAAGAAATATTGATAAATCGCCATTTAACTACTTGGCCCCTTAGTTGGCCACCTCACTGATAAACTTAAGACGGTATAACCGAAGTTCTTCATCTTCATAGTCGCCATCAAATTCTTCCATGGCCTCTTCGATGGAGTCGCTTTCAGCTTCCAGAAAATAATCATGTATTTCTTCTTGTTGGTCTTCGTCCAGAATCTCATCGATCCAATACGAAATATCCAGTTTGGTACCACTGAAGACAATCTGCTCCATTTCTTTGATGAGATCGGGCAGTTCGATTCCCTTGGCAGACGCGATATCATCCAAAGATAGTTTCCTGTCCACATTTTGGATGATGTAGAGTTTCAACCCTGAATTGGCTCCCGTGCTCTTGACCACAAGATCGTCGGGGCGTACCACATCATTTTCTTCCACATACTTTTTGATGAACGCCACAAAAGGGTTACCGTATTTTTTGGCTTTGCCCTCGCCTACCCCGTGTACATTTTGCAGCTCTTCCATAGTAATCGGGTATTTCAGTGCCATATCATCCAATGACGGATCTTGAAATACAACAAAAGGTGGAACCTCGTGTTTTTTGGCCTCGCGTTTTCTCAAATCTTTGAGTTGTGCCAATAGTTTTTCATCTGCAGCACCATTTGACTTTGCAGCTACGATGATATTGTCGTCCTGGTCTTGTTCATACACATGGTCTTTGGTCATCATAAAAGAAGTAGGGGTTTTCAAAAAATCTTCTCCTTTTTCCGTGACGTGCAGAATTCCGTACTGTTCAATCTCCTTCTTTAGTAGTCCAGCTACCAAGACTTGCCGTATCAAGGCTGTCCAATAGTGTTCATCGTTATCTTTCCCGATTCCAAAAAAATCTTTTTCATCGGTCTTATGCGATGAAATCAAGGCATTGGTCTGACCGACGAGGGTCTTTACGATTTCCTTGGTCTTGAATTTTTCGTTGGTCCCTTTGACCACCTTTAACAAAGCAGCGACCTCATCTTTGGCTTCTTGTTTTGGTTTAGGATTGCGCACATTGTCATCCATATCAGCTCCCTCGCCATTGACTTCGTCAAATTCCTCCCCAAAATAATGTAGGATGAATTTTCGCCTTGACATCGAGGTTTCGGCATAGGCGACCATTTCTTGCAAAAGTGCATTACCGATTTCTTGTTCGGCCAAAGGCTTGCCAGACATGAATTTTTCCAGTTTTTCGATGTCTTTATAAGAATAAAATGCCAAACAGTGGCCTTCACCGCCATCACGGCCTGCCCTGCCCGTCTCTTGATAATAACTTTCGATACTTTTGGGGATGTCTTGATGTATGACATAGCGGACGTCAGGTTTGTCGATGCCCATTCCGAACGCAATGGTAGCCACAACGACATCTACATCTTCCATCAAGAACATGTCTTGATATTTTGAACGTGTCTTGGCATCAAAACCTGCATGATAGGGTACTGCACTGATGCCGTTGACCTGTAGCACTTGGGCCAACTCTTCGACCCTTTTTCGGCTCAAACAATAGATGATGCCCGATTTACCCTCGTTTTGCTTCACGAACCGAATTGTATCGGCATCAACATTCTTGGTCTTGGGCCGCACTTCATAAAAAAGATTCGGGCGGTTGAAAGATGCCTTGAAAACTGTGGCATCGCCCATACCCAAGTTTTTGATAATGTCTTCTTGTACCTTTGGGGTTGCTGTGGCCGTGAGCCCAATAATGGGTATGTCGTCTCCCAACCGGTCGATGATACTCCTCAAATTGCGGTATTCGGGCCTGAAATCATGGCCCCACTCTGAAATACAGTGGGCTTCATCAATCGCCACAAACGATATCTTTAAGGTGCGCAGCAGTTCTACATTTTCTTCTTTGGTCAATGATTCCGGCGCCACATACAACAATTTGGTAACCCCATGGGTAAGGTCATCCCTGACTTCTTTTACTTCTGTTTTGGTAAGCGACGAGTTCAACACATGGGCCACACCTTTATTCGCCGAGACACCCCGAATGGCATCGACCTGATTTTTCATCAGTGCAATCAATGGCGAAACAACAATAGCTGTGCCTTGTGTCATCAAGGCCGGTAATTGGTAGCACAATGATTTGCCCCCACCGGTAGGCATGATGACGAAGGTGTTGTTGCCCTTCAACACATTCTTGATGACCTCTTCTTGTAGGCCCTTGAACTTTGAAAAACCGAAATATTTTTTTAGCGCGCTATGTAAGTCTACGTTTTGTAAATCCATCATGCGATAGACAATTTAGTCAGAAAATTACTGTCTGGTCATGTTTGAAAAGCAAAAGACAATGGTTGGGGTTGACTTGATGGACAATTCTAGGTTGATAAAATATAGTTTGTTTAATTTTGTAATCTTAAATATAAGACATTCTTTCAGTAATCCCATCTGATAATCCAATTATTCCATTGAAAGACGAAACGTCAATTTTATCCATCGCCAAACGCACAATCAAAACCGAGAGCGGTGCCATAGCAAACCTTATTGATTTGCTCGATGACCAGTTTGAAGGCGCTACCCGATGCATTTTAGAATCAAAAGGCAGGGTGGTCATCACCGGGGTGGGAAAAAGTGCCCTGATTGCAGGAAAGATTGTGGCGACCTTCAATTCAACGGGTACTCCAGCCATTTTTATGCACGCTGCGGATGCCATTCACGGTGATCTGGGCACAATCCAAAAAAACGATGTGGTCATCTGTCTTTCTAAAAGTGGCAATACCGAAGAAATTAAAATGCTGGTCCCCCTCATTAAAAGAGGAGACAACAAACTGGTGGCCATCACTGGAAACATGGAATCTTTTCTAGCCAAACAGGCTGATTTTGTATTGAATACTTTTGTGGAAAAAGAGGCCTGCCCCAATAATTTGGCGCCGACCACCAGCACTACGGCACAGTTGGTCATGGGTGATGCGCTGGCGATAAGCCTTTTGGAGCTGCGAGGCTTCAGCAGTCAGGACTTTGCAAAATACCATCCCGGCGGTTCATTGGGCAAGCGGCTTTACCTAAGAGTGGCGGATATTGTGGGTAATAATCTTAAGCCCCAGGTTGATCTCAATGCCAAGGTCAAAGAGGTCATTGTTGAAATCTCTGAAAAAATGCTGGGTGTGACTGCGGTAATTGAGGATAAAAAAGTGGTCGGTATTGTCACAGATGGTGATATTCGAAGGATGCTCAACAAATATGACAATATCAGCGGCCTCACTGCCCGTGATATCATGACTTCGAACCCCAAAACCATAAAACCCGATGTGCTGGCCATCAAGGCTCTTGAGTCAATGCAGAAAAAGGGCATTTCGCAGCTCTTGGTCATGGAAAATGAGGAATATATCGGTGTAGTTCATATTCACAACCTTATAAACGAGGGCATTTTGTAATGGCAAAGACCAGAAAAGACCCCAATGAAATGTCGTTTCTTGACCATCTCGAAGAGTTGAGATGGCATTTGATACGCTCTACATTGGCCATTGTCATCGTCGCTGCTGTGGCTTTCGTGATGAAGGATTTAATTTTCGGTATCATTTTCGGCCCAAAAAGCCTTGATTTTCCGACCTACAAGTTTTTCTGTAACATCGCCACCTATTTCAACATCGATTCTGAGTTTTGTGGTGATGAACTGCCTTTTACCATTCAGAGCCGTTTGATGGCCGGACAGTTTTCTGCCCACATCTGGACATCGATTTGGTCAGGGTTCATCATTGCCTTCCCTTATGTGCTATGGGAAATATGGCGCTTTATAAGCCCTGGTTTGCACGAAAACGAGCGAAAATATTCCAGAGGATTCATTTTGACAGCCTCAGCCCTCTTCTTCTTGGGCGTGCTTTTTGGTTATTACGTGGTCGCCCCATTATCCATCAACTTTTTGGGTACGTATCAGGTCAGCGATGTGGTGAACAATGAAATTGATCTGGGCTCATACATTGGTACGGTCAGAGCATCGGTCATCGCCTGTGGCATCATGTTCGAGCTGCCCATCATTATTTTCTTTTTGACCAAAGTCGGTCTGGTCACTCCAGAAATCCTGAAAAAATATCGAAAAATTGCCCTGGTCATCGTATTGATCCTTTCAGCGATCATAACCCCACCTGACGTGGCAAGCCAGATCGTAGTAGCTGTTCCCGTACTCATCTTATACCAAATCAGTATTTATATCTCAAAACTGGTACTGAAACGACAAGCAAAAAAAGAAAAACAACATGCCCAATAAAGTAGAAGAATTCAATGCCTACCGTTCAAAAATGAACGAAAAACTATTGGCTGAGAACAACAAAATCATCAAACGCATTTTCAATCTCGACACCAACGCCTTTATGCCCGGTGCCTTGGATGTAAAAACCAAAGAATTGCTGGGCCTTGTCGCCTCAGCGGTACTTCGATGCGACGACTGTATAAAATATCATTTGGAAAGCTCGAAAAAGGAAGGCGCCACAAAGGAAGAGGTCATGGAAACCTTGGGCATTGCTACCTTGGTGGGCGGTACTATTGTGATTCCGCATCTGCGAAGAGCATACGAATATTGGGAAGCTTTGGAAGCAACAGAAAATTAAAAATATCACAAAGTCCAATAGCTGCCTTAAAATATATGTAGCTTTGGCAACCACAAATGAAACTGCGCGCTGAAAATATTATGAAGGCCTACCGGGGCCGAAAAGTGGTCAAGGGCATTTCTTTGGAAGTCAACCAAGGAGAAATCGTGGGTCTTTTAGGACCCAACGGTGCCGGAAAGACTACTTCATTCTACATGATTGTGGGATTGGTAAAGCCCAATGGTGGAAACATTTATTTAGATGACATTGACATCACCGACTTCCCGATGTACAAAAGGGCGCAGTATGGTATCGGTTACTTGGCCCAAGAAGCGTCGGTTTTCAGGAAGCTGAGTATTGAAAAGAATATTTTGAGCGTGTTGCAGACCACCAACCTCAGCAAGAAAGAGCAGCACATGAAGATGGAGTCGCTCATAGATGAGTTCGGTCTGGGCCATATCAGAAAAAACCGCGGGGATTTACTTTCCGGCGGCGAACGCCGCCGTACCGAGATTGCACGGGCCCTCGCCACCGACCCCAAGTTTATTTTATTGGATGAGCCTTTTGCCGGGGTCGACCCCGTAGCCGTGGAGGATATTCAACGTATTGTCGCCCAGTTGAAGAACAAAAACATCGGCATTTTGATTACCGACCACAACGTTCAGGAAACCCTCGCCATCACCGAACGTTCGTATTTGATGTTTGAAGGAGGCATCCTCAAAGCGGGTGTGCCCGAAGACCTTGCCGTTGATGAAATGGTCAGAAAAGTGTATCTCGGCCAGAATTTCGAGCTTCGCAAGAAAAAGTTGGATGTGTAATTCTTTTACTTCACTGCAAAAGTTAACGTTGCCCAATTTGATTCGTAATCCACTCCATCTTCATCACTTTCGACCATGTGAATGGTTGCGACATACCATTTTCCTGCTTGGGTAGGGGTCATTGTCATGACGCCCTTTTCATCGGTTTTTGTGGATTTTTCATTGGCATGGGCATCCTTTCCGGGCATTGAGGTGCTGTAATGTACGGTTTGGTTGGGCAAAGGGTTGCCCCCAACAAGCAATTGAAAAGAAAATTCATCTCCGGCTTTTTTTGAATAGGGATTGTCAACTGGCACAAACTCAATCGGATAACCCAAAACAGTGCTGAAATCATCAGTGTTTTTATCCCCTACTTGCAAAATGGCCTTTACGTGCTTTGAATAAATTTCTTTGGCTTCATCGTCAAGAATTCCGGCTTGCTCTCTATTGGCCATGACATGGTCAAGCCCTTCGTGCGTTAGGTAATCATTGAATTGCTTACCCGTCAGTTCAATGGTTCTGGGCAATGTGGACACTCCGGCCACATACGTTCCTGCTTTTGATGATTTGAATTTTAGATAGGTGGCCTTATCCTTATCGTAGTAATCTTTATCCTCAGGCATAAATTCATGATCTGGTCCGAGAATTTTGGCATTGATAATTCTGTCTCTGGTAATCTCATTCTCACTTTGGTCAAAAGTGCCGTTGAAAAGATAGAGCTCGCTGGCTTGGCCAGGTTGCAAAAAATAGGCATCCGTCTTTAAGAAAAGTTCATGGGATGTCAATACAATGCTTCCTAAAATGGCAGCAAAAAGAATCAGTTGTTTCTTCATGATGTGGTTGTTTTGTATATCTACGTGAAAATAGAAGCAGTGGTTTTAAAAATTCATATTACCCATCCCGCCTTGAGCTCAATTTATTGATCAATGATGCCACTATATATAACAAAATGATTAGGGGTATGGCCAAAAACCTTAGGGTCAACAACAAAACCAAGCTCCCGATTAAAAAAAGATACTTTATGGCATTTTCCCTGAACGAGTACGTTTCAAATTTCAGTGCAAACAGTTCAATTCTTGAATTCAATAAGAATGCACTGGTGACCGTAAGTACCATCAAAAACCACGGATTGAGGATCATTTCATTGAGTACATCATTGTGATGGTATATCAAAATCATGGGCAAAGAAAGAATCAAAAGCGCATTGGCCGGTGTGGGCAGGCCCAAAAACGAGGACACCTGATTTTCATCCACATTAAAATTGGCCAACCGATAGGCTGAGGCCAAGGTGATGATAAAACCAAAAAGCGGTAAAACGCCGACCTCGGTATGGGTACCGAACAAATCGAGGTTCCACCCTCCTTTCTGTGCCATGGTCAGCAGTTGAAACATAACGATGCCCGGCACAAGACCACTGGTGACCATATCTGCCAACGAATCCAATTGAACGCCCAAATCACTTTTGACTTTCAAGAGTCTTGCGGCAAATCCATCAAAAAAATCAAAGAAAATTCCAAGAAACATGAACACGGCAGCAAATTCCAATTGGTTGAGCACCGCAAAAACAGTGGCGATACATCCTGAAAAAAGGTTCAACAATGTGATAAAGTTGGGGATGTGCCGTTTCATTTTTGGTCAGTTTTCGCAAAAGTAAGCGAAAAAACGATTTTTTTGATATCGTATTCTATAGGTGCTTGTTTTTATTTTGATATTTGTCAAATGACCAAACGACCCTACCAGACCGCCATAGTCCTTCTAATTTTCTTTTGCTCGTTTATGGTAGGGCAAGCCCAGTTGCCGCAACTTTCTGAGGATGCAAAAATAAGTGTGCTTACCTGTGCCGCTGGCGATGAGCTCTATTATGCTTTCGGCCACAGTGCCTTCAGGGTACAAGACCCCAAGATGGGTATTGATGTGGTCTACAACTACGGAACATTTGACTTCAACCGACCAAATTTTTACTTGAACTTCGCAAAGGGAAAATTAATTTACTCGCTTTCCCGCCGAAGATTCGATATTTTCTTGTATGAGTATGAGCTTGAAAAAAGATGGGTCAAAGAGCAGATTTTAGATCTTGACCAAGCAGAAGTCAATCAACTTTTTCAGTTTTTTGAAAAGAACTACCTCCCCAAAAACAGAGATTATCTGTACGACCCACTCTTCAATAATTGCTCGACCATTACGGCCGATGTGTTGAAAAACGAGTTTGGTGAGGCCATAACATTTGATGGCGATCATCTTGATAAGAGATACACGTTCAGGCAATTGGTTCGGCAGTTCATCCCCATCAATTCTTGGGGAGCCTTTGGTATTGATTTGGCCTGGGGTTCGGTGGTCGACCGTAAAGCTACCGTGAGAGAGCACATGTTTCTGCCCTACTATGCCATGTACCAACTGCGAAATACTTCAAAATCAGGAAAGCCCTTGGTGTTGCGCGAACGTGAGGTACTTGATTATTCAGAAAGAGAACAAAATGGCTATTTTGCAACCTCCCCCCTATTCTGGTTTTTACTGCTTTTCTTGTTCGTCGGTATCATCACCTATTTAGATTATACGCATAAGAACCGAAACCGTTGGTTGGATATGGCCCTTTTTCTGCTTTCTGGCCTCGTTGGTGTCTTTCTTTTATTATTATGGTTTGCCACAGACCATGTCTCAACAAAGTATAATTTCGATGTCTTATGGGCGCTGCCCCTCAACGCCATAGCTGCATTTTATGTTTTCAAGAGAGCACTTCCATCTTGGCTTCCAAAATACCTTTGGACGGCTTTTGCACTTTTTGGCATTATGATTTTGTTATGGATTTTTGGGGTACAATCTTTTTCACCCCTCACTCTGATATTGATGGCGATGCTCGGTCTGAGATACGTTCTCTTAATAAAGGCAGCAAAATAGTCTGGGGCCACGATCTGATTTTATCTTTAAGTGTAATTCGCTTATTTTTATATAAATCTTTTCAATTGTGGATTTTGGCATATTACTCATTCTCGGTGCGCTTGTAGCGGTCTATGTTTTTATCCTATTAAAAAACAGAAAAGGAAGGCGTAAAAGAAAATCAAAAAAGTTTATGGATGGTAAGCGTAGGCACA
Organism: Allomuricauda sp. d1; assembly: GCF_039592695.1. Taxonomy (NCBI): domain Bacteria; kingdom Pseudomonadati; phylum Bacteroidota; class Flavobacteriia; order Flavobacteriales; family Flavobacteriaceae; genus Allomuricauda; species Allomuricauda sp. d1. The sequence goes on along the minus strand of NZ_JBBUTK010000001.1, from coordinate 382,839 downwards.
GAGACTAAATTCCAGAGCAATCAAAAACCATGAAAATCTATACCAAAACCGGCGATGACGCCACTACCTCTCTTTTTACGGGCGCAAGGGTCTCAAAGCACCACATACGCATTGAAAGCTACGGAACCTTGGATGAGCTCAACTCATGGCTCGGCCTCATTCGAGACCAAGAAATTGATACGCACTCCCAAGAAATTTTAATAAAAATTCAAGAAAAGCTCTTTACCGTTGGGGCAATTCTGGCCACAGAGCCTAAAAAAGAGAATCGATTGAAAATTCCAAAAATCAATAAAGATGATATTGGTTTGCTTGAAAAAGAGATTGATGCCATGAATGAAAAGCTTCCCACCATGACCCATTTCATCCTTCCTGGTGGTCATTCCACGGTGTCATACTGTCATATCGCCCGAACGGTCTGCCGCCGGGGAGAACGAATGATATCCATCCTCAATGAGAAAGAACCGCTACCCGAAGCTGTTTTGGCATACATAAACAGGCTTTCAGACTTTCTCTTCGTATTGGCACGAAAGTTGTCTGCACAGTTGAAAGCCAATGAGATAAAGTGGATTCCTGAGAAATTGGACTAATAAATTTTTATTTTCTGCGTTATCGATTTGGTGATTTCAAATTTTTTTTGAATTATATCAGAAATCACTTGGCAAATTGCTCGTAAAAATTATTTTTGCAAAAATTTTAAAAATCAAACTGCTGCTATGTATTGGACATTGGAATTGGCCTCATATCTAAGCGATGCACCTTGGCCCGCGACTAAGGACGAGCTCATCGATTACGCGATTCGTACCGGTGCCCCATTAGAGGTTGTCGAAAACCTACAATCTATGGAGGAAGAAGGGGGCGAAATCTACGAATCGATAGAAGAGATTTGGCCAGACTACCCTACAGAGGAAGATTACCTCTGGAACGAGGACGAATACTAGAAATCACGATACGCTATAAATCAAAAGTCCTGACGGCGCCGTCAGGACTTTTTTTATGTAATTTTGTCACCCTTACGTGATGATTGCATGCCATACCGTACTGTGGAATGGCTTTTGTGCAGCAAATGAAAACATAATCCATGAGTTTACTCAATTCAGTACTGAAGGTTTTTGTCGGCGATAAATCTGAAAAAGATGTCAAGGCCCTACAACCTTTGGTAAAACAGATAAAATCTTTCGAAACTGAACTCGAAGGCCTGACCCATGATGAGCTTCGCCAGAAAACAGCTGATTTCAAAAAGAGCATTGAAGATGAATGTGCCGATATAGACAAGAACATCGCCGAACTCGAAGAAGAGGTCAAAAACTCGACAGACATTGACCGAAATGAAGAAATCTACGGTGAAATAGACGCTTTGAATGAAAAGCGTTACGAGATTTCTGAAAAAGTGTTGAACAATATTTTGCCCGAAGCTTTCGCAGTGGTAAAAGAAACGGCCAAAAGATTTGCCAATAACGAAACCTTAAAGGTCACGGCGTCTGAATTTGACCGTAAACTATCAGGTGAAAAAGAGTATGTCTCCTTGGATGGGGATTCTGCCGTTTGGAAAAATTCTTGGGATGCTGCTGGCAAAGAAGTTACTTGGGATATGGTGCATTACGATGTACAGCTCATCGGAGGTATTGCCCTGCATGAAGGAAAGATTGCCGAGATGCAGACCGGTGAGGGTAAAACGTTGGTTGCCACCTTACCTTTGTACCTCAATGCACTCTCAGGCAAAGGTGCCCATTTGGTCACCGTAAACGATTACCTTGCAAAACGTGACAGCGCATGGATGGCGCCCATATTCGAGTTTCATGGGCTCTCAGTAGATTGTATCGACAAGCACCGACCAAACTCCGACGGTCGCCGTGCGGCATACAATGCTGATATCACCTACGGCACGAACAACGAATTTGGTTTTGATTACCTGCGCGATAATATGGCGCATACTCCCAATGATTTGGTACAACGACCACATCACTATGCCATTGTCGACGAGGTCGATTCCGTATTGATTGATGATGCACGAACACCTTTGATTATCTCTGGGCCTGTGCCAGAAGGTGATCGTCACGAGTTCAATGAATTGAAGCCCAAAGTGGCCGACATCGTTCAAAAACAGCGGCAGCATCTGACAGGCGTTCTTGCCGAAGCCAAAAAATTGATAAAGGAAGGTGATACCAAAGAAGGGGGTTTCCTGTTGTTGCGCGTACACCGTGGATTGCCAAAAAACAAGGCACTGATTAAGTTTTTGAGTGAAGAAGGGGTAAAACAACTCCTCCAAAAAACCGAAAACTTCTACATGCAAGACAACAACCGTGAAATGCCAAAAGTGGATGAGGATTTGTTGTTTGTTATCGAAGAAAAGAACAATCAAATTGAACTGACCGACAAAGGGATCGAATACATTTCTGGCAATCAAGACAAAGACTTCTTCGTCATGCCCGATATGGGAGCAGAAATTGCCAAAATCGAGAACCAAGACCTTGAGATTGAAAAAGAGGCCGAGCTCAAAGAAGAGCTTTTTAAAGAATTTGCGGTAAAAAGTGAGCGCATCCATACGATGAGCCAATTGCTCAAAGCCTACACCCTCTTTGAAAAGGATGTGGAGTATGTGGTCATGGACAATAAGGTCATGATCGTTGATGAACAAACGGGTCGTATCATGGATGGCCGTCGCTATTCCGATGGGTTGCACCAAGCCATTGAAGCCAAGGAAAATGTAAAGATTGAGGCGTTGACCCAGACCTTTGCGACCATCACGTTGCAGAACTATTTTAGAATGTACAACAAACTGGCGGGTATGACCGGTACAGCGGTCACTGAAGCCGGTGAATTTTGGGAAATCTATAAGTTGGATGTGGTCGAAATACCGACCAACAGGCCCATTGCCCGTGATGATCGTGAAGATTTGATCTACAAGACAAAACGTGAAAAATACAATGCCATCATTGAAGAGGTCACCGACTTGTCAAAAGCGGGCAGACCTATATTGATTGGTACAACTTCTGTTGAAATTTCTGAGCTGCTCTCCAAATTATTGAGCGTCCGCAAGATTCCGCACAACGTATTGAACGCAAAATTGCATAAAAAAGAGGCTGATATTGTTGCAGAAGCCGGTAATGCCGGTGTGGTCACCATCGCCACCAACATGGCGGGTCGTGGTACGGATATCAAATTATCTCCTGAAGTGAAAGAAGCAGGCGGATTGGCCATCATCGGTACCGAGCGCCACGACTCTAGAAGGGTTGACCGTCAGCTGCGTGGCCGTTCTGGGCGCCAAGGTGATCCCGGTAGCTCACAATTTTATGTTTCACTGGAGGATAATCTGATGCGGCTCTTCGGTTCAGACCGAGTGGCAAAGATGATGGACCGTATGGGCCTTAAGGAAGGTGAGGTCATTCAGCATTCCATGATGACAAAATCCATAGAACGGGCACAAAAAAAGGTAGAGGAAAACAACTTTGGCATCAGAAAGCGCCTTTTGGAATATGATGATGTCATGAACGCCCAACGAGAGGTGGTCTACAAGAGAAGACGCCACGCATTGCAGGGTGAGCGGTTGAAGGTCGATATCGCCAACATGATCTACGATACTTGCGAGGTCATTGCCGAGACCAATAAAATGGCCGATGACTACAAAAACTTTGAGTTTGAGCTCATCAAATACTTTTCGATGACCTCGCCCATTTCTGAAGAGGATTTTAAACGAATGGGCTTCCAAGAGATTGCCAATAAGGTATACCAAGCTGCGTACGAGCATTACCAAGACAAGATGCAGCGTAGTGCCACAACGGCTTTTCAGGTCATCAAAAGAGTATATGAAGACCAGAGCAACAAATTCGAGCGTATCGTGGTACCTTTCACCGATGGTATCAAATCGCTCAACGTGGTCACCAACCTTGAGGAGGCCTACAGCAGTGATGGCAAGCAATTGATCACTGATTTTGAGAAAAATATCACTCTGGCCATTATCGACGACTCTTGGAAAACACATCTTCGAAAGATGGATGAACTCAAGCAATCGGTACAATTGGCCGTTCACGAACAGAAAGACCCTTTGCTTATTTATAAGTTTGAGGCCTTTGAGCTTTTTAAGGAAATGATTGATAAAGTGAACAAAGAGGTCATTTCATTCTTATTCAAAGGAGAGCTTCCGTCTGGCAATGAACAACAAGTGCAAGAAGCACGCTCGGTTCGTCGCCCAAAAGAGAAGTTGAAAACGACCAAAGAAGAAATTCCGAACAGCGACGAACTGGCAGCCCAAAACCGTGCTGCTGGGCAAACCCAAAGACAACGCCCCCAGGTCACCGAAACCATTGTTCGTGAAAAACCAAAAATCGGAAGAAACGAACGTGTCACCATAAAAAATGTGATGTCGGGCGAAAGCAAGGTCGTAAAATTCAAACAAGCTGAGCCTTTGATAGATAGAGGCGAATGGGTATTGGTGGATGAGTGATACCTGTATATCAAACTAAAACAAGGGCAGCTAAAAATTAGGCTGCCCTTTTTGTTTATAGATGAAACATGGTTAGTTTTACAGCACCATATCTCCACCAAGCCACCAGCCCTAAAAGTGAATTCAACGGCTGGAATGATTGACCAAAATGGTATGAAAATAACCACCAAAGACGATTATCGGTTAGAAGACAAGACGCAACTTGTATTGAAGGTAAATTATTTTGCCTCATTGTTTTCTTTATTGTTCGGGTTGGTCTGTTATTTTTTCTTGGACATCAAGACAGTCATACCTTTCGTGTTCTTGGGGTTTGCCGCCCTGAATTTCACCAACACGTTTTTGCTCAAATTTCACCAGAACCTCGTCATAACGTACAATGTGACTTCGGTTTTGGCCATGATTTCCGCAATTTTGATCACTGTTTACAGTGGCGGAATACAGAGTCCGTTCATCTATGTACTGGGCATCGTGGTTTTTGCCGGATATGTGACCACAAAAGTATACGGCAAGATATACCTCATCATCAATCTTGTGGTGGTGGGCCTTATTTTTTTACATGATTTGAGCGATTTCAACTTGGCCAATGATGTGGTGCCCTTGGCATCAAAAGACTGGTTTGCTTTTCTCAGCATTGTTCTGGCCGTATACCTTTTGGGAGGCGTTTTTGGGAAAAACCTTTTGGAAGCCCACCACAAACTGTACAAATCAAGACGTGAAATCGAAGAACGTATCGATGAAAAGGAAACCCTTTTAAAAGAAGTGCACCATCGGGTGAAAAACAACCTTCAAACCGTTTCTAGCCTTTTGAGCCTTCAATCACGCTCTTTGGATGATACCCAAATGAGCAATATCATCAAGAGCAGCCAGAACAGGGTGGTCTCCATGGCCATGGTGCACGAAATGCTCTACAAAAGAGATGATTACCTCTCAAAAGTTGAACTGGAGCCTTATGTCAGGGAGCTTAGCGAGTATCTGGTGCGCTCCATCAGAGATAATGCGGATGATATTGCCTTGAATCTACAGGTACCAAAATTGAAGCTGAGCATCGACACGGTGATTCCGCTGGGATTGATCATCAACGAAACCGTGACCAACGCATTGAAGTATGGTTTGCCCGAGGGTACAAAGGGAGAAATATACATCCGCATGAAGCCGCTCAATGATAGCAAGTACGAGCTTTATCTTGGTGACAATGGCATTGGCTTTCCTGAAGATATCAATCCCAAAAACACAAAATCGTTAGGCCTAAAATTGATTCACAATCTTTCAAGGCAGCTTAGGGGCACCATCAGTAGGGATGCTTCAAAAAAAGGCACATATTACCATATCATTTTCGAAGAAATAGTGGAAGAGTTCAGTTCTGTTGATTGATGTTTCCTATATTAGGAGATTCAAAACATACACATGACGAGATTACTATCCACTACACTTTTAGTGCTATTCTGCACTATTGTTTCTGCCCAAGATTATTTTTTCGAACGCTATACGCCATTTGATGAAAAAATTCCCTCTCCAAAGGAATTTTTAGGCTATGGCATCGGTGAACATCATACCCGTCACGACTTAATCGTGGCCTACTTGACCAAACTGGCCGAAGTTTCTGACAGGGCCAGCATTCAAGAATATGGCAAGACCCATGAAGGTCGAAAACTGGTCATCTTGACGGTATCCAATCCTAAGCATTTAAAAAATCTAGAAACGCTTCAATCAGAACATCTGGCCTATACCGACCCTACAAAAAATGTTTCTGATTACGATGGTCTTCCGACATTCATCAATTTAGGATACAATGTACACGGCAATGAACCCTCAAGTTCTGAAGCCGCGCTGTTGACCGCCTATACTTTTGTGGCGTCCAAAAATCCAGAGATATTGAAGTATCTCAACGATGCTGTACTTTTTATCGACCCGACCATCAACCCTGATGGGCGTGACCGCCATACGCAATGGGCCAACATGTACCAGGGCAATCCGTTGGTAGCCGACCCACAAGACGCAGAACATAACGAATACTGGCCTGGCGGGCGTACGAATCATTATTGGTTTGATTTGAACAGGGATTGGCTTCTGGGCATCCATCCAGAAAGCAGGGGCAAATTGACTTGGTACCACGAATGGTACCCCAATGTGGTGACCGATTTTCATGAAATGGGCACTCAGAGCACCTATTTCTTTGAACCCATGAAAGACAACGCCTCTTTGAACCCCATCATGCCCAAAGAAAATTATGAGGATCTCAACAACCTGTTTGGCGATTATTTCGCCAAAGCACTGGACAGTATCGGCTCGTTCTATTTCACCAAAGAGGTGTTTGACGGCACGTACCCAGGTTACGGTTCTTCTTACCCTGATTTGCAGGGCGGACTTGCCCTGCTTTTTGAACAGGCCAGTTCTCGAGGTCACAAACAGACGACTGCCTTTGGTGAGATTACCTTTCCATTTACCATTCGCAATCAATATGTATCGAGCTTGGCAACCGTGAAGGCCGCAGTTGAGAACAAGGCCATCTTGCGAAAATATCAACAGGACTTTTTCAAAAGTGCCCTGGGCAACGCTTCAAAAAGTCGTATCAGGGGCTATTCGTTCAAAGATGGTTATGACCAAAATCGGGTCAAGGCCTTTATCGACAAGCTGTTGTTGCATGAAATCGAGGTTTACTCGTCGGGAGATTCGTATGTGGTGCCCACCAATCAACCACAATATCGTATGGTACAGACCATGTTTGAAACCTACGATAAATATCGCGATAGTGTATATTACGATGCTTCGGCATGGTCAGTGGCCAATTTTTATAATATGAAATACAAACCTGTGACCAGTTTAAATCTGGGTGAGAAGATTATGGATACGGATGGATTGGTCACAGTAAATCCCGTCACAAAGTCTGATTATGCATATATCATCGATTATGACGATTACAATGCGGTGGCGACCCTGAACTTTTTACAAGAGAATGGATTGGTCGTATCTTCAGCTTTCAAACCTTTTTCCATCAACACCTCTGAAGGAAAAAAGGATATGAATTACGGGGCTCTGGTGATTCCGATCAGTTTACAGAAAAAAACATCCGATGAAATCTATCAACTTGTTGAAAAGGCGCAAAAAAAGTATGAGGTGCCCATCTACGCTGTCAATTCTGGCTACAGTATCGCTGGAATCGATTTGGGAAGCCGTTATGTGGATCCGTTAACAAAACCCAAGGCGGCCATGCTCATCGGCACCGGAGTTCGCTCTTACGAGGCCGGTGAAGTTTGGCATTTGTTGGATACCCGGGTACACATGCCCATCACCAAAATACCAATGCGGAATTTCAACAGGGCCAACTTTGACAAATACAACACTCTGGTCATGGTCTCAGGACGTTATGATTTGGATGAAAAACAACAAGAAAAGATTAAAAATTGGGTCAAAAAAGGAAACACGCTAATCACCATCGGCACTGCCACAAAATGGACCATTGACAAAAAACTGGTCGAAGAGCAATTGGTTGAAGAAGAAAAAGATTCCACCAAAGCAGTCGAAAGAAAACCTTATGTTGATGCCCCGGAGAATATCGGCAAAGAAGAAGTGGGCGGGATTATTCTAAAGGTAAATTTAGATACTACGCATCCGCTTGCTTTTGGGTATCGAGATGAACAAATTCCCGTATACAAAAACAACACCGTGTGGTTAAGACCCAGCAAAAATGAATATGCCACAGTGGCCAAGTATGCCAAAGACCCGCACATTGATGGCTTTGTGACCCAAAAGAACATGGAAGCGTTTTTAAAGCCATCCGCATCACTTATTATCAGTAAGTTGGGTAGCGGCAGGGTGGTCTTGTTTGCCGATAACCCCAACTTCAGGGGCTCATGGTATGGCACCAACCGATTGTTTTTGAACGCACTGTTTTTAGGCAACCATATTAGAATTCCAGAATAATCAACTATGAAAAGATTCTTAGTCCTTGCATTTTTAGTTACATTTTTTCAAAACCATGGCCAAGAAGCCCTGAGTGAAGGTCCATTTGACCAACTCATCATCCGCGGGGTGACTTTGATCAACGGTAATGGTGCTCCGCCACGGGGCCCGGTTGACATTGTGGTAGAGAACAACAAAATTGTCGACATACAGGTGGTGGGCTACCCCGGTGTCGCAATTGACAAATCAAAAAGGCCCCAATTGAAACAAGGAGGCAAAGAGTTGGATGCTGAAGGCATGTACCTTTTGCCAGGTTTCGTTGACATGCATGGGCATATCGGTGGTAAGTCGCAAGGTGCGGACTATGATTATGTATTCAAATTATGGATGGGCCATGGTATCACGACCGTGCGCGAGCCCAGCGGTAGGGGCATTGATTGGGCATTGGATCTTAAACGAAAAAGCGAAAAAAATGAAATTATCGCCCCACGAGTCTTCGCGTATACGGGTTTTGGCCAAGGTAGTGACCAGCCCATCAGTACTCCTGAAATGGCAAGGGAATGGGTGCGCAACAATGCCAAAAAAGGTGCCGACGGCATCAAATTTTTTGGGGCACCGCCAGAAATCATGGCTGCAGCATTGGACGAAAACAAAAAATTGGGATTACGCTCCGCCATGCACCACGCCCAAATGGATGTTGCCCGATGGAACGTACTTCATTCCGCTCGAGCGGGATTGACCAGTATGGAACATTGGTACGGCCTGCCCGAAGCCTTGTTTGAAGACCGCACGGTACAATATTATCCACTGGACTATAACTACCAGAACGAGCAGCACCGCTTTGAGGAAGCAGGAAAACTATGGCAACAGGCGGCAAAACCCTATTCTGAACACTGGAATAAGGTCATGGATGAACTCATCGCCTTAGATTTCACGCTAGATCCAACCTTCAATATTTATGAGGCCAGTCGCGACCTCCACCGTGCACGCCGTGCCGAATGGCATGAAGAATACACACTGCCATCTTTATGGGAATTCTACCAACCCAGTAAAATCAGCCATGGCTCGTACTGGCATGATTGGGGCACCGAACAAGAAGTGGCCTGGCGCAACAACTACAAATTATGGATGGCCTTCGTGAACGAATACAAGAACCGGGGCGGTCGAGTCACGACAGGTTCAGATTCTGGTTTTATCTTTCAATTGTATGGCTTCGCCTACATACGTGAGATGGAATTGTTGCGTGAAGCGGGTTTTCATCCTTTGGAAATCATTCGAGCTGCAACCCTGAACGGTGCAGAAGCCCTTGGTATGGATGATAAGATTGGCACCGTCGCCGTCGGCAAATTGGCCGATTTTGTCGTCTTGGAAGAAAATCCCTTAAAAAACCTGAAAGTGCTCTATGGCACTGGAGCTATCAAATTGACCGAAGACAATGAAGTGGTGCGTGTTGGTGGCGTCAAATACACCATCAAAGATGGTATCATTTACGACGCCAAGAAACTCTTGCAAGACGTAAAGAAAACAGTAGCGACGCAAAAAGAAACATCAAATTACAAACTACTACAACCTGGAATAAAAAATTGAATGTACTCATATTAGAAAGGGATTTTGATTAGGCCAATTTTGCTTTGTTTCTTTTGGTGGTGAAAACCAATTCTTTCTTTGCACGGGCATTCTTATGCTTGTAAAGTCTAGCGACTTCTTTTCCGCCTTCTAATTTAGAACTCTCTTGAACTTGGTTTTCTGTAAGAACAACACCCATTTCAACAGTAGCTACCTTTTGGTTTGGTGTAGGCTCTTGTGCCAATGCCACTGTTCCGAAGAAAATTACAAATGTTAAGGTTAAAATAGCTTTCATCACTTTGGGTTTTGTTATTATTAGAACGGGGTACGGTATGCTGTGGGTGGTTTGATTCGTCAAAAAGCACCTATTTTTCGATATTCGACCACACATAAGACAAAGTGCATAAAACCCTCGATGAATGCACATTATCGCCAATACCGTTCACCTTGATTTTGTGCATATTATCGGTCTTTATCAAAAGATATTTTGGATTGAAATATGAAATTCAGTTATTTTTCTTGATTGTTTTTCCTTTTCGTTCTTACCAACAAATAGATTGAGATGAGAACAAAGGCAGCACTAAATGCAAGTGTGAAAAAGATGAGCACTGTGGTGGTCATGACTAAGCCAATTTGGCCCTATTGCGCTTTGTGCGAAAAGCCAATTCTTTTTTGATGCGTGAATTCTTGTATCGGTACAACCTAGCGACCTCTTTCTGTGGCTCTTGTTGCTTTGTAAGGTCAATATCCAACTCAACTGTCTTTGTGATAGGCTCAACCTTTATCTCTTTTGTGCTTTGGGCCGTAACTGTGACTCCGAAGAAAAGAACTGCGATAAAGGTTAAAACTGTTTTCATCACTTGGGCACTTTTGTTACATTAAAAATACCCTGACATGGACCTAGCCCAGAGAATACTCGGCCTATCCGCCTTATTTTTCGGTAAAAAACCAAAGTATGGATAAAGTGTAAAAAACTATCGATGAGCGTTTTGTAGCTGTAAAACGGCACAACGAGATGAAGTGCATTTCACCGATAATACCTACATTATAATTGTAGAAGATGGTTGGGGTCAGGGCAGTTGCTTTTGTAAAGTTCCAGGTCTTTTTCTGCGCAAACTCCCGGGTAATCGCCTCTAAATTCATGAAGATTGATGATAATTTGAAAATGGAGATGCGGTGCATAACCGACATTGACATCCGGGGTGCCCAACCACCCCAAAACGGCTCCTTTCTTGAACAGTTTGCCATTTTTATACAATGACAATGATTTCAAGGATAGGTGCCCATACAGTGTGTAGAATGTAACAGAAGCAATGGAATGCTCTAAAATGAGGGTTGGCCCGTAGTTGCCGTTATCTAAATTGTTGTTGAAACTGTGCACAACCCCATCCAACGGTGCAATGACCTCTGTGCCTGCTTTGCACCAGAAATCCATGCCTAAATGGATGTCTCGCATGTTTCCTTCAGAAAATCGCTCAGATTTAGAATACAGGTTTCGCCGCTCCAAATAACCTCCGTAGGCTACTTTACAGCCCTTGCGCTCAAGAACCAAATCAATGTACCGCTGGCATTGTGAAGCATCTGAAATGGAGAAAGTTTTCAATTCTGGATTATGAACAGAAAGATCGATGTGACAATAGTGCTTATAGGCAATACGGCCATCCAATAAAAGAATGGGCATTCTTTCCGTGTTCAGTTTTGCTAGAAAATCCAATTTTTTAAAAGGCAAAAATCTACCAAGAAAGATAAGATTGTTTTCATAAGAACAAAAAGCTTTACGTTGAATTACTTATTTTGAAAACCGTTTAAAAACTTAAAATGAGTACAATGAAAATCACATATCTCGGCCATGCCGCGCTGCATCTGGAAATAGATGGCGCCCACATCATTGTTGACCCGTTTATCAGTGGTAACGACCTCGCAAAAGACATTGAAATAGATGCGTTGAAAGCAGATTATATTTTGGCCACCCATGGTCACGAAGACCATGTTCTTGATGTTGAGACCATTGCCAAGAACAATCCAAAGGCCAGATTGGTATCCAATTATGAAATCGTTCAATGGTTTTCTAAAAAAGGTATTGAAGGCCACGGAATGAACCATGGTGGCAAAGCAACATTTGATTTTGGAACCATAAAATATGTCAGTGCCATTCATTCAAGTGTGCTTCCAGATGGTTCTTATGGTGGCAATCCAGGTGGATTTGTCATTTCTACCAAAGACCGATGTATCTATATTGCAGGTGACACCGCGCTCACCATGGATATGAAATTGATTCCCGAAACCTGTCCGTCCATCAATTTGGCGGTGCTTCCCATCGGTGACAATTTTACCATGGGCTACGAAGATGCGGCCATTGCAGCAGGTTTTGTGAACTGCAACAAAGTTCTGGGGTGTCACTATGATACCTTTCCTCCCATAAAACTGGACAAAAATATGGCGAAAGCCCATTTTAAATCCAAGAACATAGAACTATTGTTGCCTAATATTGGCGATACGGTGACCATTTGAAGTTTTTACGAAACCCGGCGTAATTTTTTACCGTAAATAACTACTAAACACTAAAATAAAAAATCATGATCCGTACTACTTTTTTGGCCCTGCTGCTCTTAATTTCTGTCAGCTGCCAACCCAAGAGCACCAAAAAAAAGGCTGTAGAGGCCACCGCCAAAGCTGAACTGCCCGAAAAAACAGTGTACACTTCAGCACAATTGCAAGAATTTGAGACGGCATATTTTGCCAGTGGTTGTTTTTGGTGTGTGGAAGCTATTTTCGAGAGTGTCAAGGGCGTGAAAGAAGTAGTTTCAGGTTATTCTGGCGGTAAAGAGGAAAATCCGACGTATGAACAAGTGGCCTATGGCCGTACCAGCCATGCGGAAGCTGTTGAAGTATACTACGACCCCAAGGTCATTTCATTCTTTCAGCTGGTACAGGTGTTTTTTGGGTCTCATGACCCCACAAGCCTGAACCGTCAAGGGCCTGACCGCGGAGCCCAATACCGATCTATTGCCTTTTATAAAAACGAAGACCAAAAAGATGTCATTGAAAGCTATATCAAAGCGTTGGAAGCAGAAAATGTCTATGGTCGCCCCATTGTGACCGAGGTCACTGAGTTTGATACTTTTTACAAGGCCGAGGAATACCATCAAGATTTTGAGCGGAAAAATCCCAACAACTCCTACGTTAGAAACGTTTCAATACCCAGGTTGAACCGATTCAAAGAAAATTTTCAAGATTATTTAAAAGAAGATGCCCATTGAGTAGGTCGAAAGGAAGGACAAGCAGACTTGGGAAACTGTGCTAATCTTCTAAGACCACATCACTGTACCTTGAATTGATTTTGATGAACTTGGGGCTTTTGTTGTTCACATGATACCCAGAGTGTACAACATTGCTGAACCCTGTTGACTTTTCTAAAACCAAAGTGTTGGGGTATTTTACATCAGAATGGGTCTCGTCTACCTCGACCAAAAAAGCACTATTTGGAATTTTACAGTGCAACTCGCCATTTTTCACATCGATACTGAGCGTCTTAAAATCATCTTGTATCTTTTTGATGTTCAATACGCCGAGATTCGCATTCATCTTTGCCCCTTGTGTCAATTTATGTATGATGATGTTTGAAGAGACCGAATTAAGGTCTAGTTCAGTAACCTCATAGAGTTCAACATCATCGGTATAATCGATTTTTAACGCCCCATAATTCCATTTGTCGATAAAAACGGGTGAATAGGAAGCGCGAATATCTGTATTTCTGCCTTCAACAATAGAACCCGTCAAACTGGAGTAGCGAAGATTTGCATCAACGTCTTTGGCAAGTGCGGCCAACTTGACCGCACCATGCCTGACATTCATTTTCAATTTGACCGACTTGGGCATCTTGATTTTGATGGATTTTTTCACTTTGTATCGCTTATCCTCCCCATCTGATGAAAAGTAAAAGATGCTGGGTTCTTCATCGCCGTCTCTAGAAATGATGACGTTACGGCCGTAGTGCCTTCTCAATGAGTTTCGCTGTTCCCTAAGTGCCTCACGCTGCTCTCTGAGTGCCTCTCGGTTTTCGGCAAGTGCTTTTTTGCGTTCTTCCATCGCTTTCTCGCGCTCGGCTTTTCGTTCTTCAATTCTTGCCTTCATGCGCTCTGAGCGTTCCTTCATTTCTTCACTCCAAGCTTCAAGCCGTTTTTGATATTCTTTGTCAAAATTCTTGTCAAATTCTTTCTTCCATTCTTTGAGATATTTATCTCCATCCTTCTTATATTTTCCATAATCAAAATTGGTAAAGGGGATGGGCGGCATAGGGGGCAGTTCGGGCATCTCTGGAATCACGGCCAATTCTGGAAGTTCAGGAAATTCAAGGTCTTCAAATAAAAGTTCCATCTTCGGAACATCAAAATTGAAATCGAAGTTACTGTCGGCAATAAAGTTCCAAGAGTCTTTGGAAGAGGTGGTAATTTCGATTTCGTTGCTATTTCCTTTAATTTCTACAGGTGATTTATCGAAATACTTTTCCATCTCCTCATCCGTTGCTCCTTCCAATGTGACAATAGCAGTGATTTCAACTTGGTTTTTATCCCACGTCTCAAACTCAATGTCTGCATGACTTGTATTGATTTCCAGCACTGCATCATCAGAGACAATGAACGTTTCTTTATAAGTCTTTGATTGTTCTTGGGCGGTCATCCCAAGGGCAACCATAAAAGCCAGTGCGGTGTTAAATAATAGTTGCTTGTTGTTCATTTTTTGATGATTTAAATTGATTCAACTTTGTTTTTAATTTCTGAAGCAATTGCAGCCTCAATTGCAGATTCTTTATGAGGGCCGTTATGGTCTCGTCGTTGGGGCCAATATCATTGAGCTCATGGTTGAGATTTTGATACTCTTCGTTGAGTTCTGCCAATTGCTCAAGGTATCCATCGACCAATTCTTTGTTTTCATCTGAAATTTCTAGACTGGCCAATTCAAGATTGATGTTTGCCGTGTAATAGTTTTCAAGTTTCTGCAGATCTGGTGAAAGATCCCCGAGAGATATGCCCGTTTCAGTGTTTTGGTTTTCTGATGTATCTACAATCGTTGTTTTTGTAGTGGGATTGCTATTTTGGGGACTTAGAAAAAAGTAGGTCCCCACCCCTAGCATTATCGCAACAGAGGCGACGATACCCAGCCATCGATAATTGTAGGACTTCTTTTTGACGGGCAGGTTTTTCTCCAACCGTTCTAAAAATCGGTCTTCGTGCCCTTCTTTCATCTTGAACTTTTTCTTGCTGCGCTCTTCCTCAAAAAGCTTTCTAAGATCCTGTGCCATAATTCTTCTTTTTAAGCGATTCTTTCACGTAGTTTTTTCCTCTCGATAGCCTTGTTCTAGAAGCGGTCTCTGAAATTTCCATTATCTGCGATATTTCAGCATGGTCATAGCCTTCCACCAAATACAACTGAACCACAAATCGGTATTTATCGGGCAATTGTTCAATCTCACGCTTTACTTCTTCAATACCAATGCCGTCATCCACTTTCCAATCCCTGTCGTCGGTAATATGCATATAGCCTTCATTCAACTCGATCGTTTTTTGCTGTTTTGACTTCAAAAAATCAATACTTCGGTTGACCACAATACGCTTCAACCATGCCCCAAAAGTGACCTCGCCCTTGAACTGGTGCAATTTTTGAAAAGCCTTTATAAATGATTCTTGCAACACATCTTCAGCGTCATCGGCATTTTTTAAAAACCGCATCGCAACACAGAACATGCCCTCACTGTACTTTCGATACAGCTGAATCTGTGCCTTACGGTCATTTTTCTTGCACTGTTCTACCAACTCAAGGTGCATGATTGGTGCTGGGTTTGGTTTTGTTGTTTATCTAATAGACTCTCAGAAATAGGTTGCGTTGCAAAATTGCTTGCCTTTAGTGGAATTTTAACAAAAAAATCCTGAAAGCCGAAACTTTCAGGATTCCCAATATATTCTTTTGCAGCCTGTTATTCGTCCATCAGCAGATTCAAATGAACTGTGATGTTGTCTCTGGTCGCTTTGCTGTACGGACATATTTCATGCGCGGCGTTGACCAATGCCTCTCCTTTTTCCTTATCAACGGTAGGTATGTAAGAATCCAATATGGCTTCTATGAAAAATCCATCATCATCTTTGTTGAACGAAACGGTTGCGGTCACATTAAAGTCGCCCAAGTCATCCACACCATGTTCTTTGGCCACGGCTTGTATCGCTCCTGCAAAACAAGTGGAATACGCTGCGGCGAACAACTGTTCTGGATTTGTGGACTGACCATCGGATTTTCCATCAGGTCTGGGCATTTTGATATCAAAATCAATTACACCATCGTTGCTCCTCACATGACCTGCACGACCTCCTGTATTGGTGGCCTGGGTATCAAAAATTGTTTTCATTGTTCATCATTTATTTGCCAAAAGGTAGTATTTGACAATTGAATACACGAATGACCGCTATTAAATTTATGTGAAAACAGAAAGTGTCAACAAATCAACTACCTTAGCCTAGTATCAATCTTGGGTTTGGATAGAAAAAAAACCACATTTTCAATTTCAGATTTAGCAAACCGAATTAAAGCGGGCGATGTGGCCGCTTTGGCCAAGGGTATTACCTTGATTGAAAGCACATTGCCAGAACATGCCGAGCAAGCATTTTTCTTGATTGAAAAATGTATGCCCCATCGGGTCGAGTCCGTCAGGGTGGGCATCACCGGGGTGCCAGGGGTTGGCAAAAGCACTTTTATTGAGGTCTTGGGGAAGCAGCTGACCCAAATGAATAAAAAGGTGGCCATTCTTGCCGTAGATCCCACCAGTACCATCAGCAAGGGTAGTATTTTGGGCGATAAGACCCGAATGGAGGAACTCTCTAAAGACCCGCTCGCATTCATCAGGCCCACTGCTTCGGGGGAATCTTTGGGGGGTGTGGCCAGAAAGACCCGTGAGAGCATTTTATTATGTGAAGCTGCCGGTTATGAAATAATTTTGGTAGAAACCGTTGGCGTTGGCCAAAGTGAAGTTGCAGTACATAGCATGGTCGATTTCTTCCTTTTGCTGAAATTGGCGGGGGCCGGTGATGAGCTACAGGGTATGAAACGCGGCGTGATGGAAATGGCCGATGCCATCGTCATCAACAAGGCAGATGGCGACAACAAGAAAAAGGCCGAAGCGGCCAAAAGTGAATTTGCAAGGGCACTGCACCTATATCCGCCCAAACCGAACAATTGGATTCCAAAAGCAGTGACCTGCTCAGCTTCAGAAAACCAAGGAATTTTTGAGATTTGGGAAATGGTCACAGATTTTGCCGCCCAAACCAAAAAAGAAGGGCATTTTAATAAAAATCGCCAAGACCAGAACCAAAATTGGTTTTTACAGGCCATTGAAGATGCCCTAAAGTCCGATTTTTACCAAGACCAGAAAATCAAGTCACGTATGGCACCGTTGATAGACCAAATTCAATCCAATAAAATTTCGCCATACAAAGCGGCCCAGCAGCTGGTCAGTGAATACCTATCGGGTCTGAAATAAAAAAGGTAAATTTGCCCAGCCAAAAATGACCTATGGGCGTTGTCACCGATTCTCTTTTATCTATAGTCGTTCCACTTTACAATGAAGAGGAAAATGTGGTGCTGCTTACCAAGAAAATTCACGAAGCCCTTGCAGGGTATAACTATCAAATCATTTATGTGGATGATTTTTCTACCGATGCTACCCGAACGGTGGTCAAGAACATGGATGATGAAAAGGTGCACCTTATTGAACTGAAGAAAAACTACGGGCAAAGCCTGGCCCTGGCTGCTGGAATCGATTATGCTGAAGGTGAGTATATCATCACAATGGATGGTGACCTTCAGAACGATCCCTCTGACATACCACAGATGTTAGAACATGCGGTCAGCGGTGAATATGACTTGATTACGGGCATCCGGCAAAAAAGGAAAGATTCTTTGGTCAAGAAAATACCGTCAAAGATTGCCAATTTCTTGGTACGCAGGGTGACCAAGTTGGATATCAAAGACAATGGCTGTGCCTTGAAGGTCTTCACCAAAGACATAGCAAAAGGGTTGAACCTCTACGGTGAAATGCACCGTTTCATCACACTGCTGGCGCATTTAGAGGGGGCACAGATAAAACAAGTGCCCGTAAAGCACCATGCGCGCCATGCCGGTAAATCAAAATATGGTCTAGAGCGTGTTTTCAAGGTGGTGGCCGATATGATGCTCTTGCTCTTCATCAGAAAATATTTTCAACGCCCCATACACCTTTTCGGCATTTTTGGGGTATTGCTCATCATCTTGGGGGTACTGATAGAAGCTTATCTTTTGGTCGTGAAATTTGGTTTTGGCGAAGACATTGGCACCCGCCCCCTGTTGATCTTTGGTATGATGTTCATCCTTGGGGGGATACAGTTATTTACAATTGGCATTGTGATGGAACTGTTGATACGCACCTACTACGAATCGCAACAGAAGCGCCCCTACCGCATCAAAAAAATCACTATCGGTGACGGAAAAGCAGCGTAAAAAACTTTTTGCCGTACTCAAAGTCGTTATCAGTGCGGCACTCATCTATTTCATTTTCACTAAAATAAATCTTAAGGATGTTGTTGAAGTATTTCAAACATCGAAGCCTTTTTACTTGCTGTGCGCATTGCTGCTTTTTATTGCTTCAAAAATCTTCAATGCGTTTCGGCTGAACCTTTATTTTCATCAAATTGATGCCCCCCTGACCGAACTCAGCAACCTGAAACTCTACCTTTTGGGCATGTTCTACAACCTTTTTCTTCCGGGCGGCATCGGGGGTGATGCCTACAAGGGTTACGTAGTGCAAAAACGGTTTCAACCCGGCACAAAAAAGGTAGTGGCGGTATTATTGTTGGACAGGCTAAGTGGAATGTTATTGATTTTTATCTATGGATGTATTTTGGCGCTCGTACTCAAAAATGAATTTTTATTTAGATTTCGATATCTTTTTTTGGTTGGCATCCCCCTAGCGATAGTGATTTTCTGGACAGCCACTAAAAAATTCTTTTCTTATACGCTTCCGATTTTCTGGAAGTCTTTTGGCTATTCGGCCATCATTCAATTGCTACAATTGATAGCGGTGTTTTTCATATTGAAATCCCTATCCATAGAAATGCACATGCTCTCCTATTTGTTCATTTTTCTGGCATCCTCCATTGTATCCGTGCTGCCCTTGACCATTGGCGGCATCGGTAGTCGTGAGGTCACTTTTCTGTACGGGGCAAAATGGTTGGGCTTGGATGCGAACACTTCCATAGCGGTGAGCTTGGTCTTCTTTTTGATAACAGCATTGGTATCCCTTACGGGGATTTTCTACCACTTTAAGAAACCTAAACTGGAGGCCACAGAATCATAGATTCAGTGAAGGTGTACTAAATATCTATTGCTCAATTGACTTTCGCGCATCAATGAATTTAAAAATTTCAAGTTCAACCGGGTAATCCTAAAGTGGTTGACGGTCAACTGGCGGTCCCAATCAAATCCTGCATTTTCTAATTGTTGCAAATCATTGTCATCGCCATAAATCCAAATATTTTCTTTATTGGCCAGTTCAGAGAGTGTGGTGATCTTTATGGGTTTGCGATTGTAAAAATCAAGTGCCCAGGTGTGGTCTTTGCCAATCTTGTAGATATCATCCGAAGCAATTTCATTTTCCTTCACCAAATGGGCCATTGATGACCCTGCTTGGTATTTTAATAAGTCGGGATAAAAATGGCCGTTCAGCACCGCATTCAGCAATAAAGAACTGCAAACAGAGATAGTAACTATCCGCATATAATAGGCTTCTTGTTTTAAGCAGAAATATGCCGTGACCAGAAGAACGGCAAAAAGGGCCACATAATTCCAAATCGATTCGTGCTTAAAAACATAGAAGCAGACCAACAGCACTGCAATAAAGACCAGACTGAGAATGAAGTATTGAATGCCGAGCAAAAAACGGATTTCCTTTCCTTTACCATGTTCATACAGTTTGTGCAGGTAAGAGGCAGTCAAAACAGCATAAAGCGGTATCAAAACGTTCATGTAGTGGGGCAGTTTGAACTGGGCAAAGCTTATGATGAAAAAAATGATGGTAATACCACCTACCGTCAAAAACTCAAATTTACCGTTGTACCGAAACTTGATTTTGATAAAGGCCTTTACACGCCACCAGTAAGCAAAAAGTGCCAATACCGTCCACGGTAGAAAAACCCATAAAAATGTATGGAAAAAGAAAAAATAATCTTCACTGTTCTTGCCATGCCCCTCACCGCTGAGGCGTTCAAAACTTTGCTCCCAAAGAATGAACAATATTCCACTGCGGTTGCTTTTACCGCGAATCACCTTTTCAGGATGCAAATCAAACTGTTGGTAGTACGCATAGAGTATTGGAGTGATTGTCAAACAAAAAATGACCAATGCCAGCAATACCTTATAGCTCAACAAACATTTCCATTTTCGGGTATAGGCCAAATGGCAAAGCAAAGAGATGCCAATGACCAACAAAGCGATTTGGCCTTTGGTCGAAAAGGCAATGCCCGCACCAAAAGCGCCCAACAAAATATTGGTCAATGAATTCTTTTCAATGTAAGTTGCCAGTTGCCAGATGGAAAAAATGGTAAACCCTGTCAATACGGCATCGGTACGAACATCGATGACAGAGAGTACGATGGTCTGGGCGGTCATGAAAATCAAGGCCGAAAACTTTCCGACATCACTGTTGTAGAGCAATTTGCCCAAACCGTAGCAACTGTAAGCCCCCAAAAGGGTCGCAAGTAAGGCTGGAATGCGATACGCCCAGTCGTGAATACCGAAAATCTTGAAGGAAAGAGCCGCCAGCCAGTAGTGCATGTGCGGTTTGTCAAGATAGTCGTTGGGGCCTTTAAAAAGGCTTATAAAATCATTTTCTTGTACCATGCGCATGGCCATGACGGCAAACTGTGCCGAGTCATTCTCAAAAAGAGTGACAAAAAGCCCTAAAATATATACCAGTACAATGAGTGAAAGCAGAAACCAATATCTGGTCGATGATATCATAGCCCAAATTTCTGAGCCGCAAATATATACAACTTGTAATACAACCAACCGAAGAAACCACCCACAAGTGCTCCGGTCAACACATCAAGCGGAAAATGCACCCCAATATAGATTCTGCTGTAGGCCACGATACAGGCCCAAAGCACTAAAAAAGAGACCAATATCTTGTATTTTTTTCCGAAAAGAAAAGTGAAAAACGATGCCACGGCAAACGAATTGGCCGCATGTGCCGAAAAGTAGGCAAACTTACCGCCACAGTAGCTTTTGACCAACCGCATCACATCACTGATTTCAGGGTCATGACAGGGTCGTAAACGTTGAACGCCATATTTAAAAAAATTTGAAAGTTGGTCCGTGTTGGTAATCAAAAGCACTACGGCCATAATAATCAGACCTGTTTTTTTCAAGCCCAAATAGCGATAGGTTAAAAAGAGCAGTACCGCATACAAGGGTATTGAGGTGATGCTGTCGGTAATGAACATCCAGAAGGCATCCCAAGTTTCGGTGCCCAGCCCATTGAGATAGAGAAAGGTTTCCCGATCCCATTGTACGAGTTTCTCAATCATGGTCAGTCATCATATCGTGCAATTTCACGGTCGTAAAATGCTGTTGCCGCTTCAATCAAACGTTCTGCCTCAGCGGCCAGTTCTTTTTCATCCTCTTGAGAAAATTCTTCAAGCCATTCGACCTCATCATTTTCCAAATTGATGATGAATCTGGGATATTCGGTGTGGATGATAAAAATCGCCGATGGATAATCCGTATTGTCTCCAAGAAGAAATTTTGGCAACTCCATTAGTCACTTTTTATGATTAACGCCCTGGTCAAATTGTTGAATCGAAGATACAACAATATGGCAGATACGGTCAGGCCAGAAAGCAATCCGATCCAAATTCCCATACTCTTCAATTCGGTGTGCAGACCCAAATAATAGGATATGGGGAAACCCACCAACCAATACGCAACAAAAGTGATAAGTGTCGGAATCTTGACATCTTGCAATCCTCTGAGGGCCCCGAGAACAACAACCTGAATGCCATCAGAAATCTGAAAAAATGCGGCGACCAACAATAGTTTTGCAGCCAATACGATTACTTCTGCATTGTCCATCTTATTAGCAGGGTCATCCAAATCCAAATAAATGGTGGGCAACCAATCTCGGCCCAATAAGAACAATGCAGCAAAAACAATTTCAATGATCAATGCCAGAAAAAAAATGGATTTGCCAATTCGACGGAGTTCCCCAAAATTTTGCAATCCTTTCTGGTTGCCCACGCGTACCATGGCCGCAACACCAAGCCCCACACCCACCATATAGGTCATACTGCTCAGATTGAGCGCAATCTGATTGGCAGCCTGTGGATTCTTACCGAGGATTCCACTCAACCAAATGGCGGCAGTGAATATGGCCACTTCAAAGAACACCTGCATCGATGACGGAAAACCCAAATTGATTTGCTTCTTCAGCATATTGGTTTCTATAGTCCTGAAATTGAAACCGGTGACAAATCCTTGATATTTTTTATTGTATCGGAGCAAAAAATACAAAAAGCCCAACATGACGACCCGTGATACCAAGGTTCCGATTGCAGCACCGACAATACCCATTTTAGGAAATCCAAGCGCACCAAAAATCAACAGGTAATTGATGATAATGTTCAGCACATTTGCCAAAATAGTGGCATACATGGGGTATTTTGTTTGCGACATTCCCTCTGAAAACTGCCGAAAGGCCTGAAAAATAATCATGGGTATGATTGAGGCCGCTACTAGATTCAAATAGGGGATCGCCAATGTGACCACTTCTTCGGGTTGCTTGGCCATGTACAAAAGTGGTTTGCAGGCCAAAATCAAAATAAAAAGGGTCGCACCGAGAATGGTACAAAGCAATAGGCCATGCTTCATCACCTTTTTGGCTTCTGATGGGTCATTCGCACCATCTGCTTCGGCGACCAATGGCGTGATGGCGGTTGAAAAGCCAATGCCCACATACATGAACATGAGCACCAAACTGTTGCCCAATGAAACTGCAGCTAGCTCTGCGGTACCCAACTGACCTACCATGATGTTATCGGCAAATGCCACAAAAGTGTGGCCGAGCATGCCCAAAACCACAGGCGATGCCAATTTTAGATTGTAACGAAATTCTTTGGTGTATCGGTCAAACAATTTTCAATCTGATTTGATGGTTGGCACTTCGACTGCGCTCAGTATGATATGTTTAGTTTTAAAAAAATCGATTGCTTTTCAACTATAACCCCTTTGCCTCTTCCCAAAACATATCCATTTCTGCCAAAGACATCTTTTTTAGGGTCTTGCCATTTTCTTTGGCACGTTTTTCAAGATGCTGAAAGCGTTTTATGAATTTCTTGTTGGTTCTTTCCAAAGCATTTTCGGGGTTAATATCTAAAAACCGTGCATAGTTGACCATTGAAAACAGTACGTCACCAAATTCGGCCTCGATTTCATCACTATGACCCAATCTGATTTCATCTTGTAGTTCACCCAATTCTTCTTTCAACTTCTCAAAGACCTGTTCAGGCTTTTCCCAGTCAAAACCGACCCCAGCTACCTTTTCTTGAATGCGATTGGCCTTCACCAAGGCAGGCAGACTTTTCGGTACGCCCTGTAACACACTTTTTTTGCCCTCTTTGAGCTTGATGCTCTCCCAGTTTTGCTTGACCTCCTCTTCATTGTTGACCTTTACATCACCATAAATGTGTGGATGACGATTAATCAGCTTTTCACAGATATCATTGGCTACATCGGCAATGTCAAAATCATTGGTTTCAGAGCCGATTTTCGCATAGAATACGATATGCAACAACAAATCACCCAACTCTTTTTTGACCTCATCCAAATCGTTATCGAGTATGGCATCCCCAAGTTCATACGTCTCTTCAATGGTCAGGTGACGTAAAGATTGTAGGGTCTGTTTTTTGTCCCACGGGCACTGCTCCCGAAGCTCATCCATAATGGTCAACAATCGGTCAAAGGCTTGTAACTGTTCTTCTCTCGTATTTATCATCAAAATTATATGTTCTCAAAGCTAAGAAGTACGGGGCAATTCGAATCCATCTTAATAAAAAACTTACCGAGCTATAAATTTTAAAAAAGCTAATCGTTGTCCTTTTTTCATTCTTCTATGGAATCGTATCTTGTAGGCTACAACTAATCAGAGCATTATGAAACTTCGAACCTCTTTCATTGCATTTCTACTTCTTTTGATTTTCAACACGAATCTAACGGCCCAACAAGATTTTGAACAACAGATTGATGAGCTACTTGTCAAAATGACACTTGAAGAGAAAGTTGGCCAAATGAATCAATACAACGGTTTTTATGATGCCACAGGCCCAGCACCTGAAGGGGGCAATGCCGCCATGAAATACGAACATCTAAAAAAAGGGTGGGTAGGATCGATGTTGAATGTACATGGGGTCGATGAAGTCAGAAAATTACAAGAATTGGTCGTGAAAGAGAGTCGATTGGGCATTCCTTTGATTTTTGGATATGATGTGATTCACGGCTACAAAATCCAATCCCCTATTCCGTTGGCGGAGGCTGCGAGTTGGGATTTGGAGGCTATTCAAAAATCTGCGGCTATTGCAGCTGATGAGGCCTCTGCTGTTGGCCTTAATTGGACCTTTGCCCCGATGGTCGATATCTCGCGTGATGCTCGTTGGGGGCGGGTCATGGAAGGTGGTGGCGAAGACCCTTATCTGGGTTCAAAGATAGGTGTTGCGCGCGTAAAAGGGTTCCAGGGCGATGACCTATCCGCCAATTACACCATAGCCGCCTGTGCCAAACATTTTGCAGGCTATGGGTTTGCCCAGGGCGGGCGTGATTACAATACTGTGGATATAGGCACCAATACACTCTTCAACGTGGTTTTGCCTCCATTCAAAGCAGCCGTAGAAGCCGATGTGAAGACACTTATGAATGGTTTTAATATTCTTAATGGAATTCCCGTAACCGGGGATGGTTTTCTGCAACGCGACATTTTAAAGGGGAAATGGGGTTTTGATGGCTTTGTGATTTCCGATTGGGGATCCATTGGTGAAATGGAACCTCATGGCCATGCCAAAAATTTGGCCCATGCGGGGGAATTGGCTGCAAAAGCAGGTTCCGATATGGATATGGAATCCACTGCCTATGTCACCCATCTGGCTGAAAGTGTAAAAGCTGGTAAAGTGGATAAAAAACTGATTGATGATGCCGTACGGCGGATTCTACGTGTGAAATTTGAACTGGGTCTGTTTGACGACCCTTATCGGTATTGTAATCCAACGCGAGAAAAAGAACGGCTTTTTCATGAAGACCATTTGGCAGGGGTGCTTGATATGGCGAAGAAATCCATCGTTTTATTGAAAAACGAGAACAACCTCTTGCCTTTGAAAAAAGACCAAAAAGGCATCGTGGTCATTGGTGATTTGGCAGATGATAAAAACAGTCCACTGGGTAGCTGGCGTTTGGCATCAGATAACAACTCTGCCGTTTCATTTTTGGAGGGATTGGATAATTACACCAAAGATTACCTATTTGTACAAGGGCCAAAGATTTTTGATGACAAAGCCGATTTTCTGCATCATGTGACCATAAAGGATGATAAAAAAGGTATGCAAGAAGCGGTAGAGGCTGCGGCAACTGCCCAAGTGGTGGTCATGGTATTGGGCGAACATGGTTTTATGAGCGGTGAGGGCCGTAGCCGCACCCAATTGGATTTACCTGGCCTACAACCCGAATTGCTCAAAGCGGTTTACGAAGTAAACAAAAATATCGTGCTCATTTTGATGAACGGCAGACCGTTGGCCTTGCCCTGGGAAGATGAACATATCCCCGCCATTATAGAAACCTGGCAGTTGGGCAGCCAAACCGGCAATGCCATTGCACAGGTCCTGTTCGGCGATTATAACCCAGGTGGTAAGTTGCCCATGAGTTTTCCACGAAGTGTTGGACAAATGCCACTATATTACAATCGCTACAGTACGGGTAGGCCAGATGACAATCAATTGGTTTTTTGGAGCCATTATGGGGATGAAAAAAATACAGCTCTCTATCCTTTTGGGTATGGTCTCAGTTACACCACTTTTGCTTATGATAACCTCCAAATTGATGCTACCGATCCTAAGGCCGTAAAAGTTTTGGCAACTGTCACCAATACAGGCAATTTGGCCGGCGAAGAGGTGGTACAACTCTACCTTAACGACCCGGTGGCAAGTATCGTACGCCCCATCAAAGAATTAAAGGGCTTTGAAAAAATTGCTTTGGATGCAGGCGCATCACAAACCGTGAACTTTACCTTGACCGAAAAAGAATTGGGCTTTTATGACCACAATTACGATTGGGTAGTCGAAGGCGGAACATTCAATATCATGGTTGGGGGTAGCTCGGTAGATGGATTGACCGGAAGTTTTGAGATAGAATAAAAACAATGATGACAATATGGCAACAACACCAGAACACGATAAACGGGTGGCAGAATTGACTTTCGTATCGGTTTATCCGCATTATGTCAATAAAGTAGAAAAAAAGGGCAGAACCAAAGAAGAATTGCATCAGGTAATCGAATGGCTGACCGGTTTTGATGATAACAAGCTGCAAGAGCTGATTGATGAAAAGGCCACTTTTGAAACCTTTTTCGCCAAAGCCACATTGCATCCCAATGCAGAATTGATCAAAGGCGTGATTTGTGGTTATCGCATCGAAGAAATCACAACCCCGCTTACCAAACAAGCACGTTATTTGGATAAATTGATTGATGAGTTGGCCAAGGGCAGGAAAATGGAGAAAATTTTAAGAAAGTAGAAGGGCTATGGGCATAAATCTATATTTTTAGGAAAACATTCATCTTTCATGAAATCAATACTTATTTCAACAGGAATTCTGCTATGCACCCTAACCTCTTTTTCCCAAGAATTCATCAAATTGCCTTATGACAAGGCAGAAGAGGTGACTTGGGAGAATGATGAAAAACAATATTACTCCAATGTCTGGCAGACCGAGGTGGTGACCAATGTGTCCGCGCCCACCATGCGAGTCTTTAAAGCTGACGAAGCCAAGAATACTGGGGTCGCGGTAATCGTCGCTCCCGGGGGTGGCCTTTACGGCCTCAGCATCAACAGTGAGGGCAATGATGTGGGCCAATGGTTGGCCGAACGTGGCATTACCACTTTCGTACTGCGCTATCGATTGGTGCCCACTGGTGAAGATGGTGCCGCCGAAATCATGAAATTGGGCAATGAGAATCCACAACAGTTGATGAAAAACGTGGCAGAGGTCATCCCCTATTCCATACAAGATGGCCTGAACGCCATTTCACATGTTCGTGAGAATGCAACTTCATACGGAATCAATCCCAATAAAATCGGATTTATGGGTTTTTCTGCTGGAGGGGCAGTGGCCATGGGAGTGGCATACAATTATGATGAAAAGACAAGACCAGATTTTTTGGTGCCTGTCTATTACTGGTATGATGCCATGCCCGTGCAGCCCGCAAAAGACGATGCCCCTCCAGCATTTATCATTTGTGCGACTGATGACCCGCTCGGATTGGCCCGCGGCTCTGTGGCACTGTACAATTCGTTTTTAGAAAAAGGGAAACCCGTTGCCCTTCAAATGTACAGCAAGGGTGGGCACGGTTTCGGAATGAAAGATCAGGGATTGCCCTCCGATACTTGGATAGAGCGCTTTCATGAATGGGCCATGGCGCAAGGTATTGTCAATCCATAACCAATTGCTTTGAGAAATTTTTTTTGTGTTCTTTTTCTTGGGATGGGATGTTTATATGCCCAAGAGAGCGAGAATTTTAAAGAAGAGGTCGCTTCTATCACCAAAAAATATGACTCGCTTTGGAATGCTTCCAAAGAAACCATCGTCTTCACGGGAAGCTCAAGCATACGCCTTTGGGCAGATTTGCAAGAACGCTTTCCGAACCATCAAATTCTAAATACGGGGTTTGGCGGTTCACAGGCCTACGACCTTTTGGTGCATCTTGATGATTTGGTGTTGAAGTACCGACCCAAAAAAGTGTTCATCTATGAGGGTGATAATGACATTTCCGACAAAAAAAGACCTAGACAGATTCTATCGGTCTTCAACGATATTGTAACGCGGATACATTCCACAAACCCGAATACAGAAATTGTATTGATTTCAACCAAACCCAGCATCGCCCGTTGGAAATTCAAGGGCCGTTACCGAAGACTGAACCGAAGACTCGAAAAATGGGCCAATAAGAACGAGCACCTCTACTATGCCGATGTCTGGTCTGTCATGCTCAACGGCCGAAAATTGAACCGAACACTTTTTATAGAAGATGGTCTGCACATGAATCCCTCAGGGTATGAGCTGTGGTATCAAGCACTTAAAACGTATGTGGAGTAAACTATCTTGGGCAATCCCGATAGCTATCGAGACATGAGGCATTAGATGGAAACCTATCTTAGATTTCGACGCAAGCATCGGAGCATTATAAATCTCGATTTTCGGGTAAGCTATAAAATTGACAAGATAGTACAGAAGTCTTTCGGGCATATCCACTATCTTGAACCCCAATAACCCATAAATATGATAAAGTCAGCCGTACTGAAAAGTGTGTTCTTGCTCTCCACCACACTTAGTTTTATCGCTTGTGTACAGGAAAAAGCCAAAATCGAATATCCAAAGACCGATTTGGCAGCCGCACCGTTGATTCCGAAACCTTTGGAGGTCATTCCGACCAACAGTGCCTTCGGTCTGGATGCAAAAACGGCCATTTTCACCAATCAAACCTCAGCTGGCTTTGAAGAAGTTGGTCAGTTTCTGGCCAAAAAAATAAAAAATCAGCTACAGCTTGATTTGCCGGTAAACGGCGACGATGATGAAACCATCGAACGCATCATTTATATCAACCAGACCGATTCACTGCAATCAGATGCTAATGAGGCCTATCAGCTGTACATCAAAAATGACTCCATTTTATTGAACGCCAAAACGGCCGCAGGTGCCTTCAGGGGCATTCAAACGTTACGCCAACTGCTGCCAGAGGCCAGCAACGATACCTTGGCCGAACAGCCCTTATGGTTGATTCCCTCGGGTAAAATCATCGATGCGCCAAGTTTTGAATATCGTGGGGCGATGCTCGATGTGGCTCGGCATTTTTTTAGTGTCGAGGAGGTCAAAAGGTTCATCGACCTGCTCGCCTACTACAAGTACAACAAATTTCACATGCACTTGACCGACGACCAAGGGTGGCGCATTGAAATCAAATCGTGGCCCAAATTGACCGAAGTGGGCGCACAGACCGAAGTGGGTGGTGGCAAGGGCGGGTTTTACACCCAAGAAGATTTCAAAGATTTGGTGACCTATGCCGCTGAACGCCATATCGAAATCATTCCCGAGGTTGATATGCCAGGGCATACCAATGCCGCCTCGTTCAGCTATCCCTTTTTAAATGGCAATGGCAAGGCCGTAAAAAATTATACGGGCACCCGAGTGGGATTCAGCACCTTTGATGCCCGAAAAGATACCGTTTATGCTTTTTTGGATGATGTCGTTCGAGAAATTGCGGCCATTTCTCCTAGCAAATATTTTCACATCGGTGGTGACGAGAGCCATGTGACCAAAAAGGACGATTATATCCATTTTGTAGAAAAAGTGGAAAAAATCGTGAACAAACACGACAAAACAATGGTTGGTTGGGAAGAAATCGTTCAAGCTGACCTTGATTCCACTTCTGTGGTGCAGTTTTGGAGCGATTCTACAAACGCCATCAAGGCCGCAAAAAAAGGCAACAACATCATATTTTCTCCCGCACATAAGACATATCTAGACATGCAGTACGATACACTTTCTGAATACGGGTTGCATTGGGCGGCGTACATTCCTGTGGATACCGCCTACAATTGGAATCCGAATTCTTATGTCAAAGGCTTACCAAAAGAGAATATTTTAGGTATCGAGGCCCCGCTTTGGTCAGAGACCATCAGCAACAGTGCCGAAATGGAATATCTGGCATTCCCGAGGGCAATCGGATATGCCGAGTTGGGGTGGACCTCCACTGAAAACCGAGATTGGCAGGACTATAAAAAACGGTTGGCCCAACAGACCCCGTTTTTAGACCGTATGAAAGTTGACTACTATCCTTCAAAGCTTATTGACTGGAAAGAGAACACGTACACCTATCGGGAAATCAAAAAAGACTGACATGAAAACGGTAATATATAGAGTATTGATTTTTTTTGCCTTGACTTCCGTAAGTTGTCAAACAAAATACATAGAGGTAGATGAAACCGAAATAGATAGAGAAACTCTCGAATTAGCGAGGAATTTATCAAACAAAATCCTTACGGAGCAGAGAAATGGCGGGTTTTACAGCTTAAACGAAAAAGAGGCAACAACTCAAATGATTAATGGATTGAGCGAATCGGTTCAAAAGGAGTCTTACAAGACCATTAAAAACCTATTCGGTGACTATGAAGGTCTGAAATTTGAATCGCTTATGGTAGGTACCGATGAAAAAAACTACATGATTTATAGGTTCATGGGTGATTTTGAATCCAATGCAGCTATTGAAATCAGAACGGTTCTTGATGCAGAAAACAAACTTGCTGGATTTTTTATAAAGCCTTGGAGTGATAAGCTATAAAAACCGGCTACCACTCATTGCCGTTTCATAATTGGTTTCAATGTACCAGCCTTAAAATGAGCTAGATTGCACATAGACAATTTCTTACCGAAATATACGTCTGAAACTGTAACAAAGTATATTTCTACTTTTTTACACCAGGCAAATTCTCTGGTTTTTCTATTTGCCATTCAAAAGATTCGGCCTTTCGCTCCTCGGGCCAAATTTCATTTAAGGTATCTGCTTCGTAGACCGTTCCGTTTTTAATGACATGGGTCACGGTATTGGTGTGCCGCAGGTTATCCAATGGGTTTTTGTCCAATATCACGATATCGGCCAGTTTTCCAGCTTCCAAGCTTCCTAAATCTTTATCTAGACCGATGGCCTCGGCCCCGATGATGGTCGCTACGCGAAGCGCATCGCGATTGTTCATACCACCGCTGGCAACGCTCCACAATTCCCAATGAAAACCAAGGCCCTGTAGTTGTCCATGGCTCCCGACACCTGCCAAACCACCGGCTTGGACAAGCTCTGCCATAAATTCGGCATGTTTCTGAAATACGTGCTCCTCATCCATAAACCAACCTGGTCTACGCCGTGCCTTTCTGGCCAAATCGCTGTAGGGAGTGAAATGCTTTATCTTCTCATCGCCCCATACATCCTCTGTCGAATAATAATAATTCTCGGCCCACGGTCCGCCGTACGACACCAAAAGTGTGGGTGTGACCGCCATTTTCGATTCAGCAGTAGCCTTGAGCACATCCTCATAAATCGGATAAATCGGATAGCTATGCTCATGCCCGGGATACCCATCAACCAGCTGGGTCATGTTCAACTTAAAATCAAGGCCCCCTTCGGTAGTGGGCATCAATTTCAATTCATTACTGGCTTCGATGACCCATTGACGGTGTTGGCGATTGCCCACCAAATACATTTTTATGGTCTTGGTATCAAAATAATCACTGTATTGCTTGAGCACTTCTTTGGTCTGCTCCAAACTGGTCAGTTTATAGAACCAAAAACCAAGGCCTGGACCCGTACTGTAGATTCGGGGACCATCGAGCATGCCCGCCTCGACCATGTCTGAATAGGTCAAAACATCTGTGGTTCCTGTCTGTGGGTCACGAGTGGTGGTCACGCCATAGGCCAGATTGGCCGTATATGACCATACTTGGTCTTTATGAATGCCCCATGCCGGACGCATGTGTGCATGGGTGTCCACAAAACCAGGGACAACCGTCTTCCCAGAAATATCAATCGTTTTTGTACCATCTGGCATCGTCAAACTACCCGAACCGCCGATGGCCTTGATACGGTTGTTCTCAATCAAGATATCCCCATTTTCGATGACCTCTTTGCTGTTCATGGTAATCAAACGGCCTCCTTTTAAAAGCACGGTACCCTTTGGGGTATCTTTCTTATACGGAACCTTAATTTTGTGCTCTTCGGGCCTGAATTTTGGCTCTTCTTTTTTTTCGTCGTCTTTTTTATCTGTGTCGGTGGAATCGTTTTCCTTTTCGGATTTTTTCAATTCCTTTTCCTTCTTTTTGACAGCCCTGAGACTATCTAAAAATTTCTTGCCGTCAGCAATGTCGTAACTGAAATGACTGGCGCCGAGAGACCAATGTACTTTTTTTCCATCATCGGACCACACGGGAAACTCCCCGCCGATAATCGTCAGTTTCATCGCTGGAAAAGCTGATTTCTTGACATCGGCCACAGAAACCGTGGGCGTTTTTCCGTAACGTGGAATCGCCACATGAAAAATATCGTTGTTGATTTTGGCCAAGGCGAACTTGCCGTCGGGCGAAATACGGATCTCTTGGGGTTGTGACGATTTGTCTTCGGGCTCTTCTGCACCATTATTACTCTTCAACATATCATGACCACCAAACTTGTCATGAAAAACATCTTGTGAACCGTAGGTCTCGATTCCCTTGAGTTTCAAGTGCTCCTTTTGGTCGGTACCATCCCAACGGATGGAGACCAACTGCCGCTCACCATCATGCAAATAGATGCGGTCATCAACCTTTGTGAAATGGGGTCGTGACCGGCCTTTGCTCTTGTCAATGAAATTGATGTCGCCCCCTTCTGAACTTACCCAGACCAAGTCTTCTTGTGTGCGTCTTGAAAGCGGGCCGACCAAATCTTCAAAAACCTGTGCGCTACCACGGTGAAAGGCGATACGGTTGCTTTTGTACGACCATTCAGGAAAGGTGTACAGCCCAGCTATCTTGGTCAACCGAACCGGTCTCGGCCTACCATCAATGTTCACTTTGTACAAATGACCCTCATTTTTGTTCCATGTGGCGAAAGCCAAATATTTACCGTCGGGTGACCATGCAGGATGCGCCTCTATAAAATCGTTTGAAGTCACACGCCGCGGTGTTCCATTGGGATAATCCATCACGTACAATCGGTTCAATGCCGTAAAGGCCAGTTTGCTTCCATCGGGTGAGGGTTTTGCATTGCGGATTTGCGTCACAAAGGCTTCCTCAGTGTCTTCAATAGGATATTTGAAAGCCAACAAAGGCCCCACATCAAGCTTTACATCCACCTCAAAAGGAATCTCGGTGGCGGTTTTGTTTTCGATAGAAACGGAATGGATTTTTCCTCCGTAGGAAACCACCAGATTTTTACTGTCTGGGGTAAACGACATTGCCGGCAATACCCCCAAAGGTGCAATCGACTCTTGTTCATCGCGTTGCACGGGATAGGCCAGCCATTCTTCGGCACCTGTTGTCAAATCACGGAGTATAAGCCCGGTCTCGTCTTCATAACGGGAGCCGTAGACCAGCCATTTGCCATCGGGCGACAATGTTGGTGTAAAAGCTGAGCCATATTTTGAGGTTATGGTCGCCATGTCACCGTCTTCCATATCATACGTACCAATTTGATACTGGGGTAATTGGGCATTATAGTTCCATGCATTGGTGCGCTGTGAAAAATAGAGCAGCTTGCCATCTGGGCCAACCGCAGGATCTGTCAGTTTCATGTTTTTTGGCTCAGAGACCAGCTGACTGCCTTTGCCCCCATCTTTATGGTAGATATGGGGTTTGATGTTCCTACGTCCCTTTACTCCAACGATATACTCGCCATCTGGTGTCCATTCTGCCGAGAAAAAATTGTGCCTTTTATCTTCGGTAATCTTTTTGTCCTCTTTCGTTTCTAAATCCATTGTCCAGATATTGTCCGAC
Organism: Allomuricauda sp. d1; assembly: GCF_039592695.1. Lineage (NCBI taxonomy): Bacteria > Pseudomonadati > Bacteroidota > Flavobacteriia > Flavobacteriales > Flavobacteriaceae > Allomuricauda > Allomuricauda sp. d1. The sequence goes on along the minus strand of NZ_JBBUTK010000001.1, from coordinate 349,088 downwards.
CCGCTTTTGTCAGAAATAAAAAGGAGTGATTTTCCATCAGGGCTGTACCGCGGGTGCACATCATAGGCCATGCCCGAGGTGAGTTGTGTAGCTTTTCCTCCTGTAATCGGAATCATGTACAGGTCACCCATCAAATCAAAGACAATGGTTTTACCATCTGGGCTTACATCCAAAGAAATCCATGTGCCCTCTTTGGTGTTGAATGTAATCGTGCGTTCAGGTTCTAAGGGCAATTCTTTGGTCGCCTTTTTCGTAGAATCTTTTTCTTTTTCTTGGGAAAAAATGGTTTGTGAAGCGGTGAAAATGACGGCCATTACCATCATTGTTAAAAGATTGCTTGTCATCGGGTCGAAAGTTTGGATTTACTATATAATTTGTACAATATAGTAAGAAAGTCGACATGATGCCGTCTGCAAAAACATACGTGCCTTTTGGATTGGAAGGAAAGCTCTAGCCGAAGAAAATCATTCTTCTTCAGAGCTGTTTTCAGACACTTCTTCAGATTCTGAAAAGTCGGTGATGTCTTGGTCGTGCAAAATGTTGTACCATTGGATTACTTTTTTGATATCACTGGCATAAACACGGTCTTCGTCGTAGTTGGGGAGTATGTCAAAAAAATATTCTTCCAATTTGATTTTTTCTTCTTTATGGCCGATAGATGTCTTACCGCCTTTTTCCTTTTCCTTGATTTTTTTGAAGACCTCGCGAAGCGGAAGCTCTTCTTCCAAAGTGTAAATTGCAATCTCAGAAAGTACGCTGACGTTGTTTCTCATGCCCACGGTCACCCTTTTCCCATCCAACAAAGATTCGGCCACAAAGCCTGTACGGGTTTGGGTCAGCAGTTTGTAAAGACCGGGTTTGCCACCGATTGAGAGAATTTTATCCAACGTCATATTGAAAGAATTTTGAGCGCAAAATTAGCCTTTTGAAGGTATCAGCAAATTTTTTAACGTCCTTTTTTGAGGTTCGGAAAACGCATTTTGTACTCCACATTGATTTTTCCCTTGGATATTTTGTCCAACCGACTCTTCAATAGGCGTTTCTTCAACGATGACAACTTATCGGTGAACAGAATGCCTTCAATGTGGTCGTATTCGTGCTGAATGACCCGTGCCAAAAGTCCATCGTAGGTTTCTGTGTGGGTATTGAAGTCAGGGTCTTGGTACGTAATCGTGATGGTGTCTTTGCGATTGACGTCTTCACGCACGTCGGGTATGCTCAGACAACCTTCGTTGAAGGCCCAATCTTTGCCTGTCTCTTCTTCAATTTTTGCATTGATGAAGGCTTTTTTGAATCCTTCGACCGCTTTTTGTTCGTCTTTTGTCAAATCTTCGTCATCGGCAAATGGTGTTGTATCAACCACAAAAAGTCGTATCGGCAATCCTACTTGGGGTGCTGCAAGGCCGACTCCATTTGCGTTGTACATGGTCTCCCACATATTTTCGATAAGTTCGTTCAGATTGGGATATGCATTCGATATGTCTTTGGCCTTTTTTCGCAACACGGGGTCACCATAGGCCACAATGTGTAAAATCATAATTTTCTATCAAGATAAGCCTGCAATATGAGGGTCGCACTGATTTCGTCGACCAAGGCTTTATTTTGTCTTTTTTTCTTTTTGAGTCCGCCTTCGAGCATACTTTGCACGGCTAGTTTTGAGGTAAAACGCTCGTCTTGCCTAATAATCGGAATGTTTGGAATTGCTTTTTTCAGTTTTTCCAAGAAGGATGAAATGAGCGTTTCCGATTTCGATGCTGTGCCGTCCATTTGCTTTGGTTCGCCAACAACGATATGTGCCACTTGTTCTTTTGCAAGATAATCTTTCAAAAAAGGAATCAACTCGTTTGTGTTGACCGTTGTAAGCCCAGAAGCAATCAATTGTAGCTCATCGGTCACGGCAATCCCCGTGCGCACTTTTCCAAAATCCAAAGCCAAAATTCGAGCCAAACGTAAAATTTTGGCAAAAATAACCCTAAAAACGGTACTCCCTTAAAATCGAGCCGAATATTGTATTCAAGTGGTTATTTTAGCAAAAAACTTAAAAACTATATGGAGGCACTTAGAACCCAGATTGAAAAAGCTTGGGACAATAGGGAGTTGTTGAAAGAACCCGAAACCCAAGAAGCCATTCGAGAGGTCATCAATCTGATTGATGCCGGAAAATTGCGCTGTGCGGAACCCACTGCTAATGGTTGGCAAATCAATGAATGGGTAAAAAAAGGGGTGGTTCTATATTTTCCCATCCAAAAAATGGAGGTGCTCGAAGCAGGAATCTTTGAATACCATGACAAGATTCCGTTGAAAAAAGGCTATCAAGAAAAAGGCATACGAGTGGTACCCCACGCTGTGGCCCGTCATGGGGCCTACATTTCTAAAGGCACCATTTTGATGCCAAGTTATGTCAATATCGGCGCGTATGTTGATGAGGGCACCATGGTCGACACTTGGGCCACAGTGGGCAGTTGTGCCCAAATCGGCAAGAACGTACACCTCAGCGGGGGCGTCGGCATCGGCGGAGTTTTGGAACCTTTACAGGCAGCACCCGTGATCATTGAAGACAATGCCTTTATCGGTTCGCGATGTATCGTGGTAGAGGGCGTTCGAGTACAAAAAGAAGCGGTTCTTGGCGCCAATGTAGTGCTCACTGCATCCACTAAAATCATTGATGTGACTGGTGACAAACCTATTGAAATAAAAGGCAGGGTGCCCGCCCGTTCGGTGGTGATCCCCGGTAGTTATACCAAAAAATTCCCAGCGGGGGATTATCAAGTGCCCTGTGCCCTTATCATCGGCAAACGCAAAGAAAGCACCAACAAAAAGACCTCACTGAACGATGCGCTCAGGGAACATGATGTCGCGGTCTAAGTACTCACTATGAAAATTCTGGTCATACAGCAAAAAATGATTGGCGATGTTCTGGCCAGTACTCTTATCTGTGAGCACCTGAAAAGAGAGCTACAAAACGCCAAGGTGCATTTTCTCATCAATGAAAATGCCACAGCGGTCGTTGAGGGCAATCCGTTTGTAGACAAAACCGTAATTTTCAAAAATGAGTACCGCAAAAGTAAAATTGAATTTTACAGGTTTCTGAAATCCATCCGCAATGCAAAATACGATGTGGTGATTGATGTGCTCTGTAAACTGGAGAGCAACCTCATTGCATTGTTTTCAGGGGCAAAAACGAAAATATCCTACAAAAAATGGTATTCTAGATTCGTTTATGACCACGTTTTTGAGTATTCCCAAAATGAAGGCAAAAGAGTTGGGTTGGCCATTGAGAACCGCCTTCTATTACTGTCACCTCTCATAAAAAAGCTCCAAAACCCATTACTTGAGCCAAAAGTCTATTTATCTAAGGATGAGATTGAAGCAGCCAGAGAACTGCTCATGAATTCTGGAATACCTGATGATAGGCCGAAAATCATGGTAGGTGTTTTGGGAAGCGGGCCTACAAAAACGTATCCCCTGCCCTATTTGGCCAAATTGCTGGATGACATTTCTGCCAAATGTTCGGTGGCTTTTTTTCTGAATTACCTCCCCAGCCAAAAAGAGGCGGTCGATGAGTTGTTGCAGTTATGTAATGAAAAAACCAGAGAGAGTATTCATGGGGAGGTTTTTTGCCTTTCATTGCGTTCGTTTCTGGCACTTTTATCACAATGTGATGCCTATTTTGGCAATGAAGGTGGGGTTACCAACATGTCAAAAGCATTGGGGTTGCCCAATTTTTCCATTTTCAGTCCATGGATTTCAAAGAAAGGATGGTTCACGTATCCTGAGAAAAGTTCAAATGAAGCGGTGCACCTTTCCGATTTTGAACCCAAAATTTTAGACATTCCAAAAAAAGAACGGAAACAAAACGTTCAACAATATTATAAAAGGTTCACACCTGAATTGTGCAAACCACTGCTACTTGACTTTATCGAGCGGGAAGTCATTGCGGACCAATAGCACCTGATAGGCCTGCATGGCAATTTTCCAATCGTTTTGCAACATATATTCGATGGCCATTTTGCCCTTGCCTCCATTCGGCAAGTCACAGTCATCAATCAATACAATCGTATGCCCGTAAAGCCGGTCTTCAATGGCCTTGAATTCTTTCAAATGATGTTCTTGGCTTTTTCTCTGTACTTCGGGGTCATCACTGTAATCGTAGCTATCGAGATACAACAGATTTACCTGTTGGTCAAAATTTGACAAAAACTGAACGGAATCAGAGGTGTGGATTTTGACCACATTGGAAAGCCCTTGCCTATCGACTTCTGCTTGGGCATTGTTGACAGATTCTTGGCTAATGTCCACAGAATGCACAAAAGCCCCATTTTCTCTGGCCCATTTACCAAAGACGATTGTAGCGGCCCCATTGCTCTTGGCACCTCTAAGGCCCTCACGTGAGGTGCCCGTTTCAACAATTGTTTTGGCATGGGTGAAATCCATCAGTTTCATGGCGAGCCGGAATGAATCTCGCCGCTTTCTAAAATCATATCTAAAGGGCATAAATGGGTAGAGTGATTTATGCTTGATCCACTTGCCCACAAAAAAACCTGTGATTCCCAAAAAGAGAATCCATCCTAAGATTTCCATAAATTAGTGTTGGTTTTCAAATATAAGCCAACCTTTTTCCATTTTCTGCATCTATATTTTGACAACAACCCTATTTTTGTGGCTTTTTTTGAAAAAAGACATTGTAAGAAAATTATGCGCTTAAACAATTTTCTAACTGTTTTTTTGTTATAATTTTACAAAGCCAAACGAACGGAACCAAAAAATAGACTGATTTGAGCACCCCAAAGCAAAAAGTTTCAGCACTGGTCATTACCTACAATGAGATGGGCTATATTGAGCGATGTATCGACTCAGTAAGTTTTGCCGATGAAATCATTGTGGTCGATTCATACAGTACTGATGGCACTTACGAATACCTGAGCAACCATCCTAAGGTCAAGGTGATTCAAAATCCATTTGAAAATTTTACCGCCCAAAAATCATTTACCCTGAAGCAAGCAAGCAACGATTGGGTTTTGTTTGTGGATGCCGATGAGGTGGTGTCACCATCCCTTCAAAAAGAAATCATTGAAACGGTCAACAACCCCAATGCCTGTGAAGCATACTGGTTTTACCGAACTTTTATGTTCAAAAACGAAAAACTGCGTTTCAGTGGTTGGCAGACCGATAAGAACCATCGCCTGTTCAGAAAGAGCAAGGCAAAATTTACCGACAAAAAAATTGTTCATGAAACACTTGAGGTCAACGGTACTTCATGTATTCTGAAAGAGAAGCTCACCCATTATTGCTACAAAAACTACGAAGATTACAAGGGTAAAATGCTTCGTTATGGTCAGCTAAAGGCAAAAGAGGCCTTCTATAAAGAAAAACAGTTCAACTATTTTTTTATGTTGGTGAAGCCCGCTTGGAAGTTCTTCAACCACTATATTCTAAGATTGGGATTTCTCGATGGAAAAAAAGGAATCACCATCTGTTATTTGAACGCCCTTGGAGTCTTAGAGCGTTACCGAGAGCTCAAAAGATTGGAAAAGAAGAACGAATTGGCCTATTATTTGGTGATGCCATAGTGCGTCCACACCTCTTTGTTCTTTCGGGTATCACGTCGTATCGACCTATTCTTCTCAATGGACTCTGGAGTTTTATAGCCCCTTTTGTGGTCTAAATGCACGCAAACGGCACTGTAACGCAACTGTTTTGACTTGATACCAAAATTGAACAACCGTTCACCCAATTCCCTGTCCTGACCCCCATATTGCATACGTTCATCAAAGCCGTTTACGTTGAGAATATCCTTCTTCCAGCCTGATGAGTTGTGGCCATTCCAGCTGGCGTTAGTGGGTGTGACCAAATTCAAAAATGTGGAAATAAAGCCTCGGGCCCGTAATTTATTGTTCTTAAAGGTCTGCGGTATGCCTTTTTCTTTTAGCCATTGAATATTGAAGCAACGCTGCTTCTCAATATCATCTTTGGTTATCATCTTTGAGATGTTCATCGGCAGCATATAATAACCCCCAGAGATGAAATAACCAGGTTCTTTGTTGATGTAGTGCACCTCAACAAAATCTTCGCGCGGTATGCAATCGCCATCGGTCATGATAATATAATCTGCGTTGCACGCCTTGACCGCTTTGTTCAGAATACGTGATTTTTGAAAACCGTCATCCTCTTGCCAAACATGAATGATAGGGTAGAATACCTCTTTCGATAGTTGCTCGATAAGCGCCTTGGTCTCTGGCCCTGAACCATCATCGGCAATGACCACTTCGAAATGTCTGAAAATTTGGCAATTGAATCCCCAGAGTACTTTCTTGAGCCATTCCACAGAATTGTAGGTACTGACGATGACCGATATTTTAGGAGCTTCCATCACTTCAATTATTGTGGCACAAAAATATAAATATTAAAGTGTTGGCGTATATGTTTAATTTTGAGCTCATTTATGCCCATTGCAGGTCTCATGAAAGTAAAGGAACTACCCAAATCAATATACCACACCCTAAGACTTAGATTGACACCTTCAAAAAAGTTTGATGACAATAGACCAGTTTTACCGGTCATCGTCTCTTTGGCCACAATTCCATCAAGGCTCAATATTGTTCACCTGACCATCAGAAGTATTTTACTTCAAAAAAAGCGGCCAAAAAAAATAGTGCTTTGGGTGCACCGTGATTGCAAGTATGACATGCCTGAGAAATTAAGTCGATTGCAAAACAAAACCTTTGAAATCCATTTTTCAGAATTGACCTCATCCCATCGAAAACTGGTCAACACCATGCAGCTTTATCCTGAAGAAACCGTGGTGACCTGCGATGACGATATGATTTATCAGCCAAATTGGTTTCCACGATTGTATGATTCTCATCGAAAGCATCCCAACATGATTATTGCCAATCAGACACGGTGCATTATGTACGATGAAAATGGCAATCTACTTTCCTACAAAAATTGGGGCTCTGGATACACCTGCGAAAATTCTAAGGCTGTTTTGCCCATAGGTGCGGGCGGAACTTTATATCCACCGAACTCATTGCACGAAGATGCTTTGAATTCCTCGTTATTTCTCAAACTGACACCCAAGGCTGACGACCTTTGGTTCAAAGCCATGTCATTGAAAAAAGGCACGCTCAGTTATCAGGCCAAGAACATTGCCGGTGAACCGATTCCTATATTTGGCTCCCAAAAAGAATCCCTCAAAAAAAGTAATATCAAGCAAGATAAAAATCGTGACCAATGGCAAGCGGTCGCTGACCATTATGGATTGCACGATTTGATAAGATAAGCTGAAAATGACGGAAGAAATCAACCACTGTATTACTGCATTAAAAAATGGCGGACTCATACTCTACCCTACCGATACGGTCTGGGGCATTGGTTGTGACGCCACCAACGTAAAGGCAGTCAAAAAGGTGTACGATTTAAAACAGCGTGAAGACTCAAAAGCACTGGTCTGCTTGGTATCAAATGATGCCATGCTTGAGCGGTATGTAGAACACGTGCCCGAAACAGCTTACGACATCATTGATTTGGCCACCAAACCTACCACCATTGTATATGACAATCCGAAAGGAGTTGCCAAAAATCTTATCGCAGACGACAGCTCACTGGCCATTCGGGTGGCTTCCGATACATTTTGCCAACATCTTATCAATAAATTTGGAAAACCTGTCGTCTCAACTTCGGCCAATATTTCGGGTATGCCCACCCCAAAAAATTTTGATGCTATACATCCTCATATTTTAAAAGGAGTCGACTATGTGGTAAATTTGCCTTTGGTAAATCCGGATACGACACCATCATCCATCATCAAATTGGGAAATGACGGTACTGTAAAAATCATCAGAAAATAATTTTATATCTCCCCCTGTCATGCTGAGCTGTCACACTGGGCACAGTCGAAGAAAAGGAGGAGGTGGCCCCGACGATATTGTCGGGGACAGAGGAGTTGAAAATGAACCACAAAGAAGCACTACAACACGAAATCTTCAAAACCATAGGCCAAGCAGCAGATGAAGGGCAGGTCAAAGCCTATGTCATTGGTGGTTTTGTGCGTGATTATTTTCTCAAGCGAGATGCTAAAAAAGATATTGATGTGGTCGCTGTGGGGAGTGGTATTGACCTGGCACAAAAAGTGGCACAAAAATTATCGGACAAACCTGAAGTTTCCGTTTTCAAAAACTTCGGCACGGCCATGATAAAGCATAACGGACTTGAGCTGGAGTTTGTCGGTGCCCGGAAGGAAAGCTATCGAAAAGACAGTCGAAAACCACTGGTGGAAGACGGCACTCTTGAAGATGACCAAAACCGGCGTGATTTTACCATCAATGCCCTTGCGCTATCATTGAATCAAGACAATTTTGGTGATTTACTGGATCCTTTTGACGGCCTGAAAGATTTGGAGCGACAGCTCATACGCACCCCTTTACAACCCGATATCACCTATTCTGATGATCCGCTTCGCATGATGCGGGCAATCCGCTTTTCCACGCAACTCGATTTTACGATTGAATTGAGGTCTTTGCAGGCCATCACCAAAAATAGGGAGCGGATAAAAATCGTCTCTAAAGAACGTATCGTTGATGAACTGCATAAAATACTCATGGCTCCAAAACCATCGATTGGCTTTGCCCTCATGCACAAAACAGGCCTATTGCAATTGATCTTGCCCGAATTGACCACTTTGCAAGGCATTGAAGAAGTGGAGGGACAACGCCATAAAGATAATTTTTGGCATACCCTTGAAGTAGTTGACAACATTGCCCAAACTACCGATAATCTTTGGTTGCGATGGGCGGCCTTACTGCATGATATTGGCAAGGCGCCGACAAAAAAGTTCCATAAAAAAATCGGTTGGACGTTTCACGCCCACGAGTTTGTGGGCAGTAAAATGGTCTACAAACTGTTCAAAAGGCTTCGTATGCCCCTGAACGACAAAATGAAGTTCGTTCAAAAGATGGTATTGATGAGCTCACGCCCCATTGTTCTCTCCGAAGAACATGTAACCGATTCGGCGGTACGCAGGCTTGTTTTTGATGCTGGGGACCATGTTAATGAATTGATGACGCTCTGTGAGGCGGACATTACCACCAAAAACCTAAAAAAACAGCGGAAGTACATAAACAACTTTAAAATCGTTCGTGAGAAAATCATAGAAGTTGAAGAGCGTGACCGCATCCGTAACTTTCAACCCCCGGTATCGGGCGAAGAAATCATGAAAGCGTTTGATCTAAAGCCATCAAAAGAAATCGGTATCATCAAAGAGGCCATCAAAGAGGCCATTTTAGAGGGTGAAATTCCGAATGAACATGGGGCCGCTTACAAATTGATGCTTGAAAAAGGTAAAGAATTAGGATTAAAAGTTGCTTCCGCATGATTGTGTTCAGAAAAACAGCCAAAATCACCTTAATCTTAGTCTACCTCGTCATCATTGCCGGTGCCGTGGTGAGAATGACCGGTAGTGGCATGGGTTGCCCAGATTGGCCCAAATGTTTTGGGTATTACATCCCTCCAACAGATGTAGCGACCTTACAGTGGCAACCCGAAAGAAATTTCAAAAAAGGGCAGGTCATCATCGTAAAACAGCAACTGAAAGTTGCAAAATCAGATTTTACAACAAATGATGACTTCAAAGCTTCAAATTGGGAAACCTATACCAAACATGATTATGCCGTTTTCAACGTATGGCACACATGGATTGAATACATCAACCGTCTTTTTGGGGCACTAGCAGGTTTGGCCACTTTATTGTTGGCCTTATTTTCATTCCGCTTTTGGAATAAAAGTAAACGAGTCACCATCCTTTCATGGTTGGTGGTCTTCGGCATGGGCTTTCAGGCATGGTTAGGGGCTACCGTAGTGTACTCAGTGCTGGAACCCGTTAAAATCACCCTACACATGCTCATGGCTTTGGTCATTGTTGCCATGCTCCTATACCTCATCTACATCACAAAAACGCCCGCTAAAGACGTAACGCAAGATAAAACCGTTTCATCGTTGCTAGGTATTGCGTTGCTATTGACCGTGGTACAAATTGCATTGGGCACACAGGTACGGCAATTGGTCGACCATCAAGTAGAATTGGTCGGTGAACAGGCAAAAAGCCTATGGTTGCAACACCCTACGTTGACGTTTTATGTGCACCGTTCATTTTCTGTGGCTGTCTTTCTTTTAAATGGATTCCTTTTTTGGCAAATCCGACAGAAAAAACTCCCGCTTAAAAAAATCAATTGGGTCATGGGATTTATTTTTTTCGAAATCATAACGGGAATCTTGATGTACTACGTCGATTTTCCGTTTGGTACCCAACCTTTGCATTTAGTGCTCGCTTCGCTACTTTTCGGAGTACACTTTTATCTGGTTCTTGAAGCGTTTGGCAAACGAGAAAGGATAGTTTCAAAATCCGTCTAAGAGTTTAAACTTTTATACCTTTGCATTCTTGCAAAATGGACGTACGGATGATTTACAAAATCAGGATAATTCTTGATACTGAGGATGATATCTTTAGGGATATTGAGATTGAGGAAGAAAACACGCTGGAAGAATTTCACAACGCCATCACCCAAGCTTTCGGCTTTATGGGCAACGAAATGGCATCTTTCTATACCTGCGATGAAGAATGGAACCAAGAGGAAGAAATCGCGCTCTTTGATATGAGCGAAGACGGTTCAGACGTTCGCCTGATGAACGAGACCGCATTGGCTGATGTACTCACAGAAAAATCACCCAAATTAATCTATGTCTACGATTTTCTAAGCATGTGGACGTTCTTCGTAGAGCTTGCCGATATTGTTGACAAAGAAGATGGCCGTTCATACCCCAATCTGCTGTTCAGTTTTGGTGAATTGCCCGATTCGCCACCTGAAAAAAAGTTCGAATCAGAGTCTCCCGAAAATCTTGATGTGGACATCAGCAATTATGACGACCTTGATTTTGACGAAAACTGGAACTAAAGTCAGTAATCAAAGGCGTATCTCAATCTTTAACCTTTAACCTTTAAACTTTAACCTTTAACAAAACAATGCTCAACCTATTCTCTGCCCAAATCGAAACCCTCTCACTACATCGCGTCGGCAATAAGAGCCGTGGCGAAAAAATGTATATCTCGGCCAAACCCCATGCACTCAACGATGAGCTTTCCTCACTTTTGAAAGAGTATTTTTTCAAACCTTTTCGTGAAAAAGAAGAGAATTATTACAAATTTTCGCATGAGGCCGATTTAGAGTTTCATGAAGTCTATCAAGCGGTAAGCTCCATTTTTTCGGATGCTTCTAAGGCACACGAAGTCTCAAAAAGGATCACACAGCATCTTTTTGAGCAATCGGGCAATCCACACATCAAAAATGGGGAAGTGTACATGGCCCACTTTACCAATGTACTGTTGGATAATCAGAAAGTAGAGGCCATTGGCATTTTCAAGAGTGAGCTGAAACATGATTTTTTGGAATTCAAAGAGGGGAATGATACTTTGGATATCATTATCCGTCAGGGTATCAATATCAATAAATTGGACAAAGGTTGCCTTATTTTCAATGTTGACAAAGAGGATGGTTTTAAAGTGTTGTCTGTTGACAGCAACCGGTACGATGCCAAATATTGGGTTGAGGACTTTCTGGGCGTTGCGCCTTTGACAGACGAGAATTTTTATACCAAGAACTACCTGAAATTCTGCCAAAACTTCGCCAAAGATGTGGTGCTACCTGCAGAGGACAAGCAGCAAGAGGTATTGTTCATGAACCGGACAGTGAACCACTTTGCCAAAAATGATGCCTTTGAGGAGAGCAGTTTTTTGAACGAGGTGATGGAAAATCCTGAACTGATTCCCGAATTCAAGCACTACAAGGTCGAGAAAGGCCCAAAATACAGTATTGAGGATGTTTCCAACTTTGATATTGCCAATAAAGCCGTCTCAGATGCCCGAAAGAAAATCAAGAACGTCATCAATCTCGATACCAACATCCAAATAAAACTGGATTTTATCAATCCTGAATCTGCAGAAAAATTTGTCGAGAAGGGTTGGGATGAAGAACGGCAGATGTACTATTATCTGGTGTATTTTAATAAAGAGCAGAAAGGATAGGGTGTCCGTGGTTTATGGTTTATGGTTTATGGTTTATGGTTAAGTGTTCATAATCAGAACAATAAACAACGAACCATTAAACATTAAAATTTCTTCTCAATAATCTGTCGCATGCTCATATCTTCATAATTACGTTTCACAAAGTCAAGGGCAGTCGCCAATATCTGCCCCATGTTCTTACTTTTTTTGAACTCAACATCAGCTGTGTAATCATGTAATTCTGCACTGAGGCGTTCGATATGCCCAGACAGTGATATTTTATCGGTTTTGGCACTGCTGACCAACCTTTTGATTCGCGCGCCCGAGCTCAAAATACGCTTTGCAACGATAGAACGTTCTTCAATCTTATATTGGTCCACTGAATATTCCTGTAGCTTGTCGCTGACCAGCTCGACCATCTTAAAGTTTTCCTTGAAAAACTGGGGGCGGTACACTTTAAAGTTGCCCTCAAAACATTGCTGGTCAAAATCAATGGCGCGAATACGATACACCACATGATCAAAATCATGCACGGGTACAATAACGTAGTTATATGAACGCATGTCACCCAACAACCGAATCATACAGCGCTCGTTGAACTTTACGAACTCTTTGGCCAGCTGTGATTTTTCGGCTTCCGTCAGTACGGGCAAAAAATCTTTTATAAACACATCACCCGGTATGCCCGCAATATGTTCTTCGATGAGGGTATCCTTATAGACCAAAAAGTTCAGGTTGTAAGGTGATAGCATGTGCTCCAACTCTAAGCCATACACTCGTGACGCATCTGTTTTTTTGACATAGAAATGGGTGTAGTTATCGTTGAGGATGTTCCGAACCTTGATACGAAAGGGTTTAGAATTGCCAAAGGTGCAATAGTCGACGGCATCAACATTAAGGTACTCTAAAATACGTTCGCTACCATCAGAATGGAGGATCGAATAGACTTTCTTCAGGCTCAAATCAATTTCTTGTCGCTCTGTGTCAGAATAGTAGACCCGCACCCATAGCGTATCATCACCGTCATCATCATACACTGCAACCGAACCTGCAAATCGCAATAAATCCTCATAAAAAATGGGAATCTCTATTTTACGGTTGTACCGGCCCAAATAAGCATCCAACTTTTTTTGAATCGGATAGGCCGGTTTTTTCTTTGACATCAACTTTTCATCAGACATTCTTCCTTCCATTTTGTAACAAAATCATGTTAATTTCGTCAAGTTATTGAAATTAGTCCATTTTAATCCAATCAAAAAACTATAGCATTTGTCCACAATACTCACCGTCACCAATCTGACCAAGAAGTTTGGGTATCTCACCGCCGTAAAAGACCTTTCGTTTACCATCGAAAAAGGCAATGTCTACGGTATTTTAGGGCCAAACGGCAGTGGTAAATCCACTACTCTGGGTATCATTCTCAATGTTGTCAACCGAACATCTGGAGATTTTAGTTGGTTCGATGGTGCAACCTCAACGCATGACGCCTTAAAAAAAGTAGGGGCCATTATCGAACGGCCCAATTTTTATCCCTACATGTCCGCAGTCAAAAACCTGAAACTCGTCTGCAAGATCAAAGAGGTTTCAGAGGATAAGATTCAAGAAAAGCTGGAGTTGGTCGGACTTTGGGACAGAAAAGACAGCAAGTTCAAGACCTATTCTTTGGGGATGAAACAACGGTTAGCCATCGCATCTGCATTGTTGAACGACCCAGAAATCTTGATTTTGGACGAGCCTACCAATGGATTGGATCCTGCCGGTATCCACCAAATTCGTGAAATCGTCAAAAAAATAGCATCACAGGGTACCACCATTCTTTTGGCCTCGCACCTTTTGGATGAGGTTGAAAAAGTCTGCAGCCATGTCGTCATCCTTAGAAAAGGTGAAAAACTCTATTCTGGCCCAGTGGATGAAATGTTGGCCAGCCACGGCTTCTTTGAACTTCGAAGTTCAGACATGCCCAAGTTGAAAGATTTGTTGGAGAAACACGCCAGTTTTGGTAAAATTTCTGGCGAGAATGGCACTTTGACCGCATATCTCAAGGAAGAAATGAATGCCGAAACGCTGAACAAAATGCTGCACGATAAGGGGATTGTACTATCCCACTTGGTAAAGCGCAAAGAAAGCTTGGAGGAACAATTTTTAACCTTGACCAAAAACAAATAACCATGGTTCGATTGCTACAGATAGAATTTATAAAACTCTGGAACAACAGGGCAAGCAAAGTGCTCATTACCTCATATTTTATCCTGTTGACCTCCATTGCCTTGATTGCGGCCATCAAGTTTGACATTGGCCCGGTAAAATTTCACTTGGCAGAGCAGGGTATTTTCAATTTCCCCTACATCTGGCATTTCAACACCTTTATGACAGCCATTTTCAAGCTGTTTTTGGCAATTGTCATTGTCTCGATGATGGCCAATGAGTACAGTAACAAGACCATCAAGCAAAACTTGATTGACGGCCTCTCAAAGAAAGAATTCATTCTTTCAAAATTCTTGACGGTCATTTCATTCGCTGCCATTTCAACCGTTTTTGTATTTGTGGTTTCCATGATTTTGGGATTGATTTACTCAGACTATAATGAACTCTCCATCATTTTTTCTGACTTGGAGTTCTTAGTGGCCTTCTTTGTAAAATTGGTCGGATTTTTCTCGTTCTGCCTCTTTTTGGGCATTTTGGTCAAACGTTCAGCCTTTGCACTCGGGTTTTTGATTCTATGGCAAATATTCGAAGGATTTATAAGGGGCATGTTGCGTTGGAAGGTTTTTGATGGCCCCACCACAGATGCAGTCATGGGGTTTTTTCCATTGAACGCCATGTTCAACTTGATTGAAGAGCCCTTCACACGATTAAATGCCGTACAGAGCGTTGCCAACCAGATTGGAGAAAAGTTTGAATTGGACTATCACGTGCATTGGTACGAAATTCTTATCGTACTCGGCTGGACGGCAATTTTCATCTATTTATCGTATGCCTTACTGAAAAAGCGAGATTTATAGTATCTTACAGTGTTTGAGAGCATTGTATGTTAAAAAAATTGCTGCCCATATTGGTACTGGGGTTCTCTTATATTTCGTTTGCTCAAGATTGTGCCACTCTAATAACCCCAAGAAACGGTGATACGAACGTACCTGTTGACGTAGCCCTGTCATGGAATGCTGTAGATGGAGTACCATCTTACTTAATATCAATTGGAACAACACCTGGCGGTAGAGATATCGTCAACGAACGCGGTGTAGGAAGTAGTGCAACTTTTCAACCCCCATTGGGACTTCCGGAGAATTCACAAATTTATGTGACCATTACGCTGTCTTTTTTTAATCAATCAAATATCATCTGCACCACGGAAAGCTTTACTACAGCTGAAGTTACCACACCACCTGAATGCACTACTATAACAAACATTGAAGATGGCGATACCGGGGTAAGCGTCTTCACCAATATTTCATGGGATTATTCACCAACTGCCACTGGTTATCGAATTATCATTGGAACGGCACCTGGTTTTGGTGATTTATTCGACGGCGATGTAGGCAATGTTTTAAGCTTTAATCCAGCTTTTGAATTTCCTCCTGAGACTACTTTTTATGTTCGCATTGTTCCCTACAACGAGAACGGTACTGCCAACAACTGTGATGAAATAAGTTTCACCACGCGAGAAGTCGCCCCTTTACCCGATTGCACCAACCTTATAAATCCTTTGGATGGCGCAATCAATGTATCTCTGACACCATTGATTGAATGGGTGCCCGTACCAAATGCTACAGGCTATTTTGTGACCATTGGAACGACTCCTGATGGTAACGATATTCTAGATAGCGCTACTTTTATATCGAATTCTACATTCGTCATTAATTTCAATCCCAATACCCTTTTTTTTATTACCATCACCCCTTTTAATGAGAGTGGCCAAGCAATTGGATGCCAACAGGAAACTTTTTCAACCCTTTTGGGATGCGGACCTTATTTAAATCCTGATACTGGAGAATTTGTTGATTTGAATCCAGAAGTTGAATTTCCTTCGATATTTTCATTTTGTGTGAATGAAAACCCCTTGATTCTTACTGCCCCCATTATTGCAGATGGCTACCGTTGGTTTGGTATCGATGAGTTGGGTAATACGTCATTGCTATCAGAGGAAAGAAATCTTACAGTGGACGACACGGGTCAATTTCAACTTGAGGTGTATGATTTGGTGGTACAACCCGGTGATATCATTGAATGTGCCACATTGGTAGATTTTGAGGTGGTTTCCTCAGAAGCCGCTATCATCAGAAATCTCAGGTTTGAAGACCAAGGTACTTCAGATTTTAGGGTGGTTGTAGAGGTCAGTGGTATCGGTGATTATGAATATGCCATCGACAATGTTGACGGTCCCTACCAAGACAGCAATGTGTTCAATAATGTGTCACCTGGCACCCATACATTCTATGTTCGAGATAAAAATGGCTGTGGCATCGTAGAGGAAATCTTCGAACAAGATTTGACAGTTGAAGGATTTCCTAAATTTTTTACACCCAACGGAGATGGTATCAACGACTTTTGGCAATTCATTCAGCCGCCTGAAAGCGAACCCATCGTTTTACAAAGTATTCACATATTTGATCGCTTCGGAAATTTGCTGAAACAAATAGATCAAAGCTCAGCTGGATGGGATGGCAATTTAAATGGTCAAGCCTTACCGTCCAGTGATTACTGGTTCTTGGCCATAGACGATGAAAATCGGCAGTTCAAGGGCCATTTTGCCCTGAAAAGGTAATTCTTCACAGTTTCTTTTTCTCGTTGCCTTTCGTATTTTTAAGGAGTGAAATTTAAAGTCGTTTCAGAATTCAAACCTACGGGCGATCAACCACAGGCCATCGCCCAGTTGGTAAAGGGTATCGATGAAGGTGACCCCCATCAAACCTTATTGGGGGTAACGGGTTCGGGCAAAACGTTCACAGTTGCCAACGTCATTGAGAGAGTACAAAAACCTACTTTGGTATTGGCTCACAATAAAACCTTGGCGGCGCAACTCTATTCTGAGTTCAAACAGTTTTTTCCAAATAATGCCATAGAATATTTCGTTTCGTACTACGATTATTATCAGCCCGAGGCCTACATCCCCACCAGTGGCACCTATATTGAAAAAGACCTTTCAATCAACGAAGAGATTGAAAAGTTACGGTTGAGCACCACCTCATCACTACTATCAGGTCGCAGGGATGTGCTTGTTGTTGCCTCTGTTTCTTGCTTATATGGAATTGGAAATCCGTTGGAATTTCAAAAAAATGTAATCTCCATTCACAGAGATCAAGTCATTCCACGTACCAAGTTCTTAAAGCAATTGGTGCAGAGCCTGTATTCAAGAACGACTGCGGATTTCAAAAATGGAAACTTTCGTGTCAAGGGTGATGTGGTGGATGTTTTCCCCGGTTATGCCGATCATGCCTTCCGCATCCATTTTTTTGGGGATGAGATTGAGGAAATTGAGGCCCTTGACCCCTTCAACAACAATGTCATCGAAATCTATGATACACTGAATATCTACCCTGCCAACATGTTTGTAACCTCGCCTGATATACTTCAAAATGCCATCCACCAGATTCAAGATGATTTGGTGAAACAAGTGGACTATTTCAAGGAAATCGGAAGACCCCTTGAAGCCAAACGATTGGAAGAGCGCACCAATTTTGATCTTGAGATGATTCGAGAACTGGGCTATTGCTCAGGTATTGAAAACTATTCACGCTATCTTGATGGGCGTGAACCGGGCACGCGACCTTTCTGCCTGCTCGATTATTTTCCTGATGATTATTTGATGGTCATCGATGAGAGCCACGTTACGATTCCACAAGTACATGCCATGTATGGGGGCGACCGCTCACGAAAGGAGAATTTGGTGGAATACGGATTCCGATTGCCTGCTGCTTTGGATAATCGCCCGCTCAAGTTTGAAGAATTTGAGGCATTGCAAAACCAAGTGGTCTATGTAAGCGCTACGCCAGCAGACTACGAATTGCAACTGAGTGAGGGAGTTTACGTAGAACAGGTCATTCGCCCAACGGGATTGTTGGATCCAGTTATCGAAGTACGGCCCAGCTTGAACCAAATTGATGATTTGGTAGAGGAAATTCAAAAAAGGGTCGAGCTTGACGAACGCACCCTGGTCACCACCTTGACTAAGCGAATGGCCGAAGAATTGACAAAATACCTCACTCGAATCGATGTGCGCTGTCGCTACATTCATAGTGATGTTGACACCTTGGAAAGGGTCCAAATCATGCAAGATTTGAGAAAAGGCCTTTTTGATGTACTTATCGGGGTGAATTTATTGCGTGAGGGGCTCGACTTGCCCGAAGTCTCGCTTGTCGCCATTCTCGATGCCGATAAAGAGGGCTTTTTGCGAAGCAACCGTTCCCTGATACAAACAGTGGGCAGGGCAGCCAGACATCTCGACGGAAAAGCCATCATGTATGCCGATACCATTACCGAGAGCATGCAAAAGACCATTGATGAGACCAACTATCGGCGTGAAAAACAGATGGCGTACAACACTGAGCACAATATCACACCAAAGGCACTGAACAAAAGCCTTGACAATGCCTTGGCCAAAAATTCGGTTTCGACCTATTATTATGAAAAAGAAGAGTTAAGAGCGGCTGAACCCGACTTGGAGTACTTGACCCAAGACCAAAGGGAAAAATTGATTCGTGATAAGCGCAAGGCCATGGAAAAGGCGGCCAAGGAACTCAACTTTATGGAAGCCGCCAAATTGCGTGATGAAATCAAAATACTACAAGAGCAGGATTAAATGAAAATACGATTCCTATTACTGGTTTTTGTAGTGATTTGGGCGACAGGCTTGCACTTTGGGCACTCCCAAAAACCGTCGAGAAAAAAAATAGAGAAATGGTCAGAAAAGGCATTGCCGACAGCCATTGGGGAGTTGGTAAATTTCATGGCTATTGCCAATGATGGCAACTATCCGGAACAAATTGAAGAAAACCTGAATTGGTGCAAGGTGGTTTTTGCGGAATTGGATTTTGAGACCAAAATCTTGGAAACCGATGGTGCACCGCTGTTGTATGCGGAAAGTAAAAATCACAATACCGATAAATCCATTCTTTTTTACTTACAGATTGACGGCCAACCTGTAGATACCTTGGCTTGGAACCAACCCAACCCGTATAAGGCGGTATTCAAACATCGAACCGCTGAAAATGAATGGAACATGTTGCCCAAAGATTTCCAAAAAAGTGGCTTTAATATGGATTGGCGCATTTTTGGCCGTTCTGCTTCCGACTCTAAAGGCCCGGCAATCGCGTTCATCAATGCATTACGAATCTTGAAAGAAAAGAATATTATCGTTCCATACACCGTAAAGGTCATCATGGATTTTCAAGAAGAACTGGGCTCGCCAAGCCTTCCCGCAGCAGTGAACCGTTACCGTGAACTACTTGAGGCCAATGCCATTTTGGTGATGGATGGTACCAGACATCTTTCGAACCTCCCCACACTGACTTTTGGTGCAAGGGGCATTGCCACAGCTACCATCAGGGTTTTTGGGCCAAGAAAGGCATTGCACAGCGGGCAATACGGCAATGTTGCACCCAATCCTGTTTTTGAAGCATCGCGTTTGCTCACTTCGTTGAAGGATGAGGATGGCAGGGTCGCTATTCCGAGTTTCTATGACGGCATATCCCTCAATGAAGACGAAAAAAGACGTTTGAACGCTGTACCCGAAGATTTAGAGCAAATAAAAAAGCGATTGGGCATAGCCCAAATTGAGGCAATTGGCGAAACCTATCAAGAGGCGCTGCAATATCCCACCTTGAATGTTCGTGGCTTGAACGCCGCTTGGGTAGGCAAAGAAGTGCGCACATTGATACCCGAAGAAGTGGTGATTGAAATTGATATGCGTTTAGTGCCCGAATCTGATGGGGAAAGATTAATGCAGTTATTGCGAAAACATATCATAGGCCAAGGTTTTCATCTAGCGGATTCAATACCCACCGATAAAGAGCGTGCGGAACACAGAAAATTGGCTTCTTTTAAATATCGACTGGGATCAAAACCCTTTCGAACGTCTTTTGATGCGCCAATAGCCTCAATGCTGAACCATGCCATGCAAAGGATTTTTGATGACCGATTCATTGCAATGCGCACAACAGGCGGATCTCAACCGATAGCACCGTTCATCAATACCTTGGAAGTCGATGCTGTTTCAGTTCGAATTCCAAATCCTGATAACAGTATTCACGCACCCAATGAAAACTTGCGCATTGGCAACTTTCTAGAAGGTATCATGACCAACTTATCTATATTGACCGAACCTTTTGATAGTAAATTGCCACAGGGCAGGCCCACGTGGCATTGAAAGAAACCTTGTTCTAGATTTCTACGCAAGTGTTGGAGCATTTAAATCTCGATTGTCAAGTATAAGGTCAAAACATTTGAAATCAGAAAGCCCCGACTGCAACGTCAGGGCTTTCGTCAACTAACCAACTAAACAAACCAACCATCATGAAATGGGCCAGAACGGCCCAAACATGCTCTTAAATGTCATTAGGCAATTTCAATCATCCGTTTTGGCTTTGGCAACGCCTCTTCTTTCTTGGGCAATTTCAAGGTCAAAATGCCGTCTTCATAATTCGCGTTGATGTTATCTTCATCAACGGTTTCTGGTAAGGTGAAGGCCCTTTTGAAAGATGAATACGAAAATTCCCTTCTGGTGTAATTCTCTTCTTTGGTCTCATCTTCAGATTTCAATTCAGATGAAATGGTCAATACATTGTTGTCGACCTCAACATTGAAATCGTCTTTTTTGAAACCGGGAATCGCCAATTCCAATTTAAAATCCTTCTCATTCTCCTTGATATTCACAGCAGGAAGATTGGAGTCAAAATTGTCCATTCCGCCAAACCAATCAGGCTTAAAAAAATCATTCATCAATGATGGAAATAACAGATTGTTTCTTTTAACTAGACTCATGGTTTTATCTTTTAAATTATGTTACTTAATTCGTTCACCCTATCTAAGACAAATTACATACCACCATGATTTTAATGTCATTTTGTCATTATATTAACAAAAAATAGCGACATAATGTCAGTATTCGAGGCCATTCTCAATTCTATAGAAAGGAAAGAGCCCTTTGTTTGTCGATATCATTGTCCATGGCGTTTTCAATATCATTTTTGATAAGGTCAAGCTCTTTTTTGATAACTTGTTTTTTATGTTCCGACAGTTGCTGGTCGTTAAGCAGGTAATTCATCGTTTTAATGAGTTCATACATGACCGAGACATCATTTTTTGCATAAAACCGTATGGGCTGTACAAGAATGCGCATTACATCTTCAGTGCTGATTTTATTGTTGATGACCACAATCTCTGCTTGCGCCTTGACTTTTGAAATGGTTATTTCAGGCAGTGAAATTACTTTCTTGAGCAATTGCCCCAACTTGACCAAGGCCTCAATTGCAGTACCAGGATCGTTGATACCGGGTGACATGGCCTTAACTGCGATTTCCATCAGTTTCACCATACCGCTGATGCCTCTTTCACCAGTGTGCCTATCCGTAGAGATTCGCACACAAAAAAGTAAGGCTTCCAGCTCTTCTTTGTTCAGTTTGTTTCGCACGCGCATCAGGGGCGTTCCTTCCCAAACATGTTGGTCTACATAAGGTAATACCTCAATTTGATTATCTTTTTGCTTCAAGACATCACGCATCAATCCAATCTCAAATCCACGAAAATAACCGGTTTTATGACTGTGGATGGTTTCAAATCCTTCCAAATCAAATTCATTAAACGATTCCAATTCTTTTGTTTCCGTCAGCTTCTTGTCATAATAAGTATAGCTCGAATCAAAAATTCGGTCAATAATGTTATGTATTTGAATGGATACGGATATGCTATGGATGAAGTATACAAACAGGCCGATGCAGACCACCCCAAGCAACGCTGCGAACATGGTGGACATGCCCAAGAAATTTTTGTCAACATGGTTGGCCCCCAAGGCAATCAATGTAATGATACTGAACAGCAAGGTGCCTATGTAGATGCCCAGAATGATCTGGTGTTTTTTATCAGAAACCAAATTTGGCAAAAGACGTGATGAAAAATTAGAGGAAGCCTGGTTCAAGACCACCATCACCATGGTGAAGCTGAAAACAGTCAAAGACAGTACCCCACCGATAAGTGTCGACAATATGGCCCGTGCCGTCTCATAATCTTCGATAAAAAAACTGGGCACGTTTTCTTTAAGTAGCTTCACGGCCTCGTACCGCTCTGCATTGAGTCCGACAATGGCTAAAATCAGAAAGACCAAGCTCAGCAACACCGGATAAAATGCAATGCTCCGTAAAACTTTATGGTAAGTGTTTTTAAAAAATTTAAGCGTATTTTTTAGCAAAGCTTCTGATTTTCTGTTTCATAGGATTTGTACCATTGAATAGAATTTTGACGTTTCTGGACTTATAAAGTCTAGAAAAACCAATATATCGATGAAAAATATGGAATACGATACGGTGTGATGGCAGCAATAGCTTGAAATACTATCGCAATCACATTTGGCCTAAATCAATTGTAATGTGCCATGAATATGCGGAGGAGCACTTCGGGAGGCACTATCTTATCAGGATATTGATGCATGACTTCCAACACTTGTGAAACCGCACTTGGCGGTAGCCCCATTGCCAAGCCTATCTCGTGGAGTTTTTGAATTTCATCGGGGTGCTGGTCTTGGTCAACGTTCATCAGAAGCACCAAACGATGAAATTGAACAATGCGATCCGCCTGTGATTTCAGTATTTTCTTTTCGGCCTTTTGTTTCAGCAGTCCCTCAAAAACTTCATTTTCAACACCCAGACCTGAAGCAACCTGACGCAAAAAGGCATACTCTGAAGGTTTTATCTTTTCATCGACCCTAGCAAAGGCTATCATTTCAGAAAGAATGCTCAGTTTTTCTTTGTAGGTGCTCATTGTGGCTTGGTTGTCTAATCAATAACTGTGAAAAAGTTTGTTTTAGTATAATAAAAAAATCCCGACATGCATCGGGATTTTTCGACTAATTCAAATAATCCATGTTTTAAGTGATCAATAAAACTAGGTTGAATATTTCATGACATTTCGTTTTTTGATTGGAATGATGACTTATTAAAAAGACTTCCAAAAATTTGAAATGTTACAAGCTTTCAACTTTTTAACATTGTTTTCCTAGAAGGCACTTTGTCGTACCAACCTTAGAAAGCCACTATATGATAGCTAAAATGACTTTGTACTTATACCCTACTAAGGTTTTGTCATTCGAATATCGACCACAAAATTTTCATCAGTGCAGACGGTTTCCATCTGTATTTTTTTGCCCCTGAGACTGTTCACGATAAACCTTTTCAAATCATGGCGCTTGGTCTGCACTTCAAGCAATTGGATTTTGCTTTCTTCGTCCAATGTAAAGAGTACCCGTGCGGTCAAATCCTGATTTCTGACCAGAAAATAATTTTCATTCAAAATTTCAACCAACTGGCTTTTTAAGGCATCAATTGGACTTGACTTTGTGGGTTGGTGGGCGAATGCCCCTGTTGAAAGGACCAATGCTGCGATTACGATAAAAAATTTCATTTTCTTCATGACGTTTGTTTTTTGATTACTGATTGATGATGGGTTAGATATATAAATGATGATGATATTACCCTATTTGTTACCACACAAAAAGGTTTTTAACGTAAGCTTTGCGATATATGATGCAGAATGACCATTATTCTGGTTTTATTAAGAAAAAGGGCTTCAGATTCAGACATAAAAAAAGAAGGCCGAAGCCTTCTTTATAGATTGTAAAATGTAAAAACAGTGTTTACGAGAGCACCTCTTTCACCTTGTCCGCCGCTTCTTGAAACTGTACTGCGGAATGGACCGCCAAGCCTGAATTGTCAATAATTTCTTTTGCCAATTCGGCATTGGTACCCTGAAGTCTTACAATGATGGGCACCTTGATTTCGTCTCCCATGTTTTTATAGGCATCCACAACACCCTGGGCCACTCGATCACAACGAACGATACCCCCAAAAATATTGATGAGTATCGCTTTTACGTTCGGGTCTTTTAAAATGATACGAAAAGCTTCCTCTACCCTTTTTGCATCCGCGGTACCGCCAACATCCAAGAAGTTGGCTGGCTCTCCACCGGCCATCTTAATTAAATCCATTGTCGCCATGGCCAGACCCGCTCCGTTGACCATACAGCCTACATTTCCGTCCAAATCCACATAATTCAATCCAACCGCACGTGCTTCGACCTCAATCGGATTTTCTTCACGCAAATCGCGCATTTCGGCATATTGTTTTCTACGGAACAGCGCATTATCATCAATGGAAACCTTGGCATCAACGGCCATGATTTTATCGTCAGAAGTCTTCAATACCGGATTGATCTCAAAAAGACTGGCATCACATCCTTCATACGCTTTGTAGAGCGCTGTGACAAACTTGGTCATCTCCTTAAAAGCGGTGCCGCTCAAACCAAGGTTGAACGCTACTTTTCTGGCCTGAAAAGGAAGCAGGCCCGTAGCGGGGTCAACCTCTTCGGTGAATATCAGATGCGGGGTTTTATCGGCGACCTCTTCGATATCCATCCCCCCTTCCGTGGAGTACATGATCATATTTCTGCCCGTTGCACGGTTCAGCAATACCGACATATAGAACTCATTGGTTTCGCTGTCACCGGGATAGTAGACATCCTCAGCAACCAAAACCTGGTGTACTTTTTTCCCTTCGGCAGAAGTCTGGGGCGTCACCAAATTCATTCCGATAATGTTACCGGCAAGCTCTTCGACTTCTTTCAGGTTTTTGGCCAGTTTTACCCCACCGCCTTTACCTCGGCCACCTGCATGTACTTGGGCTTTGATGACATGCCAGCCCGTACCGGTCTCTTGGGTCAACTGTTTTGCGGCATCAACCGCTTCTTTTGCATTATGGGCAACAATGCCCTTTTGAATACGCACCCCAAAAGAGGCCAAAATTTCTTTACCCTGATATTCGTGAAGATTCATAAAATGCTACTGTTTGATTGCGGCACAAAAATAGGAAACCAAACATAGAATCAATAATTAATGATGGAGTAAAATGATTTATGCCTGAAGAAGCGTTGGCACCATCACTTCACTTCAAAATCATTAAAATCCAACGGATCAAAATTTCTAAAATGTCCGTTCATTTCAATCATTGCCTTGGTACGGTCTATCTGCTCTAGAACGGCAATGGTCGTGTCAAGATGCTCTTGAATGTAGTGCAGCCGTTCAGACTCTTTGGTCAGTTGCAACAACTGGTACTCTTGCTCGAATGTCAGGCCCATCTTGTGCGCAAAGGCGTAGCTATTGAATTTTTTTATATCCGTTGGAGGAAACTGAACCTGCATAAAGTCATACAGCACTTTTAGTTTATCAAGTACTTTGTTGCGCAAATCATCGTCGGCATCATTGACGGAATCTATAAACTCAACGATGCCCCCTGCATAAAGCTTGCCTTCCATTTCGTGGTCAAAGGTCAGTATCCTGAAAATTTGCCGGGCCACACAGATGACATCAAATTCACCGCTTTCGTAGGTGTTGACCACTTCGACCAACTGCACCTCGGTGCCATACGCAATGGTACCGTTCATATAGACGGGAATGCCAAAGGTGATAGCTTCATCACGACAATCTTGGATCAGCTGTTTGTACCGCTCTTCAAAAATGTGTAGTGGTACCGTCTCGCCTGGAAAAAAAATAGATTTTAATGGGAATAGGGGTAATTTCATCTGTATAAAGTTTTCATCAATGAAATTTAATGTCTTTAAAATTTTAAGACATTCAGTAATTCACAAAAATTTTATTCATTTCGGTGGGTGAATTTCTCAATGAAAAAATTTATGCTCATTTCATAGCATAGTTTGTCTAAAAATACACAGTCAGGGTTGAAATGACAACTTTATAAATGACTTGATTGTTATTTTTATAACATTTTGTTTTATTTCTATTTTTTATATGGATATTTTTGGGAACAAATAGTTCGAATCCTAGTTTTGTCAAAATAAGTTTTCTTATGAAAAGAACTGATTTGCTGCACATTGTTCAAAAACATGGCGCACCCGTATATGCTTATGATTCCAATAAGATTATTTCACAATTCAATCGTTTGACCGATGCCTTTAAAGGAGTCAACAATCTACGGTTGAACTATGCTGCAAAGGCATTGTCAAATCTTGCCATCTTGCGGTTGATGAACAGTTTGGGCAGCGGATTGGACACTGTATCCATTCAAGAAGTCAAATTGGGGCTCTTGGCGGGTTTCAAACCAGAATCTATCATTTATACCCCAAACGGTGTTTCTCTGGAAGAAATTGAAGAGGCAGCTGCATTAGGCGTTCAGATCAATATCGACAACCTTTCCATACTAGAGCAGTTTGGTGCCAAACATCCTGATATTCCTGTATGCATACGTATCAATCCGCACGTGATGGCCGGTGGGAATTCGAACATTTCAGTGGGGCATATCGATTCAAAATTTGGCATCAGCATCCATCAGATTCCGCATTTGTTGCGCATTGTTGAGCTGACCAACATGAACATCAACGGCATCCACATGCATACCGGAAGCGATATTTTGGATATTGATGTATTTCTCTATGCTTCCGAAATCCTGTTTGAGACCGCAAAAAATTTCAAGAATCTGGATTTTATTGATTTTGGCAGCGGTTTTAAGGTGCCCTATAGAGAAGGTGATATTCAAACAAACATTGAAGAATTGGGCAAAAAATTGACCACAAGGTTCAATGAATTCTGTTCAGCGTACGGAAAAGATTTGACCTTGGCCTTTGAACCGGGCAAGTTTTTGGTCAGTGAAGCGGGTCACTTTTTGGCAAAGGTGAATGTTGTTAAACAGACCACTTCGACTGTGTTTGCCAGTGTCGACTCGGGTTTTAACCACCTGATCAGGCCGATGTTGTACGGTTCGGCCCATGAGATTGTGAACATTTCAAATCCCAAAGGGCGTGAGCGCTACTATTCCGTGGTTGGGTACATCTGCGAAACCGACACGTTTGGCAATAACCGGCGTATCAATGAAATTTCTGAGGGGGACATTTTGTGCTTCAAAAATGCAGGGGCCTATTGCTTTACCATGGCCAGCAATTACAATTCGCGCTATCGCCCAGCAGAAGTGCTGTGGCACGAAGGTAAGGCCTATTTGATCCGTGAACGGGAGACTTTTGATGATATCTTGAACAAACAAGTGGACCAAAAAGAGCTTTTCGAGCCCAAAAAAGAAAAGGCGGCGGCCAAATGATATGATTGTAATCCCCATTGTTGTTGCTACGACTTTTGCAGTGTTGGGTTTATTGCACTTCTATTGGGCCATTTTCGGCATCAAAAATCCAGAGCTGGTACTGCCGACAAAGTCATCCAAAGAAAAAGTAAGCTTGCCCAGTTCATTTATGACTACAATGGTAGGTCTGGGGCTTCTCTTGTTTGCCCTGGTCTTTGCAAATAGTGCATTCCAATTTTGGAGCGTCGGTTGGCTTCATTACTTCCAGATTGCCGTTGGGATCATATTTCTTGTTCGAGCCATCGGTGATTTCAAGTATGCCGGATTCTTTAAATCAGTAAAAGGCACCCCTTTTGCCAAGATGGACACCAAATACTATGCACCACTTTGTTTGGTGCTCGCAATTTTGATCGCCATCTCAGTACTAATTGCTTAAATACTTTTTTGGCACAATTTTCGTTAGTTTTGATAGTGACGAGAGACTATTGTTCAAATTGATATTGTGATGAGGATTCTTACTTTTTTTCTTTTATTGCTCTTTTCCAGCTTCTCTTTTGGCCAAGAAATCAATTGGTTGACTTGGGATGAGGCCGTGGCCATGACCCAGAACGAGGGCAACACCAAAAAGGTATTTGTTGATGTGTATACCGATTGGTGCGGATGGTGCAAAAAAATGGATAAGGATACCTTTCAAAATCCTGAAGTGGCTGCGTACATGCAAGAAAATTACCACATGGTCAAAATGGATGCCGAGGGAAAAGAACCCATAGAGTACCAAGGCAAGACTTTTAAATTTGTTCCTTCAGGTAGACGTGGTTACCATGAATTGGCAGCAGCCTTATTGAAAGGGCAGTTGAGCTATCCCACGGTTGTCTTTTTAGATGAGGACTTAAATATGCTCTCTCCAGTACCCGGTTATCAAAAAGTAAAGCCTTTCATGCAAATCGCCCGATATTTCGGCGATGATATCTACAAAACCCAAGACTGGAAAACCTATTCTGGGGTTGGGAAATAATCACCTACTATAATTCGGACTCTCTTTGGTAATTGTTACATCATGGGGATGGCTTTCGGCAATACCGCTAAAGGTGATTTTTACAAACTTTCCAGTTTCTTGCAAATCGGCGATATCTTTTGCGCCGCAATATCCCATTCCAGCACGTAATCCCCCAATAAACTGATGCATGCTTTCGTATAAATCGCCTTTATACGGCACTCGGCCCACGATACCTTCAGGAACCAGTTTTTTGATATCATCCTCCACATCTTGAAAATAACGGTCTTTGCTGCCCTCTTTCATAGCCTCAACAGATCCCATACCTCGATAGCTCTTGAACTTTCGCCCTTCATAGATGATGGTTTCCCCGGGGGATTCTTTGGTACCTGCCAATAAAGAACCCAGCATGACGGTGTCTGCGCCTGCAGCAATAGCCTTGGGTATATCACCTGTGTAGCGAATACCGCCATCGGCAATGACAGGCACTCCGCTACCTTTTATAGCTGCGGCAACCTCTAAAACAGCGGAAAATTGTGGAAATCCGACCCCCGCAACCACGCGGGTTGTACAGATAGAGCCTGGCCCAATGCCCACTTTGACCCCATCAGCGCCAGCATCGACCAAATATTTTGCAGCTTCAGCCGTAGCAATGTTACCGACGACAACATCCAAATCAGGGTGAGCGTTTTTAATCTCTTTTAGTGTAGCGACCACTCCTTTGGTATGGCCATGGGCCGTATCGATGACAATGGCATCGACCCCTGCTTTCACCAAAGCCCCTGCCCTATCAACTGCATCGGACGTTACGCCGATTGCTGCAGCTACACGAAGACGACCGTACCGGTCTTTGTTGGCGATGGGTTTTTGGGTCAGTTTGGTGATGTCACGAAAGGTAATCAGGCCTACCAATTTGTAATCATCATCAACTACAGGAAGTTTTTCAATTTTATTTTCTTGAAGGATGTCTTCGGCTTCCGTCAGGGTCGTACCCACGCCAGCGGTGACCAAGTTTTCTGAGGTCATCACCTCAGCGATGGGGCGTTCGTTATTCTTTTCAAAACGAAGGTCGCGATTGGTGACAATTCCCAAGAGTTTATCTTCTTTGTCTACAATGGGAATACCCCCAATACTGTGTTCCTTCATGCTTGCCTTGGCATCTTGTACCACAGAATGAAGAGGAAGCGTAACTGGATCCATGATCATACCACTCTCGGCCCGCTTGACCTTTCGCACCTTTATGGCCTGTTGCTCACTGGTCATGTTTTTGTGCAGGACCCCAATACCACCTTCACGTGCCATGGCAATGGCCATGCGAGACTCGGTGACCGTATCCATAGCCGCAGAGACTATGGGCACGTTGATGGAAATATTGCGCGTAAATTTTGATTTGATATTGACTTCTCTGGGAAGGACTTGCGAATAAGCGGGTACGAGCAGTACATCATCGTAAGTAAGGCCTTCGCCGACAATCTTTTGAAGATGGGCTTCCATGGCAATTAGAAATTAATTGCGTGCAAAGATACCACAAATACCGTCAACTTTTGCGACGTGGTAAATGGCAATCAATGAATTGAGAAAATAATATTATTTTTATTTAGACTTAATATAAATAATTATATTTGGTTTAAATTAATAACGTATGTGTCCATCCAGAAAAATTCTAAATCAATCCAAAAATGGAACTCTTACATTTTGCAGCCACAGCAAATTGTTTCAGGTGGTGTACAACAATCTATGTTTTGAATATTATGAGTGGGAACTCGATGCTTTTAAGAAATATATCGACACCTTAGATATCAAGTATTGGGAAGAACAGTTGAAATGCACTTTCAATCATAGAAAAATACCCATTTCTTTAGGTTTAAACCATTTTATTATATTGGTAGATCGGCATGAAATTCATGAGTTGAAAGAACTTTTGAACATTGATAATGCTGCAATACATTTTATAGGGTACGATGAAATCAACTACCACCTTATAGAAAACTGATTTCCTTAGTGTTCTCATGGAGATTGGTAATTTGAAAGCGGCCTTGTAGGATTCGGCCGCTTTCTTTTTTAATCAATCTAAATTTAAATAACTGTAAATCAGTTATTTAAATTGTTTCTAAAGCTTCACCATGCTACATTTAGTAGAAATACTAAAAAACTTGTTATGCCCATTCGATTAGCTACAAACTGCACAAATTGTACAAATTTTGAAAACGATAACACCTGTGCCCAACACCATATCAAGGTGAGTGAGCGACATACTTGCGATAGTTTCAATATGCGCGACGCGCTTAAAAATGATTTGAGTTGTGGTACTTGTTCACGATTCAATACACCGACGTGCCCGCATCCGAAAAAGGCTTCGCCCGAAATGCTCTGTTCAAGTTGGGCACCTCAGGCAGTTGCCTAGAGCTTTAATTGCAACGTGGTATAAAACGTGCGTGGTTCAGCTGGAATGATTCCCGGACCGGGGTAGCCTGTTGCCCTTCGGGTGAAATATGAATTATCCAACAGGTTGTTGACACCTGCTTCCAGTTTTAGCATTTTCCATGAATAGGAGAGGGAAAAATCCATGATATCATAGGCAGGAATGGTTCCCTCAATGCCCCTTTGGTTGTCGTTGACATCTTGAAGGGCGTTTGTTGCATCGGTAAATTGTTCCGACAGATACGTGTATTGTAGACTTCCTAAAAGATTTCCGTAGCCAAAACTGAGTCCGGTTTTCAGGTTGATTTCTGGGATGAACTCCACTTGATTGCCTTCCACATTGTTCTGCTCTGACTGGGTATATTCTGAATTGGTAAGCGCGAGGTTGACAAAATAGTTAAGCTTTGCTTTTTCTGACCCTGGAAACAAAATCGATTTCAAATTTACATCTGCGAACGATTCCAGGCCGTAAATAAACGCTGTACCGATATTGCCCCGAAAGCGCACTACCCTACCCGTTTCAATTTCTTCGCCCTCGGCATTGGTTCGTGTTTCATTTCTTAACACCTCGCCCAGACGGTCATCGTACAACAGACCAAATGCGCTCAAATCATAGGTCAAAATATCATTGAACCTTCCCCGGATTCCCAAATCTGCCGTAAATCCGTCTTCATCAGAGATGTTGGGGTCAATTTGAAAGGAAGGGTTGATTATTCGAATATCATTGAAGGTGACCGAGCGATAGTTCTGCGAAAAGTTACCGTACAACTCCATTGATGGTAATATCTTATAGGAAGCTCCCAGTCCGAGCAATAAAAAATTGCGTTCAAAAGTGCGATTGTCGGGAATTTCTTCATTCAGCAGCACATTGCCCGCCAAATCCAGCACTATATTTCTAAAACTACCTTCGCTCTCTGTTTTGATATACTCAAAGCGAAAACCGGGTGTCAAGGAAAACCTGTCTGAAAGATTGAAAATGTTCTCACCAAAAAAGGCAACGTTCCTATTGGGAAAATCAAACTGTGACTGCCGTTCGTAATTGGGAAAATCTTGACTGGCAAATTCAAAATCTGGGTCAGCCGCCGTCGTACCTGGGCCCTGCCGTTGGTCATTCGAGGTCTGGTAGTATTTTGTGCCGAGAAGCAGTACCGCATCTTTATCCTTCAATTTATATCGTGTCAGCAACCGAGCTTCAGCGCCCCAATTTTGAAAATTATCAATTAACAACTCTCTCGGTTCGTTGGGGTCATCGGGTTGTGAGACCCTGTTCGTTCTAAAACCCAGAGCCCTTCGGGCCGCATCAAGGGTGAAGAGGTTCAAGCTGAAATCGGTTTTGGGTGAAAATTGATGTTCCAATCGCAACGAGAACAGCTTCCAATCGACATTGAACCAATTTCGGTCACGATTACTGAATTCTGGATTCTCAATAAACTGGGCATCGGTAAGACCTCCCGGTTGTTTTGCCAAGTAGTTCAAAAATGTCGCCTCAAACGATAGTTTGGTTTTGTCTGAAAGTTGATACCCAAAATGCCCAAAATAGTTTCTGCTGTTGAAATTTGAATTCGGGCGGAAGCCATTGCCCTGCTTGTAATTAAAATAGGTGTAGTAGCTAAAATCACCAACCGTACCTGAAAGACTGTTGAAACTGGTGAACAGACCAAATGAACCCACCGTTTGACGTGAAACAAGCTCAATTTTTTTATTCGGATTGGGTTGTTTGAACCTAAAATTGACCAACCCCCCAAATTGTGGTCCGTATTGCAACGAAGCTGCTCCTCGGACCACTTGAATTTGGTCCAAAGCTTCGGCGGGCGGGGTGTAATAGCTTTCAGGATAGCCCAGCGCATCGGCACTGATATCATACCCATTTTGACGCACATTGAAATTGGCCGTGCGGTTGGGATCCAATCCCCTGCCCCCAATGTTCAGTTGCAGCCCAGCATCACCATAATCGAAGATGTTCAGGCCGACTACTTGGCTGTAAATCTGTCGGGGATTGTTGGCTGCGAGGTTTCCTGGGATGTTTCCTACCAAAACCACCTCGCTTTTTTTACCGGCATAGATTGCGGTACCCTCAACGGTCTTTAATTTTTGCAGGGCAAACACCTTTTCACGCTCTTGGGTGAGCACAACCTCAGAAAGCTGCTGCGCCTGTAGGGGCTCAAGCTGTATGTTCAATTCAAAATCTTGGTCGTAGGTGATTTCTTGTTCGTGAACACGGTATTCAAAGGCAAACACCACAAGGTCATACTTGCCACCGGGAACATCCTCAAATAAAAATTTTCCGTTCTCGTCGGTGCTTACCAATGCTTGTGTCTGTGTCAGATAGACTTCAGCCCCTTGCAACGGATTACCCTTTTGGTCAGTGACCGTGCCAGAAATGGTCAACTGGCCAGCAAC
This sequence comes from Allomuricauda sp. d1, assembly GCF_039592695.1. NCBI lineage: Bacteria > Pseudomonadati > Bacteroidota > Flavobacteriia > Flavobacteriales > Flavobacteriaceae > Allomuricauda > Allomuricauda sp. d1. The sequence continues at coordinate 315,934 of NZ_JBBUTK010000001.1, read as the reverse complement.
TGTCATACAGCAAAACAAGAGTGTCACCATTGAGATTATCACCTTTACTTCGACTGCGCTCAGTACAAGCTTGGGAATGACAAAACCACTAAATACCTTTAATCTCATCTTCAAAGGGTAAAATCCAATCTTTATGTTCAAATGATTCTTTTTGCTGGGCCAAATCAACATTCGGGTCAATGTAGGGTCTGCTCAAACGGCCGTTCAAGGCCGCATAGCTTTCCACAAAAACAGCGATATTCTTATGGCCCTGACGCTCAAAATGTTTTTTTAAAAAATGGGCATATTCCAAAATAAAATCAGGCTGAAAGCTCATCTGCTTTTCTTGAAAAGGGGTCAAAAAATCACTGTTGTCCACATAAAACCGCTTTCCTGTTGCTTTGTCAACAATCTTGAACTGTGCGTAACCCGATTTTTCCATCAACATGACCCGCCATGAAAACCGATACCCTTCCTCGGTCCAGAACAATTCACCCGGGTAGGCCAAATAACGCCATGGTAAAAACAGTTGCACCATAAAAAACAAGGCCAGCACCGCATGCTTCAACCCAGTTGCAACATTCTTGTTCTCATATAAAATGGCGTTGTTGTCAAACTGCTTTTTGTCAATCTTGAAAATTCTGGAGATAACACCCAGAATCTTGTGGTGCACCTTGGGGTCGAAGAAAATCAATGCGGAGACAATCATGATGTACGGAAACATCCCGATAGGAAACAAAACCCGTGTCAATACATGAAAAATGATGACAAAGACAAAAGCAAAATTTCTGGTGGGTTTCCACAGCAATAAAAACGGAATGGTCAAATCGTACAGCGCACCAGCCCAGCTAAATGCATATTGCACCCACACTTTACCCATGAGGCCGCCTATCAACGGAATATCAAATTTTGATGGCAACCAAATTTTCAGGGGCATGGCTTCAACCAACCAATCTGAATTCAACTTGGCCAGGCCTGCATAGATGTAGACGATTGCCAACAGCAGTTTTACTGCATCGATATTCCATTTGGGGATGGATTGAAAACGCTTATCGATATTCTGCTTCGCATCTATCGAAAAGTAGGCGTTGGCAGGCAGAAAAATCATCAGAAAAGATAAGATGCTGATAAAATAATAATGGTTGAGATAAGTGGTCTTATCCATCAACTCGATGTAGGTGAACGAGAGAAAAAAGGTAATGATGGCCCATTTGTACTTCCATCCCAGTGCTACCAGAAGAGCCGAAAGTCCACAGATAAAAAATAAGAGATATGTCCAATTTCCAAGGGGTTTGACCCATTCAAATCCATAGTAAGAAAAGTGGAATTTGGGCTCCAGATAAAGTTTTTCAATCCACCCGTATGACCAAAATCGGATGATGCTCGCCAACATCATCACGCCAAAAAAAATACGAAAGACCGCCAATGGGGCGGCCTCCGAAGTTTGTTTCAAATATTTATTTAGTACCGACGTCATTAATCTCCGTCAGCATCCACAAAGTCAATACTGATGCTCATCGCAGAGACCATATCGACTTTTAAAAGGGGCACTGCCCTTTGTACCTCATCATAGGCCATGAGCATATCAGTAGGCGGATTGTTATTTTCTATTTCTGCTTTAAAGGGATTCAAGCCAGAGACCCTATCACGGGCCAAATCAAATTGCTGATTGATCAATGCGTCCAATTCTTCACCGTTTTTTAAGGTGTTCAAATCTTGGAGGTAGCTTGCCAAACTTTCACCTGTGGCATTTTCATCAAAATGTTTTCCATTGAAAAAATCCTGAACGGCATCCAAACCAGCCAAAAACAGTTCATTGCTCACGTCTTCTTTGTAATATGCCTCAAGCGTGTTCGGTGCGATTGACCCTGTAAACACTCCTAACGGAATGCCCATTTTTCCGGCACGTAAAAACTTTTCATAGTAGAAAATAAAATCGTTTACGAACCTATCGACCGAAGCTGTGGAAGAAGATCCATCGTTGGCCACAAAAGTATCTCGATACCCACTTTCCCATTCATTTGCAACTTGGCCGGTCAAACCAATCATATCTTCCAGAACATCCTCAAAATAACTCAAATAGCCCTCCTTACCTGTTTCAGTACCAAAAAAACTGACAATTTCGGCATCGGTTTCTGCCAGACCGTTGATCAAATAATCCAAGGCCGGAAACCCTTTAGCGTCGCGATTTGAGGGAAGGGATAAATCGTAACTTCCCGCAGCCACAAACTGCTCAATCAAAGCTGTATCTGATGGATATGTGTTGATGTTCAACCGCAGACCGATAGATTCTGCCGGGCCAATCTCAAACATGGAAACTTTTTGCCAGCTCAAATATGTCGACAACCATGCCTGTCGCAATTGAATCAGGTTCGATTCAGAGGCATCGGCCTTAAATGATTCAAATACGGATTGAAAATTGGAAAGCTCATTGACAAAAGAATCGTACGATGGCAAGATGATGTTATCGGCCCAATTGGTGAGCATGGCAGAACGATCAAAAGTCACCGGTACATCGTCATCGGTCATGTTGACATCGTCATCGATTGGAGCTTGGTCATCAGCACCATCAGATGAACAGGCCCAAATCAGCAGCACCAAGAACCATCCCCAATATCTAAACTTTCTCATTTCCAGTTATTTTTATTTATTCTAATTAAAGGATTTCAAAGATAGCCAAAGAGGTCAATTCTACAAGTGGCAATCCACCTCATTCTATTAACAAATTGTAAACTTCACCTTAGCTGCCCGCCTGCTCAACAGTAAAGTCGAACTCAGCTGCGATGGCTTCAGAAATGGCATCCAAAGTTGCTGGGGTCACATCCCAAAGTCCGTTATCGCCATCATCCAACAAATCGACCAAAAAAGCATCAACCTCTGCCTTAGTAAAATAGGGTTCATCAGTGCCCGGTTTTCTCGTAAACTGTAGGCTGTAGATAAACCCATAGCCCTCTGATAGGTCATGAAACGCAGTGCCGTAAGCTGGCGTGGCCTGATCTAATGCATTCTTAGCTTGCTGCAAATAGTATACAGCACGAATTCCGATAACTTTTGAAACCAGCTCCCTTAAAATATCGGCCTGTTCGTCTCGAACTACATAATCTTTGGCGACTATGGCGGCACGGCCCAATTTCAAGGCTTGGTAGATGTCTTCGGTAATACCTACAAAATCATCATCGCCTTCTACCCTACCGATATATTTATTTAAAAAACTGTCATCTTCACCAATGGTCGGTCTCGGGTCGGCCAAATCTTGCGCTGTGCCAAAAGCATAGCCATAGGCTTCATCCCAATCGTGTTCCATGTCGGTATAGTTTTTTCCATCGACCAAAGTTTCGGCATCATTGGCTTCTTCAAACTGGTCCAAAACATTGGAGCTTAAGTAATTGTTCAGCATCTGGTCGACCATCAAGGCCCCAATCAATGATTTATTGAAAAGTTGGTTCATTTCCAATCCCCTTGAATCGATATATCGGGTTGAGGACCCGTCGGCAATCTGTCCGGCCATTCCTTCGGATGCTGCTTCGTTCCAACGTGGGAAAACCTCGTCTACTTGAATCTGTATCCAGCTTTCAAAATCAGCACGGATCAGTGCTTGGTCGGTTGCATTGTTGGAAAAGAAATCAAAAGACGCCGCTGTTTTGCCGCGAACGTTTTTATCGGAAGCATTTAAGTCAGCATCAGAAAAATCCATTTCTCCTTCGGCATGCGCAAACATGGCGTTCAATACCTCGGCCGTTGTGGTCTCATCCAACATTTTATCGATGATTTCCTCAGCCATCAAAATTCGGGTAGTCTGGCCACTAAAACTTACCGAACTTTCACCATTTCGCTCAAAAACATAGGTGGCCGGATTGTCGATTGCAGTCTCGCAAGGTGTACAACTGCCACCGCAGTCAACGCCTGTTTCGTCTCCATCCTGAATTTGATTTTCACAAGACGCCACAGGGTCAATTATTGTATTATCATCGTCAGAGCAGGCAACGAAAAAGCCAGCCACTACAACTACGGAAATCAACCTCTTTATCATGTTAAGTTTATTTAGATTAGTTATAAATAATAATGCAAATATAGATGGCCTTTCAATCCATGCAAAAATTATTTAGACTTATTTTAAATAAAGAACAAGATTTAACATTTAGGTAAAATACAAGAGCCTGAAAGTCTCAATGATAGACCGAAAACAACGCTGTAGCTTTGTTGTAGGCTGCTTCAAAAACCATCCAATTCACTCCGGTTTCTGCTTTATGTTCGGTAAAGTAGGAAAGCATTTTTTCGGTGGGCATATTGCCTGTCAGCTCATCCTTCGCCATGGGGCAACCGCCAAAACCCTGTACCGCGCCATCAAAGCGTCGGCAACCCGCCTTGTAGGCGGCATCTACTTTTTCGTGCCATTTGGTGGGTGTGGTATGCAAATGGGCCCCAAATTCTATATCAGGGTATTTTGGAATTAGATTTGAGAACAAATAATCGATGACCTCTGGAGTCGAGCTTCCGATGGTGTCTGAAAGCGACAGAATTCGAACACCCATTTCGGTCAATCTTTCGGTCCACTCCCCTACAATCTCGACATCCCAAGGGTCGCCATAAGGATTTCCAAATCCCATGGAAATATAGGTGACCACTTCTTTATCGGTCTTATTTGCAATCTCTAAAATATCTTGAAGGATGTCTACAGATTGCGCAATGGTCTTATGGGTGTTTCGCATTTGAAAGTTCTCAGATATCGAAAATGGATAGCCGAGGCAATCAATGGCATTATGAACTGATGCATCTTGTGCGCCGCGTACATTGGCCACAATGGCCAAAAGCTTGCTCTTGGTCTTAGAAAGGTCCAATTGATTCAAAACCTCAGCTGTATCGACCATTTGCGGGATGGCCTTTGGTGAAACAAAACTGCCGAAATCAATAGTATCAAATCCACAGCCCAACAGTGATTGAATGTATTTCGCCTTGTCTTTTGTAGGTATGAAAGCCTTGATGCCTTGCATGGCATCACGCGGACATTCGATGATTTTGACCTGTTCTTGTGCCATCCTCCAAAAATACGAAGTAGGAATTTAGAAGTACGAGGTTTAAAACTCTTGGCACAAAGTATCTAAATTTTAATCAAAGCGTTGATATATGAATTGTCTCCTTGAGGGGCAGTCCGCTGAAAGCGGCGGGGATGTAAATAATACCAATCAAAATATCCCCCTTACTCCCCAGTCAAAGGGGGAATTACTTAATTGTGAATTTAGACAACGTTTTCAACCGAAAAGTAAATAGATGGCTATGGCTAAAAACACCACTATTTGCAACCACTTGAGAAAAATCCCAATTTTTGGTGTCTTCGATAAATATGCTGATATCTTTCCCGCCATCATGGCTATGGAACCAAACACAAGAGAGGAAACTAAAATAAAAAGCAACCCCAAAACATAAAATTGCAGAACGGTACTCAGGGAATCACTAAAAAGAAATCCGGGGAAAAAGGCCAAGAAAAAAATAGTGACTTTTGGATTTAGCACGTTCATCCAGAACCCTTTTTTGAAAAGACTTGCCATGCCCTTATAATGTCTGCTTTCTTCTTCTAAAGAGACTTTTCCATCACTTTTAAGCACTAAATAGGTTAAGTAGAGAAGATAGGCAACGCCCAATAGCTTGATTACCAAAAAGATGTTCTCATTTTCTCGAATCAAGGCCGATACCCCAAAGGCCACCAAAGTAGTGTGGATAAGGCACCCTGTCATGAGTCCGGCCACTGCGGCAAGTCCTTTTTTTGCACCTTTTGCAAGACTCAGGGTCAACACAAAGATGTTATCTGGGCCTGGTGATATGGCCAAAGCTGCCGTAGCTGCCATAAAAGCAAAAAGAACTTCGTAATTCAAAATGAGAAAGCTATCGGTTTTCTAAAATAGCTTTATTGATTTTTTTCACCAAACTAGGGCCTTCGTAGATAAAGCCTGTATATAACTGCACCAAATCTGCGCCTGCTTTTAGTTTCTTGAGGGCATCTTCCGGTGAGTGAATGCCCCCTACCCCTATGATAGAGAAAGCTCCGTCACTATGCTTTGCCAAAAACCGAATCACTTCAGTGCTTCTATCGCATAACGGTTTTCCACTGAGCCCGCCTTGTTCTTCGACCAGTGTAAGATGTGATTTTAGGTCTTTTCGCGCTATGGTTGTATTGGTTGCAATGATTCCATCAACTTGTGTTGCTTTCACGATGTCCACGATGTCAAGTAGTTGTTCATCGGTCAAATCGGGGGCAATTTTTAACAGAATGGGCTTCTCTTTCGCCTGCAGTCTCTTGGCGTATTTTTTATTCTCTCTTTTCAGTTTCTTCAACAACGCTGTCAATGGCTTTTTTTCCTGTAACTCGCGTAATCCAGGGGTATTGGGCGAACTGACGTTCACGACAAAGTAATCTACATATTCGAAAAGGGCGTCAAAACAAATCAGATAGTCTTTGATGGCATCTTCATTTGAGGTAACCTTGTTCTTACCAATATTTCCACCGATAAGAACCCGGTGCTCTTTTTTTAAGCGTTCAACGGCATCAAAGACCCCTTCATTGTTAAACCCCATGCGATTGATAATGGCCTCATCTTCTTTCAACCTAAAAAGTCTTTTTTTGGGGTTTCCAGCCTGTGGTTTTGGGGTCAATGTACCTATCTCGATAAAACCAAATCCGAAGTCAGAAAGTTCGTTGTACAACTTCGCGTCTTTGTCAAACCCAGCGGCCAAACCAATGGGGTTCTTAAAATGAAGACCAAAAACTTTCCTTTCCAACCCTGGCCCGTCTATCACAAACATTTTTCTGAACAACGATGAAAATCCCAATCGGGATAACCATTTTATTGAACGAAAAGAAAAATGATGGGCGGTTTCAGCATCCAGCAAAAACAACAACGGACGCACTAAAAACTTATACATTCAGAAAATTTTTTCAAAAATAGAAACTCTACATACCACAGCTAAAAAATGTCCTCATTTTTCGTCAACCTGACGATTTGCAAAAATCGGACTCCTAGAAACTTGGTGGCACAGTTTGACATACAGGTTGTACTGGTTGTCGTTAAAAAGTGATAACAATCTTTGATCGAGCATTCGCATGTTCGACTTCATGCTGTCCATCAACTTTTGATATTCGTAGGACATTTCAATTAAATCTTCTGGGGAATCCTGTGCGTGTTTTTTCAATAGGTAATTTGCCCTATCTCTTAAAAAACCATTGCGATAGTTGAGCTCTGCGCCCCAATTCTTCATCTGTTCAATTTGGAATTCGTTCAACTGAAAAACAGAAATGATCGTGGAATCATTTTTACCGCCCAATCCGAGGTAACAATCCTCTTGGGCCAATGCACTGGTCAAGGATAGACAGAAAGAAAAAATAAGAAGTATCGGTCGTATCAAAGTTGTTCGGTTTGGTCATGGAAAGTATGGGTTTACTTTATCTATTGCAACAACATCTCGATGTAATAAGCCTTATTTTTGATGAAAAAGCATACATGGAGAAACTTTTACCCCGTTTTTTAGAATATGTTTCGGTAGACACCCAGAGTGACCCAAATTCTAATACCACCCCCAGCACCAAAAAACAGTGGGATCTCGCCAAAAAAATCGTGCTTGAACTGCACCAAATTGGTCTGCAAGAAGTGACCATTGATGAGAAAGCCTACATCATGGCCACCTTACCTGCCAATACCAAAAAAAAGCTGCCCACTATTGGTTTCATTGCCCATTTTGATACCACACCAGATTTTTCAGGAAAGAATGTCAAACCCCAGGTCGTTGAAAACTATGATGGCAGTGACATTGTGCTGAACAAGCAAAAGAACATCACATTGTCTCCTGATTTTTTTGATGACCTGCATCTGTACAAGGGCCAGACCCTGATTACCACTGACGGTACAACACTTCTGGGCGCTGATGACAAGGCAGGGGTCGCAGAAATCATCACTGCTATGGAATACCTACAAGAACACCCTGAAATTGAACATGGCAAAATACGGATCGCCTTCACCCCAGACGAGGAAATCGGTAGGGGTGCGCACCATTTTGACGTTGAAAAATTTGGGGCCGAATGGGCCTACACCATTGACGGAAGCCAAATCGGTGAACTGGAATATGAAAATTTCAATGCAGCCAAGGCCGAGATACGTTTTCAGGGCAGAAGCGTACACCCAGGCTATGCCAAAAACAAAATGGTCAATGCCATTGCGCTGGCCAATGAGTTTTTAAGCCTTTTGCCAAAACATGAAGCGCCTGAGCATACCGAAGATCGTGATGGTTTTTTTCATGTACACCAAATTTCTGGGGATGTGGAAAACGCCAAAATCGAAATCATCATCAGGGATCATGATGAAGAGCAATTTGAGGCCCGAAAGCAATTGTTGCTTGACATACAGGAAAAAATCGAACTCAAACATGCCGATGCCATCACTATAAATATCACTGAACAGTACCGCAACATGAAAGAAAAAATTGTGCCCGTCTTTCATATTGTTGAAATCGCTGAAGAAGCGATGCTCAAGTGTGGCATAGCACCTATTATCAAACCAATTCGGGGTGGCACCGACGGTTCACAATTGAGTTTTATGGGCTTGCCCTGCCCCAATATTTTTGCAGGTGGACATAATTTTCATGGAAAATTTGAATACATACCGTTGGAAAGCATGCAAAAAGCGGTTGAAGTAATCGTGAAAATTTGCGAACTTACTGCACAAAGGATCAAGGTTTGATGGCTCGGGGATTGTTTGGAGAGAAAGTGGTAAAAAAGATACGTTAGACTGATACACCAGAAAGTTCAAATTCGCAAGTACCAAATTGCCAAAAAAATGACGATAAACATGTATTCGTGGAATTCATGTTCAAAAAAACATTTCAAAAATGGATAAATCGGAGAAAATAGAGGCATACTATTCAAAAGAGCATCATTTTAAAGAGGGTATCAATCAACTGCGCGTATTGGCGCTTAAAACCGAAGCTGAAGAGACCTATAAATGGAGTCTCCCTGTATATACCATCAACAATAAAAACGTTTTTGGTATTTGCCGTTTTAAAGACTTTTTTGGGGTTTGGTTCTTTAATGGGGCTTTACTCAGTGACCAAAAAAAAGTATTGCGCAATGCCCAAGAAGGCAAGACCAAGGCCATGCGCCACTGGAACTTTACCTCATCGCAAAAAATCGATGAAAATGGTGTGTTCAACTATATGAACGAAGCCATACAGAATCAAAAAGACGGCAAAGTTTTGGTAGTTGGCAAGCCTCAGAAAAAATTTGAAATTCCAGAAATTCTCAAGACATCTTTATCGGAGAATCCCGCTCTAAAAAAAGCTTACGACAACTTCAGCCTTTCCAAACAAAGAGAATTCTGTGAATACATCCAAGAAGCAAAACAAGCGGCTACTAAGTCACGCCGAATCGATAAGATTTTACCGATGATCAAAGATGGCGTCGGGCTACACGATAGATATCGCTAACAAAAAAAGCACCCCGCAATTGCGGGGTGCTTTTTTTACTCCGTTACGGAATCTATTTTTTCACAGGAGCACTCAATTTTTTGCTCATCTCCATTGAGATGGCAGAACGATCAAATTTCAATCGGCCGGCCATGGTCTCGATGACGCAAGAATTATCTTTGTCGTTCAAATCGACCACCTTGCCATAAAGACCGCTTTTGGTAATGATTTTATCTCCTTTTTTTAAAGCTTGTGAAAACTTTTTCTCGTCTTTTTGTCGCTTTATCTGCGGGCGTATCATAAAAAAATAAGCTACCACAAAAATGAGGATAAGCGGCAAAAATTGTCCCATTCCCTCCATCTACTAACTCTTTTTCATCGGTACAGAAACGCCTTCGGCATTCTTAGGATTCACGAATGCCTTGATGCGAAGCAACTCTGAACCCTTTTCTGTGTTTGCGGTAACAGTCACCGTCTTGGTGACCTGATTTTGACCGGAGCCATTGAATTTCACCAAAAGTTCGCCACTATCGCCTGGGGCAATTGGGGTGTTCTTTGGATATTCTGGCACGGTACAGCCACAGCTACTACTGGCATTGGTGATAATCAACGGGGCATCACCAGTATTGGTAAACTTGAAAATTGTCTCTTGGGGGGTGCCCTGTTCAATTGTACCGAAATCATGCTCACTTCTATCGAAGCTCATTACCGGCAACTTCTTTTGAACGTCATCACGATTGGCTGCCAGTTCAATATTGTCTGAATTGATTTTTTCAGTGGCCTTTTCTTTGCATGATGAGATTGCAAAAACCAATGTCAAAATACCAAGGATGTTAACCATTCTTTTCATTACGTCTAAATTTTTTGTTGCACAAAAATAACAAATACAATTATAACAGGCCCCTGCCCATTTTTTGCAGTTTACCCTCAGCTTTATATTCTTTGACCAGCTTGTCAAGTATGCCGTTGATGAAAATGCTGCTTTTTGGTGTGGAATACTCCTTGGCAATCTCCAAATATTCATTGAGCGTCACCTTTTCAGGGATGGAGGAAAAATTCAGCAATTCACAAATGGCCATTTTTAATAAGATGAGATCGATTTCTGCGATACGGTCATTGTCCCAATTGGGTGTCTTTGCCTCGATTTCCTTTTCCCATTCCGCATCATTGAGCAATGTTTTTGTCAAAAGTTCATTGGCAAACACCATGTCTTGCTCGTCTTTCAGCAAACGTGGCAAAAAATAGTGCTCATTTGACCCAGTGGACGCTTTTTTCAATCGCTTCACCAAAAAAGTGTTGATGATGGGTATATCATCTACCCAGGTCATGCGCTCATCTTCAAAATGCTCGTAAATCTTGTCGTTCGGTGCGATGATCTGTTTAAAAAGCTCAATCAGAAAGTCCTTGTCTTTTTCATAACCGCTTTCGGCATTTGCCATGTATTGCTGGTACAGGCCACTGGCGGTTATTTCTTTATAAATCAGTTTTACGTACTCATCGTTCAAATGCCAGTCGTTGAGCTTTCTACGCTTGATTTCTTTATGCAAAACGCCATTTTTTGCTATTTGCAGTAGCAGCTTGTTCTTTATGAATTTTTCACGATCGGGATATTCATCTTCAGAGGTGGCGATGTATTTCTTTTCTGCATGAAGCACGTGTTTTTCCGCCAATCGGTGCAACTCGACCAATAGTGCCAAAATGGAAAGGTACAGCACATACATACTTTCGATACTATATTTTAGAAATTTTTCCTGTTTTTCTAGGGATTCATCCTTTGACTGCACCAATGCGTAGATGCATTGCATGACTTTAACTCTGATATGCCTTCTGGTGAGCATTGTTGAAGAACCTTGTATTGATGGGTTGATTGATTACGCACAAAAGTAAGGCTATATTTCCATCGTTGCCAAACCAATGGGTTTTCTTATCAGTTTTATAACATTTGGTTTCTTTGCAAACGGCTATCTTTGGCCGTCGTACCTGCGATGATAAGCGCATTCCGTTCATGAAAGAGCTCAGATACCTCAATAAATATCTTAAGAAATACTGGTTTAAACTTCTTATTGGCATTGTCATCACCATTATCGCCAGGGTATTTTCGTTGGTTATGCCATCGTATGTCAACAAATCAATTACCGCGATTGAAGATTTTTATGCCAACAGCCTGACAGCGGTTGAAGCAAAGGATTTGCTGTTGGAGTACATCCTTATAATAATAGGCGCGGCCCTTCTCTCTGGCCTTTTCACTTTTTTGATGCGACAGACCATCATCAATGTCTCACGCTACATTGAATACGACCTTAAAAATGAGGTTTTTGACCACTACCAATTTCTGAACCTTAACTTTTACAAGCGCAACCGTATCGGCGATTTGATGAACCGAATAAGTGAAGATGTCGGTCAGGTGCGCCTGTATGCGGGGCCTGCCATCATGTACGGTATTCAGACCCTGACATTGTTCGTATGTTTGATTCCTTTGATGTTCATCAAGGCCCCTACCATTGCCTTCTACACGTTGATTCCGCTTCCTATTCTATCGGTACTCATCTACCAAATCAGTAGAATCATCCACAAACGGAGTACCAAAGTGCAGCAATTTTTATCATCACTCTCGACATTCACGCAAGAATCGTTTTCTGGGGTAGCCGTTATAAAAGCCTATACCCTCGAACCTAAAATCAATGCAGATTTAAAAGATTTGGCGATTGAGGGAAAAGACACGAGCATGGATCTTGCCCGTGTCAATGCGTGGTTTTTTCCACTGATGATATTGTTGATCGGCATCAGCAACATTTTCGTCATTTATATTGGTGGAAGACAATATATCAACGGTCAAATTGAATCCATCGGAATCATTGCAGAATTCATCCTTTACGTCAATATGCTCACCTGGCCTGTTGCTGTTGTGGGATGGCTTACTTCAATAGTGCAACGTGCCGAGGCATCCCAAAAAAGGATCAATGAGTTTCTTAAAGAACAACCGAGTATAAAAAATGAAGTCGACCTTGCTACCCCGATAACGGGCAGAATTGAATTCAAGAACGTATCGTTTACGTATGAAGATACCAATATCAGGGCTTTGAACAACATTTCTTTTACTGTGGATGAAGGTCAGACCGTTGCCTTTTTGGGCAAAACAGGTTCGGGCAAATCCACCATTTTAGATTTGGTCGCAAGGTTGTATGATGTTTCTGAAGGGCAGGTTTTAATCGATGGCACCCCAATTCAAGAATTGAACCTCAATAGTCTGCGCAGCTCCATAGGTGCGGTACCGCAAGATGCTTTTTTATTCTCCGACACCATTGAAAACAACATCCGTTTTGGCAAAGAAAATGCGACCCACGACGAAATTGTAGAAATGGCAAAAATGGCCGTCGTACATAAAAACATTCAAGATTTCACAAAGCAGTATGAGACGATTCTGGGTGAACGCGGAATCACCTTGAGCGGAGGGCAAAAGCAACGGGTATCCATCGCCAGGGCCCTTTTGAAAGACCCTGAGATCTATCTCTTTGATGATTGTCTGTCTGCGGTCGACACCGAAACTGAAGAAGAAATACTGTCAAATCTCAAACGGGCCTCAAAGAACAAGACCACGTTGATCGTAAGCCATAGGGTGTCGTCTGCCAAGAATGCCGACAAGATAATCGTATTGGAAAATGGCAGAATTTTACAAGAGGGCACCCATGAAGAATTGAACAGTATTGAGGGGTACTACAAAAAACTATATGAAGACCAACTTGCTGAGAAAGCGTAATTAAACTTGGTCATTTAGCATTTTTTTTACATTTTTGGTACGATAAATTAATCCTTTATCACAGAACACTTACCATATGGGCGGAAAAGATTTAATTGACCAAGAGGAAATTTATTCCAAAGTTTTAAGGGCCGGTAGAAGAACTTATTTTTTTGATGTAAGAAGCACAAAAGCCGGAGATTACTACCTGACAATCACTGAAAGCAAAAAGTTTACCCATGATGATGGGTCTTTTCACTACAAAAAACACAAGATTTATCTCTACAAAGAAGATTTTCATGCTTTCAAGGATCACATGGAAGAAATGATGGATTACATCATCGATGAAAAGGGTCTTGAGGTGATTTCTGAACGACACCAGAAAGACTTCAAAAAAGAGGAAGAGTCAAAGGCCAGTGAAAATGGTTCTCCTGCTGAAAATTTTACTGATGTTGATTTTGATGACATCTGAAACATAAAAAATTCAAACCTAACGGCCCCGAATATTCGGGGCCGTTTTTTATTTTTAGCGATATCTAATTCAAAAAATACCTTAATGAGAAAAATTATTGTGCTGGCAGTTGTACTCCTCATCATTTCTCCACTCTTATCACAAAACGATGTCACACTTGAATACTACTTGCCAGATGATGTCAGCTATGACCCTTCCATCCCAAAACCCAAAGATATTATAGGCCACGAAGTCGGGCAATGGCATGTGACCCATGACAAATTGGTTTACTACATGCAGGCATTGGCGAAGGCCAGCGACCGAATAACCATAGAAGATCGTGGTAATACTTTTGAGGGCCGCCCGATTTTGTTGCTCACGGTCACCTCTCCACAAAACCATCAGAATCTTGAAACCATACGGCAAGAGCATGTAGCATTGACCGAAGGCGGTTCAACCAATACCGCCGACATGCCCATTGTCGTATATCAAGGTTTCTCCATCCATGGTAATGAAGCAAGTGGCTCAAATGCTTCTCTGGCCTATGCCTATCATTTGGCGGCTGCCCAAGGGCCAGAAATTGAAGAAACGTTAGACAATACCATCATTCTGCTGGATCCAAGTTTTAATCCAGATGGGCTACAGCGTTTTGCATATTGGGCGAATGTGCATCGCAGCCAAAACCTGAATCCAGATAGCAATGAGCGTGAATACCATGAAGTATGGCCTGGTGGTCGCACCAACCACTATTGGTTTGATATGAACCGAGATTGGCTTCCGGTGCAATTGCCCGAAAGTCGGGCACGGATCGAGACTTTTCACAAATGGTATCCGAATATTTTGACAGACCACCATGAAATGGGTACCAACTCTACCTTTTTCTTTCAACCCGGTGAGCCTTCAAGGGTACATCCTTTAACACCAAAAATCAACCAAGAATTGACCGCTGAAATTGGCACCTACCACGCCAAGGCACTTGACAAAATCGGCTCGCTTTATTATTCTGAGGAAAATTATGACGATTATTATTATGGAAAGGGCTCCACTTTTCCAGATGTGAACGGAAGCATCGGTATTCTATTCGAGCAAGGCAGTTCGCGGGGGCATATCCAAGAAAGTGAAAACGGCATACTCACGTTTCCGTTCACCATCAGAAACCAGTTCACTACGGCCCTATCTACCATTGAAGCCGCCAAAAACATGCGCCAAAAAATACTTGATTATCAGCGCAAATTCTATACTGATGCAAAAAATGAGGGGTCAGGTGGCAGAGTCAAGGGGTATGTTTTTGGCGATGCCAAAGATGCCTCAAAAACCTGGCATTTGGCAGAAATTCTAAATCGGCATAAAATAAAGTTCCATGAACTTGAAAGTGATGTCGCTGTGGGAGGAAAAGCTTATGAAAAAGGAAATGCCTTCCTTGTACCAATGGCACAAAAAAACCCAAGGCTTATCAAGGCCATGTTTGAAAAGCGCACCACTTTTGTTGACAGTCTCTTTTATGATGTTTCTGCATGGACATTGCCACTCGCCTTCAATGTTGATTACGCAGAGGTTTCGTCATTGGCAGCCGCCGGCGATGCAGTCACCGAACTCAAGCCGTTAACGGGCAGTGTTTCAGGCCAGAGCAATTACGCCTATCTTTTTGAATGGCATGAATATTACACCCCAAGGGCGTTGAACAACATTGTGGAAAAAGGCTTGCGCGCCAAGGTGGCCAAATCACCTTTTACACTTGACGGAAAGCAATACGATTACGGCACCATTCTGATACCCGTTCAGAATCAACCGCTATCTTCCCAAGAGCTTCATGCGTTCTTGACAGAGGTTGCAAAAGATTCAAAAATTACAATTACCGCAGTGAATACCGGCCTTACCAAGGGAATAGATTTGGGCAGCAATGACTTTGACCCTGTCAAGAAACAAAAAGTGGCCATTTTAGTCGGTGATGGCGTGCGTTCTTATGATGCTGGAGAAATTTGGCACCTTTTTGACACCAGATATGACATGAAAATCACCAAAATCGATACGCGTTATTTTGACAATGTGAATTTGGACAAATACACCGACCTGATCTTACCAAGTGGTTGGGGAAGCCGCATTTTAGATAAAAAAGCCGCTGAAAAAGTCAAAGCATGGGTGAAAGGCGGGGGTACCATCATTGGTTTCAGGAATGTTGCCGAGTGGTTCAAAAAGAATGAAATCATCAAGTTTGAAATGAAAGAAGATTCTTTGGTGGCCAAAGATGTCAATTTTGACCAAAAGGGCGACTTTCTCGGAGCACAGGTTACTGGCGGTGCCATTTTTGAGGCGAAACTTGACCGTTCACACCCAATCGGGTACGGGTATAAAAACGATAGAATCTCACTGTTCAGAAACACGAACATCTATCTGAAGCCTGAAAAAAACAGCTACGACAATCCCATTCAGTATACCGAAAACCCATTGCAGAGTGGTTATATCTCTGAAGAGAATGCCGAGCTCATCAAAAACAGCGTGCCTTTTAAGGTCGAAAGGTTGGGCAAGGGCCGAGTAATACTTTTTACTGACAACACCAATTTCAGGGCATTTTGGTATGGCACCAATAAATTGATGATGAACGCTATTTTCTTCGGACAGATGATGTAGGGGCCATCGTTTTCAGCAACAGGAAATTAAGGACAGCATGCAAGATCACGGTCACGCATGCCGTTTTCCATTCAAATACCCTGGCCAACACCAAACCGATAAAAAGGTAAAACAAAGGGTACACCAACATACCAAACCCAAATCGGTAGGTCGCCATAAATTCTGGTTCGGGCACTTTGGGCTTGAGCAGCAATCGCCATAAAAACACCAACGGTAGATTGACCGAATAAAACAGAAATCGCAAAAAAGAACCTGCACCATCTTTGCGCAGCCCGATGTCTTGCTCTACTTGCCTGCCCCTTAAAAACGCATTGATATGGATGGGATTCGTGAAGTCTGGGTCCAATTCCATCAGTCTGGCAAGTTTTTCATCGTATTCATCGTCTGGTTCAATATGGGTGGTCAGTTTTTTTAGCCGTTCAAATACTTTGGCCCTTAATTGCAGTGAATCTAACTTGGTGCCTTGATGTTTTTTCAAAGGGATGGGCTTTCCAAAATACAATGCTGCAGCGTCACCCATTTCTGTTGCATTTTGATAATTCTGGCCCACGGGAATCAACTGTAAATCCATTTCTGGATTATTCTCCAAGGCATTCTCAATGATTCTTGTAAACCCTTTGCTCAATGGCCTCACACGTCTTCTCAGGTCATGGTTGGCTTCCGGAAAAATCAAGATGGCCCCATTTTCACACAAGATCTCGCCACATTTATCGAAGACGGCATTGTTTCTAAACAGGTTTTGCTTACCGTCACGTATTCGGTAAATGGGCAACATCTGCAAAAAATGAAAAAGTGGTCTAAAAAATGGGCTCTTAAAGACATCTGCACGGGTAAGGTACCATGGCTTCCTTTTGCTTAAAGTGGCTATCAGCAGCACATCCATCAGGGCATTTTGATGGTTCGATAAAAAGAGTACGGGTTTATCTTTGGGAATATTTTCAAGCCCAACCGTTTTTATCCTCCTATAATAGCAGTTCAGGCCGCATAGCGCCCAATATTTAAAAAAATAATAGCCCAACTGCTTCAAACGAACTTCTCTTTTTTAGCGAATGCCAAACCCCAGTAACTGCCCAGGGCTAAGCCTGAAACCAAATGCCAAATGCCCCAAAAAGCTGTCAAGAGGGCCATTCCCCCCAACCCATCAAAAAAAGTGAAAATCAGCAAAAGCCCCAATCCTGAATTCTGTATGCCCGTTTCAATGGTAATGCTGCGTACATTCTCCTTTGAGAAACCCAACAATTTTGCCAATGAGAATCCTGTTGAAAAGGCCACGAGATTATGCACTACCACCAGCCCAAAGACGTATACGACATACTCTAAAAATATATCTCGATTTTGATACAGGGCCAAGAAAATCAAGGCCGCAAAAAATAACAACGAGCCCATCTTGAAATACTTCGCCATTTTTTTTGCGATAATAGGCTTGGCATGGTTGAGCCACATGCCCAAAATCACGGGCAGGCCCAATAACAGTGCCACCAACTTTGCCATTTCAAAAAACGAGATGGAAACCTGCTGTATGATTCGGCTCGTCGGGGGGTACAGTGAACCCCAAAATTCTAAATTGAACGGAGTCATTACTATGGCCAATAAAGTGGCGATGGCCGTCAATGTCACCGACAAGGCGGTGTTGCCTTTTGCCAAATGGGTCATGAAATTTGAAATATTGCCGCCAGGGCAGGCTGCTACCATAAGCATGCCCAAAGCGATGCTCGGCAGGGGTTCAAAAAACCAAACCATCAGAAAAGTGACTGCGGGCAGCATGATGAATTGACTGAACACCCCCGTCAACACCAGTTTTGGGCTTTGCAACAATTGTCTAAAATCACCAATAGAGATTTCAAGGGCCACGCCGAACATGACCAAAGCTAGGGCAATGTTCAGCGTCCAAAGTGATTGTGGGTCAAAATTGATATGAACGTTGTCAATAACTGTTTCCAAAAATCTTCAAGTTGGTCGTAAGCACTTCCAAAATCGGCTTCATTTCGAAGATACTGTTTTTTGTCGCAATCGATTTTGTCAATTTCCCTTGAAAACGGATAAAAAAATATTCCGTTTCATCTGTTTAAAATTTTATAGTTTGCTGAAAATGAATAAACTAAAAATTTACACACATTCAGTAATTCGCATAAACTTATTTTAAGCATGCTTGTAGGGTGTGCTCAAAAAAGTTTATGCTCTTTTCATCGTATCTTAGAGACTGTTTTGAAATATGTCGATTATTTTTTTACAGTCTCTAAAAGAACAAAAAATAGCAAGAATGGCACAAACACCCAGTACTATGCTTCCCTTGGGCACTTTCGCCCCTGAATTCAGTTTGATGGACACGGTCACTGAAAAGACCCTGAACCTACAGGCCTTAAAAGGAGACCAAGGCACACTCATCATGTTTATCTGTAACCATTGCCCCTTTGTAAAGCATGTCAATGAAGAAATCGCAAGATTAGGAAAAGAATATCAAGAAAAGGGGATTGCTTTCATTGCCGTATCAAGCAATGATGTGGAGAATTATCCACAAGACGCCCCACATTTGATGAAAGAAGTGGCCAAAGAAGAGGGGTATACATTTCCCTACCTGTACGACGAAACCCAAGAAGTCGCCAAGGAATATGATGCAGCGTGTACCCCTGACTTTTTTCTTTTTGATGCGGATTTAAAACTGGTCTATCGCGGCCAATTGGACGATTCGCGCCCCGGAAATGGTATACCCGTCACCGGCAATGACCTCCGTAACGCCATGGATGCATTGCTCAAAAATGAACCTATCAGTGAGGATCAAAAACCAAGTATTGGCTGCAATATCAAATGGAAGGCTTCCCCCTAGCCTCTCGAAATAAATTCGGTACAGGCTCACCAAAGGAGGATAATCAGCAAATGTAAAATTTTAAAGTATGCGGTTGAATACGAAAAACGCATTGAAAAAACTGGCACAGCAAGATTCACCTTTTCTGGAGCTTTTCAACCATGGGTCACTAAAGGTTGAGATCTACAAACCTGAAAAAGTGGATTTGCAGAAACCGCATTCTCGCGATGAAATCTACGTGGTCATATCCGGTACAGGTGAATTTCAAAATGGTGCGGTCAGAACTACTTTTGAACCCGGTGATTTCTTGTTCGTTCCCGCAGGTGCAGAACATCGATTTGAGAACTTTACCGAAGATTTTTCTACTTGGGTGTTCTTTTATGGCCATGAAGGGGGAGAAAAATCATAGAAATGGAGGTTGCCTTTGAGACCGTCACCGAAAAAACAATCGGCGTGTATATTGACACAGGTAAACAATCGTACATCGAGCATTATCTTCACCTTTGGAAAAATGATGATCCGTCACCCTATATCTCCAGAAGTTTCACCCCTGAAATTGTACGATCAGAAATCAATGATGACAACAATGCCCATTTTCTGGTAAAAATGAACAACGACACCATGGGCATTGTCAAGCTCGTGCTGAATAAAGGTTTTGGTGCCTTTGATGGGGAGGAAGCCCTATTGGCCGAAAAAATTTACCTGCTCAAAGACCATTCGGGCAGAGGGTTGGGAAAACAAGTCTTACAGTTCATTATGAAACTGGCGAAACGGCTGAACAAAAAAGTTGTTTGGTTAGATACCATGAAAAAGGGAAGAACCTTGGGTTTTTACCAAAAAAACGGATTTAAAATTGTAAAAGAGACCTCTTTAAAACTCTCCAATGTCAAAATTTCTGAAAGCGCCATGTGGGTATTGGCCAGAGAACTATAAGTCTACCAAAAGTCTACCAACCTTCTCTTTTGATCAAATTTTCGATATGGGCAAAGTGGTGGCTGCCGTGCCACGCATAACGGCCCACATTCTCCTCCAATGTAGTGGTCTGGTTGTCTTCAGGATGGGCAAACGTTCGCTTTAAATCCTCTGATGAAAGGCCTTTCAACAAATAGACCAGCTTGGCGTGAACCGCACTTAGATGGCTTAGTGAAATATCGATCGGCGCTGTCTTGGCATCAAACAACTTTGACCATTCCTTTTCAAGATAGGGTTTGATGGTCGGATTGTCTTCAGTCAACGCCCACTTGAACCGAATATAGCTGTGGTGATGGCTGTCAGAAATATGGTGTACGACTTGTCTTACCGTCCATCCCTCAGGGCGATACGGTGTTTCCAACTGTTCTTCAGAAAGTGGTTTGACCAAATTTGCCAAGCGTTGGGGCAGATCCTCTAGAATACTGATCCAAGACGTAAGGTGTGCCTCGGTAATCGGTTTTGGAATTTTATATTTCCCGATGGGATATCGCAATTGGTCCAATGTAGTTTCATCCATAGTCATAAATATATAAAAGTGATGGATTCGCGATGTGCAGAAATGACAAAAATCATTTTAGGAAACCAAACTTTAATATAGTTTTAACCAGCTTGATCTTTTGATAAATCAATAAGCTACTAATTTAGTAGGAAATAAAAAACAACACACTATGGCAACAATACGATTGGGCGACACCGCCCCCGATTTTACAGCAGAAACTTCACAAGGCACTTTAAACTTTTACGACTATCTGGGCGATGGTTGGGGCATTTTGTTTTCCCATCCTGCAGACTTTACACCTGTCTGCACCACTGAGCTCGGTACCGCCGCCAAGTTCAAGGATGAATTTGACAAACGCAATGTCAAAATGATGGCGTTGAGTGTGGATCCTCTCGACTCTCACCACGAATGGATCAAAGACATCAATGAGACCCAGAACACTGTGGTCAATTTTCCGATCATTGCCGACGAAGATGGTAAAGTGGCCGAATTGTACGATATGATTCACCCCAAGGCCGATGATAAGCTTACGGTGCGTTCGGTGTTCATCATCGCACCCGATAAAACGGTGAAATTGATATTGACCTATCCTGCCTCAACAGGCAGAAATTTTTATGAGCTGCTTCGGGTGATTGACTCGCTGCAGCTGACCGCCTACCACAAAGTGGCTACCCCTGCTAATTGGAAAAATGGGGAAGACGTGGTCGTAAGCCCCGCCATACCCACAGATGAAGCCCAAGAAATTTTTCCGAACGGGGTTGAAGAAGTCAAGCCCTATCTAAGGTTTACCCCAGATCCGCTGGCAGCGGCACAGGTATAATCATTAAAAAAGCCTCCTGAAAAATGGAGGTTTTTTATGTTTGGCGCAACCTTCTGCAGTGTTTGTATCTAATAGCAAGAACAACCCCAAGTTCAATAAACAAACATTGCACCTAAAATCTTATCAAGAGAAATGTTAAAGCTGACATTCTAGGTAGGGTTCGTGTATATGTAAGTGTTGAACTATTGAACACTAGATAGATTCGCGACCATGAATACGTTTTTCAGCATTTTGGCACTGCTGCTCTTAATTAATATCTTGTTGCTGTTCTTGAGCACCAATAGAGCAAAATAATTTTAAGACCTGATTTTTTGGGCACTCAAAAAAAATGTAATTAATAGGCCCAAAAAAACTCACTATCAATTAATTACTTTACCTTTGCACCATTATTTAATTTTTTAATATTTATTATGAGTAAAGGAACAGTAAAATTCTTCAACGATTCTAAGGGCTACGGCTTTATTACTGAAGAAGGTTCAGAAACAGATCACTTTGTACACGTTTCGGGTTTAATCGACGAGATTCGAGAAGGTGATGTTGTAGAGTTTGAACTACAACAAGGTAAAAAAGGATTGAACGCCGTAAACGTACAAGTAGTATAACAGCACCAATTTATCTTTTTTATAAAACAAAAGCCCTGATGGTACCATCGGGGCTTTTTCTTTTAAACTAGTTCAGCGAAATCAGGAAGGTTTAGTTCACATCCATCAATTCAACATCAAATACCAAAGTGGCGTCTGGTGGAATCACCCCGCCTGCCCCACGGCTACCGTATGCCAAATGGGAAGGAATCACAAAACGGGCCTTGTCACCGACCTTCAACAATGCGATGCCCTCATCCCACCCGGGAATCACCTGACCGATGCCCAGTTGAAAATCGATGGGTTCGTTGCGACTGTACGAAGAGTCAAACACTTGGCCATTGGTAAGGCTCCCCTCATAATGAACCGATACTTTTTGGCCTTTCTCGGCCTTTTGCCCGGAACCCTCCTGTATTTTTTTATAGCGCAGCCCACTTTCGGTCTTTTCAAAGCCAGCAGCCAGTTTTTCAAGTTCAGCCTCGGCTTTTGCCTTTTGTTCTGCCATGCGCTTTTCTTTTGATGCATCAAATTCTTGAAACGCTCCTAACGCATCCCAATTTTGGGCTTCTTCGCCTTCTCTGACAATTTCCAAACTTTCTATGGTGTCGCCCTGCTCAATGGCATCGACCACTTCTTGACCGTGTTCTACGTGGCCAAAAACAGTGTGCTTATTATCCAACCATGGGGTGGCTACATGAGTAATAAAAAATTGGCTGCCATTGGTGCCGGGGCCAGCATTGGCCATCGAAAGCACCCCTGGGCCGTCATGGGTCAAATCATCATGAAACTCATCATCAAACTGATAGCCTGGGCTACCGGTGCCCGTACCCTGTGGGCAACCGCCCTGAACCATAAAATCATTGATGACCCTATGAAACTTTAGCCCATCATAATAGGGCTGGCCCTTGTCTTTGGCAGCGTTCTTCATGTTTCCTTCGGCCAAAGCCACAAAGTTGCCCACCGTGCCGGGGGTCTTCTTATGGGTGAGTTTGACCAAAATTTCACCTTTGGTGGTATTGAATCTTGCGTAGATACCGTCTTGCATTGTGCT
Source organism: Allomuricauda sp. d1 (assembly GCF_039592695.1). NCBI lineage: Bacteria > Pseudomonadati > Bacteroidota > Flavobacteriia > Flavobacteriales > Flavobacteriaceae > Allomuricauda > Allomuricauda sp. d1. The sequence continues at coordinate 292,967 of NZ_JBBUTK010000001.1, read as the reverse complement.
CGTTTTAAATGAGCGGCAAAGGTAAGGGTTGTCAACGAGCGCCAAAAATTCTGCAATCAGTTATCTTTGATACAGGCTCACATTTTCTGTTGAAAAAGTCAGCAACCAATCATACACAAGATTGTTAGCCACAATTTGAGGTCCTATTAAATTGACAAAAGTGACATTCTACGAAAATGAAATTAAGCGAATAAAAAATATTTGTTTTTCGAATGACAAACAACTACAGACCGTGATTGCCATCAGGAATTTTATCGATAGCAATTTTGATAAAGAGCTTAATTTAAATTTTCTGTCCCATGTACATTTTACTTCAAAATATCATTTGCTACGACTTTTCAAGAGATATTACGGACTTACACCAAAACAGTATTTAATAAACAAAAGAATCGAAAAATCAAAAGAGTATTTAAAACAAGGCATGAGTGTATCAGAGGTTTGCTATTGCGTAGGGTTTGAAACACCCAGTTCATTCAGTACGTTATTTAAGAACAAAATAGGTCTTTCACCAACTGCATTTCAAAAAGAGCAATTTTCACAAAGTGGCCCACAATAGCATTTAAGAACTTGTCGAAATAAACGGAAAAAGTAAAAAAGATGAAAGTAACGCTAACTAGCATTCCGGTTCGAGACCAAGAAAAGGCTTTAAAATTTTATACTGAAAAATTAGGTTTCATATTAAAGAAGGATGCCCCATTAGAAGGTGGAAACAGATGGTTGACCTTAGTTTCACCAGAATGGCAGGATGGACCAGAATTATTATTAGAACCTGCACCTAACCATTTTGAACCTTGTAAAGTTTTTCAAGACGCATTAATGGAAGTAGGAATTCCGTGGACTCAATTTGATGTGGAAAGTGTTGATGCCGAATATGAACGATTATTAAAATTAGGGGTGGAATTCAGTGTCAAGCCAACCGTAATGGGAACTGCAAAATTTGCTGTATTTAATGACACTTGTGGAAATAATATTCAAATCGTTGAAATGCTCTAACCTAAACAAAACTCTAGACATGAAAAGAATTACACCTTTACTGATTTTGGTTTTACTCGCCTTCAGTTGCAATGACTTAAAGAACAACACAGATGCCAACGAAAAATTAATCGCCTTACACAACAACGGAGATGATTTAAAAAAAGTAACACTTGAGACTTCAATCGGCGCGAAAGGGCAAATTGCCACATTCTTGACATTTCAAAAAGAAGACGCCGAACAAGCAATGAACTTTTATGTAGGGCTGTTTGACAATTCTGAAATTGTCACGCTAAAACGTTGGGGAAAGGAAGGACCAGGAAAAGAAGGAACAATAATGCATGCTACATTTAATTTGAATGGAAAACTGTTTATGTGCAGCGACAGCCCACCGATACATGATTGGGACTTTACGCCAGCAGTATCAAATTATGTGAAATGTGCAGACGAAAGGGAACTTGAACAGTTATTCACAAAACTATCCGAAAACGGAAAAGTTATGATGCCATTGGGCAATTATGGTTTCAGTCAAAAATTTGGCTTTGTTGAAGACCGATTTGGTGTGTCTTGGCAACTGAATTTAGATTAAAAGCTAACATACATCATACGAAATCATCGAGAGATGAAAACTGAAAAGTCGAAAATAACCATTCACATGGTTTCCAGTCTTGATGGTTTTATTGCCAAAAAAGACGGAAGTGTTTCTTGGATGCACTCAAAGGATACTTATGAAAAAGGAATCGAGCTTACAAAGGAATATATTGCCAAATTTCTTAAATCAATAGACTGCTACATAATGGGTTCCAAGACTTATGAGCACGCAGTTGAACTAGGCTGGCCTTATGGAAACGTTCCAGTATTTGTATTGACCAAGAGAAATATGAAGTCGAATAGAAAGAATGTTCAGTTTCTATCTGGTGACTTAGCTGAAATCGTATCCAACACATTGAAACCTAAATACAACAATATTTGGATGGTTGGTGGATCCATGTTAACAAAAGAATTCCTGCGACTTGGGTTAGCTGATGAAATCAACATTTCTATCATACCAACTCTTTTAGGCAATGGAAAGCTCTTCTTTGATTTTATTGGAAGAGAAATTTTGTTACACCTTAAAGACACTACTTCTTTTAAAGATGGAATGGTTGAACTTGAGTACGAGATAAAAAAGGAATAAAAATTAGCGCTGCCTGGAAATACTAAATTCAAGTACAAAAAAATATGAATCCGAATACCCTCCGATTTTTCTTCAATCTTGGTATTAGGGAATTATCTATTATATTCACAATTAGAAGTGGGCTCAGCTACTGCTCGACAAAAACAGAAAACCAATGTGGGTACCAGAACCCCTAACCAATCCCTAACAAAATGAGTGATCAACACCAAGAATCCACACACATTGAGAGTTACAATCTGCCCAAGGTCATCTTTTTGGCTTTTGTCGCCGCAATAGGCGGTTTTTTGTTCGGATTTGATAGCGGAGTGATAAACGGTACTGTAGATGCCCTGCAGGCAGCATTTGACTCCGATGCCGCGGGCACAGGGTTTAATGTTGCCTCGGTGCTGCTCGGTTGTGTTGTGGGTGCTTTTTTTGCCGGTACATTGGCCGACAGGTTCGGAAGAAAACCCATGATGTTGACCGCAGCATTGGTCTTTATCATCAGTGCATGGGGTTCAGGTATCTCTGAAGGTTCATTAGAGTTCGTCATCTATCGATTGATTGGTGGTCTGGCCGTAGGCGCAGCCAGTATATTGGCACCACTCTATATTAGCGAGATTGCCCCTTCGAGAATTAGGGGCCGACTGGCCACATTGCAACAGCTCATGATTGTAATTGGCCTGTTTGTAGCATTTATGAGCAATTATTCACTTGTCGGGCTTTCCGGTGGTGCTGAGGAAGAGCTTTGGTGGGGATTTCAAACTTGGTCATGGATGTTTTGGGCAGAAATACTTCCGGCTGCCATATTCTTGATCGTCTTGTTTTTCATCCCTGAATCCCCAAGGTTTTTAGTGGCTTCAAACCAGTCTGAAAAAGCGTTCAAAGTACTTTCTTCCATTGGTAATGCCACAGAAGCTACCGCCAAAGTGGCGGATATAAAATCGACCGTAAGAGCAGATAGCCGCCCCAAGCTCAGTGACATTATCAGTAAATATACCGGTAAAATCCACCCACTGGTATGGGTCGGTATCGGAATTGCTGTACTTCAACAGTTTACAGGTATTAACGTGATATTTTATTATGGTGCCACACTCTGGCAAGCTGCGGGATTTACAGAAGCCGATGCGTTACTTACCAATGTCATTAGTGGCAGTGTCAATATATTTTTCACTATTGTGGCCATAGTTCTGATAGATAAGGTTGGCCGAAAACCTTTATTGTTAGTGGGTTCAATCGGGCAGGCGGTAATGTTGGGAGTACTGGCCTATTTTTTCGGAACAGCTACCGTGGATAGTGCAAACAATCTGATTTTAGAAGGAAATAATGGCACCTATGCATTGATAGCGGCCAATGCGTATATCGCCTTTTTTGCAGCTTCATGGGGTCCGGTGATGTGGGTGATGCTGGGTGAAATGTTTCCCAATCAATATAGAGGAGCAGCACTGGCTGTTTGCGGAATAGCCCAGTGGGGATCCAATTTCGCCATAACCATGACTTTCCCCATCATGCTGAGTTATTTGGGGCTGGGCGTTTCCTATGGCGTTTATGCACTCTTTGGCTTAGTCGCATACTTCTTTGTCAGGGCGTTTGTCAAGGAAACCAAGGGCAGAAGTTTGGAAGATATGTCTCGTGAGCAGGAAGAGGAGGAAAGAAAGTATGCTGGGCAAGGGAGTCCATGAAGCAAACACTTGCTTCGACTACCCTTTTGTGTACTGAATAATGATTTAAAGGAAGGGTTTATAGCAGATAGGAATCCATATTACTGCCACATATCACTAGCGGCCTAGTATGCGCTTATATTTACCCTTTTACCTTCTTCGATTTAATAATCCCATATTTATCCACCAAATAGACCAAACTTGCCATGGTGGCCGCACCCAGCTCCAATTCACGTTTGTTCACGTGCTCAAAGGTGTCGTTCTCGGCATGATGGTGATCAAAATAACGCTGCGAGTCGGGTCGCAGCCCGGCCAAGACCAAATCTTCATCTTTCAACGGGCCAATGTCGGCACCACTGCCACCCTTTACGAATAGGTGTATCATGTAAGGTTCAAAAAGTGGTTTCCAGCTTTGTACCTGTTCAAAATTGGCCTCATCGGTATCAAAAGAAAAACCACGTGGGGTAAATCCGCCCGCATCACTTTCCAAGGCAAATACGTGTTGCTCATTCTTGCTTTTGGCCACTTGGGCGTATTTATTGCCTCCTCGGAGTCCGTTTTCCTCATTCATAAACATGACCACTCGAAGTGTACGCTTGGGTTTATAGCCAATTTTCTTAAAAAGGTGCAACACTTCCATACTCTGAACGCAGCCCGCGCCATCATCGTGCGAACCATCGCCAAGATCCCATGAATCAAGATGGCCGCCAACCACCATGATTTCCTCTGGGTGCTCTGAGCCCCTGATTTCTCCAATGACATTGTACGATTCCACATCAGGATATTGCTTACAACTCTGCTTGAAATAAAACTTGATATTGGGATTCAGCTTTAAGGTCGTGCTCAACAGCTCAGCACCGTTCGTACTGATGGCAGCGGCAGGTATGCGTTTCTCAACCGGAGTCTCACCATAACTCATTGAGCCCGTATGTGGCAGGTCATCCAATCGAAGGTTCATTGAGCGTACAATGACCCCTGCAGCACCATATTTTCCGGCTTCTGCTGCCCCAGAATAGCGTTGGTCCACGCAACCCGAATATGCTGAAAACGTACTGATCTTTGTGGGATCCATCGGCCGGTTGTAAAACACAATCTTTCCTTCAATGCTATCACGCCCTATTGCTTCCAATTCTTCAATGCCCTGTACTTCGATCACCTCTGCTTTTAATCCGCCATCAGGGGTGGCCACCGAACCGCCCAGCGCACAAATGGGAACATTGTTCGTCACACCTGGCTTGTTTTCAATGTAGGCGAATTCAGGGGTGCCGCGCACCCATTTTGGTACCATAACGGGTTGAAGCCATACCCTATCCAACCCTAAATCCTCAAGTTGTTCTTTGGTATATTCAACCGCTTGTTGGGCCTGTACCGAGCCCGAAAGCCTACCACCAATTTGGTTTGACAAGTGGTTCAACCAATCATAGGCTTTTGCCTCGGTCAGTGCGGCATCGTATATGGCGCGAATCTGTTTTTCATCTTCAGATTGTGCTTGTAGCAGAAAGGTGCACAACAATGCCAAAAAGAGTATTGCTTTGTTCATTTTTCTTTTTCCAGTTGTTTTTTAAAGTTTTCCAAGTTAGCTTTTATCTCATCGTCAAGCTCTGGTTCGTCGATATCTTTGTATTTTTTTAACGCATCCATCAAAATCGAGGCCACGATGACCCTAGCCGCTTTTTTGTTGTCGGCTGGTATCACAAACCATGGAGCGTGCTCTGTTGTCGTCTTTTGGATGGCTTCTTCGTAACATTCTTGGTAGACATCCCATAGTTTTCTCTCCTTAAGGTCACCAGGGGAAAATTTCCAGTTTTTTTCTTTCAGCTCAATGCGCCTGAGCAAGCGTTTTCGCTGTTCTTCTTTGGATAAGTGAAGGAAAAACTTGAAGATAATCGTGCCATTTTCGGCAATGTGCCGCTCAAAATCGTTGATTTGGCGGTAACGCTTTGCCCAAAAATCTTCGTCGATGTCAGATATGCCATTCACATCGGGAAGGTTCTCGCCCAAAATATATGTAGGATGCACTTTGGTGACCAACACATTCTCATAATGTGTACGGTTAAAAACGCTGAATTTTCCACGCTCTGGCAAAGCGATATAGTGGCGCCAAAGGTAATCGTGCCTCAACTCAATGGGCGTGGGCACTTTGAAACTGTGCACTACGACCCCACGGGCATTAAAATCTTTGAAGACCTCCCGGATTAGGCTATCCTTGCCGGCGGTGTCCATCCCCTGAAGGCAGACCAAGACACCATATTTGCCGTGGGCATACAAGGTATCCTGAAATTTTCCGAGGTCTTTCCGAATCTTTTCAAGTTCTTTTTTTAATTCCTTATCCGATTTACCAAAATCTTTATGTGTTGAACACTCAGCTAATTTGATGGGGTTTGAAACGCGGTAGTCGCTACTAACAATGTTATCCATACTGAAATATAGGCATTTTCATCCTATCACTTTGCAGTGATTTTTCATCCTTTTGCCGAAATTTTAAGATTTCCGTTTCCTTTAAGCCAAGAAAAAAGCCGTATACCGAGGTAATTTCGATATCCTATATTCCTTGCCTATTTTTACCGTCCCAAATCATGCCTAAATGAAAACCATAAAGCGAGTTTTGCTGCTTATTGCCGTTGCTTCGGGCGCAGTGGGCCTATGGCTTTCATTTTCTGCTTTTGCACCCTACAGCCCTTGCGAATTTGCCAACAACAATATCTTGTTCATCAAAGAACAGACCCAACAGGCCATTGCGGCACCAGATTTAAAAATGTCGCGGTATTATGCCTACAAGGCACTCAATGGTATTTGGAACGCCCAATACAGCTTTTCAGAATGTGGTTGTGAAGATGCCATCACCAGCATGGATCTTGCTTCTGACAATCTAAAGGAAGCTACCAGAGCCGACAGTGTCGAGGATTCTAAAACATTTCTTCAAATCGCCATGAAGAACACACGAAACGGAATCAATGCCATTGATGAATATAAGAACAACCTCAGCAAGTATGGCAATGATGTACTCTCATTAAATATCAGTGAAACAAAAAATATCAGTGAGGCAGAGCCCAAAAATGAGGAGTCTTCTGACCTCAGCAGGTTTTCGGTTAAAAAAATCGAGGAAAGTCTGGACAAATACAGCAAATCGATTGACAACGTTGTAAAAATCAATGACTGTGCAAAAGCCCGGGAATTTATTCTTTCAACCCGAAAGAAAACGGAAGCTGATCTGCTGAGTCCCGACCTTTCACAACGAAAGCATTACTATCACAATCGTGTACTGCAGATTACCAAAGAAGCACTGAACAAATTGGAGGGTTGTTCAGGTCAAAGTCTACTTGCTCGCAAATAGCTTGACATCGTTGTCGGTGACCTCGTCTCCTGCAAGGATGATCAAACGCTCGACCACATTGCGGAGTTCACGCACGTTGCCCGTCCAATCGTACCCTTTTAGCAATTCGACCGCTTTTTTTGAAAACGGTTTTTTTGGTGACCCCTGTTCTTCGGCTATTTTACTTGAAAAGTGCTCAATCAACTGCGGAATGTCGTCCCGTCTTTCATTGAGTGACGGAACCTTGATCAAGATTACCGCCAACCGATGGTAGAGGTCTTCCCTAAACCGATTTTCTTCAATCTCCATCTTTAGGTCCTTGTTGGTGGCCGCAATCACCCTGACATCCACTTTGATATCCTTATCAGAGCCGACCCTAGAAATCTTGTTTTCCTGTAATGCCCTGAGTACCTTGGCCTGCGCTGAAAGGCTCATATCACCAATCTCATCCAAAAAAATGGTGCCCTTGTTGGCGGTCTCAAATTTACCGGCCCTATCTTTGACCGCTGAGGTAAAGGCTCCCTTCACGTGACCAAACAGCTCGCTTTCTATCAGTTCTGAGGGAATGGCCGCACAGTTCACCTCTATGAACGGAGATGATGCACGCGCGCTTTTTTGGTGCAACCAGTGGGCCACAAGTTCTTTACCCGTACCATTTGGGCCCGTAATCAGTACGCGGGCATCGGTCGGGGCCACTTTCTCTATCATGTCTTTTATATTGGTGATTTCTTTGCTGTCACCAATCATTTCATAGTTTTTGCTGACCTTTTTCTTCAATATCTTATTCTCGACCACCAACTCTTTTCGGTCAAGGGCATTCCTTACTGTTGTGAGCAAACGGTTGAGGTCTGGCGGTTTTGAGATGTAGTCAAAGGCACCCAAGCGCATGGTATTCACAGCTGTATCGAGGTCCCCATGGCCAGAAATCATGATAAAGGGTACTTCAGGTTTGATTTTTCGCGTGGCTTCCAACACCTCGACCCCGTCCATTTTTGGCATCTTGATATCACAGAGCACAAGGTCAAAATCCTCTTTTTTAATGGTATCCAGTCCTTTGGCGCCGTCCTCGGCTTCCAGAACTTCGTAGGTTTCACTTTCTTCGCTCAGTATCTTGACCAATACCCTTCGAATGGCTGCTTCATCTTCAATCACCAATATTTTTGACATACTATCTATAGGTTTTAAAAAATAGAAATTTTGAATCCTCCCCTAAGATAAAAATTCCCATCCCGGTTTAGGGTAAAAACATTGTCTCTTTTATCATTTCTGAGGATTCCCTCCTGCTCTATGGTATGGCCCATGAGCACATAGAACGAGGTTCGCTTTGCAATTCGGTATTGATAGCCCAAGGCAGCCACCAACGCAGACAACGAAATGCGGGAGCCTGTTCGACCATCGGGCAGGGCGATGTCGTTCTGAATATTGATAAAATAACCATCAAGCAGCACGGATGCCTGTAAAAACTGTTTTTCTGTCAAATGGTAGCGAAAGTTTGTCCTCGGTATGCCCAAGGTATACGACCATTTGGGGTGAAAACGTTTATAATAGCTCACCAGAGGAAGCGGAAAAGGCAGACCGGTCGTGCTATTGAAAGACAGTCCCAATACCAGACGAAAAGGTTTGTCGCCTTCGGGTACATCCTTTAAAAAAGTCGCGGTAGCATTGAAGAAAAAATCGTCGCCATCAGGACTCTTGACAAAGTTTGAGGCCAAACGGGGTGTCACAACCGTAATCAATCGCCAATTTTCGTTCCATTTGGTGATATGGCCCAGATTGAAATCCACGATATGAAATGTATCAAGTTCGCTGTTGTCAAAAGGAAGTTCGACCGAATAGCCCACATCAAATTGATTGTACTCGGCTCCGGCGACCAGGTAGTTGTCTTCATTCAGCTTGATCGGTATGTTCAAAAGAAACTTATAGCGAGAAGTTTCTATGCCGCTCGCATTCTTGGGAATTCTCAGGTAGTCAATGCGAAGAACGTCGCTGCTTTGGGCAAAGCCATCCATGGCCAAAAATATCAAACTGGTGCACGCCAGTACGTGCCGACACCTAAGCATCAGAAGTGGTGGTTTTTGAATAAAGATGAACATCTCTTTGCGGGAACGGAATGGTCACATTGTTCTGCCTGAACTTATTATCGATATTGTAGCGCATTGCACTTTTGATACGCGGGTCGCCAAAACTATCGTTGGTAAAAAAATTGATTGAAAAGAGTAATGCCGAGTCACCAAAATCTTCAAACAGCACAAAAGGCTTTGGATTCTTCAAAACACCTTTTTGCTCAGCCGCCACTTCTTCCAAAAGTTTTGTGACCAATTGTACATCGCTTCCATAAGCCACACCTACGGCGACCTTCTCACGGGTCATGCGATGGTTTTGGGTATAATTAAAAACCAGGTCACTGATAAATTTGTGGTTGGGTATGATAACCACCTTATCATCTCTGGTGATGGCTCTCGTGGTCCGCAACTTAATTTCAAAGACCTTGCCCACTTTGCCCTCTACTTCAATAATGTCACCGACATGAATCGATTTGTCGACAATGATGTAAATGCCGGCGATAACATCTTGAAAGAGTTCTTGCAAAGCGAGACCCAACCCGACAAAAAGGGCGGCAGAAGCCGTAATCAGCAATGTGATGTCGATACCTGCCGCACTGACCGTCAAAAGTGTGACCGTCACATACACTATGTACTTGATGAACTTAAAAATGCTGACAAATTTCAGTTTGTCATCAGGCTCCATTTTTCGGGTCAAAAATTTGCGGAGCCATTTCATCAAAAAACTCGTGACAATAAAGGCCGTTATCAGCAGTAACAACAACCCAACCGTAATATGAACAGATTTTTCACCAGAGCCCCAATGGAAGCCCCAGTTCAAAAAATCTTTGATCGAGCCCCAGATATCTTCTTTGAGCACTTCTTTTATACCGCTGTCAGTATCTTGTGGCATGCTAATATCTTAACCATTTAAAGAGTTCACGATAGGTCGGCTTTTTGCCATACATCAAAATACCCACCCTATATATTTTTGATGCAAACCAAACAATGCCTATAAAAGTAACGATTAGCAAAAAAATTGATGCCGCCAATTGCCATACAGGCACTCCAGCTTCACCAATACCACTGGGCAGACGCATCAACATGACTATGGGCGAGGTCAATGGAAACAGTGAAAAACCCACTGCTATGGGGCCGTGCGGATTATTGAATACCGAGAAAAAACCGACATAAATGGCCAACATCAAAGGCATGATGATGGGGAAGATGAATTGTTGGGTATCCGTCTCATTGTCTACCGCCGCACCAATCGCCGCATAAATGGAGCTGTATATCAAATATCCCAAGATGAAATAAATGAAAAAAGAAAATATCAGGGTCAACCATGGTATTTTGAGCATTTCTTTTAGATACGTTTCCAACTCGTCGGTTGGGGGTGCCTGAACGGAAGATAAATTATCCATCGCTGGGTTTGCATTCAAGGCCATCAAATCAATATCAAATATCAGGGCAGCTACAAACAACAGCAACGAAGCTGAAAAAATCCAGATGGCAAACTGGGTGATGCCTGCCAGTGATGTTCCAATGATTTTGCCCAACATCAACTGAAACGGTTTTACTGAAGAAATAATGACCTCAATGATACGGCTGGTTTTTTCCTCAATCACAGAGCGCATGACAAATCCACCATAAATAATGATGAACATCATGATCAAATACCCAAAACCGCCCCCAATGAATGCCTTGATTTCATTGATGCCCTTCACATTGGCCTCGCCTGAGAAAGTCTCTGTACGAATATCAAAATTCCTCTCAACATCCTTAAAATCAGTGGGCGATACACCTATCTGTTGCAAACGTTCTTGGCGCAAATGACGTTGAAAAATGTCTTCTAGCGACGAAACGATATAATTTGTAGGGCTATCTTTTGTATAAAGAATGGCGTTGTTCGCGGCGGATTCCATCTCATTATTTTGGGGAATGTGCAACAACCCATAATAGCCCAAACTTGATGTGGAGTCTTTAGCGGCTTCGACTGAAATAGCATCGTAATGCACATAAGACATATTTTCTTTCTGAATGAACTCATCTTGAAAAAAGGGGCTCTCGTTCAAAACTGCGATGACCCGTTTTTCACTATCATTGATTTTGGTGAGATATGCAATGAGCACGACCATGCCCACGAGCAACACAGGGCTCAAGAAGGTCATGACGATGAACGATCGGTTACGGACCTTTGCCAGATATTCACGTTTGATGATCAGCCCCAGTTTACCCATGCCCATTCTTTTCATTTACAGTTCGAATAAAAATATCGTTGGTAGAGGGAATGATTTCTTCAAAATGGTTGAGATTGCCCATCTTGGAGACTTCAGCTACAAAGGCCGAGGTGTCGCCTGAAGAAAGCTGCACTTTAAAACCCACTTGTGGGCCCTCGTTGATAAAAGGCTCACTGATTTTAAATTTTCCATCAAGTTTTTTCAATACATCTTCACTGTTGGATGGCTGTAGCCCCACTTTGTAAATATTTCTTTTATAGGCCTTTTTGATATCCGAAAGCTTGCCATCCAAAACTTTGTGCGAGCGGTTCAACAGTGCAATATATTCACAGAGTTCTTCAACGGATTCCATTCTATGGGTCGAAAAGATGATTGAGGTGCCCTGCTCTTTCAAATGCAGTATCTCATCTTTAATTTTATTGGCGTTCACCGGGTCAAAGCCGCTAAAAGGCTCATCAAAAATCAACAGTTTAGGTTCGTGAAGCACGGTCACAATAAATTGGATTTTCTGGGCCATGCCTTTTGAAAGTTCCTGAATTCTTTTGTTCCACCAATCACCAATCTCGAGCCGTTCGAACCAATATTTCAATTTTGTCTTGGCATCATTTTTTGACAACCCTTTCAATTGGGCCAAATAGAGTGCCTGTTCGCCAACCTTCATGCTTTTGTAGAGCCCCCGTTCTTCCGGTAGGTAGCCGATGGTGGCGATATGCTGCTGTTGAAGGGGTTCGCCATCCAGAAAAATCTGTCCAGAATCTGGAAATGTGATTTGGTTGATGATGCGTATGAGCGTGGTTTTTCCTGCCCCGTTAGGGCCCAATAATCCATAAATACAATTCTTGGGTATTTCTAGGTCAATGTTGCTCAGTGCAGTTTGGTCACCGAACTTTTTGGTGATCCCATCAGCAACAAGAATATGGCTCATCAACTATTTTTTTCAAAGATACAGAAATCAAAGTGTCACAAAGACGACCCCTAAAAATGCAAAACCCATCCTTAAAAAGATTAAGGATGGGAAAAAAATTGCTATGAAAAAGAAAATTAAATATTGGTTGCCCAATATCATCCAAATATACACTTTTTCTATAAAAACAGAACTTTAATTCGTTATGAGAACATATCTTTTACTTTTTCAAAGAATGATTTGTCTGATTTTTCGGGTTTTGGCTCAAAATTCTCATCATTCTGCATGCGTTCAAAAAACTCTCGCTGTTCTTTGTTCAGTTCTTTTGGCGTCCATACATTGACGTGCACCAAGAGGTCGCCGTTACCATAACCATTTAGGCTGGCTATGCCCTTGCCCCTCAACCGCAATATCTTTCCTGATTGTATGCCGGGTTCCAGTTTGATGCGTACCTTACCGTCGACCGTATCTATTTCTTTTGAAGTGCCCAGCACCGCATCAGATATGTTAATGTAGAGGTCGTAATGCAAATTATCGCCCTCTCTTTTTAAATACGGGTGTTCTTCAGTTTCAATGGCCACCAACAAATCGCCCGGAATACCATCACCCGGAGCGGCATTGCCCCTGCCGGAAACTTTTAATTGCATGCCTTCTTCAACACCTGCTGGAATCTTGATCGACACCATTTCTTCAACCACTTTTAATCCTTGTGCATCAGCGTCACTGGGTCGCTTGTCGATGACCTGGCCGGCACCGCCACAGCTGTTGCATGTTGTTGCGGTCTGCATGCGGCCCAAAATGGTATTCGTAATCTTGGTCATTTGACCACTGCCGTTACAGGTAGGGCATGTTTTATAGGTTACGCCATCGGCCTGTACCTTGCGTTTTACCTTGACTTTTTTCTCGACGCCTTTGGCCACTTCTTGAAGGTTAAGCTTGACCCGGATTCTGAGGTTGCTGCCCTTGACCCTGCGCTGGCCTCCACCAAAACCGCCAAAACCGCTAAAACCTCCTCCGAAAGCACTGCCAAAGATATCTCCAAACTGGCTGAAAATATCTTCCATGTTCATACCGCCAGAGCCGAATCCACCCCCTTCAAAGGCCGCATGACCAAATTGGTCATACTTGGCGCGTTTGTCTGGATCGCTCAGCACCTCATAGGCCTCAGCCGATTTTTTGAACATTTCTTCGGCCTTGGCGTCACCCGGATTTTTATCTGGATGGAATTCCAGTGCCTTTTTGCGGTACGCTTTCTTTATTTCGGCCGCAGTGGCATTTTTAGATACGCCCAGTATTTCGTAATAATCTTGCTTCATGTATCTTTTTTAAGTACCGACCACCACTTTTGGATGCCTGATGATTCTGTCACCAAGTTTGAATCCTTTTTCGATGACATCGATGATCTTGCCCTTCATTTTTTTATTCGGGGCAGGTATCTGGGTAATTGCGTCGTGAACTTCGGCATCAAAAGCATCGCCTTCGGCAACCTCAACTTGTTCAAGCCCTTTGTTCTTCAGTGTTTCGCGCAATTTGACATTGATAAGTTCAACGCCCTTGAACATTTCTTTATCCTCAGATTTTGAAAGTTCTTTCAGCGCACGGTCAAAATCATCGAGTACGGGCAACAACGCCTGCATCACTTCTTGACCTGCAGTTTTGAACAATTCAATGCGTTCTTTTGAAGTGCGCCTTTTAAAGTTTTCAAATTCGGCAAAAAGTCGAAGAAACTTATCTTTTTCTTTTGCCAGTTCTTCTTTCAATTGTTCTTCAACAGAAAGTGCCGGCTCTTCTTCTCCAACTTCAGAAGTCTCTTTATTTATGGTATCAAGTTCGGTATCTTCAAAGGATTCTTGGTCTTTGACCGCTTCATCCATCTCTTCTACTTTACTCTTCTTGCTCATGTATCTTGCTTTAAATCATTTTAGGTCGGCAAAAGTACTGCCAATTCTCTAAAAATGTCAAAATGTCACAAATAGAATAAAAAAATCCGCCAAAAGGCGGATGAAAGTCATTTTAGGAATGTTTTATTTAAACATATTCTTTGGTATACGAAGCCGATGTCGATGTTTGAGTGCCAGCATCATCTACAAGCAGATCCTCAAGTGCCCCCATGATGTTCGGGTGTATGAAGCTAAAACCGGTATTCTCGATTTTTTTGCTGCTGACCCGCTGACTGGCAAATAACAGATAGGCCATTTCGCCCAAAATAGTTTGCATCACAAATTTGGGGATATTGGGTAAGAACAAAGGCTTTTTGAGGGTGCTTGCTATACAGGTTACAAGCTTTTCGTTGGTCACCGGGTTGGGAGCCACCCCATTGTAAATTCCGTTGAAAGCATAATCTAAAACATGAACGAACATACGTGCCAAGTCATCAATATGGATCCATGATTGCCATTGTTCGCCCGAACCAAAAGCGGCACCCGCATAATACTGAACAGGCTTTACCATTTGCGGCAAAGCGCCGCCATTCATCGAAAGCACTAAACCAATTCTGATTTTTGCCACGGGAAATTCAAATTTTTTAAGCGTGTCGATTTCTTTTTCCCAAGCTTCGACGACTTCCCCGAGAAAACTATCGTCTACGGCCGTTTCGTCTTCTTCGTACAATGTGGTCATTGAGTCCGGATAAATACCAATAGCGGAAGCTGAGACAAAAGACTTGATATCTGTTGTCGGATTTTCATCCAAGGCTTTACGTAGAGTGCTGAGGCTGTCTAACCTGCTACTGAGAATGGTTTGCTTATAACTTTTTGTCCATCTTTTTGAAATGCTGGCCCCTGCCAGATTGATGATTCCTGAAACGCCATCAAAACATGCGGTGTCAATCTCGCCTTTTTTGGGATTCCAATAGAATCCTTTATAGTTTTCAGCAGATTCTATTTTTTGTTTGCTGGTGGTCAAATAGTGTACGGTATCACCACGTTCATGTAGCCGTTTGGTGATTGCTTTTCCGACCAGTCCAGTTGCGCCAGTAATCAAAATCTTCATGTAGTCAAAACTTTATTTAAACAAAGATACCGCTTCAAAATATTGGTATTGCGTGCATTAGCGAAGGTTTAACAAAGTACCCCACGTTTTCAGTTAAATTAGTATAAAACCTTTCTCGCCCTTAACATTTCGCGCTTTCCTGGCGGGCCTTCAAGCCGTTCTACCTGAAAACCTACGTGCTGCATTGCCCGCCGAACGCTGCCCTTTGCGGCATAGGTCACCAAAATGCCATTTGCTTTCAGAGCGGTGTACATGCCTGAAAAAACAGATTCCGTCCACAATTCTGGCTGTACCCGGGCACCAAAGGCATCAAAATAGATAAGATGATATTGCTGGTCATCTGCAATTTCTTTGAAGTCTTTTTGTTGCTTTTTTAAATTAAAATCGGGTGTAATCGCTATCGATTCTTCCCAAGGAGTGTTATGCATGCTTTCAAAATGCTCCTTAAAGTTTTCGACATCCAAAACTTCGATATAGTTGAGTTGCGCTATTTCCTCAATACTGACCGGATATGCCTCTACCCCGGTATAATCGATTTTCAAACCCAATTTTTTTGACTCCATCAACGTAATCAGGGCATTGAGCCCGGTGCCAAAGCCAATTTCCAGTATAGAAATATGTTCATTGTTAAAAAGTTGCAGCCCCTTCTTGATGAAGACATGATAGGCCTCTTGTACCGCACCGTGTTTTGAATGGTACTGCTCGTCCCAATCTGAAATTTGAATGGTTTTTGACCCATCGCCCGTTATGATGATTTTGCGCTGCACCTATTCTTCAATCAACACCCCAGCAGCTTCAAAGCGCAATGTTCTTTTGGGTTCAGTGATTTTGGCCACCTCAGCACGACTTTTGCCTGCATCATGTGCATAATGGCGTTGCTCATCTACAGAAAGCTCTTCAACAAAAGCTTTGCCGTTCACAATGACCAAGTTCTTGTTCAAGTCTGTGGGAACAAAAAAGCCATAATCTTTGAACTTCACGAGCACCTCTTTACCTTCTTCTTCATTCAATTGCAGATTCATCCAGCAGCCTTTGGCCTGGCAGACCTCATTGACGTTGGCCGAAAAAGCAACGGACAGTGAATCACCTACCTTAAGGTTTTTGTACGCATCTGCCATTGCTTCAACAGTCAAAATTTTGTTGGGGGTAAATGGTGTTCCATAAAGCGAATAATCTTTTTTTGTCTCGATTTCTTGGCCGTATGCCACATTGAGCACTAAAAAAGCTGCAAGTAATATGTTAAAACTTTTCATAATTCAAAAAAATGGATTGTAACCCGTGTAAACTGGGCATTTTCAGCGTAAAAATGCAACTTTAATTGACTTTTATCGCTAATTTTAATCATTAAATTTTGTTCGTATGTCAACCCTAACGGAAAATATTTCAGTTGAAAAGGTAAAATCTTCAAGGCTTCAAGAAGTAGATTTTGACAATCTTTCTTTTGGTAGCGTTTTTACCGACCACATGTTGGTGGCAAAGTATAAAAATGGAGCTTGGGAAAATCCTAAAATAGTGCCCTACCAACCTTTGACCTTAAATCCTGCTGCTAAAATTTTCCATTATGGCCAATCTATTTTTGAGGGAATGAAAGCCTACAAAGATGAGCATGGCAGTGTTTGGCTTTTCCGTCCGAAAGACAACCAAAAGCGGTTGAACATTTCGGCAAAGCGTATGGCCATACCCGAATTGCCCGAGCATATTTTTATGGATGGCCTTGAGGCCCTCTTGCGATTGGAGAAAGATTGGATTCCCACCCAAGCAGGCAGCTCGCTGTACATCAGACCATTTATTTTTGCTTCTGGGGAAGGTTTTCATGCTTCGCCAGCCAATGAATACACCTTTATCATCGCACTTGCACCGTCTGGTGGCTATTTTAGCGGAAAGGTTAAGGTCTTGATTGAAGAAAAATACTCTAGGGCGGCCAACGGGGGGGTTGGTTTTGCCAAGGCCGGTGGCAATTATGCCGGGCAATTTTATCCTACCCAACTGGCCGTTGAAAAAGGATACCATCAAGTCATCTGGACGGATGACGTTTCCCACGAATATCTTGAAGAAGCGGGTGCCATGAATGTTTTTGTGCGGATTGGTGATACACTCATAACAGGGCCGACCAGCGACAGAATTCTGGATGGTATCACCCGAAAAAGCATTTTACAGATTGCCGAAGATGAAGGCATACCCACTGAGGTACGAAAGATTTCGGTAGCTGAGGTCGTGGAAGCTGCCAAAAAAGGAATGTTGAAAGAAATGTTCGGTGCAGGCACTGCAGCAGTAGTGTCGCCGATCTCTGTTTTTGGCTATCAGGGCACCGATTATGAATTGCCAGAATTATCAGAAAGTTATGCCGACCTTCTCAAAAAACGAATCACCGATATTCAGTACAATCGTGGCGAGGATAAGTTTGGTTGGCGGCACCAAGTTGTATAAGGTCTGAAAAAAAAGCCAAAAAGTGGCTTTTCGCCCTTTTTTGACAGGCCCTAATTTTCAAGTATCGCCTTGATGTCGGGCCTAAAATAGTTCGGCCCTTTCAATACTTTGCCGTCTTCACGGTATATGGGCTTTCCATTTTGGTCCAATTTACTCATGTTGCTTCGCTGTATCTCTTCGAACACCTCTTCAATCTTGTGCTGCATGCCGTGTTCCAAAATGGTGCCGCACAAGATGTAGAGCATATCGCCAAGCGCATCAGCAACCTCTACCAAGTCTCCGCTATTGGCCGCTTCGAGGTATTCCCTGTTTTCCTCATCCATCAAATTGAAGCGCAAGAGGTTTTTATCGATTCCCAAGTCAGCCTTGGGTTCTTTTGACACCCCAAGACCAAAAGAAATGTGAAACTGTTCTACCGCTGCTATTTTACTTTTCATTCCGTAGGCATTGCTTTAAATTTGTCTAAAAATAGCTCGATGCTCAGTCAAGGTCAATTGATTTTTGCAATACTTTTCATCATTTTTTTCACAATTTTGATAGTGCTTGCCTACAAAAAGGACAAAAAACTGCACAAGAAGAATTATAAAGGTGTCATTTGGGTGCTCATTTCTTTTATCATATTTGTAGGTATTCTCGTTATGACCAAATATCTTCTCAGAAATTATGCCTGAACATTGCCTACACCACAAAAATTAACAAATACACAACATTATTTGCCGTTCATTCGTATAGTATAGGAAAAGACGTACATTTGTAATCAACAAAAAACACCCATGATTACTTTCTTTGGCATTTTATTCATTCTTTTGATTATCAATGCACTATTTCTAATTTTTAGTGTAAACGGTGCTCGAGATAGGTTCAAAAAACCACTTCAGAAGATATCTGGCAATCCTGTTTCTAAACTTCTTTCGAACGACTATTCCGAAACAGAATATAAAGAAGCGGTATAGTCCGTATCTTTAAATTCGATGAAGCAGGTTCTTATTGTTTTTCTTGGGGGTGGACTTGGAAGTGCTTTGCGTTTTCTGATAGCCAAAGCGTTAAATCCCGTTCATGACAAATTCTTTCTCGGAACTTTTGCCGTCAATATCATAGGGTGCCTTCTCATTGGTTTCATCTTTGGGCTATCACAAAGGGGCAACCTTCTCAATTCTAATCAAACGTTGCTCCTCGCCACAGGGTTTTGTGGTGGCTTCACCACTTTTTCGGCATTCGCCTTTGAAAAACACCATCTTTTAAAGGCTGGTGAACCTTGGTATTTTTTTATCTATCTCGCTTCCAGCATACTTCTGGGCATATTCGCCGTTGCCTTGGGGCTCTGGTCTTCACGTTTCGTATAAATTCTAAGCACACCTCCCATTGCGCATTTGTATTTCTTTTAAAGAATTTCTCCCATTTTTTCCCGTACCCTAAAGGGATAATGGAAGAAATCTTTATTCCATCCTTTAGGACAGGAGGAAAAGAATGAAGATTTCGACATCATTTGACGCTTTTCCATCAAAATGCACAACGGGTGACGTCCATTTTATTTTAGATTGAATTGTCCATCGCAATTCAAGGGGCTTTCCTACATGCGGTCCTCGCCCAACAATATTTCCTTGGTAACAAATTATTAACAATTCAATAAAATATATTTTAAAATCATGTACCCCTAATTTTGGGGGGGTGTTATCGCAATAAAGATAAAAATTGATGCTATTACCCTAAAAATTTAGATACTCTCATATCGAATACTATATATTTGGCACACTAATTAACTTAATTATTATGAAAAAAGTCGAGGCAATTATTAGAAAATCGAAGTTCGATGAAGTGAAAAAAGCACTTCACGAAATCGAGGTCAACTTCTTTAGTTACTGGGACGTAACTGGGGTTGGAAATGAAAAACAAGGTCACGTCTATCGTGGTATTTCTTACAGCACAACCGATATACAACGACGCTATTTGGTCATTGTGGTTTCTGATGAATTCTTGGAACGCACCGTCAATGCCATATTTGACTCAGCAAGCACCGGAAACGTCGGTGATGGCAAAATATTCATTTCAGAAATCGTTGAAACCTATCGCATACGGACGCGAGAAAGTGGCAACCCAGCAATAAACTAAAACTAACCAACTAACAATACTATTAATATGGAAACAGGATTATTTACAGCCAACAATGTGTGGATGATGATATGCACAGGCCTGGTATTCGCCATGCACTTGGGCTTCTCTTTTTTGGAAATCGGACTTACCCGTCAAAAAAATACGGTCAATATCTTATTCAAAAATGTCTTTATCATCTGTATTGGGCTCTTGCTCTACTATATAGGTGGATTCAATTTAATGTATCCAGGCTTTGAAGATGGCGATGCAGGATTTTTGAAATTTGCAGGTTGGGGCATTGGAGCGCCAGAAAATGGCATGACCCCCGATTATGCCGATGGTGGTTATACATGGTGGACAGACTTTTTGTTTCAGGGCATGTTTGCGGCCACTGCTGCAACAATCGTATCGGGTGCCGTGGCAGAACGTATAAAACTGGGCACCTTTATGATTTTCGTTATTCTTTATGTCGGCATTGTTTACCCCATAGTGGGGTCGTGGCAGTGGGGCGGTGGATTCCTCTCCACACTTTCTTATGGCGAAGCTGAAGGGTTCTATGATTTTGCAGGTTCTACTTTGGTCCACTCTGTGGGCGGATGGGCCGCTTTGATTGCCATTTACCTTCTCGGCGCACGTATCGGAAAATTTGATGAAGACGGTAAGGTGAACGCAATACCTGGCCACAATTTACCTTTGACCGCCGCAGGGGTTCTTATTCTCTGGTTGGGATGGTTTGGCTTTAATGGAGGTTCGGTGCTTTCTGCCGATCCGGCAACCACTTCATTGGTATTGGTGACCACCTCATTGGCAGCGGCAGCAGGTGGCGTGGCCGCATTTTTGACCTCTACCCTCTTGTACAAAAACTATGATTTGACCATGTTCCTCAACGGTATCTTGGGCGGACTGGTGGGCATTACCGCTGGTGCAGATTTGATGTCGCCCAACGAGGCCGTGATCATCGGTCTTTTAGCAGGTGTCATCATTGTGCTCGGTGTAGCCTTAATCGATAAATTGAAATTGGACGATCCCGTTGGTGCCGTGGCAGTGCATTTAATCTGTGGCATTTGGGGCACATTGGCCGTAGGTATTTTTGGTGCCAAGGCTGGCCTTGACCAATTTTTGGTGCAATTGGCAGGTGTCGGTGCTGCGGGTGCTTTCTGCTCCGTCGTAGGTTTTGTCATGCTGTTTGCATTGAAAAAGACCATGGGGCTTCGGGTTTCAAAAGAAGAAGAGATCGAAGGTCTCGATATGCACGAACACGGTATGGATGCCTATGCCGATTTCAGGATGAATCAACATTAATATGTAATAATGGAAACGGAGCGTTTGGCAGAACGCTCCGTTATCAACCATTTCAATCTCTAGTATCAAATCATTTTAACTCCCCCTTGAGGGAATCAAACCTTTGAATTATGAAAACAGTTGTAACTACAAAATTCGTAAAAAATATAGTTTTATTCACCTTTCTTGCCCTATTCACTTCGCCGCTTTTGGCACAAGAAGAGGAAGAAAAGAAAAAGTTCACCTTTAGCGGAACCGTTGATGCCTATTACAGGGCAAACTTTAATGGTCTGAATAAAACCGTTGAAAACACAGCGGGAGACGATTTTGCACCCGCAGCACCGGGCACTTCATTTGCCAACGACCCCGGTTTTGCCTTGGGTATGGCCAACCTCATCGCAAGCTATGAAGGCACAAAAGTCGGTTTTGTCGCTGACTTGGTTTTTGGACCACGAGGTGAGGATGCCGTTTTTGGATCACCCATCGGTTCAGCCAACATTGTCAACCAGTTGTATGTATATTGGAATGTCAGCGAAAGTACCACCCTTACATTTGGTAATTTCAACACATTTCTTGGTTACGAAGTAATTTCTCCAGCGGCAAACTTCAATTATAGCACCTCATATATGTTCTCATACGGACCATTTTCACATGCAGGTCTAAAGGCAGACTTTGATTTGGGCAACGATTGGAGTGCCATGTTGGCCGTATTGAACCCCACCGATTTTACGGACATCAATCCGTTTGGGGAATTGTCTTTTGGTGCACAATTGGGATTTTCTGGCCAATACCTTAACTTTTTGTACGGCAAACAGGGGTCTAATGAGTTTTTTAATGGCACCGAATTGGTGGATACCGATGTTGAATCCCTGTTTCAAATAGATTATACGGGTGGCTTCGATCTTTCGGACAAATTCTATTTGGGCATCAATGCCACCTACCAAGATACAGACGGTGTAGGTTTCTACGGTGCGGCACTCTATCCGCAGTTGACTACATCCGATAATTTCGCAATAGGCCTTCGTGGTGAATACTTTGCCACCATGGAAGGATTTGGAAATGCAGCAGGCATCGGTGCCGATGCTGATGGAGATGCCAATGTTTTTGCTGTGACCCTGACAGGAAATGCTAAAATTGGGGATTTGACCATTATTCCTGAGCTCAGATTGGATAGCGCATCAGAGGAAGTATTCTTGAACGGTGATTTAGAATTCAACGAAAGTCTGGCCTCATTTGTACTGGCAGCCGTTTACTCGTTTTAAAATCATTCCATTCATATAGTTGATACGAAGGGGCCCCTGACCAAATCATCAGGGGCTTTTTTAATCACTTTGAAAATCTTTCACTCCTGCCCTCACATTAGTTCTCAAATAATTTTGCCTTGGTACTAGAGGGCAGGAGTATTTTTTGTTGTACACGCAATACGGGTTGTACGCCTTATTGAAATCAATGATGATACTATCTTCTTTAGGTATGGCCAAATCGATGTAACGGCCACCCCCATAGGTTTCCTCGCCATTGGTCTCATCATAAAACGGTAAAAAAAGTCGTCTTCGCTGTATCGGACCGCCATCAAGATTTTGATAGACCTCCAACTGATGTTCCCTGCCATTCAGCCAGAAATGGACGATACCGAATACGACCTCTCTGCTTTTTTTATCGGTTGTTGTCGGCATCAAAAAAGGTTCGGCATCGGGGGTTCGCTTTATTCGTGCCTTGACAATGTAGGAAGTGTCTGGAGGGAAGAAATCCAATCCTCTGAAATCTTTTCGAAATCTATCGGGCAAGGGTGACGTTTCCGGATTTTTAAACGTTTCGTTCAAATCGGTTTGCCATTGCACTATGGAGGCTATCTCAGAAATACTGGACTCCATTTTTTGCACTTCATCATGATAGTGCTTTCCTTGTTTGCAGGCCAGCAATACCACAACCGCAAACCCTATCGTATACATCCATTTTGAAAACATACTGCGAAAATACAACGAATGTGTTTTTTACAAATCGGCGATAGTATCGTAATTTTCCATTTCAATCATCACAGACCATGAAATACCTGTTTGCTTACATTGCCATCGTACTGGCCGTTATCTCATGCCAAAATTCCAACAAGGCGAAAATTGAATCCGAAGAAAACAGAATACGCAAAAAGCTCGAGCCCAATCGTTACAATGTGGGTTTTTTGATTATGGATGGCGTCTACAATACCGAATTCACGGCACCGTACGACATTTTTCAGCATACCCAATACCGAAAGGGCATCAAGGCGATGAATACCTTTACCGTGGCGAATACATTGGACCCCATTACAACTTTTGAAGGGGTCAGGGTGCTTCCAGATTTTGACTACACCAAAGATTCCATTCCCAAAATAGACATCCTCGTGGTACCCAGTGCCGAACATCATCTGGATACCGATCTACAGGACACGGTCATGCTCAATTTTGTAAAAAAAGTGGATAGGGAAGCCCTCTTTGTCACCTCGCATTGTGACGGGGCTTTTGTGCTGGCCAAAGCAGGATTGTTGGACAGTGTCGTCTCTACGACCTTTCCCAGTGATATTGAAACGTACAAGGCGATGTTTCCACAATTAAAAGTGGAAGATTCGGTGTTGTTCGTTCACGATGGAAAGTACATCACCTCTGCCGGGGGCGCAAAAAGTTTTGAGGCCGCACTTTACCTGTGCGAATATCTTTATGGAAAAGAAATTGCCGAATCACTTGCGGGCGGACTTGTCATTGATTGGAACTTGGACGAAGTGCCCAAACTCATACCAACTAACCCTTCAAAATGAGCCAAAGAAAATGAAATATCTTTTTGCTATGTGAAAAAGAAACTTTTTGTCAGGTGATTTTGAATGGTTAGTTGACGTTAGTCCTCAATGACATCATATCGTGAGTCTTTAAGGTATTTTGAGACCAACTCGTTGAATTCAGGAGAAATACGAAAAAGTGCTGTGTGTTCTACATTGTAGAGCCGTTCTTTATCCTTAAATCCTTTTTTTAGCAACTCTTCAAGATAGAACAAGGCCGTACCAAAATCTTCGTTCTTTGCACTTATGGATATCACCTGAAGGTAATGATTGTAATTCGTTGGCTCGGTGATGGTCTTCAACATTGACAAAAATACAAGTGCGTCTTCATCGACTGTTTTCTCGGCTTTGATGATATCAATATTATCTTCTATCAGTGCATTGAGATAGTCTTTGACCCTTTTGCCCATGCGCTGTTTGAATGTGTTATCATCGCCATTGATGAACTTCTGTAGTTCGCCCATCTGATAGTTCCACCATCCCAAATTGTTGAAATTATAGGTCAAAAGGTCTTCTTCGAGATAGTATTGATAATCTTCACGTAAAAGGGACTCTTGAAAAAAGGCTGAATTTTCAGCCCGTTTGGCACTTTTGTAGGCCTTTTGCTTTCTGAGTTCCTTTTTCGCCTCTTTCAGTGAATCAACGGGCTTGTGCAATCGATAAGCAGCAATCATATCTGACATTGCGCGCTCGGCCATAAGGGGCTTGTTCTCGGAAACCAACTGCCGTACACGAGCGACATCGCTTCTGAATACTTTTTCAATATAATTTGAATCTTTGGCAATACCTCCTTTGGCCATTTTGCTCAGTTTAAAAAGTTGCAATGCTTGCTGCAGATATTGCATATCGGGCCATTTTTTTCCCTCATCAAAAAGCAGCAGTTGATTTTCAAATTTTAATTTATTGAGCACTTTCTTGTCTTTCAGTGCGTCGGTATAGGTAAAGTCTTCCCTTCCCACGATGGCGATATAATGAAAAGGGATCTTTGTGTTCAGCAATTCAATGTTTGACAATGATGCGCCACAAGAAATAGCCCCCGTAATGCCTTTAATGAAAAGCGGCACAAGATTGGCAAATCTGCCCCCGCTCGAAAACCCTGCGGTATAGACGCGGTCATTGTCCATCGGAAGTAGCCTCTTCACGGCACTCATCATTCTACTGGTTCGCAACATATTGTTTGACAGTGATATGGAGTCAGACAAATGATTGGATGTCGCCAGAATATATCCTTCTTTTTCGGCCACATTCGCAAACATCGAAATTGTCTTTTTCGAAGTTCCTTTCAAATCAAAGGCAAAGAGCACCGGCCAAGTTCTGTCCGTAACAAAATCGGTCGGCAAATACAGTGAAAATGTCTCAGGAATCGAATCGTGAACAGGAAGGGAGTCGATGACGATACCTTTTTTAAGCGTAAAGGTTTGAGCATTCAATGCACAAACCAAGAACAATAAGGGTAAAAGCAGGAGTGGTTTTTTATCCATACCATTTTCGTATCAAAAATCTGGCCAGAAATCATGCTGCAAAAGGCACAGACCTAACACTAATTTATTCAATCTTCTTCAAATGTCCATTACCAACTACGGTAGATAATATAATATGTGTTCTGCATTCGCCATAGACTATCAATCGATCAATAAACTTTTCTAAATGAAACTGGTCTTTAAGCACCACTTGCATAACTATGTTTTCATTGCCCGTTATCCGATAACAATTGATGACCTCATCAAAGCTGTCCACTTTATCTAAAAACGGCTTTAGCTTACCAACAAAGGCACGCAGCATGATAATTCCTTTCAACTGAAAGCCTGTGAGGGTATGTGAAATATCGGTACGGTACCCTTGTATGATGCCAAGATCTTCCATTTTTTTGACACGCTCGGCAACCGACGGCGGAGTCAGACCGACCTGTCGGCCGATGTTTGAAAATGATTCCCTGGCGTTGACCTGTAAGCAGTGTAAAATTTTCCAATTCAGTTCATCCATAGTTTTAAAAGAAAAGTGTTGAAAAAACTAAAATTAAAAAGTAAAACACATTTTTACAATTAAAGTTTAAGGTAAATACTAGATTTTATAAAGTAATTTTAAAGTCATCATTTTTTTTGCTGCAGATGCAATACGGACCTATACATTCTTTGCCCGTTTACCGTAAATCACTGGCTCTTTATGATTTGAGCAAGGCTGTGGCTTCTTATTTTTCATATAACCAAGATTTATTCTCCCTAAAAAAGTCAACCAGCTTTAGAGACCATCTTTCTGACTCTTTATTGACCGATGCTGATTTGATCATCAAAGAGATTACCTCAGCTGCTACTAGCACTTCTTATAAATCGAGAATGAAGAGCCTTACTTTTATCAATATCATGACCCGCAACATACTTTCATATTGCAATGGATTGGAACGTGATGGGGTTGAAGAGAAAGAGTACTTGAACCTGCTCCGCAGTGAAATCAAGTCGTTCAGAAAGTCTTTTAAAAGTTGGAGAAAATCTTTTCTGAACGGGGAAAGCTAAATTTTACCCCTTATTTCACCTAGTAGAGGTAGAAAAGGTACTGCGATTTTGTGAGCATACCGTCAAAATTCAAACCTGTCCCAGAAGGGACACTGCAACTTCACACGACATAAACGATTCGCAGGATTTTCAATAGGCTTAAAAATCTGCTCTCTACCTACATATTCCTTCTGTACTGCCCTCCCACCTCAAACAACGCATTGGTAATCTGGCCCAAAGAACAATATTTGGATACCTCCATCAACTTTTCGAAGATATTGCCATTTTCTATGGCAACTTCCTGAAGTTCGCGCAGTAGTATTTCAATCTTGGATCCATTTTTTTGGTGAAGGTTCTTTAAGGTCGCTATCTGGTTTTTCTTTTCCTCTTCAGTGGCACGTATCACCTCAGCGGGTAAAATGGTGGGCGAGCCTTTAGAGCTCAAAAAGGTGTTCACACCAATGATTGGGTATTCTCCCGTATGCTTCAATGTTTCATAGTGTAGGCTTTCTTCCTGTATTTTTGAACGTTGGTACATGGTCTCCATTGCACCGAGCACCCCACCACGTTCGGTAATCCGGTCAAACTCCAACAACACGGCTTCTTCGACCAAATCGGTCAATTCTTCAATGATAAAGGATCCCTGTAATGGATTTTCATTTTTGGCGAGGCCCAACTCTTTGTTGATGATCAATTGAATGGCCATAGCCCGACGCACCGATTCTTCTGTGGGAGTGGTTATCGCTTCATCATAGGCATTGGTATGCAATGAATTGCAATTGTCATAAATCGCATACAATGCCTGTAGGGTCGTGCGGATATCATTAAAATCAATTTCTTGGGCATGCAGGCTTCTGCCCGAAGTCTGAATGTGGTATTTCAACATTTGTGCCCGTGCACCCGCTCCGTATTTTTCTTTCATGGCCTTGGCCCAGATACGTCTTGCCACCCTACCGATGACTGCATATTCGGGGTCGATACCATTGGAAAAGAAAAAGGAAAGGTTGGGGCCAAACTGGTCAATATCCATCCCGCGGCTCAGGTAATACTCCACATAAGTGAACCCATTTGACAAGGTGAAAGCCAATTGGGTGATGGGGTTTGCCCCTGCTTCGGCAATGTGATACCCTGAAATGGAGACGGAATAGAAATTACGGACATTTTCATCAATGAAATACTGTTGCACATCACCCATGAGCCGCAATGCAAATTCTGTGGAGAAAATACAAGTATTCTGTGCCTGGTCTTCTTTAAGAATATCGGCCTGAACAGTTCCCCTGACTTGGGCCAGTGTCTCTTTTTTTATTTTTTCGTAGACGTTCTCTGGCAGCACTTGGTCCCCAGAAACACCCAGCAACATCAGCCCCAAACCATCATTGCCCTCAGGAAGCTTACCATGGTATTTCGGACGCAGTTGCTCCTTACCTTTATAAAGCTGTTTGATTTTTGATTCAACCTCTTTTTCGAGCTTGTTTTCCCTGATATACTTTTCGCAATTCTGGTCAATCGCGGCGTTCATAAAAAAAGCCAACAACATCGGTGCAGGCCCATTGATGGTCATGCTCACAGAGGTCATGGGGTCGCTAAGGTCAAAACCTGAGTACAGTTTCTTTGCATCGTCCAAACAACAAATGGAAACTCCTGCATTGCCAATTTTACCGTAAATATCGGGTCTGTGGCCAGGGTCATGGCCATACAGGGTCACAGAGTCGAATGCGGTTGAAAGTCGCTTGGCGGGCATGTCAAGGCTGACATAATGAAAACGTCGGTTGGTACGTTCGGGGCCGCCCTCACCCGCGAACATTCTAGTGGGATCTTCGTTGGTTCTCTTGAATGGATACAGCCCAGCCGTGTAGGGAAACTCCCCCGGAACGTTTTCTTGCAGCATCCATAGCAGCAAATCACCCCATGCCCTGTATTTAGGCAACGCTATTTTAGGAATTTGGGAATGCGAGAGCGATGTTGTATGGGTGTCAATCTTGATTTCTTTGCCCCTGACCTTAAAAGCGTAGACAGGTGCTCTGTATTTTGCCACAGTATCATTCCAGTTGAGAATGGCCATCCAATGGTGTGCATCAAGCTCCATTTTTGCCTTTTCAAATTCACTGAACAATGACTTGATCAAATCCTTTTTATCAGTATTGGCATTTTTAAGAAGTTCTGGTTCATTCAATCCAGATTTATCCAAAAAAATGCTTTCATCCGAATCCACAGAAACATTTACCAACGAAAGAATGGTTTGAAAAATACTGTACAATCGCTGGGCAATGGCAACTTGCAGCTTGGCACGCTCGTCATAACTTTTGTTGTTCTCGGCTATTTCAGAGAGGTATCTGGTACGGGCAGGTGGAATTACGAAGATTTTCTCGCTCATCTCAGATGAAATCTCAAAATCGGATTTCAAGTCGGCCTGGGTCTTGTCGACCAGAACATTCATCACCGCTTTATAGAGGCTGTTCATGCCCGGGTCGTTGAACTGAGAGGCAATGGTACCAAAAATGGGTAGATCATCTTGATTGACATCCCACAAACCGTGATTGCGCATGTACTGCTTTTTGACATCGCGAAGTGCATCTTGGGCGCCGCGTTTGTCAAATTTGTTGATGGCGACGACATCGGCAAAATCAAGCATATCGATTTTCTCCAATTGGGTGGCTGCACCAAACTCTGGAGTCATCACATATAAAGAGACATCGCTGAACTCCAAAATTTCGGTGTCAGATTGCCCAATGCCCGATGTTTCAAGAATGATAAGGTCGAACTTAGCCGATTTCAACACTTCAATTGCCTCTTTTATGTGTTTTGAAAGTGCCAGATTCGACTGTCGTGTAGCCAAAGAACGCATGTAGATGCGCTTATTGTTGATGGCGTTCATCCTGATTCTGTCGCCGAGAAGTGCACCCCCTGTTTTTCTTTTGGAGGGGTCTACGGAGATGATTCCCAAATGTTTTTCAGGAAAATCGTTCAAAAATCTGCGTACCAGTTCATCGACCAAACTTGATTTTCCGGCACCGCCCGTGCCCGTGATTCCAAGAACTGGCACTTTGGGAAGCTTTTTTTGTAAGGATGCGAAGTATTTTTCAAACTCATCGACTCTGTTTTCGGCCAACGAAATCAAACGTGCCATGGTATTTACATCCTTTTCATCCAAAAGCCCTTTTAGCGATTTCCCTTTGGGATTTTTCAGCACGGGAACTTGATTGTCAATCTGTTGCACCAAATCATTGATCATGCCCTGCAGGCCCATTTTACGGCCGTCATCAGGAGAATAGATACGGGCAATGCCATAATCCATGAGGGTTTTTATTTCCTCTGGAAGAATGACACCGCCGCCGCCGCCAAATATTTTAATATGCCCAGCACCCTTCTCCTGCAGCAGGTCATACATGTATTTAAAGTACTCGTTATGCCCACCTTGGTATGACGTCATGGCAATCGCATGGGCATCTTCTTGAATGGCACAGTTCACCACCTCTGCCACGCTCCGGTCATGGCCCAAGTGAATGACTTCGACCCCGGTGGCCTGAATGATTCTGCGCATGATATTGATGGCAGCATCGTGTCCGTCAAAAAGGGAGGCAGCCGTTACAACTCGTATTTTATGCTTTGGCCTGTAGGGGGCAACTTGTTCCATTGACAAAAAGGAGTCTAATTTACCGTTGCAATTTAACGAAAATGCAAAGAAAAATGGATTGTGTTTCGAATCTTACAAAAATAGTGTTCGTTACAGCCATGCTTTTTTGAATACTCTAAATTTATCACAAAAACACCTATGAAATTCACCCTTTTGATCCATTGTGTAGATAGACCCGGCATCATCAGTGCGGTGACCAATTTCTTGCACCATGAAAAAGGTAATGTAATCTATCTTGACCAGCATGTGGACAAGGAAGTGGGGGTCTTCTTTATGCGCTTGGAATCAGAATTTGAAAACTCCCCTGATTTGGAAAAATTTCAAAAAAAATTTCAAGATAATCTGGCCGAACCATTTCAAATGAACTGGAGTTTACATCCGGAAGGCATTAAACCCCGAATGGCCTTGTTTGTATCGAAATACAATCATTGTCTGTACGATATTTTGAGTAGGTACCAATCACAGGAGTTTCAGGTGGAGATTCCATTCATACTCAGCAATCATAAAGATTTAAGCTCAATCGCTGAACAATTCAGTATTCCCTTTTATCATGTGGAAACCAATGTCAGCAAAAGGGAAAAAGCAGCCGAACGTCAATTACATTTTTTAAAAGAACACAACGTAGACTTCATTGTGCTAGCCAGGTACATGCAGATTATTTCGCCAAGAATCATTGATGCCTATCCCAACAAAATCATCAACATACACCATTCTTTCTTACCTGCATTTGTTGGTGCGAAACCCTATCATGCCGCTTTTCAGCGTGGTGTCAAAATTATTGGGGCCACCAGTCACTACATCACCGAAGAACTGGATGCAGGACCGATAATCGCTCAAGATGTAACGCCTGTTTCGCACACCCATTCGGTCAAAGATTTTATCGCCAAGGGCAGAGATTTGGAGAAAATCGTACTATCAAGAGCAATCCATTTACACATTGATAGAAAAACGATGGTCTACAACAATAAGACGGTCATTTTTTCATGACGAACTCGTTTAATAGTATTTTTATGTTTGTAGATATAAACCCCAATACCATGAGAAAAACACTTCTTTGCTTTGCATTCCTCTTTTTTTCATTTTCATGTTCAGAATTACAGCAAGTGGTCAACCAACTTCCCCAAAACGGCCCCGTAAGTTCTTCTGAAATCGCCATGGGACTGAGACAGGCATTGAATAAAGGCATTGACAAACAGGTCGGTACCCTTTCGTTGGAGGATGGGTTTTACAAAAATGAACTCGTCAAAATCTTATTGCCACAAGAATTGCAAAAAGTAGACAATACGCTCCGCAACATTGGCCTCGGCAAACTGGCCGACGAAGGGTTGAGAATCTTAAATCGCGCGGCTGAAGATGCAGTGGGCGAGGCAATGCCCATTTTTGTGGATGCTGTAAAAGGTATCACCTTCAACGATGCCAGAAACATTTTGTTGGGTTCCGATAATGCAGCAACCTCCTATTTGGAAGAGAGAACGAGCAAAGAGCTGTATGACAAATTCAATCCGGTGATTGAGAATTCATTTAAAAAAGTAGGGGCTGACAAAATTTGGAGCAATCTCATCGAAAGATACAATCAACTTCCCCTTACAGAGAATGTCAATCCTGATCTGACAGATTACGTCACCCAAGAAGCTCTTAGTGGGGTATACACCATGATAGCGATAGAAGAGAAGCAAATACGTACAAAAACCACCTCTAGAACAACAGAACTGCTAAAAAAAGTCTTTGCCTTACAAGATTGAAATTTTGTTAAAATCAGATACAATAAGGTAAACTTAACTTCGTTATAACAATATCAAAACAAAGCAATTACGTTGTAATGGTATCTTTGTACCACTTACACAATACAATCTGTAAAGTTTTGTATCGAGTTATCTGAGTTAGCATTTTTTTGAGTTAGTTAGTTTTAAAAAGCCGGTGTAACCACCGGCTTTTTTTTTGGTCTTAATTTCATTTTCCAACACGTTTACAACGTTTTCCACCATCTTGATTAAATCTTTTTCTAGAGTAAATTCTTATCGGGAGTTACGTTATTAAGATTTCTTTAACGATTAAACACTGGCAATTTGTTAATTTAATGTTGTGCTAATTCATCAATCAAGGAATGAGATACTTACGGTTTCTTATCACTCCTCTTTTGCTACTATTCACATTGGGAAATGCTTTCGCCATTTCTATAAAGGGTGAGTATCGGTCTTCATTTGTAATGGCCACGCACCAAGATTCATTGGATTGGGCCGATTATTACTACAATATTCATCGGTATAAAAAAGCGATTCCCCTTTATGAGAAAAGCCTTGAAAACTCAAAGGCCAATGAACCCCAAATATTGAAAAAACTGGCATTGAGCCAAGCTGCACTTGAAAATCCAGATGCTTCGGTATCACATCTTTATGATTACCTGGCACTTGAATTCAACCCTACATTTTTGCTTCATGAAGGTTTTGACGACATACGTGGTTCTGAAAAGTTTGATGGTTTATCGACCTCTATTATTCCAAAAATAAATGCATGGTCGATAGCATACTTCGTAATCGCTTTGATAGGATTCTATGTTACGGTAATCATTTTGGTAAACAATAAAATCAATCGTATTGCAAGATATCTGATAAGTGCATTTTTGTTCATACACTCACTTTTTATCTTAAATATTGCAATACACCGTGCGAATTACCTGTTTGAATACCCACATACCTACCTGATGTCAACTTGGGCTTCTTTTCTATATGGGCCCTTATTATATTTTTACTTTAAAAGGATTACCCAAAAGTATGTGTTTCGGGCTATCGATCTATTGCATCTTGTACCGACCGTTGTTCTAACGGCGTACTTGATTGTCTATGTGTACTCGATGGGTCATACCGAAAAAGTCAATTTAATGATTACAAGGTTACAAAATGGCTTGAACCCGCAAGATTCAAGTAGATTATTGCTTATTGTCATCCTTAAAACCATCTCTTTGGCCACGTATGCCTTTTTCATCAGACGAATATACCAAAAGGCAAAAAATAGATTGGATTTTGATGTTAAGACCAGGGCTTGGCAAAAAAATATTTATCAGATACATATTTCTTATGTTTTGATTTATTCTGTGTACGGAATTCTAATCGTTAACCAGCAGCAACCCATAGGACTTCTCTATCATGCCTCAGTTGCCGCTATGGCACTGATGGTTCTCTATGTCGGATATTCGGCCAATATACAGCCCCACGTTTTCGGCGGGGCTTACTCATATACCAATCGACTTTTCCCCAAGTATGAAAAATCAGGGTTGACCAAAAGCCTCTCACAAGAACTCAAAGAAAATCTAGAGCATTTATTGGCAAATGAAAAGATATACAAGGCCAATGACCTATGCCTTGAAGATTTGGCCAACAGATTGAATACAACACGTCATAACGCCTCACAAGTAATCAACGAGCATTTTCAGCTCAGTTTTCATGAGTTGGTCAACAAGTACCGTATCGAAGAAGCCAAAGAAATCTTGATGGATGGCTCCAAACAAGACTGGAACATTATTGATGTGGCCTATGAAGTGGGGTACAACAATAAAGTCACCTTCAACAAAGCCTTTAAAAAAGATACCAACCTTACGCCCACAGAATATCAAAGGGTGGGAAAAATTGCTTGAGTACAAAAAAAAGAGTCATTTTGGTTTGGCAGTGGTAATCGTCGATAAGACTTGCCCAATTTAAGATGGACCAAAATTATATTAGCACCATAGTTAACACAGCCTTGTGGTTTTGCTTCACAAAACTTCGTTTTGGTCTCATTTTAATGTGTATGTTTGAATTAGTCATCAACTTTACCAAAACACAAGGCTGTTTTTTTATTGGTCTCTTCGATACAGGCCATTGAACAAAACCTGTTTGACTTCATTATTCTGCAATACTTCCCAAAGTTGATTGACCGTGCCGTCTTGGTTATGGGTCCACGTTATTCGGTTGATATAACTTTCACCATCAGTGTGAGTGAATTCATCTGACGAGAGAATCATCTGATCGCCTGTTCTGTTTCCCTTCAACTTCAAGTGGTTTCCTGAATTATCAATCCATAACTGCTCCCATTGATTGGATTGCTGGTTGTAGAAATTCAGGCTCGTGCCTGTGAATCCGGCACTAGCGCTTGTCCAGTTTTCCCGCAATACGCATCCACCTTCCTCTTTTACAATTGTGTTGTTGCCTGCAGGCGAGCCATCTGCATTTGTGACCACCCATGACCCCACCCAAAAATCAAATGCTTTATGGGTATCTGTACAACATTTACAAGCTGTGTTTTGGGCCATCAACATTAGGGGAAGCAAAAAAAGTGTTGTTAGTAATGCTTTCATCGTAGTTAAGATATGGTGCTAAAAATATGTGAAAAAACAGGCTTTTGGGTAGCTCTTGTTGGGCAAGTTTGCCAATCTTTGGTTAAAAATAGACAAACTACCTGATTTTTAGTTAAATACCCCTTATTTGTGTAATCCAAACAGCGATTTTGAACGTATCTTTGGAAGAACAAATCTAATGACTATGGAAAAGCAATATTGTAAAGTCGGTACAGTGACACCGATTACGAGCAGCAACGATGCTATAGCCTTTTTGGAATACCAATATCAAAACTTTTTGGAAAAAGCTACCGACGCCACCTATATCGGAACGGCTCTAGGAGAATTTTTTGAGAGAAAAGCCCGGGGATTCAAAAAAGTGCTTGAAAATTTGGTGTGAACCTCAACCCAATTTTTCAAGGCTTTCCTGCATGATGGCCTGCAGTTCTTTTGCCTTTTTTGAGGCGGCCTCTGCAAAATCTTTTCCTGTAGAGGCATAGATGATTCCCCGAGACGAGTTGACCAAGAGCCCCACATTTTTGGTCATTCCGTACTTACACACTTCTTCCAAACTTCCTCCCTGCGCGCCCACACCGGGTATCAGCAAAAAATGATTGGGCACAATTTTTCGAATCTCGCTCAAGTAAGCGGCCTTGGTCGCACCGACCACATACATCATGTTTTCGGCCCCCGCATATTCTTTTGAGGTTTCAAGCACCAATTCGTACAGCTGCCCGTCATTGACTTCTTTTGTTTGAAAATCATAGGCCCCTTTATTAGAGGTGAGCGCCAAAAGAATGGTGTGCTTGTCTGTAAACGACAAAAAAGGCTCTACCGAATCGCGGCCCATATAGGGTGCAATGGTCAGCGCATCAAAGTTGAGCTGCTCAAAAAAAGCCTTTGCGTAGCGCGCCGAAGTATTGCCAATATCGCCGCGTTTTGCATCGGCAATGGTAAAAATTTCAGTATAGTTTTCGTTAAGGTATTTGATGGTCTTTTCAAGGGATTTCCATCCCCGCAGCCCATAAGCCTCATAAAAAGCGGTGTTCGGCTTGTAGGCCACGCAATGTTCGTGGGTGGCATCGATAATGGCCTTATTGAACGAAAAAATAGGGTCTTCTTCTTCTAACAGATGGGGAGGAATCTTATCCAAATCCGTATCCAGGCCAACACACAAAAAGGATTTCTTCTTTCTAATTTGGGCTATAAGTTCTTCGGTTTTCATGTGTTGACTCAAATTTGGGCAATTCAATTTCATTACACCCCTAAATTATGCATTCCTCTCGCATACGCTCGTCGGATGCAAGAAGGGGACAATCCCTTTAAAAAATTTCAGAGGCTTCTTTTAATTTCTCGGTGTTTTCAACCAACATCAACTCATCGATGATTTTTTGGATATCGCCATTGATAATGTTCTGCAAATCGTATAATGTCAAACCAATGCGATGGTCGGTCACCCGGCCCTGCGGATAATTATACGTGCGAATTTTTGCCGATCGGTCACCACTGCTTACCTGTGAGTTTCTTTTGGCGGCATCTTCTTCCTGTTTTTTGGCCAACTCTAAATCGTACAAACGCGACCGCAATACTTTAAACGCCTTGTCTTTGTTTTTGTGCTGTGATTTTTCATCTTGGCATTGTGCCACCAATCCCGTGGGCAAGTGGGTCAGACGCACCGCCGAATAGGTCGTGTTCACCGATTGCCCGCCCGGGCCCGAAGAACAGAAATAATCAATACGAACATCCTTAGGGTCAATCTGTACGTCAAAATCCTCAGCCTCAGGAAGCACCATGACCGTTGCCGCACTGGTGTGCACCCGCCCCTGTGTCTCCGTTTGGGGCACGCGCTGTACGCGGTGCACGCCCGCCTCAAATTTTAAGGTGCCGTACACATCTTCACCAGACACCTCAAAATGAATTTCTTTGTAACCGCCGCTGGTGCCCTCGCTCAAATCGATGATGTTGGTTTTCCAACCTTTTGATTCACAGTACTTGGCATACATGCGGTAGAGGTCCCCGGCAAAAATACTCGCCTCGTCGCCCCCGGTACCCGCTCGAATCTCCATGACGACATCCTTTTCATCTTCAGGGTCTTTGGGTATCAATAAAAACTTAATTTCTTCCTCAAGTTTGGGCAACTCCTCTTTGGCCTCCTCCAATTGCATTTTGGCCATCTCCAACATTTCGGTATCACTACCATCGGCGATGATTTCTTCCGCTTCTTGAATGCGTTCGGTGAGCGTAATGTAGCGTTCCCGTTTGTCTACCAGTGTCTTTAAATCTTTGTACTCTTTGTTGAGTTTGATATATCGCTTTTGGTCGGCAATGATATCGGGTTGAATGATGAGATCGGAAACCTCATCAAAACGCTGTTTGACTATGTTTAATTTATCCAGCATAAACCTACTTCGTAAAGCCTACGAATTTACGATTTTTTAATGGCTTGGGGACGGCTTCGACAGGCACGGTTCAATTTCCCACGAAAGTGGTGCCCAACGTAACAATAAACGCATTAAGACCATCGCTACGGTCATAATTGTTGATTCTGAGGTCAATGGTCTTCAGAACAAAAGAGAGTAATTTCGCTTTGGTCAAGACGTCTTGATAACGCAGCCCGAGCCCGAATTGGTGTGCCGTGTACTTTGACAGATCGTAATCGGAAGTATAATATTCAAAATCGGACTGTGCGCCTTCTTTGGGATAAAAATAATCAGCAGCAGACTGGGAATAATAGCGATATGTTGGATAGACCGTGAACACATCGGCCAGTTTTATCGGGATTTCAAGATTTGCCGTGTGGGAAACAACACCCCAATCATCCCAATAGAAACGATAGTAGCTCCGCAGCACAAAAATGTCGTTGACGTAATAGTTCAACCGCCCCCCCAAAGGAACCTTAAAACGACTATCGGGAAGCCTTTCCACATCATCGGCCAACTGAAAATCATCAATAAAAAAGTCTTCGGCATCGCCAAAGTACACCCGTTGAAAAGGGGTGCTCAGCAATCCGTTTTGAGCCACCACATCAGCAAACAAGGCTCCTTGCAGCCGTTTTCCAAGAATTTGTGAGAGACTCAACGATAGGGAATAGGAGTTGCGGTTCAGTTCTTGAAGCTCCATAAATTGGGGGTTGTACGTACCGTTTCCCATAATCCGGTCGTCAAAAAAGCCGTTCCTCAATTCGATGGGATACTGCGGGTTCCATGTATCCAAATACACCTGTCCCGCAATCGAAACCTCCGTATTCTGCTCATTAAACAATCGAGCATAGCTTCCCCCGAAACCTACGGACGTATAATCGTATTCGTTGGAAAAGTAGGCGTTGGCACTCCAAATGGAATTTCTATCGTCTGAGCTATGTTGATAGGTCGGATTGATATGCACCAACTGGTCTCTTCTCGATTCGCCAGAAGACGCATCAAACGGACTCACATTGGTGCTATTACCGTCCAAGGGATTCACATTGCTCGAAGAGGCCGAGGTATAAGCTGAAAGGCCAACGTCAATGGTCAGCACATCATCTTCGTTGAGGGGCATTCTCAGTACCAAGGCCGAAGTGGCATCGGTCAATTCTTCGGTGCCCTCACCCCCGGTAACAGCGGCATTATTGCCGTCTTGGCTGTAATAGCTCAGCAACAGATCTACTTCACTGGTCTCAAGCACTCTTTTTTTGTACGAAGTATCGGTTTGTTGGGAAAGTAAGGTCGAAGTGGTTAACAAGATTATCAATCCCGTCGTATTTCTAAACTTTTGAGTAGTTGGAGTATTCGATTGCAACCAAATCACTTTTAACTATTAACTTTTAACTTCTAACTTTTAGTTACATCCGCATCCTCCACCGGTTTTACCGCCATTGGCACCCGCAGCGGCCTCTCGGTATACCTGAAAATTGGTCTCAAATCGCTCACAGTTTTTGGCACCCAGCTGCATCTCTTCATCGTTGATGTAGACCATGTCGTAGCGTTTCACCACTACGCACGATTGGCATAACACCAATAGCAATCCTAAAAAAAAGATGACCCTCATGCTTTAAAGTTACTGATTTGTGTCAAAAGCGATGCCCGAACTTTTATGGATTTTGTTTTCTGAGTCGACCAACACCACCTCGACCCCACCAATCTGGTTGATAAGGTGCAGGCCACTATCCTTGCCCATTACAAAGACCGCCGTTGCCAAAGCATCGCACAGTTCAGCGTCTTTGGCAAAAATGGACACACTTTGAACGCCCTTTGTAGGATAACCTGTTCGTGGGTCAATGATATGCGAGTACCGTTCACCATTGAACTCAAGGTACTTTTCATAATTGCCCGAGGTCGCCACCGATGATTCAACAATGGGCAACCAACTAAAAACCTTGTCTTTGCTCAGCGGATTGGCAATACCGATCATCCATTTTTCACCCGTGGCCTTTGTGCCCCAAGTGGTCAGGTCGCCAGAGGCATTGATCAAACCAGCCTTCACCCCCTTTGACATCAAAAATTCTTTGGCCTTATCGGCGGCATAGCCCTTGCCAATGGCACCGAAACCTATTCGCATGCCGGCATCCTGCAAAAAAACGGTCTGCGATTTAGGGTCAAGCTTTACTTTTTTGTAATCAATCTTGGAAACGGATTTTTGAATTTGTGATTTGGTCGGAAAGCTGTTCATGCTCCCATCGAATTTCCAAAGTCTATCCATGGAAGCATAAGAAATATCAAAGGCACCGTCGGTAATTTCAGAGATTTTTTTTGATCGTTCTATCAAACTGTAGAGCTCATAACTGACCTTCACCGGTTTGATACCAGCGTTCTTGTTGATCAATGCCGTTTCAGAATCGGCATCCCAAGACGAAATCATTTTTTCAATGCGCACGATCTCTGAAACCGCCTCTTCAATGTTGATGTAGCCAATATCCTCGTTTTGGGCCACTACGGTGATTTCAAACTGGGTACCCATGAGTTTCATCTGCCTTTTGACCGTGACCAGTTTTTCTTGCTGACCCGATACCGTCAAAAAGAAAAGACCTATCAAAAAGCAGTACAGTTTCTTCATTTCAAAAATGAATTCAATAGTTCGATATAGGCGTTTGGGGAAAGGTTTTCATAGCCCGAAGTGCCCAATGTTTCTTCATCTTGGTCCAAGACCACTACCAAAGGAAAATACCCTTTCGGATTGAACTTATCGGCCAACTTTCGGTTTTGCCCGCCTACAGTCTCTGAAAGCTGGTTTGTTTTTTTTCTTGGGAAATCGGCACGGTACAGCACAAAATGTTCCGATGCGTACTTTTTGAATTCCTCCGAAGTCCAAATCTCATGTTCCAGTTTTATGCAGGGTGCGCACCAGTCAGAACCTGAAAAAACCAAAATGATCGGTTTGCTTTCTTCTTTGGCCTGTAGTAGAGCCGATGGGTATTCAGCACACCAATCTTGCCCCAGAAGCGTATGGGAAAGGCCAAGCAACGCGATGAACAATAGGTTTTTCATTTGGGAAAAAGTTCTTAACTCACTCAAAAACTCTTAGTATATCGCCATTGAGCTCTGTATTGAAAATTTTAAGCGGATTATTGGTGATGGTGTTCAGGGGCGTGCCATCTTGTGCAAAACGCGAACCGTGGGTGGTACAGTTGAAAATTCCACCGCTGTCACTGATAAAACGAACTTCTTCGGTTTGTTGGTGGCTGCATATTTTACTGGCCGCGATGAGGTCTCCTTCAAGGTTTCGGGCAACAATGATGTCCAAATACGTCAATTCAGGGTCAGACTTGACAGCGATAAAACCGCCATTATTGGCGAGCGGTGCAGCTTCTGGCGAGGTCAAATCAACCGTGAAATCGACAC
Organism: Allomuricauda sp. d1; assembly: GCF_039592695.1. Lineage (NCBI taxonomy): Bacteria > Pseudomonadati > Bacteroidota > Flavobacteriia > Flavobacteriales > Flavobacteriaceae > Allomuricauda > Allomuricauda sp. d1. The sequence continues at coordinate 252,832 of NZ_JBBUTK010000001.1, read as the reverse complement.
CATCAGGTTCAGGAAAAGTTTCCAAATCTTCTCCATCTTTTGAACATCCGCTCACACATGGGAACATCAGTGCAAAAGCGGCACTGGCACCCATACTGCGTAAAAACTCCTTTCTTTCCATAGCGTTATTTTAGGGGGATTAAGAGGCTGTTTTGAAATAAATCGATTATTTTTTATGCCCTTTTTTGCGCCCTTCGTCGTTAAAATTTTATACCGTAGCTAAAGCTATGCTAGAAAATTTTGCCTAAAAACGGCATCAAAAACGAACTATAAAATTCTAATCACACATTTCAAAACGGTCTCTAAAAAATAACGTTTTCAATGGAAAATTCGTATCACGAATACGTAAAGTTTCCGAATTCACTGCTGATTGTCAGCTTTTTGTAATCTGAGGGCACTACCCTGCCCACAATTTGCGCCCCAACATTGAAACTTTGGGAAATTGAAATCAGGTCTTCTGCCACCTTTTCATCACAGTAAATTTCAAGACGGTGGCCACAATTGAAGACTTGGTACATTTCTTTCCAATCGGTGCCCGATTCTTCTTGAATCAACTTGAACAATGGCGGAATTGGAAACAGATCATCCTTGATAACATGCAGATTTTCAATAAAATGGAGGATTTTGGTCTGTGCCCCGCCACTGCAGTGCACCATGCCATGAATCTCTTGGGAAGTGTATTTTTCAAGGATTTTCTTAACAATCGGCGCATAGGTTCGGGTCGGTGAGAGCACCAATTTGCCTGCATCCAGAAGGGAATCCTCAATCGTATCGGTCAATTTTTTGCTTCCTGAATAAATCAAATCTTCGGGAACGGAGGCATCAAAACTTTCGGGATATTTTTCAGCCAAATAGTTGTGAAACACATCATGGCGCGCCGAGGTGAGTCCGTTACTGCCCATACCCCCATTATATTCGGTTTCATAAGTGGCTTGTCCGTATGAGGCCAGACCCACGATGACATCCCCAGGTTTGATATTGGCGTTGTCAATGACATCACTGCGTTTCATCCGGGCCGTTACGGTAGAATCTACGATAATGGTGCGCACCAAATCGCCCACATCCGCAGTTTCACCGCCTGTGGAATGAATCGTGATTCCGTAATCGGCCAAATCAGCTAGCAATTCTTCCGTTCCGTTGATGATGGCCGAGATGACCTCACCGGGAATCAAGTTTTTGTTCCGCCCGATGGTGGAGGAAAGCATGATGTTTTTGGTCGCCCCAACACAAATGAGGTCATCAATATTCATGATGAGTGCGTCTTGAGCGATGCCCTTCCATACACTCAAATCACCGGTTTCTTTCCAGTACATGTAGGCCAAAGAAGACTTGGTGCCCGCCCCATCGGCGTGCATGACCAAACAATGGTCTTTGCTGCCTGTGAGGTCATCGGGAACAATCTTGCAAAAAGCTTTTGGAAACAAGCCCTTATCAATATTTTTTATGGCCTTATGTACATCTTCCTTCGAGGCCGAAACCCCGCGCTGGGCATATCTTTTGCTGGTGTCTGAAGACATGGAATGAATTTGCGCAAAAATAGAAAATGGAAGGCAGAAGTACGAAGGCAGATGGCAGAAGTTTAGCGTAGATGTTGGCTTTCTAAAAATTGATTACTTTCCGTCCAAAGAAAAAGTAAGCGAATGAAATCGTTGCCTATCAAATTGATTTTTGTGGGATTGTTGCTTTTGGGATGCAAAAACAAGGTTGAAAAAGAACCACAGGTATGGCATACCAAAAAAATGGCGCAAGAGAATGTGGTTCACAACCAACTGCTTGAAATTGAAAAAGAACAGGGATGGCAGCTCCTTTTTGATGGAAAAACCTTGAACGGTTGGCATTTGTACAACAAACCAGATTCCACCCACCTTTCAGCTTGGGAAGTTCGCGACGGAACACTTTTCTGTGATGCCACGGACGAAAATAAGGTCTTTGGAGATTTGGTGACCGACACGGCGTATGAAAACTATGAACTGGTTTTTGACTGGCAAATGGCCTTGAGGGGTAATGGCGGTGTCTTTATCAACGTACAGGAAGCCCCTGAATTTACGGCCACCTATCAAACAGGGCCCGAATACCAATTGTTGGAACCTGCCCATTCTGATACCAAGACACCATTGAAAAGAGCAGGTTGTCTTTGGGGGATATCACCCCAAATCAACAAGGTCGAAGCCAAGCCCACAGGACAGTGGAACACCTCAAGAATCGTACAGCAAGATGGCCAAATTGAATTCTACCTCAACGGCAAATTGACCGCCAAAGAAGATTTGAACTCCCCAGCATGGGCCCAAAAAGTGGCCGTATCAAATTTTGCAGAAAACCCTGACTTTGGTAAAGCTACACAAGGAAAAATCGCCCTGCAAAACTGGTATTTTGAGGTACAATTTCGGAATATAAAGATTCGGGAGTTGTTGTAACGGTCTCGGCCATGAACTGTTGCGTGGGTTAGCACAGACTTTTGCAAGTACACGACATCCTGAAAATTCCTGCGGAATTTTTAGGATGAGCCTGCAATAGCAATTGCTTTTTAACTCAGTTCTTTGTTGTGTGCGTATTTTTTAACTTTTATCCGTTATAGTTTTTATTTTTCCGTTTTCAAATTCAAATTCGGATTTTCCTTTTAACTTCAGAGTATCTCCTTTTTTAAGTCCGTTGGGCAAGTCAATTGCCAAAATCGCTTTATAATCAATTTCGATTGTAATTTTCGGTTCGCTGAAATTCCAAGTTTCGATAGTTTGTTTTCTTTGCGTAAAGTATTGTTTAGCAGATTCCGCTTGCTTTTTAAATTCGGTTATCCCTTCCGTTCGCAAATCCACATTTCCATTTGAAATATTTTCAAAAATTATATTTTCAGACAAATTTTCAGTCATTCCCTTAATGTCAAAATCATTGTAAGACTTAATATATTTTTCAACTATCTTTTTTTGTTGCTCTTTCATAGCATTCTTACTTTGACAACTCAAAACTATAAATAGAATTAATATAATTGTTAAGTTCTTCATTTCCGAGATTGTTTTTCATATGGCACACAACGACCCGGCGGGTAAGGCGAGTTGCGCCTGCCTGCCGACAGGCAGGTGGGTTAGCACTTAACTTTGCAAGTACACACCAAACTGAAAATCCGCGAGGATTTTCAGAAGTAGGCGAGAACAAGCAATTACTTATAGCCATTGTTAGGGTGCGTTTTTATATTCAGTTTATTTATTCCAGTTCGATATTTTTCTGATAAATAGATTTCGGTTGTGTCATTTCTTTTACTCGAAGTACTTCCCGAAATATTGATATGATTTTCTCTTAAAATTGACTTCAGACTGTCGGAATTTGTGGTCTTAATTAGAATATCTCTTTTTGGGTCAAATTCTAAAGTTCCGTTTCCTTGATAAAATTCAAATTCGTTTCTGAAAGTTGTGATATATTCTTTGTTACTTTCTGTGAGCCAGTTTAACTCTAAAGTTTTATTTAATCGGTTAACCGCCTTTTCTTTTTCTCCAGATAATGTTTCCAACATTGCATAATTAACCAAAGGCATTAAGTCCATTTCATCTTTAACTTTTGGTTTGTCAATTAATTCAAGTGCTTTTTTATAACTGTTAATTGCTTTTTGTTTTTGTCCGTCATATTCGTAAAGTCCGCCCTTTACTTGATAATAATATTCCGTTTCTTTTTGTTCGTCTGGCACTTTTTCCAAAACTTGAAATGCTTTTTCTAAACTATCTTGCTCAATGTAAACTCCAATTAATTCATATCGAATGGAAGTGTCTGATTGGTCAATTTCAATAGCTTTCAAGTAACTGCTTTTAGCATTTTCTAAATCTCCATTCATTCTATATTCAACTGCTTTTTCGTTCAATTCAGTCACACTTTTTTTGTCCGCTTCTGAAATCGATTTTTTGCAACTACTTGCGATAAAAAGCAATAATATGATGTATGTAATATTTTTCATTCAAATGCACCCTAACGCCGCGCTATGTGAAGTCCGGCGGATTTTATGGAAATATAGCAAAATCCTTTCAACAATGCCGCTGGGATTGGGCATCGGGTTTACCCTGCGGCATTGTTCGCCAAGGAGTCCGCACCAGCGGACGTTTCCTTGTGGATTTTGCGGTATTGGGAATAAAATCAGTCGACCAGATTGCATATAGCGTCCCGATATGTCGAGTAGTTGAGCCTTTGCGGCGATATTGTCAAGAATGTCCCTTATCCTACGGTCTTTGCAATCTGGCATAGCGCGGCGATGATGTCGACTCGCTTTTGGTGCGGTGACTGCGCCAGCAGTGCAGCAAAAGTACGCCGCAGGCGTATTCGACATCATCGGTCTCGGCTATGAGTAGTTGCGTGGGTTAGCACTTAACTTTGCAAGTACACACCAAGCTGAAAATCCGCGAGGATTTTCAGAAGTAGGCGAGAACAAGCAATTACTTATAGCCATTGTTGGCACAAGTTATTTTTTCCTAAACTTAAGAGGTTTAACTTGTAACAAAGACCTGATTAAATTTACTTTTGTTAGGATATCCTCTTTATCTTCTTTCCAGTTTTTAATTACACTATCATATTCTATTTGTCCTCCAGAAATATGTTCGATTCTTTCTAGTAAATCTTCAATATCTTTTGCTTTTGAAAATGTTTCATAGGCTTCATTTACTGTTACAGGATAATAACGAATTAAATCCCTGACAAGAGAATGTTTTTCAAAATCCTGAATTTTTTCAAACTCTTCAATTCTTTTGGCTTCTTGAGAAATTATTTCCTCAGCATTTTCCTTAGAAACTTTAGATATAATCTCTTCCAAATACTTTTTTAAGGTAGTATTCAGGTTTGATAAAGTTTTTACTTGGTCAGAAAGTGAATTAAGTTTTTTAATTTCTTTCCTTGAATGAATTAAATCTCTAAATAAACCAGACCATTGTTCTTTTAACCAATCCTCAATATCATTATGATTATCAAACTGGAATACTGGGTTGTTTCTTGGTTGTTGTAAAATATCATCGATAAGGTGAAATACATTCACCGAATCAACGTGTGCATACTCTATATCATCTTTTTTTCGATTTCTTCTAAAGGTTTCGTATTCGGCATAAACAGATTTATCAATAAGAATGTAGGTCGGTATTTCTTTTTCTATTGCGGTTAAATACTCTTTTTTTGTAATGCTTTCATATTTAGTGTAGAATGACTTAGGTAAATCTTTCGCTTGGTCACTAGATGGACTGCCATATCTTCCACCAACTACAATAACGAAGATATCTGAATTATTTACTTCGTGATAACAAGATTCATCTAAAGGACTGTCTGGGTTATATGCAATATTGCCTTTTTCAGAAAGTATTGATTCAAACCCTAATGATTGTATAAAATTTTCAATAGAAGCTCTAATGTGCTTCATATCGTAGTATGTTGAACTAACGAAAATTCTTGGTTTTGCCATCTGTTTTTAATTTGTGCCAACTCGTAAATATATATAATTAACAAATTTCTTGGTTTACAACAACAAGTATTTGAAAATCAAGTATTTATGATTTTAATCAAGTACAAACGTTTATAAATATTTGTTGTCGTTTAGTTTTTCCTTATCGGATAGCAGGTATTTGGCCCAACCAATCGGTTGACCAAACCTTTAGTGTCGTCTGTTGATCTACGTTACCCCCAGAAATGATGACCAAAACCCGTTTTTTACCTGTCTGCTTTTTTAACCATTCCGCCACGGCCTGCATCGGCATGGCACAAGTAGGTTCCAATCGGCATTTCAACAAATGGGTCAACCACTGTGTCCAATACACCATGCGTTCCTCTCCAATTTCATAGAAATCGTCCAATTGCTTCAGGTACTCAAAAGTGATATCGCCCACAGCCATCGTCATGGCGCCATCGGCCAAGGTATCGGGTATACCGGACAATCGCTGAATGCTACCCTTTCGCAACGATTCGGCCGCATCATTGGCATTCAAGGGTTCGACTCCAATCACTTTGGTCTTGTGTGAAAGTCCATGGGATGCTATCAACGTACCGGATAAAAGTCCACCGCCACCACAGGGTGCAAAAACAGCGTCGATACCCGGGAGTTCAGAAAGTGCTTCATAGGCCGCGGTACCCTGGCCACAAATGACCTGTTCGTGGTTAAAAGGAGGAATCCAATACGTACCGGATTCTTTTGCGGCTTCTTTGACCAACCCATCGGTCAAATCACGGGTTTTGCTCAGCACCACTTCGGCACCATAACTTTCGGTGGCCTGAATTTTCACCTTGGAGGAATACTCGGGCATAAAAATGGTGGTTTTGATTCCAAATTGTTGCCCGGCATAGGCAACGGCTTGGGCGTGGTTGCCCGAACTGTTCGCCACAATGTGTTTCGGCTTTTGTCCATTTTCAATAAGCCATGCCACGGTGTTGAGCCCTCCCCTGGCCTTGAATGCCCCTATTTTCTGAAAATTCTCACATTTAAAAAAAACATCATGTCCCAACCAAGTATTCAATAAAGAAGAGGTGAGAATCGGTGTTTGGTTGATGTAGGGGTCAATACGAGTTTTGGCGGCTTTGATGTCAGAGAGGTTCAGCATTCCATCTTTTTGCTAAAAATAATCTTTTTTAACCCCTTCCGTCCCGACTTTACGCCGGGACACCTTCCCCTGATTAGGCGAAGGAGCCTATTTTCTACACCTTTAATTTATGAACAATAGTTCTCTGTATTTGGCAAAAGGCCAATCTTTATCGGCCACCCATCGTTCAAGTTTGTCCACATGATTGCGTATCTCATCAAAATACGGCTTGACATCGTTGCAATAGGCCGATGCTTTTTGGTGCAAATCTGTCACAGCATTGGCCTTTTTGCGCGCTTCGATCATGGCATCGGTCAGCCGTTTTGCTTCTTTTAGATGGTTTCCGATTTTTTCAACCAACTCTAACTGGGGTTCTGAAATACTTTTAAAATTGTTTCCCAATGTCGCCTTGAGTCCCTGAATGTTCTGCAGCAGTTCATTTTGATAGACCACGGCAGAAGGTATGATATGGTTGTAGACCATCTCCCCCAAAACCCTGCCCTCGATTTGAAGGTGCAACACATAAGCTTCAAGCTCTACCTCATACCGGGCTTTTAGCTCAGACTCGCTGAGAACATCCATTTCTTTAAAAAGGTCAACGGATTCCTTTGACATCAGCACCTGCAGTGCCTGCGGGGTATTTTTATTGTTGCTCAGCTTTCTTTTTTGGGCCTCTTTTTGCCATGCTTCGCCGTAACCGTCACCATCAAACCGAATGCGCTTAGAAGTTTTGATGTACTCGCGCAGTACGTTAAAAACCGCCTCGTCTTTTTTTAGGTTTTTCTTATCGATGAGCGTATCGACCTCCTTTTTAAAGGCATTCAACCGTTTGGCAACAATGGTGTTCAATACGGTCATCGGTTTGGCGCAGTTCATGGCCGACCCGACGCCCCGCATTTCAAATTTGTTTCCGGTAAACGCAAAGGGTGAAGTACGGTTTCTATCGGTATTGTCGACCAAAATCTCTGGTATCTTGCCGACGACGTTCAGTTTCAATTCTGTTTTTTCCTCTGGGGATAGTTTTCCTTTTGACACCCCTTCCAATTCATCCAACACATCAGACAGTTGCTTGCCAATAAAGATGGAAAGTATGGCAGGCGGTGCCTCATTCGCCCCCAAACGATGGTCGTTTCCTGCGGAAGCAATGGAAGAACGCAACAGCTCTTCATAATCGTCAACCGCTTTTATGGTATTGATAAAAAAGGTCAAGAACTGTAGGTTTTTCATAGGGGTCGTACCCGGACTCAACAGATTCACGCCCGTGTCGGTGGCCAACGACCAATTGTTGTGTTTACCGGAACCATTGATGCCCGCAAATGGTTTTTCATGAAAGAGCACCCGAAAACCGTGTTTTACGGCAATCTCTTCCATCACATCCATAAGCAGTAGATTGTGGTCTACTGAAAGGTTGGCTTCCTCAAAAACGGGGGCCAGTTCAAACTGGTTCGGTGCCACTTCGTTGTGCCTTGTCTTTACGGGAATGCCCAATTGGGTGCACTGCATCTCCAAATCCGCCATAAATGCCAACACCCGCGCCGGAATCACCCCAAAATAGTGATCGTCCAGTTGCTGGCCTTTCGCCGGTGCACTGCCCGCCAAGGTCCTACCTGTCATTAAAATGTCGGGCCTAGATTGTGCCAACGCCAAGTCTACCAAAAAATACTCCTGTTCCCAACCTAGCGTAGCGTTGACCTTGCGTACGTTTTTATCAAAATATTGCGCCACTCCGGTAGCAGCTTCATCAATTGCATGCAAAGCCCGTAACAATGGTGCCTTGTTGTCTAGCGCTTCACCGGTATACGATACAAATATGGTCGGTATGCAGAGCGTGGTTTTGTAGATAAAAGCTGGTGAAGTGGGATCCCATGCCGTGTAGCCGCGTGCCTCAAAGGTGTTTCGAAGCCCCCCACTCGGAAAGCTGGAGGCATCGGGTTCTTGCTGTACCAATTGACCGCCACCGAATTTTTCCATGGCCCTGCCATCGGGCAAAAGGTCAAAAAAAGCATCGTGTTTCTCGGCCGTGGCTCCAGTCAATGGTTGAAACCAGTGGGTATAATGCGTAGCGCCCATTGAAAGCGCCCAAGCTTTCATGCCCTCAGCTATTTGATCCGCTATTTTCCGCTCAATTTTTTTTCCAGAGAAAATGGCAGCCTTTACCTTCTCATAGGCTTCATCGGTCAAAAACTGCATCATCTTTTCATCGTTGAACACCTTTTTGGCGAACAACTCTGAGCGTTTCACTTTTTCTTTGATTTGTTGTGGATTTCGTGACTGGCTCTCAGTCAATGCGCTAAATCTTCTTTTTGGCATATTCTGATAAAAACTGGTTTGGTTAACAATTGACAAATTTACAATAATGTTATAAAAAAATTATTTTTTTATTGATTAACCCCCTCTTTTTTGGGGGTACTTTCAATTATGTCGATATTCTTGACAATTTAACCCTTTCACACAGGTATTATTTCATTGAAAACAATATTTTTGTCCATCTAAAAAATTTGAGAACGAATAAACGACCAGAATTATGAACAAATCAAAACTAGAGTACATTTGGCTGGATGGTTATCTGCCCACTGCCAATATGCGAAGTAAGACCAAAATCGAAAAAGATTTCAGTGGCAAACTCGAAGATTGCCCAGTGTGGTCATTTGATGGAAGTTCAACCCAACAAGCCGAGGGTGGATCCTCCGATTGTTTGTTGAAACCAGTTGCAATCTATCCTGACCCGGCACGTATCAACGGTTATTTGGTCATTTCAGAGGTACTGAACCCTGATGGTACACCACATGCATCGAATTCTAGGGCCACCATTGATGATGAGAACGACGACTTCTGGTTCGGTTTTGAGCAAGAATATTTTATTATGGACACTGAAACCGATTTACCACTCGGATTTCCAAGGGGCGGTTTTCCTGGCCCACAAGGTATGTACTACTGTTCGGTTGGAGGAAGGTATACCCATGGAAGGGATTTGGTGGAGCGCCATGCCGACATGTGCCTTGAAGCTGGCTTGAACTTTGAGGGAATCAACCAAGAAGTAGCCTCTGGCCAGTGGGAATTTCAAATCTTTGCAAAAGGTGCCAAAAGTGCCGGTGACCAAATCTGGGCCGCACGGTATATGTTGGACAGGTTGACCGAAGAATACGGCTTCTATATTGAGTACCACCCAAAACCCATTAAGGGAGACTGGAACGGTTCAGGTATGCACGCCAACTTTTCAAATAGTACCTTAAGAACAGCTGGCAAAAAAGAAACCTATGAAAAAATATGTGAAGCGTTCAGACCTGTGACCAAAGAACACATTGAAGTGTATGGGGAATTCAACGATGAGCGTTTGACCGGTGATCACGAAACCCAATCGATCAATGAGTTCAGTTATGGAGTGTCTGATAGAGGAGCTTCCATCAGAATTCCGATTGCGACTGTCGAAAGCGGGTGGAAAGGTTGGTTGGAAGATCGAAGACCTGCTTCAAACGCGGATCCGTACAAAGTTGCAGCACGAATCATCACAACGGTAAAGTCTGCTGACGTGTAACAAATAATAAATTAGTTGTTGAAACAAGAACCGCTTTCCTTGATTGGAGGCGGTTTTTATTTTACGGTAATATAGATGAACAATATATAGGTTGAAATCAATACCAATCCATCACGCCAGCCCAGTCGCAATCCCTTTGGAAAAAACACCAAGGGGAGAATAAGGAACGATATACCCAACATCCAGAAGATATCGTTGGTCAACAGCCCCTCATCTACCACATGTATCGGAGTTATAATAGAGGTGATGCCCAGAACAGCCAACAAATTAAAAATATTAGAGCCTATCAGATTGCCCAACGAAATGGCCTTTTCTTTCTTCAAAACAGCAATTACAGATGCCGCCAATTCAGGAATACTGGTACCAACGGAGACCACAGTGATACCAATAACACGGTCGCTCACGCCAAAAGCCGAGGCCAAGCCAACCGCTCCGTTTATGAGCAGTTCTGAACCACCCCATAGCGCTGTTCCTCCAATACCCAAGAACAATACTATCTTATAGAGTGGCAGCGGCCTATCATCTTCTGGAAGTTCATCAACGACAGCTTGTTTTTGAAACCGTAAGAGGTATACCAAGAACAAAAAGAGAAATACCACCATGACGATACCTTCGTAGCGCTGTAAACTTCCGTCAAAATAGATAAAACCGACAAAAAGAAGCGATGCCACCATCATCACGGGCCAGTCAGTCGTGTAAAAACTTTTGCGTACATCAATACTACCCATGAGCACTGTTACAGCCAAGACCAGTCCCAAATTGGCGATGTTTGACCCAACCACGTTGCCCAGGGCCAAATCAGGAAATCCGTCCAAAGCGGCTTTGATGCTTACAATCAGCTCAGGCGCCGAAGTGGCAAAAGAAACCACGGTCATGCCAATCACGATTTTTGGAATGGCGAGACGTAGCGAAAGTGCCACAGCCGATTTCAACAACCAGTTGCCGCCAAAAATCAATAACGCCAACCCCAATGCGATGAACAAAAAGTCTGTCAAACTTAAGATTTGCGGTAAATATAAATGAAGATTTTTGAGCGAGCGTACTGAAATTCACATAATAACAAACTATGATATGCTTTAATTTAGATAAGTACAGATTGACTACATTTTTAGGAAAATTGGTCATGCAAAAATTGCAGAGACCAACAAAAACAATGGAATTTCAATTGGATAAGCCACTTGGCCAGATGGTTGATTTTTTTCTTGCCGATATAATGAAATTCCAAAAAAGGAGCCTTTTTTAAATCAAAAGCGCCTTGCTAAGCAAAAAAAGGCCATAAAATGCCCTTCATTTCTAATATTTCATAATCTAAAACGGCATAGGCTCTTGCAAAATAGATTTCAAAACAAGAGGATCACATAAAAATTATAACTAAATCCATTTTATGGATTACAATTTTGTATTCAATTTCAATAATTTACTTCATTTTGCTTTGAAATATGATGAATGTCATTATATATTGAAAAAACAATCATCAAAAAAGGAGTTTACCACAATCAAAAAACAACATGATAGCAGTAGCAAAATTCATCGTATCACTATTAATCACCCTGTTGAACTTTTTATTCTTACTATGACACCCATTATATTTGTGAAAAACAACCATGGGACAAAAATTTTTCAAATTTTTGGCGAAAATGAACAAAGCGCTACTGCCCTCGTTCACAAAAAAGGGTCTGGACTTGGCAAAAGCATCCAAATTTCAATTGGCACTGATAGGTTGGCGTTACTATGTTACCACTAGGGCATTGGGCTAATATGAAAGCAATGAGGTTATCTTGCGCCCGTTTAATTTTTCTCTTCCTTCCAAAAAATCCAACGTAATCAAAAAATTACATTGTACCACTTGGCCGCCAAGTTTTTCAACCAGTTGGCAAACCGCCGATGCTGTGCCCCCTGTAGCCAAAACATCATCGTGCACTAAAACCTTTTCCCCTTTTTGGATGGAATCGGTATGAATTTCCAGCGTATCCGTTCCATATTCCAAACTATAGGAAGCACTTTCTGTCTTGTGGGGCAATTTTCCTTTTTTACGGACAGGAACGAAACCCGCATTGAGTTTTGTTGCCAGAATGGGTGCAAAAATAAATCCACGACTATCTACTCCAACCACTTTATCAATAGGCGAATCAATCATGTCAAATAGAGCTTCGGAAGCTCGAAGTAAAGCTTTTGGGTTTTTTAATAATGGAGTGATATCTTTAAAGATGACACCCGATTTCGGAAAGTCGGGTACATCACGAACATAAGTTTCAAAGTACATGGATTTTAGGCTAACAGGTTTTGTCGTAAATTTAAAAAGAAATATATTTGCACCCCTTAAAACAAGGCCACGTGGCGCAACTGAATAGCGCATCTGATTACGGCTCAGAAGGTTGCAGGTTTGAATCCTGCCGTGGTCACGAATAAACCACAAAAAGTGGAAATACAAGCGAGTTTCAAAAAGAAGCTCGCTTCTTTTTTGAAATAAAGCACAGTGTTTCTTTTTGTGGTTTTTATCCCGATAGCTATCGGGAGGGGCTTTGTTTGGATGTTCAAGCAGGGCGCAGAAAATCCTACAATGGTCACTACAAACATAGAATACATGTGTCAAATACACATGGAATTTTTCATTTCACGACTTTAACCGTAAATTGGATGAAAATTCGTTATGAAATTTGTTACCTATTTATTCACTGCCATTTTAGTTTGCTTCTTTTTTCAATCATGCTCTTCAGATGATTCAACAGGAGGTGGCGGTGAAATCAATGCAGAACTTATCGGAACTTGGGAGTTGACCGAGATAAACGTGAGTGAGGCTATTGACACCAATGATGACGGCACCACTACCACCAATCTTTTGACCGAAGTAGATTGTCTAAGAGACACATTGATATTGAACCAAAATAGCACATGGTCTTCGGTCGGGGTTTTTCCAGACCTTATCACGCCTATTACAGGAAATTTATATAGCATAAGTTGTTCGGATGTAGTCGAAAGGTCTGGCCAATGGGAATTCTCTGGAACTTCTCTGAGACTTGCCGGAGATTTGGAAGTTGTCTATTTTTTCAATGGCAGCAGTTTGACTTTGGTGGTTGGCAATGATTTACCCGGCCTTCAAAGTCTTGTTTACATGAAGCAGTAACATTACTACTTGGCAGTATTCGTTTCAGGTGTTTCGATATGCATTGAATCGGTAATCTTTTCTTGATAATGGGCACTCAGACTTTCGTTTGATTCCTGATTTTCTTCTGGTGCTGCATGAAGTCCATTGAGTGCATTTTGCAATTCTTGCTTGGTGACATAGTTTTCTTGTGAAGAAATGCTTTTCACAAAACTGTAGAAGGCAAACACAAAGCTCAACGCAACACCTGCAATAAGGGCTGCAAGCATACTTATTTCTTTGCGCGATCTATGTTTTTCAGGCTTGCCCAAAAGAGCACTTTCTTTTGAGGTGGCCTTGATATTGTACGAAAGGTGTTCCAAAAAATTATCCCATTTTTCTTCCTCCTTGATGAACAAATCGGTGAAACCTCCTTCTTCCAAAAAACCTTCAGTGCTATCGGTACCCGAAACCATAAAAAAATTGGTGCCGTTACCGCTCATAACATCCAATAGTTCTGGATCATACTCGACAATCTCTTTCACCAGCTTTTGAGTATATTCAAGACTGTAGTTCGGCCTCAAAAACTCATCGTACAAAAGCTGTACCTCAAAATAATCGTCTCGATCGGTCGCATAACCCAAAAATCGATCTTTAAGCTCAGCTTTAAAAAATTCACTCATTATTAAGGAATCGGTTGGTTAGGGTTATAAAGTTATCTGAAATTGACGCTCAAAAAAGAAAATGTGCTAAAAAATTAATAATGATTTTAGTTTTAGGTAACCTTGCGCAAAGGATCTATAGCGTTATTTCAAAAAATCCTGAAAAACATAACCCAATCTAAAAAAAGAGAAAAAGTGGAAATTAGATAATCTCAGCGCTTAAACCTGCTTGGAGCAATCTTGAGCAACGGGGCTTTAAATCATCATATTCACCTGTCTTCACTGTGCATTTTCCGTTATAATGTACAATAAGTGAACATTGTTCTGCCTGTTCAGGGGTATGGTCGCAAACGTCTATCAATGTCTGTATGACATGGTCAAAAGTATTGACGTCATCGTTGAAAAGTACGATCTCATTTTGTTTGACGACCTCTTCATCCAACAGAACCTCTTCAAGTATTTTTTCTTTTGTTCCAAACATATCGTTAATGAATTGATCTGACGGTTGAAAACAAGTAATTGTTTCTATTCGTTTAAATATAAGTTTTCTGAAATAAAAAAGTGCCACGTGGGCACTTTTAACACAACAAATACGCTAAAAAATCAATAAAGATATTGCAATGCGATAATATCGTTGTTGTTGAACTCACCATCGGTATTCGAACTAAAACAGGCCAGCATCAATGAAGTAGGATCATAACCCTCGGGAGTACCCGGTATGGGATTCGCCCCAATGCTTCCCACACCCTCATTTACATTTTCACCACAGCTCTCACGACTGAACCAATCGGTATGTCTAAAACCAACCGAATGACCGATTTCGTGCGTAATCACATGCTCGTTGACATTGGTTGAAAATCCGCTGAGCCCGTAAATCTGGATGAACTTATTGGGGTTGCCATTACTGGGAAAGCCAGCCACTCCCCCACTTCTGCCGGGGTTGTTACGGGTGTTGTTGTATACCACCATGTCTTTGTTTTGATAATTGGTACCAAAACTCAGGGAAAGTTGAATACTCAAGTTCAGCCGATTATAATTGTTGACCGCCCATTGCAGTGCAGTGCGTTCTTTGCTTGATAGTGCAAATGATCCGCCTGTATAGCCGATAATGGTCAGTGTTCTTGGAGAAACCAAATTGTTGGTGTGGTAATTCTTCTCTGTAGTGTTGCCGAGCTTGGCCAAATGCTCAAATTGTTCAACAGAAAATGTGATGTCATCCTCAATCTGATAGCGCTGTTCAATGGTGCCATCAGGTAGGTGAAAATCTATAACACCGACCTTGACTGAATTGAAAAAGTTTTTCTTGAATACTTCGGAAACCTCTTCTGTAACTTCAAGTTGGGTTACTTCTTGAACTTCAACAGAATCTTGGTTTTCAATAGGGTCTACGGATTCTTTTTCGCACGAAACGAGTGTACACGACAAAACCAGGCCCAAAATGGGCAATTTAAAATGCTTCATGATACTGTGATTTAGGGTTAAAAAATTCTTTCAAAATGTGAAAGAAGATAATGATAATCTGTAAGAATTTTATGATTTCATTAATAAAATCGATGAACGGAAGCCACCCAATCATTCTCTTCGTAAGACTTCGTAAAGTTCAGGCCAACAGAAGCGCATTTTTCATTGATGGCCTCTATATCTGATTTGTAAAAACCGCTTAAAAAAAGAAGTCCATCCCCAGAAAGTATTTTGGCATAAATAGGTATGTCTTGTATCAAAATATTTTTGTTGATGTTGGCCAGAACAACATCGTATTGCCTGTTGGTGAGAAGACTGGAATCACCTTGAAAGACCAAAATGTGTTCGCATCCGTTTCTTGATATATTTTCTTGGGTATTCTCATAGCACCAAGGGTCAATATCAATGGCATCTATTACTTTTGCGCCCCTTTTTTCGGCCAGTATGGCCAAAACACCGGTGCCGCAACCCATATCAAGTACTGTCTTATCAGAGAAATCATTTTTTAACACATGTTGCAGCATCATGTAAGTCGTTTCGTGATGCCCTGTACCAAAACTCATTTTCGGCTCTATGACAATGTCATATTTGACATTTTCTTTTGGATGGAATGGCGCCCTCACCATGCATTCATCCCCGACCCTGATGGGTTTGAAGTTACGCTCCCATTCGGCATTCCAGTTTTGTTGCACAATTTCTTTGGAGGACCAAGTGATTTCAACATCTGGATTCTTTAGGATATGAACACTATCAAAACCTACAAAGTCTTCTGATTTGATATAGGTCAATACACCACCCTCCTGTTCCACAAAACTCTCGAAGCCCAATTGTGAAAGTTCTGCGATGAGAATCTCGCCAGCAGGCTGCACAGGAGCAATACGAAAATTGAACTCTAGATAATTCAATGGGTTTTCATTAGATTTCCGCCTTGGCGGAAATGACAAATTCTAATCAAATGGCTTTGACTATGGCGATAAAGTCACCGCAGTTGAGAGAAGCTCCACCAATGAGGCCTCCATCAACATCAGGCTTCGAGAAAATGTCTTCTGCATTGTTCGGTTTTACACTGCCACCGTACAAAATGGAAACCGAATTGGCGGTAGCACCATCATAATTGTCAGCTATGGCCTTTCGTATAAAGGCGTGCATTTCTTGTGCCTGCTCAGGGGAAGCAGTCTCACCAGTACCAATGGCCCAAACAGGTTCGTAGGCCAACACAATACCTTTCCAAGCTGTTGCAGCCAAATCAAACAACGCATTTTTGAGCTGGCTTTCTACCACAGAAAAATGGTTGCCCGATTTTCTATCTTCCAACTCTTCACCAAAACAGAAAATGATGCGCATGTTCTTGTTCAGAGCGGTCTTCACTTTTTTTGCCAACAAATCATCGGTCTCACCAAAATGGGCGCGTCTTTCTGAATGACCGAGAATGACGGTCTCTACGCCAATATCAAGTAACATATCGGCCGAGATTTCACCGGTGTAGGCGCCATTTTCGGCAAAGTGCATGTTCTGTGCGGCAACTTGAATGATAGAGTCGCTTAATTGTTCTCGGGCAGCTGCCAGATTCACAAAAGTGGGCGCAACTATAATCTCAGCGGTTGTATCAGGCCGTTTTGCGGATAGTTCGGTCAAAAGTGATTCAGTCTCACTGTGTGTTTTGTTCATTTTCCAATTGCCGGCCACTATTTTGGTTCTCATATTTTTAAAATTTTCAGAAGGTTATAATTCTATGTTATCAATATCGTTGTAATGCTTTTTTTGTTTGATGGTTCCCTTTTTTAAAACCAGAATTGCGGGATTCGACCGTACAATCGTCTTCAAGGTCGTCTCATCTGTAAAATAGAATTCGAAGTCTAAATCGTATTCTTTGCTGATTGCACTGCCTTGTTCGCTGCTTGAGGCAGACATGCCGATGATTTTATATCCTTTTTTTAAGGCTTCGTCGGTCACTTTTTTCACTCCACTAAATGCATCCATTTCACTTTTCGCCAAATCATAGGCAATGACCATGATGAGCTTATCTTCTTGCAACATCGCTTCCGTAAAATCTTCGCCGTTCTTTTCTATGGTGAAATCGTGAATGGGTGGTTCATACCCTTTTTGGATTTCAGTAGTCTCAACATCTACGAACTCACCATCAACTGTCGGATACGCTCCGTTGGTGACAATTACTTTTTCTTTTCCATCCACTATGAATTTCCAGGCATATTCATATATGGCCTGAGGCGCATCATCGGGTACCGACATGCCTTCTTGGATATTGGCTCCGATTTTATAAGGCCTAAAGTCAACCACGGGCAAATGGTTCAACACGTAATAGCAAAAGACTGTACATGCTAAAATTGAGAGTGCAACAATGAGATTATTGGTTCTTTTGCCAAATAATGGTTTGATGTACGAAACACCTATCACCAAGATTACAATCAGCACCAACAGAATCACGTCTTTTGTAAACGATTCCCACGGGGTCAGTTTAATGGCATCACCAAAACAGCCACAATCGGTCACTTTATTGAAGTATGCGGAGTAGAATGTCAAAAAGGTGAAAAATACAATCATGGCCAAAAGACTCATCACCGTAATCTTGGGCTTGTAGCCTATCAACAACATAATGCCCAAAAGCACCTCAACAATGACCACGACAATTGAAATCGCCAAAGCGTAGGGCATCAACATGGGCATGTCGAGAACGCCTTGACTGAAGTATTCTTCCAGCTTGAAGGAAAAACCCAAGGGATCATTCAGCTTAATAAGACCGCTGATGATGAACAATACGCCGACGAAAATTCTTGAAAATGCAACCAAATACTTCATGAATTTTCTTTTAAGTGTATTAGCGCAAAAACCGAATAGTTGACTATGTCTTGATAATTGGCGTCAATACCTTCACTCACCAGTGTTTGGCCTTTGTTTTCTTCAATACTCTTTACCCGCAACAATTTCTGCAAAATCAAATCGGTCAATGAACTCACCCGCATATCACGCCACGCCTCACCATAATCATGATTTTTGTTCTCCATCAAGTCTTTGGTCAATGCCACTTTTTCATCGTAAAGTGAAATGGCCTGTTCAATGTTCAGGTCTGGTTGCTCTGCAACCCCTTTATCCAACTGAATCAGCGCCATTATCGAATAATTGATGATACCCACGAACTCACCCCGTTCATCTTCATCAATCTTTTTAACTTCATTTTCTTGCAGGCTTCTGATGCGCTGTGCCTTGATAAAGATTTGATCGGTCAGTGACGGCAGTCTCAAAATACGCCATGCACTGCCATAATCTTTGGCCTTTTTTGCAAAAAGCCCACGACACTCATTGATAATTTGGTCGTATTGTTCAGAGGTATTTGGCATGTATCTTTGTGATTGTGTAGATTCATTTGTTGGCCACAATATGGCCACGCCAAAGATACACAAACCTAAAACTTGAAGTAAACTATCTCGATGCAAGCCTGTCTGCTGACAGATAGGCATCGGAGCATTATAAATTTTGATTGTCGCATAAATACATGACCATAAACTGCCGAGGAAATTTAATTGATCTGTCACGGCCAAAAGTGATGGGCATTCTTAACCTTACCCCTGATTCCTTTTATGACGGAGGTCGGTTCAGGCATGAGTCCAGCATCCTCAAACAGGTTGAGAAAATGCTAGCTGATGGTGCCGATTTTATTGACATTGGTGGTTACAGTTCAAGGCCTGGTGCCGATTTTGTTGCTGAAACAGAAGAACTCAAAAGACTCACCAGTGTTCTCGAAGCGGTAGTGAAAAACTTTCCCGAAACACTGATTTCAGTGGATACCTTTCGCAGCAAAGTTGCCGATTCGTGTTTAGAAATCGGAGCTTCGATGATAAACGACATTTCAGGCGGGGATTCTGATAAAATGATGATGGATGTTGTGGCAAAACATCAGGTGCCCTACATTATCATGCACATGCGCGGTAATCCACAGACCATGCAGAAGCGCACCGAATACGACAATGTGGTGACCGATGTCATGAAAGCACTTTCTGAAAAGGTTCGATTGGCCCGCTCAAAAAAAATCAATGACCTTATCATTGACCCCGGTTTCGGCTTTGCAAAGACCCTACAACAGAACTATGACCTTTTAGGAAAGCTGCAGCTCTTCAAAAATTTTGAATCACCAATTTTGGTGGGATTGAGCCGAAAATCGATGGTTTACAAAATGCTTGAAACCGCTCCTGAACACGCATTGAACGGCACTTCGGTTTTGCATACCGTGGCACTTTTAAAAGGGGTTCATATTCTGAGGGTGCACGACGTTAAGGAAGCGGTGGAATGCATTCGTTTGGTTTCCGAAATCAATACTAACAGTACACTACAAGGGTTACACTAATTTTTTTACTTTTACAAAAACACGGCCTTTGGATTTCCTCAATTTCTTGGAGTTTAAAATCACAGATGTCATTGACATCGTTCTCGTCGCCGTTCTACTATATTACATCTACAAACTGGTCAGGGGTACCGTAGCTATCAATATTTTTATTGGCATCGTCATCGTTTGGGCTTTGTGGAAACTTACAGAACTGTTACAGATGAAGATGATCAGCAGTATTGTGGGCGGTTTTATGAGCATCGGTCTTATTGCCTTGATCATTGTTTTTCAACAAGAAGTCAGAAAATTTCTGTTGATGATCGGTTCCACCAATTTTGCCTCAAAACGCAATTTTATAAGACACTTCAAGTTTTTGAAGCAAGAGGCCATGCCCACTGACACCAATGTTGAGGCATTGATTGCAGCCTGCTCAACCATGGGAAAAAGCAAGACCGGGGCCATTCTGGTCATTGAGCGTACAAATAGCTTGGATTTTGTAAAATCTACCGGTGACACCATGAACATTGAAATTACCCAGCCCATCATCGAAAGTATTTTCTATAAAAATAGCCCATTGCATGATGGAGCGGCCATAGTACAAGACAACTACATTACCGCGACCAGGGTGATTCTGCCTGTTTCAAATGCGAGGGACATTCCCCTGCGATTCGGCCTGCGCCATCGGGCAGCAGTGGGTGTGAGTGAAAAAACGGATGCCCTATGTCTGGTGGTCAGTGAAGAAACGGGTCAAATCAGTTATATCAAGGGCGGTGAATTCATTCCCTTTAAAAATCTGGAAGAACTCACCGAAAAAATCAAAAACGATTTGAGCTGATGCAATGCAAGAATTGTAATAGCAGCTTACGAAGCGACTTTGGCTACTGCCCTGTATGTGGTGCAAAGGTCATTAGAAATAGATTGACACTCAAAAATGTTTGGCATGATCTGAGTTTTCAGGTGTTCAATCTAGACAATACCCTTTTTAAAACTTTAAAACATCTTCTATCAAAACCAGCCCTGGTTGCGGAAACTTACATATCGGGAGCGCGTAAGAAGTATATGAACCCCATAAGTTTTTTTGCCATCGCAGTTACCTTATCAGGAATCATGTTCTGGGTATTAAAAGATATTTATGGACTCAAATTAATGGAACAGACCAATCAAAATTTTGACGGGGATAAAATATTTAAATACCAGGCACTTCTCTCCTACTTCTCAGTTCCCTTTTACGCATTGTCAACATTTTTGGTATTCATCGATATTCGCAAGTATAATTTTACAGAACATTTGGTGATAGCGCTCTACATAGTCGGGGCATATTCTTTTGTACAGGTTTTTGTCAGCATTTTGTTGTTTGGCCTTTTCGATTTAAGCTATTTCTGGTTTACAAACATTTTTATTGTTGCAATACTTTTGTATTGGTTCTACACCCTAAAAAAGCTGCACCATATAAAATTTTGGAACACCTTGGTAAGATTGCTTTTATTTCTGCCCATGTATTTCATATCAGCATTTATACCGACAATGGCAATAATGATATTTATGTTGATTTCTGGTGAATATAATCTGCAAGACTTTGCGCCTAAAAATTAAGCCACCTCTTCGGCCATAAACTGGGCCTCGTACAAGTCGCTGTAATAACCGTCGTTTCTCAAGAGTTCTTTGTGGGTGCCCATTTCAACGATTCGGCCTGCATCCATCACCAAAATTTTATCGGCTTTTTTAATGGTGGCCAAACGGTGGGCAATAATAATGGAGGTTCGTCCCTCGGTAATCTTTTCCGTCGCCTGTTGTATCAATTGTTCTGAATAGGTATCTACGGAGGATGTAGCCTCATCCAAAATCAAAATACTCGGATTGCTCACATAGGCCCTTAAAAATGCTATCAATTGTCTCTGGCCACTTGAGAGCATGGTACCACGTTCCTTGACGTTATACGCATAGCCTCCGGGAAGGCTTGAAATAAATTCATGCACCCCGATTTGTTTAGCGGCTTTTTCAATATCCTCAAGCGTAACGGTGGAATCCTGTAAAGAAATATTATTGGCAATGGTATCAGCAAATAAAAAGACATCTTGAAGTACAATGGCGATATGTGAACGAAGGGACTGTAACGTGAAATCTTTGATGTTTATGCCGTCAATCAAAATATGCCCGGAATCGATTTCATAAAATCGGTTCAGCAAATTGATGATGGTCGACTTGCCCGCACCAGTCGCACCCACGATGGCGACGGTCTCGCCAGCTTTTACGTCGAAGGATATGCCATGCAGCACTTCTTCGTCTTTGGAGTAGCCAAAGCGTACGTCAGCAAACTTGATGTTTCCCTTGACTTTCGGCAACTCAACAGTGCCTTCATCGGCAATACGGCTTTCGGTGTCCAAAATGTTGAACACTCGGTTTGCGGCGACCATCCCCATTTGTAGCGTGTTGAACTTATCCGCAATCTGGCGAAGAGGCCGAAAAAGCAAATCCATCAAAAAGAAAAAGGCAAAAATGGAGCCCACATCGTTGAGCTGGGCACTCTCGATGTTCTGAATGACTCCAAAATACACCACCAATCCGATTCCGATAGAATAGGATATCTCAGCTACAGGGAAGAAAATAGAGTTGTACCAGACGGTCTTCAGCCATGCGTTTTGATGCTTTTCGTTGATGACCCTAAACTTTTCTTTCTCGATTTCCTCGCGGTTGAACAACTGAACGATTTTCATACCTGCCAAACGTTCTTGCACAAAAGAATTCAGGTTGGCCACTTGGGCCCGCACCTCAATAAAAGCCACCTTCATCGCTTGCTGAAAAAGTCGTGTGGCAATTAAAATCACTGGAAGCACGGCAAAAACGATCAAGGCCAATTTCCAATTGATGATCAACATCACGATTGCACCAGAAACCATTTTTAAGAGGTCGGCAACGATCACGAAGAATCCTTGACTGAAAATCTCGCCAATCCGCTGCATATCGGCAACCGCACGGGTCACCAACACCCCAATGGACGACTTGTCAAAATAGGTCATCTTAAAGCCCATCATCTTCTTGAAAAGTCGAATACGAATATCCTTAATGACCGATTCGCCCAAAAGATTCGCATAGTAGTTGAATGCAAGCTGGCAAATCACTTGGCCCAACAACACCCCCGCCATGGCCAGTACAGCCACCAAAAGCTGATAGCTGTCTTTATTGTCCAATGCGTTGTTGATGATTTCTCGAACAAGAATGGGAGTAAATACCGCAAAAGCAGCTAAAAATATGGCAACAAAAGCCACCCCATAAAAAATAATGCGGTAGGGCCTCGCATGCTCAAACACACGTTTGAAAAGTCGCATATCAAAGGCCTTGCCCATTTCTTTTTCCGTACTCATATAAAAACGGTCTTCGGATAAACAACCTGTGTCAAATATAGCCCTTTTGCGGGCACAGAAGCGCCTGCCTCGCTCCTGCTCTTGCTCTCAATTATTTTTCTAATGTCTTCGGGGTTTATTTTTTCTTGACCAACCTCCAATAGCGTACCCACAATGGCACGCACCATATTTCGCAAAAAACGGTCAGCGGTAATGGTGAACACTTTTTTATCCCCTGAATCATTCCATCGGGCATTTTTAATATCACAGATGAATGTCTTCACATCAGTGTTCGATTTTGAAAAACATTCAAAATTGTCATACTCCATCAAAATGGATGCGGCTCTGTTCATGGCCTCAACATTGAGCGGTGACCAAACATAATGGGCAAAATCTTTAAAAAAAGGATTCTTTTGCTGCACCACCCAATATTCATAGGTACGTTCAACAGCATCAAAACGCGCATGTGCAGCGTTCTGTACTGAAACCAGTTCATAAACAGCTACATCTTCCGGCAAATAAGCGTTCAACCGTTGAATCAGCGTTTGTAAATCTTTGATGGTTTCAAAATCAAAATGGGCGTACATTTCTTTGGCATGTACCCCGGCATCGGTACGGCCGGCGCCTACTATTGCGATAGGCTTTCGCAAAAGGGTTGACAGGGCTTCTTCAAGAACTTGTTGCACTGTAATGGCATTGGGTTGGTTTTGCCAGCCGTGATAGGCCTTGCCCAAGTATGAAAAGCGGATGAAATATCTCAACGAAACGGTTATTTTTGGCCCATCAAAGATACCCTTATTCGGCCTCATCGCAGAAGCCCAATTGTTCATTTAGGATATTTTTAGCTTTACGACACCATGACCAAAATCTTGTTGCTTTCTGATACACACGGCCATCTAGATGATGCCATATTGAAATATGCCCGTCAAGCGGATGAAATTTGGCATGCCGGAGACATTGGCAATCTAGAGGTTGCTGACAAACTGAAGGCCATCAAACCTGTTCGCGGTGTTTATGGAAACATTGATGATCATACCGTTCAGCAAGAATTCCCCGAGCACAATCGTTTTTTTTGTGAAAAAGTCGATGTTTGGATGACCCATATCGGAGGGTATCCGGGAAACTACAATATCAGGGTACGGGAAGAAATTAGAAAGAATCCACCGAAACTCTTTATCTGTGGGCACTCCCACATTCTCAAAGTGATGAATGACAAAAAATTAGACCTGCTACACATGAATCCCGGTGCCTGCGGGCGGCATGGTTTTCACAAAGTGCGCACGATGTTGCGATTTGCCATAAATGAAGGCAAAATAACTGATCTTGAGGTCATTGAGCTTGGCAAAAGATAATACTTTTCCGAGAAGTAAGCTTTGTATTGTTTTCCGTCTAAACACCCGAACATCTAAAACAACACCATGAAATCACAAAGCTTAAAAACAGTACTTTTTCTTTCTTTTATACTGCTACTATCATGCGGGCAACAAAAGAAGTCTGAAACTAAATCTGAAGAGGTGGCTGCTGAAATGCCCGAAGCCAAAGCACCAGTTTACGATACCAATGACCCACAGACCATTCTGGCCGCCATCGAATATGCCCATGGTGGTTGGGGCGACCTTTGGAAAAAAGGTGATGTACAATACACGTACCATTACCATAATCCCACAGCTGAAAAAACCGATTTATCGGTAGAACGCTACATTTTTGACAATGAGGCATCATTTGGCCACTACACCCAGCATGAGATCAATGTAATGCCCAATGTAGAAGGCACGGTCACCCAATGTTTTGATGGTGAAAAAACCGTGGTCATGGTCAACGGAGAAAAAAACGATGACCAACAGGGCAATGCCGTGGGTGACTTTTTGAGAAGGGCCAACTATTTTTGGTTCGTCATGCCCTACAAACTGAATGATAAAGGCACCATCGCGACCTACGAAGGCCAAGAAGAATTTGAAGGTGCCGCTTATGACAAGGTCAGAGTGACCTATGATTCTGAAATCACCGGCAAAGAACAAAATGACACGTACATTTTGTATGTGAATCCGGAAACCAAAATGATCGATCGGTTTTATTTTTCACTACCGTTTTTGGGTGTCAATGAACCGGTCTTGATCGCCGATTACGATTACGAGAATGTTGATGGGCAGAAAATAGCTACCAAAAGAACCTATTACCTGCCCAATGAAAAAGGTGAATATGGTGAGGAGCCAAGTTTGGTGCAGACCTTATCTGATATTTCGTTCAACAATGGATTTACGGTCGACAACCTTATGGCAATGAATTAAGTCTGGCTTTTCATTGGATTTTAAAACAAAACCCCGGCCATCTGGCCGGGGTTTTTCGCACTAATACTACTAAGATGTTAGGTTCAACGCAAACGATCCACAGATTTTACAAGATCTTCATCCTTTTTGATGGCTCTGTTGGCCAGAACCAGAAAAACGATAGAAAATACAGGAATCAGCATCCCAATACCCTTCTCAGAGACCGCCGTCTCTCCGGATAACGTTAGGGACCGGTAAACGAAAAATCCTAGTAAAAAAAGATTCAATATGATGTTCAGTCGGTTCAACACAAACTGATTTTGTCGTTTCTTATATAAAAATATGGCGATGCCCGCCAAAAGTGCTACAACGTAAAAAGCGATACTCACCATCATTTCGTTTTTGGCAAAAATAGCATTGCCATCAACATCGACCCAAAGATTCAAGAAGAAGGGCAAAACCCCCGCGAGAATCATTACAATCACCAAATACAACGTCTGAATTCTCTGAATCATTGTACATTTCAATAATGAAGGGCAAAAATAATCCTCTTTTCGCTAAAGAGCACCAAATGTTGAAAAATTATTTGTATACTTGTACAGTTATTTGAGAGCAAACTTACCTCGGGATACTTTCCCACTGTAATACCCAATAACAACTTACTTCAAAACATCTTATACAAAATAACTTATTCCATTTTTTAATGTTTGAGATTTCAGACCTAAAGGCGAAAAAACTTCCTGAGTTGCAGGAAATTGCAAAAGAATTAAACGTACCCAAGTTCAAGACCATGAAAAAATTGGATTTGGTCTACCAGATTTTGGATGTGCAGGCTTCCAATCCAAAGGTTGCAAAAGAAGCAGTACCAGTAAAAGACAACAAACAACAAGAAAAACCAAAGCGGTCTCGTGTAAGCCGCTCCAAGAGCAATGATGCTCCTGCAAAGGATGCTCCGAAGAAAGAGGAAACTGCCCAAGACGAACATCAAGACAAGCGGCAAAAACGTGACAACCATCACCAAAACGGGCAGCACAAAAACCAAAACAACAATCGCCGCAACCAAAACAATCAGCGCAATACCAACCACGATAAAAAAAGCAGCAACTACGATAAAGATTTGAAGAATCGCTATAAAGAGCCCGAATTTGAGTTTGACAGCATCATTGAAAGTGAGGGTGTTCTAGACATCATGCAAGATGGCTACGGCTTTTTGCGCTCTTCGGACTACAACTACTTGTCTTCACCAGATGACATCTATGTCTCGCAGTCGCAGATTCGTTTGTTCGGACTCAAAACCGGCGATACCGTTCTCGGTAACGTGCGACCCCCAAAAGAAGGTGAAAAGTATTTTCCGCTCATCAAAGTGAACAAAATCAACGGTCTTGACCCTCAAGTAGTTCGTGACCGGGTCTCTTTTGAGCATTTGACCCCTTTATTTCCAAAAGAAAAATTCAATCTTGCCGAAAAGCAAAGCACCATTTCAACCCGTATTATGGACCTTTTTGCACCAATCGGCAAAGGCCAACGGGGCATGATCGTTTCACAGCCCAAAACGGGTAAGACGATGCTGTTGAAAGATATTGCCAATGCCATTGCGGCCAACCATCCAGAGGTGTATCAGATTGTTCTGTTGATCGATGAACGCCCTGAAGAGGTGACCGATATGCAACGCAATGTACGTGGTGAGGTGGTCGCTTCTACCTTTGACAAAGAGGCCAGTGAGCATGTTCGCGTGGCGAACATTGTCATTGACAAAGCAAAGCGCCTCGTGGAATGTGGTCATGATGTCGTGATTTTGCTGGATTCCATCACACGTTTGGCCAGGGCCTACAACACAGTACAACCTGCATCTGGTAAAGTGCTTTCGGGTGGTGTTGATGCCAATGCCCTACACAAACCAAAACGCTTTTTTGGTGCCGCACGAAATATTGAAAACGGAGGTTCACTATCAATCATCGCCACGGCGTTGACCGAAACCGGCTCAAAAATGGATGAGGTCATCTTTGAAGAATTTAAGGGAACAGGCAACATGGAACTACAACTCGACCGTAGGATTTCAAACCGAAGGATATTTCCTGCCATTGACTTGGTCACTTCCTCAACCCGTCGAGATGATCTGTTGTTGGATGACCAAACAATTCAACGTATGTGGATCATGCGCAAGTACCTTGCCGATATGAACCCTGTTGAAGCCATGGAGTTTATGGAACAACGCATCAAGCAGACCAAAAACAATGATGAGTTCTTGATGACCATGAACGAATAATTTCTGACAGTTTATACAGTTTTAAGCCCCGACCATACTTTGGTCGGGGTTTTTTCTTTAATGCATATTCAGAAAAAACATATCTTTAAAAGGAATTTTTACGAACCCCTTAAAACCATCCTAATGAGAACATTCAAGAAAATGACCTATTTGGCCTACGGCCTTTCTTTGCTGTTTTTAGTGTCTTGTGTCGAAAAAGAAAAGAAACAAGACGGTGCCCAAGAAGACCCTCCAAAAATGGAAGAAGAAGAGGTCAAAACCCCTGACGACATTATTTCGCTGAAGGAAGCAAAAGTACTCTGTGAAAATTACGAAGAGCGTAGGGTGGAAGCTATCACAGAATACGAAATGCAACAGAATGGGTCAGAAGAATTTGTGCCCACACAATTCATCGACTTTGATTTTAAGACCATTCGAAAATATGTAAGGTATATAGAAAGAGAGGCCCGAAAAGCAGGTGTCAAGCCTGATAGCCTACGTATTTATTTGGGCAATTATGGGCCTGACGGCCAAGACCCCAATAGAAATACCGTATTTTTATTACCTACTGCAAAAATCAATGGTGAACGGGGTGGCTTTTATATTGATGGTGATGGCAAAGCCCAGCTGATTCGAGGCTACTGGCCCGAAGACCAAAAAGGCAGCCAAGAGGATGAGCCAAAATCCAAGGCAAGTTTTTTACCGAGTCTAAATGTCAGCCTATATCAAGAGAAAAGCTTGATTTTGAATCATGGAAACGGAGGCCCACCGCCGACAGGAGACTTCTAAATTTACTATATCACCAAAGTTTGATTGATTTTTTAAAGCAGGAATATTTTCTCATCATTTATGGGCTGACTTTGATTATTTCATTGGCTACCTACCGCAAATATTTTGATACTGCTTTAAAGTATTTCCCATTGCTCATAGCGTATACCTTTTTTAATGAGCTCTTGGGTTATTTTATAAAGTATGACGACAATTTTGCTTTTTTTTCTGACGAAGAGTACATAATTTCCAACGACGTAATCTACACTATCTATGAATTAGTTTTTTTCTCATTTTTTTATGTCCTGTATTGGAGATTGGTCGCTTCCAAAAAATTCAAAAAATGGATTTATTGGTCTTCCCTACTGGTCGCTTTATCATATATAATAAGCAGCTTTTTTCAAAACCCATTGTTTGTAAGTCTTTATTACTCAACAGCTTTGGCTTCTTGGGTATTGTTGTTTCATATTATTCTTTATCTATATGATTTGAAAGAAAAATTGAGGTGGAAAATGCAAAAGCATAATTTGATGTTTTGGATAACCGTCGGCTTGGGCACTTTTTATTTTTTCTTTCCGATAATTTACTTGATAGGTTTTCGTCATTTTGAATTATATCAACAACTTGAATTGAGAATTATTCTAAGAATATTGATAGTGCTGATGTATACGCTTTTTATTATAGGCTTTATTATCTGTAGAAGAAGGGCCTTTCGTTAAAACCAATAGCTATTGTTTCCGTATTATTTTATTTTCTACTTGATTGCGCTGATGGCATCATTGTTTACCTACAGAAAATTTTATGACACCCCGCTTCGGTTTTTTCCCCTTTTTATCGCCTATACTTTTTTCAATGAATTGTTGGGCTATTTCATACTTGAATTTGAAGAGTTCAGTTTTTTTGAAGATGAAGCCTATCATTGGCACAACATCATTATCTATAACATCTACCAAATCATCTTTTTCTTTTACCTTTTTTGGGTATACAACAAATTATTGCCAAAACATGTTCATCAGCATATTATCAAGATAAGTGCTCTGGTCTATACATTGTCTGTTGTCATATCATTGTGCTTTCAAGATCCCTTTCACTCCAGTTTATTCTACGCCGACAGTCTGGGTTGTTTGGCCATATTGTTGATTATTGGTCTCCACACCGACAAAGTCACAAATGGTTTCAGTACGGCAGCTAATCGGTATAATCTGATGGTTTGGTTCAACTTGGGCATGGTGTTGTTTCATCTTTACTTCCCATTATATATTTTAATGGGATATCTGAATGTGGGTTTCTACCTAAACTATCATTTAAGACCGATTCTTTGGGTCGTCATATCAATAATGTACCTGTTGTTCACTATTGGATTTATCATTTGCAGAAGAAGGGCTTTCAGATAAGGGCACAAAAAAACCTTCTGAAATCAGAAGGTTTTTAATTCTTTGGCCTAGCAAATACTACATCGCTGCGACTTGGCTCATCAACTTGCTTTTCAAATTGGCAGCTTTGTTGGAATGGATGATATTGCGTTTGGCCAATTTATCAATCATACCGACAACAACAGGAAGCTGCTTTTGTGCTTCCTTTTTATTCTCTTCATTGCGCAGCTTTTTGATGGCATTCCGCACTGTTTTGTGCTGGTACCTGTTGCGAAGACGTACTGCTTCGTTTCTTCTGATTCTCTTTAATGCCGACTTGTGATTTGCCATTTCTTTAATTTACGATTTTAGATTTACGAAGTACGAATGAAATAAAAGTAAAATTCTACACTCGTAATTCTAAATTCTACATTCAATTTGTAGCCCGTAGGGGAATCGAACCCCTGTTACCAGGATGAAAACCTGGCGTCCTAACCCCTAGACGAACGGGCCTTTTGTCAGTTATGAGTTATGAGTGAGAAGTTTTGAGTTGAGTCTTTTAAATTGCTTAACTCTGAACTCTACACTCTGAACTCAAAAAGTAGCCCGTAGGGGAATCGAACCCCTGTTACCAGGATGAAAACCTGGCGTCCTAACCCCTAGACGAACGGGCCATTTCAAATAAGAACGTAGGTTGCATTATTTGCGGATGCAAAAATACAACTATTTTTAAGTATTGCAACCCTGATTTTTATTTTTTGGGCACTAGTAGGCCTTTGCAAACAGTACCCGATATGGCGATGGATTGTCGGTGACCATACACTTGCCCTCTTCATTTTCAACATTTAAGGGTATGCAGCGAATGGTGGCCTTGGTCTCTTCTTGAATCTTGCTTTCTGTGGCTGCGGTACCATCCCAGTGTGCTGCAATGAACCCACCTTTTTCTTCCAAAACTTTTTTGAAATCATCATACGAGTCGACCTTGGTAATGTGGGTTTCCCTATGGTTGAGCGCTTTGGCATAGATGTTTTTCTGCATCTCCTCTAACAAAAGCTTGATTTTGTCTAAAACAGCACCTGCCTTGACAGTCTCTTTTTCCAGGGTATCCCTACGTGCAACCTCAAAAGTACCATTGTCCAGATCACGCTGCCCAATGGCCAAACGCACAGGAACACCCTTCAACTCGTATTCGTTGAACTTGAACCCTGGCTTATGGGTATCCCTATCATCATATTTTACTGAAATGCCCTCGGCCTGTAATTCTTTTACAAGTGGATTTACCTTTTCTGAAATGGCATCCAACTGTTCCAAACCTTTGTAGATGGGTACAATAACCACTTGAATGGGTGCTAATTTAGGGGGTAGCACCAATCCGTTATCATCGCTATGGGTCATGATCAGTGCACCCATCAATCGCGTGGAAACACCCCATGATGTGGCCCAGACATAATCTTGTTTTCCTTCTTTGGTTGCAAATTTCACATCAAAAGCCTTGGCAAAATTCTGGCCCAAAAAGTGTGATGTGCCTGCCTGCAATGCTTTACCATCTTGCATCAAAGCTTCAATGCAAAACGTTTCCAAAGCTCCTGCAAAGCGTTCGCTCTCGGTTTTGGTGCCCTTGATGACTGGTACCGCCATGTGGTTTTCAGCAAACTCTGCATAAATGTGCATCATCTGTTCGGCTTCCTGCATGGCTTCTTCCTCTGTGGCATGTGCCGTATGGCCTTCTTGCCAGAGAAACTCTGCGGTACGCAAAAAAAGACGCGTACGCATTTCCCAACGCACCACATTGGCCCATTGGTTGATCAAAAGTGGTAAATCGCGATAGGATTGAATCCATCGTCGAAACGTATCCCAAATAATCGTCTCAGAGGTAGGCCTGACAATCAGTTCTTCTTCCAATCTGGCATCATCATCCACCACAATACCTGTACCATCCTCGTTGCTTTTCAAGCGATAATGGGTCACCACGGCACATTCTTTGGCAAAACCTTCAACATGGCTTGCCTCTTTGCTCAAATATGACTTGGGAATGAATATGGGAAAATAAGCGTTTTGGTGCCCTGTATCCTTGAACATTTTATCCAAAGCGGCCTGCATTTTTTCCCAAATGGCGTAACCATAGGGTTTGATGACCATACAGCCCCTGACCCCTGAATTTTCCGCTAAGTCCGCTTTGATTACAAGTTCATTGTACCATTTGGAATAATCCTCGGCACGGCTCGTCAAATTTTTACCCATCAATAGTAGTTTGGCACAAAACTTGTGACTAGATTAACAAAATAGAACGATAAAACTAACTATTTTTAAAATGAACTCCATTAAACATTTTGAATTGAAGCGAAAATTAGCGGTTTTGTGCCCAGATGAAGACTTTTTTAAGCCACATAGCAGTGCTACGGGGCGAAAAAAAGGCAAAATATTGGTACAAAAGGGCAATTTTTTAGCCAATTTGTAAGAGTTTATGTGAGTTCAAAACATTAACAATAAAATTTGAAAAGGATGCAACGTACTTTACCCCGCCAAAAATTTATAACCATGGCCTTCGGTTTGATGGCCACTTTCCTTGTTGTTTCCTGTGGTTCGTACCAACAGGCCTCCTATTATGAAGATGATGGAATATATGCCAGTGGCAATCGTGTGGCCAGGGTCGAGAAAAAGTCTGCAGCAGCAGTGCAAACCGAACAGACCGAACAGGATTTGTACGGAGAGTATTTCGGACAGAAAGCACAGCAATACGGTGAAATATTGGATAGTGAGGTGTTCACTGATGTCGATGATTACTTTAGTGAAAATGAAATAGACAGTACGGCGATAGGGGCGCAGACCCAATATGATTCTTTTGACAATAACTATGAAGGTTTTGGTGGCTGGGGTGACAATCCTTCAAACCTGACCATCAATGTATATGACAATAGCTGGGGTTGGGGTTCTCCTTGGTTATGGAATGGCGGCTTCGGTTGGGGCTGGAACGACCCTTGGCTCTGGGGCGGTGGCTTCGGTTGGGGCTGGAACAGACCCTGGGGCTGGAATCGTTGGGGTTGGAACGCAGGCTGGGGCTGGGGTGGCGGCTTTGGCTGGGGTTGGAACGCTGGTTTCGGCTGGGGCGGTGGCTTCGGTTGGGGCTGGAACAGACCTTTCTATGGCGGGTATTATAACAATTATGCATACAATAGAGGTCGTCGTGGCTATTCAAGAAACACATTTGGAAACACCCTTGCCAGCAACTCATTGAGGGGCAGGTCAAATGCAAATTATTCGCGTTCGTCAAGAGCGGGCACAGTTTCAAGATCAAATAGCGGTCGTTCGAGCGTGGGCAGAAGCACGGCATCAAGAAGTTCGAGGAGTTATCGGAGCAATTCAGGCGTGAGACGCTCAGTAAGTGCCGATGCCATTGCCCGCAACCGACAATACAGAAGCAGTAGAAGCACAAGGTCTGCACCTAGATATAGTTCAAGTACGCGGTCAAATCAGACCTATAGGAGCACAGCACCGAGAAGCAGTACCTACAATAGAAGGTATTCATCTGGAAACAGCAGCTCTCGCAGCTATCGTTCATCCGGAAATCGAACCTCAGGATATCGTTCATCCGGAAGAAGTACAAGAAGTTACCAATCATCGGGCCGATCAGCACCTAGAAGTAGTGGCTATCGCAGTTCGAGAAGCAGTAGCCCACGAAGCAGTGGATACCGAAGCTCAGGCCGCAGCTCTAGAAGCAGTGGTGGCAGCTACAGAAGTTCAGGAGGAGGCTCAAGAAGCAGTGGCAGCTTTAGGTCTTCTGGCGGTGGTGGCCGATCATCAGGTGGTGGTCGCAGTGGCGGTAGAAGAAGTAGATAAACATATCCCGTTCAGTTTAAACAAAAAATTATCAGCTATGAAAAAATTCACGGTTTTCATCATGGGCTTATTGTGCGCAACCGTTACTGCCCAGAACATTAATGATGTGTTGCGTTTGAGCACTGAAAATATTCAAGGTACGGCAAGATTTCAAGGCATGTCAGGGGCCTTTGGCGCCTTGGGCGGTGATTTGTCGTCGTTGAATGTGAATCCGGCTGGGTCAGCTGTCTTTAATTTTAGCCAGTTCACCATTTCTGGTTCGAACTACAACAGAAATAATGACGCTTTTTTCGGAAACAGCAGAGTGAATACTGAATTGAATGCTGTGGAACTGAACCAAGCTGGTGGGGTGTTTGTCTTTAAATCTCCAGACAGCCCATGGAAAAAATTGTCCCTTGCCTTCAATTATGATTTGGCACAGAACTTTGATAACGAATTTCTGGCATCGGGAAGCACAACCCAAGGTATTGACAACTACTTTTTAAATTTCGCCCAAGGCGTGCCGTTCGGCGATATTCTTCTTGTGGGAAATGAAACCGTTGCAGATGCCTATCTCAATATCGGTGCTGAACAGGGTTTTGGTGACCAGCAAGCTTTTTTGGGCTATTTTGGTGGCATTATCGACCCAACGGATGAGAGCAATCTTGATGGCACTTCGTATGTGCGCAATGCCCAATATACCAATGTAAATCAAGAAGTGATACAAACCACTTCAGGCTATAACAGCAAATTTATGGCCAATTTTGCCGGGCAGTACCAAGAAAATCTATATATCGGAGCGTCGCTGAATTTTCATTCGGTTCTTATCGATAGGCTGACCCTTTTTGAAGAAAGGGGCTATGATGCCGATTCAGAGATACAGACCACTATTTTTGACAACTTTTTACGTACCCAAGGTGATGGTTTTTCATTCAGTTTTGGCGCCATTGCCAAATTGAACGACAACATTAGAATTGGAGGAAGCTATCAGTCCCCAACTTGGTACAGATTGACCGATGATCTATCGCAGCGTATCAGTTCTGATTTGGCTGATGACAGTATTGGGTTGATAGATTTCAATTTGGTCAACCTTTTCCCAGAGTATCGCATCAATACCCCGTCAAAAATAACAGCAAGTGCTGCGGTGGTCTTTGGAAAAGACGGACTCATAAGCTTTGATTACAGCTACCAAGACATGTCTGAGGCGAAGTTACGTCCAACCTCAGACCCAGATTTTGCCAGTGAAAATAGCTTGATTGCCCAATTGGGCGTGGTCAATACGTACAGAATTGGCGGTGAATATAGAATTGAACGGGTAAGTCTGCGAGGGGGGTATCGTTTTGAGGAAAGTCCTTTTAATGACTCTGACGGTATTGGGGATTTGACAGGATACTCTGGTGGTATCGGTTATGATTTCGGTGGCAGCCGATTGGATTTAGCAGTGAACCGAACCGAACAGGATACCAACGAACTTTTCTTTGATTCGGGCATCGATAATTCAGCATTGGTCAACCGCATCAACACCAATGTAACTCTAAGCTATACCCTTAAATTTTAAGTGAGAAACTTTTAAAAAAAATGATGCCGGAAGCTTTTTGCTTCCGGTTTTTTTATCGCATCAAAGAAAAATGCCTTCTTACGCTTCTTGCCACAATGACGCCCTCCCTATCCCTGTCGTAATCCAATCTAAACCAATAGTCAGATGCAGGCAACGGTCTGCCATTAAACGTACCATCCCAACCCAAAGTAGCGGCATCCAATTGTTTTAAGAGTTTGCCAAAACGGTCAAAGATAAAAACCGCCGGATTATCCAGGGTTTCGATGCCCAAGACATTCCAGTTGTCGTGAATGCCGTCACCGTTCGGGGAAAAGAATTTTGGATAACCGACCACCAAAAATTCAATGGGTTCAGTAGTGCCACATCCGTTTTTATCGTTGATAATGACTGTATTGAGCCCGGGAGGCACATCTAAAAAGACCGAATCATCTTGAAATTCGCCGCCGTTAATGGCATATTCATAATCGCCATCGCCATCAACATTGAATTCCACATTATAGGGGTCGGTCTGATCGCTATTGACCAAATCGTCAGTTACTACGATTCCGTCCGGTTGAGGCAATAATTGGGGAATACCAAAGAACGTTATCAAGATGCCGCCATTGTCAACAACAGTGGGCGGCGTACCGGAAGCGGTAGTTATGGTTACAAAATAACGACCTGAATTTGGGCTTGTGACCACCAGTTCAGCACCAAAAAGCCCAGTACCGGGAAGGGTCGCATCAATGGTACCATCATCATCGTAATCAACCGTCCATTCCACATTGGCAATATCAGAACCCGCTGGGGAGTTCAAGGCGCTCAAAACAATATCAGGGTCACCCTCGCAGGCGATAATATCCAATCCCAAGAACTCATCACGCAGTGTACAATCTAAAGCGGTATCTTGATTGGCACTGACCGAGCTTCCTGTAAACGTGAGTGAGAAAGGTTCAGGGTCACCATCAAAATTTGTATTGAAATTATTGATGAACAAGTAATAGATTTCGCCGGCCTGAACATCCAACCATTCATCATAAGTGTTTTGGCTTCCCCTTACAAAAGGGGCTCCTACCTGTCCGTTTTCAGGGTTCACACCAATGCCAGTAAATGATGTTGTATTCACTTCGTAGTTGCAACGAATCGGCTCCGATGTACCATCACCTATAATTCCACAAAAGTTTTGACCAGAGGTTTGGTCATAAGGGCCGTAGAGTGCAAAATCCCACTCGGCGGTGTCAGACAATGCTTCAATGTCAAAACCGATTTGGCCATCGGTACCTGCCCTAAAAACATACCAAGAGGTGTTATTTTCTATATTTGCCGAACTCACGCTACCCTTTTCAAGGCAACCAGTCTGCCTAACAATGTCAGGGTCAAAATCGTTGATATCACCTCCCCCATCAATCAGTGGCATTATCGGAGTGCCGTCGGCACATACAGGAATCGCTGTTCGGCAGTCTCCTGAACTGTTATTTTGCGCGTTTATATGTAATAGGAAGAAAAAGAAGCAACAAGCGATAAATAGTGTTCGCATGATATGGGGCTAAGATGTTTTATTTTCTTATAACAACTATAACTGCCCAAACCCTAATTTTAGTATTCGTTTATCGTAAAAATTGTGCCGTTAATCGATGAAATGCACGCCATAAATTGCAAAAGTAGGGTTATCGCCTTAACGAAAAGTGGTTCTGCAGGTACTTGGCATAGGTGCGAACCCCTTCTTGATTGACGTACGAAAGCTTGAACCAATAGTCTGTTGAGGGCAATGGCAGCCCATTGAAGTTGCCATCCCACCCCACTGAACTTTCGTTTAATTGCGCCAATAACTTGCCATAGCGGTCATAAATGGTGACAACTGCCGAATTCAGGTTTGAGAGTCCATCGACATGCCAATTTTCGTTGATACCATCGCCATTGGGCGAGAAATGGTTCATGAATCCGACCACGACAATTTGTTCGGTCACGACACCACATCCAAACAGGTCACGCATGGTAATTGTGTGTGCCCCGGGAAACACCTCTTCAAAAACATTGCTTGTTTGAAACCCGCCATCGTCGAGACTGTATTCAAAATCACCCTCAACATCGGTGATTACGGTCACGGTATTGCTCAATTGGGGTTCGTCTATCTCAATATCTGTAATTCTTGGTGATGCCGAAGTAGTGACCCTAACCGTCCTCACAGTATTACAGGTGATACCGGAAGCCGTATTGGTCGCGGTCAAGGTATAGTTACCCGGCTGGCCAACGGTAATGGCGGGAGTGGTTTCACCCGTATCCCACATGTAGGTATAGTTTGGGTCGGGCATGGTCTCGCCAATGACTTCCATTGGGGCGTTATCACACATCGGTACGTCCGTTTCAATGTTCAGAACAGGATTTTGTATCGCATTCAATTCAAAAGATTGCGAGGCATCAAAACATCTCGAGTTTTCCATGGAAGTCACGCGGATGAATATGGTCTCACTTCCCACCGGTTTTTGATACTGTTTGTTCAAGGGATTCATTCCATTAATCGCATCGGCTTGGGAAGCATGGTAACTCACATTGAAAAGATTGGGGTCTTGGGCGCCCAATGCTTCCATATCCTTTAATAACAAATCATACGCTGTTCCCCCATCATGGCAATAGACATCATCTGCAACGGGTTGGGTCATTGGTGCTGTTGTGAAGGCTATTTGAACATCACTAATGATGTTCGGCCCAGATTGCAACACCTCAACACGGTATATCGCATCGTTCGCAACGGTATAGGTCGGACCGTTTTCTCCTGTCACTATTTGAAAGCCACTGCCATAGTTTGCATACCAATTATAGCCTACAGCGCCACTGGTTGTGGCATCCAAAGTGATGGTCTCTCCGTCACAGGCGGCAATAGGCGGACCCAAAAGGTTATCTATGATAGAACAATCCAGCGCATCATAAGGATTCGTCACAAAAATCTCCCCAGAGAACTGGATGGAAAATCCTGAATTGGTACTGCTGAAATTATTGATGAACAGATAATAGTCTTCCCCAGCATTGACCTGTAGCCAATCTTCATACAAAACTGAACCCGAATCCCCAGAGGGGTCCTCTCCTACCCCTACATACGATTTTTGGTCACTGTTGTCGAAAAAGTTGCAACGGATAGGGTCTCCCAAACTATTACAGTCAGTAGCGCGGTAGAGGGCAAAATCCCAGTCTTCGCTACTGTCATGACCAATATTGAAGCCCAATTGCCCAGAAGCATTGGTTCGAAAACGGTACCAAGCTGAATTTGATTCGATTGAACCGCTTTGGGTTCTTTCTAAACATCCGCTTTGCGATGCCCCATTGAAATCATCGACCCCATAACCATTGGTGCCCCCATTTACAGGGGTATTGTCACAAATGGGTATTGCGTTGGCACAATCAGCAGCAACCTGTGCGTTCAAGATCATACCACAAAACAGAAAGCCATATAAAAAACCGAAGTGCTTTACCATAAGTGGCTGTCAATTTGGGATTTACAAAAATATATCCCTGTCTCGGTTAACAATAATTTATGTTGTCAAACCCTGTAAATTCGATGTCATTAGGCCATTAATGTCTATCTTTGCCACTTTGTTCCAGCACTATGAAACTAGAGGAAACCTTGGATGAACAATTGGATAACAGAGGAGACGACCATGTCGGTTCTTCACCCGAAACTCCATTGCGCAACGATGCTTTTGTCTTAGAGGATGATGAAAAAATCGAGCGCATCGAAAAAAGTGTACGTGAAATCATGCTGACCTTAGGGCTTGACCTTGATGACGACAGCTTGAACGGTACGCCGAAAAGGGTTGCAAAAATGTATGTGACCGAGATTTTTGCAGGCTTGCATCCAAAGCGTAGGCCAAAATCCTCGACCTTTAAAAACAAGTACAAGTACGGTGAGATGCTGGTCGAAAAGAACATCACGGTATACTCCACCTGCGAGCACCACTTGTTGCCCATCGTCGGCAAGGCCCATATCGCCTACATTTCAAACGGCACGGTCGTCGGTCTTTCAAAAATGAACCGTATCGTCGACTATTACGCCAAACGGCCCCAAGTTCAAGAGCGCATGAACATTCAGATTGTCAAAGAACTTCAAGAGGTCTTGGGAACCAAAGACGTGGCCTGTGTCATCGATGCGAAGCACCTCTGTGTCAACTCAAGGGGCATTCGTGATGTGGATAGCAGCACGGTGACCGCGGAATACGGGGGCAAGTTCAAGGAAGAATCTGTTCGCAGGGAATTTTTGGATTACATCAATCTAGATACTGAATTTTGATGCCTTTGTTTAAAGACCAGACTTTAAAAGTTACCAACTCACTTACCGGAAAAAAGGAAGTTTTCAAACCTATCAAAGAAGGGCACGTGGGCATGTATGTGTG
Organism: Allomuricauda sp. d1; assembly: GCF_039592695.1. Classification (NCBI taxonomy): domain Bacteria; kingdom Pseudomonadati; phylum Bacteroidota; class Flavobacteriia; order Flavobacteriales; family Flavobacteriaceae; genus Allomuricauda; species Allomuricauda sp. d1. Next base: position 213,512 of record NZ_JBBUTK010000001.1, on the reverse strand, counting down.
CGGCCCGACCGTATACAGCAACGTGCACTTGGGCAACTGCCGTACCTTTATATCATTTGACATGATGTTTCGGTATTTAAAGCATTTGGGCTTCAAAGTGCGTTATGTGCGCAATATTACTGATGCAGGCCATCTGGAGAACGACGCCGATGAAGGGGAGGATAAAATCGCTAAAAAGGCGAAATTGGAGCAGATTGAGCCCATGGAGGTCGTTCAGCGCTACACCGTTGACTTTCATGAGACCTTGCAAAAATTCAACTTACTGCCACCGAGCATAGAACCAACGGCCACGGGGCACATCATAGAGCAGATTGAAATCATCAAGGAAATTCTTGAAAAGGGTTATGCCTATGAAATCAATTGTTCGGTGTATTTTGATGTTATCAAGTTCAACGAATCGAACGAGTACGGAAAATTGAGCGGTCGCAAACTCGAGGATATGATTGCCAATACCCGAGAACTAACCGCGCAGGACGAGAAGAAAAATCCGCAGGATTTTGCCCTTTGGAAAAAAGCGGAACCCCAGCACATCATGCGGTGGCCCTCACCTTGGGGTGACGGTTTCCCAGGTTGGCATCTGGAATGTACGGCCATGAGCACCAAATACCTGGGAGAGAATTTTGACATCCACGGGGGTGGAATGGATTTGAAATTTCCACATCACGAATGTGAAATTGCGCAAGCGGAAGCCTGTTCTGGCATCTCTCCGGTAAACTATTGGTTACATGCCAACATGCTGACCCTGAACAGTAAAAAAATGTCAAAATCCACTGGAAATAATATCTATCCCTCAGAAATCTTCAGTGGTGACAACGAAATTCTGAGCAAACCCTACAGCCCTTCCGTGGTGCGTTTCTTTATGATGCAGGCACATTACAGCAGTATTTTAGATTTGAGCGATGATGCGCTGTTGGCCTCTGAAAAAGGCTTCAATAAATTGATGGAGGCCATTAAAACGTTGCAAAGTTTAGAGGTAGGCCCAAGCACCAATTTTGATATTGCGTCATGGAAAAAGCAGTGCTATGAAGCCATGAACGATGATTTCAATACGCCGATACTTATCGCCCACCTTTTCGAGGCCGTAAAACAAATTAATTTGATCAAGGAAGGAAAGGCATCAATTGCTGAAGTGGACAAAAAAGAACTTGAAAGCTCCATCAATGCCTTTGTTTTTGATATACTGGGATTACAACCGCAAGAAACTTCAAATTCGCATTCTGAAAAACTGGAAGGCGTTGTGAACCTTTTGATTTCTCTGCGTGAACAAGCGCGGCAAAACCGGGATTTTGAAACCTCTGACAAAATAAGGGATGAACTCGCTGTTCTGGGGGTACAATTGAAAGATGGAAAAGAAGGCACCACATTCAGCATCAACTAGATTGAAAAAAATTCTGGTCGCACCATTTATTTTTTTGGTGAGGGTTTATCAATATGGCATCTCACCCTATACCCCTGCTACTTGCCGTTACCAGCCCACTTGTTCTGCCTACACTGTTGAAGCACTACAAAAACACGGTCTTTTTAAAGGCGGGTGGTTGGCAATCAAGAGAATCTTTAGTTGTCATCCTTGGGGAGGCTCGGGATACGACCCTGTTCCGTAGCAAGTTCAAACTCAAAATTCAAACACAAACTCAAGCGCAATTTGTGGTCATTCGTGAAATTCGTGTCTTTTGAAGTACGAAATACGAATGTAAAATGACGAATTGATTGTGTGGTTTCTCCGTGAAATTTTGCGTATCTCTGCGAAACTCTGCGGAACAGCCCGTAAAGCTCAAGCGCAAGAGTCAAGTTCAAAAGATTCGTGATTATTCGTGAAATTCGTGTCTTTTGAAGTACGAAATACGAATGTAGAATGACGAATGCTTTTACGATTTCTCCGTAAAACTTTTCGCATCTCTGCGAAACTCTGTGTAATAATTTTCAAAGCTCAAGTGCATGGGTCAAATTCAAAAGATTCGTGATTATTCGTGAAATTCGTGTCCTTTAGTTATGATTTTAGAGTTACGAATGACGAATGCAAATTACAACTTTCAATACCCTGTCAACAAAAGAAACCAGAAACTTGAAACCAGAAATACAAACATCGAGTACCCCGCATTTAAACCCCAAAAGTCTAGCATCTAAAATCTAACCTCTAACATCTATTTACCTATCTTAGCCCGAAAATTGAACGCATGTACTTTTTAGGTTTTACGTGGAATCCCGATGATATTCTCTTCAACATTGGGTTCATCCAGATAAAATACTACAACCTATTATGGATTTTGGCCTTTGTTGTCGGTTGGTTCATCATGAAGCGCATTTTCAAGAATGAGAACAAATCGATGGAAAAGCTTGATTCACTCTTTGTGTATGCCGTTGTTTCCATCATGTTGGGGGCGCGACTGGGGCATGTGTTCTTCTACGATTGGGATTATTACAAAAACCATCTTTTAGAGATTTTACTCCCCATTCGAGAAAGTGCCGAAGGTTCACTTTTTGGCATCATCAATGGCTATGAGTTTACCGGTTTTACAGGTTTGGCCAGCCATGGTGCAGCCATTGGTGGCGTCATCGGTCTCTATATGCTGTCGAGAAAATACAAAGATTTGGGCGTGTTATGGTTGCTGGATCGCGTCGTGATGACCTGTTCGATTGGTGGGGCCTTTGTGCGATTGGGCAATTTCTTCAATTCTGAAATCAATGGTAAGGTAGTGGATGAATCATTTGCTTTTGCTACACGCTTTGTAAGAGATTCTGATGACATGCCGGCCTATAAAGCGATGGGGCTGACCAATGAAAAAACAGCCAGTGCCGCCTATAAGGCCATTGAAAACAATCCGCAGTATGCAAACATTCTTGAGGGCATTCCTTTTCGTCACCCCGTTCAATTGTACGAGGCTTTCGGGTATCTCATCGTGTTTCTAATCATGTACTATTGGCTGTATTGGAAAACGGACAAAAAAGACAAACCCGGTTTCCTCTTTGGGTTTTGGTTGGTCATTATGTGGGGGCCAATCCGTTTTGTCATGGAATATTTCAAGAAGAGCCAAGGAGGCTTTGAGGAAGCTTTGGGCACATTTTCCACTGGGCAATGGTTGAGCATTCCGTTTGTACTTCTCGGACTATATTTGATGTTCAGGCCCGATCCTAAAAAACAGAACGCATGAAACTCTTCAAAAGGTCATTTATAGTAGTCGGACTTTTTCTTGCCCTAGTATCTGCCTGTAAAGAAAATGCAAAAAAAGAGGTGAAAACCGAAAACATCAGTTTCACCAAAGAAGGGGAACTTTCAATTTTCAGAGGTGATTCGCTTATCCATTCTCTGGATATTGAAATGGCCGAATCAGATTACGAGACCCAAACCGGATTGATGTACCGAGAATCAATGGAAGAAACCCAAGGGATGCTGTTTTTGTTCGCCAATCCAAGATTGCACTCTTTTTATATGAAGAACACGGAATTTCCGTTGGATATTCTCTACATTGACCAAAACAAGAAATTGGTCACCATCAAAGAAAATGCCCAACCTTTTGATGAAAGCGGTATTTCATCGGAAGTACCCGTACAATATGTGTTGGAAATCAATGCGGGGCTTACCCAGAAATGGGGTTTGCAACTCGGCGATAGTATTGCCTATTCTAGAAATTAATCATTGGATTACTCCGCTATTTGTGCAATCTCATTACTTCTTTAAAAAATATAGTTGTTCAAAAAAACGTTGGTTTACCGGAACCATTAAATATTAACTGTTTTTGAATACGTGTACGGGCGGTCTAAGATCACAATCCTCAGTTCAGATCATTGATTGAAATATCCCTATTTTTAGATGTAGTATTTTCCTCGCCGTTACACCCATGCATCGTCTCACTGGTTCAATTCAAATGTTCCTTTATCCATTCTGCTGCAATTTTCGTCCATTCCCCAGGTAGTTTATGACCACTTTCGAAAAATTTAATATCTTTTTTATCACTTCCAATTAATTGAAAAAGCTGTTCAGCTTCAATTGTACTATAATTTCTATCATCATTTTCACCATTCAACATTAAAAAGGATGTTGAAGTAATATAGGGTGCAAAATTATATACTGCCAAAGCGGAGTGATTTTCTTTTAAGATTGGTGTTACACTTGCTACTGCTGCTCTTATTCTAGTATCTGTTGAACAAAGATGAAATACCATCATTCCGCCCATACTATAGCCTACTGCCCCAAATCGTGATGCATCAATATCTTTGCGAGTTGCTAGATAATCCAGAGCCCTGCGATATTCAGTAACGGTTTGTACAATCATGTCCCTAGCTTGCAACACCCAACCTTTCTGAAAAATAAAAACATCTGCGGACTCGTAATCATTGTTCAGCATTCTTTCACCATGATATTCAGCATCCAAGCTTAAAACTGCAAATCCGGAATCTATCAATTGTTTGGTTAATAGTCCACCGGAATTAAAACTGTTTTCTTTCCACCAACTTTCTTTAGAATCGCCAACCCCATGTAATAATAGAACACACTGATAAGGGGCGTTGCCCTTTTTTGGAATGGCTAAATAACCTGGGACACGGCTATTGCCCACTCCTTGAAAGACTATTTTTTCGCGGATATAACTTGTTTCCTCTATCTTATCAACGGTCTTAACCTCTAACGGAATAGTTTTATCATAATCGAAGAACTGGCTCATGACTTTAAATGCTTCCGATTTAATCGGATTCATAAGAACGGAATCGCTCTCCTGGGCTGCTATTTGGTGAGGAAAGAAAGATAAGGCACTATAAAAAAGGAAAATGACGGTATAGAATGTTTCAGACTTCATAATGTCTTAAATTTTATCTTCTCTGAAAGTCGGGCTGCGATTTACATGCGCTGTTCGCCTCACGCTCAATGTTCTTATCTCCTGCCAATTCTGAGGGCTATCGGAATATGGATAATGCGTTTAAAGTTAGTTGAAAAGCAGTAATGTATTGTGGCCATTTTGCTGCCGATTATTTTTACATTCCCTTTCCCAGAATTACATCACATAGTTCTATCCACCACGACCATTTTCCCATTGGTGCTATGGCGAGCGAGTAAAATGTCACACCCAATAATGTAAATATGTACGATTTATATATTTTTTTCTCTTCCTTATAATCCAAGTATATCATATATGACAATGGAATTATTGTCGTCACAATAAGACATATATAAATAGCATCCAAATAGGACAGAGGTGGATTTCCCTCGTATGACATCAACAACGGAAAATATATTAATCTAGCGGTAGCGGGCAATAAAATCCAAAATACCGTTGAAATAAGCCATCGGGCATGCTTTCCTGTATCTCTGACATTCCAAATCCCAAAGATGACACACAGGCTAAAACCTGTAAGTGCACAGAAATCACCAAAAGAAAAACCGTATTTCAATACATCTGACAGAAATTCATTGACCACCTGATAGGGCATCACTTGAAGTGCTGAACCCACAACACCGCCTGCCAAGAAAATACCGATTATGCCCAGTTTTCTATGAAATTTTGCGGGTTTGTTATGAATGAGCCAGGGCTGAACGATTACAAGGATATACCAGGCTGTAGCCGTCAGACCGTGCACGTGCTGGCGAAACGGGGCTTCATTGAACTTGTTCCAATAGGTAAGATAGAAGCCGGCCCATGTTAAAATGAAAGGTATCAATAACCATAAGTGTGCTTTGGGGAACAGTTTGGTTTTACTTTGTTCAACCATGACTGTTTTATTTGATTGGCCAAAACGTAGGAATATGATTTTTGGTTATATGCCTATGAAAGGAAAATACTAATATAGCCATTTTCAAATTGGATAGTAGGCCTGTAAAGCGGCCGTTTAGCGTAACCGACGAGTCATACTCAAAGAATATTCGATTTCAGTTCCATTTTCGGTTTGTGCTAGACTTGTTTCAGTATTCTTTTTAATAGTTTCGTTATAAGACCTTTTACGAAACTGAAAAGCGAAATCAATACAGAAGTTAACAAATCATCAACCGCATTGCTTGCCTTAAATTCTAATGACCAATTATTTACTTGAAGACGAGAGCACCGAACGCCTTTTGTTCAGAAAATTCACTCCAGAGGATTTTGATTTGTGGCTCCCCTTTTATGATGACCCCCGTTCGACCGAATTTTGGGATGGTCTTCCAGAAAATCCCATCGAAGCTTGCCAACAACAGTTCGACCGTATTTTTGAGCGGTATGAAAAGGGCTTGGGCGGCATGAATGCCCTGATATTAAAAGAAACTGAGGCATTGGTCGGTATGTGCGGACTGCTGGTGCAAACCGTCGATGAAAAAGAAGAACTTGAAATAGGCTATTCCGTTTTACCAAAATATTGGAAAAAAGGTTTTGCCATTGAAGCTGCATCGAAATGCAAACAGTTTGCCTTTGAGAACCATTTTGCCGACTCATTGATTTCCATCATCCATATTGATAATGTTCCATCCCAAAAAGTGGCCCTGAAAAATGGTATGGTGCTCGACAAGATCACGACTTACAAAGACAATCCCGTACATATTTTCAGGGTTCACAAAAAGTGATCGAATGCGTATTTTTGATGCATGCAGCACTGGGGCATTCGCATCGACAACCAATCCGAAACAAGAAACTTTATAGCTGCTCTTTTTCAGAATCCACCAAAGGGATTTGAGGGATTATCAGATAAAAAAGGTGCCTTATTTTCCGATAGTGAAATCGGCCGATATTTAGACGAAGAAGAGCGACACGATTTAAAGTTATTGACGGCCAATACACAACAATCGCTCAAGACGATGAGCAGTGGCGAGCGAAAAAAAGCCTTGCTTGCCTATTTATTGAAACAGCATCCTGATTTTTTGGTATTGGTTAATCCGTATGACAACTTGGATGCTAAATCACAAGAATCCTTCAAGTCGCAGTTGCGAAAACTTTCAAAATCCATTGTCCTCATTCAATTGGTAGGGCGAATGAACGATCTCTTGTTCGAGATCACCACAGATTTTGGGATGCTGAAGCGCGGAGAAATCCAATTTTACAATAATAGAGCAGCCTTTCTGGAAAATTTTAAAAACGAAAAAAGCCCATTTACAACTGCGATTCCCCCGCCACTACATCCCATAAAGACAGACTACAAAGAATTGGTTGTCTTTGATAGTGTTTCCGTGAGTTTTGAGGGTCGTCAGGTGCTCCAAAGCATTCACTGGACCATCAAAAAAAGGGAATTCTGGAACCTCATCGGCCCCAATGGTAGTGGAAAAAGCACACTCCTCAACATGATTACGGGTGACAGCCACAAAGGCTATGGCCAAAATTTAACGCTCTTCGGCCAGAAAAAAGGCAGCGGTGAAAGCGTGTGGGACATCAAACAGCACATTGGCTACTTTACCCCGGCGATGACCGACAAGTTTCGTGGCTATCACACGATTGAAAATATGTTGATTTCAGGTTTGCACGATTCCATCGGTTTGTATGTGACCCCTTCCGATGCTGAAAAACGGTTGGCAGACCACTGGTTGAGGCTACTCAAACTGAATCAAAAAAAAGACCGTTATTTTCATGAGCTACCTGTTGGTGAAAAACGGTTATTGATGACAGCACGGGCGATGGTCAAGCATCCTCCTCTCTTGATTTTGGACGAGCCCACAGCTGGACTGGATGATGACAACGCCCACTTTTTTGTATCACTGGTCAACAAGATTGCTGAAGAAAGTCAGACCACCATCATTTTTGTATCCCATAGAATGGAACCCCGCCTAGAACCCAATAAACTATTTGAGCTACTGCCTACAAAAGAAGGTTCACGGGGCATGATCAAATCCATCTGATATCGTGCTGGTTACCATGTTTTTCGTAACTTAACAAAGAACCAAAAACCCACCCTTACATGCAAAAAATACAGGTGAAGCCAGGTGCTAAAATTGGAGATTACAAAGCGTACGGCGCGCTCTATTCTTCCGTACTCGATTTTTTGGAACAATCAAAACCATTGATCGGTGCTCTAAATGGGAAAACCATCTGGATGATCAATTCTACTGCCATCGGCGGAGGAGTTGCAGAAATGTTGCCCAGCCAAATGCGCATACTACGCGAGCTTGGTGTTTCCATTGAATGGTTGGTGATAGAGGCCAATGAAGATGCCTTTTTTGATTTGACCAAGCGCATCCATAACGCCATTCATGGCAGTGGTGACGGTAAATTCACAGAAGAGGACAGAACAATTTATGAAAGGGTAAACTGTCAAAACCTACCGAAAGCCTTAGAACTGATAAATGAAGGCGATATCGTGGTGGTGCACGACCCACAACCCATGCCCTTGGCCGCCATGATCAAGAAAGAAAAAAACGTTCCCATCATTTGGCGCTGCCACATTGGGCTGGAAGATGATACCGATGTAACGGACGCCGTCTGGAAATTTCTCTCAAAGTATACGGATGATTATGACCATTTCATTTTTAGTCTGCCTTCCTATGTTCCTAAAACTCTTAAGAACAGAACCTCCATCATTCCCCCGGCCATAGACCCCTTGAGCCATAAAAATAGGGCGTTGCAGCTTCATAAATCCATTGGCATCTTATATCAATCGGGCATAACCGATGACCACGAGGCAATTCTGTATCATCGGTACAACCATTTGGTACGAAGAATCATGCCCGATGGCTCTTTTGGTTCGCCGAACCAAACAAGCAAACTGAACCTCATCTATCGCCCTTTTGTTACGGAAATCTCTAGATGGGATAGATTAAAGGGATTTAAAGAATTGATGGAGGCTTTCATCAAGATGAAAAAAGAGAATTTGGAACATGGGGATCCAGAAAGTTTGGAGTACAAACGCATTAAAATGACCCTGTTGGTCATGGGCGGCCCTGACCCTGCCTTTGTCTCAGATGATCCAGAGGGCAAAGCAGTGCTGAAGGAACTTACGGAAGCGTACCAAGAATTGGATGGTGATATGCAAAAAGACATTGCCATTTTACTGCTCCCGTTGGACAATCCCAAGGAAAATGCCCTGATTGTCAATGCACTGCAAAGAGCCTCAAGTATTATCGTTCAGAATTCCATACAAGAAGGTTTTGGATTGACCGCCACCGAAGGTATGTGGAAAAGAAAGCCACTATTGGTTTCCGCAGCGGCAGGATTGAAATTTCAGGTAGCGCATAACAAAACGGGTCTCATTAATGATGATCCCACGAACATTGAAAGCCTTTCCAAGGCACTTACCTATATGCTCAACCATCCTAAAGAGCGTGATAAATGGGGGTTCAACGGGCAGACAAGGGTAATACAAAACTTCACCCTGTTCAGTCAGTTGATTTCTTGGCTGGAGGTTTTTGCAAAACAAACATAGGGCATATCGGGTTGCACAGACAATGATGGGTTAAATCCACAATAGAGCCATCACGGGTTTTATCAGAATTTACGGCTGAAAAAATCCTTACTTTTATTTTGAAGATGAATAACATAGCATCAATGCGTCCATAGAACCAAACGATGTTGTAATCAGCAAACTAAAGATTGAACATGCCAAACGATTCATTGGATTTTTCTGAAGAACAATTCAAAAAACTACTTGACAAGAGCACCGAACTGGTGTTCGAAAAGTTCAAAAAATTAGAAGACCTAAAGGGCTATCACTACTTTTCCCAAAAAGAAGTTGCATCATGGTTTGAGGAAGAACTCCCCAATCTAGGAATGAATACCACCGATCTGTTGGAAGAGGTCGAGAAAAAGGTGATGCAGACCGCTACCGGAAATCTGGGTCCGCACATGTACGCCTATGTCATGTCTGGGGGCAATCAAATTGCCATTGTTGCCGAAAAACTGGCGGCTACCATCAACCAAAACCAGACCAAATGGCATTTGGGGGCCGCCATGAACGAGATTGAGAAAAGGGTCATTGCATGGACAGCAAAATTGCTGGATTTTCCAGAAGCATCAGGCGGAGTATTGGTCAGTGGTGGCTCGGCCGCAAACTTGACAGGTCTTACCGTGGGTAGAAATATCATGTTTGAAAAAGCCGACATTCGAAAAAAGGGGTTGTTCAATCAGCAGCCCTTTGTAGTCTATGCTTCTGAAGAAGTGCACAGCTGCATGGATAAAAGTGTGGAACTTTTGGGCATTGGCACCGATTATCTCCACAAGATTGAAACGGATGATGGCTTCAAAATCAAAACCGATACACTGATTGAGCAGATTGAAGCCGATTTAGCAAATGGTCTACAACCGTTCTGCGTGGTTGGCAATGCAGGTACGGTAAATACCGGGGCAATCGATGATTTGAATGTATTGGCCGACATTGCCAAAAAGTATGGGTTATGGTACCATATTGATGGTGCCTACGGAGCTTTGGCCGGAATTCTAGATAGCTTAAAAGAAGAATACAAAGGAATGGAAAAGGCCGATTCCATAGCACTTGATTTTCACAAATGGCTTTATGTGCCTTTTGAGGGAGGATGTACCCTGGTACGTAGTTGGAATCATCTCAAACGTACCTACTACAAAAAAGCAGCCTATTTGGATACCGAACTGGCGAATGACGGCAACCGATTGGAATTCAATGAGCATTATTTTCAATTGTCACGCAATGCCAAAGCCTTCAAGGTTTGGATGACCATCAAAGCTTACGGCATGGACCGTATCAAAGCGATGATCCAAAAAGATATTGATTTGACCCAGTACCTCAATGAACAGGTAGCAGCGTCACAAGATTTTGAATTGGTTGCCGATTCAAAGTTGGCAGTTTCGTGTTTTCGATATGTTGGTGACATAGAATCCAAAAAAGATGTAGAGGAATTCAACCGAAGACTGATGCCCGAACTGGAAAAAGACGGCAGGGTCTTTATCATGGGCACAACGCTAAAAGGCGAATATGCCATTCGTGCCTGTCTCATCAATCATCGAAAGACCAAGAATTCCATTGATTATCTTTTGGAGGTCATTCGCGACGTAGCCCAGAAGCTTGAAAAAACCACATTAAAAATGGAACAGCATGAACCGTGATGAACTTTTAGAAATTTATGATGCCGTGGTGGTGGCGAATCCAAATTTTCAAAGAAAGGGAAAGACCATGCCCTATACTTCGGCCAATGGTTATATGTTTTCTCTGGTGAACAAGGCGAACGAACTGGGCATACGCCTTTCAAAAGAAGACCAAAAAGAATTTGATGCGTCTTATGGTGCAAAGCCCTTTATTTCTTACGGTGCCACGATGAGAGATTATGTGCTGATTCCTGAACCACTACTTTCTGACCATGAAGTTTTGGGTAAATATCTACAAAAGGGATTTGAGTACGTGATGAGTTTACCACCCAAATAGGTAAGAAAAGTATTTGTAAATTCATATTTTAGTCAGCCCTACAATCTCTTCCTTTGGTCTTGAAACTACGATACGTTATCGTTCTTTATTAACGAAACCCAATTTCTTAAAATGAAGATTTCAGAAATTCTTGACATTGTAAACACTTTTGAAAAAAACAATTTTCTTCGAATTATTGAGCAAATAATAAGCTCTGAACCTAGAAATCTAAAAAAGATTGATAAAATACTAAACAATACTGATGGTCAAATAAAGAATGCAGATAATTTAAGTGTTGAAGAGATTTTTTATTTGGTAGAAAACGAGTTTGAACAACATATTTTGAGAGAATTTTCAAGTGCAACTTCTCAACTCGACATTTTAGTTGACATTTTAATTAGGGATGGAAATTCATTGATGAGTAGAGAATGGTTATTAAAACTCTACGAAAAAGAAATCAGGAAAATAAAATCCAAAAGTAAACAGCTTAAAACTGTTCTAGACTCTGAAGACGAAGAACAACGGGTAAAAGATTATCGTCTTTACTGTGATTGTCTAAAGACTGCATACACAAATGATATAGCCTTAAATCGAGATTGCAAAGTCACCATAGAAGAGCAGTCTATCTTGAATACCATCTCCAATGGATTAGACCTTTCCCATGAAGAAATCAAACTAATAAATTATTCAGTAGTCCCTTTAAATAAACGTGAAGTCGATGATGTGATTAATTATCTGGTTAAGATTGGAATAATTATGTATTCCAAAAAACACCATCAAATTTTTGTTCCTGACGGGATAGTAAAAGTTTTAAGAAAAATACGAGGCAAACAAGTTTCAAACAAAATTTTCCTTCGAGTACTAAAACAGCTCAGAGATGGTCAAATCAATTTAATTTCAAGGAAACACAATATCGACAGAGCACTAAGTAGAGAAGAAAAAATTAAAGAAATTATTAATGAGGGAGTTCCATTTTCCAAAGTCCTACTTTCTTCCGCTCACAAAGATGGTACCACAAAAACTGATAAAAAGAAGTTTTTAACTGACCTTGTCGAGAAAAAACTTGAGATTGACAGCCATATAAAAGGGCTTTCTCTTGAGGATAAATTCCAAAACTTAGTTGATTATCTAAATGAAAAAGAAAGTAGTGATAATATCAGCGTATCGCTCCACGGCTATGATAAGCTGTTATATGATTTGAAAAAGTGTTTGCGCAGTTTTGAAAGAAATATTAGGGTAGAATTTGAATTACAAGATACAACCGAATTAAAAGCAAAATCCCTTTTGAATCATAATCTGAAACCAATAGATATACTCTATGCCTTACCAAACGATGATATTATAGCCTTTTGTGAAAAATCCAACATATCTAAGAGAGGAAATGAAATTTTAAATATTCTCGATGAATATAGAGATACACAAAATCTCTATTTAGAGAATTATATCAATATCTCAAATAGGGATATTAATGAGTTAAAAGCCAACAATATTGAAATAAAAGAATCGGAATTAGGTATACAATATGAAAATCTAACTAAGCTCATTTTTCAAAACATGGGGCTAGATATAGATGAAAAACTTCGAAAAAGAATTAATACTGTCAAAGATAAAATAGACATTATCATAAAATTGGATGATGAAGAAATTATCATAGTTGAGTGCAAAACCAAAAAAGATACCAAGTTCAATAAATATAGTTCTGCTTCAAGACAAATAAAATCTTATAAAGATTTGGCGCTGAAAGCTGGGTTAAAAGTTTCAAAGACTTTTATAATAGCTCCATCTTTTACAGATGAATTCATTAATGAGTGTGGTTTAGACTATGATTTGAATTTATCTCTCATCACTTCTGAAGCTTTAATTGACATCTATCAAGCTTTCGAAGAATCAGGTTTAGATGAGTTCCCATATAAGATTCTTCTGAGGGATGTCCTAATCGATAGCCAAAGAGTCATACGGTCTTTAAAAAAATAAAAGCCACCCGTTTGAGACAGATGGCTTTAGCATTTGAGTTAGTCTGGAATTTTATTCCTCTCCAGAAAGGATTTTCTTTTTCAAGGTATCGAACATCACAGGGGTTGCGATGAACAATGATGAGTACGTACCTACCAAAATACCCACGATCATGGCGAACATAAATCCGCGAAGGCTCTCGCCACCAAAAACAAAAATCGCCAAAAGCACGATCAATGTGGTCAAAGAGGTGTTCAGGGTACGGCTCAAGGTACTGTTCAGGGCTTGGTTGACGTGCTTACCGTTTTTCCAGCCTTTTAGGTTGACCACCTCACGAATACGGTCGAATACGACCACGGTATCGTTCAGCGAGTAACCGATCACTGTCAAAATAGCCGCGATGAATGCTTGATCAATTTCCATATTGAAGGGCATAATGGCACTGGTCAATGAAAAGATGCCCAGTACGATCATGACATCGTGAAATACCGCAGCCACAGCACCCAAAGAGAACTGCCATTTTCTAAATCGCAGCAAAATGTACAAGAATACGACCGCCAAAGAGCCGATAACGGCCCAAACCGCATTCTTTTTGATATCGTCGGCAATGGTCGGCCCCACTTTGACCGATTGTAAGATTCCGATAGATTTTTCAGAAGCACCAACGGTAAAGTCTTCAAAAGAGGTACCGTCAGGCAAATATTTTTGCAATGAGGTATAGAGCTTGTTTTGTATCTCATTATCCACCTCAATACCCTCAACATCCACTTTGTAAGGGGTGGTGACCTTGATTTGATTTGCCTCACCAAAGGTTTTCACATTGGTGCCGCTACCAAATACATCATTCAGTTCAGAGGCAATCTCAGAAGGATTTACCGCTTTTTCAAAACGAATTTGATACGAGCGCCCCCCCACAAAATCAACCCCTTGTTGCAAACCTTTGGTGAACAGTGAAAAAGCACCGACACCAACCAAAATGGCTGAAATCACATAGGCAATTTTGCGCTTGCCCAAGAAATTGATGTTCATGTTCGTGAACAGGTTCTTGGTCATTGCGGTCGAGAAATCGAGGCTTCTACCTTTTTTTGAAATATACCAATCCACCAACAGTCGCGTAATGAAAATTGCCGTGAACAACGAGGTGACGATACCGATCAAAAGTGTCGTCGCAAACCCTTTGATCGGACCCGAACCAAACACAAAAAGAATGATGGCGGTCAAGCCCGTGGTAATGTTGGCATCCAAAATGGAAGAAAGTGCATTGCTGAATCCGTCGGCGACGGCCTGTGCCTTGCCCTTGCCACGTGCCAATTCTTCTTTGATACGCTCAAAGATGAGCACGTTGGCATCCACCGACATACCAATGGTCAACACGATACCCGCAATACCAGGCAATGTCAATACGGCTCCTAAACTGGTCAAAACCCCGAAAATCAGCAGGATATTCAAAATCAAGGCGATATCGGCAAAAATTCCAGCTTTTCCATAATAGAAAATCATCCAAAGCAAGACAAAGGCCATGGCAATCATAAACGACATAAAACCACTGTCAATGGCTTCTTGCCCCAATGACGGACCGACTACTTCTGATTGAATGATTTCTGCGGATGCTGGCAATTTACCCGCTCGCAGCACATTGGCGATATCTTTGGTCTCGTTTACCGTGAATTGGCCCGTGATTTCAGAGCGTCCACCAGAAATAGGCCCTGTGGAAACCCCAGGCGCGGTGTACACTTTGTTGTCAAGAACAATGGCAATACCCGTCTGGTTGTTGAACGCATCGCCTGTCAGACGCTCCCATTCTTTTGCGCCCCGTGTGTTCATGGTCATACTGACCGCTGGCTTGTTGAACTGGTCAAAAGTGGCCTGTGCATCAGAAACCACATCACCACTGATTCGTGGCACGCCATCCCGATTTGATTTCAATGCATATAGTTCCGCGGTTTCCAAGTCTTGTGGCGGACGTTCCCATGCAAATTTTGTAAACTGAATGTCAGCTGGCAGTAGTCTTCTGATCTCTGGCATCCTCAAATAAGAGCCTACTTCCGCAGTATCAGAAATGGCCACCCGCGCGATGGCATGACTGCCCGGACTCGCAGGAATCAACTTGCCCAACAACGGATTCGCCTCTGCGGTCAAATCCAAAGAATCTTGGGCGACATCCGAAAGCAGTGAATCAATTTCAGATTCGGGCTTGGTCAAGGTATCCTGCTCTTGTTCTTGGGGTTCTAAAATGTCTCGAAGACGCTCGTTGGCGTTCACAAAGAAAAGCCCCAAACTTTGGTTGCTTTGCTGGTAGGTTTCCCAAAATTCAAGCTGTGCCGTACTCGACAACAGTTCTTGGGCGCGGGCAATGTCACGTGCTCCCGGCAATTCGACCAAAATACGGCCCGAATTGCCCTCACGCTGAATATTCGGTTGTGTCACCCCAAAACCGTCAATACGCTCTCGGAGCACTTCAAAAGCTGAAACAATGGATTCGTCAATCTTTCTTCGGATAATCGGCTTGACCTCATCATCGGTCATCTGAAAGTTGATTTCATCACTCAAGCCTTTATTGGCAAAAATATCGGGGGAAGCCAATTTGGTATCGCCCTTGATATTGTCAAAAGCATCAAAAAAGAGCTCTAAATACGTTTCATCACTGTTTTTGGAAGCCTCATCGGCATCGGCCAATGCCTTGTTGAAGATGGGGTTCTTAGTGTTGTTGGCAAGGCCTTTCAGAATATCCTTGACGGAAATTTGAAGCGTCACATTGATACCACCTTTAAGGTCAAGGCCCTTGTTCAGTTCCTTTTTCTTGGCATCCTCATAACTGGTGTAGCCCAAAATCGGATTGCTTCCGATAGAATCCAGATATTGTGATTCGAGAGCCTCACGCTTTGCCACATAATTGTCTTCAGCCTCTGAAATCTGGTTGGCCGCATAGACTTCTGCATCATTTTCAACTTTACTGGCAATAAACGTAAAGGATAGCTGGTAAATGCTCACCAACCCGAAGAGTAGCGCGAAAAGCCGTATTAGTCCCTTATTTTGCATTGATTTTTAATTTTTAGAAACAGCGTGCAAATATAGCATTCCGCTAAAGATTTGCCAATGAAATGCCGCGAATTGTGAAGGAGCGTTGGTTTTGTCCAAAAGGGATAACAGCTCCTTTACCTGAACAGGGAAAGGTGGCATTCGCCAAAGGCGGATGACGGAAAGGGTGGAAACATAACGCTATAAATTCAATCCTTTCCGTCCCGCATCGGGATGTGGGACACTTATGCATTCCTCTTGCTTCGCTCGTCGGATGCAATATCCAAGGGAAGGAGCGCCATTATTATGAAGCTTTGTTGGCTAAACGTCGAGCAGCTCATTGGTCTTGCGAACGCCCTCAGCACTCTCTTGCATTTTGTTTTTTTCTGCATCGCCCAACTCAATGGCAACAATTTTTTCGATACCATTTCGCCCCAATATCACGGGCACACCGATACAAATGTCGTTCAATCCATATTCACCCTCTAAAAAGGTAGAACACGGAAACATCTTTTTCTGGTCACAGGCAATGGCCTGCACAAGTCCTGAAACTGCCGCCCCAGGGGCATACCAAGCACTGGTGCCCAGCAATTTTGTCAATGTGGCACCGCCCACTTTGGTTTCTTGCACGACATAATCCATTTGGTCTTCAGATAGAAACTCAGAAACTTTTACACTGTTTCGCGTAGCATGGCTTATAAGTGGCACCATACCCGTATCACTGTGGCCGCCGATGACCATTCCATCCACATCAGAAATGGGCGCCCCAAGGGCCTCTGCCAATCGGTACTTGAATCGGGCACTGTCTAATGCCCCACCCATACCGATGATGCGGTTTTTAGGCAAATCTGTGGTTTTGTGCACCAAATAGGTCATCGTGTCCATCGGATTGCTCACCACAATCATAATGGCATTGGGCGAATGCTTAATCAAACTCGCAGAAACCGACTTTACAATACCTGCGTTGATGCCTATCAATTCTTCACGCGTCATGCCCGGTTTTCTGGGGATGCCTGAGGTAATGACCACAATATTGCTATCCGCAGTTTTCGAGTAATCGCTGGTGCTTCCCGTAATTTTGGTGTCAAAGCCGTTTAAAGATGCCGTTTGCATCAAATCCATGGCCTTGCCTTCGGCATAGCCTTCCTTGATATCCAACAACACGACTTCTGAGGCAAAATTTTTGATGGCGATATATTCGGCACAGCTTGCTCCCACAGCTCCCGCACCTACTACAGTGATTTTCATACGTTGTTCTTTTTGAGATTTATCTTCGGCGCAAAAGTAGCGATTTTTTAAGGGATTTTTTATGACATTTCTCAAGTTCGAAAAGCCTCTTTTTGACCTGAAATATTCACTTTTTTGTTAAAGAAAAGAGCACTTCATCGGTAAGAAAGTGTTAAAAGACGCAGTACATCGAAAAATATATACTACTTG
Organism: Allomuricauda sp. d1; assembly: GCF_039592695.1. Lineage (NCBI taxonomy): Bacteria > Pseudomonadati > Bacteroidota > Flavobacteriia > Flavobacteriales > Flavobacteriaceae > Allomuricauda > Allomuricauda sp. d1. Next base: position 195,851 of record NZ_JBBUTK010000001.1, on the reverse strand, counting down.
TGCCCTTTTGGCCGTTCTCTTAGTCCCAATCTTAATGATAAACCTGCTTATATGAAAAAGTTCTTTTCATTGCTGTGCATTATATCCCTAATTGCCATTAGCAACTGTTCGCGTGTACCCGAAAACAATGACCCAATTTTGGGCATTTGGGCACGGACAGATATTTCTACTGCGGAAGGAAAGCAGACCACCCAACGTGAAGAGTGGATTTTTAACGATGCCTACTTAGGAAGGTACCACAGCTTCAACGACGAAAAACTTGAATTTTACACTGACTTCAGTTGGACCATCGAAGACGATGTCTATACCATTGAGTACCGAGGAACAGACATTCCCGAAGCTAAGGTAAAACTCATGAATGTAGATTTTCCGGAAACCTTACAATTACAAAGTGGTGGCCACTTTGCCACCCGTGAATAACGAATTTTCAATGCACTCTATGAAAAAAGCCCCTTTCCATTTTTTGGATTGGGGCTTTCAAATTGATTGGTCAGTTGGTAATTCTTATCTAAATCCGAAATTGATTCCTAACGTAGCGGTGCTGAATTCAGCGATGTTGTATTCACCATTGAGCCTAAAGAACCCAAGTTTTAACTTAAAACCAAGGTTGGCACGTGCTCCACTTACAGTATTGGTTATGCTAAAAGGGTCTTCGTAGGTTGCCTGAAAAGGACCTGATTGCACTCTATAGGTTCCTAAAATGTCCGTTTCTGACTTACCAGTGATATAACCCAAGCCCCCATAGAAATTTATTACAGGGAGTTTGGTGGATACCACAGCGTTGAATGCCCATGTATTGATTGAGGCATCAATGCGTTGATTTTCACCCTCAATCACTTCGGTATCCGTAAAATCATATTCACCATTTAGACTCGTATATCCGATAACGGCCGAAATGGCAATAGGAAGCACTTTATCAGCAGGCAACAATTTTGTGAACTCATATTGCAGCCCAGCACCAAAAAGACCGATTTCGGCACTATCTTCAAACTTTAGTTTTGGCAAGAACCTCGCCTTTACTTCAAGGCCTTTGACCAGCCCCACACTTGCCTGCACATAGCCTGAAGGTATAAAATTGAAATCTTCGGAAGCCAGACCCGCAGGCAATTCAAATTCTTCCCTAAAAAGGCCATTTTCATCTTCAACAAAAACGCTTATACCCTCAATATCACCTAAACCCGACGAAACCAATACTTCATCAGTTCTTGCGTCAGAGCCGCCTACAATCTGCAGGTTTTCATAATCGCTTTCCCTGAACACAAATGCCTTTTTGTCGTCTTTGTTCTTGAAGGGAGATATATTTCCCACAATAGAAATTTCAAATCCGCCCAACGGTTTGGCATCCGCTGTGTTATACCAACCATTTGAGATGTTATAGACCGCACCCTCGGTAACCGGGGCGAGATAGGCGTTCGTAAATCGTTCAGCGTCAGATAAACCCGAAGCCAACAGGTCACCTATATTATTTTGTGCAGAAACGGTATAAAAACCAAGCAGTGCGCAAATTGGAAGTATTTTCTTCATGATGTAAAATTTTTCGTCTGTATAAAATTTATAAATCCTTGAGATTTAATGTCATAAAACTAAAAAACCCTGACGCTTTGGTCAGGGTTTTTGTTGTGAAACTATCGTTATTTATACGTCAATGTTCGCATAAACGGCATTTTTCTCTATGAATTCACGTCTTGGCGGTACTTCATCACCCATTAACATGGAGAAAATACGATCGGATTCGGTCGCATTTTCAATGCTCACCTGACGCAATGTCCTGAACTGTGGATTCATGGTAGTGTCCCATAATTGCTCCGCATTCATTTCTCCAAGACCCTTATAGCGTTGAATACTGGCACCACCCTTCATGGATTCAACGATTTCATCACGTTCCTTATCATTCCATGCATAGCGTTTTTTAGAGCCTTTTTTCACCAAATATAGCGGTGGTGTGGCAATGTACACATGCCCGTTCTCTATCAATTCGCGCATATAACGGAAGAAAAACGTTAAAATCAAGGTCTCGATATGGCTACCATCAACATCGGCATCACACATGATGATTACTTTGTGGTATCGCAACTTTTCAAGGTTCAGTGCCTTGCTATCCTCTTCGGTGCCAATGGTGACGCCCAAAGCGGTGTACATGTTACGGATTTCCTCATTTTCGAAAACCTTGTGCTGCATGGCCTTTTCAACATTCAAGATTTTTCCACGAAGTGGAAGGATGGCTTGAAAGTTTCGGTCACGGCCCATTTTTGCCGTACCGCCCGCAGAATCACCCTCAACCAAGAACAATTCACAATTTTCTGGATCTTGGTCAGAACAGTCGGAAAGCTTTCCAGGAAGCCCCCCACCCGTCATCGGATTCTTGCGCTGAACCATCTCTCTGGCCTTTTGTGCCGCGTGACGCGCTTGGGCCGCCAGAATCACCTTTTGCACCACACTTTTGGCATCATCAGGGTGTTCTTCCAAGTAATTGGTCAACATCTCAGAAACTGCTTGGCTCACGGCACTTGAAACTTCTCGGTTACCCAGTTTTGTCTTGGTCTGGCCTTCGAATTGCGGTTCTGCCACCTTGACGGAGACAATGGCGGTCAGTCCCTCACGAAAATCATCCCCCGAAACCTCAAACTTGAGCTTATCGAGCATCCCGGAGCCATCCGCATATTTTTTCAAGGTGGTGGTCAGTCCTCTTCTAAAACCTGAAAGATGCGTACCCCCCTCATGGGTATTGATATTGTTGACATACGAATGCAGGTTTTCAGTGAATCCTGTATTGTAGACCATGGCAACCTCAACGGGAATGCCATTTTTCTCGCCTTCCATAGCGATGACATTCTGAATCAACGATTCACGGTTGCCATCGAGAAAACGTATGAATTCCTTTAGGCCTTCTTCGGAATGGAAGGTTTCAGAGACAAATTCACCCTTTTCATCTTTATTTCGTTTATCGGTAAGCGAAATGGTCACTCCCTTGTTCAGGTAGGCCAACTCGCGCATCCTATTTGAGAGTGTCTCGTAGTTGTACTCTGTTGTCTGGTGGAAAATTTCTTTATCAGGCGAGAAGGTGACCAAAGTGCCCGTGTCATTGCTTTCACCTATACTTTTTACGGGATATAAGGTTTTGCCCCTTTCGTATTCTTGCTCCCAAATTTTTCCTTCACGGTGCACCGTGGCCTTCAGATGCCCAGAAAGCGCGTTTACAACGGAAACCCCAACACCATGCAGACCGCCGGAAACCTTGTAGGAATCTTTATCAAACTTGCCCCCGGCCCCAATCTTGGTCATGACCACCTCAAGTGCTGAAACGCCTTCTTTTTTGTGCAAGCCCACGGGAATGCCCCTACCGTTGTCTTGAACGGTTATTGAATTGTCTTCATTTATGGTTACGTCAATGGTATCACAATGGCCACCCATCGCTTCATCAATGGAATTGTCGACCACTTCATAGACCAAATGATGCAGTCCTCTGACACCGATGTCACCGATGTACATCGAGGGTCGCATGCGAACGTGCTCCATGCCCTCAAGGGCCTGAATACTATCTGCCGAATACTGCTTCTTTGCTGCTTCTTCGCTCATATATTTTTGACTAGGTTACTTTGTAATTTTCAAATCCTACAAATATAAGCAATACCTAGTAAAATTAAGGGTTTGCGGCATCTTAAAGTCTTAAGTTATCAACAAAGAATGTGGAAAATTCAAAGCTGTTGAGAGACCTAATTTTTAGGGTGGGGTCCATGAAATGAGAAAAGCATCAAATGATGCTTTTCCTTTGACTGATCCAGTAAAAAATGATTACAAAATGGGCTGGCAACCCACCCCGTCTATCCGCAAAATCGGGTAGCTACCCCTCCCTACCCTTCGACTGTGCTCAGGGTGACCGATAGGGGAGCTGATTCTGAATCATTTTTCATAGGCATCGGCATGCACTTGTGCCACGGCCCTACCTGATGGGTCATTCATGTTTTTAAAGGCCTCATCCCACTCCAATGCAATTTTGGTACTACAGGCCACTGAGGGCTCTTGTGGCACGCTCAAAGCGGCTGCATCTGAAGGAAAATGCCCTTCAAATATCGAACGGTAATAATATTCTTCCTTCGTGGTCGGGGTCTGCAGTGGATACCTAAAATGGGCATTCTGCATCTGTTCATCTGAAACCTCACGCTCTACCAGCTCTTTCAACGTGTCTATCCAGCTATAGCCTACCCCATCTGAAAACTGCTCTTTTTGGCGCCATGCCACACTTTCGGGTAGATAGGATTCAAAGGCTTTGCGTACCACCCATTTTTCCATACGTTCGCCATTAATCATCTTGTCTTTTGGATTGATGCGCATGGCGACATCCATAAACTCCTTGTCCAAAAATGGTACGCGCCCCTCAATGCCCCATGCCGCCAATGATTTATTGGCCCGAAGGCAGTCGTACATGTGCAGTTTGCTCAATTTTCTGACCGTTTCTTCATGAAAATCTTTTGGGCTGGGGGCTTTGTGGAAATATAAATATCCGCCGAACAACTCATCTGCACCTTCACCAGACAACACCATTTTAATCCCCATGGACTTTATGACCCTGGCCATCAAATACATGGGTGTCGAAGCCCTTATTGTTGTGATGTCATACGTTTCCAAATTGTAAATGACATCACGAATGGCATCCAGGCCTTCTTGAATGGTGAATTTGATTTCGTGGTGAACCGTACCGATATGGTCAGCTACCAATTGCGCGGCGGCCAGATCAGGTGAACCTTCCAAACCTACCGAAAATGAGTGCAACTGCGGCCACCACGCTTCTTTGGTATCATCTGACTCTATTCTTTTTTGGGAATATTTTTTTGCTATGGCGGAGGTGACCGACGAATCCAATCCGCCCGAAAGCAAGACACCATAGGGCACATCAGACATCAATTGCCTGTGCACGGCAGCTTCTAAAGCCTCCCTGATTTCGCGGATGCTGGTCTCATTCTCTTTCACGGCTTCATACTCCATCCAATCCCGTTTGTACCATTGCTTGAACTCGCCATCAGCGCTGTGCAGATAATGCCCTGGGGGGAAAAGCTCGATTTTGGTGCAAACACCTTCCAATGCCTTTAGTTCTGAGGCTACATAAAACGTTCCGTTCTTATCCCACCCGATATACAACGGAATAATGCCCATGTGGTCACGGGCCACAAAATACTCGTTTTTTTCGTTGTCATAAATGGCAAAACCAAAGATGCCATTCATCTCATCAATGAAATCCACTCCCTTATCCTGATACAGTGCCAAAATGACCTCACAATCTGATTGGGTATTGAACTCGTACTTACCCTCAAATTGTTTGCGCAGCTCACGATGGTTGTATATTTCTCCATTGGCTGCCAAAATCAATCTGCCATCGGCACTGAGCAACGGTTGCTTGCCCGATGCCGGATCAACAATGGCCAATCGTTCATGGGCCAAAATGGCCTTATCATTTGCATAGATACCACTCCAATCCGGACCTCGATGCCTTACTTTTTTTGACATTTGCAACAACTGCGGACGCAACACTTCGTTACTTTCCTTCAAATCAAACGCACATACAATTCCACACATAAAATTCTTTCTAACAATTGAACAACAAAGATGATATTAATAACACTATTTATAAATAAAAATGAAGTAATTAACTTCAAATCATAACAATAATCAGAAGTATTTTATCTATTTGAAATTATAATATGGGATATTGAAACAAAAACCGTCAAAATGAAAGCCTAAATTTTAACTGTATTTTAAAGTTTGCCTCAGTATAACTCCATAGCTTTAGTTTTTCAAAAAAACAATAGACATGAAAAAATTATTTTTATTGACATTCTTTAGTGCCACACTACTTCTCACGGGGGAATTGACTGCCCAAAAGTTCAGTGGTTTGGACAAAAGTCCTGCTGACATAGCATCGTACCCCACCAGCTACAAAGAGTCTGATAAAGCTGTACGGGTGATTTACAGCCGCCCACAATTAAAAGGGCGCGCGCTTTCTGAATTGGCCCCTTCGGGCAAGGTTTGGAGAACTGGCGCCAACGAGGCCACTGAAATTACCTTTTACAAAGATGCCAATGTAGGTGGACAAGATGTACAAGCCGGAACGTATTCAATGTTCACCATACCTGGTGAGGAAGAATGGACCATCATCTTGAACGGCAACCTCAACCAATGGGGGGCCTATTCGTACGACAACGCTGCAGACATTACCCGTATCAAGGCAAAGACCAGTACCGATTCTGAAAATCTGGAAGCCTTTTCCGTTGCCTTCAAAGAAGCTGATAATGGAGCTGATATGGTCATGGGGTGGGGCACTACACGGGTTGAAGTACCCATGAGTTTCAGTATGGAGCAATAAAATAATATCCGTTTTTTGGATTTAAAAACCGAGGCGATTGTCTCGGTTTTTTTGTTTTCACCCATCCCGATTCCCTTGCTTTCAGTAGGGAATTTTTCCCTCTTGATCACAAGAGGGGAGACTAATTACATTTTATTTCATCTTTTCCCCACCCAAAAACACCTGTTCGGCTTTTAGGTCTGGAATCTCTTTTTCAGGTATGGTCATCAAATCATCACTGAGAATTACAAAATCGGCCATCTTCCCCACTTCGATGCTTCCTTTTTCATCTTCTTCAAAATTCGAATAGGCAGCCCAGATGGTCATCCCTTTTAGTGCTTCCTCACGGGAGAGGGCATCTTTCATCTGAAATCCTCCTTCAGGATAATTTTCCAAATCTTTTCTAGCCACTGCGGCATAAAATGTCAAAAAAGGATTCACCTGTTCCACAGGAAAATCAGTGCCCAAAGCCACCAATCCCGCTTTATTCAACAATGTTTTGAAGGCATAAGCACCTTTGACCCGTTCTTCACCCAAACGGTCTTCGGCCCAATACATATCGCTGGTCGCATGGGTGGGCTGTACCGAGGGAATGATGTCTTTGCTGAAATAATCAAAATCAGGGGGCGAAACCACTTGGGCATGTTCTACTTTCCAGCGGCGGTCATTTTTGTTCTGAAGTGCTTTTTCATAAGCTTTTAAAACGACCACATTGGCAGAATCACCAATGGCATGGGTGTTCATTTGATAGTCTGAAGCTGCGATGCGTTTCGCCAAGGCTTCCATTTTATCCATGGGGGTGATCATGGCGCCAAAATGCCCTGGCTTGTCAGCGTAGTGCTCTTTCAAGGCCGCACCCCGGGAGCCCAGAGCGCCGTCACCATACACTTTTACCGAGCGAACATTGATTCTATCGGTCTTGATGATTCCCTGGCCCAAAAAATGGTCAAGATTTTCTGCGGTATTGCTGACCATGGCATACACCCGCATCTTTAATAGTTTAGCCCGTTGCAGACTGTCAATCAGCTCAATGGTCGAACGGCTGAGCCCTGCATCGTTCACAGTGGTCAGCCCGTAATCAAAACAGATTTTTTCTGCCTCAAGCAATGCTTTGATTTGTTCATCACGACTCGGTTTTGGCAATACGGCATCGACCATCGCCATTGGAGCATCAACGAGTACCCCTGTGGCATGGCCACTTTCTTCGCGAACAATTTCACCCCCTTCAACTTGGGTGTCACGTGTGATTCCGGCCATCTGTAATGCTTTTTGGTTCACCAAATAGGCATGGCCATCGACCCGCTCCAATACCACAGGAATATTGGCATACAGTTTATCCAACTGCAGACTGGTAGGGAACTCCTTGACCTCCCAATCGTTCTGGTCCCATCCGCGACCGCGAATGACCGATAAATCATTCTCTTTTTGAAAATCAATGACCCGTTGCAGCACCTCATCATAACTTTTGGTACCCACCAAATCGACTACCTGCTGGTTCAATCCCAAACCGTAGAAATGGCAATGGGCATCAATAAGGCCTGGCACCACCGTTTTTCCATCTGCATCAATTTTATTTTCAGCGTCAAAATTCTCTAACACTGATTTATCTCGGGCAATGGCGATAAATTTTCCATCCTTGACCGCAAAAGAGGTTGCTTTTGAAAAGGCAGTGTCAACCGTCACAACATTTGCATTGTGGACAATCAAATCAACTTTTTCCTTTTTTTTACAGCCCAATAGGCATAGACAGCTGATGACAGCGATTATCGGTGTTCTCATTTGATATGGAATTTGGGTGAAGATAGCCGTTATTGGCTAAAAATCACAGTTGCTCGTCCTAAATTGCAGCGTAAAGACGCTTCGCCCAATTTTGGATTTTTGCTGTGGAAAGTGGTTTTTCTTGCAGCACGATATGGTCTTGGTATTTTTCGAACATTTTAATGTCGTCTTCACAAAACTGGATGCTCAACATCACCACCATGGTGTTCTTTCGTGTTTCTTCACCAATCTTCAAGTATTCTTCCAAGAACTGCCACCCAGATATACACGGCATATTGATATCAACCATGATCAATTCGGGAAATGATGTGGCGTTTTGAATGGAATCCTCTAAAAAAGACAACGCATCGGAGGCATTTTCAAAAGCGACCACATGGTCAAAAACTGATGCTTTCTTAAAGAACAAGGTATTCAAATAGTTCGTGACCTCATCATCATCAATTAAGACAGCCAACTTAAAGTTATTGATATTTTGCAAGATGCTCAGTTTTTAAATTGGCGATTGGGAATGTTCTTATTCATCATCGAACTCGGTCATCACAAATTCGACCCGACGGTTTTGTTCACGTGCAGCATCAGAATCTGCCCTTACTTTGGGTTTTGTGTCACCATGGCCTTCCCATGCCAGACGTGTTTTGTTCAGCCCCAGCTTTTCTAAATACTTGGCGACCGACCACGCCCTTCTTGAAGAAAGGTACTTATTGTAAGATACCGCACCCAAATTATCGGTATGGCCATTGATGATCAACTTTAATTTTGGATTCTTCTTTAAATGAGAATACACTTTCCTGATATCTTTTTTGGCTTCTTCACTAAGTTCGAAATCATTGAATTTAAATGACAACTGATCCAAAACGAAAGGTTTGTTCAGCTCGTACTCGGTATCTCGAAGATATGATACCTGAACATCGTCAATATAATAATATGATTTCCGCTGGGTCTCATTTTCTTCAGTCTCCAAACTGATCTTTCTGGTGTTCTTGTTGTTTTTGAAATTACCAAGAAGCATATATTTTTCAAAGCCTTTGGCCACAAACTCCATCTGTACTTTTACCCATTGGTCATTGTCGTAGAGGGGGCCTTGCGGACTCAGTTTCACAAACGTATATTTTTTGACATCGAAGCGTTCAAGCCTCGGTGGAGAAAGGTTTTTATTGACATCGGCATGAACCGGGATGTCTGTAAAAAGAACGTACATTTCTTGCATCGCCACCTCAGAAGACTCTGCCATACTCATGTTCAGGGTCACCTGATATACCCTGCCCCCCTTTAGTGACTGCTTCAATTCCATTTGTACATATTCGCGATAATCATTGGGGGCGTACATGTGCAGACCTGCATAAGCTTCACCCTCAAGTGCTTTTTGTTCGCCCTTGAAGTTTTTCGGTATTGCCACATCTCCAATTCCACAAGTATTGAAATAATCCGTAGTACCTGTCGTCGGAGCTGTCAAATGTTCGCTATCGTCAGCTAGATTGCTCAATGTTTCGGGGCAGGATTTGTACTCCTCAAAACCCCCGTTAATGACCAAATTTTGTGAATGTAGCTGGCCTAAAATGAGCAAAAACAAAATAATAGTAGTAATCTTCCGAACCATCCCGTTTAGTTTAGCAACCAAACACCCGTGTTCTAGAAGTGTAGGTCAGTTATACTGCCCAAACTCAATTTTTATAAGAAAAAGTGTGATTGTAAGTTTTTACTTACTAGAATTTGTTGTAAAAGTTTAAGTAGCTGTGGTTTACTTATTCTGAGCTTTAACAAATTCGAACTCAGCTCTGCGGTTTTTTTGCCTCCCTTCAGGACTATCGTTCGTAGCAATGGGACTTTTGCTGCCGTGCCCCACTGTGGAAACCAATGCCGCAGGAACTCCGGCATCAACTAGAAAATCGGCAATGGCCTTTGCCCTTTGTAATGACAGTTTTTTGTTGTAATCCGCCGTGCCTTGATTGTCAGTATGGCCGTGAATCGTAATCAATACGTTTTGTGCTTTGATGTATTCGACAACCATCGCGATCTTTTCTTCAGCTTGGTCTTGAATTGTAAAGTCATCAAATTCAAAAAGCACATGTTCAAAAACATAGCGCCTTTCAAGCTCAAAATTCTCTGTGTGGTCATCATCTGCTCCGATGCGGGCCAAAGAGACCATATCGATATAGTAATATGCCCCACGCTTTGATTCGCGTCTTTTGGTTTGAATCTTTCTGGTGGCGGCATTGTCACGCAGATTGCCCAATACCAAATATTTTTCAAAGCCCTTGGCTTCGATAACGGTGCTCACCTTTAACCAGTCACTTTTATCCTCATGAAACTCGGGATGATTGATTTCAAGCGAATAATGTTTATTGCCCCTGTTTTTATAGAGCTGCCCTTTTGAAAGGTTCTTTTTTGTTTGAATTTCTATGGATTGGTATGAAAAAAGCACCCCAAAATCCTTGACCGCAAAATCAGAACCCTCGGCCAAACTGATATAAAAAATCAATTCGTATTTGGTTCCCTTCCGCAACATACGTTTCAATTCAATCTGAATGTATTCGCGATAATCCGCAGGCGCATAAAAGTATAGGCCTGCATAAGCTTCCCCAAATTTGGGATGTTGCACCCCATTGAAGTTCTCAGGTGCACCCATGACTTCACTACACGTATTAAAATAATCGGTGGTGCCATCAGTCGGGGTCGACCAATTATCAACATGAAAGTTGAATGTACCCAAAGCGTTGGGGCATTTTGAGTACGACTCAAAACTGGGGTTTTTGACCAAGTTCTGTGAAGAAACCAGACTTGTGCCGATAAGAAAAAATATCACCAATATTCGCACCATCCTGAGTATTGAAATTCTAATTTAGGTAATTTGCCATGAGGATGGGCTTCAGGGGAATTTTATCGATGGTTTATGAATTTCACGGAGCATAAACCCATAACCTATCAAGCCGTTATACTTAGTTGGACACAAATTGGCACGAACTATCGTGTTCGACCTTGATTTTTAAACTTGAGTTTTATGCTGTTTCACAGAGTTGCGCGGAGCCCCAAGAGGTTCACAGAGTTCCCTTTTTAAACTGGAGCCTTTGGAATTTGGTACTTGGAGTTTGGAATTTTTATCTGACACTAATTTTCACGAATTTCCTTTGTACTTGATGCTTGAGTTTGAACTTGGGCTTTGAAGATTTTTTCGCAGAGTTGCTCAGAGATGCGCAAAGTTTCACAGAGAAGGCGTTCAATCATTCGTCATTCTACATTCGTATCTAATACTTCTAGCTTCAAAAGACACGAATTGCACAAATTATCACGGATTGAATTTGAGTTTGTGTTTGATACTTGAGTTTGTATTTGATACTTGAGTATGTGTTTGACTAGAAATCAAATTTGTAAGTAGCCCCTGCCAAAACCTGGAAGCTTTGCACCCTGAAATTGGCCCATCGCTGGTAATTGTTGTTCGCAATGTTGGAAGCCCTTGCAAAAATTGACAACTGTTCATTGAAACGATACCCCACATGAGCATTGGCATCAAAAAAACCATCTAAAGTGACAATCGTTGACGGAAACAGGTTTGGTGGTGTATTGGCCTGTGCGGTAGCATCCAAATCATCACGCTCTCCCACGTAAAACAGATTGGCGCCCATAAACCACTGGTCTCCAATTTGATAATCCATAAAGAGCGAGCCTTTGATACTGGGCAGGTTCCAAGCAGGATTGTCTGTCTCCGTGTCGTAATCATAAAATTCCGCATTGATGCCCAAAGAAAAGTTGCGGTTCACATCAATGTTCAGTTCACCAAAAACACCCAAGGTCTTAAGGTCATCGTAGAAGACTTGAAATGAATTTCCGAAAATGTAGCCTTTCTCATCATTGCGGGTCTCATTCTGTGGATTCAACAAAAACAGTGGTCTTCTATTTTCAGCCGTATAAGATCCTTTGACGTTGTAGCCCACATTTGAAAATAATTGTCCTTTCAGACCTAAATAACCTTCGTATTGCTGATCCGTGGGCTGAATGGTCAATGTCGGTGAAACATAGGGATTCTCATCAACAAAACCGTGATAAGAATTCTGCCGCAACTCACCCTCAACACCTCCGTAGGCAATCACGGTCTCATCAACCAGTCGATAGGAACCAGTCACCGCAGGATAGATAAAAAAGTTGCTGTCGCTATCTTCTATATCTTGACCATAGACCAAATTGGCGCCCAAGTTCAGGGTCAGGTCGTCACGCAATATCAAAAGACTTGGGTTCACCCCTACTTGAAAGTGGCCATAGTCAATTCCTGCGGTATTTTCAGTGTTGTTCAAATCTGCGTTGGAAAAGCTTCCGCCCACGTAATCAAATTTGGCCTTGATGGTGACGAGTTCTTGGGTAACGGGCAGCTCGAATGTGGGTTGCAAAATGGCGCGGTTCTCTCCAGACTCCACAGCATCCCAAAAACGGCGAACCTTAAGTTGCCCTTCCTTAAAAAAGGAATCTTCAAGATTGATATGCGCATTGGCCTCCGCAGTGAAATAATTCTGTGTTTCATCGATTGCGGTTACCACTGCATCGGCAAACTCACCATTTTCGATACCGTACCAATTGTACAGTTGGTGTTGCAGGCCAATGCCAGCGCCCCATTCCATATCGCGTTCTTTCTTGGCATAAGACACATCCAATTTTGAATTGTAAAAATCGGCATCGAGCGGTGTGCTCTCAATATCGCCCCGTGATGAATGGTGGCTCAAACCGATATCCAACAAATTCTCACCGCGCCCAAACTCACGACTCGTATAAAAATCGACCAAGGCGTTATTGAAATTTCCGAGCCCGATAGAGGCCGAAGAATTGTACAGCGTAGGCGGGGGCGTACGTTCTACCCGCTCTGCCTTTGCCTTGGCAGGCGTATAGGTTGAAGCCACAGGGGCCGAAAAGATGCTGTACTCAATTTTTTTCTTCTGCAGTACAATGGAATCGTTCAGGTTTGGTGACCTTTTGACCTTGAAGGCATCTGAAACCGTAGGGGAATACGGTTTCACGACCGTTACCGTTTCAGTGCCAATATCATCGGTCTCTTGGGCCTGTGCCCACCCCAAAAAAAGGCTCAAAATCAAAAATATAGTGATGTGCTTACACATGGTGTTCTCGTTAATTTCCGTTGGTATCGATTGATGAATTACGTTCCGCTTCGCGGGATTTTATGATGGAAAGCTCTCCCCTAGCCTCTGCCACGATTTCAGGATGGTCTGAAAAATTCTCGATGACACTTTCCAAAATATACGTGGCTTGAAAGGCATCGTCCAACATATAAAAGTTCTTGGCCATGATAATGAGTCCTTTACCACCCCATTCTTTATAAGCAGCGTAATCTTTCGCCAGCTTTTGAACTGAGGTGTTCGAAGCCTCAAAATCACCATTTTTGTGCTTGAAGTATGCATCATAATACCATGCTTCGGCAGCAGTAGCACCCGTTGCAATTTTCTTGACTTCGGCAAAAGCGGTCTCTGCCAATTGTTCATTGCCTGTTTCAATGGCAGACCGGGCAATCATGATTTGGGCATCACTTCTGATGCGGTTATCAATCTTTGGTGCCGAAAGCACCTTTTCGGCATAGATAATGGTGTTTTGATAGTCTTTCTGCTCGTAATAGCCCTTCATCAGGTTTGACTGTGCAAAAGTTCGGTTTTGGTCAATATCAGCTATACTTTCCAATCGCTTCAAATAAGGTAAAGCCGTTTGATATTCCTTTTTGCCCACATATATTTCGCAGACCCGTGTTAAAGCCTGCTCTGTATACTCACCAGCACCGCTTTCAGCAACCACTTTGAAATTGGTTAGGGCTTTTTCTTTTGCTCCTTTTGCAAAGTACAGTTGTGCCAAATTGAAATTGGCTTCCAGCGCTTCCAATCCGTTCGGGAATTCCCGTAGGTATTCCTCATAGCCACGAATGGCAGCATCGGTGTTGCCCTCAGCATATTTTTTGTTCGCCGCCTCGTAGGTGGCTTGGTCTAATTCGGTGTCGGTCACCTCAACAAAATCAAGCCCTTTGACCCAATTGGCATATTCGCCGACACGCCCCAAGTCAACATACACCAATTTGGCCGTGGCCACAGCTTGTTTGGCCTCTGGGGTTTTGGGATACTTATCAACCACTTCCTTTAGTTTGCCCAAAGCACGTTCGTTGCGACTGGCATTGTAATGCACCAGCCCTTGCCTCAACATGGCGCGGGGTGCGAATTTGCTTCGACTGTATTCGTTGATCAATTGGTCATAGGTCTGTAGGCCTTGGGTCTCGTTGTCAGCTTTCACATAGGTATTGCCCAATTCAAAGTAGGCATCATCGCGCAAAGTTGATTTTGGATAACGCTGTAGAAATTCGTTCAGTCCGTCAATTTTGGCCGAAGTATTGCCCAAAAAGCCTTGGCTCAATGCCTTTTGAAAAGCTGCATAATCACGTTCTGGACCGTTCATCTTTGATGCCTCGTCATAAGCAGCAATGGCCGGGCTGTATTGACTGGTCACAAAATAACTGTCTGCCAATCGCATATAGCTATCAGTGCGTATGTCATCATCAGAGGTAGCAGCCATACCTTTAAAATAGCCAATGGCATCACCGTAATCCTTCAACTTAAAATGACTGTAACCCAAATTGTAATCTACATCGGCATATTCTTCGGTGTTTTTGGCCGCACTGTTCCGCTTGAATTTTTCAAATCCGGAAAGGGCATCTTGAAAGCGGTTCAGTCTGTAATCTGATTCAGCCTTCCAATACAGGGCCCTGGCTTCAAAATTTAAATTGGAAGCTTTTTTCAGGGATTTAGAAAATCGGTCAGCTGCTTCTTCGTAGTCGCCATCCATAAACAACTCCACCCCACGGTAAAAAGCCACTTTTTGATAGGTTTCTGGGCTGGCATAGCTTTCATTCTTTTCCAAAAGTGCCATGGCGCCCTCAAAGTTCTTTGAGGTGATGTACGAATCGACCAATAATTCTTGAATTTCCGTTTGATGTTCATCCTTGGGATATTTTTCCAAGTATGTGGTCATCACCTGCGGAACAGGCTCATAGGCGTTTCCGATTTCATAGCTCAATCGGGCGTAGTTCAGCAGTGCGTCTTTCTCGATTTCTTCATTGAACTCCATTTGGGAAGCATTCCGGAAGGCGTTCAAAGCTTCCTGCTTTTTATCCAACTTCAAATAGCATTCCGCCAAGTGGTAATAGGCATTTTGGGCCACACTGTTCGTGCCGCCGATGATTTTGTTGAACTGCCCAATGGCACTTTCAAAATCGCCCTGTTTGTAATAGCTGTATCCCAACAGATAATAGTCGGTGTTGCTCCATTTACCACGTTTTCCTTTGTACTTTTTTAGGTACGGAATTGCTTTATCGTACTGCTCCAGTTCAAAATAGCTCTCGCCGATGATCTTGTTCAATTCCGACACTTCGCGCCTATCAGATTTTGGCAACTGCCTTTCAGCCATAGCAATGGCCTTTTCAAAATTGCCCGACTTAAAATTGAGGTCTGCTTCGTAGTAGGACAGTTTCTCGTTACGGACCTTGGCATCAGAAATCTGGTCAAAACGGGCGCTGGCCTCATCGTAATCATCTTGTTCATAAGCAATGTAACCCAAGTAATACTTTGCCTGCGAGCCATATTTTTCAGAGTTGCTCACCCGGCTCAGGTAACGCTCTGCTTCTTTTGGATTGTTGGAGGCATAATAAGAATAACCCGTGTTGAAATCAAAACGCTGTTTGTCTTTTCGCGACATGGAGGTTTGGTCCACCTTTTTATACCATTTCAGCGCATAGGGATATTTACCCGTCTCAAAATAGTAATCGGCCACATCCATAAAGGCAGAATTTCTTTTGGTGGATGTTGGGTAACGCTCCACAAAATTTTCCATTGCCTTATCGGCACCGCGCTGGTTCAAGCGAATGGCGGCATTGGCGGCATAATAGGCGCTATTGGCCTCAGTCTCCCCATCTTTGGTGGTAGATTTGACCTTCTCAAAAAGTGCTTGTGCTGCTTGATATTGCCCATTGTTGTACAATGCCAAGGCGTCTTGAAATACTACGTTATCGTGCGAATAAATCTGGGTTTCTTGTGAAAATGCTGAAGAAATAAGTCCAGAAAAGAGAAGAGAAAATAATACGGTGATTCGATTCATAGTGTTCTACGCTGTTCTCGATTGATATATCGATAACGTCAAAATTCAAGCCAAAGTATATTTCTTTTGGTTTCTGGTTGAAAAAATTAGTAGTGTGCGATTCTATCTGAACTTAGTATTTTTGGTGAGGATTTCATTCATGATAACTTGAAATCCGAAACAAAAAACAAGAAACCTTTTCATGTCTGAAACGATTCTGAAATTGCAAGATGTCGCTGTTTTTCAACGTGAGAACCTTATTCTGAACGATATCACCTTTGAAGTGAAAAAGGGCGAGTTTGTGTATATCATCGGGAAAACGGGTAGCGGAAAAAGCAGTTTTATGAAGACCCTTTATGGGGATTTGCCCCTCAAACAGGGTTATGGCCATGTGGTCGACTTTAACCTCAAAACCCTAAAGGAGAAAGACATTCCCTTTCTGCGGCGAAAATTGGGCATTGTTTTTCAAGACTTTAAACTGCTCTCTGACCGCAATGTGCACAACAATCTCAAATTTGTGCTCAAGGCCACGGGATGGAAAGACGCTTCAAAAATGGATACCAAAATTGAGGAAGTTTTGGGCAAGGTCGGTATGCAGACCAAGGGATTCAAGTTTCCACATGAGCTTTCTGGGGGTGAACAGCAGCGTATCGCCATTGCGCGGTCACTTTTGAACGACCCCGAACTCATTTTGGCCGACGAACCCACAGGAAATCTTGATCCTCAGACCAGTGTTGAAGTGATGAAAGTACTTCAGGAAATCAATGAAAGTGGCCGTACCATCATTATGGCAACACATGACTATGCGCTCATATTGAAGTATCCGCATAAGACCATCAAATGCGATGGCAGCCGCATGTTTGAAGTGATACAGAAAGCCGTCTGATAATCTTAATAGCAATACTTTGCTTTATCAAAACTTTTCGTTTCTTTGAAAACCACTAACCAAAAAATCCAGCTATGGAACTTTTAGGCATCGATGTTGGCGGCTCTGGAATAAAGGGTGCGCTTGTGAGTGCTGAAACAGGTGATATGTTGACCGAACGGTTTCGAATTCCTACCCCTTCAAGTAGAAAACCAGACGAAATGGCCCAGGTCATCAAGCAAATCGTAGAACACTTTGATTATAAAGGCCCTGTTGGCTGTGGTTTTCCGACCATCGTCAAAAACGGTATCTGCAAAGCACAAGGAAACCTTCATAAAAGCTGGATAGGCGTAAATGTCGATGAACTTTTGACCTCTGCCACCAATCATGAATTCACGGTACTCAATGACGCTGACGCCGCAGGTTATGCCTCTATGAACTATGGTGTTGGCAAGGGTAAAGATGGTTTGGTCATTATGATTACCGTAGGTACAGGTCTCGGAAGCGGTGCTTTTTTTAATGGAGAACTACTGCCAAATTTTGAATTGGGCCAAATTCCCTATAAAAAGTATAAGAAGATCGAACTCTGGGCAGCTTCTTCTGCCAAAGAGCGAGAAGGGTTGACCTATGAAAAATGGGTCAAACGGTTCAACAAATTCTTGAAATATGTAGAACTCATCGTATCTCCTGATTTGATTATCGTTGGGGGTGGTATCTCAAAAAAATGGAGTGAATATGGCCATCTCATCAATATTGAGACTGATGTTGTCAAGGCAGAGTTGATGAACCACGCGGGTATCATCGGGGCTGCCATTGCCTGTCTCAAAGAGCAACATCACGGACATTTGAGCTAGTTTTTCTACTACTACTGCCCCCTCCTCCCCGATAGCTATCGGTATTAAGGGAGGGGTGTTTACAACCCTGCCTGCTCGTTATACTCGCTGTCCCCTTCAAGGGCACAATTTTACTTGTTTCGCTTACGGTCGACCTCTTTCAAATGAATCTTGCGCAACCTCAAGTGATTGGGCGTCACCTCGACCAACTCGTCTTTCTGGATGTATTCCAAAGCCTCTTCCAAAGAAAACTTGATAGCGGGCACAATCTTGGCCTTGTCATCGGCACCTGCAGAACGCACATTGGAAAGTTTTTTGGTCTTGGTCACGTTTATCGTCATGTCATCTTGACGTGAGTTCTCACCGATAACCTGACCTTCGTAAATATCCTCACCTGGGTCAATGAAAAATTTACCCCGCTCTTGCAATTTATCAATGGAATACGGAATTGCGGTACCGTTTTCCATAGAAACCAAAGAACCATTGATACGACCTGTAATGTCTCCTTTCAAAGGCTGGTATTCCAAAAATCGGTGCGCCATGATGGCTTCGCCCGCCGTGGCGGTCAACAATTGGTTGCGCAATCCGATAATACCGCGCGAGGGAATGATAAACTCACAAACCATTCGTGAACCTTTGGCCTCCATACTGGTCATTTCACCTTTACGGATAGAAACCATCTCTACAGCCTTGCCCGAAACCTCTTCAGGCAAATCAATGGTCAACTGTTCCACAGGCTCACATTTGACACCGTCAATTTCTTTGATGATGACCTGGGGTTGGCCAATCTGAAGTTCATAGCCTTCACGACGCATGGTCTCAATCAGTACGGAAAGGTGCAATACCCCCCGGCCAAAGACCATAAATTTATCAGCACTGTCAGTTTCTTCTACACGAAGTGCCAAGTTTTTTTCCAATTCTTTTTCAAGACGTTCCTTGATGTGGCGTGAGGTCACGAACTTGCCATCTTTTCCAAAGAACGGACTGTCGTTGATCGTGAACAACATGCTCATCGTCGGCTCGTCAATAGCGATTGTCTTCAATGCCTCGGGATTCTCAAAATCGGCAACGGTATCGCCAATCTCAAAATTTTCCATGCCCACGATGGCACAGATGTCGCCTGTTTGAACCTCATCTACTTTTTTTCGGCCCAAGCCATCAAAAACATAGAGTTCTTTGATACGTGATTTTACTGGCTTGCCATCCCTTTTTACCAAGGTCACCTGTTGCCCATCTTTCAAGCTGCCACGCTGCAACCTACCGATGGCAATCCGCCCGGTGAACGATGAAAAATCCAATGAAGTGATCAACATCTGCGTAGAGCCTTCCTCAGGTTTGAATTCAGGCACGTGCTCCAAAACCATATCTAACAAGGGAGAAATATCTTGAGTAGGCTGTTTCCAATCTTCGCTCATCCAACCTTGTTTGGCAGAACCGTACACGGTGGGGAAATCCAACTGCCATTCCTCAGCACCGAGTTCGAACATCAAATCAAAAACCTTTTCATGTACGCTTTCAGGGTCACAGTTTTCTTTATCGACCTTATTAATCACTACGCATGGCTTAATGCCTAAATCAATGGCCTTTTGCAATACGAACCGTGTCTGCGGCATTGGTCCCTCAAAGGCATCTACAAGTAACAGTACCCCATCGACCATGTTCAAAACACGTTCGACCTCACCACCAAAATCGGCGTGTCCGGGCGTGTCAACGATATTAATCTTGGTGTCTTTGTAAACAACCGAAACATTTTTAGAGACAATCGTAATGCCCCGTTCGCGTTCGAGGTCATTGTTATCCAAAATCAAATCACCCTTGTTCTCATTCTCGCGGAACAATTGGCAGTGGTACATGATTTTATCGACCAAGGTAGTCTTGCCGTGGTCAACGTGGGCAATGATGGCAATGTTCTTTATTTTCTGCATGGCCTGAATTTAAGGTCGCAAAGGTACTCTGTTTTTGTTCAATAAAATCATAAGTGCTGAAAAAGTATCTTTGCAAAAATTTCTTTATGAATCTCGCTCAAATTCCTCAAATAAAACACTCTAATAGCAACAATTTCTTTTTGCTCTCAGGCCCATGTGCCATTGAGGGGGAAGAAATGGCCCTGCGAATCGCAGAGCATATCGTCAAAGTGACCGATAAGCTCAAAATTCCGTATGTGTTCAAGGGGAGTTTTAAAAAAGCGAACCGCAGCCGTGTGGACTCTTTCACCGGAATCGGGGACGAAAAAGCGTTGAAAATCCTTAGAAAAGTATCGGAAACGTTTCAAGTGCCCACCATCACCGACATTCACAAAGAATCAGATGCCGCTATGGCCGCCGAGTATGTGGATGTGTTGCAGATACCCGCTTTTTTGGTACGCCAGACCGATTTGGTGGTTGCTGCTGCTGAAACCGGTAAAGTGGTCAATCTGAAAAAAGGGCAGTTTATGAGTCCTGAAAGCATGAAGCATGCAGTAACCAAAGTGACCGACAGCAACAATCAGCAGGTGATGATCACCGAACGCGGTACGATGTTCGGCTATCAAGATATGGTAGTCGATTTTAGGGGAATCCCTACCATGAAACAATATGCGCCCGTTGTTTTGGATGTCACCCACTCATTGCAACAGCCCAACCAAGCCTCGGGGGTCACGGGTGGCCGACCTGCCTTGATCGGTACCATGGCAAAAGCTGGAATCGCCGCCGGAGTCGACGGACTTTTTATGGAAACCCATTTTGACCCTGCCAACGCCAAAAGCGATGGGGCAAATATGTTGGATTTAAATCTGTTGGAAAAATTATTGACCGATTTGGTGGCATTGCGTAGAGTAGCCATAAGCTTATAGCCTAAAGCTTTAAGCTATCGTTTGTAAAACCCTTTGTCTTTTCGTTCGTGCGATTCTTGAAGTACATCTATCAAGATTTCATCATTGATTTCTTCCAATGATCTGTATCTAAGTGATTTGACAACTTTTCTATCTTCGGTAACCATCAATTCGATGTGTTTGGTCAAATGGGCAGAATTCCAAAAAGCGATATCAACATAGCCTTTCTTCGGAACTGAGTTTACGTAGCAAATGGGTTGTTTGCCCGCATAAAAGCACGGTATGTTCCATTTGTATTTCATATCCACATTTGGAATTACAGATTCAATTATGGCCTTAAGGTGCAATAGGATACTACGATACGGTTCTTTTTGACTAAGCATGTATTCTTCGGCGGGGTTCATATTTCAAAAATCGGAAATCCTAAGCAAATTGTTGTTTCTTAACAATTTAAAAAGATACGATTTTCGATAAAATGGAAACATTCCGATATTTTTGGGCAATCAACCTTTCTTCAATGAAAAAGCTACTGTTCGTATATATCCTGATTTCTTGCTCAAGTCTATCTGCCCAGAGCCACTCTCATAAAAGCTCAAGGGCCCTGTCATTTCCAAACATTCCAGGATTTGTCACCTTAAAAACCGATTTGCATCAACATACCGTATTCTCAGATGGCAATGTATGGCCGACCATTAGGGTACAGGAAGCGCTACGCGACAATCTTGATGTGATCTCACTGACCGAACACATAGAATACCAACCCCATTCAGAAGATATTCCCCATCCCGATAGAAACCGTTCATATCAAATTGCTTTAGAAGAAGCCGAAGACCATGAATTGATCATCGTTCATGGAACAGAGATTACAAGACAGGCACCCGCTGGCCATAGCAACGCCATTTTCATATCAGATGTGAACACGCTCATGCAAACTGATTCTGTGGCACAATTTGAGGCAGCCAAAAAGCAGGGCGCCTTTATCTTCTGGAATCACCCCAATTGGTCGGCGCAGTCACCGACGGGCAACCCTATTTTTAGTGATTTCCAAAATGATAGGGTCAAAAGAGGGGAGCTCAATGGTATTGAGGTCATCAATTCTGGATTTTATGACGAGGAATCCTTGGCATTGGCACTCAAGCATAACCTGACCGTCTTGGGCACCAGCGATATTCATGGCTTGATTGATTGGGATTATATTGAAAAAGGACACACAAGGCCCACTACCTTGGTATTTGCTAAAGAGCGTACCAAAGAAAGTTTGAAGGAAGCGTTGTTTTTAGGAAGAACAACTGCTGTTTTCAACGAACTCTTTGTGGGCAAACCTGAATATTTGGTGCCGCTTCTCAAAGCCTGTCTTTCGGTTGAAAGCACTCGGTATTTGGAAAAAACCGAGATTTTAGAATTGACTTTAAAAAACAACTCAAGCAATACCCTTCTTTTTGAAAATGCTATGGACTATACATTCTATGGACATTCCCCAATAGTGGAAATCAAGGGTGGAGAAACCAAGACACTCAATGTGAAAACCTTGGTGAAGCTTAATGCCCTCACATTAAAGTTAAAAGCCATAGGAAGCTATACGGCACCAAAAGAGCACCCTACCGTTGAATGGGAAATCAAGGTTCAGCCATGATCACCGTCCACATAATCCTGTAGATATGCGAAATCTTCAGTTAATTTTCCATTCTTGGTCATAAGGGCCCGTTTGAGAATGCCATCTCTGTCTCCATTGAAAAAAGCGGGAATCACGTGTTTTGAGAACGCCTCACCAAAACCGTTACTGGCATCGCGTGGTAATTCGGCGGGCAGGTTATCAACAGCCATGACCGCAACCGCTTCAGAGTTTTTGAAATCCACTTCCTTTTCTTTCTTTGGATGGTAGCCATAGATTGGGTCGGCGATGGTTGAGGCTCGTATTGTTGTCGCCACCGGCCCGTCAATATCACAACTGATGTCTGCCACAACCTTGATATTAAAATCAGGATGTTTTACATCTTCCCGCGTGTAGAGATACGGAGCACCATCGCCATAAAAATGACCCGCGATGTAGAAGTCGGTCACTTTGGCAAAACGAAAGAAATCCGACACGTATTCTGTTGGATTGTCAAAAAAATCTTGCTGTGATCGCTTTTGGCCATCTTTTCGCATATTGTAATCCAACACATCTATTTGGCAATAGACGGGTTCATCGAAACTTTTGGTCAGATATTGTGTCACAGAAACTTCGCGTAACTCCATGCCGTCCAACATTTCTTTGGCGCCGTTGCCTACCCTTCCTTTTCCGGTCAGTACTATTTTTATATTGGGCAGCCTGATTTTCTGTAATTCAGCAATTAAGGCAGCTTGGTCTTTGAGGGTCAATGCTTTGGGAAGATCAAACTTTTGAGATTTGAGACCGTAAGCACGAATTCCGTTGTACGCCCCGACGATACCCGCATAACGCCCGAAAGCCACTAAACGTTGTCCCTTTCGGTTGGTTATCACCTCATGGTCATATAGTTCGATGTTCTTATCCAAAATGGCCTGCAGCAAATCACGGTTGTACGGCTGTTTTTTGATGGTATGTGAAAAGAAAAAATACTTTTTGTTGGGGATGAGTGCCTCAATGGGCACTTCTTTGACCCCGAGCAAAACATCGCAAGATTGCATATTGGATATGACTTCAACCCCAAGTTCTTGATATTCGGCATCATTAAAAACCCGAATGGGCGAGGATTCGACCTGAATCTCAGCTTCAGGAAACTCTTGCATGACTTCATGGCAGAGCTTGGGGGTCAAAACGACCCTTCTATCAGGTGGGTTCTTGCGTTCTCTAATGATTCCGAACTTCATATTGGTCTGGTATACTTTTTGCCGAATTTAAGAGGATTGGCAGGGATGCACAAACTTTTTATGCATTGCGGCATAATCGGTATCTTTGCCGCCTCTCGCAATAAGCGGGACAGGCTGCGTTAGGGATAGAGGCAAATACCGTGTATGGCCGAAAGCCCGACCGCTGACGATGGCAAGGCCATGTCAGGGGAACGCCCACACTTCGACAGAGTCTATGCTGAGCGTAGCCGAAGTGCTGAGTGTGACATTTGTTCTTTGAAAAGAAAATGAGAACACGGGTTATGAGGTTCTGAAACAAGTTCAGGACATAATTCGACAACGTGTCTGCCTTTGGCAGATGCTGTCTCATTATGGGGCCGACTGGTTTTGACAGCAAGACCAATGGCGATGTAAGCATGCCGAGCTATGGGAATGATGCTCGTAAATGCAATGTCTCACACTTTTAAATGGCGAGTCTAACTACGCTCTTGCCGCGTAATCTGAATTATAGTAGGATTATGCCTCGTCCCGACTAGGTCGGGAAGCGAGATGTTCCTGAATAGCCCTTGTTGACGGCGATTCGTTTAGGAGCACCATAAAGGTCAACATAAGGCTGTTGCTCGCTTTGGCAACAGCACAAAAATGTTAAGAAGCTAAGCTTGTGATAGGCAGTTTTGGGTCGGTCACAGGTCGAAAAACAAACCAAGACTAAGTATGTAGAAAGCATGGTTATTGCTTGTTTGGACGAGGGTTCGAATCCCTCCGGCTCCACAACCCAAAATAATCCCTAATTTTGAGATTATTACTCAAGGTTAGGGATTATTTGTACACCATCATCGACATAGAGACAACGGGCAATGGCATCAGAGGCAACAAAATCACCGAGATTGCCATTTTCAAATTCGATGGTGAAAAGGTAATTGATGAGTTTACCTCGCTGGTGAATCCACAATGCGCAATACCCTATTTTATTACGGGCCTGACGGGAATTGACAATCAAATGGTGGCCCAAGCGCCAACCTTTAGTGAAATCGCACCCAAAATCTTGGAGACAACCCAAGACTGCGTCTTTGTGGCCCATTCGGTCAACTTTGACTATGGCGTCATCAAAGAAGAGTTTCGACAGATCGGAGTTGATTTTGTACGCAAAAAATTGTGCACGGTTCGGCTTTCACGACGATTGATTCCAGGGTTGCGGTCATACAGCTTGGGTAAGCTTTGCTCATCAGTAGGCATTACGATTACAGACCGGCACAGGGCACGGGGCGATGCGCATGCCACCACCACACTATTTAAAGGCCTATTACAAAAACCTGAAGCTGAAAAAATCATTGAGCTATTTTTAAATGGACGAAGCCAAGAAGCCACTTTGCCGCCATTGCTATCGAAAAATAGCATCGCTTCCCTACCCCAAAAACCGGGTGTTTATTATTTCAAAAATGCAGCTGGGCATATCATTTATGTGGGCAAGGCCATCAACATCAAAAAAAGGGTGTTGGGCCACTTTTATGATAAAAGTTCAAAGGAAATTCGCATGTGTCGTGAAATTGCCGGTATTGATTTTGAGCTTTCTGGTAGTGAATTGTTGGCTTTATTGATGGAATCTGAGGCCATTAAAAAACATTTTCCAGAATACAACAGAGCCCAAAAAAGGGTTTCAAAAAGCTATGCCATTTTTAACTATGAGGATAGAAATGGATATATGCATCTGGCCTACGGGCTGACGAACAAAAGTCCGCAGGCCATCAAAATATTCTACAATCAAACAGATTGCCGCACTTTTTTGAAACAGTTGTGTGATGCGTTCGAATTGTGCGAGAAGTATTGCCATCTCAGACAGGTGGCATGTGAACCCCACCTCACAAAATGTTCCGGGGCTTGCCTTAGGCAAGAAACACCATCGGTCTACAATAAAAAAGTTTCTGTTGCGATTCAAGAATCCTCTAAATATAATGCCTCTTTTTACATCAAAGAACACGGCAGAAATGTTGATGAAGATGCGATTGTTTCCATAGTTGATGGTATTTATCAAGGCTATGCCTTTATCCCAAAAGAAATAGAAATCAGCTCCGCTGAGGACATGGAAACACATATAATCCGCCAAAAAAATACCGTTGAAACAGAGAGTATCATTTCAGGTTATTTACTTCGCAATACTTCGGTACAGATTTCTGAAATGGGTCAGACAGTTGAAATTGTAAAATGACGGTAAGTTTGGCGGTCAATCTTTCTTCTTTATTTTTCCGTACATTTTGATAATAAAGAACACCCACACCATAAAGATTACGGCTACCACAATGGAATAAAGCAAGATGAAATCCATTACTTTTTTTGCTTGAAGTAAATCATAAAACCCAGTATGGTCGGTGCCCAGAACGCCACAAAAATGGCATCCATCTTGTTTCCTTTCAGGAAAAGTGCTTCTGAGACGATGATGATGGATATGACCACCAAGAGCATGATACAGTTCATGACCCCAATTCGCTCAATAAAATTTCGGAGCATTTAGTACAAACCTTGTTCAGTACCTCTAAGGTAAGAATAATAACGTTAATATTTATTAAAAAATTGTGATTTCGTTAACAATTTTTAAGATTGAGGTGAAACTGTCAACCTCACCCTGAAAATTTTGGGTTCATCTGAAAGAAATTCGAAGCCTTCGTGTAATTTGTTCTGGGGAACGGCGTAGGGGTAAAAGGAAATAGGCTCGATACAGACCATGTTTCGCACCTCTGTCCAGCACATAAAATGACCAAAACCTTTGGTCTTTATTGTAATGGATTCTTCATCTGTCAATGTGATTTCTTCACAATTGGCAACCTGAAGCGCACGATTGCCCACGGCAAGCACTTCATCCAAAGAAATTTCTCTCTGGCCTGCTTTTATGATGGGATGCTTGGTATATAGTTTAAAAGCCGGATGGTACCCTATCATAAAAGGCATATCCCTTTCCCCAGAAACAGTAAAATTGATTTCAAGCCCTTCTTCATCCAAAGAATACTGCTTTTCAAATTGAAATGTGTACGGCCATATCAACCATTGCCGATCTGACTTTTCGGGATATTTTGAGTTTTTAATGGGTGTTCCTGCCGCATATTCCTTTTTGAACAAAGCCTCTGAAACGGTTGAAGAAACCAATTTGTAATCAAATTGACGGAGATGCCCATGTTGGTCTTGTATCGCATTGCCTTTTGGCACTTGCACTTGAAACCCAGCCTCATTGACCGGACCAATAATCGGAAACATTTCGGTATCGGCACTACTCCACCCCGGGTCACCCTTTTGATGGATAAACTCATGACCATCCACTTGATAACTCACCAATTCACCAGCGTCAATACGAGCTTTTTGGCTATTAAGTTGAAGCGTCACCATGTTATCGCTGATTGATCAATCTATAAATTAGTACCGCGGTTCTTTTGGTTAGGGCTTCAAAAGTCTTCAGATTCACGGTTTCTTCAGGGGTATGTGCCCCCGAACCCATGGTGCCCAAGCCATCAAGACAATCGACATACTCGGCCACAAAAGAAACGTCGGCAGCACCTCTTTTGCCTGGATCGTAAGGCAGCACATCGCCTTGGCCCAAATCGTTGCTGACCTGGTTCAAAGTGTTCAAAAGAGCCATATTGCCATCAGTGGGTTGCATGGCAGGGTAACTGTCGGTAAATGAAATCGCAGCTGTTGTCTTGGGCAGATTATCGGTCACTATCTCACGCATCTTTTCTCGTGCACGTTCTTTTTGTTCTTCAGATATGAACCGAAGTCCACCTCTTGCCATTGCCTTCTGTGCCACGACATTGCCCTTGCCAAAAACCTCACCCTTGCTGGTCTTGGGGTCAAAATCAACAAAAGTGCCGCCCAATAAAACACCTGGATTGAAGGTCAAGAGTTCCTCGCCTTTAACATCGGTATAAAATTGGTGCAGAATGCGTGATAGCTCAAAAATGGCACCGGCACCCACTCTTTCACTGAAAACCCCTGACGAATGTGCACGTTTGCCTTCGACCTCAACGGCCCAGCCCGAAGCACCACGTCTGGCCACAGTGGCATAATTGAATCCTGTTGAGGTTTCAAAACCCAAGGCAACATCACTTCGCTGTGCGGCTTCGATTAAATCTTTTCGACTGATATCCAATGGTTTTCCCGTACTTTCTTCATCACCTGTAAAGGCTACGGTGATTTGGGCATCATTGAGCAAACCGTTTTCGTGTAGGGCCTTGAGTGCATATAAAACCACTACATTGCCCCCTTTCATATCGTTGCCCCCTGGGGCGTGGGCAATGCTATCGTTGATTCTTTCAAACTTTTGAAAGGGACTGTCTTCTTCAAAAACGGTATCCAAATGACCGATAAGCAACAATTTTTTGCCTTTGTTTCCCGAGGTTTCGGCAAATAAGTGGCCTGCACGGTTCATTTCTTCAGGCATTTCTATCCATCGGGCATCAAACCCAACATCCTCAAAAGCATCTGAAAAAACTTGGCCAACTTCTCGCACACCCTTTGCGTTTAGGGTGCCACTATTAATATTGACCACTTGTTCCAAAAAAGCCAGCGCATCTTGGTT
Source organism: Allomuricauda sp. d1 (assembly GCF_039592695.1). Taxonomy (NCBI): domain Bacteria; kingdom Pseudomonadati; phylum Bacteroidota; class Flavobacteriia; order Flavobacteriales; family Flavobacteriaceae; genus Allomuricauda; species Allomuricauda sp. d1. The sequence continues at coordinate 167,747 of NZ_JBBUTK010000001.1, read as the reverse complement.
GTTCTGTTCGACCGATGCGATGATTTTCTTTTCTGTTCGAGAAAGTTTTTGGGAAAAAAGCTGTGTTGAGATTAAAAAAGCCAGAAAAAAAGTGAAAATAGTTGCTCTCATGGGTAATTGAATTAGTCGAAGAAAGATACCAAAATCTATTCGATAAACCCTTGGGCCCGCATCCAGTCATCATTGAAAATCTTGCCGACATAGCGGCTGCCATGGTCGTGAAAAAGTACCACCACCACATCATCTTTGGTAAAATGCTCGCCAAGCTGCAAAACCCCTTTGATAGCGGCCCCGGCAGAGTTGCCCAAAAACATACCCTCTTCTTTTGCCAATCGCTGCGTGTAAACGGCAGCATCCTTATCGGTCACTTTTGTGAATCCATCAATGATATCAAAATCCACATTTTTTGGAAGGATATCCTCCCCAATACCCTCGGTGACATACGGATAGATTTCATTCTCATCAAAAATGCCAGTTTCATGATATTTTTTGAAGACCGAACCATAAGTGTCAACACCCCAAACTTTGACATTTGGATTTTGCTCCTTCAGATATTTTCCAACGCCTGAAACCGTGCCCCCGGTACCTACCCCGACCACAAAATGGGTGACCTTGCCATGGGTCTGTTGCCAAATTTCAGGACCGGTGCTTTCATAATGCGCTTTCGTATTGGAGGGATTGTCGTATTGGTTCACATACCAGGCATTGGGTATTTCCTCGCCCAACCTTTTTGCTGTTGAATAATAGCTTTGCGGGTCATCTGGGGCAACATCAGTGGGGCATACATGAACCTCACTGCCCACTGCCTTAAGAATATCTATTTTTTCTTTGGATTGTTTGTCGGTGGTCACACAGATCATTTTGTACCCTTTCACAATGGCGGCCAAAGCCAACCCCATGCCCGTATTGCCCGAAGTGCCTTCAACAATGGTACCACCAGGTTTCAACCGTCCATCTGCCTCGGCATCCTCAATCATTTTGAGTGCCATCCTGTCTTTGACCGAGTTACCGGGGTTAAAGGTCTCGTACTTTGCCAGTACCAAACAGGGTAGATTTTCCGTAAGCTTGCTTATTTTCACCAAAGGTGTATTGCCAATGGTCTCGAGAATGTTTTTTGCGTATTCCATAATCGCCGCAAAGGTAATGGTTTGTTCGATGCTAGAAGTCCGATGCTTGATGAAGAAACTAAAATTAAGTTCGATTTTTAACATCGAGCACCAATCACCCGACTTCAAACATCATTCAAACTTGATTGCCTTGACGGGAGTGATTTTACTAATGGCGTACGAAGGAAGCAGCAACATCAACAGGCACAATACCACAACGCCCACATTTAAGAGAATGATTACGGGTAGATTGATTTCTACGGGAATGTATTCAATGTAATACTCCTCAGGATTTGGAAACTTCAAAAAACGAAATTTTTGTTGCAAATAAATCAGGGCGAGCCCGATACCATTGCCCCAGAGCAGGCCAATACCGATAAGGTAGGTGGCATTATAGAGAAACACTTTTCTGATGCTCCAATTTTCAGAACCCAAAGCCTTTAGAATGCCTATCATTTGGGTGCGTTCTAAAATCAATACCAACAGTGCAGTGACCATGTTGATTCCGCCCACGAGAATCATGATACCGATAATCAGGGCGGCATTGAAATCAAATAGGCCTATCCATTCAAAAATCTTGTAGTATTTTCTTTTTATGCTTTGGGTATCGAGTTCTGATAGGGTTTTTCCATAGATTTCGGCAGCTTTTTCATCTATCGCATCAAAATCATCCAAGAACACTTCAAAATGTCCAATTTGGTTTTCTGTCCATTTGTTCATGCGTTGCACATGGCGGATATCCACAAAAACATATTGTGCATCAAATTCCTCAAAACCACTATCATAGATACCAACAACTTCAAAGCGGCGATTGTTCGGCACCTTTGACGGGTCATTATCCTTTAAAAAAATAGCATTGAACACATCGCCCACATTCAATTGCAAGCGGTTTGCCATAATTCGTGAGAGCAGCACCCCATCATTCAAATCTCCTGAAAAATCGGGCAATCTGCCCTCAACCAAAAATTCATCAAAGGCATTCCAGTTATAATCTTGGCCCACACCTTTGGCAAGCATTCCCTCAAAAGTTTCTTCTGTGCGGATGATGCCCGGTTTTGTCGCCACGGCCTGAATGTGCGATACACCGTCTACGCTCTTGAATTCTGGGTAAAATTCTTGGTCTTTAGAAACCGGTACGGTCGAAACCCCCGAATTGTTAGTATCAAAATTGGTGATTTCAATATGCCCGTTAAAAGCCGCTATTTTTTCCCGAATCTTTTGTTTCAGACCAATCGTGGTGGCAATGGCAATCAACATGGCGACCATACCTATGGCAATGGCTGCGATGGCAATTTTAATTATCGGTGCCGAAATGCTAATTTTATGCGATGCCCCTTTGATGAGGCGTTTGGTAATGAACAGTTCTAAATTCAAGGAATGCCGGTTTTTTCCATTTTCAAAAGTACAGTTTTATGCTTAAGTCTTATGCTTTCTGCTTGTGGACAGCAGAAAAAAACAACCCCTAAATCCGTCACACTGAGCGCAGTCGAAGTGCCAAATTCCAATACTGGAAATGAGCAAATTGTAATTGCAGCGAACCGCACCACAGCATATCTTCCACTGTTAAAAAACAAAAATGTAGGGGTGATTGCCAACCAAACCTCGGTTATATTTAAAAATCGGAAATCGATAAGGAATCAACCTGAAACCTTGAACCAAAAACCAGAACCCTACGTTCATTTGGTCGATTCTTTGTTGACTCTGGATGTCGACATCAAAAAAGTATTTGCCCCAGAACATGGGTTTCGGGGAAAAGCAGATGCAGGCGAACACGTAACAGATGGTGTGGATACCCAAACGGGATTGCCCATTATTTCGCTCTACGGAAAAAACCAGAAACCCTCACCAGAACAATTGAAAGGCTTGGATGTGGTGCTTTTCGATGTTCAGGATGTCGGCGTGCGTTTTTACACCTACATCGCCACCTTGCAATTGGTGATGGAGGTATGCGCAGAAGCTGGAATTCCTGTTGTGGTTTTGGATCGACCCAACCCCAATGCGCATTATGTGGATGGCCCTACTATGGAAACGAAGCATACATCATTTCTGGGAATGAACGAAATTCCCTTGGTATATGGAATGACCATTGGCGAATATGCCCAAATGGTCAATGAAGAAGGATGGTTGGAAAACGGTCTTAAAGTCGATTTGACCGTTGTTGAGCTTGAAAACTATGACCATCAAACAGAGTACAGCCTACCAATTCGCCCTTCACCCAATCTGCCCAACGATCAATCCATCAACTTGTACCCCAGTTTGGGATTGTTTGAGGGTACGAACATCAATGCGGGTCGTGGCACCAAATTTCAATTTCAACGTTACGGTGCTTCTTTTTTAGATAGTACTGCTTACGCTTTTAGTTATGTGCCCAAACCTAATTTTGGGTCAAAATACCCAAAGGAAAAAGGTAAAATCTGCTATGGAAAAGATTTGTCCGATTATCCTAAAATAAACTCGGTTTCATTGCAATGGCTTATGGATGCATATCAGAACTGTACCGATAAATCCAAATTTTTCAACACTTCGGGATTTACCAAACACGCAGGCACCGAGAAATTGCAACAACAGATCGAGGCGGGGCTATCAGAAGCCGAAATAAAAGCAACTTGGCAGGCGGATTTGGAACGGTTTAAAAAGATTCGGGAGAAGTATTTGATGTATGATTGATTCGTTATTAGGCTTTGGCAATTATAAAACAATTGTCCCCTTGGAGGGGACAGTCCCGATTTTTTCGGGACAGGGGTGTCTCCAAAAACATCCCCCCTACTCCCCCTTCAAAGGGGGAATTCCATTAGTAGGCTTCCGGTATTTGTGAAACGGTTGTTTGAGCAACCCCCAAATGCTACCGTTCTCCTTTTCATCAGGGAAGGTGTCGACCCCATATACAATCATATCGACATCCAACTTCATATAGGTGCCAAAAAGTCGGTCCCAAATTGAAAAGATGTTCCCGTAGTTTGAGTCAGTGTAGGGCAGCACATAATGGTGGTGCACTTTGTGCATATCTGGCGAGACAATGACCCAGCTCAAAACGTCATCGACTTTTTTTGGCAGCCGAATATTGGCATGGTTGAACTGTGACAAGACCACCGAAAGGCTTTGATACAGCATAATGATGCCTATGGGCGCCCCCACGATAAAAACACCCAACAGTGTAAAAAAATAGCGAATCAAACTCTCTAGGGGGTGATGCCTGTTCGCAGTGGTCGTATCGACATTATGGTCGGTATGGTGCACCAGATGAATCATCCAAAAGGGTTTGACCTTGTGCTCAACGAGATGGGCGGTGTACGCTCCGATCAAGTCCAACAGCAAGACACCCAACAACACATAGAGCCATAGCGGCATTTCGGGCAACCAATTGATGATACCAAAATCATTGGCAACCGACCAATCTGCCATTTTCAACAGTAAAAATGCCAATGGAAAATTTACGATGATGGTGGTCAGTGTAAAAAAGAAATTCGGGAGTGCATGCCGCCATTTTTTGTAGTGCACATTAAAAAGCGGGACTATTCCTTCCAATACCCAAAAAAACGTGATTCCCCCCACCAAAATCAGACTGCGGTGCAATGGGGGGATGTTTTCGAAATACATTATGAGTTGCTCCATCCAATAAAATTACAAATTCCAAAACCCAAATTCCAAATTCAATCCACCTAGATATAGTCAACTGGTTACTGATTACTGATTACTGATTACTGATTACTGATTACTGATTACTGATTACTGATTACTAAAAATCAATCCTTTTTTTCATATTCTCCACAATATTGAACGCAGCGGGGCACATCGCCACATTTTTCAGGGTCAAATCTGTAATCTGGTAGAATTTCTTTCGGTCGGTATGCGGAAACTCGCGACAGGCCTTCGGCCGTACATTGTAGATGGAGCAATAATTATCAGCTCCTAAAAAAGTACAGGGTACGGATTTCAGCACGTGGTCACCATCTTCATCAACTCTGAGATACGACGATATAAATTGGTTTGGTTTTATTTTGAAATGCTTTGCGATACGTTGAATATCATTCTGGGTGAACAAAGGCCCAGTTGTCTTACAGCAGTTTGCGCACTGAAGGCAATCGGTCTGCGCAAACTCGGCGTCGTGAAGCTCTTGCATCAGATAATCCAGTTGCTTTGGGGGTTTCTTTTTAAGCTTGGTAAAAAACTTCTTGTTCTCCGAATGTTTTTCAGCAGCTTTTTGGGGCAAGTTTTTTAACGTTTCTTCCATACTCTACAAACTTAAAAATACTTGGGCAAGACCGTCCTCATAAAATAAAATCACACATTTGCAGAAGACATCACAACCATGCAGGATATTTTCGGGCAAGCCGTGCTCGATTTTTACAACGGTCATCATACTGAAGACATCAAAACCTTTTCTTCGTTCAATGAGGAAGATGCACTGCCCCTGGCCCATCTTTTTCGTGAATACGACGACATGCCCATTCTTGAACAAAAAGCTCTTCAACGGTGTAAAGGCAGCATATTGGATATCGGTTGCGGTGCTGGGCCACATTCGCATTATCTGCAACATCATGGGTTTGATGTCACTGCACTTGATTCATCAAAAACGGCTATAGAGGTATGCAGGGCAAGGGGCATCGAAAAAACAATCCATTCATCGATTTTAGAGTATCGTGGAACAACATTTGATACACTGTTATTGTTGATGAACGGAATCGGAATTGTTGGAAAGCTGAACCAATTGGAGGCTTATTTGAATCATTTCAAATTGTTGTTGAATGCTGGTGGTCAGATTCTGTTAGATTCAACAGACATCATTTATATGTATGAGCAAGATGATGATGGCGGTTACTGGATTGCAGGTGACAGGGAATATTACGGTGAAATGCAATTTCAGATGCAGTACAAAGGCAAAAAGGGTTCGGTTTTTGATTGGTTGTACTTAGATTTTGAAACACTTTCTAATACAGCAAAAAACTGTGGTTTTGATTGCCACCTTGTAAGTCAAGGCCCACATTACGACTATTTGGCAAGATTGGTGCCAAAACCATAATACCGTGAGCATTTCCACGTTTTACCTAAGAAAAGAAGAAGCTATGAAAAAGAATGTGTTTGTATTGTTGTCAAGTTTGGTGCTATGTTTTGCAATTTCTTGTTCCAGCAGCGACGATGGTGGCAATACTGATGATGACGGCGGCACAGTTACCATTGATAAATCTGCAAATCTGTTGGCTACAGGTGCATCAGCGAATGACATACTGGCGAACACCAATTTTGACCGATTGTTGATTGAGGCTGCTTACGTACAGGGGTTTCGCCCTACAGATGCCGCAATGGACAACTTTGAGCAGTTTCTTAGGGATAGGACATTTAAAACCACAATCGAAATCACGTACCGTGAGCTTTCTTCACCCAATGAAGAGGATTTGACACTTCAGGAAATTGCTGATCTCGAAGAAGAAAATCGTACCGCTTATAACGATGGGAGCACCTTGGCCATCTATATTTATTTTGCCGATGCGCCTTCTGAAGATGATGATTTAGACGAAGGCTTAGTCACCTTGGGGGCAGTGTACCGCAATACTTCGATGATCATTTATGAGAGCACCATACGTGATTTGGCCAGTAGAAGTGCCCTGATTTCCAATGCGGATGTTGAAACCGCCACCCTCAACCATGAATTCGGACATTTATTCGGGTTGGTTGATTTAGGAACAATTCCCGTCAATGACCATGAAGATCCTGACGCTGAAAACCACTGCAACGTAGAGGGTTGTCTCATGCGTGCTGAATTACAGTTCAGCCCAGTCTCAACCGCAGTGCCAGCGAAAGGCAATGTAGATGAACTTCAATCGGCATGTTCACTAACTGGTAAAACGGTTTTGAAAATGCTTGAATCCCAATCTGCAAGAGGACTGGCAGCAGTGCCCAATTTAGATGCCGAGTGCATTCTTGACCTGCAGAACAACGGCGGCAGATAGGCTATCAAGGTATATTCAAATATTTATGGGTCTGCAATGACACCCGCCATTTAGGGTTTTGCATTACATAGTCGACAATCAATGGCATTACCTTATCACGAACACTCCATTCCGGTTGTAGGTACAGTACACAATCTTCACTGACTTTCTTGGCCTGTTCTTCAGCAAATTGAAAATCATGTTTGTTGTAAACGATGACTTTCAATTCATGTGCTTTTTGGTGGATGTCTCCCACAGGCAGTTTGATTTTTTTTGGGGAAAGGCAAATCCAGTCCCAAGTTCCGGTAAGGGGATACGCTCCTGAGGTTTCAATATGAATTTTTAGGCTTTTTTTCTTAAGGGATGTTGTCAGTGGGCCCATATCCCAGGTCAATGGTTCTCCTCCAGTGATGACGATGGTGTCAGAATACTTGGAAGCATTTTTTACAATACTTTCAATGGCCGTTGGCGGATGGATCTCAGCGTTCCAACTCTCTTTGACATCGCACCAGTGACAACCCACATCGCAACCTCCAATACGGATAAAATAAGCGGCCGTGCCTTTATGGTAGCCCTCGCCTTGAATGGTATAAAACTCCTCCATCAACGGAAGCATCAGTCCCTTATCCACCAAATCCATTACCTCTTCTGCAATCATGATGCAAAGATAAGTTTAATGTACTAGTGGGCAGTCTCCAGTAAACAGATTGGAGATTAAAAACTAATACTGTTTACTATTAACTGGCTACTCCTTCACTGCTATCACATCAATCTCAATCTTGGCACCTGCGGCCAAGCCCGCCGCTGCGTAGGTAGTACGAGCTGGTTTTTTTGTAAAATATTTTACGTAGACCTCATTGAATGCCCTGAAATCGTTGATATCACTTAAAATGACGGTGCACTTGACCACGTTGTCAAGGGTCAGCCCGTGGTGTTTCAAGACTCCTTCAATATTTTTGATGGCCTGTTCGGTCTCGCCCTGAACACCGCCTTTGGCCAATTGACCGACCATTCTGTCCATTCCAATCTGGCCTGCCAAAAAGAAAAGGTTGCCCGCCTGCACTGCTTCGCTAAAAGGGGCTGATGCCCTATCGGGATTTTCAGGTTTGTGAAAAATAATTTCTGTATTCGCTTCCTGCGAAAAACAGTTAATAGCGATTGCAAATGTCAATACTATTGAGACGACTGCATATTTATAGACCATTTTCATAATCTTCGGTTTTTGTTGAATACTAATTTCACAAATTATCACAAATACTCCTAATTTTAGCTTTGGCTGTGCGCTGTGCGCTTTACGTCTCGTCAAAACTCATAACCCATAACTGTTAGCACTTCGTACACCATTCTACATTCGTCATTCTAAATTGGTACTTCCAACTTCATATTTCGTATTTCGAAAAATCATTTTCCCTATTTTTATCGCAAAGTCAGTGTAATGAGCGACAAAGAAAAATTCTTTGAACAAATTGAAAAGGGCTATACCACCAAAGGTGACTACATCACTATGGGTGCAGGCATGGTCAATGGCGAAACCATAAAAGAAGCTTTTATCAAAGTTCCTTTAAAAACCCTGAACAGACACGGATTGATTGCTGGGGCCACTGGAACGGGAAAAACCAAAACGCTTCAGGTCATGGCCGAAAACCTTTCTGAAAAAGGCATTCCGGTTTTGTTGATGGACTTAAAAGGAGATTTGAGCGGCATTGCACAGCCCAGCCCAGGACATCCAAAAATTGATGAGCGTCACGAGGCCATCGGCCTGCCTTTTGAACCCACGGGGTTTCCTGTCGAAATTATGTCCTTGTCCGAACAAGATGGGGTTCGCCTGCGGGCCACGGTCTCTGAATTTGGCCCTGTGCTCTTGTCCAGGATATTGGATTTGACCGTCACCCAAGAAGGCATCGTAGCCGTGGTGTTCAAATATTGTGATGACAACAAATTGCCATTGCTTGACTTAAAGGATTTCAAAAAAGTGTTGCAGTACGCCACCGGTACGGGCAAAAAAGAATTCCAATCCACTTATGGGCGTATTTCGACAAGTTCTACGGGCACCATCCTTAGAAAAATCATTGAGCTTGAGCAGCAGGGAGCGGAACTCTTTTTTGGGGAAAAATCGTTCGACGTCGACGATTTGACCCGTATTGATGAAAACGGCCGTGGCTACATCAACATTGTACGCCTCACCGATATTCAAGACCGGCCAAAGCTCTTTTCAACATTTATGTTGAGCCTATTGGCAGAAATCTATGCCACATTCCCAGAGCAGGGCGACAGTGACCGCCCTGAACTGATATTTTTTATTGATGAAGCACACCTCATTTTTAAAGAAGCTTCAAAAGCATTGCTCGACCAGATTGAGAGCATTGTCAAACTGATTCGCTCAAAGGGTATCGGCTTGTATTTTGTGACGCAAAATCCGACCGATGTTCCCGATGATGTGTTGGCACAGTTGGGACTCAAGGTGCAGCATGCACTTCGTGCTTTCACGGCCAAAGACCGAAAGGCCATACGGTTGACGGCACAGAACTACCCGGATTCTGAGTTTTACGATACCGAGGAGGTGTTGACCTCATTGGGCATCGGTGAGGCCTTAATTTCCGCTTTGGATGAAAAAGGTCGTCCTACCCCTTTGGCAGCCACCATGCTACGGGCACCGATGAGCCGTATGGATGTGCTGACGGATAAAGAACTAAAAGAAGCCATAGGCCAATCAAAGCTTGTCAAAAAGTACAACGAGGAAATCGACCGTGAAAGTGCCTATGAGGTATTGAACGAAAAAATCGAGAAGGCCGAAAAGGAAGCGGAAAAAGAAAAAGAGCGTAAAACGACCTCTCGAAGAAGCACATCCAGAAGACGAAGCACCCGTATGAATCCTGTGGTCAAGGTACTGACCAGTGCCACTTTTATCCGTGGAGTGTTGGGTGTGATGAAAAAAGTGATACGTTGATGTTAGATGTTAGATGTTAGATGTTAGATGTTAGATGTTAGATGTTAGATGTTAGATGTTAGATGTTAGATGTTAGATGTTAGATGTTAGATGTTAGAAATGAAAAGATTTTTTTTGGTATTTGGTATTTGGGTTTTGTTACTTTTTACTGCTTGTGGTGAAAAAGACACCACCTTTTTGATTACCAACGAAAGTGTGGGCAAATTGGATAAAATCAGTTTGGTGCGGGATCTCGAATTGATTTATGCCGATGACTCCATTGTAAAAGACACATTTTTTTCGAGAATCGGCTCAAAAACCAAAAAAATAAAGGTCTTTGAAAAGGGTGGCAAACATCTGTTGACGCTCTCCCCCAGTGATGACAGTATTCCTACCGTAGAAAACATTCAAGTGATGGATGCCCGTTTTATGACCGATAGCGGCATTGGCCTAAACAGCACCTTTAAGGACATCAAAGAGAATTACACCATCAAAAAAGTGGTAACGGCACTCAACAATGTCGTGATTTTTGTCAAAGAGACGAATATGTATTTTACCATTGACAAAAATCAGTTGCCGGCAAACCTGCGGTATTCAAAATCGAACATTGAGGCGGTACAGATTCCTGATGAGGCCAAGATCAAGTATTTAATGATCGGTTGGGAATAGCTTCTGTTAATTTATTGCCAAGCAGTACTTCTTCAAAAAGGGATTTTATTATTTTCTGTCAAAATCCAACCAAATGAAAACAAACTACCCTCTTTTTTTACTCATACTTCCCACACTTATTTTTGCCCAATACCAGTATGAGCCTTCTGCCGAACATCCTTTTGGGTTGCCCAATCCCAAAGCCCCGAAAGAAATCATGGATTTTGCACCCATGATCGGGGAATGTGATTGCAAATCACAATCGCAAAACCAAGACCAGACTTGGGCAGGACCTGTCGATATGGTATGGCGTTTCAAATACATCATGAACGGTACTGCCGTTCAAGACGAAACCTTAAAAGCCAATGGGGGGCATTCGGGCAGTATTCGCCAATTCATAGCCGATAGTACACAATGGTACGTGCATTATTATAGCAACAAAGGGCCTACCACAGTGCTGCCCACATGGGAGGGAACCAAAAAAGAGAATGGAAACATCATACTGTATCGGGCACAAAAGGCACCGAACGGCATGGAAGGTTTTTACCGCTTGACCTTTAGTGACATGGATGAAAACGGCTTCAAATGGGCCGGTGAATGGGTCAATCCTGACGAAACCATTGTCTATCCTACTTGGAAAATTGACTGTACTAAAAGAAAACCACAAAATGGAAGTGTCAATGACAGGCAAGAAATCGTAAAGGCTTCCCAGAATTTTTCAAAAGCCTGTATGGATGGAAATCTAGAAGGCATCATGGACAGTTATACTGTGGATGCAAAAATATTTCCAAGTGGTTTGGATATTCTTGAAGGAGAGAAACTTAAAGCCTATTGGACACCGCGGGACAACGGTTCAAAAATCGCACATCACAAAATCACTTCTGAAGAAATCAAATTTTTTGGTGACTATGCCCATGATTATGGCTATTATGAAGGAAAAACAGAGCGTGCCGACGGATCTATCGCAGAATGGCGTGGCAAATACGTGGTCATTTGGAAAAAAGAAGATGGGGATTGGAAAATGTATCTGGATATCTGGAATAACATAAAGGATTAAATCAACCCATACTTCTCACGATTGGCCAAAACCTTGGGGCTGTTTTGCTGCATCCACTCGGTAAGGTCCAACAACCGTTTCACATACGATTTTCCAAAATCCGTTAAGCGATACTCAACCCGAATCGGCACTTCAGGGTACGCTTTTCGCTCAATATAACCGTCCGCTTCCAAGACTTTGAGCCGCTGGCTCAATACCTTGTTTGAAATTCCGTAGACATATTTTTTCAGCTTATTGAAGCGAAGCACGGGGAAGTACCCCAACCACAATAAAATCAAAATACTCCATTGGTCAGAAGCTGTTGACATCACATCGCGAACCGGACACAGCTCAGGCGGATTCTTGTAATCAAGATGCCCAAACATTTTTTCCAGTTTTTTAATCATTGTAACCTCTTGATTTTCAGCAATAGTTTCCATGATTTCACTTGGTTTAAGATGCGTTACTGCTTTTTTCTTCGAAGAGAAATAGGTATTTTTAGTTTCCTTTAAAGAGTAAGTTACAAAAAGTAACCAATATGCAGAAATTTTTGGCAAAGACAATTCCCTTGGCCTATGGCAAGCTTTTCAATCTTATGGTACTCTTCAACAAAAGAGCCGCTGCAATAAAGGCTTTTGATGTATTCTGCACCATCAGAAAGGGAAAGGTGCTGCCAAAGCAAGAACAATTTTTGAACGAGGCCAAGTTTGAAACCATAGATGTGGCTGGCCACCAAGTACAATCCTACCGTTGGCAAGGGAACGGAAAAACCGTGTTGTTGATGCACGGCTGGGAGAGCAATACCCATCGTTGGCGCAACCTCATCAAAAAATTAAAGCAACAAGATTTCAACATACTGGCGTTTGATGCCCCTGCACATGGATATTCCAGCGGAAAACGATTGCACGTACCGCTGTATGCCGAAGTGACCCGCCATGTTTTGGACACCTATCAACCGGATTTTGTGGTTGCCCATTCCGTTGGCGGCATGACCATACATTACACGCATTACCTCAATCCTGATTCATCTGTTGAAAAAATTGTGACTGTCGGTTCGCCCGCAGAATTTGAGCAATTCATGGACCATTATCAAGGATTATTAAAATTCAACAATAAGGTGAGGAACGCCATGAACGAACGGTTGAAAGAGTGGTTTGGCTATTATTTTCATGAATTTACCAGTACTACCTTTGTTCAAAAGAACAGTAAAAAGGGACTGCTCTTTCACGATGATGATGACCTTCAGGTACCTGTTGAGGCCTCAAAAAAAGTACACCAGCACTGGAAGGGAAGCGAGCTTGTCATCACAAAAGGGTTGGGCCATTCGATGCACCAAGACGAGGTCAATGAAAAAATTGTTTCATTCTTGAAAAGTTGAGTATTCCCCTCTCGGGAGGGGTGATTCCGATAGTTATCGGAATCGGGGTGGGTTTTAATGCATTCCACCCCTCCTGTTTTATCCGCTAAGCGGCTAATCCACCATCCCCTAACTAATAAAAGGACCTTTTAGCTATTTTTATCTTAAATTTCGTGCTATGAAGACCATAACTCCTTTCCACGTTGCAATCCCCGTACACAATTTTGAAGAATGCCGTACTTTTTATAGGGAGGTTTTGGGTTGTGAAGAAGGGCGCAGCAGTGACCACTGGGTGGATTTCAACCTTTTTGGGCATCAGGTGGTCATTCACTACAAACCAAAAGCAAAAGAAGATTTGCATACGAATCCTGTGGATGGAAAAAATGTGCCCGTTCCGCATTATGGTGTGGTCTTAAATTGGGATGTTTTTCAACCGTTCGCAAAGGATTTAAAAGCAAAGGGAATCGAATTCATCATCGAACCCTACATTCGTTTTGAAGGGGAGGTTGGTGAACAGGCCACAATGTTCTTTCTGGATCCCGCAGGAAATGCCCTCGAATTCAAGGCGTTTAAAGATATGGGGCAGTTGTTTGCCAAATAATCATGCTTTCAAAACGATTCGATAGCGCGCTTTTCCATCGCGAAGGTGTTGAATCGCTTCATTGACATCTTCCATGGCAAATTCCTCAACAATGGGATAAATCCCGTGCCGAACACAAAATTCGAGCATGGTTCGGGTCAGTGCCGGGCTTCCCAATGGACTGCCCCCTACTGATTTTTCAGCGGAAATCATGCTGAAAGCAGGAATCTCCATCGGTTCCAGTACTGCACCCACGGTGTGAAGTTTCCCCTTGGGTGCCAATGTGCCCAAAAATGCGTTCCAATCCAATGATACATTCGTCGTGTTCAGAACAAAATCGAGTGTGCCTTCAATATTTTTGAGTTCATCGGGTTCGCGGGAGTTGATGACCTTGTGCGCCCCCATCTCGAGAATCTGCTCCTTTTTATCAGGGCTCGAACTAAAAGCGACCACTTCGCACCCCCAATGGTTCAAAAACTTCAGGGCCAAATGCCCAAGCCCACCGATACCGATCACCCCTACTTTGTCCGTTGGTTTTACTCCTGATAGAATTATGGGATTGAAAACCGTGATGCCACCGCAGAACAACGGCCCCGCCTTTGCCATATCAATATCATCGGGTAATGGCGTGGCCCATGACCAGTGGCACCGCACGTGATCCGCAAAACCTCCATGCCTGCCGATAATTGTTCCTTCTGCATCTTTGCAAAGATTATGGTCGCCGTTCATGCATTGGCCACAATGCATGCAAGATTCTGAATACCACCCAAGGCCCACTTTATCGCCCACCTTCAAACTTTTGACTTCGCTCCCAACGGCTGTAATCTCTCCAACCACTTCGTGACCGGGGACAAAAGGAAATTCGGTCATGCCCCATTCGTTGTCGAGCATGCTCAGGTCAGAGTGGCAAAGTCCACAGTAATGTACTTTAATGTCTACATGTTCGTTTTCGAGTTCGGGCAGTTCATAGGAAAAAGGCTCCAGTTTTTTGGAAGCCTCCTGGGCAGCATAGGCATTGATTTTCATAGTATGATATTTTCCTATAAGGTACGGAAGCAATGTTTGAATCGCAAACAACTACAGAGGCTTTACAATGAACTGTTTTAAACAGCCTTTTCGTAAGCTTCCTCAAGCCATTGTATCAATTCATCATTGACCTGATTGGTATCGGTCAGACGAACGCGATGGGTACACATCGTGCCAAAGGGCCCTGAATTCTCCAGACGTTCAGTGGTAGGTTTTTCCTTGATTTTTAGGCCTAAATCTATTCGGGTTTTCGTAGCGGGCTTGATTAGGGCGAACTGTTTTTTTCTGATAAAGCTGACGCTATCTTTTTTGGGGGTCACCGTAATATCATCGCCAAGCTTTAAAATTTCTGCATGCAGTTTATCATAAATAGGTTTCAAGACCTCTTTGCCTTTGTACTGGTTCACCAACAGGTCAGTGTCGTCAATTGAACCTGCATCAGATTTTTTGCTCTTATGGGCCACGAAATTGGCGAATCCGTACGTAAAACCATGTTCAGACTTCAGGAAATTGATAATTTCCTTATGCTTTTCAACACCAGACTTTTGCACAATTTCAATCCAATGATTGAGTGGCTTTCCAGTTTTCTCTAAAAGTCCTTTTTCCATAATCGATTATTAAACTTTGATAGCTATATTTTTTCTGACCAAGAAATGGGCCACCATCAAATTGGGCACCCAACAAAGCCAAGCAACCACTTTATAGGCAGCCAAAAATTCACCGAAAACAACATGGTGCAATATCGGAAGCCACAAACGCAATGTAACCGCCGCAAAACAGGCCGCATAGCTATACATCATCATTTTTTGGTGCATCACAATATCTTTTCTGCGAATGGCAAAATAGGCCGATAGGGTCGTTGAAAGCCAAACCAATCCTAAAAGTATGAAGCCCAAAGAGGTAGCCCAACCCCCCGTGGCGTAGAAGCCAATGTACACAGCACAAATTCCACTGATAAGAACTGTAAAAACATAGGTTTTGCCGAGGTTTCTATGCAGTTGCAACCGTTTGTTTCTTAATTTTTTGCTGAATTGTGACCAACCTGTCATCAGCGCAATACCGCCAAAGGTGATGTGGCCATAAAAACCTAGATTCCACAAATTGTTTGCCAAAAGCTCAGTAGATTTGGCAAACAGCACCCCAAATTTACCTCCGGCCATGAGATACATCAGGGGGTAAAGCCCCACTCCGATGGCCAAAAAAGCAAATACGAACCAAGCCGCTTTATTTTTGATGGTTTTCATGTATTTTATTGATACTGCCAACTGGTCAAATCAGCACCTTTTGGTGCACTCTCAGCGATTCGTTTCATGATTTTTGGAACGTACATGCTGTTATAACGCAATCTGCTAATATGGTTAGGGTTTTCTTGGTCACCATTCCAGCAGTGCTCTGCCCGGTCGCCGTAATCGACCTCCCCTTCATAATAGGGGTCTGAGGTGTTTTCAAGAAAATCCTCCATTAAATAGACGGCATTGTTAAGGTAATAGTTGTCCATATCACCGCAATAAATATGGATTTTCCCTCTGAGTTTCTCTCCAAGTTTATCCCAATCGCGTTCCAGAATGTATCTCAGGTCATAGTTTTCTTTCCAGTACTCAGCTACGCCGTGATCGATGTCTCCCGTCATTTTATCCCACAACCGCTCAGGATAGCCATCTTCACCCTGCGGAGAATAAGTGGCTTCCCAAATATCCCATTGCTGGCCAGACCTTGATTTAGTGCCCAAGACCAATTCCAAATGATTGTAGTCTTTGACGGAGATATCCGTATGGCCCAGATAGTCACGATGCCCAGGCACTTCAAATGGTTTGTGGGCACTTTCATAGTAATACGCATTCTTATCCTCATAAATATTCGCCAAACAATACGCCCGAAAATCTATGGGGTCGGGGCAAGCGGCAAAACAGCCGTTGTATTCTTCGGGGTATTTCACTTGAACCGCCAAGGCTTCCCAGCCGCCTGTCGAACCTCCGTATAAAAATCGTGACCAGCCCTCGCCCATGCCCCGGAATTGTTCCTCGATATAGGGAATCAGTTCATACGTGATCGCATCGCCATACGGACCTTGGTTCGCTGAATTCACGGCATAGGAATCATCGTAATACGGTGTCGGATGTTGGATTTCAATAATCAAAAATCGTGGAAAGTCGGGTTCGTTCCAGCGTTTGTAAAAGTTATAGGCTTCTTGTTGTTGGATGATATTGTATCCTTCCACATCAAAACGGGCGGAATATTCAGGTTCCATATCAGGGTCAGGGGGTGTGGTTCGAAATCCCCCGAAATCATCAGGAAAATGTCCGTGGAAAACCATCAGCGGATATTTTGCTTCAGGATGTTCCTCAAAACCTTTCGGCAACAAGATATGGGCGCCCAAGTACATATCCCTCCCCCAAAATTCAGAGAGTTTTTCAGACTTGATCTTGATGTGCTTGATCCATTTGGTGTCCTCGGGTTCTTCAATCGGCGGAATCACTTGGTTCATGACCACCTCGATATCCTGTATTCCTTTATCTGATACCGTAATCTTGAAGGGCTTGCTGTATAGATTTCCGGGGGATTTGTTCCATTGCTGGCCCTCACCATTGTCCATGGGTAATTTTACGGTATGCCCTGTGGAAAGGTTAAAGGTCTCATACGTGTGCAACAGTGCCTGTACCGAATACGCTCCCGGCGGTACTTCAGAAAGGCTGTTATAAGGAAAACCAAAGACAGAATCGTCAAAAATTTTAGTGTCGCCTGGTTTCATGCCCTCTACATCCATCCCAAAAATCAATTGTCCATCCAACCCGGGATTGATCTGAAACCGCGGTTCTTTTTCATCATTTGTGGATAACATCAATAATAATCTACCATCAAGTGGCTCAGCACTTGCTGTATCTGAAAAAGAAACGGCTATCGAAGTACCCTTATCTTTTTTAGGTGTACAGCTGCATAAAAAAAGAATGGGTATTATTAAAAAGGGTAGAAAATGCTTCATCTTTACAGAATTTGGTTAGAAGATACGGAATTTCAAAAACTGGTAATTGCACGATGAAAAAGAATGCAAGAAAATGGATGCTCTTGCGTTATATATCATGATTGATATCCCTAAATCTATTGACTATGAGACTTTTGCGTTTATCCCTATTGGTACTTTCACTATCGTTATCTTTCTATGGTTGTACCAATGACGAAGGTGATGAAGATATAGACGTCATTACGCCTGCTGATGAAGAAGAAACTGTGCAACTATCTTGATAAAAATATCTGAAGGAAGTCTATCGCATTTGATGGCGCTCTCTTGCTAAAAGTGTATTTTTCAATAACATGGCAATGGTCATGGGGCCTACCCCACCGGGTACAGGGGTGATAAAGGATGCCTTTTTGCTCACATTTTTAAAATCGACATCCCCCGTGATGTAATATCCTTTTTCTTTAGTGTCGTCTGATACACGGGTAATGCCCACATCGATAATGACCACATCATCTTTGACCATCTCCGCCTTTAAAAAACCGGGCTTCCCCAATGCGGAAATAATGATATCTGCCTGGGTCGTTATCTGACTGATATTTTTGGTTCGGCTATGTGTCAATGTTACCGTAGAATTGCCAGGAAAACCCTTTCTGCCCATTAAAATACTCATTGGGCGGCCCACAATATGGCTTCTACCGATGACAACGGTATGCTTGCCTTGGGTTTCAACACCGTAACGCTCTAACAGCTCTAAGATACCGAAGGGTGTCGCAGGTATGAACGTGCTCATATCCAACGCCATTTTGCCGAAGTTGGTGGGGTGAAAGCCATCAACATCTTTGTCGGGATGCACGGCCATCAACACTTCTTGGGTGTCGATTTGTTCAGGTAAGGGCAGTTGAACTATAAATCCATCAATATCATCGTCATTGTTGAGTTCATGTATTTTCTTCAAGAGTTCTTGCTCTGAGGTTGTACTGGGCATTCGCACAAGGGTCGATTCAAAGCCCACCCTTTCACAAGCCCGTACCTTACTGCCGACATAGGTAAGGCTAGCACCGTCATTACCGACAATGATTGCGGCCAAATGCGGTACCTTTTCGCCCTTTTCACGCATTTTTGCCACTTCTGCAGCAATTTCTTCCTTGATTTGGTTGGATATTTTTCGTCCGTCTAAAATTTCCATAGGTTGGTTTTAGGTATAAACTACTGACGACTAAAATCAGCGCATGTTTTGCATCATCTGCATCATTTTTTTGCCCCCGCCCCCTTGCATCATCTTCATCATCTTGCTCATTTGGTTGAACTGTTTCAACAACTGGTTCACATCTTGAACAGACCTGCCACTACCTGCTGCAATTCGTTTTTTGCGGCTTGAATTTAATTTGGATGGATTTGCCCGTTCATCTGGTGTCATCGAATAAATCATGGCCTCAATGTGCATAAAGGCATTATCGTCGACATCAATGTCTTTCAATGCCTTGCCCATACCGGGAATCATGCCCATCAAATCTTTCATATTGCCCATCTTTTTGATTTGATGGATTTGGGAAAGGAAATCATCAAACCCAAAACGGTTCTTGGCAATCTTTTTCTGGATTTTGCGGGCTTGTTCTTCATCAAACTGTTCTTGGGCACGCTCGACCAAAGAGACCACATCGCCCATGCCCAAAATACGATCTGCCATTCGGGAAGGATAGAACACATCAATGGCTTCCATCTTTTCGCCCGTACCGATAAACTTTATGGGCTTGTCAACGACCGATTTGATAGAAATTGCCGCACCGCCCCGAGTGTCACCATCCAACTTGGTCAAAATGACCCCATCAAAGTTGAGTACATCGTTAAAGGCCTTGGCCGTGTTTACGGCATCTTGACCCGTCATGGCATCGACCACGAAAAGCGTTTCTTGCGGATTGATGGCCTTATGGATGTTTGAAATTTCATCCATCATCTGCTGATCAACGGCCAAACGACCGGCGGTATCGATGATGACCACATTGCAGCCCTGCTTCTTAGCATGGTCAATACCCGCTTTGGCGATGGCAACCGGGTCACTGTTGCTCTTATCAGAATATACCTCTACCCCAACTTGTTCGCCGACAATATGCAATTGGTCAATCGCCGCAGGGCGATACACATCACAGGCCACCAACAATGGTTTCTTGGTCTTTTTGTTTTTGAGATAATTGGCCAATTTGCCTGAAAAAGTGGTTTTACCTGAACCCTGAAGACCCGACATCAATATGATTGATGGGTTGCCTGTGAGATCAACATCCTCTTCAGACCCACCCATCAACTCGGTCAGCTCATCTTTGACGATTTTGACCATCAATTGGCCCGGTTGAAGGGTCGTCAATACATTTTGCCCAAGGGCCTTTTCTTTGACCCTGTTGGTGAACTCTTTGGCTATTTTGAAATTGACATCGGCATCAAGCAATGCACGGCGGACTTCCTTGACCGTTTCCGCAACATTGATTTCAGTGATTTTTCCATGGCCCTTTAGATTATGAAGGGCTTTATCGAGCTTTTCACTTAAATTATCAAACATCGGCTTACCTCATTTTTGAAGAAGCACAAAGTTAAGAATTACCTGTGGATTAAGAGTTTGGTAATGGCATAAAAAGGATTCCCACATTCACAGATGAACTTCATGGAACCATAAAAAAAGATTCCCGCCTTTGCGGGAATGACAACAAATCGGTTTTAAAAAAGAAAAGGACGGTTTTGGGGCAAACCGTCCTTTTCATAAAGATGTGGGGCAAAAAAGTTTACACTTTCTTCTCGAATACCAATGTTTTACTGTTGATATTCTCATCCTCATAAATCAATTCTATTCTGTCTGAAGTCACCTCGCCGATATACCATGCTTCAGTCAAGTCACCAAAGGTGTCATCATCGCCAAGATTCAGGTAAAACTTCAGCTCATTGTCTTTATTACGGATTACTCTCCAAAGTCCGGCTGCAATTGGGTCGTCGTTGACGGAAACCTCTACTTGGTGGAACATGGAGAAACCAAAGTCCATTCCAGCATAATCAGCGGTTTCATCCATACCTTCATCCATCAGTGAAGCAACATTCCAAAGTCCGCCCAGCATGATATTCCTGATTTCAGCAACATCTTCATCACCTGCATTATCATCGCAAACACGTTGCAATACCAGCTCATAATCTACTTCTTCGACCTCAAATTTCAATCGTGCATTATCGAGGTCACGCAAGGGCCAGTCAAAGCTTACTGCGCCTTCGGCACCAATGCTGATCAACAACGATGGAATGTTCTCATCGTTAAGACCAACTTCCCAAGTACCCTCAGAAGTAGTGATACCGTCACTTAGCGTAACCACGCCATCAGCCATGAACTTGAATTCAAATCCGAGCAACCTATCGATTTCCTCACCTTGATTTTCGACCTTCTTGATAATCCACTCACACTCTTTTAAAATCTCCCTTAATGTATCTGGATTGGAATCGCCGTCATCATCATCTTCGCAAAGCTGCTTCATGATAATTTTATTGCCTCCTTCAGCAGAAAGCTTGATTTTATGGTCACCTACTTCATAGACCAACCATTCTAAGTTGAAATCGACCAACGTATCAAAGGCCAAGGTCAATAGTGGACCTCTATCAGTGAACCGAACACTCCACTCACCATTCAATACATTACCTTCTCTGTCTTTTACAGTTACAGATCCATCTTCAGAAAAGGTCATCAAGTACTCTAGATACTGATCTGTTTGGTCAACATCGTCGCGAACAACCTCACGTACCAACCATGGACACTCGGTCAAGCAAAAATCAAAACGCTCTTCATCGAAATCATCATCGTTGAAATCATTGTCATCGTCTTCATCACACTCATCTTTAGCTGTCTCAAGGGCCATTGCCAATTCAGCATTACTATCGACCACAATTTCAGAACCGTCATATTTCTTCAAGGTCACCGGATAATCGATACTGATCAGGTCATTTTCGCCCAAACCGGCAAAAAACCGTCGCAACTCTTTGTCACTGTTTACAGTTACTGTGCCTGTTTGCTGCTCGTTTACATCAAAAGTGAACAAGGTGAGCGGGTAGACAAAATCAATGCATTCGATATCGTCGTCATCACCACCTTCACGGCATTCAGCGGCCAACTCTCTAAGCTGTTCCGTACTTTCAATCACAATTTCGGTGAAATCACCAAGGGTAATGGTGATAGGGAAAAGAAAATCTAGAATATCTTCATCGTCATCAAACTCATCAAAAATCTCTTCAATCAAGTGAAGGTCTTCTTTAGAATCGATGGTAATCTGAATTCCCCCCACCTCAACGGTATAAGGAAAATTAACTGCAAAACAGCTGGCCCCATCAACGATATTGTCGAAAGAACCGTCATTGGTAGAGGTGTTTTCAATCAATTTCGCAGTGGTTGAACCCGCCACAAGCGTTTCTTGATCGTCACCGCCAATTTCTTCAAATTCTTCTTGGCACGAGGTAAAACTCAATGCCACGATAAATAGGCTTAGGAATAATAGATTGTTAATCAACTTTTTCATAACGATTTGGACTTTTTCATTGTTAGTACACCCCTAAAACAATTGTTCTGTTAAATACCCTACCCGATTTTTAATTTTTTTTGAAATATCTTTAACAAACCAATCACACAGCAGCCACAAATGGATAATGTTTGCGAAGAGCAGGTCTTTAGCTCGGTGTTCGAAACCAATTCAAAAACGATATTCAACTACATATATTATAAATTCGGCAATGAAGAGAAAGCCCATGATGCTGTGCAGGAGGCATTTGTAAAATTGTGGGAGAACTGTGCAAAGGTCACCCCAGAAAAAGCAAAGTCGTATTTATATACGGTGGCGAACAATCTTTATCTGAATGTCATTAAGGCCGAAAAAGTACGCTTGAAATATGCCGATCGGCATTCAAATACGACCACAAACGAATCACCAGAATTTGTTTTGGAGGAAAAACAGTTTCAACAAAAGTTGGATGATGCCCTGAACAGCCTCCCCGAAAACCAGCGTACCACTTTTTTATTGAATCGTATCGATGGAAAAAAATATGCGGAGATTGCCGAAATGGAAGGAGTCAGTGTGAAAGCGATTGAAAAACGGATGCATTTGGCACTGAAATCATTGCGTGAAAAGATTGATGGAATCTAGAAAATACCAAATTTCAAGCACCAAATTCCAAACAGGTATTGGAATTTTCGAAAAGAAAGTAGGGTTTTTTAAAAGTAAGTTGTTTCAACTGTGTAAAGCATAGAAATCATGCAAGAGAATTATTTGGCAAAATGGCTCAACAACGAACTCTCTGAAGAAGAGTTGGCGGCTTTCAAAAAGTCTGCCGAATACGCATCGTACCAGAGAATTCTTGAGGCTTCCAATAAGTTGGAGGCTCCAGAGTTCAATGCTGAACAGGCATGGGCGAGCCTAAAAGAGCGAACTTCGAAAGAAGAGACAAAAGTCGTTCCTTTGCGACCGTTCAAACAATTCTTGCGTGTGGCCGCTGTCGTTGCCGTCATGCTTGCCGGATCGTATTTTTATTTGAATTCGTTAGATGAATCGTTCAGTACCGATTTGGCAGAACGTACTGAAATCATGCTTCCCGATAATTCTGAGGTGGTTTTGAACGCCGATTCCAAAGTATCTTTCAGTGAAAAGAAATGGAACAAAGAACGAAAAGTATCCCTTGAAGGTGAGGCTTTCTTTAAGGTGGCCAAAGGGAAAAAATTCACGGTATCCACAGAAAATGGCTATGTGACCGTTTTGGGCACCCAGTTTAATGTTGAAAACCGAAACGGATTTTTCGAGGTGACCTGTTACGAAGGTCTGGTCAGTGTTTCCTATCAAAATATTGAGAAAAAGCTACCTGCAGGCACTTCATTTGCCGCCATTGACGGTAAAGTTCAAAACTCTGATAAAGTCGCTACCGTGAAGCCATCTTGGATGGCCAATGAAAGTACCTTTAAAAGTATTCCATTGAAATACGTGCTCGCCGAGTTCGAGAGACAATTTGATGTTGAGGTCAACACCGAAAATGTCGACACTGAACAACTATTTACGGGTACCTTCAGCAACACCGACATCAATTTAGCGTTAGAAAGTATAAGTGCTCCTTCCCAAATTCGTTATACCTTAGGGAATGATAACGTGCTTTTCTATGCTGAGAACGCTCCGTAGTCACTTACTTACAGTTTGGGTGGGACTGATCTTTGTTTTTCTCCCTACCAATCTGTACCCCCAAGATTCAGCCCAAAAATCCCTCAAAACGTACCTCATCGAGCTCGAAAACGAGTTCAATGTCAAGTTTTCGTATGTGGATGAAGACTTGGAAGGAGTCACTATCATCATGCCAGACGATGCCTCTTTAGATGATATTCTAGCGGTGTTGGAAGCCCAGACCCAAATCAAGATTCAAAAACTGAACGAACGATACTACGCGCTTGCCAAAAAAAGTTTGGTCAATGTCTGCGGTAAAGTGTTGGACAATTTTGCCGAAAACAATATTCCCGGTGCCACTGTGGAAATTCTGGACGGCGATGTAGCCCTGGTCACCGATATTTATGGACATTTTCAGCTCAATCAGGTGCCCCGAAACGCTGCGCTGAAAATTCGCTTTTTGGGCTATGTCACCAAATATGTTCCCATAGAAACATTGCTCGAAAAAGGAGGCTGCCCTGAAATTTTGCTTGCACAGAACTATGAACAGCTAGAAGAAGTCGTGGTCTATGAATTTCTTGCCCAGGGCATCATCAAGGAAACCGATGCCAGCATCACCTTAAACACTGGTGAACTGGGTATTTTACCTGGCCTCATTGAACCTGATGTTTTGCAGACCGTACAGGCCCTGCCGGGCATCAAGAGCATCGATGAAACAGTTTCTGACATCAATGTGCGAGGTGGCACCAATGACCAGAACCTTATTTTATGGAACGGCATTAAAATGTATCAGTCCGGGCACTTTTTTGGGTTGATTTCAGCTTTTAATCCCTATTTGACCGATAATGTATCCATCTATAAAAATGGCACCCCCGCTCGATATGGAGACGGGGTGAGCAGTGTTATCAGCATGTGGACGAAAAACGATATCGATGGCGACTTTTTTGGCGGTGGCGGCTTTAATCTTATCAGCGGCGATGTGTATGGGCAGGTGCCCATAAATGACCGTTGGGCCTTTCAATTGTCGGCACGTCGTTCCACGACTGATTTTCTGGACACACCCATTTACGACAGTTTTGAAGATCGGGCATTTCAAGACAGTGAAGTGACCAATCAACAAAATCAATCGGTCGACCGAGAGTTTGACCGTGATATCACGTTTTTTTTCTATGATTTTTCTGGAAAGCTGCTGTATGATATCAACGACGACCATAAAATACGATTGAGTTTTATAGGAATCGATAACGATTTATTGTTCACCGAGAGGAATAGGGAAACCGATGCCATTACCCAAAGTTTGCTTGACCAAACCAATATTTCAGTGGGGCTACAATCACAAAACCAGTGGACCAGCAGGTTTTCATCAAATCTGAACGTCTATTTCTCAAGGTATAACTTGGATGCCGAAAGTGTCTCCACAGACCAGCGCCAAGTGTTGTTTCAGCGCAATACCGTTGATGAGCGTGCTGCGAAACTCCACACTACATTTGATGTGTCGGATACTTTTCAATGGAACAACGGCTTTCAGTATATCGAAACAGGGATAACAAATTTTTCTGATGTAACTAGGCCTCCATTCAACAGTAAAATAATAGAAGTCATTCGAAATTATGCTCCCTATTCAGAAGTTTCATACCGCTCGTTCGAAGATAAATTTATTGCCACGGCAGGGGTTCGGGCCAACTACATCAACAATCTTGGCACCTTCTCAAAACTGCTGTTCGAACCACGATTGAACATCAATTTCAAATTGGCCAATTATGTACGAGCAGAAGCATTGGGCGAGTTCAAAAGTCAGTATACCAATCAGGTCATTGATTTGGAGCAGAATTTTTTGGGGGTTGAAAAACGCCGGTGGACACTCTCAAACGATGCCGAACTACCGATTACGACCAGCAAACAAGGTTCTGTTGGACTCAATTATGCTAAAAACGCCTTGTATATCGGTTTGGAGGGTTTTTACAAAGAAGTCGAGGGCATCAGCACGAGCACCCAAGGCTTTGAAAACGAGAACCAGTTCAATGGTGAGATAGGTAGCTATAGGGTAAAAGGACTGGAATTCCTCATCAACCAAAAAGGGGATAATTACAGCATGTGGCTGAGCTACACCTACAATAAAAATGACTATACCTTTGAGGATATTGACCCCAGCACTTTTCCGAACAATCTGGATGTACGGCATGCCGTCACTTTGGCAAGCACTTATAATATTCGTAACCTGAAACTGGGTATCGGCATCAATTACAGAACGGGCAAACCCTATACCGAACCCGATGATGATAATCCGTTGGACACTTTGGCTTTTCCACTTGAAATCAATTACCAAGAACCCAATAGCAGTCGTTTGCCAGAGTACTTCAGGGCAGATGCCTCGGCCACCTATAGCTTTCAATTCAATCGCCGTATCAAGGCCAACGCAGGGGTGTCATTGTTGAATCTGACCAACCGAAAGAACGTGCTGAACCGTTATTATCGGGTATCTGATGCTGATGAAATCGAACAGGTCGATAATATTTCTTTAGGGCTAACGCCCAATGTGAATTTTCGGGTTAGTTTCTAGGTCAGTAATTTCACACTGAAAAACTAGGCCAAAATACTTTCGTGCCCTGAATCTTTCACAAAAAGGCAGGAACTGTTGGTCTTGTCGATCATTTCTTTGACGAATTCGACCTTAAAATTCTCATCCATCCCAAAAATGTTCAAATCGGCCCGAGGGACAGCCTGAACGATTTCCCTGAAATTACCCACATATACTTCTATAAAGGTCTCGGGCAATCTGGCAAGGCTTATCAAAGATTTCAAAAAATTGTTTGCATTTTCCTCTTCCTCGGCATTAGAGATTACTGTAATGATACGAATACGGGCATCCCAATTCTTTTTTAATTTATAGGCAATTAAAGTAGATAGATCAAGACTGCCTATGTCCCAACCAAGCTCCCAATTGCCTCTTCTATCGCTTACCCAAACATTGATTAAATTCCGTTGCCCCAATAAGGCAGTCGGGTGTGCTGAAAATAAAAGCACTCCTATTTCCAGACGTATGCATTCTTTGATTACCGGTCTAATTTCGGTTTCATAATCATCGTGTTGCTGCAAGTTCAGAAATACGATATTTGGCCTAAAAAAAGCACCGCGCAAGGCCTGATTACCATAATTCACTCCCTTCGCAAAATCATCAGTGTGAATGACGGTCCATGATGAAAACACTCCCTTAAGGCGAAAAGATTCTGAAAGCGAGGTCAGTTCATTCACAAACGCATTGTTCTCGGTAGATGCTATGCCCAATAAATTGATTGAACCCTTGGGCGCAGCAATATTCCGTAGAAACTGAAAATTGCCCTTCGCGCCGTTGATGTCCCTAACGGGTACCATAAGATTGGGTTTCCAGGCCCGTTGTTGCATACTTTTCATACCCCAGGTATGCTTGGCAGCCCACTCGGCGAATGACACGAATAAGCCTGAACGTACATCTTCAAAAGGGGTTTCCAAGTTTTGCCGTGACAGAAACCAATACACGACAAAAACAATGACGATAGAAACCAAACTGATGGTCGGATTGATGATGAACATTGCCAAGACGGAGGAAAACAACCCTATCCAAGGAATCCATTTGTTCACCTTGAAAATAGGACGATAACTGATCAACCCCAATCGCTGTTCAATGATGACCACAATATTGATCATTGCATAGGTTATCAAGAAAAACAGGGTCACCAAAGGGGCCACGGCATTAAGCTCTCGAAGCAACATCGTTGCGAAAATCATAATCCCCGTGACCAACATGGCATTTCTGGGTTGCCCATTGGCACTCTGCCCTGAAAGGAATTTTGAATAGGGCAACACTTTGTGTTCGCCCATCGCAAATAGTATTCGAGACGATCCGACAATGGAAGCCAAGGCCGATGAAAATGTAGCACCTAGAATACCGGCAATCACAAGTGGTCCAAAATATGATTTGTCAATGATGATGTTGTAGTTTGAAATCAGTTCTTCCTCAGAGGCAGAGCGTGCCAACCAATAGGCTAAAAGCATATAAATAACAAAACTTACCCCGATGGCCCATAAAGTTCCTTGCGGGATGCTTTTTTTGGGATTCTTCAATTCACCCGACATATTGGCCCCCGCCATTATGCCCGTCGCTGCTGGAAAAAACACGGCAAATACTATCCAAAAACTGCTGCCGCTAAAATTATTCTCTGGCGACCCTTTAAAAGTACCCCATCTAAGAGCATCTTCTGTTGGAAGGTACATGGATCCGTGGTACGCTGCCAATACAATGGAAATCAACGACAGTATGATGACCACCATAATAAAAAACTGTGTTTTGATGGCCAGATCAGCACTGATATAGGCAATGGTAATCAGTATCGCAAAGGTTATGATATCGACCAAAAAAGGATCATGGCCGGGAAATATGCCCAACCATCCCTCCCTAAAACCAAAAATATACATGGTTACAGCCAACCCCTGCGATATATATCGGGGTATTCCGAGACTTCCGCCAACCTCGAGACCCAGTGCCTGCGATATGATGGCATAGGCTCCCCCTGCCCCGATACGTATGTTTGTGGTGATCGCCGACATTGAAAGCGCCGTACACAAGGTTATCAGAAAAGATATGATGATAATAAGCCATGCCCCCAGCAGACCGGCATTGCCAACGACCCAGCCCATTCGCAAATACATGATGACCCCTAAAATGGTCAGCAAGGTCGGTGTGAACACACCGCCAAAGGTTCCGAATTTCTTGAGTATTGACTCTTGAGCCTGCATCGTTATTGTAGAATGGTTGCTACAATATAGATGATTTGCAGCATTGTACAATGCTGCTATATTATCTTAGGCTACATCCTTTCAGGTACATCAATACCAAACAACCGAAACGCATCGCGAATCACCTCACCCACTTTTTTGGAGAGGAGAACCCGAAAGTTTCGTTTGGTTTTATCTTCCTCACCCAAAATGGACACTTGTTGGTAGAACGAATTGAATTCCTTGACCAAATCATAGACGTAATTGGCAATCAAAGCTGGACTATAATTCTCGGCAGCCAATTGCACCGTTTCAGGAAATAATTGGATTTGTTTTAACAACTCTTTTTCTTTTTGATGCAATCCTATCGAGGTTTCGACTGCGCTCAACCTGACATTATTGGCTTTTCGCAAAATGGATTGAATCCGCGCATAGGTGTATTGTATGAATGGCCCCGTATTGCCCTGAAAATCCACAGACTCTTCGGGATTGAAAAGAATACGTTTTTTGGGGTCTACTTTTAAGATGTAATATTTTAACGCTCCCAGCCCAATGGTTCGGTAGAGTTGTTGTTTTTCTTCTTTGGAATAGCCTTCCAATTTACCCAATTCTTGAGAAATTTCAGCGGCAGTCTCTTCCATGTTACTGATAAGATCATCGGCATCGACCACTGTACCCTCCCTACTTTTCATTTTGCCGGAAGGCAAATCAACCATGCCATAACTCAAATGGTACAATTTTTCAGCCCATGAATACCCTAATTTTTTAAGGATGAGAAACAGCACCTTAAAATGGTAGTCCTGCTCATTGCCCACCGTGTAGACCATACCGTTGATATCGGGAAAATCATTGACCCGTTGTATGGCCGTACCGATATCTTGGGTCATGTACACCGCGGTGCCATCGGCCCGAAGCACAATTTTTTCATCCAATCCTTCATCGGTCAGATCAATCCAAACGCTACCGTCCCCTTTTTTGTAGAACACGCCTTTTTGGAGTCCATCTTCGACCACCTCACGGCCCAGCAAATAGGTGTCACTTTCGTAATACAGTTTGTCAAAATCAACGCCCAAGTTTTTATAGGTGGTGTCGAAACCTTCATACACCCAACCGTTCATGTTTTT
The DNA here is from genome assembly GCF_039592695.1 of Allomuricauda sp. d1. Classification (NCBI taxonomy): domain Bacteria; kingdom Pseudomonadati; phylum Bacteroidota; class Flavobacteriia; order Flavobacteriales; family Flavobacteriaceae; genus Allomuricauda; species Allomuricauda sp. d1. The sequence continues at coordinate 138,151 of NZ_JBBUTK010000001.1, read as the reverse complement.
CCAAAGGGCAACGGTTTCAGGGTCGCCAGCTTCCCATTTTCGAAGCATTTCTTGGGCTTCCACCAATAATGGAGCTTCCTTCTCAGCAGTTTTTCTGTCGATGCCCTCTGAAACCAGATTTTCTACTTGCGCTTTATAGGCTTTATCAAATTCCACATAATACTTTCCCACCAAATGGTCGCCTTTCAATCCCGATGATTCAGGAGTCTCTCCCTCTCCAAATAGCTGCCAGGCCAACATACTTTTACAGATATGGATGCCACGGTCATTGATGATTTGCGTTTTGTACACTTTATGTCCTGCCGCTTTCAAAATTTCCGCTACGGAATACCCCAACAGATTGTTTCTGATATGCCCCAAATGCAACGGTTTGTTGGTGTTGGGCGAAGAATATTCGACCATGATGGCATCTTTCGAATTCGGTTCTTGATAGCCAAAATTTTGTTTGCCATGGATGGAATTGAAAAAATCGAGATAATAGCTATCTGCCACCACGAGGTTCAAAAAGCCCTTGACCACGTTGAATTTGCCAACCTCAGCCACATTGGTCTGAAGAAAGTCCCCGATTTGGGTACCGATTTCCACGGGGTTGCCCTTCACCACCTTCAGCATCGGAAAAACGACCACGGTGACATCACCCTCAAAATCCTTGCGAGTGGGCTGAAACTCCGCAGTTGGTAAATCTGCGCTATAAATAGATTTTACGGCTTCTTTTACTTTTTCTTCCAGAATCTTTTGCAACTCCATTAAAATGCCATTTTCAAGGGGCAAAACTACGTTTTTATGACAAGATTAAGAACCCGAATACGCCTGTAATCTTATTTTTAAGCAAAAGTATTCGATGGAACATTTACAACGTGCCGTACCTGTTTTGGCATCTCTCGATATCTTTAAAACGGTAGCTTTTTACCAGCAGAAAATGGGATTTGATAAAGTGGGTTGGAAAGATGAAAACTATGCTGTCATTGGCCGTGATAAGGTGGATGTGCATTTTTGGAAATGCAATAACAAAATCTTTCCTGAGAACACAAGCTGCTATATTCATGTAGAAGATGTGGACGGACTCTATGAAGAAATGAAAGCAAGCGGTGTTGTGCACCCAAACGGACCTTTGAAAGACCAACCTTGGGGTATGCGAGAATTTGCCGTTTTGGACAGTGACGGGAACATGATTAAATTCGGACAAAGTCTTTGAAATGCTATTGAACGTCTCTTATAACGACAAAAAAGTCAAAGAAAAGATAGAAACCGAAGTCGGCAAACCCTTCACGCTGAAAGAACGTATCAAAATGGGAGGTATAGGCTCTCCGCGAATGGTCATCACCGAAGCAAGCGTTGAAATACGCAACCTACTGATATTGGACAACAACAGGGATTATTGCAACATTGAAATGCGCCCAAAGGGCATTATCGTGGGCTTTCGCTCACTGTTGGAATCGTACGCATTGATAATCCCCTACTACAAACTCACCATTTATAAAGGTGATATGGCGATCTATTCTGTCTACAGAGACCAGTATTTCATCAAGGTATTGTCAGACACCAAAGCGGTTCAGAAATTCTTTAAAAAATTATTGGGCTATAAAGCGGATAATTCGCCTACTTCCATTGAGGATTTATAGAATTAGATGTTTGAAGTTAGACACAAGATATGAGACAGTTTTTAAGTGGATACAAAGCTTCCTATAAAACATTTAATCATAATGAGTTACAACAAAACTTGATTTTACACTTATCATCTCATGTCTAACATCTCGATTCTTACATCTAAAAAATGAAAATCCTTCTCACGGGCGCCAATGGCTATATAGGTATGCGTTTGCTGCAAAAGTTGCTTGAACTCAAGCACGAGGTAGTCTGTGCAGTTCGTGATGCCAACCGACTTTCCATCGATAAGGAGACCAAGCAAAAGGTAACGATCATCGAAATTGACTTTCTGGAGGAGTTGGATGAAAATCCCATCCCCAAAGACATTGATGCCGCTTACTACCTGATACACTCCATGAGTTCCTCGACTTCAGATTTTGATGAGAAGGAAGCCAAAGCGGCCAAAAAATTTAACCGATACATCAAAAACACGACTGTTGAACAGGTGATTTATTTGAGCGGCATTGTCAACAATGAGGAGCTATCCAAACACCTTTCCTCACGAAAAAAAGTAGAGGAAATTCTTTACGAAGGTGATTTTCATTTGACTGTGCTTCGAGCTGGTATCATTGTAGGTTCGGGAAGTTCCTCTTTTGAAATCATCCGTGACCTCTGTGAAAAATTGCCCGTAATGATCACCCCAAAATGGGTGCTCACCAAAACCCAGCCCATTGCCATTCGTGACGTGATTGCCTTTTTGACCGGGGTTTTGGGCAACGAAGAAACATACGACCAGTCATTTGACATTGGAGGCCCTGATGTGCTCACTTACAAAGATATGCTACACAAATATGCCAAAGTGCGCGGTTTTAAAAACTGGATTTTCACCGTACCCGTGATGACGCCCAAGCTTTCTTCGTACTGGCTCTATTTTGTTACCTCAACTTCCTATAAATTGGCCATGAACTTGGTAGACAGTATGAAAACAGAGGTCATCGCCAAAGACAATCGCCTACAGCAATTGCTGGACATCAAGCCCCATACCTACGAGCAGGCTATTGATATGGCCTTTAAAAAAATCGAGCAGAACTTGGTCGTCAGCAGTTGGAAGGATAGCATTGCCAGCGGTCAAGTCAAAGAAGATTTGGAAAAGTATATACAAGTGCCCAAATATGGCGTACTCAAAGATATGCAGTCTGTCAAGGTCGATGACAAAGAAAAAACGCTGGAAAACATTTGGCGCATTGGTGGTGAAACTGGCTGGTACTATGGCAGTTGGCTTTGGAAAATCCGTGGATTCTTGGACAAGTTAAATGGTGGCCCGGGATTGCGTCGCGGTAGAACACATCCTGATAAAATCTTTCCGGGCGACGCCCTCGATTTTTGGCGCGTGCTGTTGGCCGACCGCAAGGCGAGTCGATTGCTGCTGTTTGCTGAGATGCGGTTGCCCGGCGAAGCTTGGTTAGAGTTTAAAATCGATGATGATAATGTACTTCACCAAATTGCCACTTTTCGACCCAAAGGCTTGAAGGGTCGGCTGTATTGGTACAGCGTATTGCCTTTTCATTATTTTATTTTCAACGGAATGATCAAAAACATCTCCAACACCTAACTTTTGATAATACTTTGAAACAATCTTTAGAAAAATTCGTCTCAACATAAAGCAACCTTCATGTAAGAAAAACAGTCTTTACATAAGAGCCTTCAATTCTAAAAAATGAGACACCATTCATTATTTCAGTTTGTATTTGTTTTGATTTCCTGTAGTTGTCTATCTGCACAGACCTATTCTTCACGTTTAATCGATGCCAAGAGCAAAAAAGGTATCCCTTACGCCACGGTGCAGTATGACGAAAATCAAGGCGTCATCACCAATGAAGAGGGTCGATTCAGTTTTATTTTGGATGGAGAGCAGGTTTTAGACAGTATTTATATCTCAAGCATGGGCTATGAAAAAACAGGTTTTACTTTGACGCAGCTTCAAGACAGCATCGTTCTGCTCAAACCCAAGGCCATCAAATTGAGTGGGGTCTATGTGTTTGACGAAGAACTTGACGTGGATGAAATCATCGAACGTATGAAAGACCGACTTCCGCAAAACGTGAACAACCAACCTATTAAACAACGCTATTTTCTTAGGCAATCCGTCTTTGGGAATGTTGAAAAAGTGGACTTGGGGTTTGAAAAGTCCTCCATCAAAGAATTGAACAAAGCGTTGATTGACAGTATCGGGCGGGCCATTCCCCGTAATTCATACCACTATACGGAAGTTTTGGGCGATTTCTACAAAATCGACAACGCCTACAAGGTAAATGTGCTCAAAGCTGCGGAACTTTACGATAAAAATGATGTCAGCTCCATTGAGGATTTGGGGCAGCGTATGGAAAAAATTTTCAAGGCCAACGTGAAACCGGATTCCTACCTAAAAATCAAATCGGGCATTTTCAGTCAAAAAATACAGGTGGATTCTCTTTTGGATGAAGTGGATGAGGAAGCTGCTGAAACCGTGGAGAAAGAAATACAGAAAGACACCGTTTCTGGGGTCGTCGATGGACAAAAACACATGTTTGACGAGATTTTACAAGAGGTGTTTTATCAAGAGGACAGTAAATTGGACCTCATCAAAAAAACCCGAAAGTATGAATTTGAACTGTTCGGGTACACCGATATAGACGATGCGGGGGTTTATGTGATTGACTTCAAACCCAAAGGCGGGGCTGACTTCAAAGGTCGATTGTACATCAACATTGAAGATTATGCCGTGATGCGGATTGACTTTGAAAACCAAGAAAACTTGCGCAATTTTCGCTTGTTGGGCATTTACTATCGCGAAACCCTCTACAAGGGCACCATGCAATTTGCGAAACTACCCAATGGACGATATGATATCAAATTCATGGATTTCAGTTTTGGCCGTTGGTTTCGAATGGACAGACCTTTGGATGTCATTGAAAAGAACAAAAACGTAAAAGGGCGTAGAAAGCAAAACGAGCTACGATTGAACATTGACTTTCAAATGGCGAACACCAACAAATGGGAACTGGTTGTCTTTGAAAACGAGTTGATCTCACAAAATACCTTTGAAAATTTTAAAGAGGACAAAAGCACTGAAGCCACCTATATGCCCCGTTACAATCCTGAGTTTTGGGCGGGCTACAACATCATGGAGCCCAATCAGGCGATACGTGAGTTCACGGTTGATGAAGAATAAAAAGACAGCAATATCATTCCCTCTTTAGGGCTTTCCACTCCAACCACTTGATGTGTGCAGGGCGTTTGTTTCCTTGCCCATCCAGAAGTCCGTTGTCGCGCCATATTTTGAAGATATCTGGCGGATTTGGGGTGTTGTCATACAGCATATCGTAATCACGGTACACAAACCAAAGTACAAACTCGGCTTCCAGATTGTTGGCATGTTCAAAGAGTTTATCCATGTATCCCGTTTGCCATTCTTCGGTACCCTTGACGTTGATTCCCAGATTCTCGATGACCATATCTTCGGCACAAAAGCCCGTCTCTGAGATGGCCATGGGTTTTGAAACATCCAAATTCCTAAACTCTAAAAGCCAATCATCGGCAAACAAGTCAGGATTGGCATCCCTGGTAACATCCCCATAAAATAAAAAAGGATAGGTGCTGATGGCAATATAATCGGAATACTCAAGCAACATCGAAGTGGTTTCCAACAGCTCTGCCCTTGAGTTGTTGAACGACTGATCCTGTACCGTCAAAAATATCGGCAAATTGGGGTAATCAGCTTTTAATATGGCGTAGACCGTATCGGCCAAGGTTAAAAACTGTGCGAAAGCCGTATCGTCTTTTTGGAATGTGGCATTGGTTTCGATTCCGTAGGCAAAATAATCGGGTTGTACCTCATTGATGATGCGACGGCAATAGTTGACATAGGCCGTGACCACATCTGGGTCGTCGAACGTCTTGTCTTGCCAAGCCACGGGCAAGGGTTGATGGGTGCCATCATTGTTCCAGTACATTGCCAAATTTTCTCGGGTCTGGTCATTGGGGGTGGCTGTCAAAACAATTTTGGTATTTGGATTCAACCCAGTCTTGGTGGCATCCAAGGTGTTCTGTACTTCTTCAGGAAAAGGCAAATCATTGAGCGCTTCATTCCAAGGCACACCATGGTCCAAATGGCTCAAAAAGATGTCACCGTCGGCGATTACGTTCTGATACGTTTCTTGTTGGGCCGCTACACTGTTATCATAAGGAAAAGCTGTAAAACCCATGGAAAAAGTACGGGTCTCAATAGCTGAACTAGGATTGGAAGCGTCATCTTTTGAACAAGACACCAGTGCTATCAGCAATAGCAACAAATACTTGATTCTCATCAAATTGCCCTTTGGGCAATAACGCTGTATCAGGCACTGATATTGTTATGCTTTGGCAAAAACACCCTTCCCTCTGGCTCCCCCACAGGGGAAGAAAAATAAATTAGAGACTTATTCCCCTCCTTTGGTGGGGTTAGGGGAGGCTGGTAAAAACACCTCGGCCATCATACACCGTGCAGAACCACCACCACAGGTTTCAATGGTATCCAACGGACTATGGATGATGTCACAATGCTTCTTTATGGCAGCAATCTGATCCTCTCGAAGGCTCTTGTAGGCTTGTGAGCTCATCACCATAAAGCGTTGGTCGTTGGCTCCGATGACCTGCAACATGTTTCCTGCAAAAGCATGCATTTGCGCCTCTGTGATATCAATGATTTCACGGCCATCCTTTTTGATGTGCTTTACCACATTTTGTCGTTCTTTTTTATCGTCGATAGCGTTCAAACAGATGACCACAAAGGTCTCGGCCATGGCCATCATCACATTCGTATGGTAAATGGGCAAGCGTTCTCCGTTTACGGTTTGGTTCGCGGTGAAGATGACGGGAAAGCAATCAAAATCCTCACAAAACTCGATGAACAAATTCTCATCGGCACGTTCTGAAAGGGCACAATAGGCCTTTTGGTTGACCCGGTCTTTTAAAATACTGCCCGTTGCCTCTAAAAAAACATTGTCTTTTTCAGCAGCCGTATAATCAATCACATTGTCTATGCGAAAACCGTGCTCTTCCAAAATGTCAAAGATATCTTCCCTACGTTCTCTGCGTCGGTTTTCGGCAAACATCGGGTAAACAGCTACCGTGCCACTGGAGTGAAATGAGACCCAATTGTTCGGAAAGATGGAATCAGGGGTATCTTGCTCCTTATTGTCATCGACCACGATCACATTGATTCCGTGGCTTCGTAGCGTTTCCACAAATTGGTCAAACTCCTGCTGTGCCTTGGCATTGATTTCTTGGTTTTGAATGTCAATGTCTTCTTGAAAATAATTGTTTACCGCAGTTTGTTCGTTCATACGAAAAGCCACGGGCCTTATCATCAATATGTTGTTCGTTATTTGCATAGGCCTCTCCCTAGCCCTCTCCAAAGGAGAGGGGACTTTTTATTTTCTTATTAGTGGTAAAGTACTGCAACGAAGAAGTCCCTCTTGCTTGGCAATCTCAGCATAGGGAATTTCTTCAACTATAAAACCTTGGCTTCGTAACCAATCATTTAATCGTGTAAAGCTTTGTTCTGAAACCACCACCTCAGGCGATATGGAAAACACATTGCTGAACATTTGGTACATCTCGTCTTTGGAGATTTCAAAGATGTTTTCCTTGCCAAAGAAATTGACCAGCCACTGGTATTCCTCTTCCACTAAAAATCCGTTTTTATGCAAGATGGCCTTGTCTTTGCCAACCGGTTGAAAACAACAATCTAGATGCAGCGCGTTTTCCTTGGCGTTGGTATTTGATTTTCTGAGTTCAAAGGCCTTGACTTTCTTGTTTGGAAACTGCTCCTGAAGAAATTCAACCGCTTCCCTATTTGTTCTGGCTGTGATGTAATCGGGATAGTCATCACCGGTATAGGTACCCACAAAAATATAATCGTGCCACGGCATGACATCACCCCCTTCGACATGCACTTCTTCAGGTGGCCTGATGATTTTTTCAGGCTCGATTTGCTCGAGGACATGCTGTATGGCTTCATATTCTTTTTCCCTATCGGGAAGGATGTTGGCGTGAAACAGTTTATCTTCTATCACAAAAGCGATATCCCTAGAAAAAATCTGGTTGCAATCTTCCAAAACCAATGGACGAAATACCTCAACATCATGCTTCTTTAATACTTGCGAAAAAGCATCCATTTCTTTGGCCATATCTTTTTCTTTCGGATAGGTGCCCGCCAAAATATGCTCTAACGACTTTGGATCGTAGGCTTCTTCAGGTTTTGGTACGGGGCCACAGCTTTCTGCTGTGCCGAGCACTACGGCCTTTAAAGGTGAGGTCTCATCCTTGACATTAAGTTTCAGCATAATGATGAAGTCAGGTATTAAAAAAGTCCGTCGAAGATAACGGACTTTTCTGTGTTGTACTATATTTTTTTAGCGCTTCTTCAATGGCTTGAACTTACGATGGTTTTCACCGATGTACACTTGTCTTGGTCTGCCGATGGGCTCTTTTCGTAAGCGCATCTCCCGCCATTGGGCAATCCAACCGGGTAGACGGCCCAAAGCAAACATGACCGTGAACATATCAACGGGTATGCCCATTGCGCGATAGATGATGCCCGAATAAAAATCTACATTCGGATATAATTTTCGCTTTACAAAATATTCATCTTCCAACGCCTCTTTCTCCAATCCTTTGGCAATATCCAAAATGGAATCTTCGATGCCAAGATCGCCCAAAACCTCATCTGCAGATTTCTTAATAATCTTGGCCCTTGGGTCAAAGTTTTTATAGACCCTGTGCCCAAAGCCCATCAACCTGAAAGGGTCGTTCTTGTCTTTGGCCTTGGCCATATATTTTTTTGTGTCACCACCATCTTCTTCAATAGCTTGCAACATTTCAAGCACAGCTTGGTTGGCCCCACCATGCAATGGCCCCCAAAGTGCTGAAATACCGGCTGAAAGTGATGCAAATAGCCCCGCATGTGAAGAACCAACAATCCGCACAGTCGATGTGGAACAGTTTTGCTCATGGTCAGCATGCAGAATCAACAATTTATCCAGAGCATCAATAACAATCCTGTTTTTCTCGTATTCTTTGTTCGGTCTTTTGAACATCATCTTGTGGATGTTCTCTACATACCCCAACGAATCATCACCATAATCGAGTGGAAGGCCCATTTTTTTGCGCATCGTCCAAGCGACGAGTACGGGAAATTTTGCTAAAATGCGCACAATCGAATTGTACATGGCCTCTTCAGAGGAGACATCCACAGAAGAAGGGTTGAAGGCCACCAATGCGCTGGTCAATGACGAGAGTACCCCCATGGGGTGTGCTGACTTTGGAAATCCATCCAAAATCTTTTTCATCTCTTCATCTACATGCGACTCTGCCTTGATGTCGTGGTCAAACTTATCAAGTTGCTCTTTAGTGGGCAACTCGCCAAAAATCAACAGATAGGCCACTTCAAGAAAATCTGCTTTTTCGGCCAAATCCTCGATGGCATACCCACGATACCTAAGAATTCCCTTTTCCCCATCCAAAAAAGTGATGGCACTTTCGCAAGAGCCCGTGTTTTTGTAGCCCGGGTCTAACGTGACCAAACCTGAACTTGCCCTCAAGGTTTTGATGTCAATTGCCAATTCGTCTTCAGTGCCCTTCACCACAGGAAATTCATATTTTTTTCCGTCGAATTCAAGTATCGCTTTATCTGTCATATTGTATATAGGATGATGTTAATTTTGGAACGTTAAAATTACGAAAAAGCAAGGGCTTTAACAATTTCAAGAACCCTTTTAGAATATTATTAACGGTAGTGGGGCAATTCGCTAAAATCTTACAAAACGTACAGCTCTTTATAGTAGCTATCCACCGATTTTTGCCATGTGAAACGCTTTCTTTTTGCGCTGGTTTGAATCTTCTTCCACAGCGGTTTATCGTTCAGGTATACCTCTAACGCTTCGTCAAGTGCTGACAGCATGTTCGAAATCTTTTCATCAAAGGTATCGCCATCAAAACTAAACCCCGTTTTTAGGTGCTCAACGGTATCTTTCAACCCTCCGGTATGGTGTACCAAACAAGGATTGCCATTTCGCATGGCCAACATTTGACTGATACCGCAAGGCTCAAAAAGACTGGGCATGAAATACAGGTCTGATTCAAGGTACATCGAATCAATCAAACTTTCAGATTGCCCATTGGTAAAAATGAAGTTTTCATTTTCGTAACTCATTTGACGAAACAAGTCTTCATATTCGGGTGCGCCGGTGCCCAACAACATAAAAATACCTTCGACCTTTTCAAGTCGTTTCAAGATTTCAACAAATGCTTCTGGTGATCTTTTGAAAAAGTAAAACTTTTGTTCTGTCAGTCGGGCGACACTCGATACAATGAACTTTGGTCGATTGCCTACATATTTCATTATTTTTTCGCCTGTGTGGGCCAAAAAATCAGCTTTGTATTTTTTTGTCTCATCTTGCAGCCAACTGAAGAGTGCCTTTACCGTGTTGCGGTAAATCTGGCCCTTGGCCTCAACATTGATGTTTTTATAATTACAACCGTTCAAAATACCGAAAAGCCTTCCCTCATTATCGGCAAGCTGTAAATCTTCTTCCAATCCTTCGCCACCAATGAATTCAGGGGGCGAGCTTGGTTTCATCACATCTTCTTTATAGGATGGGGAAACCGTGTGAACTGCATCTGCCAAACGTATGCCCACAGCCATCAGATTGATACAGTCGGTATATCGATGGTCACGCAATCCTTTCTCATCATAGGCAACTTCGGGAAACCAATTTCTTACTGATGAGTAGTTGTTCTCAAAAGGTCGGATACCCTGAATGGCCAAATTATGGATGCTATAGACAAACCGAATCTTTTTAAGGTTTGCGTAGTCACTGTGATATTCTCTTAAAAACAATAACAGACTTGAGTGCCAATCATGAAGGTGCACCACATCTAAATGGCCAAAACTTCCTTTTTTGATGGCCTCAGCAACCGCAGTACAGAAGATAAAGTACTTGATGGCATCGGTAAAGAAAGGTTCTTCAGGATCATCGTGATAAATATGGGCAATGCCACCGGCTTCAATCTCAGGATGGTGAATCACATAATGGGTGATGTTCGGAAATTCCTTTTTTGGTGATACCTCGTACAACTCTGCGGTATAGACAATGCCACGAAGATCAAAATTCAGTTTGGTCTTGAATATACCGTTTTGGTGCAAACGGCCATACGATGGCACGACCACATGCACCTTGTCGCCACGTTCAGAAATCTGTCTGGGCACATCGCGCACCACATCGCCCATGCCGCCTGCCTTACATTCAGGTATGGCATCATTTTCAGCTGCCGCAAAAAGAAAATTGTTCATATAGTTAGTTTCGATAGAGAATTTAAAAGTTAAGGAATCTTTATCAAGACGCAAAAAAAAGCCTTTTACCTAAATATTTAATGTACGGTATGTTATCAAAAAGTAATGGTATTTTAAATTTAGTTTCAATTATTGAAAGTCGGCAAAATCAAATGATAACCTATTGTATAGCAGTAAAATAGATTACAAAAAGTTTACGAAAACAAAAAATAAACGTACATTTATTAGGTAATGGCCTCTTCAGATACATCCAACCGATTACCGAACGAACTTTTGGTACAGCAATTTAAGTTTGAGAAATTGATATCCCAATTCTCTACTCGGTTCATCAGTCTTTCCCCTGAAAAAATCGATGCTGAAATCAACAGGTCGCTCAGGTTCTTGACAGAATTCATGGGTGTTGACTATAGTAGCTTGAACAGTTATTCGGAAGAAACCGGCTTGGCCACGACCACACATTTTTATGCTATCCCTTCTTTGAAGACATTTATTACCCCTGAAGATTTCCGAGAAATTCCCATGAGCAAATTCCCCTATATCATGAGTGAGCTTCTCAATCATGGCATGATTTGTATTAATGATGTCGATGCGCTCCCGACAGCAGCAAAAAACTTTAAAAAATTCTTGAAAGACTTTGGTGTGCAATCCATATTGTACACTGCGCTGGTCATCGACAAAAAAATCATTGGCTCCCTTGGTTTTGATTCCTACACCAAAAAAATTGATTGGTCGGCCAAATATATCAGTCGGTTGAAATTGATAGGGGAAATTTTTGCCAATGCCCTCATGCGGAAAAAGAACCAAGAAGAACTCAATGCGGCCCACAAGCAACTGGAAATGCTCAAAGACCAGTACAAGAACGAAAGCGAGTACTTACAGGAAGAAATCAAGATAGCGCATAATTTTGATGAAATCATTGGCAAAAGTGGCTCTTTAAAGCATACCCTCAAAAAGGTGGAACAGGTGGCTCAGACCGACAGCACTGTTCTGATACTAGGCGAAACGGGCACCGGCAAGGAACTCATTGCTCGAGCGATACACAAAAACAGTAGAAGAAACCAAAGACCGCTCATCAAGGTCAACTGTGCGGCATTGCCCACTTATCTTATCGAAAGTGAGCTTTTCGGCCATGAAAAAGGGGCTTTTACAGGGGCCATCAACCAACATATCGGCCGTTTTGAAATGGCCCATGAGGGCACCATTTTTTTGGATGAAATCGGCGAAATGCCATTGGAACTGCAGGTAAAATTGCTCAGAGTGCTGCAAGAGGGCGAGTTTGAGCGCATTGGCAACCCAAAGACCATCAACGTAGATGTCAGGGTAATTGCTGCCACCAACCGAGATTTGCTCAAGGAAATCGATGCGGGCAACTTTAGGCAAGACCTGTACTATCGGTTGAATGTCTTTCCCATTGATGTGCCTCCTTTACGGGAGCGTATGGAAGATATCCCGCTTCTGGTGAGGCAATTTGTGAGCAAAACGGGCAAAAAAATCGGCAAATCCATAGACACCATTCCCGATGGCCTTATCTCAAAATTACGGGAACATTTCTGGCCGGGCAATGTCAGGGAGCTGGAAAACATTGTTGAGCGTGCGGTCATCACTTCAGAGAGCCATGTGCTGAGCTTGAAAGACGCCCTTATCAAATCGCAGCCTGCCCCTGAACGGCAAATGAGCGGGTCGCTGCAAGAAGTTGAAAAAAGTTATATTCTTCAAGTACTAGAAAAATGCAATTGGAAAGTCGAGGGGCAAAGCGGGGCCAGCAGTATTTTGGGACTCAACCCAAGCACCCTGCGTTCAAGAATGTTGAAACTCGGCCTTAAAAAAGAACTTCCTGCCTAAGGCCTACATCCAATCTTAACTACTTCTTCTATTTTTTGATTTCTGCTAAATATGGCGGAAACCGTCATATATCGTGGTCTTACTACGCATTCTCACAATTTCTCTATTTGTGTAAATAATTGATTTTAAGATTATTATGAAAATTTTCTGTCGTTGGCATGCCAATTGGTTATAGCCAACCGTCCTAAAACTTTTAATCAAAAATGACGGTATTAATGGCACGTGTACAAGTACGAAAAGGAAAGCAGAACGAATTTATGGAAATCATGTCAGGACTCATTAACCGGGTCAGAAGGGATCAAGGGTGCAAGCGGTTCGAAATTTTCACCCACGATCATGAAGAACATACCTACTCTTTTTATGCCATTTGGGATACCTATCGTGATTTTAAAAAATACTTAAGGTCAGATGAGTTTTCAATGATGCTGCTGGCCTTTAAGCTTTTGAGAAAAAATCCTGAAATACAATATTTCAAAAACCCTTCTGGGGTGGGACTTTATGGCCTGCTCAGGCTCAGGGAAAGAAAAACAAAAATCAATTAATCACACTTCAAACACTAAATCAATTATTATGAAAACAATTACGAGAACACTAGCCGCAACAGTTTTGACTGTTTTTACATTAAATTCCACAAGTTGCCAACATCAGCAAAAGAAAAAGGTGGCTGAAGAAAAAAATGAGGTAAAGGCCGAAGCACCTGATGCCAAGGTAAAAAAACAACAGGGATATGCATTACCTGGCCTTGACCACGGACTTATACAATCTCCAATCAATATTCACACTAATCAGACAGAAGATACCTCGCAACACAGCATCACGTTAAACTACAAAGAGTCGTCCGAAAATGTGGTGAACCTGGGGCATACCATTCAGGTAAATTATGATGCCGGTAATACCATTTCTTTTGATGGAAGAACCTTTGATTTCAAACAATTTCATTTTCATACGCCATCTGAACACTTAATTGATGGCATGACCTTTCCCTTGGAGATGCACATGGTGCACACATTACCTGGGATTAAAAAAGGTGAAGACCCAGTATACTTGGTCGTAGGCATTTTGTTTAAGGAGGGAAAAGAAAATCCGTTTCTTGATGAGTTCATGAACGCCATCCCTACCGAAGAAGAAGGTGAAAATAAGGTAGATGGTGGTACTGTTAACATCAATGACCTGAAGGATCAGTTTACAGATTTGGGCTATTATCACTATCAAGGCTCACTCACTACGCCGCCATATACCGAAACCGTGACTTGGCTGGTGATCAAAGAGATATTGGAAGCCTCACCCGATCAAATCCAGAGGTTTAATAAACTGGAAGGAAACAATGCTAGACACGTACAGGCCATGTATGGCAGAAAAGTGGATGGCAACTAGCCCTATTTCATAACTGAGACAGGCTGCCCAAACAAATCCGAGCAGCCGTTTTGCTTAAAAATATAATCATGAAAACAAGACTATTGAGTTTTGCAGCCATAGCTATGACCTTTTTCGTCTTAAAAGGTCAGGAGCAGAACACCGAAAAGGCTTTTAGGGTATACGGATTCATAAAATTGAATGCCACTTATGATTTCAGGGATTTGGGGGGATCGGATCTCTTTAAGCCCTCATCCATTCCTGTTCCACAAGTAAATCCCAGAAACCCGGATTTTTTTATGAGCGCAAAGCAATCCAGGGTGGGACTCGAATTCAAAAAAGAAACTGGTATAGGCAACGTAAAAGCCGTTTTGGAAGTGGATTTTCACGATACGGCAACCGGAATCGGAGGCTTGGCAAGAATTCGTCATGCTTACCTGCAATGGAAAGGCCTGACCGTGGGGCAAACGTGGTCAACGTTTTACGACATTCAGGCGCGGCCACACATTGTTGACTTTGAAGGTGCCAACAGTTCTACCCTTAACCGGGCACCCCTAATCCGATATGAATTTGAGGCCGGGTCCACAGGCACACTTGCCTTGGCTATCGAAAATCCAGCAGAACAGATTACCCTTACCGGCGATGCCCAAGCAGAGAACTTGAATATGCCTGATATCATAGCAGCTTACAAAGTACGCTGGAATCAGGATAAAGACTTCCTAAAATTCGCTGCTCTGGTGCGACAACTGCGATTTTCGACGGTTGATGAACCCACCAATGATGAAACGGGATGGGGGGTTATGCTATCCGGAAAATTGGCCACTTTCAAAAAAGACAATATAAAGTTCCAGGCCGTCGGAGGCCAAGGAATTGCTCGCTATATCGAAGGAGTACGTGGGCTTGGCTATGACGGAATCTTTGATGAGACAACAAACAACCTTGAAACCCTGGGCATTTATGGTGGGTTTATCTCTTACCAAATCTTTTGGGGCACCAAATGGAACTCCTCACTGGTGTTGGGCACCACAAGACTCGAAGATAATGAGTTACTAGCTGAGAATGACCTTAAAGACAGCAATTACGGTTCATTGAATTTGTTCTATGAGCCTATAAAATCATTGTCATTTGGTCTCGAATATTTACATGGAAAGCGAGAAAATATAGACGGTAACAGCGCCACTGCCAATAGAGTTCAAATGGGCGCCATGTTGAAATTTTGATAACGCCAAAAATCAGAAAACTGAATAAAAATTAATGAACCATTTATTAGAAGAGTACTGGGAAGACCTTAAATGGGAAGCCCTGATAACATGGGAAAGACTGACCCTTTCAGAATTAAATCAAGTCGCTGGCAACACAGCCAAATTGGAAAAACTAATACAAAGAAAATATGGATACAGCCTTTGGGAAAGTAGAAAGCAAATCAGTGATCTCATCCACAGATATGACGACCTCGCCTTTATAGCAGCTTGTGAGCACGTCAAAGAACAATTGCCAAAACATTGGCCAAACCTGAGGGTGAAAGACATCAACCACGTTCACTGTAGCAGAATAAGGTTGCTTCAGTTAATCAAAGAAAAGTACTATTGGTCAAAAGAACAGGCCATGGAAGATGTAAATCAGTTTCTGAGACAGTTCATAGACTGAATGCAAATTCCAAGAATAAAATAAAAAACAAGAACAATCAATTAATCACAATTATTAATCATTAAAAACCACAAGTTATGAGTCAAATTTTAGAAGGTTACTGGAACGAGCTTAAAGGAGAAGCTCAAAAATCATGGGGCAAATTGACCCACAATGAGCTGGATCAAGTTGCTGGCGATACCAAAAAATTGGAAGGGCTGTTACAGCAAAAGTATGGTCACTCTGTCGAGGAGGCCAGAAAAGAAGTGGACAAGCTTCAGGCACGCTATGATAACATGGCCTCTGCCGGGGAGTGGAACCAGCTTAAGGGAAAAATGCAAAAGTATTGGGGAGAGATTACCGAAAACGATGCTGATAAAATCAATGGCAGCAGAACACGGTTGGTCGGTCTTCTACAAGAACGATTGGGTAAATCAAGGTCTGAAGCCTTGGCAGAAGTAGACCACTTTTTAAAACAAATTTCCTGATAAAAACAGACACCTCTGGTGTATGCCAGGGGTGTTTTTAACCACACTTAAAAACAAAGAAAATGAAAAGAGCAATTTATTTAGTAAGCATCATATTGCCAGTTTTTTTGGTCTTGGCGAGTTGCAATTCCATCAAGAATCTAAAAACAGCGGTAGAATACGACAAACAGGCAAATTTTGCCTCGTACAACAGCTATAAGTTCGATAAAGAATTATCGTATTCAGATACACATGACAATTATAGCAGTGAAAATCAGCGCACTTTTGAAAATGCGATACATGACCAATTGCGAAGAAAAGGGCTCGAAGAAACGGAGACCCCGAACCTTTATGTGAATTTCTTCGTGGTCGATACCCAAGAATCAAAAAGCATCACCCACACTTCGTATAGAAGCCAGCGTTATGGTGGCATGTCGCATGTAGACACCTATATCAAAAATTACGAGCTGGGCACTTTGGTAATCGATCTAATCGACGTGTCAAGTAAAAAATTGGTGTGGAGGGGATTGGCCAATGGGGTCATTACCGGCAAACAAAAAGACATGCAGCGGACCATCAATGAAGCAGTCAGGGCCATATTGTCAAAATATCCTCCAAGAAAATAATTGGCCTTGGTGCTGAAGGGCGCAAAGCCTCGGTCAATGGATATTGGCCGATCAGATAGGATGGTAAAAATCCATTTGGTCGGCCATCATGAAACCACAAACAAAAAGAACTGATGAAACCTATTAAAATCATTTTGCCGATACTATTGCTGGCAAGCTTTTCAATGAAGTCGCAGCAAAACACAGCTGATGTAGAGCAGAAAAACCATATCATGCTCAATCCGTTTGCACTGGCCTTTGGCACCATTCAAGTGCAATATGAGCGAGCATTGAACGAAGATATGAGTTTAGGGTTATCGGTCGGTGCAAAGATATCTTCAGGAATATTTGAAACTCCCGGATTCAATACGCTGACCGTTGTCACAAATGATATCACCTTTTCGGGTGTTCAAATTTCGCCTGAGTTCAGATGGTATTTGCAAGAAACCCAAAGAAGCCACACCGGATTTTTTGTGGGGGCTTATTATCGGTACCAAAACTATAAAGATGACCTTTTGGGCACCTATACCTCTTCGATTACGCTTGAAGATACTCCCCTGGATATCAGAACTTCGGTCATCACAAACAGTATTGGGCTTGAGGTCGGTTACAAACTGCCTATAAAGAAGCATTTCTATATCGACTTTCTGATTGCGGGCCCGGGCATTGGTTTCAATAAAGTCAAGATTGAAGAAAGACAGGCCCTACCCATAGAATTCTTCGCAGTAGACGCAGCTTTGGCCATTATTGAAGAATACAGGGTCTTGGATGCTTTGGGCACCGACATCGAATTTAACGATAAAGGCGAGGCCACCTTTACAACCCCGGCATTTCACTATGGAATCCGGATAGGATATTCATTTTAACATAAACAGAAAAACAACTAAAACATACAATCATGAAAAATAGAAGAAAAAATTGGTGGATGTACCTCTTGAGAGGAGCGTTGTTCATCATCGTAGCAGTACTGATCTTTAGAAATCCGTTGGCTTCATTAGTAGGCCTAACAGCTACCATTGGGTTTTTGACCCTCTTTACGGGAACAATTTTCATAATCGGAAGCATTACCGTTAGAAAACTCTACAACAAATGGGGCTGGACCCTCGCCTTGGGCATTCTTGATGTGCTCTTAGGCGGTGCGCTCTTGTTTTACCCCGCCATGACCGCACCTTTGTTGGTCATCTTCATTGGTTTCTGGACGGTCGCCATCGGCATGTTGGAATCGGGTCTATCGTTTGGGCTCAAAAAATTGATGTTCAAAAAATGGTGGGTATTGCTTATCATGGGCATACTATCCATTTTATTTGGTGTGGTCATCATAGCCAAACCTTTGGTGGGGGCACTATCGGTCACCGTTTTTATGGGCATGCAATTTTTGTTCTACGGAAGTTATTTGATTGCCAAAGGCTTCCAGAAAGAGGAAATACCCACCCCGACACCGACCCCTATTCAAGAATAAAACAGTTTAGATAACGATATGTCAAAAACGATGAAGAGAGATATGCTGTGCCTTACGGAAATCATCCGTACCATCGAAAAAATGGAATATAACGGCGATGTGGCCCCCGCCAAGTTCACGGTCAAAGGGTATTCCAAAAAAAAGATTGACTATCACATTCAACTGTTGAAAGATGCGGATTTTATCAAGACGGGCATCAATGAACAAGGTAGGGAATTGCCCACCAGACCGACTTGGAAAGGCCATGAGTACCTTTTCCAAACGTTGAACAGCACGGTCAATGTTGTCAAGGAAGGAATAAATGTTGTTGAAGATTTGATGTAAGATTTCCTTCTTGATTCCCCCGTTTAAGGTATAGTTGGTTGGTCTATATTTAGGGGGAATCCTTTTTTTGTCTACTCTTATGAAGAACTTGAAATTACTTGCGTTGGCCATTTTGATTGGTATTCAGGCCCATGGGCAAATCGTAAATGTGGAATCATTGCGAAAGGTGACTGACACCTCTAAATGGTCGGGCAACATGAGCCTAGATGTGAGTCTTATAAAAAACAGGAATGACATCTTCAAGATTACCAACAGGGCGCATTTGCAGTATCGCAATAAAAAGAACCTGTACTTGATTGTCACCAACCTGAATTTTCAGCAGTTGGATAGCAGCAAGTTTGTAAACAGCGGCACCATACACCTGCGTTACAACTACAAGTTCAGGCCGAAAACCGCTTGGGAGGTCTTTTTTCAGTCACAGTACGATGCAGTTTCAAACATTGAGCTGCGAAGTCTTGTGGGCACCGGCCCCAGATTCAAATTGGGGGCTTCTGAAAAGTATAAATTTTATCTGGGATCCTTGGTGATGTACGAGTATGAAAAATCAACCGAAACTTTTGGAATCAACATCAATAGAGATGTTAGGGGCAGTGCCTACCTGTCGTTCAGTTTGTATCCATCAGACCAGGTTTCGATGGTCAGCACCACCTATTACCAACCAAAAATTTCGATGTTCAGCGATTACCGGATTTCAAACGAAACCTCATTGACCTTTACCATTTACAAAGGGTTGGGATTCAAATCGACATTCAATCTGCTGTTTGATGCCTTCCCGCCAACGGGTGTGCCCAGAACCCAATACACATGGACGAATGGCGTTGTTTACACTTTTGATTAAAAGTCATGAAATCAAGTACCACTTTAAAAAACTATGCAATAGCAATTTCAGCCGCTGTTTCACTGTTTGTTTTTATAGTGGCGTTTTATTCAAACGCAGGGGCCGCCTCAAACGACCCATTTCAGTTCAATGTGGGTAAAGCCATTGAGAGCACGGCTTTTCTATTCGGATGGATTTCAGGCATGCCCAATGCCGTGGCACTCATTCTGGGCTGTTTGCTTTTGTTTTTGCCATCTTATATCATTTTCAAATGGATACTTAAAAAACTGAGAAAAAATGAAAGATCAAGTTAGCTTGTACCTATTGTCTGCAACAGCACTCTTCTTGAGCATGGGCTGCGGCGGCACGAATACTGAAAAGAATCTGCAAGGTGGAAATCTTGAGAATACCTCTTGGAAGCTTACTGAGTTTCCCGACCACGATGCCAAACATATAGAAGTCACCTTAAACTTTGAGCATGATGAATTACACGGAAAAGGGATTTGCAACAATTATTTTTCAAGCTACACCGCATCATCCAACAAATTAGAACTTGGTGCCGTGGGAGCTACAAGAAAAATGTGTGCTTCTGATGCCAAATTGGAGATTGATTACTTTGACCAATTGTCCAACGTCAATCAATACGGAATCGTAGGCGATACATTGCTGTTGAAAACACCCAAAGGGTTTCTAACGTTTACCAAAATGGCCAAAACTCCAAAGCCTTTGGTTTTAAAAGAAAACACCCTTGGCGAATTGCCCTTAAGAAGCAGTATCGATTCGCTTAAAAAAGGACTTAAAATACTTTTTCCAAAAGATACCATCCTAAGAAAAACAGAACCACTTGAGAATGGAACGCATGAGGTTTTGCAGGTGGGGTCTGATGTGCAGAGTCTCAAAGGGGTTCTTGACGATAACGTCAACCAACTAAAATCGTTGGAAATATTGGCTACGGATATTCAAGACCAATATGGGGTACAGGTCGGCATGGCTCTCGAAACGGTCAAATCGCTCAGGCCAAATATCGAAATTGCCACAAGCCCCCATTTTCATACCTATGCGAGTGTTCAAGGTTCTAAGATAGCGTATGAAATATGTTGCAATACCCATGGCCCAGACAAGACCAATTGGTCAATCGAAGAGGTCAAGAATTGGAAAATCAAGTCAATCATCTGGCAGAAAAAATAGGCTGTGAAAAAGATACTGCCCTTTTTGGACATCTTTTCGTTGACAGGATTGCTCATTTACAATCTTGCGCTATTTCTTGGCATGCTCCGGTTTGGACGGGAAATGGGAGACCTTGGCTACTATGCCATTTTGGTGCTGGGCACAATCATTGTCCTGATATTGTTCTTTCTGAAATACAAGGGTGTTTTCAAAAAGGGGACGGTCATTGTTTCACTGCTTGCATTGGGCCTGCTGTTCTTTATTATTTACTACAGTAGTTTTGGAAGAGGTCCCGATTTTCCGTGGAACGGCCAGTTTTTTGGATAGTGGCAGAAAGTTCTCCTATTGTTGACTTTATTTCTTTAATTGGTCAATCAAAACCAATCCCTACCCGAACTCCGAAACTTTCGTGCTTACCATCTCGCCAACTGTTATACAGATCAACACGCCATTTGCCCTTGAACATGTTGTCCATACCAATCCCCAATTCGGCATAATGACCACCCTCTTTGGTGTATAAATAGTGAACCCCTGCCACGGGTCTATAATCCACTTCATCATAGATAAAATGAAAAGGCCTGAAATAATGCTCATAATGCCCCTGCACGTAAAAATCTGCGGTGCTATATCTGTAATAATCCAAAAGGTGAAACTGGTCGATGCCATATTCGCCATAGACCGTTTCCTTTCCTTTAAAATGATTGAAATCTACAAACGTCAAGGCGTCCTGGGACACAAAGTCGCCTGCTTCCAAAAAGAACTTGCCAAAGGCATAATGCCCGATTTCAAACTCATCTTCGATACCAAATGCCAGTTTTTGATAGGACACGTCTCCGCCCAAAAGTTCATCAACAGCATTGGTGTATGAAAGGGTCAATGCAGGATATTTACCCGAAGAAACCATTCGTCCCCGTTGTTTGGAAAATTGATGACCGACCTGCCATCTCAGTTTGGCATCAAAAAGAACCGCGGTATGTTTTGCGAAAGCGGTATCTTCCAATTCTTCATTCTCAGGAGCGTTGGACGTAAAATCTTCGTCATTTTCATATTTCTCTAGATTGGTCAACGGGTTTCTCTCGTTCCAACTTACCGAAGTTGTCAATAGAAAGTCCTTAATTGGTGAAAACGTATGTGCAAGTTCCACATAAGAACGCTCGTAGATTTTCAAAAAGTTTTCACGAAACGCAAAGGTATTCAAGGAATTGTTAAACGCGCTTAATGTACTTTCATCATATAATTGTTCTACGGCTCGCCCTCCAGAGATTTCCAAAAGACCATTTGATTCTGGCCGATATAAATATTGGGTCTTCAATTGCGCCTGAAAACGTTCGCTACCGAATCCGTATCTCAGGTTGGGGTTCAAGCTCAAAAATCGTCCGTCTTCATAATTTTGGGTAAACCGTACTTGTGGACTGAAAACGAAACCTTCCACCGTATTAGCAGGAAACTGTTCAAAAATATTTGGGATGTACCATACCTGTTTCTTTTCAGTATTCTTCAACAAAACACCTGAGAAAAGAATATTGGGCAGCCCTATTTTGGTGTAATAATATTCAGGATAATCTGATGGGTTATAACCTTCTTGCTGCCCCCAAGAGTTTTGTACTGCCAATAGGATAAAAAGTAATGGCAAACCCCATATTCTGCTTCTTTCTACTGCTGTTTTCATCGTAATCTGATTTAAAATTCACAGTGCAAAGAAATCTTCATACGCGCATTTAATAAAGTGGTTTCTGACCAATGGCGATATAATCGTTCGGATTGCAATCAGTCCATTCACACGGTTATATTGCAACTCAAAAGAATTTGGTTTACCGTTCTGAAATTCTTTTAAATATTTGCAGTTCAATTGATTAATAATTGGTTAATTGCAAAAAATGATTTAAAAAATTGAAAAAAGAAATTCTACTTATTGTCCTTTTCTACGCACTTATGGGAGTGTTTTACCAAGCTGTATTGAACATTGATATTGGTCGGTGGCTCAACCCGATGGGTATGATAATAAACTTCGTGCTCAAAGCTATATTAACCATTCCCTTGATTTGGCTGTTCTTTAAGAAACTGGCTTCGCTTTCCATTTGGAAGAAAGGATGGCTACACCTTATCACAATGCCCCTTTTTACATTGATATGGATTTATGTTTACTATCTCCTCTGCGATTATTATGCCCTTTTTAGGCTTCAAGGGCAACGCGTGGTTTGGGATGTGTATCTAACCCTTCTTTTTTATGCGATTCAATTTGGCATTTTTCACGTCTATATCTATTCCAAAGAATTAAGGCAACAAGAATTATTGTCTGCTGAACTGAAACGATTGAATGCCGAAAGCGAACTATCAGCCCTAAAAGCACAATTGAATCCGCACTTTTTGTACAATGTGTTCAACACCATCAACTCTGCTATACCAACGACGGCGAAAAATGCCCGAAATATGGTCAATGAACTGTCGGATTTGTTTCGCTATCAATTAAAAGCTTCCCGTGAAAAACGAATACCGCTGGAAGAAGAACTGGAATTTGTTAGAAAATATCTGGATTTGGAAAAAGAACGATTTGGGAAGAGGCTGACTTATGAGATAAATGCTGACAGAGAATCAACAGAGCTGTTAATACCCCCTATCATTATGCAACCTATTGTGGAAAATAGTGTGAAGCACGGTATCTCACCTCAAATTGAAGGCGGTCATATTGCCATTAATGTGACCCATCGTACTGATGCGCTCGAAATTTCTATATGCGATACAGGTAAGGGGATTCATGGTGAAGCAAAAGATAAATTATTAAGCAAAGGCGTTGGACTAGCGAACACCAACGAAAGACTTTTAAAAATATATGGAATGGGAATACAATTCACCGAAAACAAGCCCAAAGGACTTTGTGTGAGCTTTTCCATTCCGTTAGAAAAAACTGAAACACAATGAAAAAGGTAATTATCGTTGATGACGAGGAGCCAGCAAGAAAACTGATTAAGGAATTTTTACAACCCCATAAAGACTTGGTCATTATTGAAGAATGCAACAATGGTGTTGATGCGGTAAAGGCCATCAATACTTTTAAACCAGATTTGGTATTTCTGGATATACAAATGCCGGGATTAACGGGTTTTGAGGTATTGCAACGCTTGGAAGAAATGCCGCAAATCATCTTCTCTACGGCCTATGACCAATATGCGTTTAAAGCTTTTGAGGTACACGCCGTGGATTACTTGCTTAAACCCTTTAAACAGGAACGTTTTGATGAGGCCATTGAAAAAATAATGACCAATGATAAAAGCTATCTCAATCAAATCCAGACTTTGGTCAATGGACTAAACGAACAGGAAACGCACCTTACCAATATCTTGGTTTCTGTTCGCAATAAGCTTATCAATATACCAGTGGCAGACATCATTTATATTCAGGCAGATGGCAATTATGCGAAACTTATTCTGGAAAAGGGCTCACATTTGACCAGCTACGGCTTGTCAAAACTGGAAGAAAAGCTAAATCCACAGCAGTTTATCAGGGTGCACCGCTCTGCGGTCATCAATATCAATAATGTGAAGGAAGCGTACAGTTATCCTTCGAGTTACGAATTAATTATGACAAATGGCGATATGGTCAAGGTAAGCCGAAGCTATTTGGAAAACATTAGGAAGCTAATCGTTTAAAGCTTTCAACAAATTCATCAAAAATCAATCAAAAAACGAACGATTATGGGCGATGTAATATGAAAAATGTTACAAAAAACCTGAAAGACAAATGACAAGATTCTTCATCATTGTTATAATAATTACATCACCATTGTCCGTTGTTGCGCAGACCAATGCTGTGATTGATTATCAACTATTAAAGGCGACAGACGAAGAAAGTTTATCCGGTGCTGTTTGGGCGATTGTAAATAACGATACAATACAAACAGGAGCAGTTGGGTTAAAGAATGTCAGTTCTAAAGCGCTTTTGAAAAAAGAAGACAAAGTGCTAGTAGGCTCTATTACAAAAACCCTTATTGCTACGGGTGTTCTTAGGCTAATAAGTCAAGAGAAACTTGATTTGAATTCTCCAATAAATCAATACATACCTGATATAAATATTGACAATCCCTGGGAAGATTCCAGTCCAATTACAATTCTACACCTGTTAAATCACACTTCAGGAATTGAGGATTCCAGATTTTGGCAAGTGTTCAGTACAAAGGCAAAACCAAACACGCCATTAGAATATTTATTTACTCGAAATCCATCTGTTCTTAAAGTGCGGACAAAACCCGGTACTCGTTTTTCGTACTCAAATATGGGGTATTCGCTATTAGGACTTGTAATAGAAAAAGTTACTGGCCAACCGTATGAATCCTATTTAGATGAGCACCTTCTTAAACCATTGGGGATGGTACATAGTACCTTTCAGTTTGTTAGTCAAGAAGGTTTATATAAAGACGAAAGTCTAGCGATGGGGCATTTTGATAATCAAAATACCCAAGCAAACCTACCTATGTTTTTACGTCCAGCAGGTCAATTCGTGACAACAGCGAATGATATGGCTATACTGGCTAAGTTTTTAATGAGCGATGGTGTAATTAGCGGCAACGTTTTTATTGACGAGACTTTGTTAAGACAAATTGGAAAACCCGATTCCACAGAAGCCAACAAAAATGGATTGACGACAGGATATCAATATGGACTTAGTTATCGGGATAGATATGGAGTGGTGGGCTATTTTCATCGTGGTAATACTATTGGTTACAGAGCCACATTTTACCTATTTCCAGAAGAGAAAAAAGCCTTTTTTATATCCTTTAATATGGATAGTGAAAATGCGGATTATGAAAAGTTCAACAGACTCTTTATTGAGCATTTGAAGGTTAATAAACCTCCAAAAAGAGCAGTATTGAATGAACTGCCCCAAAATATCGATGAGTATGAGGGCTATTACAAAATCAACCCGATTCAATTTTCAAAGTTTGGATACCTAGATTTACTCTTCAATTATATCCAAGTACAAATGGAATCAGATAGAGTAAAGGTTAAATCCTTACAAAATGAAACTTTTAGCCTACTGCCAATTACAGGGAATTTATTCAAAAAAGAAGATAGAATTAATCCCTCGCACGTTCTGTACAAAAATGATGAAAACGCTATAATCAGCGATGGACTATTGACCTATGAAAAAGTGAGTCCAATTTATTTGGGATTACTCTGGCTTAGTCTTGTTTTGGGGCTGTTAGGTATATTTTTGATTATCGCTAGGGGTATTTACAAGCTTTTTAAAAAGCAGTTATTCAGTTCAAATCAAGCAATAAAATTCCCATTCCTTTCGATTGTCGCACTCATTATTCCAATTCCGTTTTTACTGTTACAGCCCTTTCTCAAATTAGGTGAGCTAACTTTAGCGAACATTTTACTGGCAGTTTTTACAGGACTTTTGCCGTTAAGTATGGCTGTTGGTCTTATAAAGTCTTTTAGGATCAGAACCTCACAAATCGACCGAATTAGTATCCTTGCGACTTTTCAATGGCTAGCTGTATTGATAGTCCGGGGATTGATTCCATTTAGAATATGGTCTTAAACAGAAGTTTTAAAATTCAGTTTTTTGGCCTAGTAAAAATTAAAAAACCACTCAATAACGTTCCCCATTACAAAACTCAACAAAGCACCCCAAAGGGATATCTTCCCTAAATTAAACGAGTTGGAAAAGGCTATATAAAAGGAGATGATGGCGCACAATCCAAAAATAATCATTCCATAAATCGGAACATTACTTGTCAGGAGACCGCTGATATGAAAGAGTATATCAAGTATTGCCGTAAAACCAAATAGTGCTAAATAGAAATTGGCTTTTTTATTTCCTCGAAACAGATAATACGATGAAATAGCCAGCTCCACAGCTATGGCCAACGCACCTAACTGTCCATAATACGATTGCTTAAAATAACCTTCTATGTTTTTTGGAAGGTTCAGGTTCAGATAAAATATGACACCAAGAGCCAAAGCTATTAGTAAGAAGGAAATGGCTATGGTTTTTCGAGGGTTCATCGGGCGTTTTTCGCCTTTGACTAAAAAAGACTATTTTATTTTAAACGCCCGCTCCTGAGGATAATAAGCCACATCACCCAATTCTTCCTCGATACGGAGCAGTTGGTTGTACTTCGCCATACGGTCACTTCGTGAAGCGGAACCCGTTTTTATCTGGCCCGTGTTCAGCGCGACGGCCAAATCGGCAATGGTATTGTCTTCGGTCTCGCCCGAGCGATGTGACATCACAGAAGTATAGCCTGCATTCTTGGCCATGTTCACAGCGGCGATGGTCTCGGTCAACGTACCGATTTGGTTCACTTTGATAAGGATGGAATTGGCAATCCCGTTTTCAATTCCACGGGAAAGTCGTTCCACATTGGTCACAAACAAATCGTCACCGACCAATTGTACCTTATCCCCTACTTTTTCGGTCAAAAGCTTCCAGCCATCCCAATCGTTTTCATCCATGCCATCTTCAATGGAGATAATGGGATATTTAGAACAAAGGTCAGCCAAATATGCTGCCTGTTCTTCAGAGGTTCTCACTTGTCCCTTATCGCCCTCAAATTTAGTGTAGTCGTATTTTCCATCCACATAGAATTCCGCGGAAGCGCAATCCAAAGCAATCATCACATCGTCTCCCAATTTATAGCCTGCCTTTTCGACCGCCTTTGCAATGGTATCCAAGGCATCTTCGGTACCGCCTTCCAAATTGGGTGCAAATCCGCCTTCATCACCGACTGCTGTGCTCAAGCCCCTGTCGTGCAGTACTTTCTTCAAATTGTGGAATATCTCAGTACCCATCTGCATGGCGTGGCTGAAATCCTTGGCCTTCACGGGCATCACCATAAACTCTTGAAAGGCAATCGGAGCATCTGAATGTGAACCGCCGTTGATAATATTCATCATGGGAACGGGTAGCGTGTTTGCACTGACCCCGCCCACATAGCGATACAATGGCATGTTCAGTTCATTGGCGGCTGCTTTTGCCACTGCCAAGGAAACCCCTAGAATGGCATTCGCCCCCAGTTTCGATTTGTTCGGAGTACCATCCAAAGCAATCATGGCCTCATCAATAGCATTTTGCTCAAAAACGGAAGCTCCCTCAAGTGCCTCGGCAATAGTGGTGTTTACATTTTCAACAGCCTTTGCCACTCCCTTGCCCATAAAGGTGTCGCCCCCATCACGAAGTTCAACCGCTTCATGCTCACCCGTAGATGCTCCAGAAGGTACGGCAGCCCTACCGAGCACTCCATTTTCAGTGATGACATCGACTTCTACAGTGGGATTTCCCCGTGAATCCAGCACCTGTCTTGCATGTATGTTCAATATGAAACTCATGTATTCTTTTTTTGGTTGTACATCAAGTTGCTAAAGATACAAAAGCACCTGCTTTTACATTGAGATATCTCATGTGAAATAACCCAAATTTAAACTACAACGTTATCGCTGCAGTCAGTTTTGGCTGGCTTTGATGGCCTCAAAGAATTGGTCGAAAAGATATTCGGCATCATGCGGCCCGGGGCTTGCTTCAGGATGGTACTGAACGGAGAATACGTTCTTGTACTTCATTTTGATACCAGCCACCGTTTGGTCATTCAGATGGGTGTGGGTAATCTCTAAATCTGGATGCTTTTCAGTCTCTTCACGATTGATGGCAAAACCATGGTTTTGTGAAGTGATTTCACCCTTGCCGGTCATCAAATTCAAGATTGGATGGTTGATGCCCCTGTGCCCGTGGTGCATTTTATAGGTGGAAACGCCATTGGCCAAGGCCAATACCTGATGGCCCAAACAGATACCGAACAAAGGTTTGTTGGTCTTTAGAATCTCTTTGGTGGTGTTGATGGCATCGGTCAAAGGTTCGGGATCACCGGGACCGTTTGAAATAAAGAACCCATCTGGATTGAAATCTTGCATATCTTTCAAAGTGGCGTTGTAGGGATACACTTTGACATAAGCCCCTCTCTTGGCAAGATTTCTAAGGATATTTTTTTTGATGCCAATATCCAATGCTGAAATTTTATAGGCTGCTTTTTCGTCCCCATAGAAATAGGGTTCTTTGGTTGAAACTTTCGAGGCCAATTCCAATCCCTCCATACTGGGCACTTTTTTGAGCTCTTCTTTCAGCTTCTCAATGTTATCAACTTCAGTTGAGATTAGAGCGTTCATTGCACCATTGTCTCTGATATAGCTCACCAAGGCTCGGGTGTCTACATCTGAAATGGCCAAAAGATTATTATCAGCCAAAAAGTCTTCAAGACTTTTGTCCGCTGCTGGGCGGGAATAGTTATAGCTGAAGTTCTTACAGATCAGACCAGCAATTTTTATGGAGTCTGATTCGACTTCATCAGCATTGGTACCGTAGTTGCCGATATGGGCGTTGGTCGTAACCATTAACTGACCATAATAAGAGGGGTCGGTGAAAATTTCTTGATAGCCTGTCATACCGGTGTTGAAACATACTTCACCATAAGCGGTACCTTTTTTTTCTCCAACGGCCTTCCCGTAAAAAATAGTGCCGTCTTCCAATAAAACAAATGCTTTTTTTCTTTCTTGGTATTTCATTTCTGGACAAAAATTTTACAAAAAAACATAAAAAAAGGATACGTTTTTAGCGTATCCTTTTTCAATATTAACAGTGTTATACAACATCTATTCTTCTGAATCATCAGTTTTGGTTGCCGTTTCTGCCGCTGGTGCAACAGCTTCAGCCTTTTTACCACCACCTCTTCGGCTTCTTCTGGTCGATTTTTTCTTCGGTTTACCAGCGTTGTAGACTTCGTTAAAGTCAACCAACTCTATCATTGCCATATCGGCGTTATCACCCAATCGGTTGCCCAATTTGATGATTCTGGTGTACCCCCCAGGTCTGTCACCTACCTTTTCAGCGACCGTACCAAACAATTCAGTAATTGCGTATTTGTTGCGCAACTTGCTGAAAACGATACGGCGGTTGTGCGTGCCTTTTTCAGTGGTCTGATTGTTCTCTGCTTTTGACTTCGTAATCAACGGTTCAACAAACTGCTTCAAAGCCTTTGCTTTGGCAACCGTAGTGTTGATGCGTTTATGTTCAATTAAGGAACAAGCCATATTCGCCAACATTGCCTTGCGATGCGAGGCCGTTCTACCTAAATGATTGAATTTCTTTCCGTGTCTCATCTTTGCTTTATTATCATCTTGCTACCAAATCCTGACGGTGATTGTCGGGAGAGCAAAATATGATTCATTAATCCTTATCCAATTTGTATTTGGTCAAATCCATACCAAACTGAAGGCCTTTGTTGATGACCAACTCTTCCAACTCGGTCAATGATTTTTTACCAAAGTTTCTGAACTTCATCAAATCATTTTTGTTGAACGAGACCAAATCTCCCAAAGTATCCACTTCAGCAGCTTTCAAACAGTTCAAAGCACGTACCGACAAATCCATATCGACCAATTTGGTCTTCAACAACTGGCGCATGTGCAACGACTCTTCATCATAGGTCTCGGTCTGTGCAATTTCATCAGCCTCTAACGTGATGCGCTCGTCAGAGAACAGCATAAAATGGTGGATCAATACCTTGGCTGCTTCAGTCAGGGCATCTTTAGGATGAATTGAACCATCAGTAGCGATTTCAAAAACCAACTTTTCATAATCGGTCTTTTGCTCAACCCTAAAGTTTTCGATGCTGTACTTCACATTTTTCACTGGGGTGAAAACTGAATCAACAGCAATGCTTCCCAATGGGGCATTGCCCTTTTTGTTCTCCTCGGCGGGCACGTAGCCACGGCCTTTCTCAATGATGACCTCTAAATTCAGATTCACCTTCGAATCCATATTACAGATAACCAAATCTGGATTCAATACTTGATAACCTGAAATGAATTTCTGAAAATCACCGGCGGTCAATTGGTCTTTTCCACTTACCGAAACAGAGACTGTTTCACTTTCAACATCATCGATCTGTCTTTTGAAACGAACTTGTTTCAAATTCAAAATCATTTCAGTCACGTCTTCAACAACACCGGGAATGACCGAAAACTCATGCTCAACACCATCAATTCGTACAGAAGTGATCGCAAAACCTTCCAATGAGGAAAGTAGCACACGTCTCAATGCGTTGCCGACGGTTAGACCATAACCAGGTTCCAAGGGGCGAAACTCGAATTTCCCCTCGAAATCGGTGGAGTCTATCATTATAACTTTATCGGGCTTTTGAAAATTAAGTAATGCCATAATTAAATCAGTGTTGTCTTATTTTGAGTATAACTCGACGATTAATTGTTCTTTGATGTTCTCAGGAATCTGAAGACGCTCAGGAACGGTAACAAACGTACCTTCGTTCTTATCTGAATTCCATGTCATCCATTCGTAAACACTGCTATTGTTGCTCAAAGAATCTTGTATAGCCTGAACGGACTTTGACTTTTCCCTGACACCTACGACATCACCTGCCCTAAGCGAGTAGGACGGAATGTTCACCACATCACCGTTAACCGTGATGTGTCGGTGGGAAACCAATTGGCGGGCACCTCTTCTTGAAGGGGCGATGCCCATACGGTACACAACGTTATCCAAACGTGATTCACAAAGCTGTAGCAATACCTCACCGGTAACGCCGTCTTTCCTTTTCGCCTCTGCGAAAAGATTTCTAAACTGGCGCTCAAGAATACCATAGGTATACTTTGCCTTTTGCTTTTCCATCAACTGGATTGCGTACTCTGATTTTTTGCCACGACGACGGTTGTTGCCGTGCATTCCCGGAGGGTAATTCTTTTTTTCAAATGACTTGTCGTCACCGAAAATCGCTTCGCCGAACTTACGGGCGATTTTTGTTTTTGGTCCTTTGTATCTTGCCATCTTCTTAGTTTTAGTGAAAGTGCGATTATGAATTAAGGCTTATCCTTCGATAATCGTTGCAGCACTTTCTGAGATATCCCTCTACACCAAAGGCGCAGAGAAAAGGTTGTTATTGATTAAACTCTTCTTCTTTTGGGTGGTCGGCATCCGTTGTGCGGCATTGGGGTCACATCGATGATCTCGGTCACCTCTATACCAGAATTGTGAATGGTACGAATTGCAGATTCACGACCGTTGCCCGGACCTTTGACATAGACCTTGACTTTTTTCAGACCGGCCTCCATTGCTGTTTTCGCACATTCTTCAGCGGCAACCTGAGCTGCGTAAGGGGTGTTCTTTTTAGAGCCCCTAAAACCCATTTTACCCGCCGATGACCATGAAATCACATCACCGTTCTTGTTGGTCAAAGAGATGATGATGTTGTTGAATGAGGCCACAATATGTGCTTCACCCGTGGCATCGACCACAACTTTGCGCTTTTTGGTCGTCTTTGACGTTTTTGTGTTTGCTTTTGCCATTATGCTCTAGCTATTATTTAGTCGCCTTTTTCTTGTTGGCAACAGTTTTACGCTTACCTTTTCTTGTTCTCGAGTTGTTCTTGGTACGTTGACCTCTCAAAGGCAATCCTGAACGGTGGCGTATACCGCGGTAACAACCGATGTCCATCAATCGCTTGATGTTCAATTGTGTTTCTGAGCGTAGCTCTCCCTCAATGGTGTAATCACCCACTGCATCACGTATCTTACCGATTTGGTCATCGTTCCAATCTGAAACTTTAATGCCCTCATCGACACCAGCCTTATCCAAAATCTCTTTGGCCCTGCTCTTGCCGATACCGTAGATATAGGTCAATGAAATTACGCCGCGCTTTTGTTTGGGGATGTCTACCCCTGCGATTCTTGCCATAATTACCCTTGTCTTTGTTTAAATCTAGGATTCTTCTTGTTGATCACGTACAATCTGCCCTTTCTGCGGACAATCTTGCACTCTGCACTTCTTTTCTTTATGGATGCTCTAACTTTCATGTGTTTAAAATTTTTAACTTGCTGTAAAAGCTATTTAAAAATTTAAGAACCCTTGCAACCACTTGTTGCACTCGTTCTCTCATGAATTTATTTTAATCACTGCACTACGTGCAACTTTTGATTAAAAAAATTCATTTTCGTTTCATCTTACTTAGTATCTATATGTAATTCTTGCTTTGGTCAAATCATACGGACTCATCTCAAGCTTCACTTTGTCACCGGGAAGCAATTTGATGTAATGCATGCGCATTTTACCCGAAATATGGGCCGTAACGATGTGACCGTTTTCCAATTCTACACGAAACATGGCATTTGACAATGCCTCTATAATTGTTCCGTCTTGTTCTATTGGTGGCTGTTTTGCCATATTTTAGTTATTTGTTATTAGTTAATTGTTAATAGTGATGATCAATCCAAATTTGCAACCATTAACTATTAACCATTCACTTTTAACTTAGCTTACGCTACTTTTCTATTTTTTCCGGTCTTCATAAGACCATCGTAATGTCTGTTCAATAAATACGAGTTCACTTGTTGAACCGTATCAATGGCCACCCCTACCATGATGAGCAGTGAGGTACCGCCGTAAAATAGGGCCCATCCTGCCTGTACATCCATCAACTTGACAACAACCGCGGGCAATACTGCCAACGCTGCCAAGAAAATGGAACCTGGAAAGGTGATCAACGACATGATCTTATCCAAATAGTCACCTGTCTCCTTGCCTGGTCGAATACCGGGAATGAATCCACCGCTTCGTTTCAAATCATCTGCCATCTTGTTCGTGGGAACGGTAATGGCGGTATAGAAATAGGTGAAAATGATAATCAAAATTCCAAACAATATATTGTACCACAATCCGAAGATATCAGCAAAATTTACCTCCATCCACTGACCTACAGCAGTATTATTAAAGGTTCTACCGATCAAGCTAGGTGCAAACATGATGGCCTGGGCAAAGATGATGGGCATTACCCCAGAAGCATTCAGCTTTAAGGGAATGTACTGTCGTGAGCCCATAATGTTCTTTTCATAGCCGCCGGAAGCACTTCTTCTGGCATACTGCACAGGAATCTGACGTACGGCCATGACCAAAAGTACACTGGCCAAAATCACCAAGAACCATACAATCAACTCAATCAAGATGAACATGAGTCCACCCGTATTGTTGGTCGTTCTTGCAATAAATTCTTGAACGAACGACTGTGGCATTGTGGCGATGATCCCAATCATAATCAAAAGGGAAATACCGTTACCGATACCTTTATCGGTAATCTTTTCACCCAACCACATCGCAAAAACGCAGCCTGTGACCAAAATAATCACTGCCGGAATGATAAAATCCAACCCTTTACCAAGGATAAATGCGCTATTGGGAACCCCCAAGGCTTCCAATCCATAGAGGTAAGCAGGAGCCTGAACGATACAGATACCGATGGTCAGCCAACGTGTGATCTGGTTTTTGGTCTTTCGCCCACTTTCTCCTTCTTTATCCAGCTTTTGCAAATACGGAATCGCAATGCTCATCAACTGCACCACAATCGATGCAGAGATGTAGGGCATGATTCCCAATGCAAAAACCGAAGCATTTGCAAATGCGCCGCCGGTGAATGCATTCAAAAGCCCCAAAATACCTTGTTCGGTATTTGAGGTCAGTTCAGCCAATTGAGTGGTATCAATACCTGGAAGCACTACCTGGGCACCAAAACGGTACACCAACAGCAAGCCCAAAGTCACCAGAATACGTCTTCTGAGCTCTTCGATTTTCCAAATATTTGATATGGTCTCAATAAATTTCTTCATGCTAGCTTTGTTATAGCGTTATCGCCTCACCACCTGCTTTTTCAATAGCCTCTTTTGCAGAAGCACTAAATTTGTGGGCAGAAACCTTCAGCTTTGCCTTCAACTCACCACCACCCAAAATCTTTACCAAATCGTTCTTGCGGGCCATACGGTTCTCAATCAAGGTTTCAAAGGTCACTTCACCTTTCACGCCTTTTTCATCAACCAAGTACTGTAACTTATCTAAGTTGACACCTAGATATTCAGTACGATTTCTGTTGTTGAAACCGAATTTTGGCACACGGCGCTGCAATGGCATTTGACCGCCCTCGAAACCAATCTTTTTCGAATAGCCAGAACGCGACTTGGCACCTTTGTGTCCACGGGTAGAAGTTCCTCCTTTACCGGAACCTTCGCCCCTACCGACACGCTTGCCTGGTCTATTTCTTGAACCTTCTGCTGGTTTTAAACTACCTAAATCCATTCTATTTGGTCATTTAAGCTTCCTCTGTGGAAACCAAGTGTTTTACTTTATTTATCATTCCAAGGATGTTGGGGGTATCATCGTGTTCAACGACTTTTCCAATTTTTCCCAAACCCAATGCTACCAATGTTCTCTTTTGGTCTTGTGGCCTTTTGATAGCACTTCTTACTTGCTTTACCTTGATTTTCCCCATCAGACTATCCTTTAAAAACTTTTTCTAAACTGACACCTCGTTGCTTGGCCACCATGCCTGCATCACGCAATTGCAATAATGCGTCAAAAGTTGCCTTCACCACGTTGTGCGGATTTGAGGAGCCCTGTGACTTTGAAAGTACATCGTGTACCCCAACAGCTTCCAACACGGCGCGTACCGCACCACCGGCGATGACCCCAGTACCCTGTGAAGCAGGTTGAATATAAACACGTGCTCCCCCGTATTTTCCTTTTTGTTCGTGCGGTAACGTACCCTTGCTCAAAGGGATGCGCACCAAATTCTTTTTGGCGTCTTCAATGGCTTTTGCAATTGCAGTGGCCACTTCTTTTGATTTGCCCAGTCCGTGACCCACAACACCGTTTTCATCACCAACGACAACGATGGCCGAAAACCCAAAGGCACGACCACCTTTGGTCACTTTGGTCACACGTTGCACACCAACAAGACGGTCTTTCAATTCTAAACCACCTGGTTTTACCAATTCTACATTTTTGTATTTCCCGTACATATCGATTTAGAATTTAAGTCCTGCTTCTCTGGCACCTTCTGCCAATGATTTTATACGACCGTGATATAAATTTCCACCGCGGTCAAAAGCAACGGCTTCTATACCAGCCTTTTTGGCTTTCGCTGCTATGGCCTTGCCCACTGCATTGGCCACTTCTGTCTTGGTGCCTTTTGCATCAAGATCTTTGTCTCTGGAAGAAGCTGCCGCCAAAGTCACCCCATTGACATCGTCAATCAATTGGGCATAAATTTCTTTACTGCTACGAAAGACGGCCAAACGTGGTCTGGCCTCAGTGCCCTCAGACACCTTTCTGATTCTTCTTC
This sequence comes from Allomuricauda sp. d1, assembly GCF_039592695.1. NCBI lineage: Bacteria > Pseudomonadati > Bacteroidota > Flavobacteriia > Flavobacteriales > Flavobacteriaceae > Allomuricauda > Allomuricauda sp. d1. The sequence continues at coordinate 102,359 of NZ_JBBUTK010000001.1, read as the reverse complement.
TTATACGTAGTTTTCTTTCACTTTTAGATAATGCCATTTCTTACGTATTAAGCTGATTTACCTGCTTTTCTTCTAATTTGTTCACCGACAAACTTGATTCCTTTTCCTTTATAGGGTTCCGGCTTGCGGAAGGAACGGATTTTTGCCGCCACTTGACCTACCAATTGCTTGTCATGTGAGGTCAACTTCACAATAGGATTTTTACCTTTCTCAGATACCGTTTCAATTTTGACCTCGGGAGCGATATTCATCACGATATTGTGTGAAAATCCGAGGGCAAGATCCAACTTTTGGCCTTGGTTTGATGCACGGTAACCGACACCTACCAACTCCAACTCTTTGGTCCATCCTTTGGAAACACCCTCTACCATATTGGCAATCAATGCCCTGTATAGACCGTGCTTTGATTTATGGTCTTTAGATTCTGATGGTCTTGAAACCACTACATTGCCTTCTTCCAATTTCACGTCAACATCGGTAATCTCTTGGGTCAATTCGCCCAACTTACCTTTCACGGTGACCACATTGTCATTGATTTCGACGGTCACCCCTTCTGGAACTGAAACTGGATTGTTACCTATTCTAGACATTTTTTACACTTTTCTTTTTAGTATACGTAGCACAATACTTCGCCACCTACATTTTCTTGCTTGGCCCGCTTGCTTGTCATGACACCATGCGATGTTGAGACAATTGCAATGCCCAAACCGTTCAATACGCGGGGTACTTTGCCTGCGCCTGTATATTTTCTCAGACCGGGTTTACTGACACGCTGCAGCTTTTTGATGACCGGTTCTTTGGTGATCTTGTCATACTTCAAGGCGATTTTGATATTGCCTTGAGCAGTCTCATCTTCAAACTTATAGCTCAATATGTAGCCTTGGTCGAACAAAATCTTGGTCATCTCTTTCTTCAAGTTGGAAGCAGGAATATCTACCACCCGATGACCTGCCCTGCTGGCATTTCGAATTCTGGTCAAATAATCTGAAATTGGATCTGTTAACATCTCTTCAATTCTTTAATTCGGTTACCAACTTGCTTTTTTCACCCCTGGAATCAATCCCTGATTGGCCATTTCACGAAAAGTTACCCTTGAGATACCAAAATTTCTCATGTATCCCCTTGGTCTTCCCGTCAACTTGCATCGATTGCGCATACGCACTGGCGATGCATTTTTAGGCAACTTTTGCAAAGCCTCATAATCACCGGCTTCTTTCAAAGCTTTACGCTTTTCAGCATACTTGGCTACCATTTTTGCCCTTTTTCGTTCACGGGCTTTCATTGATTCTTTGGCCATCTTAATTCTTTTTGAAGGGTAATCCCAATTCGCTTAACAATGATTTTGCTTCTTTATCGGTTTCAGCAGATGTCACAAAGGTGATATCCATACCGTTGATTCTGTTTATCTTATCAATATTGATTTCAGGAAAGATAATTTGCTCGGTGATACCGAGATTATAGTTTCCTCGACCATCAAACCCAGTGGCACGAACCCCTTGAAAGTCACGTACCCTTGGCAAGGCTGTTGTAATCAATCGATCTAAAAACTCGTACATGCGCTCACCTCTAAGGGTCACTTTGGCCCCAATGGGCATCCCTTTACGCAATTTAAAGGATGCAACATCCTTCTTTGAAAGGGTGGCGATAGCCTTTTGACCTGTAATATTGGTCAACTCATCCACGGCGTGGTCAATCAACTTTTTATCGGCAACTGCGGCACCGACACCTCGGCTCACCACAATCTTTTGAAGCTTGGGCACCTGCATGATGTTCTTGTAACCGAACTCATCTGTAAGTGCTTTTGTCACACGCTCTTGATATTCTTTCTTTAATCTTGGAATGTAGCTCATAACTATAGTAATTCTCCAGATTTTTTGGCAACTCGTACTTTTTTGCCATCCTTGATTTCGAAACCGACCCTTGTTGCATCACCCGATTTGGGGTCGATCAACGAAAGGTTTGAAACATGAATGGGCGCTTCTTTCTCTACTATGCCACCTTGAGGATTCTGTGCACTTGGCTTCTCATGCTTCTTTACCACATTCGAGCCCTCAACAATAGCTTTGTTTTTCTCGCGGTCGATACGTAGAATCTTGCCCTCGGCACCTTTATGGTCACCTGCAATCACCCTTACGGTATCTCCTGTCTTTATCTTCAATTTTGTCATCATCATTCAATTAAAGCACTTCAGGTGCCAATGAGACTATCTTCATAAACTGTTTGTCACGCAACTCTCTTGCCACAGGGCCAAAAACACGGGTTCCACGCATTTCGCCAGTGGGGTTCAACAGCACACAGGCATTATCATCAAATCGGATGTAAGAACCGTCAGGTCTTCTCACCTCTTTCTTGGTTCTGACCACCACAGCGGTTGAGACGGCCCCTTTTTTGATGGTACCATTCGGTGTAGCCTCTTTTACGGTGACCACAATCTTGTCACCAATGGATGCATACCTTCTTTTTGTTCCCCCGAGTACGCGAATGGTCAGTACCTCTTTGGCACCTGTATTATCCGCAACTTTTAATCTTGACTCTTGCTGTAACATGATTATTTAGCTCTTTCTAGGATTTCGACCAATCGCCAGCACTTTGTCTTGCTCATAGGTCGGGTTTCCATAATTTTTACGGTATCACCTTCGTTGCAGTCGTTTTTCTCATCGTGGGCAACGTACTTTTTGGTCTTCAAAACGAATTTACCGTACATGGGATGCTTCACACGCTTCACCTCAGAAACGACGATGGATTTTTCCATCTTGCTGCTGGTCACAACCCCGATTCTTTCTTTTCTTAAATTTCTTGTGATGTTTTCTTCCATAAGGCAGAATCCGTTATTCTTGTTCCCTTTTAGTTAACTCTGTTGCCAATCTTGCGACTGTTCTTCTTGTGCTTCTGATCTGCATTGGGTTTTCCAATGGTGTGACCGCGTGGGCCATTTTCAAATCAGCATATTCTTTTTTCAACTCAGCCAATTTTTGCTGAAGCTCTTCAACCGATAGTTCTTTTATCTCTGCTTGTTTCATCTCGTATCAGTTTATGCCTCGTAATCTCTAGCGACTACAAATTTTGTTTTTACCGGCAGTTTTTGGGCTGCCAATCGCAATGCTTCTTTGGCAATATCGTAAGGTACACCTGCCACCTCGAACATGATTCTGCCGGGTTTTACCACGGCAACGAAATATTCGGGAGCACCTTTACCCTTACCCATACGCACCTCTAGAGGCTTTTTTGTGATGGGCTTGTCTGGGAAAATCTTTATCCATAACTGCCCTTGCCTTTTCATATATCGTGTAGCGGCGATACGCGCAGCTTCAATCTGACGTGATGTGATGAAGTGTGAATCCAAAGACTTGATACCGAACATACCATTTGATAGTTGGTGCCCTCTTTGTGAGTTACCCTTCATGCGCCCTTTCTGGGCTTTACGAAATTTTGTTCTTTTCGGCTGTAACATCTTGTTCTACCTTTTCAAATTACTTTCTGCGACGTTGTCTTTTGCCACCGTCTTGTTTTCCACCTTTGGAACCGCCTTTTGAAAGACCGACCAATGGAGAAAGCTCACGCTTGCCATAGACCTCGCCCTTCATGATCCATACTTTCACACCCAATCTTCCATAGGTAGTGTGGGCTTCGGTCATCGCATAGTCAACATCAGCCCTGAAGGTCGAAAGTGGAATTCTTCCTTCTTTATACGATTCTGAACGTGCCATCTCAGCACCGTTCAAACGGCCTGAAATCTGAATTTTGATACCCTCGGCATTCATTCGCATGGCGGCAGCGATTGCCATTTTGATGGCGCGGCGATATGAGATTCTGCTCTCAATCTGTCGTGCGACACTGGCCGCGACCAGATTGGCATCCAATTCTGGTCTTTTAATTTCGTGGATGTTGATTTGAACCTCCTTATTGGTGATTTTCTTCAACTCTTCTTTCAGCTTGTCAACTTCTTGGCCTCCCTTACCGATAATAATACCGGGGCGAGCCGTAGTTATCGTGATGGTGATGAGTTTGAGCGTTCGCTCAATGATGACTCGTGAGACACTGGCTTTTGCCAAACGGGCGTGGATGTACTTTCTGATCTTATCATCCTCTGCCAACTTATCTCCGTAATCGTCACCGCCATACCAGTTGGACTCCCATCCCCTGATGATTCCTAAACGATTACCTATCGGATTGGTTTTTTGTCCCATATTCCTTTTTAGCTTTCTACGTTATTGTTGGCACCCAACACCAAGGTCACATGGTTTGAGCGCTTTCTGATTCTATGTGCACGGCCCTGTGGTGCAGGTCGCAATCTTTTTAGCATGGTGCCGCCATCTACTCGGATTTCCTTTATAAAAAGATCGGCATCCTCAATGTTGGCATCTTCGTTCTTTGCTTCCCAATTGGCAATGGCAGAAAGCAATAGCTTTTCCAATCTTCTGGAAGCTTCCTTTTGGTTAAAGCGAAGAATGGCCAGTGCCATTTCAATTTGCTTGCCACGAATCAAGTCGGCCACCAAACGCATTTTTCGCGGTGATGTCGGGCAGTTGTTCAGTTTGGCAAAAGCCATCTCTTTCTTCTCTGCCTTGATTCTTTCAGCCATTTGTCTTTTTCGAACTCCCATAGCTTACTACTTTTTGCCTTTGTTTTTAGCACCAGCGTGCCCACGGAAGGAACGCGTTGGTGAAAATTCGCCCAATTTGTGGCCTACCATATTTTCGGTGACGTATACAGGAACAAATTGCCTGCCGTTATGTACCGCAATGGTCTGCCCCACAAAATCAGGGGTTATCATTGAAGCCCTTGACCATGTCTTGATGACGGATTTCTTTCCGCTTTCAACATTCTGCTGGACTTTTTTCTCTAAACTGTGATGAACGTAAGGTCCTTTTTTTAATGAACGTGCCATGTACTGTTATTTCTTTTTACGTTCTACGATATATTTATTACTGTCTTTGGTACGAGAACGGGTTCTGAATCCTTTGGCAGGAATACCGTTCTTAGACCTTGGGTGACCTCCGGAAGCTCTACCCTCACCACCACCCATGGGGTGATCGACAGGGTTCATCGCCACAGGTCTGGTTCTTGGCCTTCTGCCCAACCATCTGCTTCGACCCGCTTTACCGGACACCAACAACTGGTGGTCAGAGTTGGAAACTGCACCGATAGTGGCCATACAGTTGGCCAAAACCATTCGCGTTTCACCCGAAGGCAACTTAATCGTGACGAACTTGCCATCTTTTGCCATCAACTGTGCAAAAGTACCCGCACTACGTGCCATGACGGCACCTTGACCAGGACGCAACTCAATACATGAGATGATAGTACCCAAAGGAATCTGGCTCAAAGGCATTGCGTTACCAATTTCTGGGGCCGCCTTTTCACCTGCAATTACCTTTTGGCCTACCTGCAATCCATTTTGGGCGATGATGTATCGTTTTTCACCATCTTTATATTCTACCAAAGCGATAAATGCGCTTCGGTTCGGATCGTACTGGATTGATTTCACCTCGGCAGCAACATCTTGCTTATCTCTTTTGAAATCAATGATACGGTACCTTCTTTTGTGACCACCACCTCTATGGCGCATGGTCATTTTTCCTTGACTGTTTCTACCACCGGTCTTTTTTAACGGAGCAAGCAAGCTTTTCTCCGGCTTGTCAGCAGTCAATGCGTCAAATCCATTGACTACTCTAAAACGCTGTCCCGGGGTTATCGGTTTTAATTTTCTAACTGACATTATTTGTCTTTATAGATTACTGTAAAAATCGATTACATCGCCTTCGGCCACATCTACTATCGCCTTTTTCAAGGCGTTGGTCTTGCCGTGCTGTATACCTGTCTTGGTATAGCGCGTTCTACGGCTTGGGCCATAGTTCATTGTTCGCACTTTCTCAACAGTCACACCATAAGTTGCCTCGACCGCATCTTTGATTTGCAATTTGTTGGCCTTTGGGTCAACATAAAAACCATAGCGATTGAAAAGCTCGCTATCAGCGGTCATTTTTTCAGTAATGATTGGTTTGATCAACACACCCATTTTGAAACTATTTACTTAGGTTCGACTGAATTTCTTCTACCGCGCCCTCAAACAAGACTACACTTTTAGCGTTTAAAATCTTGTAAGTGTTTAATTCTGAATTGGTTATAACCTCATAACCTTTCAAATTACGCGACGACAAATATACATTATTGCTAGTGTCTCCCAACACGAACAATGACTTTTTATTTTCGAGTCCCAATGACTTGAGAACATTGACAAAATCTTTTGTCTTTGGAGCATCAAAATTGAAGTCTTCAACAACCATCAATTCCTTTTCCTTTGACTTTAAACTCAATGCTGATTTTCTTGCCAAACGCTTGACGTTTTTGTTCAACTTTTGAGTGTAGTCTTTGGGTCTTGGACCAAAAATTCGTCCTCCACCTTTAAAAATTGGAGACTTGATACTACCGGCACGTGCTGTACCTGTACCTTTCTGCTTTTTAATCTTTCGCGTGCTTCCAACAATTTCAGCACGTTCTTTAGACTTGTGCGTACCCTGTCTCTGGTGTGCCAAATATTGTTTGACATCCAAATAGATGGCGTGCTCGTTGGGCTCTATAGCGAAAACATCGTCAGAAAGATCGACCTTTCTGCCTGTTTCTTTTCCTTTACTATCTAATACAGCTAATTTCATCCCCCTACTTTTCTACGGTTACGTAAGCGTTTTTGTGACCAGGAACAGCTCCCTTTACAACCAAGATGTTTTTCTCAGGAACCACCTTCAACACGCGAAGGTTCTGAACGGTAACGCGTTCGTTGCCCATTCTACCCGCCATTTTCATTCCCTTGAAAACTCTTGAAGGCGTTGAAGCCGCACCGATGGAACCTGGGGCACGAAGTCTGTTGTGCTGCCCATGCGTTGCTTGGCCAACCCCACCAAAGCCATGGCGTTTTACCACACCTTGAAAGCCTTTACCTTTTGATGTACCTACGACATCAACAAATTCTCCTTCAACAAAAAGGTCAACACCAACAGTGTCGCCCAATTTGTATTCTCCTTCAAAATCTCGGAACTCAACGACTTTCTTCTTTGGCGCGACACCGGCTTTTTTGAAATGGCCCATCTCGGCCTTGCCAGTACGTTTTTCTGCCTTGTCATCGAAACCGAGCTGAAGGGCACTGTACCCGTCTACCTCTTCGGTTCTGACTTGGGTAACCACGCATGGCCCTGCCTCGATGACGGTACATGGAATGTTCTTTCCATTCTCATCAAAGATGCTGGTCATGCCGATTTTTTTTCCTATTAACCCAGACATTTTCTTAGATTTAAGACGTCAGACGGTAGATTTTAGACTATCGCCGTTCGTCTACATTAACTTTTTTTTCTTTATTTCAACCGCCAATTTCTTGGCAAAAAAATTGGGTCAAAGAAAATATTCTGTGACCCAGATAGTTTTCTTTTTCCCGTTTTTCCTTCGCTCGCAGCTCAGGACATGTTAGCCCCTTCTCGTAAGGGCGTGCAAATTTACACTTTTATTTCGACTTCTACACCACTCGGAAGCTCTAATTTCATCAAAGCATCAATGGTTTTTGAAGAAGAACTGTAAATATCGAGCAAACGCTTGTATGAACTCAGCTGAAATTGCTCTCTAGATTTCTTGTTCACGTGTGGTGAACGTAAAACCGTAAATATCTTTTTGTGCGTCGGCAAAGGGATTGGACCTGTTACCACGGCACCTGTTGTCTTGACTGTCTTTACGATTTTCTCAGCAGACTTGTCCACCAAATTATGGTCGTAAGACTTTAACTTTATCCTAATTTTTTGACTCATCTCTCTGAAATTAAACCGTTACTCCTTTAGCTGCCTTGATGACCTCTTCGGCAATGTTCGATGGTGTTTCTGCATAGTGCGAGAATTCCATCGTTGATGTTGCACGACCTGAGCTCAATGTACGCAATGATGTTACATAACCGAACATCTCAGAAAGTGGCACATCGGCCTTGATAACTTTTGAACCTGCACGGTCGTCCATATTGTTGACCTGGCCTCTTCTTCTGTTCAAGTCACCAACGATATCACCCATGTTTTCTTCTGGGGTCAGAACTTCCAACTTCATGATAGGCTCCATCAAGACGGCACGGGCAGCTTTTGCAGCTTCTTTATACCCCAATTTAGCCGCCAATTCGAACGAAAGCGAATCAGAATCCACGGGGTGGAATGAACCATCCTTAAGGGTGATTTTCATCGAATCCATCTCGAATCCAGCCAAAGGCCCATTTTTCATGGCCTCTTTAAATCCTTTTTCTACGGATGGTATATATTCTTTGGGAATGTTACCTCCCTTGATTTCGTTGACAAATTCCAGACCTTGCTTTTCGGCATCTTCAACAGGCTCCATAACAAATACGATATCAGCAAATTTACCACGACCACCGGTCTGCTTCTTGTAGACCTCTCTATGGTTTGCAGTGGCTGTCAATGCCTCTTTGTACTCAACTTGAGGTTGCCCTTGGTTTACTTCTACCTTGAATTCACGTCTCAAACGGTCAACGATGATATCTAAATGAAGCTCGCCCATACCCGAAATAATGGTCTGGCCTGAAGCCTCATCAGTTTTCACTTGGAAGGTTGGATCTTCTTCGGCCAATTTGGCCAAAGCCATGCCCAATTTATCAACGTCTGCCTTGGTTTTAGGCTCCACGGCAATACCGATTACTGGATCTGGAAAGACCATACTTTCCAGAACAATCGGATGCTTCTCGTCTGAGAGTGTGTCACCCGTTTTGATGTCTTTAAATCCTACCGCAGCACCAATATCACCCGCAGCAATGCTTTCAATGGCATTTTGCTTGTTCGAGTGCATCTGATAGATTCTTGAAATACGTTCTTTGTTGCCTGAACGGTTGTTCAATACATACGAACCGGCATCCAATTTGCCCGAATAGGCCCTAAAGAAAGCCAAACGGCCCACAAAAGGGTCCGTAGCAATCTTGAATGCCAGGGCTGCAAATGGTTCTTTGGGATCTGGCTTACGGGCAATTTCTTCACCTGTGTTTGGGTTTTCACCAACAATGGCATCCTTATCCAATGGAGAAGGAAGATATCGACATACAGCATCCAATAAGAATTGAACCCCTTTATTTTTAAAGGCAGAACCGCAAATCATTGGAATGATGCTCATATCCATCACCGCAGCACGGAGCGCAGCATGGATTTCCTCTTCGGTGATGGAGTTTTCATCCTCAAAGAATTTCTCCATCAAATTTTCATCGTATTCCGCCACTGCCTCAATCAAAGCGGCACGATACTCTTTAACCTCAGCTTCCATCTCTGCCGGAATATCAACAACGTCAAATGTAGAACCAAAGTTATCTTCATGCCATACAATGGCGCGGTTCTTCACCAAGTCTACAATACCTTTAAAATCGGCCTCATCACCAATGGGCAATACGATTGGTACGGCATTCGACTTCAACATATCTTTCACCTGCTGGCAAACGGCCAAAAAGTTAGAGCCCTGACGGTCCATCTTGTTGACAAAACCCATTCGTGGTACCTTATAGTTATCGGCCAACCTCCAGTTGGTCTCTGACTGGGGCTCAACGCCATCAACGGCGCTGAACAAAAACACCAATCCGTCCAAAACACGAAGAGAACGGTTCACCTCAACGGTAAAGTCAACGTGCCCGGGAGTGTCAATAATATTAAAGTGGTAATCTTTTGATTCTGGGAGGGGCTTTGCGTTTTCCATGGGGAATGTCCAGCTACAGGTTGTAGCGGCAGAAGTAATGGTGATACCGCGCTCTTGCTCTTGTTCCATCCAATCCATGGTAGCGGCACCATCATGTACCTCACCAATCTTGTGGCTCACCCCGGTATAAAAAAGGATGCGCTCTGTAGTGGTGGTCTTACCGGCATCGATATGCGCAGCAATCCCTATATTTCTTGTGTATTTTAAATCTCTTGCCATTTGTCAATTAAAATCTAAAGTGGGAGAATGCTTTGTTGGCCTCTGCCATTTTGTGGGTATCGACACGTTTCTTTACCGCAGCACCCTCTTCTTTTGCAGCGGCCAAAATCTCAGCGGCCAATTTTTGGGCCATTGATTTTTCGTTACGCTTTCTAGAGAAAGAAATCAACCATTTCATAGCGGTTGAAATTTTACGGTCAGGACGAATCTGCATTGGAATCTGGAAAGTCGCCCCACCTACACGTCGGCTACGTACCTCTACGTGCGGCATGACATTTGAGAGGGCATCCTTCCAAAGCTCGACCCCAGTTTTTTCATCGTCAGTCTTTTTCTCTTCCACGATATCAATGGCATCGTAGAAAATTTTGAAGGCGACGGATTTCTTTCCGTCCCACATCATCATATTGACAAACCTTGTCACCAACTGGTCGTTGAACCTTGGGTCTGGCAACAACGGTCTTTTCTTTGCCTGTTTTTTTCTCATCGAACTCTACTTTTACTTTTTGGGTTGTTTTGCACCGTATTTTGACCTACGTTGTGTACGGCCTGCGACACCGGCAGTGTCGAGTGCGCCGCGAACAATGTGGTAACGAACACCTGGCAAATCTTTCACCCTTCCGCCTCTAACCAATACTATCGAGTGCTCTTGGAGGTTGTGGCCCTCACCGGGAATGTACGCATTCACCTCTTTGCCGTTGGTCAACCTTACCCTTGCGACTTTTCGCATCGCAGAGTTTGGTTTCTTCGGCGTAGTGGTGTATACACGGGTACACACTCCCCGACGTTGGGGGCACGAATCCAAAGCAGCCGATTTACTCTTCTTGGTAATTGTGGCCCTTCCTTTTCGTACTAATTGTGAAATTGTTGGCATTAAAAACCTTTTAAAAATTAAAAAAGCCCCTTTTTTGGGGCTGCAAATGTAGTGATATTTCAATATAATTCAAATAGTGCGAGGATTATTTTCGTGGCCGTTTACAATCCATGAAATTATGCCTGTGAAAATACCCCTTTTAAACTTCCATGGAAAGAGAGTTGCCAAATTCAATACCACATAACAGGACAGGAGATTTCTTCTTTTCACAAGACTCGCAAAACGCATCTATTATGTTCATACCTTAAATATATGTTCATGGCGTTATTGCAATTTATGTCTTCAAACGAACAAGATTTGGCGAGTGCAGATACAGTAATTTTCGAAAACCCATATTTTTCAAATGAGGTTAGTGAAAAAATAGTGTGGTTTTTTTATGCTCTTGATAGTTTATGTGCCACTATTGTAAGTCTTTCCAATTATGTTATCAAAATGTGAAATTTTATAGAAATTATTTTGGATTATTAACATGAAATTGTGATTTTAGCCGCTAGCTAATTCAAATAATTCGAAAATGAGAACAAAACTTAATGGATTGTTAACAATCCTTTTTGCTTTTATTGTTCACCTGTCTTTTGCACAAAGCAAGACAATTACGGGTACGGTTACTGACCAAGGTGGTCTGCCGCTACCAGGAGTGAACATACTAGTTGAAGGAACGACAAATGGAACCCAGACTGATTTTGATGGTAACTATTCCATCTCTGCCAGTACAGGCCAGACGCTTCTTTTCACCTACATTGGTTTGAAAGAAGAGCGCAGAGCTGTTGGTTCAGAAAACGTCATCAACGTCCAAATGCAAGAAGATGCGCAGGCATTGGAAGAAGTAATCGTCACTGCACAAGGTATCAAACGTGAGAAGCAAGCCTTGGGTTATGCTGTATCTGAAGTAGGCAGTGAACAATTGGAACAAAGGTCGGAAGGTGATGTTGGCAGGGTCTTGACAGGTAAGGCATCTGGTTTGAACATCACGCAACAGAGCGGTCTTTCAGGTTCGGGCACAAACATCATCATTCGTGGCTTCAGCTCGTTCAGTGGAAGTAACCAACCACTGTTCATCGTTGATGGTGTACCTTTTTCTAGTGATACCAATAGTGTGGGGGGCACTGATGGTGATGCAACCGATGATTTTATCGACGGTAACTCAGGTTCCAGTAGGTTCTTGGACCTCGACCCCAATAATATTGAGAGTGTCAATGTATTAAAAGGTTTGGCCGCAGCTACACTGTATGGAACACTCGGTAGAAATGGGGTGATTCTTATAACAACCAAGAATGGTTCTTCAAGTGGTGCGGCAAAAAAGAGTGAGATTACCGTGACTTCCTCAATATTTTTCAATGAGATTGCATCGCTGCCAGATTATCAAAATCAATTCGGAAATGGTTTTGACCAAGCTTTCGGGTGGTTCTTCAGTAACTGGGGGCCAAGCTTTGAAAGAGATGGTGTCGCAGGATGGGGCAATGGTATTGATTCAAGACCAGATGTAGGCTTTGATGAAAATGGTACTTTGGCCCACCCATATTCCACAGCGGCAAGTGCAACAGGTATTCCTGCTGCCTTCCCTGAATTTCAAGGGGCTCGCTATGAATGGAGACCCTACAATAGCGTTGGAAGATTTTTTAAGACTGGCGCTGTAACCTCAAATTCAGTTAACGTAAGAGGTGCATCCGAGGATGGCAGATACTCTTACAATGCAAACTTTGGGCACTTAAATGACGAAGGGTTTACGCCTGGCAATAATTTAAGAAGGTATACTTTGGGCCTTGGTGGTAGGGCAATACTTTCGAACAAGTTCACCATTGCAGGTACTTTTAACTTTTCAAATACCGATTTTAAAAGTCCGCCCGTGGCAGCAAGTGTTGGTAATGGTGCTCTGAATGAGGCCACTGGTTCATCTATTTTTGGGGAACTCTTTTTTACTCCCCGTAGTGTAGATTTAATTGGTCTTCCTTTCCAAAATCCAATCGATGGCTCAAGTGTGTACTATCGCCAAAACAATAGTATTCAACATCCACTTTGGACAGCCAACAATGCACAGGTAAGGCAAACAACCAATAGGGTTTTTGGTAACTCATCCATTACTTATAATTTCAACGATAACCTGAACCTTTTGTATAGATTTGGTTTGGATGTTTTCAGTGAGAACAATGTCAACCAACAGAATGCAGGAGGTAGAGGCCAGCCAAACGCTGAGCTGATCAGCGGGTTCTATCAGACTTGGAACAACACCAATACCATTTTGAACCATGATTTGATTCTGAATGGTGACTATGATTTGTCTGAAAAAGTGGGCATGACCTTTAACGTGGGTATCACTTCACGAAGAGAAGTGCTAGATAGAAATGGTGTTGCCAGTAGTGGCCAACAAGTATTTGATGTCTTCAGACACGTTAATTTTGCCAATCAAAATGAAATACAGTTCTTTCAGGAAAGAAATATTGCCGGTGCATTTTTACAGGCAGATTTTGATTATGATAGATGGATATTCTTGACGCTGGCCGGCAGAAATGACTGGGTATCAAACCTAGACATTGAAAACAGGTCTATTTTCTACCCAAGTGCCAGTCTATCGTTCATTCCAACCACTGTAATAGATGGTCTTAAATCAGAAAAAGGTCTTAATTATTTAAAGCTTAGGGCTGGTTTCGGAACTTCAGCAAACTTCCCTGTTGGATATCCTGTAGCGACCAATCTGAACATCAACACACAATTCTTTCAAGATGAAGGTAGCGATATTGTAACCAACTCTGTTGGAAATCGATTGGGTAATCCCGACCTTAAACCAGAGTTGTTGACAGAATTTGAAGTTGGTATTGAATCAAGATTCTTTAACAACAGAGTTTCCTTGGAAGCATCTTATTATAGCAGAACTACCGAGGATTTGATTGTTGATAGGCCTTTAGACCCTTCCACAGGATTTACCAGACAACAAACCAATGTGGGTAAAATTGAAGGTGATGGATTAGAAATTGACCTTGGAGTAGATTTATTCCGCAGTCAAGATGAAGGCGGTTTCAATTGGTCCATCAATGGAAACTTCACAACCAACAATGCTGATGTAGTTGACTTGGGTGCCGATACAGACATTATTGTCTACTCAGGTTTTGCCGATTTAGGTAATGCTGCAATAGAAGGCGAGCAATTAGGCGTCATCGTAGGTACACGAATCGCACGAAACGAAGCAGGAGAATTCCTCGTGGACAGCGCTGGTGATTATGTTGAAGAGCAAGGCCAATTTGTTATCGGAGACCCAAATCCAGATTGGATTCTAAATGTGAACAATAACCTATCTTTCAAGAATTTCAATTTCTCTTTCTTATTGAATTACACGCAAGGGGGAGATATTTATTCTAGAACTGTTTCGACACTTCTAGGAAGAGGGTTAACCACAGACACAGTTGATCGGATCAACACCTTTATTTTACCAGGTGTTCAAGAGTCTGATGGTAGCCCGAACACAAAACAGATAAACAACTCTACATTCTATTTTAACAATGTATTGTTTGGTCCCGATGAGCTCGGTGTCTATGATGGCACGGTGATTCGTCTACAAGAAGTCTCTTTGGGATATTCATTGCCCAAGAAGTTTTTGGATAAGACGCCTTTTGGCTCTTTGAGTGTGACTTTATCTGGTCTGAACTTGTTCTACAAGGCATTGAACGTTCCAGAAGGAACCAACTTTGACCCGAACCAAGCTGGATTAGGTGTTGGTAATGGTAGAGGTTTTGATTTCTTGGCAGGTCCAAGTTCAAGAAGATATGGTCTTAGTGTAAAAGCTTCATTTTAAAAAAAATACAGATGAAAAGAATATTTAAAAAATTCAGTTCTTTACTACTTCTTACAGCAGCTCTTTTGAGCTCTTGTGAGACTACTGAACTAGATTTAACACAGAATCCAAACCAATTGGGTTTGGACCAATCAAGTCCTGATCTCCTTTTGAATTCCATTCAAATAGACTTTGCAACATTTGTTGAGCTTATGGGTCAAAATGGCGCAGACTTGGTAAGAATCGGATATTTGAATGGTAGAAACTATCAGAACATTGCAAACCTATCTCCCGCAGAATTAAACTTGGAGTGGAATATCGCCTATCAAGGTGATAATGCTGAGAGCCTAGATACTGGCTTGGAAGTAAACGGTATTCTTGCCGATATTAGAGCTATGGAACCTGCAGCCGTCGAGAATGAATTGTTCAGACATACCGCGATAGCACAATTCATTGAGGCATACACAATAGTTACCCTGGTAGATTTCTTCGGGGACGTTCCTTACTCAGAAGCTATTCAAGCTGCTTCAGAAACACCCATTTTGAATCCCAATGTAGATTCAGGAGCCAGTATTTATGATGCGGCCCTTGGTTTATTGGATTCGGCGATTGCCAATTTTGAAAGGGATGTGGCCACCGAACCTGCAAACGATTTCTACTATAATGGAAATTGGGGCAATTGGGTTAAGGCCGTTAACACATTGAAAATGAAGATTTATCTTCAAAGAAGGTTGGTAGATGCGAATGCAATAGCCGATTTCAATGCTGTAGTAGCAACTGGTGATTTCATCGACGAAACTTCTGAAGATCTACAATTTCAATGGGGTACAAATTCAATTTTGCCTGACGCAAGACATCCAAGGTATGCAGACAACTACACCCCTTCTGGTGGTGCAGACTATTTGCCAAACTGGTTGATGAATTTGATGAGTACTACTGAGGACCCCAGAATCAGATATTACTTCTACCGCCAGACTAATGCTGTGCCAGGCGAAGAAATTCCACCAAACGAGGAAACTTTGGCCTGTTCTTTAGAACCAGTACCGCAGCATTACACAGATGGTGGTTTCACATTCTGTACATTACCAAATGGGTATTGGGGTCGTGACCACGGTCAAAACGCGGGTATTCCGCCAGATGGTTTCTTTGTAACTATCTATGGGGTATATCCTGTGGGCGGTCTTTTTGATGACAGTACTTTTGATGGCTTATCTGTTGGAGATGGTGCCGGTGGTGCCGGGGTAACCCCTATTTTATTGGCCTCATGGGTTGATTTCATGCAAGCTGAAGTGGCTATGCTGACTAATCCAAGCAGTGCGGAACCATTTATTCTGGCAGGATTGGCAAAATCGGTTGCAAAAGTACAATCGTTCGGTAGTCGTGATTCTTCTGCAAACTTGGCACTGGCTCCCACTGATGGTGATATCACTAACCATAGTAATGATGTTAGTACGGCATTTACAGCTGCTGATGATAACGGAAAATGGAACGTTTTAGCCGAACAATATCTGATTGCACTTTTTGGGAATGGTATCGATGGATATAATTTTTATAGAAGAACAGGTTTTCCAACAACGTTTCAACCAAATCTTGAACCAGAACCTGGTGCTTTCATAAGATCATTGAACTATCCAGCAGATTTTGTAAACAACAATTCATCTGTTGACCCCAAGCCGGATCAAACCGTTCAAGTTTTTTGGGATACGAACCCTGGTTCTCCAACATTCCCAGTAGCTAACTAAAAGAATTAGAAACAATGAAAAGATATTATAGTAAAATTGCAATTGTAGGTTTAGCGCTCATTGCCTTTTTCGCCTGTGAAACCGATGACAAAGTAGTTGACGGTATTTTAGAGGAAGTTGGCACTGGAGCGGTCATCAGAACCATTGACGAGGATAATGACCTAGTGTTTAATGATGAGACTGATTCTTTTGATCCAGGTTCTGCGTACACACTTGTGCTTGAAGAGCAAGACGAAGAAGGCGGTGCACTTCTAGAGAGTGTGGAAATTTACGTGAATTTTGATGATAATTCAGAAGGTGGCACCGACATTTCTACCTCAGAAGTTTTATTGCAGACCCTTCAAGCAAGCGACTTCAGTGCTGGAGATAGAGGCTTGCCACAAGTAACGGTCAGCTACACTTCAGATGAATTGGTTTCTGCAACTGGCATAGATGAATCACTGGTTATTGGAAAAGACAGATTTGAATTTCGTTTGGTCTTGACACTGACCAACGGCGAAGTTTATACCAATAGCGATGTGGGAGGTCCTGTAAGTGGTGGAGCATATTTTTCAGCTCCATTTGAGTACTTTCCTGTTATAGCATGTTCTATCACGGAAAGCCTTGCAGGCACACACACTTATGCGACCACCGATGTGATATCTGCTCCTGGTGCAGGAGGAAACTGCTCAGGGCTTCCACTTGCAGGCACTGTGACATGGACAGAGGTTGAACCTGGTGAATATTCATCTAGTGACATGAGTTTTGGCCAATATGAAGACTGCTACCCCGGGGTTCGAGGACCAGCTGCCGGTGAGGATATCACAATCGTTTGGGATTGTACAGATTTGAACCCCGATGGTGAAGTTTATCTGAATGAAGATGGTGAAGTCGTAGCTACTGATGACGATGCTGAAGAAGAGTTCACCTATTCTTATACGATAACTGACGTAACAGGTCCAGTTATGACTATTGAATTTTCAAGTTCTTCAGGGGATAGGGGAACAGTTGCATTAACAAGAGAAGGCGGTGAGGACTGGCCTGTAATCTTTACTGCAAACAATAATTAATCAATCCTACACATTAAAAAAAAGGCCACCTTTTGAAGGTGGCCTTTTTATTTTTCAAAATCTTTAGACTATAACGTGTTGTAATAAGAAAACAATTCAAAAATATCTTTGTCCCGTTTTAAGTTCAATCCTTTTTCAGAAATAAACTTTTTGATACTCGGATACTTTTCAGACTGGCTAAAGGTTTTAAGGACCTCCTTTTTGGACTGTTTTAAAAAAATAATCGCTTCACCATCATTCTGCTTTTTTCCAACATAGTATTCTTTAGATTCCACAAATCTGTTCGGTACATTCAACTCTAAAGAAGTGCGTGCTTTTTTTCCCTCTTTGAAATACTTTATTTTTCGTTCATATAATTGTAAATCGCCCGCATCGACTCTTCTAAAAAGATAACCTTCGGTTCTTGTTCCACTTTTAGTTTCGTATGTTTTTAACATAACGGGGGTGCCATCAACAACACAATAAATATCCTTTCTTTTAAGAAGTGACTGTATTTTTTCATCGTGTTCATATTTCTTTAATTGAACCTCATCACTGAAGCCATCATAGCGCACATAGGCGTACCCTTCCAAACCATCCTTGCTGTAAATACCTGCCTTTTTGAAGTTCTCATTAAAAAAAGGAGAGCCCTCGTATTTGAACTTTTCAGGTTCATATTTTTTATTCCTGAACTGTTGAAAAACAAAGTCAAGGCCAGGATTTCCACCTTGAGCATCCAAGTCTAAATTTGAACCACTAAAATTGGAATTAGGAAGGTCTTGTGAATGTAGATTCGAATAAGTCAACATCATTGCTGTAAAAGCAATTATTAAATAGGTGTTTCTTCTCATTTTATATTGAATTAGCCAAGGTTACCACTATTTTTAAATTTACAAAAAACATTGCTTTATACATTGACGGGTAATCAAATACCATAATCCTATTCAAATAGATGAGATAAAAATAAATTTCCTCGAAAGTTGTTTCAAAGACAATTTGCTTTTCACCTACCTTTGTTTACATGAGTTCGACAAATCAAGTCTATGGCCTACGAGCAATAATAGAGGCACTTCACGCCAAAAAGTCCATCCATAAAATATATCTGCAAAGGGGGTTGCAGGGTGACCTGTACAACGAACTGAAACAACTGGCGGCATCCGAAGGCATTGGTGTTTCAACTGTGCCCAAAGAAAAGTTGAACCGTTTGACCAAAGGCAATCACCAAGGTGCTATTGCCCAAATATCACCGATTGCTTTCAAAGACTTTTCTGAATTTATGGACGAGCTACAACAAATCGATAATCCATTTTTGTTGATGCTGGATGGCATTTCTGATGTGCGCAATTTCGGCGCCATTATTAGAACAGCTGAATGTACCGGTGCAAACGGAATCATTATCCCCAAAAACGGTGCCGCCCCCATAAACGATATCACGGTGAAGACCTCGGCTGGTGCTGCATTCAACGTCCCCATTGTAAAAGTAGATCATCTAAAAGATGCCATTTATTTTTTGCAATCAATGGGGATCAAAACCATAGCCGCCACCGAAAAGACCTCGACATTGATATACAAAACAGATTTTTCAACGCCTTGCGCCATTATCATGGGTTCAGAGGATAAGGGTGTGACCCCCTCCATCTTAAAAATCGTTGACGAACAAGTCAAACTCCCCATGAGAGGGAAAATCGAATCGTTGAACGTTTCCGTGGCCTGTGGTGCCGTTTTATATGAGGCTTTGCGGCAGCGGTTGGGTCAATCAGGGTGACCCTCATCTCTTTTATAGTTGTATCGAATCTTGATTTGTTCCTCTGAAGCCTCAGGATTCTCTATGAAATTGCCCTCTTCATCAAAATGTTTGAGAAATTCATCCTCCTCTTCCTGATAATCTTCCCTTTCCCACGAATACTTTGGTTCTGCGGGCAGGGGTGTTTTGACAAGCACGGCCAACAGCAATCCCGTAATAAATCCTGAAAGGTGTCCCTCCCAAGAAATACCGTCTTTGATGGGCAGAATATACCACAGCAATCCACCATAAATAAAAACTACGGTCAACGACAGTGCCACCAAACGATAGTGCTTGGTGAAAATCCCTTTAAAGAAAATAAAACTGGCCAGCACATAAATGATACCACTGGCGCCAATATGGTACGAAGGCCTGCTGATGACCCAGGTAAGCAATCCAGATAGGAAAAAACCGATCAAAAAAACCCTCAGGGCCACATTGCGATAAAAGTAAAACAACGAAGCAAGAAGCACTGCCAACGGAATGGTGTTATTGTACAGGTGTTCAACAGAGCCGTGGATAAACGGACTGAACAGTACTCCTTTGAGACCTGAAAACTTGCGTGGATATACCCCTAAATCATTCAGGTTCACCCCAAGTTTGAGTTCGAGCCAATAGACCGTCCAAATGGATAGCATAGCCAGCAAAGGAGCCAGTAACACAGTATTTGAAAACTTGAATTGTTGTGATTTGGCCATAATTTCTTGTTCGCAATTTACCTTCCAAAAACCAAATTTGTACAAATTGTCATAAAATGTCTAATTTTCGCTTGAACGAAAAAAAATCTAAATCAGTTCAATGAACGAACCCCTGGCAGAGCGCATCAGACCGAAAACCCTTAAGGAATACATCAGTCAGCAGCATCTGATTGGCAAAGGTGGAGCATTGACCGAGCAGATAAAAAAGGGCATCGTGCCCTCGCTCATTTTTTGGGGTCCGCCCGGTACCGGAAAGACCACATTGGCCAATATCATCGCCAACGAAAGTGGTAGGCCTTTTTACACGCTGAGTGCCATCAGCAGTGGTGTGAAAGATGTTCGTGAGGTCATCGAGAGAGCGAAAAAGAGCGATGGACTGTTTACTTCAAAAAATCCCATTCTTTTTATTGACGAGATACACCGCTTCAGCAAATCACAGCAAGATTCTTTGTTGGGTGCCGTTGAAAAAGGCTGGGTCACTTTGATAGGCGCTACGACCGAAAATCCTAGTTTTGAGGTCATCCCCGCATTGTTGTCAAGATGTCAGGTCTATGTTTTGAATGCCTTTGGAAAAAAGGATTTGGAAGCCCTACTCAACCGTGCCCTTGAACAAGATGCCTTTTTAAAGTCAAAAAAGATAGAACTTAAGGAAACCGAGGCTTTGCTCAGACTTTCTGGAGGCGACGGTAGGAAGCTTCTCAATATTTTTGAGCTCCTTGTCAATTCAGAGAATAGTGAGCCCATTACCATAACCGATGAATTGGTAAAGACCAAAGTTCAAAAAAATACGGTACTGTACGACAAAACAGGCGAGCAGCACTACGATATCATCTCTGCTTTTATAAAATCGGTAAGGGGCAGCGATCCCAATGCCGCCGTGTATTGGCTCGCCCGGATGATCGAGGGTGGCGAAGATGTGAAGTTCATCGCACGTCGCATGGTCATTTTGGCCTCGGAGGATATCGGCAACGCTAACCCAACTGCTTTGGTGATGGCCAACGCAACCTTTCAGGCAGTCAATACCATTGGGTATCCTGAGGCGCGAATCATTTTGAGCCAATGTGCCATCTACTTGGCAAGCTCGCCAAAGAGCAATGCCAGTTATCTTGCCATTGGCAAGGCGCAACAGAAAATCAAGGAAACCGGTGACCTGTCCGTGCCGCTGCACATTCGTAATTCCCCAACCAAATTGATGAAAGATTTAGGCTACGGAAAGGGCTATGCCTATGCCCACGACCATCAAGATAATTTTATGGAACAGGAATTTTTACCTGATGAAATCGCTGGAACTACCTTTTACAATCCTGGAAACAATGCACGTGAAAATGCATTAAGGGATTTCTTAAAAAAACGCTGGAAGGATAAATACGGGTATTAAAACTTGATCCTGATCTCTTTTTTGATTTGGGTGCCGTCAGTTTTGGTGCCCTCTAACAACCATTTGCCCTCTTTTTTGAACATCAGTCCATTTGAAAGCTCATCACCCTCGACCAAATAGACCCCATCAGCGGAAGTATTGAGGATTCGGTACTTGATTTTTGGTGTCGAATCTACCAATTGGTAGCCATTTTCGATGGGTTGGGCATACAGCAAATCAATTTTGGCCTTCGTTGTAGTTTCCGAGGATGCCTTTTTGATGTTTGATTCTACAGGTTCCATGCTCTTGAAGCTCTGATCCTCTGGGGTCGCTTTCTGCTCTACCGCTACATTTTTAGGGGTTTCATCCAACGACTTGACATCGTTTTTAAAATTGAGTGTCACGGTCTCTTCTGATGTTTCTTCCTCTTCTTCTTTGGGCTCATAACTATAGTTGACAATGTCAAATGAAGAGAATGCCCTTCGGATGGCCTCATCATAAGACTTTTTATATTCCTTAAGCTTGCTGCCCCCCTCAATGGTCGTGAAAACAGTCTGCAACTCACAGTTTTGTAAAAACAGGGTGGTTTTTGTGCGAAACAATGAAGAATCGTCTTTTAGGCGCACTTTCAGCGCCAGGCAAGGGTCTTTCTTTAAATCCTCTGGGTAATCACCCTCATACACCGCATTGAATCCTTTTTTGACAAACAGGTGCTTTATCAATGTGCTTGTTTGGTACTGGTTCTCTTTTTTAAAGGCGTCGAACCTCTTCGGCACAATGATGTACTTGTACTCATTAAATTGTGCCTGAACACCCATGGATGAGACCAAAAAAACCAATAAAAAGAAGCAAATAGATTTCATGTGGAAACGACAATCAATTATCGTTCCAAGATATGATATTAAATCCGATTTGAAAAGATGCATAGTGACTGTCGGCGATGTTGCGGTACCCCAACAAATTGTCTGCCAACATATAAAAATTGACCGGGCCAGCCTGTAGGTTCAGCCCCAATCCCAAATTTGCAAATGAATATTTGTCGACTGTGTATGTGGTCTTCAACGCCAATATATTGCCAAACCTTCTTTGATAAAAAGCAGTCAAAGCAGCTTGTGGGCCTCTGGCCCTGTTCATCATGAACAAATGGCCACCGACGGCATTCTTATAATCGAAAAAATCGTTCCGTTGCCCGCTTTTGCCCGGGGTACAGTCGCAATGGTCAAAACTTCCACGGGAAGAACGTACGGGGTTTTTATTGTTCCCAAAATTATGGCGTATCGATGCATTCAGCTTAATCGGTCGCAATGAGATATAGGCATCTTGATTGGTATCGTAGGGTACAAGTTCTTCAATATCGTCTACCAATTCTTGCCACAGATCATTGTTGCCCTGAAACAAGTCTTCTGGAAGAAAAATTTCGATGCCCTCATTGGTCACGGCACCGTCAAGCGTGTAGTTTTCCAACCCGTTGGAGTGATAGATAAAACCTACATCCAAAAGGCTTCCGGTGATAAAGGTGCTTTCGTTGAGTTTGTAGGTAAAGCCGAAATCGGCCCCTAACCCCAGATTTCCTCCAAAAAAGGAACGTTCCAACAACCATCTGGGCAAGGCTTCACTTTGGGCAATGGTATCATCCTCCAAAATATCCAACAATTCACGAATACCGGAAGTTTTCAATTCGAGGTCAGCAACGATGGTATTTGCCAATAGGTTGTTCTGACCCTCGGTGGTCACAAAATAACCTGAATTCCGTATGGACCTGAAATCGAACACGCTTGAATACAACTTTCCGCGTATGCCAACATTCCACTGGTCGTTCAATTTTCTGTTGATGCCAAAATGAAATACGTTGACCGCCTCGCCCTGTGTCGCCAAATCGCCCAAATCAAAACGTCTGTTCAGATTATTCGCATTGCCCTCAAAACCCAAAATCGCCAAATCTTGAGGCCAGAAAAAAGAGATGAATCCTTCACCGTACATTCCGAAGGAATAGTAGTCATCGGGCCTGTTTTTGCCACGAAAACCGCCACTGAACACTTCAATTTGACCACTTCCGCCAAATTCGTCGCGTCTACTGAGCCCGTTGATGGCACGGTCTCTGACCTTGGTGGTGAAATCGATGCCGTCATTGGCAAACAGGTCGTTTACCGTGATACCACTGGTACCCGCCTGGGAACTTATACCTGACAGCAAGGGAATACCAGCATGCCATTTGTAGGGGGTCTTGACACCCGGATTTACCATCAACGATTGCGGAATCTCGTAAAAATCATACAGCAGCTGTCTGTTCTGTGACCATACCGATGCCATGCACAGCATAGCCATACCAAAGAATGCCAGAATACTTTTCATTGTAGTCTCAACCTAAATGCAGCACTGGATTTTAAAATAATCTTTGGATTTGGTTGTGTAGAGGTGCTGGTATCATCGCCCAAGTTTTGGCCCCCTACCCGTATTTCAGTGGTATTTCTAAGGATGTCAAGGCTTCTGCCACCATTGCCATAGGCGATTTCCCGCACCAAAAACGGTGCTGGGTCAGGTTGTATGACAAATGCTTCCGTATCGAGAACATTGCCTCCATCATCCAAAAAATCTATCGAAATGGCAATTTCCTTGCTTGTGGTATTTTCGACTTGGTAGGTAATGGTTCCATCCAAAATCCTCTCGGAGACAAAGGCCTCGTTGAACGCCTCAAAAGTGAACACTTCTGAATAAAAGTTGCCGCTGCCCGCCAAGTTGATGATATCCTCACCAGATTCAAGATATAAAATGCTCGATGCGAGTGTGGGGGTCACCGATAAATCATCAAACTGCCCAAAATCCTGCTCCTCAGAGCAAGAAAAAAGCGCAAAAATGCAGATGAACAAG
This sequence comes from Allomuricauda sp. d1, assembly GCF_039592695.1. Taxonomy (NCBI): domain Bacteria; kingdom Pseudomonadati; phylum Bacteroidota; class Flavobacteriia; order Flavobacteriales; family Flavobacteriaceae; genus Allomuricauda; species Allomuricauda sp. d1. Next base: position 78,313 of record NZ_JBBUTK010000001.1, on the reverse strand, counting down.
GCTGTCAGACCTTTTTGCATGGCATGATCTTTTTAGGTAAACAGTCTATCGACTTGCCTACCCTACTATAACTCTATAAAATGTTTTTTATTTCGATAAGATCGGTGATAATTGGGCAAACATCATGGTCGGGTTCTCGGTGCGCATTAAAATGCAATGCGTTCATGCCCATCGCCTGTGCCCCCAAAATATCAGCTTCTAGATTGTCGCCGACCATCAATGTCTTTTCGGGTGATACACCAGCTCTGTCAAGTGCCACTTCAAATATTTTTGGATGCGGCTTTTTTACCCCTGCAGTTTCAGAATCGATGATTTGATCAAAATAATGGTGAATATCGGCGTTCTTCAGTTTTTTGTATTGAATTTCTGTAAACCCATTGGTGATGATGTGCAATCTATATTTCGGAAGCAGATAGTCAAGGGCCTCTCTGGTATTCGGAAAAATATGCCTGAACGAAGATAAATGGGCTATGTAGTCGTTGGCCAACACATCAATAAGCGTATCTTCAATACGTATCTGCAAAGCATCAAACGTCTTTTTTAGCCGTTGATAGCGCAATTCGGCCTTGGTGACACGCTCTTCACGGTACAGTTTCCAGTATTCTTGGTTGAGAGGCACATAGATTTCCAAAAAATGGGGTAAATGCACTTCTATTTGATGCTGCAGCAGGATTTTCTCAAACGTCAGGGCAGAATTTTTCTCGAAATCCCACAAGGTATGGTCCAAATCAAAAAAAATATCGGTGATGCCGTTTCTAAACATAATAGCGCTTTAGAAAAGCCTCGTAAAGCTCCAGCCAATTGATGCGATGTTTGCTGCCGAGCAGTTCGTTGGAAAAAACGGTTGTAAAATGGCCATTGACCCTTTTCACGGTTCGATAAATGGGGTCGATTTCATCAAAAATCTGGTCTTTCTTCTTAAAATCGTGCAATGCATAATCGTATACCACAAACGGATGCATCCTCAACGGCTGCCGTACCTCTAGCGTGATGTCATAAAAATAAAAAGGGGTGCAGGTACCTGCCCTGAAGCCGATTTCAGAAGAATAGCCCATGGTATAATCATCGGTAAATTCGGCGTCAATCACATTTCTGTAGGTCACGGGAATGTTCACCCGATTATACCGCAGGCGGGAATAGTTGACGGGCCTATTGATAAGCTCGGAAAGGCTTTTTTTCTCTTCGACCAACTTTTGGTGCTCCAAACTGGCCTCATGTGAAGCGCTCAAGGAAACAATACTGTAATCAGCGACCGATTTTATCAAATACCTGAATTTGTTGTTCAGGGGCGATACATTTTTATTATGAACTGAATACTTTGCGAACTGAAAGAAAAATAAGGTCTTTGCGCGAAATTTTTTGTGTATTTCGACCAGCTCCATAAAATTGTCATAAGGGTCTTTTCTAAACCCAAAAAGTACGCCCAAGCGACGGAATAGTGCACGCAAACGAAAAGAGACCAAATCTAACAACAGCCCGCCCAACGTTCTTGCAACGCCCCGGTGGGCGTAATTGTGCGAGGTGGTCACATTGATGATAGAAGTGAAAGAATAGCTTCTTTTAGGGGGATTGATTTCAGGAAAACGCTCTGACAGCAAATGACCAAATTTGTAGGCCCATAAATCGACCACGGGCAGCTTTAAGAATCCGTTTTGATGGGCAATGCTCTCTTTTGCCGGAAAACGGCCAAGTTCATCCTTGACATGCGGAAGGTATTCTTCGTACCGGCTCAACAAATAAAAACTTGCCGCGAAGATGTCAAAGGGCACATTGCTACGGTCACCCGCCCTAAAAAAACAGGGCACATCATCCCATTCATCCACATGAATTGCAATATCATTGATGCCCTGCTCGAACAACAAGTCGTTGCTACGGATAAAAAATTCGTTCTGTAGGGGTTGCTTGGTATACGTGATCTTAGGGCCTTTGTGTTTGATGAAATCTTCGACCTTGGTAGTAAAGTCAATGTCAAGCCCGAGTATGTTGCCACATACCTGCCGCATGGTAAAAGAGAAGCGCGGGGTTATTTTATGGGTGTAGATGAGCAACATAGTCGGTCAAAAGTACGAAGGTAGAAATTAGAAGTACGAAATGCGAATTATGAATTGTTGTTCGGTGCTTGGAATTTTATAAAATTCCCTGATCGGCAAAGCTGAGATATTCCTTTTCGGTGATGATCAAATGGTCGAGCACTTTCATATCGAGTGCTTTGGCTGCCTGTTGTAGTTTTTGGGTGATTTCTTTGTCCGCTTGGCTGGGCTTCAATGTGCCCGAGGGGTGGTTGTGAGCCAATAAAAGTCCGACCGCGCCATGCTCCAATGCCTGCTTCAATACCAAACGCACATCGACCAAGGTGCCCGTAATGCCCCCTTTGCTCAACTGTTCTTTGTGCAATACTTTGTTTGAATTGTTTAGGTAGACGATCCAAAACTCTTCATGGGGCAGTTCGCCCATAATGGGATGCAACACTTCAAAAGCATCGTGGCTACTGGTGATTTTTGAAATGGTCTGGGCAGCCTCACCCCGTCGCCTACGACCAATTTCCAAAGCAGCGGCGATACTCACAGCCTTGGCCTCACCAATGCCCTTAAACTGCATCAACTGTTTCACAGACAGCCTGCCCAATTCATTGAGGTTGTTGCCCGCAGCGGCCAAAATACGTTTTGAAAGCTCGACCGCACTTTCTTCGCGACTGCCAGAACCGATGAGAATCGCAATCAACTCGGCATCAGAGAGTATCGAACGCCCCTTTTGCAAGAGTTTTTCACGGGGTTTGTCATCATCGGCCCAGTGTTTTATTGAAAAAGAGGTCGGTTTTTCTTGCATCTGCTAAATATAGTTTTTTTTGGTTGTTGAAGGATGGATGTTGGAAGACAGATGACGGGTGTTAGAAGACGGATGATGCACATAAAGTTCTGATTTTGCACTATTATTGGATACGAATGGCACGAATTTCCACAAATTGAGTTTAGACTTGAACTTGAACTTGATTTTGTAATTTGTTGCCAAAACACAAACCCCATGAAATCACTGTTTGAAAAGGAAGCTTATGACGAGCTTTTAGAAAGATTGGAAAAAATCACGCCTGATTCTGAACGATTGTGGGGTAAGATGAGCCCCGCACAGATGGCTTGGCACTGTCAGTTTCCGTTAAAAATAGCAGTGGAGAACAAAGACCGTGGCGTCAGTGGCAACCCGTTGGTACGATTGCTTTTCAAAAAAACGCTCTACAACGATAAACTGTGGCGTAAAAATCTGCCCACCGCACCAGGGCTCAAAGCCACTGAAGAAAAAGACTTTGACGAAGAAATGCCGAAACTGAAGCAACTGGTCACAGCCTGTTACGAAGCACGAGAGCGTGACCAATGGCACCCACACCCTTTGTTTGGTAAGTTGACCCCAGAACAGTGGGGCAAAATGGAGTACAAACATCTGGACCATCATTTGAGGCAATTTGGGGTGTAATGATTATCCGATAAGGAAAATCTAAACGTTTCCGCCAGAGGCGTTTTCGTTCTTGACCAAGACCGTGCTGTGGACTTTTATACGAACAAGTTGGGATTTGAAGTTAGAACAGATGCATCAATGGACAAATTCAGTTGGCTCACGGTTGGACACGAAGACCAGCCGGAAATGGAGCTTATTCTGATGCCTATCTTAGAACAAATGCACGGAGGTAAAAAATCTGCGGACCAACTACACAATTTAGTCAAGAGGGGAGCTATGGGGCAGACCAGTATTTGAATGAAGATATTTATGCAACTTATAAAGAACTCAAAAGTAAGAGAGTGGAATTCACTAAAAAACCGACCAAGGAATTTTATAAAACTGAAGCCGTATTCAAAGATGATTCTGGGAATTGGTTTTCATTAGGAGAAAGAGAGAAATAAAAGCAGTTGCCAACACGTTATCCTCTGAAAAGCCCTAATCGAATGTCCCGAAGATAGAGTATTAATCAACCTATACATTGGTTAATGAAAAATCTAAACCAAAATATCGAGAAACATTATCTAAAAGAAAGGTTGTTTGAAGACATTATTACCCGTTTAAAAGAAATGGAGGTTGATTTAGACTCCGTTACCCGAAGTGATATTGCAGGTGTTGATGAATTTCATGTACGGGGAGCTGAAGTCTCGAAAGAGCTTGCCAAAGAAGCTGACCTGAACGGGCTTGAGGTACTTGATATAGGCTGTGGCCTTGGGGGGCCATGTCGCATGCTGGCAGATGACTACAATTGCAACGTCACGGGCATCGACCTTTCACATGAGTATATTAGAACTGCTAGAGCACTGTCTAAATTGGTAAAACTTGACCATAAGACCAAATTTTTGGTCGGGGACGCTGCAAACCTTCCGTTTGATGATGGTTCATTTGATGCAGTTTGGACCCAACATGCCCAAATGAACATCCCCGAAAAGAAAAAATTCTATTCAGAGATTAAAAGGGTTTTGAGACATCGTGGTCTTTTCCTGTACTACGATATATTCAAAAACAATGATGACATCGTAGAATATCCGATGCCTTGGGCCTCTTCAGCAGCGCACAGTTTTCTGTTCAAGACCAACCAAATGAACGAAATCTTGAATGAGCTTGGGTTCAAGCAGTTGTCGACAAAAAATCAAACCAAAGCCGGAACAGCATTTTTTGAGGCACTTGTTATAAGATTGAAAGAGTTTGGGCCACCCAAAATGGGGCTGAATGTTCTTATGGGCCAAAGCACCAAACCCAAATTGTTAAACCTTCTTGGTCATTTAAAAAGCGGTGCGTTAATGCTCGAAAGTGGCATTTATAAAATAGAATAACTGTTGCGAAGAGGGTCAATGTGCCTACAGCATTAGTCAAACTTCTTCTTTACAACCTCAAAATCCAATCCCCCGTAATTACCGGAACTCATCAACAGTAAGGTGGTGTTCTCAAAATTTTGGCCAAACAGAAAATCCTGAAAATCCTTTGGGTCGGTAAAAATCTTCAAATCTTCGCGTTGAAAGGCTTCGGCTATTTGGGTTTCGGTGACCGCATCCAATTTTTTTATTTTGACCGCTTCGGGCGAATAAAAGACCACGGCTTCATCGGCTGGATTCAATGCTCCCTGATATTCTTTTAAAAATTCTGCATTCAAACTGCTGTAGGTGTGCAGCTCTAAACAGGCCAATACCCTACGGTTGGGATACTGCGCAGCTACCGCCGCTGTGGTTGCCGCCACCTTGCTTGGTGAGTGGGCAAAATCTTTAAAGGCGACAGAAGTTCTGTTCTCGGCAATTTTTTCTAAACGTTTTGAGGCGCCCTTAAATGAGGCAATGGCTTCATAAAAATCGGCTTCGTCAACGCCCATTTGTTGACAGATCCATTTGGCACCAGCGAGATTGTTGAGATTGTGCTTACCGAATATCTCAATGGGCATGGGTCCTTCAGGAGTTTCCAAAAAGGTGGTGCCATCTTCAACCGTATGGTCAGGCGTTCGGTACGGAAACTTACGGATGGTATTTTCTGAAGCTTCCACCACTTTTTTAAGCTCCGCATCCTCTTCGTTATAGGTGATGCTTCCACCCTTGACAATGCCATCGACAAAAATCTGGAACTGCTGTACATAGTTTTCCCAAGTGGGGAAGACATTGATATGGTCCCATGCGATACCGCTCAATAGGGCTATGTTGGCATGGTACAGGTGAAATTTTGGCCTTCGGTCAATGGGTGATGAGAGGTATTCATCCCCTTCCAGCACGATAAAATCATTTTCTTCGGTCAAGTGTACCATACGGTCAAAGCCCTCTAACTGTGCCCCGACCATATAATCTACCTTTACATCCCAGTAGTTCAACACATGTAGAATCATCGAAGTGATGGTCGTTTTACCATGGCTGCCTCCAATAACGACACGCGTTTTGTCTTTGGATTGTTCGTATAAAAACTCAGGATAGGAAAAGATTTGAAGTCCCAGTTCTTGTGCCTTGAACAACTCAGGATTGTCGGGTTTGGCATGCATGCCCAAAATGACCGCATCCAAATCCGTGGAAATTTTTTCGGGAAACCAGCCAAACTCCTCTGGAAGCAATCCTTTTTCGTTCAACCGACTTTTTGAAGGCTCATAGATGATGTCGTCACTGCCCGTGACTTGGTATCCTTTATGTGCAAGGGCCAAGGCCAAATTGTGCATGGCACTGCCACCAATGGCGATAAAATGGATTTTCATAAACTATTTTTTTCTTTCTCCAAGAATAGATGGAGAAAGCTTCGAATGGTACTCGTCCCGCCGTGGTGGGATGGCGAAGTTTCGACATCAGTTTTATCCGCATTAGGCGGATAAAAATTCCTATGGAGAAAGTGTCCTTTCTTTGGTTCGTTTCTTACTGCTTCCGACGAGTTTACGAGAGGAAAGCACCACAAAGAAATGAACAAAAAACAAGAAAACACCCCTAAAGTCCCCTCAAGGGGACAATTCTTTGAATAAATCAACCTGTATACTTGAGAGATATTTCTATCTTGAAAGCTAAAATAGCTATATGAACTTATCCGAAATTAAATCAAAGGAAATCATGCCCGGATATCATGGCAAACTGGTACATGCCGAGACCATGAGCTGGGTCTTTTGGGATGTGGAAAAAGAAGCCGAAGTGCCCGAACACCACCATCATCATGAACAGATCATGCACGTGGTGGAGGGTCGGTTTGAATTTACACTGGATGGAAAAACAAATGTTTATACACCAGGCGATGTGGTCATCATTCCGTCGAACACCCCACATAGCGGAAAAGCTTTGACACCCTGTACGTTGATGGATATTTTTTGTCCGGTTAGGGATGAATATAAATAAGTTAATGGTTAAATGTTAATAGTCTCCCCCCTAATAACCATTAACCGTTAACCATTAACCTTTACACATGAACATATCACTAAAAGGAAAAAAAGCATTGGTCGGTGGCAGTAGCCGTGGTATCGGCAAGGCCATTGCCAAGCAATTGGCCAAGAGCGGAGCAAGCGTAACTTTAATGGCAAGAAGTGCTGATACGATGAAAACAATCATCGAAGGTTTACCCACGGTTGATGGCCAAAAACACCAATTTTTAAGTGTTGACTTTTCTGATTTTGAAGGGTATAAAAAAATCATTTCAACTTATTTCGAAACAAATAGCGTTGATATTTTGGTCAACAACACCCAAGGACCAGCGGGTGGCGGGGCACTTGAAAAGTCGGTCACAGATTATCAAAATGCGTTTGATGTTTTATTCAAATCTGTGGTGTTCACAACAGAACTCGCCCTTAAGCACATGCAGAAATCGCAGTGGGGGCGTATCATCAATGTGGCCTCCATATCGGTCAAAGAGCCGTTGAACTATTTAGCACTTTCAAATTCGATACGGGCTGCAGTGGCCACTTGGGCAAAAAGTCTCTCGCTCGATGTGGCAAAAGAGGGCATAACCGTTAACAACGTGCTCACGGGCTATTTTGATACGGAGCGTATTGCGAACCTCAATGCCCAAAAAGCTGAAAAAATGGGTGTCAGTCAAGCTGAAGTCCGCTCAACCATGGAAGACCAAGTACCTGTCAAAAGAATCGGTAAGCCTGAGGAATATGGCTATCTGGTCGCTTTCTTGGCTTCAGATAAGGCAGCCTATATCAACGGAACGAATATTCCTATCGATGGAGGGTTGTTGAAATCATTGTAGCCTCCCCCAACCCCCCTCCTAAAGAAGGGGCTTTTTATTGAATCATCGCTTACAAACTATAAAAAGTGGTCTTTAGCTAATCGAACCTACTACTTCCCTAATTGTTCATTGTCTTTGGCATCGCTTTTCTACATCTTTGTTATGTAAATTTATGGATGATGAAAGCATTGACCGTTTTTTTGACTTTATTCTTATTCTCATACATGACACAGGCACAAGACCAAAACAATTCATATTCAGAGCTTTGGAAACAGGTTGAAAAACTTGAAAACGAGGCGTTGACCAAATCTGCGCTTAAGGTAGTTGAGACCGTCTTTGTTGAGGCCAAAAAAGAGGATAACTCACCGCAAATTGTCAAAGCCTTGCTCTATACCTCAAAATATGCCTTGACATTGCAAGAGGATGCCCAACTCAAAATTGTCAACGATTTTAAGGCGGAGATTGAAAAAGCGGATTTCCCGACCAAAAATGTATTGGAAAGCTATCTGGCCAACCTGTACTGGCAATATTTTCAACAGAATCGCTATCAATTTTATAATCGCACGGAAACCGAAACAAAGGTAAATTCCATTGATTTCAGAACGTGGGACCTGACCACGCTCTTCGAAGAAATAGACATCCATTTTAAAGCCTCGTTGGCAGATGCCGGGGAATTGCAAAAAATCGAGGTAGGCGAATTCGACCCCATTCTCAACGAACAAAAGCATTCTGAAATCTACCGCCCTACCCTGTTTGACCTCTTGGCACACACCGCGCTGCAATTCTATAAAACGGATGAAAACAGTATTACAAGGCCTGCGGATAAATTTGAAATCGACGACCCCAATATTCTTTGCGAGGCCAATGCCTTTGCCCAACTGAAGATTGATGCCCGCGACGATACCTCATTGCAGGCCACAGCCATACATTGTTACCAAGATTTGGTCAAATTTCACCTTTCCGATACCGACCCGAAGGCATTGGCCGATGTGGATATTGAACGTTTGAACTATATACATCAAAAAGCGGTCTTTTCGAACAAAGACCGACATTATCTTGAAGTCCTTCAGAATTCCGCAGAAAACTTCAAACAAAGCGAGGTCGCTGCACTGTACCGTTACGAAATCGCAAAACTGCACCATGAACAGGGCAGTACGTATCAGCCACTGGGGAATGGTGAACACCGTTGGAAACAAAAAGAGGCCCTCGAAATCTGTGAAGCGGTCATTGCTGAATTTCCCAAAAGTCGGGGCGCTGAAAAGTGCAGGGCATTAAAGGCTGACATCCTTTCCAAAAATATACAGATGACCCTTGAAAGGCATATCCCCATCAACAAACCTTCACGCATTCTGGTCAATTATAAAAATCTGGATGGATTATCACTGACCGCCTACAAAGCCTCAAAAAATGACATTGAGAAATTGAACAGGCTCTACCCTGAATCCAAGCAATTGGCGTTCATTAAAAAGTTGCCTACAGAAAAAACTTGGGAGGCTTCCCTAAAAAAAGAAAATGATTACAAACAGCACAGTATCGAAATACTGTTGCCCGAACTCAAAAACGGACAATACATCCTACTTGCCCAACCAAAGGACGGCGGTAATGGCACCTTCGCTTATGCTCCTGTTCAGGTAACCGATTTGGCCGTGGTAGAGACCCAAATGCAGGGCGAGCACCGTTTTCAGGTCATTGACCGAAACAATGGTCAGCCGAAAGAAGGGGCAAAATTACAACTGACCTATCAAGAAAATTACGATCGGGGTTTACTGAACAAAACTTTTACCACAGATAAAAATGGGGTTGTAACCATTCCGTCACCCTCAAAGACATGGACATCTGTGCAAATCAAAACTACCCACAGCGGCGATACGGCGCATTTTGGGGAGTACTACATCCAACAGAAATATAATTCGAGGATTCTGCACAACGTCAGCTACAATGCTTTTCTGTTTACCGATAGGAGTATTTATCGCCCAGGCCAAACAGTTTATTTTAAGGGGATTATGACCGTGAAGACTACCAATGATGCTACTTCGGTACAACCGAACACGCAGGTCACCGTAATGCTACGTGATGTGAATTATCAAGAGGTTGCCCAACAAGAATTCTTGACCAATGAATTTGGATCGTTTTCTGGGGAGTTTGTGTTGCCAAGTAGCGGATTGACTGGAAATTTCTCGATTCAGGTCACCTCAAAAGCCGTAAATCTCAGCGCAAATACCAATTTCTCGGTCGAAGAATACAAAAGGCCCAAGTTTAAGACTTCCTTTGAGCCTGTGACCGAAACCTATCGGGTCAACGACAGCATCACGGTCAAAGGCACCGCCACTGCCTATGCTGGAAGCAACATTACCGATGCCAAGGTCGGTTATCGGGTCAAACGGGTAGTCTATTTTCCACGATGGTATTATTGGAGCCGGCCGTATTATAACACCAATGAACAAGAAATTGCGCATGGGGAAACCACTTCCGACGCTTCGGGTCATTATGAGATCGATTTTAAGGCGATTCCAGACAACTCTGTTCCCAAAGAAAACCAACCGACGTTCTCGTATGAAATCACTGCCGATGTGACGGACATCAACGGAGAGACCCGTTCTGCCACAACAGTGGTACAGGTGGGATACCATGCCATGAGTGTCAACATAGGGCTTCAACAGCGTTTGCAAAAAGGTGAAAAAGATACGTTGTCCATTTTCACCACCAACCTCAACGGCCAACCCGTGGATGCCAAGGGTACTTTAAAGCTCTACAAGTTACAGGCCCCGGAATATGTGTTGCGTGACCGCCCTTGGAATGCCCCGGACTATAAAAACTGGACAAAGGAAGAATTCAAAAAACGCTTTCCCCATGAAGCATACCGCAATGAAAGTGACCCAAAAAACTGGAAAAAAAGGGCTTTGGTTTGGGAAGGCGATTTCGATACGGGCAAAACAAATGGGGTAGCCTTGAAAGCTGAAAAGAAATGGGATTCAGGAAAGTACCTGCTCGAATTGGAAACAACGGACAAGTTTGGGCAACAAGTCACCGAAAAGGCCATGACGACCGTCGTAGACGAAGATGAAACCAAACTGCCCGATAACCAGTTGTTCGACATCCAACTTGACCAATCAACATACAAAATAGGGGAGAAAGTAAAAGTTACGGTAGCCTCCACAGCCAAAAACCTAGTCGTCACCGTAACAATCGAAAAAGACCGTAAGGTTATGGAAACCAGAACCATATCGTTGAGCGATGGTTCAAAAAGCTTTTCTGTGCCCGTGACCGAGGCTGATTTGGGCGGTTTTGCCATCAACTACAGCTTTTCGGCCTTCAACGGATTCAAATCAGGTTCAATGACCGTACCAGTGCCCTACCCTGTCACAGACCTTGAAATCGAGACCGTTACGTTTCGAGACAAACTGAACCCCAGTGCTGAAGAAACGTGGTCGTTCAAGATCAAGGGGCCCAAAGGCGATAAAGTGACCGCCGAACTCTTGGCCAGTATGTACGATGCTTCCTTGGATGCTTTTCGGGGGCATTACTGGAACGCGAGTTTCAACTATCGCCCAACCTACTACTCCAACAGCTACCATAACGCCTACCATAGTTTTGGTACGGAAGGATTTCGGGTGTACAACAACTTTTCCAACGAGTATAGCTACACACCCCAATACTATGATTCGTTTGATTGGTTTGGGCTCCATTTTGGATATCGCTACGGTGCATTATCCAAAAGAAGCCGAATGATGAGGGCAGAAGGTGCTCCACTCGGCATAGTAGCCAATGAAATGGAAGAAGATGTGGCTTTGGATGAAGTAGTGTTGGGCGATGCCGCAGCAGCTCCCATGTCAAAAGCCGATAAGGAAGCCAACAGACCACAGCAACAATCGATAAGAGACGAACAAAAAGAAGCACAAGAAACAAGTTTTGGTGAAGTCGCCATCCGTAAAAATCTACAGGAAACCGCTTTTTTCTTTCCGCAATTACAAACCGATACCGAGGGCAACGTTTCGTTCAGTTTTACCACGCCTGAGGCCTTGACCCAATGGAAACTTCAGCTATTGGCCCATACCAAAACGGCACAAAGCGCATACACCGAAATGACCACCGTAACCCAAAAAGAATTGATGGTGATACCCAATGCGCCCAGATTTTTAAGGGAAGGCGATGAGATTACCATTAGTACCAAAATTTCCAATCTGACCGATAAAAAACTTTCAGGACGAGCGAAGTTACAACTGGTCGATGCCGTATCAGGTCAGGATATTTCAACACAGTTGCTCGTTTCTCCCCCTGTGGGGGAGTCAGAGGGGGCTCCTTTCTCTGTAGATTCCCTAGGCAACGCCCAAGTCTCATGGCGTCTCAAGATTCCGAAAGGGCTGCAAGCAGTGCAATACACCGTATTGGCAAAAGCAGGGGATTTTAGCGATGGGGAGCAAAACGTATTGCCCGTATTGACCAACCGTATGTTGGTCACCGAGACCTTACCGATGTGGGTACGCAGCAATCAGACCAAGACTTTTGAACTTGAAAAGTTAAGGGAGCATACATCAACAACTTTGAGCCATCATAAACTGACACTGGAAGTCACTTCGAATCCCGCATGGTATGCGGTACAGGCCCTGCCCTATTTAATGGAGTATCCCTACGAGTGCAACGAGCAGACCTTTGCCAAATATTATGCGAATACACTGGCAAGCCATATTGCGAATAGCAATCCACGTATCAAGGAAGTTTTTGACCAGTGGCGGAATTCTGATGCGCTGTTGAGTAACCTTGAAAAAAAACAAGAACTAAAATCATTGTTGATCCAAGAAACCCCTTGGCTGCGAGATGCCCAATCGGAGACAGAGCAGAAAAAGCGCATCGCGCTATTGTTCGACCTGAACAAAATGAAAAATGAACAAACCAATGCCTTGAACAAACTACAGCAGAACCAGATGTCATCTGGTGCCTGGCCCTGGTTTAAGGGTGGAAGGGCCAATCGCTATATCACCCAACATATTGTCACGGGATTGGGCCATTTAAAACACTTAAATGTCACGCTGAGCGCAGTCGAAGCGCAAGAAAATAACATGCTCCAAAAAGCCATTGCCTATCTCGATGCGGAATTTGTCAAGGAATATGAACAGATGAAAAAATATGCTGCCAATCTGAACGATGACCATTTGAGTCCTATGCAGATTCAGTATCTCTACATGCGGAGTTTCTTCAAAGAGGTCAAGACTTCCAAAAAAGTGACTGATATCATGGGCTACTACAAAGGTCAGGCCCAGAAATATTGGCCCAACAGAAGATTGTATTTAAAAGGGATGTTGGTCTTGGTCTTGCACCGTATGGATGATTCTGCCACGGCGAACAAAATATTGCGTTCCCTCAAAGAAAATAGCATTACCAATGAAGAACTGGGCATGTACTGGAAGGAAAATACCGCCTCGTGGTACTGGTACCAAGCCCCCATTGAAACACAGGCTTTGATGATAGAAGCGTTTGGTGAGATAGAAAATGATGTGGAAACTATTGATAACCTGAAGGTCTGGTTGCTCAAAAACAAACAGACGAATCAATGGAAAACCACCAAGGCCACGACCGAGGCGGTCTATGCCTTATTGCTACAAGGCAGTGATTGGCTCTCGGTCACCGAAGCGGTTGACGTTTTGGTTGGGGATAAAAAAATAAATCTTTCGGAATTGGAAGATGTCAAAGTGGAAGCAGGCACTGGTTATTTCAAAACCTCTTGGGATGGAAGCGAAGTCGAACCTAAAATGGCCGAAGTACAATTGACCAAAAAAGGTGAGGGAATTGCATGGGGAGCACTCTACTGGCAGTATTTTGAGGATTTGGACAAAATCACTTCCGCAGAGACTCCCCTGAAATTGAAGAAAAAGTTGTTTCTCAAGAAAAATACAGATACAGGGGAGCAGATTTCGGAAATCACTCCAGAAACTGATTTAAAAGTGGGCGACCTTGTTCGTGTTCGCATTGAATTGCGTGCTAACCGCGACATGGAGTTCATTCACATGAAAGATATGCGCGCTGCAGGATTTGAGCCTGTCAATGTCATATCAAGATACAAATGGCAAGACGGACTCGGTTATTACGAAAGCACCAAAGATGCGAGCACCAATTTCTTTTTTGACTATTTACCGAAAGGGGTATATGTTTTTGAGTATGATTTAAGGGTCAACAATGCAGGGGATTTCAGCAATGGTATTACCACCATTCAAAGCATATATGCGCCTGAGTTCAGTAGTCATTCTGAGGGGGTCAGGGTTTCGGTCAGAAGTAAACAGTGATTAGTGAACAGTTTGTAAGTGAAAAGTGCATAATTGCCGCGTATAGCGTATAGCGTATAGCGTATAGCGTATAGCGTATAGCGTATAGCAAAAAACTGAACTTGAATTTGAAACTTGAGCTTGAACTTTTAAAGACTCATCTTATCCTTAAAGATATAGGACTGCCGCCGAGATACTTCGACCTCATCGCCATTTTGCATTTTGAGTTTGAGCTTGCCTTTGAACCATGGAATGACTTCCATAACAAAATTGGTATTTACGATTTGCTGCCGATTGGCCCTAAAAAAAGAGGTTTCGGGCAGTTTTTCCTCCACTTGGTTCAACGATTTGTAGAGCATGGGCTTTTCACCCTGAAAAAATACCCGAGTGTAATTGCCGACAATCTCAAAGTGTGAAATGTCACCAATTTTGACCAACCAACACTTTTCACCTTCTTTGATGAAAATTTGACTGGTTTCGGAAAGTTTTTGTCCATCAGAAGCTGTTTCTTGGTTTCCTTCTAACTTGGCTTTTACCTTGTCCATGGCCACGGCAAAACGTTTGGCGTTGATGGGTTTGAGCAGATAATCAAGGGCATTGTATTCAAAAGACTTGATGGCATACTCATCAAAGGCCGTGGTAAAAACGGTAATGGGTACCTCATCGAGCATTTCCAACAGTTCAAATCCGTCTTTTTCGGGCATGTTGATATCCAAAAACAACAAATCGGGTTGGGTGTTTTGAATCAATTCAACTCCCTTGTCCACATTCTCAGCCTCACCAACCACCTCAATCTCTGCATGCCCCTTAATCAATTCTTTGAGTTCGTTTCTGGCCAAACGGGAATCCTCGACGATGACAGTCTTGATAGTCATGACAAAGGAATTTTAATATCGGCCACCACCTCACCATTCTCTTCAGTCAGTGCAAAAATGCCTGCCTCACCATACAACAGCTTCAACCGCTGTTTGATGTTTTTGATGCCCAATTGGGTAGAATCCTTGTCTATTTTGAGTGTTCCTGTATTGCGGACCTGAATTTCCAGATTTTTCTCATTTCTATGGATATCCAAAGAAATTGCCCCCCCTTTTTTTAAATTGGAAATACCGTGTTTTGTAGCATTTTCTACCAACAATTGAATAATCATGGGTGGAATCTGAACTTGCATAGCTTCACTGTCCACATCCTTTTTAAAATCCAGACGGTCTTCAAACTGAATTTTTGAAAGGGCAATATAGTTATCGACCATTTCCAGCTCTTCCTCAACGGCAATAGCATTCGTATTATTTTTGGTCAATGAATAGCGCAACATTTCGGAAAGTTTAGTTAACATTTCACGTGATTTCTCCACATCCTCCAACATCAATCCACGTATATTGTTCAGGCTGTTGAACATAAAATGTGGATTGATTTGCCCTTTTAAAGTGTTCAATTGCGCTTGTTTGAGGTTGGTATTGAGCTCCAGTCTGTCAATTCGATCACGATTGAGCTTGAGCAACAACTTGATGACGAGATAGGTGACCAGCCATGCCCCGACCATGAACAATGAATTGATGGCCTGTATCCAAAAGCCGTCGTACATTTTGAACATTTCAATATGTTCTTCTGAAAGACTCGGCCCGTACTTGGCATAGATATAGCCAAAAAGGTAGTTTGAAAAACCAAAAATAGCGGAGGCTACCAGAAAAGAGACTCCTATTTTGACAAAATCAACAACTCTGAAGGCTTCAAAATCAACATTGCGCTTGACATACCACCGAAGCAAGGAAGTAGACCCGATACCTATCAGCATACCGAAAAGTATGGAGTAAGCAACGAATTCGAAACCTACCTTTTTTAAGACAAACAGTGAAAGACAATTGACAAAACCCCATCCTGCAAACTGCAAGATCCAAAAAATACGATTGCGTTTCTTATCCGATAAATTCATCAAAGGTTACTAAAGGAGTTACATCTGTTGTGACCAAAGATAGATAAGTTTCCCAACGGAAAAACCCAAGCCAAAAAACACGAGCACGACCATAAGCGTGATTCCAACGACTTTGTGATTTGATGGTCTTTTTTTTAGGCAAGCGCTTAACTTTCCGTTGTCTTTTCTATAGCCAATGACCAACAGACCAATTGCAATGACCACCATGATGGTCGAAACTATAAGATTGGAGTTTTCAAACTTTCCTAAAGCCAAGATTGCGGAAGCGACCAATATTGCACCTGCAATAAGTATTGTGTCTTTAATTTTCATTCTGACCTGAATTTAGATTACAATCTGTATTCTTTTTGTTTCTTATTCTCCATGCGTAGATGAACATCAAAATTCCTGAAATACTTAATAAGGCTACAGAAACCGGTTCATCAGCTCGAAAGAACATTAGAAGAGCCGAGAAGCCGAATAGTATTCCTGCCAATATGCTTACAAATACATTATTATTCATATCTCACTTATTAAACTTTTGCTTCTTTGTGTTGTCAATCTGCTCCAAACTTGTAGTTGTCCTTACCATAATTGATTAAAAAATGATGCTGACCAAAATGCTGATGATCAATTTTACAACTGCTATCATGACTGTTCGTTTTTTAGTTTATGAAATGATTACAACACAAATGTATTTATAGAGAACCCTTCAGTAAACAGAATTATGGCCAGCGGTAATTTTGATTTACTGAACGGTAAAGGACAGTTGAAGAATTATATACTATTCTTTCTCAGAAAGAAAAATGGGGGCTTTTGGCCCCCATTTTCATATTGGTCAGTATAATTGAATTTACCCCTTTATAGGTTTCTGTACTTCTTGTTCGTTTAAATGTTTGGCAAAAAAGCCCATCATCGCTTTATAGAGCTCAATCGAATTCTCTTCCTTGCCGAAACCATGGCCTTCATCATATTTGACCATATAGGGTACATCTTGACCTTTGGCGCGCAGTGCTTCCACAATTTGGTCAGATTCATTGATGTTGACCCTTGGGTCATTTGCTCCTTGTACCACAAATAGGGGTTTTTTGATTTTTTCAATTTGGTAAACTGGGGAAACTTCTTCCATAATCTTTTTCTCTTCGGGGATGGTTTCATCATACCAAATTTCCCTGACAATCTCTAAATAAGGCTTCCAATACTCTGGGAAAGAATCCATAAAGGTGAAAAGGTTTGAAACACCCACATAATCAACTCCGCAGGCATACAGATCGGGAGTCTTCGTCAGGCCACGCAATACGGCATATCCACCATGGCTACCGCCGTAAATAGCTGCTTTATCCTTATCTACCCAACCTTGCTCGACCACATATTTTAGGCCATCCTCGACATCATCCATGGCTTTACGGCCAATCTGTTTAAAGCCAGATTCTAAAAATTCACGCCCGTAGCCGCCAGAAATCCTGAAATTTACTTGAAGTGTGGCATATCCCCTACTCGCGAACAACTGCGCTTCAGGATTGAAACCCCAAGAATCACGAATGCCCTGTGGCCCACCATGCGGATTCACAATTACAGGTACTTTTTCACCGTTCAATGCAGCTTTCGGCAATGTGATATAACCATGTATGGTTTTACCATCCCTACTTTGAAAAGTGATAGGTCGCATTTCGGCCATGTCTTCCTTTTTCAGTTGGGGCATCAAATTGTACAGAAATGTAAATTCATCTTTGGCAACATCATACGAGTGGTACTCGCCATACAATTTATCGCTCTGCAAAAACACCAAAAGTTTATCTTCAGCGTCGGTTGCATCTACAATCGAATATTGATACTCAGGAAATTCATCTGTAATGCGCTCGTGAAGCCTTTTGTATGATTCGCTGATAGGCACCACCACATTCTTCTCACCTTCATAACCCACATAGTCCAACTCGTAACCTCGTTTTTTGGATAGATACATATCAGAAACATCGTAATTCTCATTTGCGAATACCTCCCCTAAGACTTTATCTTCTTTCAAATCATATCGAATGATTTTCGCTTTATCACTCTCTAAATTGGACAGTACATAAGCATCATGTTCATTTTCAGTAGCGTAGTCAAAACTGAGAACAGAAAAGTTATCCTTCCAGCTAAGGCTTTTTAAAATGGAATATCCCCCATTGCCATCTTGGTAATAGAAATCTTGTTCAACCCCGTTCTTCAATCGGGTAAAACCTTTGAGGTTTCCATCCTTATCAAAATTATAGCCCATTATCGGGTTGGCCACATCACTGTTTTCGTACAATTGGGTCAACTCACCCGTATCGACATTAACTTTATAGGGTTCAAATATCTGCGGATTGTTTTTGTTGAGATTGACAATGATATGATGTTTGTCTTCTTCCAATAAATTTGAGAATTGGGCCTGTACACCATCAAAAGGCGTTAAATCCTTAAGATTGCCACCATCTAGATCAGCAGCAAAGACATGATAGTTTTCGTCGCCGCCCTTATCGGAAATATAGGCCAAACGATTGTTGTTCAACCAAGCATACCCACGCACCAATTCTTCTTTTTCTTCTATGGCGCGGGTCACATTGCCCGTAGCAATTTCCTTTACGTAAATATGGCGCTTGCCATTCTCATCTTTTTCTCGGTAAGAAATGTACTTTCCATCTGGTGAAAATCGGAAAGTTGATGCCTTTGGCTTGGCAAAATAATCCTCAACCGCATATTTATGGTCACCTTTATCCAAGCTCATCAATTCTTGAAGTGCACCGTCACTGCTGACCAATTCTGGATTGCCCGGAATGGTTTTTTCAGTCTTTTCAAGGACCAATGGAAGCTCCATACCGCCTTGATAGAAGGTTCCTGAAATTTTATCCGATTGTAATTCCCCGACATATTTTATTCCAGCCTGTTTGAATACGATGGTCAATGTATTATCGATAAAGGTTGTCTCATCCATAGGAATGTCGGTTGCCCCTTGCGAGGGGCTGTCCATAGTGGCGCTGATTTCTCCACTTTCTTCGGAGACATTAAAAATCAAGGGCATTTTTGTACCCTGAACGTCTAGGTTTCCTTTCCAAGAGCCGTTTATTTCTTGAGCAAATCCTGTCAAGCCGACAAAAAGGAATAGCAGCCCTGTCAAGGCTTGACTTTTACTAATTTTCATGACTTATTTTTTAATTGTTTATTGATATGTAGTGGCATCAAACAATTTGTTACCAACTGTGGCTCAAATATATAAGGTTTAAGAGGATTTGCTCAAGAAATATGGCTAGCGGTAAAATGACAGGTGCGAACGGAAAAGCTATTTTGTTTCAGGAGGAAACTTTGAAAATACCTTCGCCACGACCTTTTGCAATTGGGCTTCCCGAACACTTGGGGAAGCATTGTCACTAAAACTACTTTCACTGATAGCCTGCCAAAACAGGGCATCTTTCTCTGCGTCAACGAAGTCAAACTGAATGCTGCGGGCCAAACCAGAGCCCCCTACGGGAATTCCGACAGAAACGCCCCCACCGACATTTCTTCCTGTACCGCCAACACCTACGCCAACGGAATTGTTCGGTCCACGACGAAATGATGAACTAAGAATATTGATCAAAAAGTCAGGTTCCTCGGCCAAGAGATAGCCTTTTGACTGCAAGGCAGAGTCGAGGGCTCGTAGCAGACGCTTTTCATCGAGTCCGCTCAGGCCGATATCCATATCGGAAAAATAATTATATGTGGAATAGTTGGAAAAGTCCGTGGTTTTATCATAATCGTAGTTCACGCGGACTGCGTTGCAGGACGCCATAACAAGTACGACCAAAAAAATTTTAAGTTGTTTCATCATCAAAAAAAATCTTTGAAAAACCCACCCCAATTTTTTCTTTGAAAAAGGCACCCCTCCCTTCCTTCGACTGCGCTCAGGATGACAGGGAGGGGGAATTGTTTTATCTTTTTTAAAATTACAAAAAGAATGTTATTCGTTCAACAGTGCCCAAAGCCTATCTTTCAACTCGGTAATACCCTGTTGGGCCACTGAAGAAATAAAGAGATACTCCATATCTGAAAAATCTTCTTTCAGGGCTTCATCCATCTCGGCCATCAACTCTTCATCGAGCATATCATTTTTTGAAATGGCGACAAGGCGTTGTTTGTCCAACAATTCTGGATTGTACCTTCGGAGTTCATCCAACAAGATTTCATATTCTTTTGAAATATCCTTGCTATCTGCGGGAATCAAAAACAAGAGCGTTGCATTCCGCTCAATATGCCGTAAGAAATAATGACCCAAACCTTTGCCTTCGGCAGCGCCTTCAATGATTCCGGGAATATCGGCCATCACAAAGCTCTGAAAATCGCGATACTCGACAATACCCAAATTGGGTTTTAAGGTCGTGAACTCATAATCGGCAATTTTGGGCTTGGCAGAGGTCATCACAGAAAGCAATGTCGATTTGCCCGCATTGGGGAAACCCACCAAACCCACATCGGCCAATACCTTTAATTCAAGGGTCAGTTGTCTTTCTTGACCTTCAATACCAGGTTGGGCATACCGTGGGGTTTGATTGGTGGCGGATTTAAAATGCCAGTTGCCGCGACCACCCAATCCTCCTTCTGCAACTATTTTTTCTTCCCCGTCTTCGGTAATCTCGAACAAAATTTCATTCGACGCCGTATCACGAACAACAGTGCCCAAAGGCACTTCTAAGTACACATCGGCCCCGTCGGCACCCGTACTGCGTTGTTTGCTGCCATGTTCGCCGTGGCCTGCCTTAAAGTGTTTCTGGAATTTGTAATGAACGAGCGTCCATAAATTTTTGTTGCCCCGTACTATTGCGTGACCGCCACGGCCGCCATCACCACCGTCAGGCCCTCCCCGAGCAACATATTTCTCTCTGCGAAGATGCGTGGAACCCTGACCACCTTTGCCTGAGGCCACATGAACTTTTACATAGTCGACAAAATTGCCTTCAGTCATGTTTGTGGGGGTTTATAGGTTTATAGGTTTGAAGTTAAATATGTCATACTATAAATACATAAACTTCTTAAACATATAAACTACAAGGAATCAATCACCTTACTCAATCTTTTGGTCACCTCATCAATTTCACCAATGCCGTTTACAGAGTGAAACTTGCCTTGAGCCTCATAGTATTTGCGAAGTGGAGCCGTTTTTTGATTGTACTCTTCAAAACGGTTCCTGATTTTTTCTTCATCTTGGTCATCGCTGCGTCCGCTTTCTTTGCCCCGCTCCAAAAGACGTTGCACCAAAACTTCATCATCGGCCTCTAAGGCGATGGTGGCATCGACTTGCATATCCTTTGAATCCAAGAAATTATCCAATGCTTCTGCTTGTGCTGCTGTTCGTGGAAAACCATCAAAGATGAAACCAGCCGCATCAGCGTTCTTTTCTACCTCGGCCTTGAGCATGTCAATGGTCACTTCATCGGGTACCAAATCACCCCTATCGATATACGACTGGGCCAATTTGCCCAATTCGGTGCCATTTTTCATGTTGTAGCGAAACACATCACCGGTAGAAATGTGTTTCAAATTGTATTTTTCTTTCAGAATCCCAGCTTGGGTTCCTTTTCCTGCTCCTGGCTTTCCAAAAAGCACTAGGTTGATCATATCTGTTTGGTTTAGTTGGTAAACTTCTCTCAAATTGCGCCCCAATTCGTTGTAATCGAGACCATAGCCGACGATGAAACTACTGGGTATCTCCAATCCCACATAATCGATATTGTACTCCCCGTTGTAGATTTCCGATTTATAGAACAACGAGGCGATTTTGAACTCTTTCACATTGGTATTTGAGAACAGGTGTACCAATTGCTGTAAGGTTCTGCCCGTATCGATGATATCCTCTAAAATAATGACGCTTCGCCCCTCGATATCCTCAGAAATGTCAAGCAAGGTTTCTACAATTCCCGTTGATGTCAATCCCTGGTACGAACCCATCTTGACAAAAGTTACCTCGCAGGGATGCGGATATTGTTTCAAAAAATCGGAAACAAACATAAAGGCCCCGTTAAGCACCCCAACAAAAATGGGTGTCTTGTTCTTGTAATCACGGGCTACCTCATCGGCGATTTTTTTGACAGCCTGTTGTATATCAGCCTCGCTCAAAAAGGGTTTGAATTGTTTGTCGTGCAACTTTATCACGTGTTCTCAATTTTTTGGGGTTGGCAAAGATAACATTTTGCAGCGTTCTTTTTGAACAGTATTACTGAGCGTTTTAGGATTTCCATGTATTTTTGCGAACACTTGAAAGTGGCGTTCTTATGAACTATTTTTCTTCGGATTTCAAACTCGGAATTTTAGGCGGCGGACAATTGGGAAAAATGTTGCTGTACGAAACCCGAAAATGGGACATTTACACCAAAGTGATGGATGCCTCTGAGGAAGCCCCCTGCAAAATCGCCTGTAACGAATTTGTTTTGGGTAATCTGTTGGATTTTGATGCCGTGTACAATTTTGGGAAGGATGTTGATGTACTCACTATTGAAATCGAGAATGTCAACATAGATGCGTTGGAAAAGCTGGAAGCCGAGGGAAAGAAAGTGTATCCACCGACAAAAGCATTACGGACCATTCAGAACAAAGCCGCTCAAAAACTATTTTACACAGACAACAGCATACCCACAGCGCCCTTTACCCGATTTGCCTACACTTCTGAAATTGAGGATGCCATAGAGAATGGCGGGGTCAATTTGCCTTTCGTTTGGAAAGCGGCACGTTTCGGTTATGACGGTCAAGGCGTAAAAATTGTTCGCAAGCTCGAGGATTTAGAAGGGTTGCCACCAGGGGAATGCATTGCAGAGCAGTTGGTCAACTTCAAGAATGAATTGGCTGTCATCGTGGCAAGAAACACCCATGGCGAGGTCAAAACCTACCCTGTGGTTGAGATGGAGTTCCATCCCGAGGCCAATCAAGTGGAATATGTCATCTGTCCAGCTCGAATTCAAGAAACCGTCGCCAAAAAAGCACAGGAAATAGCTTTAAAAGTTTCAGAACATATCGGCCATGTGGGTTTATTGGCGGTTGAGCTTTTTCAGACCCAGGATGATAAAATCTTGGTGAACGAAGTGGCCCCCCGACCCCATAATAGTGGACATTACAGCATTGAAGCCAGTTATACCAACCAATTTGAGCAACATATCCGTGCCATTTTGGGGCTGCCGTTGGGAAAAACCGATAGCAAGTTAGCTGGCATTATGGTCAATTTGGTCGGTGCCGAAGGGTATACGGGAGAAGTGGTGTATGAAAATATTGAGGCTATTCTTGGGAAAAGAGGAGTGACGCCCCATATATATGGCAAAAAACAAACGCGACCTTTCAGAAAGATGGGGCACGTAACCATTGTCAATGAAAATATTGATAGGGCACGTGAAATAGCGCAACAAGTAAAGGAAAAAATCAAAGTAATCAGCAAATGAGCAAAATAGCCATCATCATGGGCAGCACCAGTGACCTACCGGTCATGCAAGATGCCATTGATATCTTAAAAGAATTTGACATTGAGGTCGATGTGGACATCGTCTCCGCCCATCGCACCCCTGAAAAGATGGTCGAGTTTGGCAAAAACGCCCATAAAAACGGATATGCTGCCATCATTGCAGGTGCAGGCGGTGCCGCACATTTACCAGGAATGGTGGCTTCACTGTCGCCGCTTCCGGTTATCGGGGTGCCTGTAAAAAGCTCCAATAGCATTGATGGTTGGGATTCGGTGCTTTCTATCCTTCAGATGCCTGGTGGTGTGCCCGTGGCAACCGTAGCGTTGAACGGGGCAAAAAATGCAGGAATACTGGCCGCACAGATCATTGGCAGTTCAGATGCCGCAGTATTACAAAAGGTCTTAGACTATAAAGAAGGTCTGAAGAAGAAAGTGATTGAAGGGTCTAAATCTGTCCGAAATTCCAAATGACAAAATCCAAATTCCAAGTTTTTCATTTGTGCAAATTCGTGAAATTAGTGTCCTATAAAGCAATAAGCAAATGAACACCTTTAACCTTTAACCTTTAACCTTTAACCTTTAACCTTTAACCTTTAACAAAGTAAACCCAAGACAAAATTATGTCCCAAGACATCAATAACAATCCTTTACTACAACCCTTCGACCAAGCCCCATTTTCACAAATAAGGAACGAGCATTTTAAACCAGCTTTTTTGGAAGCCATTGAAATGGCGCGAAAAGAAATTGATGCCATTGTTGAAAATCCAGAGCAACCGACTTTCGATAACACCATTGCTGCACTCGATTATTCTGGGTATCAACTGGACCGAATTTCCAGCGTGTTCTTCAACCTCAACTCTGCTGAGACCAATCAAACAATACAGAAAATTGCCCAAGAGGTCTCCCCCCTACTCTCGGAGTTTGGCAATGACATTACCCTAAACGAAGACCTATTCAAAAGGGTAAAAACGGTTTGGGAACAGCGCTCATCGCTTGATTTGACCCCTGAACAAGCTACCTTGCTTAAAAAATGCTATAAAAGATTCAGTAGAAATGGGGCAAACTTGCCCGAAGAAAAAAAGAAACGGTTACGTGAAATCGATGCGGAGCTTTCAAAACTCAAATTGACCTTTGGAGAAAACGTGCTGGCCGAGACCAACAAGTTTGAGATGCACCTGACCAATGAAAATGATTTGGATGGACTTCCGGAAGGGGAAAAAGAGGCGGCGGCACAATTGGCCAAATCCAAAGGAAAAAAAGGCTGGTTGATCACATTGGATTATCCGAGCTACATTCCCTTTATGAAATATGCCAAGAATCGAAACTTACGAAAAAAACTGTCATTGGCCTTTGGGAGCAAAGGGTTTCATGGGGATAAGCTTGATAACCAAGAAAATGTGCTCAAAATTGCCAACCTTCGTCATGAACGTGCCAATCTTTTGGGATATGCGACCCATGCCCATTTTGTGTTGGAGGAGCGCATGGCCGAAACCCCCGAAAAGGTGAAGGACTTTTTGAACGAACTGCTCGAAAAAGCAAAACCAGCGGCTAAAAGTGAATTTCAAGAACTGGAAGCCTTTGCCCATGAACTGGATAGTATTGACCGACTACAGAAGTGGGATGGTGCCTATTATTCTGAAAAACTGAAACAACAGAAGTTCGACCTCGATGATGAAAAGCTCAAGCCGTATTTTAAATTGGAAAATGTCATCGATGGTGTTTTTAAAGTGGCCGAAAAACTGTTCGGACTCCATTTCAAAGAAGTTTTTGATGTGGATACCTATCATGAAGAGGTCAAAACGTATGAAGTTTTTGATGGAGATGGAAATTTCGTATCCCTCTTTTATGCCGATTTTCATCCACGGCTCGGAAAACGTGGCGGCGCTTGGATGACGTCTTACAAACCGCAGTTTAAAAAAAATGGTGAAAATGTGCGTCCGCATATCTCAAACGTGTGCAACTTTACACGTTCTACCAAGAGCAAACCATCATTACTGACCTTCAACGAAGTCACTACGCTTTTTCATGAATTTGGCCACGCACTGCACGGTATGTTGGCGGATACGACTTATCCTGGACTTTCAGGTACTTCAGTCTATTGGGATTTTGTGGAACTGCCCAGCCAAATCATGGAGAATTGGTGCTATGAGAAAGAAGCTCTTGAACTTTTTGCCCATCACTATGAAACAGGTGAAATGATTCCGATGGAGCTGGTTGAGCGAATCAAAGCTTCCTCAAATTTTCAAGAAGGGATGCAGACACTCCGTCAAATCAGCTTTGGTCTGTTGGACATGGCTTGGCATGGTCAAAACCCATCTGAAGTGAAAGGTGTAAAAGCCTTTGAAACCAATACCTTTGAAGGCACACAGCTATTTCCTGATACTCCCGAGACCTGTATGAGCACTGCTTTTGCCCATATTTTTCAAGGCGGGTATTCGTCAGGCTATTACAGCTATAAATGGGCCGAAGTGCTCGATGCTGATGCCTTTGCACACTTTACAGAACACGGCATCTTCAATCAGGAAATTGCCAATAAGTTCAAGTTGCACGTACTTTCAAAAGGAGGCACAGAAAACCCCATGGTACTTTACAAACGCTTTCGTGGCCAAGAACCACAGTTAGAAGCTTTGTTGGAACGGGCGGGGTTATTGAAAAAGTCAGCTTAGGTCATTGATATTGTATTTTGTTAACATTTCCCCAAAGTATTGGTTTGCAATCATTTTGTGATATTTCAAGGGGTTCTTTGTTGCGTACAGAAATCATGAACTAAAAACCGTAATTTTGAGACTTGTTAACCGACAAATGCCCGCACACGAGCTACATCCTGAAACTTGGGTCGACCAATACGCCGACTACCTTTTTAACTATGCAGTTGCCCGTGTGAGCGATGCCGAGATTGCCAAAGATTTGGTGCAAGAGACTTTTTTTGCAGGATTGAAATCTGCTGAGAACTTTAAAGGCGATGCCGCTGAACGTACGTGGCTCATTGCCATACTCAAAAGAAAGGTCATTGACCATTATCGCAAAATCAACTCAAAAAAAGGCAAGGCCGAAGTCAAGATGAGCTACAGCAACCATGATGATGCAGAAGGTGATTGGTTAGAAGAGCGTGTGGCTGACCCTTTTAACCAAGGCGGTGATGGTGCCATAGAAAATGAGGAACTGGGCATGGCCATACAAGATTGTATCTCAAAATTGCCCAAGAAACAATCGCTGGTCTTTAACATGAAAACCATTCAGGGCATGAGCACCGAAGACATTTGTAATGAATTGGGCATTAATCCGTCAAACCTTTGGGTAATGATTCATAGGGCACGAACCGCCTTGATGGGTTGTTTGAATCAAAGTTGGTTTTAGTTATGATGATATCTTGTGACGAAGCGTCAATAATTTGCAACAAATCCCAATATGAAGAGGCTTCTTTTTGGGAGAAAATGAAGCTAAGACTTCATTTGTTCATTTGTAAGAACTGCGCGCGTTTTACCAAAAAGAACACACAATTGACTTCTCTGTGCCAAAAGGCAGAGCTACACTCCCTTTCTGAAAGGGAAAAAGAAATCATGAAAAAGAGCCTTGAGAAAAAAAAATAAGACCTTGATTATAAAACCTGTAGGAGCAGCCACCAAAAAATGGGAACGGCCTCTACCCAGAATGAGGCAAAGTATCTTGACTGTTTTTCCTTTGTGTATTTGAGTAAAAAAACAACGGTCACCATTACCAAAAATCGGGTGACAATTTCCACTGTGCCTATTTCATCCTTTAGAAAAGTAAATCCGAAAAAGAGCAGCAATACGGTATAGCCTATTCGCTTTGTCTTTTCCAACCCCAATCTTTGCGGTATCGTTCGAACCTGGGGGGCATCAAACTTCATATCCCGTATCTCAAAGGGCAATATCAATGCCAAGACCAATAAAAAGCGTTGTAGGCTAACAATAAAAACATCCCAAGTGAATGGAATCTTATTATCCATTATCGGTAGAATGACGGTAAATCCCATCCAGACCAAAGCCACAATAAAAATTTTTAAAATTCCTAGAGAGCGAAGATTTTTTGCTTGGGGCAAAACGGGCAACGCATACACGCCAGAAAGCAATGTCAAAATAACGATTGCTGCCCAAATGGGCATATCAAGGTGCCATCCACAATAGATAATCGGCAAAAAGCAGAGAAAACTGAAAACCTGTATAATTCTGTGGTAGCTGTTGGAGACAATCAAATATTTTTCAGCCTCTACCCCATACTTCACGAAGTTGTAACAAACAATGGTGCTGAAACCAATGAATGCCATCAGATAACCATTGTAATTCAGTTGAGAAAGTTCAACCGTAACGGCATATAACGATACCACTGCCAGAGCTACATGGATACTGGCATCCAAATAAAAATCAAAAATGGATTTTAACCCCCGCATCTATCCGAGCACTAAATTGCAATAGGTTAAATCTCGGTTGAAAACTTTGGATTTGACCATCTTCAAAGGTGCCATTTTTCAGCAAATTAATCGTTAATTTTGTGCACTTTATTGATAGCTTATGAATACCGAATCTTTTGCCCTTCGCCACATTGGCATCACTGAAAGAGACCTTTCAACAATGTTTACGACCATCGGTGTTGATTCGATGGAACAGTTGATTCAAGAGACCATTCCCGATGACATTTTGTTGAAAAACCCTTTAGATTTGCCCAACGCCATCAGCGAACACGAATTTTTATCGCATGTTCAGAAGTTGGGAGAAAAAAACAAGGTCTTCAAATCATACATTGGGTTGGGCTATCATGAAAGTCTGACGCCATCGGTCATCAAACGCAATATTCTTGAGAATCCGGGCTGGTACACAGCCTACACCCCTTATCAAGCAGAGATTGCCCAAGGGCGCTTAGAGGCACTTCTTAATTTTCAGACCATGGTCTGTGACCTTACCGGTATGGAGATTGCCAATGCCTCACTGCTCGATGAAAGCACAGCAGCTGCCGAGGCCATGACCATGCTTTTTGATGTGCGCTCGCGTCAACAAAAGAAAGACGAGGTCGTCAGGTTTTTTGTTTCTGAGGAAGTGTTGCCACAGACCTTGAGTTTATTGGAGACACGTTCAACCCCGATAGGTATTGAGTTGGTAATAGGAAATCATAAGGATTTTGATCTTTCGGATGATTTCTATGGAGCTTTACTGCAATATCCCGGAAAACATGGTCAAATACATGATTATTCCGGTTTTGTTGAAAAAGCACAAGAACATGACATCAAAGTAGCGGTTGCTGCTGATATCATGAGTTTAGTACTTCTCACTCCACCTGGGGAATGGGGCGCAGACGTAGTTGTGGGCACGACACAGCGTTTGGGCATTCCGTTGGGTTATGGAGGCCCACATGCTGCCTTTTTCGCAACGAAGGAAGCCTATAAACGCAACATCCCCGGACGTATCATCGGTAAGACCAAAGACACGGATGGCAACGAGGCACTGCGGATGGCGCTTCAGACCCGTGAACAACACATTAAAAGAGACAAAGCGACCTCGAACATCTGCACGGCACAGGTACTTTTGGCGGTAATGGCAGGAATGTACGCTGTGTACCATGGCCCAGAGGGGTTACGGTTCATCGCAAACAGCATTCACAATAAGACCAGACTGCTTAACAACTTCTTTAAAAAAGCGGGTATCCAACAGCAAAACGATGTCTATTTCGACACCTTGGAAGTGAACGTAGGCAACCTGGCCAAGCTTAAAGAATCGGCTGAATCCTTAGAAATCAATTTTAATTACACCGCCAAAGACACCGTCACGATTTCACTGAATGAGGCAACAAGTTTTGAAGATTTGTTGGCCATCATGAAGTGTTTCTCAAAAGTGGTCGGTTATACCTCAGATTTTGAAATTGACCTTTCTGAACTTGAAACGGTCATCTCTGAACCGTACGCGCGCCGATCTGATTTTCTGGAGCATGAAGTCTTTAATTCGTACCATTCTGAAACCGAATTGATGCGGTACATCAAAAAGTTGGAACGCAAAGATTTGGCATTGAACCATTCTATGATTTCTTTGGGAAGCTGCACCATGAAACTCAACGCGGCCTCTGAAATGTTGCCTTTGAGCTGGGGCAACTGGGGCAACATCCATCCTTTTGCACCAATTGACCAAGCTGAGGGGTATCAAATGATGCTCAAAGAATTGGAATCACAGCTCAATGAAATTACTGGCTTTGCCGCCACTTCGTTACAACCCAATTCTGGGGCCCAAGGCGAGTATGCCGGTTTGATGACCATTCGGGCCTATCATGAATCAAGAGGTGAGGGGCATCGAAACATTTGTATCATTCCCGCTTCGGCCCACGGAACTAATCCTGCTTCAGCGGTCATGGCCGGTATGAAAGTGGTGGTCACCAAAACCGATGAGCGTGGCAACATTGATGTTGCTGACCTCGAAGAGAAAGTAAACCACCACTCTGAAAACCTGGCAGCTCTGATGGTCACATACCCTTCAACGCATGGGGTATTTGAATCCTCCATTCGTTACATCACAAAACTGATCCATGATAACGGTGGTCAGGTATATATGGATGGGGCCAACATGAACGCACAGGTCGGATTGACCAATCCTGCGACCATTGGTGCCGACGTATGCCATCTGAATCTGCACAAGACGTTCTCCATCCCACATGGTGGTGGTGGGCCTGGTGTGGGGCCTATCTGCGTCGCGGAACAGTTGAAACCCTTTTTACCAAGCAATCCCGTAATAGAGACTGGTGGTGGTGAGGGGATTACAGCGATTTCATCTGCCCCTTGGGGTAGTGCCTTGGTATGTTTGATTTCTTATGGATACATCAAAATGTTGGGTGCTCAAGGAGTGGCCGACGCCACAAAGTATGCCATTTTGAATGCCAACTATATCAAAGAAAGACTGAACGGCAAATACGATGTGCTCTACACTGGTGAAAAAGGTAGGGCAGCACATGAAATGATCATTGATTGCCGGCCGTTCAAGGCGTATGGTATCGAGGTGACCGATATTGCCAAACGCTTGATGGATTATGGTTTTCACGCACCGACGGTATCATTTCCCGTGGCGGGCACCATGATGATTGAACCCACTGAAAGTGAGAGTTTGGCCGAGTTGGACCGTTTCTGCGATGCCATGCTAGCAATTCGTGAAGAAATCGACGAATCAGACAACAGTGTGCTCAAAAATGCGCCGCATACATTGGCCATGGTCACCGCAGATGAATGGCCTTTCAGCTATAGCAGGGAAAAAGCCGCTTTTCCGCTGCCTTATGTAGCAGAAAATAAGTTTTGGCCTACCGTACGCAGAACTGACGAAGCCTTTGGCGACCGTAATTTGGTTTGTACCTGTGCCCCTATTGAAGCGTATGCAGAGGCATGAAACATCAGTGTTCATAGCGTTTGAAAAGCTTTTTTAAAAAATTTTCCCACAAAAACGGCAATAACGTGGAAATTAAAAAAGCCATATTGAGTATCGTACAATATAGTATGCGAGCATAGTATTTGGATCCATTCGTTTTATATTAGCTTAACGTTAAGATAACCGTTATGAGAATCGGTATTACCGGAACAGGCAGTTACATTCCCTCTTTAATCACAAAAAACGAAGACTTTTTAGAACATAATTTTTTTGAAGTGGATGGGTCGTCCTTTGAATATCAAAATGATGTCATCATTGAAAAATTCAAAACTATCACCGGTATTCAAGAACGCCGCTATGCCAAGCCAGAATTCAATACTTCAGATCTTGGGCACTTAGCCGCAGAGCGTGCCATAGTTGATGCCAAAATTGATAAAGAGTCATTGGACTATATCATCTTCGCGCACAATTTTGGTGACGTTTCCCATGGAAAAATCCAAGGCGATACCCTGCCCAGTCTGGCCACAAGGGTAAAGCACAAATTGGGCATCAAAAATACGGGATGTGTGGCCTACGACATGCTTTTTGGTTGCCCCGGTTGGCTCGAAGGTGTCATTCAGGCCCATGCCTTTATCAAAAGCGGTATCGCCAAGAAATGTTTGGTGATTGGCGGTGAAACCTTATCTCGAGTAGTTGATGAGCATGACAGGGATAGTATGATCTATTCCGATGGCGCGGGTGCCGCTGTCATTGAAGCCCAAGAAAACAATGGCGAAATACTATCGCATATTACCGCCACGCACGCCAATGGGGAAGCCTATTATCTCTATTTTGACAAGACCAATGATCAAGAGGGTTGCACCAATACCCGATACATCAAAATGCATGGCAGAAAAATCTACGAGTTTGCCTGCACCCATGTTCCCAAAGCCATGAAAGATTGCCTTGATAAAAGTGGCGTGCCCATTGAAAGGGTCAAGAAAATCTTTATTCATCAAGCCAACGAAAAAATGGACGAGGCCATTGTATCACGTTTTTATGGTCTTTATGGAATGGAAATGCCATCTGACATCATGCCGATGATCATCGATACCATGGGTAACAATTCTGTGGCCACGATTCCAACATTGTTAGATCAGGTGAGAAAGGGCGAATTGCCCGAACATTCATTAAAAAAAGAGGATGTGGTCATCTTTGCCAGCGTCGGCGCGGGCATGAACATCAATGCCATTGTGTATCAAGTATGATACTAAAATTCCAAATATCAAATTCCAAAGTCCTCTTAAGTAGATTTATTCGCTAAATATTGGAATTTGTAATTTGTTTTTTGGAATTTGGCACCTATGTACGAAGGCAAATATCCCCATAAGCGTTATCGCTTGACCCTTGATTTTTTAAAAAAGCACATCTCGACCAATGAATCCATTCTTGATTTGGGTGTCGAAAACCCCTTTTCAGAAATCATGAAATCAGAGGGGTATACTGTTACCAACACTTCTGGTGAGGATTTGGATGTGGGTTTCAGCTCCGTTCAAGGTTCAGGTGCAGAGGTCGTCACCGCTTTTGAGATTTTTGAGCATCTGGTGGCCCCCTTCAATGTATTGAAAGAAATAAAAGCTGATAAATTGGTGGCCAGCATTCCGTTACGATTGTGGTTTGCTTCGGCTTACAAGAGCAAAACAGACCCCTGGGACAGGCACTACCATGAATTTGAAGATTGGCAATTTGATTGGCTGCTCGAAAAAGCGGGATGGGAAATCAAAGATTCGATGAAATGGACCAATCCCACCAAAAAAATTGGCCTAAGGCCTTTGCTCCGTTACTTTACCAATCGCTATTATATTATTTATGCGGAGCGAACAAGTTGATGGCTCCCCCTCCCTAGTCAGGGAGGGGTGGCTTTAGCGAAGCTATAGACAGGGTGGGTGGTCAACAATCCCTTCCGTCATTTCCCTGCCGAAAGCAGGTCAATGCCACCTCCCCTTAACCAAGGGGAGGAGTTGAATTTTATTTCTTTATTGGGATTTATAGTATGAAATTAAGAATTTTAGCAAATGTATATTTGCATCATCATCCCCGCACACAACGAACAACAATACCTTCGGGATTGTCTCGATTCCTTCGTCAGCCAAATCCAACCACCGAATGAGCTCATCGTTGTTGATGACAGCTCATCTGACAACACTTTTCAAATTGCTTCCGAATTTGCCGATAGTCATTCATGGATAAAAGTGTTAAAACACAACAGTTTTGACGAACACCGACCAGGGGCCAAAGTGGTCAAAGCTTTTAACCATGGTTTGAAACATGCATCTGAATATGATTTGATAGGAAAGTTTGATGCGGATATCATCCTTCCACCCAACTATTTTGAGCAAATGCGCAACCATTTTCAAAGCGATTGGAAATTGGGTATTTGTTCAGGCCTTCTACACATCAAGAAAAATGGAAAATGGATTTATGAAAACATTGCGGACAAAAGCCATGTTCGCGGCCCCATCAAATTGTACCACAAAGCGTGTTTCAATAAAATCGGAGGGCTCAGGGAAGGTGTGGGATGGGATACCGTTGATGTACTTTTGGCCCAATACCATGATTTTCATGTCAAGACCGATACGCAATTAAAAGTAAAGCACCTGCGCCCGACCGGGCATGGTTACAGCACCAAGAATTACCGCTCAAAGGGCATTGCGCTCTATAAAATGCGCTACGATTTGCCCTTGGCCAAAATCGCCCTCTTAAAAATGGCTTGGCAGGCCAAAAACACCAGATTGTATCTGCAAGCGGTATTTGCCTATTTGGGGGCATGGCTCAAGCAAGAACCCCGTTTTGTGACCAAAGAAGAAGGAAAATTTATCAGAAAACTACGGTGGAAAGGGGCTTTGAAAAAATTGAAAATAAATAATCTTAATGAACGATAGAAAAACAAAAACTTGGTTAACCAATAGAATAAAAGGAACTGTCGCTGAGGTAATAGCAGAACAGTTATTTATTTCTTTGGGCTTTAAAGTTTTCAAATTTGGTATGGAACATTCAGTACCTCATAGTATGGAAGAAATTCAGCAAATGGATGGTAAAGTTGCTAAAAACATTCGGCAAATGCCTGATTTCATTGCTCTAAAAAATGGGAAAGCATTTTTAATAGAAGTAAAATACCGGTCAAGTGGCAAATTTTCTATTAATGATATAAAAAATTCTGATGTCTATCCTTATAAAGAAGCATATTTTCTTTTGTTATCAAAAAGACATATAAAATGCTTATCCTTTAGGGATTTAAAAAAAGGAAAGTCTTTCACTGAAAGTTGTAGAAACTATTTAGGCTCAGTAAAAGAATTTGAAATTGACAAGGAAATCGTTATCCCCTATTGTAAAGAAGCCTTAAAATTTTTCCAAAATATTGATTAAAATCGATATTCCTATCACTCCAACATCTTAACAATCGGTTTTCCTGTAGTACCATTCGGGAAAGCAGTGCCCAACATCACGGCCAATGTCGGTGCTATATCGGGTATTTCAGTTCGATGGGCCGTGCTTCCTTTTTTGATACCAGCACCATAGAACAACAATGGTACGTGGGTGTCATAAATCATGGGGGTGCCATGGCTCGAACCTGTTCTCGGATATGATATATGGGCAGGCTTGGTCACATACAGTACATCGCCTGAACGCTTTTGGTGCCAGCCGTTCTGTAAAATATAGGGTATGCCAGATGTGTATTCATTTTGCCACATCTGGTACCCCGTATACACTTTGTCAATCATATCATAACTTAAAATTTCGGCCGCAATCTCTTCTTGCACATCGTCTAAACCCATATCTAGATTCTTGATGATCTTGTGGTCCAAAAAAATCTGATTGTTGCTGACATTCTTTAAAATATCGGTTGTACCGTAACGGTACTTAAGAAAATTGGTGAAGTCTTCCTTCATTTTTTCATTATCCAGATATCCTGCGGGCACTTTTTCATCTTTTAGATAGGCGGGTACGTTGATGGCTCCGTGATCTGCGGTCAAGAAAACCATGTATTGACCTGCCCCTACTTGAGCATCCAAAGTATTGAGCAATCGATCCAACTCTAAATCCAATCTCAGATAAGTGTCCTGAACTTCTTTGCTATTGACTCCGTATTTGTGCCCGATATAATCGGTACTCGAAAAGCTGATTGCCAAAAAATCAGCAATGCCATCCTTGCCCAATTGTTCCGCTTCGATTGCCGCCAAAGCAAAATCAGTCGTAATACTGTTGCCATAGGGGGTATATTTCAAGATTTCAAAATCTTTTTCTTTGTTCAATAAATTTGGGGTGCTGTGCGGAAAAGTAGGAGCAATCTCTGTCTCGAACAAACCTTCATAGGCATTGTTGTCTGGCCCACTTTCCAGATAAGAACTGATATTCTTAAGGGTTGTCCACGCTTTTTTATATGATTTTATTTTACCTGAAGCATTAAAGTTGTTCACCCATTCGGGCAGTGCATCCATATAGTAGCTACTCGATATCCATTGGCCCGTATCACCCCCTTCAAACCAATACGCGGCATTGGCGGTATGCCCCCCAGGAAGCACGGCCCCCCTATCTTTCAATGCCACAGCAATGACTTTACCGCGCATTTGGGTATGCAGGCGCAGTTGGTCTGTAATGGTCGTGGTCAGCATGCGATGGGGTGACATTTTACCGTCATCGGTCGTGGTGCCCACGGATTCAAATGCGTCATCTGAGGCACAATAGACCATCTTATCCTCAGTCTTGCCATACCAATGGTTTCCTATAATGCCATGGGTTGCAGGGGTTGTACCCGTATAAACAGAAGCATGCCCTGGCCCTGTACTGGTCGGTGCATAGTTGAAATGGTGGTTTTTGCAATTAAAACCTTGGTTGGCCAGTCTCTTGAAACCGCCTTCCCCATAATGGTTCCAAAATCGGGTTAGATAATCATAGCGCATCTGATCAACAACGATACCCACCACAAGTTTCGGTCTATTCTGGCTTTCTTTAGGGTCATGGTTTTTACGGTTCTTTCGTTGTGCATCCACGGTAAGAATCCCCAACAAAAAAAAGGGTAGCAATAAGAACGTAATTTTTTTCATAAGCCTTGAAAATCTTCTCTTGAAGCAACAAAACTATTCATTTATTCCATTTAAAGATGAATTCAAGGTTAAGAGCTTAATAGATTTTATCGTGCAGTCTTGTAATGAATCCGTTTCCGTCACTTTTTGTTGCCAAAATACTCTTTTGGTACTGCCAATCTCCGTTTTTGAAGCTTCGATTGACTAAAAGATACCCTATAACAAATTCTAAAAACAAAATCCATATAAGCACTAATGAAACTATTGTGCTATTTTTACCCCCTCGACTACCATTTTGCATGAATTACCTAGCTGATATTGGTCAATACTTCATTATGATTTGGGAGGTTTTCAAAAAGCCCACCAAATGGCGCATCATGAGATCATTGATTTTGAAAGAGATTGATGAACTCATCTTTAATAGTTTGGGCATCATCGTCTTTATTTCATTTTTTATCGGGGGCGTTGTGACGATACAGACGGCACTGAATTTGACCAATCCGTTGATTCCAAAAAGTTTGATTGGGTTTGCGACACGACAGTCGGTAATTTTAGAGTTTGCCCCTACGTTCACTTCCATTATCATGGTGGGTAAAGTGGGTTCGTATATCACCTCGAGCATTGGCACCATGAGGGTCACCGAGCAAATTGATGCGTTAGAAGTGATGGGCGTGAATGCGTTGAACTATCTGGTTTTCCCCAAAATCATTGCGATGTTTTTATACCCTTTTGCGGTGGCCATAGCCATGTACATGGGCATTTTGGGTGGATGGGTCGCTGCCGTATTTGGTAATTTTGCTCCCAGCGGCGATTTTGTTGAGGGGCTACAGACTGATTTTATCCCTTTTCATGTGACCTATGCCTTTATCAAAACCCTGGTATTTGCTTTTATCATTGCCACCATACCCTCATTCCATGGTTTTTTTATGAAAGGAGGCGCCCTTGAGGTCGGTAAGGCCAGTACCACCTCTTTTGTGTGGACCAGTGTAGTCATCATTATTCTAAACTATGTGTTAACCCAATTACTGCTTGGCTGATGATAGAGGTGGACAACATACACAAGTCATTTGGTGACACCAAGGTTTTAAAGGGCATCAGCACTGTTTTTGATGAAGGAAAGACCAATCTCATCATTGGGCAGAGCGGATCGGGCAAAACGGTACTTATAAAGTGCATGCTTGGTCTTTTTGAACCAGAGGAAGGAAGCATTTGTTACAGCGGTAAACGGTATTCAGAACTTTCTTTGGACGAAAGGCGCAACCTCAGACAAGAGATGGGTATGGTCTTTCAGGGCAGTGCCCTTTTTGATTCGATGACCGTTGAGGGCAATGTCATGTTTCCTTTAGAGATGTTCACCAAACAGTCACGGGCCGAGATGCAAGATCGGGTCGATTTTGTTCTCGAACGGGTCAATCTTATCGATGCGCATAAAAAGTATCCCGCAGAAATTTCGGGAGGCATGCAAAAGCGAGTGGCCATTGCCAGAGCCATAGTGATGAAGCCCAAGTACCTTTTCTGTGATGAACCCAATTCAGGATTGGATCCCAAGACCGCCATTTTAATCGACAACCTTATTCAAGAGATTACCCAAGAATACAATATCACTACTGTGGTCAACACCCATGACATGAACTCGGTCATGGAAATCGGCGAGAAAATCATTTTTCTGAAGAATGGCATCAAAGAATGGGAAGGCACCAACAAAGAAATATTCAAGACCGACAATGAGGCGGTGACCAATTTTGTGTATTCTTCAGAATTGTTCAAAAAGGTTCGTCAAATGTACATCGAAGAACGAAACTAGGGCGTATTGACACGCCCTAGTCAGCGACACGTTTCACCTGAATCTTATCATTCTGCAAGCGCAGCTTCAACCAATCAGATAACTTTTTTTGGTCTTTTTCCAATTGCCCTGAACCAATGCCTTTTTTCCATCTGACCTCAAAAAGTGGTATGGTATCCAGCTTGTTAAAATCCGTTTGTATTCGGTATGAAAAACCCAATCCGGATAAATTTTCATAATTGGTTCGAGCCTCGGCACTGATCTCGCGAAAAGGAATCTGTTGCGAGGCGTTAAAGCTTAAGTTGGCCAACTCGGCTTCCAAGACCCTAATGCGTTCATCTTTGGTCAAGAGTTCCGCCTTTTTTGCCTCATACAATTCACTGACGTAGTTGAATTTTTCTTCTGAATCGTCTCTACCTCCTTGCAGCAATCGCAAATCAGCATCTTTGAGCTTGCTGTATTGGTTCTTCTTGGCGCGCCAAGTATTCACCACATTTTCGGGAATTTCTTCATTGCCCATGCAGACAACTTCGATATACGGATTCTCACCCCCTTGGTATTCAATCTCGGTGAGATTATCGACATAGCGGCCATTTTCCGCAAATTCATAGGTTTCAATGGTTTCTGATAAAAACTCTTGGGCCTGTTTTCTGAACTGTGCTTCTTGTAGGGCAATGTAAAAGGTATATCCGGCAGGAATCATGACTGCAAGCCCGACCACCGAGGCGACCCTTGCAATAAACCGTCGTTTTCTTGAATTGGCGTAGCGCACCATCGGAAACCGCAAGTATTTGATGACCAAAAATGTGGCAAGACCTATGAATATGGTATTGATGATAAAGAGGTACATGGCGCCCGCAGCATAAAGGGGCTTGCCAATAGCCAATCCGAACCCAACGGTGCATAAAGGCGGCATCAGCGCGGTTGCAATGGCGACACCAAAGATGACACTGGCAATGGTACCCCGCTTAGCTCGGGCGATCACCAGGGCCAATCCACCAAAAAAGGCAATCAGCACATCGCGAATATCAGGTTTTGTTCGTGCCAACAATTCTGAGGACTCATCCCGTAAGGGAAAGAAATAAAAGAAAAGAAAGGCCGTCACCACACTGAGTACGACCATGACCGTGAAATTTTTCAACGAACGCCGCAACGTATCAATATCATTGATGGCGAGAGACATGCCCATGCCCAAAATCGGGCCCATCAAGGGGGAAATCAACATCGCACCGATAACAACGGCAGTAGAGTTGGCATTAAGACCCACGGATGCAATAAAAATGGAACATACCAAAATCCATGAGGTATGCCCTTTAAAAGGAATATCTGCGATTATGGAGTCTTTGGTAGAGGCAGGGTCGGTATTGCTCCTGATTTCAAGAAGGTTGTACAGAAACTTTCTGATACTGCCCAAAAGGCCCTTAAAATCTTTTTTTACCTCATTGCCCTGCTCTTTGTCAGAGGTTGGGGTGATGTTATCTTGGTTCAGGTTTTCTTCCATACTTAAACATGTTGGTCACCAAAGGTATCTTTGACCTGACCACGTACTTTTTTAATGTCTTGTTGTTTGGCTTTGGGATAGATCAACAGCACATCTTCGTTATCCACGATGATGTAATCCTCTAATCCATCCACTACAATAATTTTTCCATCGGTAGAACGAACCATATTTCCTTTTGAATCTTCAAAAAGCGTTTTGGCGTTCACCACGGCATTGTGATTGGCATCTTTATCCAACTTTTCATAGAGTGCGCCCCAAGTGCCCAAATCGTTCCAGTCAAACGTGGCGGGCAGGGTAAAAATGGCTTCAGAACGTTCCAAGATAGCATAATCGATGGATATATTTTCAGCCTTTGGATAGTTCTCTTTGATAAAATCGGTCTCTTCTGCCGTGTTATAGCATGATATTCCCCCTTCAAAAAGATGGTACTGTGTAGGCTGGTGTGCTTTGAATGCCGCTACAATGGTATTGACACCCCACATGAAAATACCCGCATTCCAGAGAAAGTTGCCTTGTGCCAGAAATTCTTTGGCGGTTTCTAAGTCAGGTTTTTCCCGAAACTGCACCACCTTTTTTAATGGGCTCGAATCGGCTTTCTCAAATTCAATATAGCCGAACCCGGTATTCGGGTGTGTGGGTTGAATGCCCAAAGTACAAAGCACCGCTTCTTTTTCGCACTTGTCAAAACACGCCCTGACATCATTTTCAAAAGCTTGCTCGTCTTCAATCCAATGATCGCTGGGAGCCACAATCATCACTGCATCGGGATTCATCTTCTGTATTTTCAAGGCAGCATACAAAATACAAGGGGCCGTATTCCGCATGGCAGGCTCGAGCACCACCTGCTCCTGTTTTACCTGTGGCAGTTGTTGCAAGACCAAATCATTGTAACGTTCATTGGTCAAAATCAAGATGTTCTCAGTGGGGATGAACTTGTTCAACCGGTCAAACGTTTTCTGGATCAAGGTCTTTCCTGTGCCCAACATGTCATGAAATTGCTTTGGATAGGCCTCGGTGCTCACTGGCCAGAACCTCGAGCCCACGCCCCCGGCCATCAATACGGCATAATAGTTTTTGTTCATATTTATTCTTTGACCAATTCTACCTCTGCATTTGGCTGGAACAAATATAATCTACCCGTCGTCAATTCAATACATTCGTAGCGTTTTACCCGCTTTTTTCCTTTTTTGAACAATTTGCCGTTGTACAGTCGAAATGTGCTGCCCATGGGGAGTTCAAAAACATAGCTTTTCTGTCGTTCTTCGGGGTCAAATGCCTGTAAGGCTATGGAAAGTCGGGCATCAGTTGAACTACTTGCCTTCGGGTTCTTAAAATGGTTGGCAATCAATGGCAATAACTGTGAGGGAAAAACCTCTGGGCGAATAAAGGGAAGCATCAGTTGCTGAAAAGTGCGCTTCCATTCCACCCCATGGGGTTTAATGCGTCGCCCAAACTGTTCAAAAGCCACCAAATGGGCAATTTCATGTACCAACGTAATCAAAAAACGGTATTTGTTCAGGGAAGCATTCACAGTGATTTGATGGCCACCATTGGGCATTTTACGATAATCACCATGGCGGGTCACCCGGTGGTTGACGATTTTTAGGTGCACCCCGTGGGCCTTTATCAACTCAAAACAGGGCTTTGCCGCTTGTTCAGGAAGGTATTTTAGCAACACTTCATTCACAGGAACAAAAATAGCGGTTTTGGTTTTGGGCAGATGAACAAATGAATATTGAAGTATATCGGTTTTCTACTAAATTAGGATAATAAACTACATCAGTGTATAAGAGTTGTCGTTAGTTTTGATAAAATGAATCGCAGAATAAAGATTGGATTTATTGTACTAGTGGTAACAGTTCTTTTAAGCAACATCCTTCCTGTTAGATTATTTATTGAAGGTTTGTTCATTCGTTATCATTTTGAAACTAAGAATTCTGAATTTCAATACACCTTAATTGCTAATAAAGATAAAGTTGAAGGGATGAAAAATCTATTCAAAGAATTTCTTAAAAACAACCCACAAACCAATGATACCGTGCTATATAGAACCTTTAAGAGAAATCCGCTAAAATTTTGGAATTGGCGATTCTACATGACGAGCGATATGTACGATTACAAATTAAAAAACTAACCACAGCACTGCCATAATCATTGCGACTTTTCGTTAACTTCGAAATCCAATTTTTCACTACCTTTAACATCCTTGAAATTAGGGCATTTTAAGCAGTTCCCTCCCAAACGGATACGTTCCTTACAACATATCATTACAAAACAACCACCATGAAAAAAAGACAACTGTTGCTTTTAGGGGCAATGACCCTATTGGCCGTCACCGCCTACATCTTTTCAAAAGCAAAACAACAAAGCACCCCCCGACCCCAGATGGCCTCGATGAACTTTATCAAATGTACCGTGGCCAAATTTATGTTGAAAGATGTGGACACTACCCAACAGATTGCCCCGCTTTTTTCTGGGCTCGGTGATTTGACCCTGCCCATCACCACTGAGAAACCAGAAGCGCAGACCTTTTTTGACCAAGGTTTGAAGCTGCTCTATGCCTTTAACCATGCCGAGGCCCATCGCTCTTTTATGGAAGCCTCGCGAAAAGATGGCAATGCCGCCATGACGTTTTGGGGACAGGCTTACGCCCTTGGGCCCAATATCAATGACCCCCTACCCGACACCGAACGAAAATTAAAGGCTTTTGAAAGCCTGAAAAAGGCGCAGAAGGCAGCTGTAAACGTTACACCAAAAGAGCGAGCCTTGATTGAAGCTCTGGCCTTACGCTACAGTGCGGATACTACTATCGAGACAGCTGCTTTGAACACCGCATATATGGAAGCCATGGCAGAGGTCGCTCAAAAGTTTCCCAATGATGCCGATGTACAAACTTTGTTTGCCGCCTCGGTCATGAACACTGTGCCTTGGAATTACTGGGATAAGGAGGGAAATCCATCTCCCAACATCCCAGAAGCCAAAAAGGCGTTGGAAAAGGCCATTGAAATCAATCCCGACCATCCGGGAGCGCACCACTATTATATTCACATGGTTGAGTTGCCACAGCCCGATTTGGCGGTGCCAAGTGCAGACCGTTTAAGAACCTTGATGCCATCGGCGGGCCATATCGTTCACATGCCCTCGCACATCTATATTCGGGTCGGCCGCTATCTTGACGCGGTCGAGGCCAATCAGGAAGCCATCTTGGCCGATGAGGATTATATCTCGCAATGCTATTCACAAGGCTTGTACCCGCTTGGCTATTACCCCCATAACATCCATTTTTTATGGTCAGCAGCCAGTTTGTTAGGTGACAGCGAAATAGCCTTGGATGCCGCCAAAAAAACAGCGGAAAAGGTACCTGTTGGAGAATTAAAGTCATTACCCTTTTTGCAAAATTTTTCGGCCACACCACTTTTGGCCTATGTTCGATTTGGCAAGTGGAACGAAATTTTGACCACCCCAAGTCCAAACAATGAAATCAAACATTTGAAAATGATTTGGCATTACGCCCGTGGTATAGCCTTTATCAGAAAAAATAATGCGACCGAAGCCAAGGAAGAATTGCAGGTCCTTAAAAACATGATTGATGACCCAGAAATGCAAGAACTTATTGCTTCTGGTTTTGACCCCAGCTCGGCATTGGCAGAAGTGGCACACGAAGTGGTCGCTGGTGAGTTGGCACTTTTGGAAGGAAAACATGATAAAGCCATCACACACCTTGAAAAAGCAGTGGAATTGGAAGACGGGCTCACCTATACGGAACCATCGGCTTGGTACATTCCACCCCGTCAAAACTTGGGCTCAGCCTTACTGAAGGCGAAAAAATACACCGAAGCGGAAACTGT
The DNA here is from genome assembly GCF_039592695.1 of Allomuricauda sp. d1. Classification (NCBI taxonomy): domain Bacteria; kingdom Pseudomonadati; phylum Bacteroidota; class Flavobacteriia; order Flavobacteriales; family Flavobacteriaceae; genus Allomuricauda; species Allomuricauda sp. d1. The sequence goes on along the minus strand of NZ_JBBUTK010000001.1, from coordinate 35,518 downwards.
TTACAGAAAAGATTTGGAAAAACTACGTCAAAATGGCTGGTCGTTGATGGGGCTCTACCAAAGTCTTAAAGCCCAAGGCAATCATGATGAAGCCAACAATATCAAAAAAGAGTTTGACAAGGCTTGGGAACATGCTGATTTGACCATTGAAACATCCGTTCTGTAGCAAGAAATCATGGCGTACTATTGCTGACCTGTAACAACTTTCCATTGTAAAGTTCATGGCCCGTCAAGGCAAAGTCTTTGATGTACCCTGCCATTTGTTTGGCAGTGAACGGTGCCTGATACCCCGGAAAAGCCTCTTCAAGCATTTCAGTCTGTACGGCACCCAAGGCTAAAACATTGAATGACGGACCGGTTTCTTTAAATTCTTCGGCCCAAAGCTCGGTCAGGGTGATGACAGCGCCTTTGCTCGAGCTATAGGCTGATAGCCCTGAAAATTTCATGCTGCCCTGTACCCCGCCCATACTGCTGACGGTCACTACATGACCGCTCTTTTTCATTTTGGGGATGACCAATTTGGTCAACTCGGCCACACCAAAGACATTGACCTCATATACCGCTTTGAATTCTTCTGGGGATGTTTTTAAAAAAGGTTTGTTCAGCAGGCTTCCCGCATTGTTGATGAGTATGTCGACGTTTTTCCAGGCTTCCAATATATCGGAAACCTTATCGTAATCTTCAGCATTTCCCAAATCAAAAGAAAAAGCAGTGACATTTTCGAGCTTTAAATCAACACAGGGGTTTGCGTTGCGCGAAAGTGCCAGTACCTGATGTCCGTCCGCGGCAAAAAGTTTGACCAGTTCAAAGCCGATGCCTCGGCTTGTGCCTGTAATGATGATGTTCTTTGACATATCAGAAATTGTCCCCTTGAGGAGCCCGATAGCTATCGGGGTTAGGGGTGTTACATCCCCCCTTTTCTCCCCCTTCAAAGGGGGAATTAATTCATTTTTATTTCTTGATTGGGAGCATTGGCTATCCCTTCCAAAACGGGAATCATTTTATTGACGACCTTGGCCATGTGTTCGAAATCCATTTCTGAGACCTCATCCCCCGGTTTGTGATAGTAATCAAAATTGGTAAAATCAAAAGCACAATAAGTGTGGGAAGGCACCCCAAATTCTTTATAAAACGGATAATTGTCTGAACGTTGAAACAAATTATATTGCTTGGCAATCAATGAGCGGCCTATCAATTTCTCATTGGCATAGTTGTTACAAATCTCAGCAAGATTGGATTTGCCGTACCCTGTAATGTACAAAAAATGGTCTTTGACACGTAGCGGCACCCCGGTCATCTCAAAATTGAGCATGGTGTACAGGTTCAAATCGGCTTCATGCAACTTTTTGGCCAAATGTTTAGAGCCGTAAAGTCCCTTTTCTTCAGCACTGAACAAGGCAAAAATCAGACTACGCTTGTTGGATTTGTTAGTACCAAAATAGCGGGCCAGCTCCAATACCGTTGAAGTCCCTGAAGCGTTATCGTTGGCGCCATTGGCGATATAATCACCATTTTCAGGTTTGACCACACCTATATGGTCGTAGTGCGCACCAATTAGTATGTACTCATCTTTCAACTGCGCATCGTTGCCCCCAACAAATCCAACAACGTTGTAAGCCGGTTTTTTATAATTGGAAAGTGTATCGTGATACGATTCATAATATGGTTCCACACCATTATTCTCAAAAAGCTTCTCGATATATGCTGCTGCCATTTCAATGCCCTCGCTGCCGGTATCCCTACCTTTAAGCTCATCGGAAGCCAAGTAGTTCATGTGTTCACCAATAGTTTTGGCATCGGTAAAGCCAATGCTAGCTATTTTTTCAGTATCCGCCTTTAATCCATCCGGACCTGAAGGAGCTGGTGGTGGGGAAGGAATAACATCACTGGTCTGAACCATTTTCGTGGAACCACAGGCCAAAGCCAATGAAACTAAAATCAAGGATATAAATTTCTGCATTCTGTGATATTTTAGCACCTACTAAAGATAGAAAAAGCATCCTGATCGGGATGCTATATATTTTAGTTTGGTAAATAGGGGGCTGGAAAAACACCCCTAAAGTCCCCTCAAGGGGACAATCTTGTTTACGCCAACATGGTCACCGGGTTTTCCAGATAGGCACGAAGCGTTTGTAAAAACTTTGCCCCTGTGGCACCATCAACGGTACGGTGATCATTTGCCAAGGTTATCCTCATGGTACTACCTACGACTATTTCGCCGTTTTTAACAACTGGTTTCTCCTCAATCGCACCAACGGACAAAATAGATGAATTGGGTTGGTTGATGATTGAGGTAAACTCTTGGATGCCGAACATGCCCAAATTGGAAACAGTAAATGTACTGCCCTCCATCTCGTCAGGCTTTATCTTTTTGTTTCGGGCACGACCCGCCAAGTCCTTAACGGAAGCACCTATCTGTGTCAGGCTCATCTGGTCCGCAAATTTTAGTACCGGCACGACCAGGCCTTCATCCACAGCGACCGCCACACCCATGTGAACATGATGGTTGTAGATGGTGGTATCGCCATTCCAAGTGGTGTTGACCTGTGGATGCTTTTTCAGTGCCATGGCGCAAGCCTTCAATACCATATCATTGAACGAAACCTTGGTATCGGGCAAATCATTTATCTGTGCCCGCGAAGCCTTGGCATTGTCCATGTCAACCTCAATGGTCAGATAGTAGTGCGGTGCCGAGAATTTCGATTCCGCCAGACGTTTCGCAATGACCTTGCGCATCTGCGAATTCTTTACCTCCTCCCTACTTTCTTCGCCAACAGGAAGGTTTACAGGCGCAACAGAAGCTGCGGGTGCAGATGATCCTTGTGTTTCAGGCTTGGCAGGTTGTGCCGATGGCTTGAAATTTTCAACATCGCGTTTTACAATACGACCATTGTCGCCCGAACCATTTACCTGTGATAAATCGATGCCTTTTTCCTCAGCGATTCTTTTTGCCAATGGTGAGGCAAATATTCTGCCACCGTCACTGGCCGTTGTCGCTGTTACGGTTTTTTCTTCTGATTTTTCGGTTGTGGTTTCCTCTTTCTTTGTAGTATCTTTTTCTTTGGATGGAGCATCTGAACCACCGCCTGCGTGTGCTTTCAAGACAGCATCAATATCTGTACCTTCAGGGCCGATAATGGCTAAAAGGGAATCGACAGGTGCGCCTTCACCTTCTTGTATACCAATATGCAACAACGTTCCGGAATAGAACGATTCAAATTCCATCGTGGCTTTATCGGTCTCGATTTCGGCCAAAATATCGCCTTCTTCAATCGTATCACCCACTTTTTTCAACCACGAGGCCACGGTGCCTTCTTCCATGGTGTCGCTTAAACGTGGCATGGTCACAATCTCGACCCCTTCAGGAATCTTGCCAGCATCTTCAGTAGCACTATCATCGGCAACAGCTTCCTCTTTTTCTTCTTTGGATGTTTCTTTCGGAGCATCTTCCGATTTGCCTGAGCCTCCACTACCGTTCAGCAATCCTGAAATATCCTCACCTTCGTCACCAATAATGGCCAAAAGCGAGTCTACCGGAGCCCCATCACCCTCATCGATGCCGATGTGCAATAGCGTTCCCTCATGAAAAGATTCAAACTCCATTGTAGCTTTGTCAGTCTCGATTTCAGCCAAAATATCACCTTCTTCAACTTTGTCACCAACCTTTTTGAGCCACTTTGCCACGGTTCCTTCTTCCATGGTATCGCTCAGTCTCGGCATGTTGATCACTTCTGCCATCTACTTATAATTTATGTTCTAAAAATGGATAATCTTCTTGTTCGTAAACCATGTCGTACAGCTGCTGCACTGGTGGAAAATCAGATTCCTCAGCAAACTTCTCGCATTCTGACACCAACTCTTTTACCCGTTTATCAATCTTTTTGATTTCTTCTTCTGTGGCATACCCCTTTTCTAAAATCACGTCTTTCACCTGCGTGATAGGGTCTATTTTTTTGTATTCCTCGACCTCATCCTTAGTACGGTAATGTTGTGCATCAGACATGGAGTGGCCACGATAGCGGTATGTTTTCATTTCCAAAAATGTGGGGCCGCCACCGGTTCTGGCACGTTCAACCGCCTTGTCGACCTCTTTGGCAACAATCGCTGGATCCATACCGTCAACAGGGGCACACGGCATTTCATAGCCCAAGCCCAATTTGTAAATCTCAGTTGAATGGGATGTTCTCGCTACCGAGGTACCCATGGCATACCCATTGTTTTCGCAGATAAACACGACCGGAAGCTGCCATAGCATTGCCAAATTGAAAGTTTCGTGCAATGAGCCTTGACGTACCGCACCATCGCCCATATAACAGAGTGTTACAGCATCACGTTTGAAATATTTATCGGCAAAGGCCAATCCGGCACCCAAGGGAATCTGACCCCCGACAATACCATGGCCGCCATAAAAACGGTGTTCTTTAGAAAAAATATGCATTGAACCCCCCATACCCCTTGAAGTTCCGGTCACCTTGCCGTACAGTTCGGCCATGACCTTCTTTGGGTCAACGCCCATGCCAATGGGCTGCACGTGATTGCGATATGCAGTGATCATACGGTCTTTGGTCAAATCCATCGCATGCAGTGAGCCTGCCAATACGGCTTCTTGGCCATTATAAAGGTGGAGGAACCCCCTCACTTTTTGCTGAATATAGACCGCGGCCAGTTTGTCTTCAAATTTGCGCCAGAAGAGCATATCTTCGTACCACTGCAGGTAAGTCTCTTTCGTGATTTTTTTCATGTGTTTAAAAATTTGAGAGCCCATGTGACCATTCGTTACACTCGTTCTCTCATGAATTTATTTTAATCATTGTACCATGTGAATTTTTGATTAAAAAAATTCATATTCGTTTCATCAATAGATACGTTATGTGAGCACCCTTTTTACAAGGGGAAAACAAAAATACATATATATCTGTTTTGTGTACAACTTTGGATTAAGAATCACCCAAAAAAGAATTATCAAAACCTAAAGGCAGTATATCGGCCACCGAGCTGCACCTGTAAATGGGGCCTTTCTCTCCCTGGAACAACAAAACAATGGGCGACTTCTGCTTTTGTTCGTATTCGGCAATGGACTGACGACAATTTCCGCAAGGTGCTGCAGGCCGCATTACCGTATACGTATTGGAAGCCGCACTGATGGCAACCAAAGTTATGGCAACGCCAGGATACTTGGCACCTGCTTGAAACACGGCCACGCGCTCTGCACACAAACCCGAGGGATAGGAAGCATTTTCTTGGTTGTTGCCGATGACAATCTCATTGTTCTCCAAAAGAACGGCCGCACCGACCTGAAAATTGGAATAGGGCGCATAGGCATTTTTTCGTGCCTTTCTGGCTTCAACCATCAACTTTTTTTCTTGGTCACTTAACTCGTTTTCTGAGTCAAAAACTAGCAGGTCAAAACCTATGTGCTCTTTTTTCATCGAATGGTTTGATATGTCCTAAAATAAGAAAACCCATCCAGATGGACGGGTTTTCATTTTTATATCGTAAAATGTTTAGTCGTTGAGAAATTCTTCCCCCAAATTAAATGTTAGTGAGAAGCGCAACGTATTCTCTAAAGGATTCCGGACTTGGGAAGTAGAAAACAGGTACGAAAGGTCTATCTGGGCAGACTTGAACTGAAATCCGGCACCCAATGTCAGAAACTGACGTGACCCTTTATCTTGGCTTTCGTTGAAATAACCGGTGCGTAGCATAAAGGCATCCCTATAACTATATTCAGCGCCCAAAGCCCACGTAATCTCTTTCAACTCTTCACCAAAACCATCGGGGGCATCGCCAAACGATTCAAAAACACCGTTCAAAAAGCTGATGTTTTGGTATTCGTCGTTGTCTTCAGCGTCTATATCACCATCCCCATCAAAATCCCTTGGGGTGGGCACCAATAACTTATTGAATTCAGAATGCAGGCCCAACTTGTTATCCGCATCAAAGATAAAATCAAATCCCGCACCAAATTTCAAATTAGTAGGGAGGAAGTTTTCTTGGCCCCCGGCATCGTACTGTATCTTTCCGCCAAGGTTTGAGATGTTGAAGCCAGCTCTCCATCGGCCATCAAAAGCATCGTAAGCGATTTCTCGAGAGCGATAGAATCCGGCAACATCAACCGCAAATGCATTGGCAGCCTGCGAGTCTTGTGTACCGTCTTGAAAGCGAAGGTTCGAACTGATAAATCGACCGCCAACGGCCATAGAGAAGGTCTCGCTCAATTTCAGGGAGTATGACCCATCAATGGCAAACTCATTGGGTTTTGTGATGCGCGCCTCCTCATCAATGGTCTGGCGCAGCTCAATTTCACCCAAACCAAAATACCGGAGACTAACGGCAAAGGCACTTCTGTCGTTTAATTTGTTGTAATAGCTGGCCCCCAATAACGAGACATCGTTGACAATGCTCTCAAGATATGGGGTGTAACTCACACCAATGCCCATTTTTCGTTCTGCAAAGGCGAATTTGGCGGGGTTCCATTGTTGTGAATACGCATCTACCGAAGTGGCAACGCCCATGTCGCCCATACCCGATGCCCTTGCATCGGCGGCGATGGTCAAAAACGGAACTGCAGTGGTGATTACCCTTTCTTGTTGGGCGGAACAGAATGGCGCTATGGCCAAAAACCCAGCTACTAGTAATTTCCTCATTGTTTTCATTTAAGTTACTAATGGTCTCAACACCCTAAATCACCCCAATAAAATTCAGATGTATGACTTGTTAACGGTCATTTGACCAAATTCTTATAAAGTTTTTACACTTTTTTAAGTTTTCATTTTGATGTGATGCAACAATAGCAAAAGTGTTTTTGTATTAAATAGGTGTTTTGGTAAATCTAAATAAGTGGAACCATACTATTTTAATTCCTCTTGCGTTATACTTTTCACAGGCCATCGCGAAAATTGCATGCTTATTTTAAAAGCAATAAAATATATCGTGCAATTCTTCGTTTTATTGGCGGTGAATAAAATCAAAAAGAAACAAACGACTGACAGGCCAAGCCAACAGTCTAAAGTATTCAAGCCCAAATTATGAAAAAGCACTTTATCAAAGTCGTACTTTCTTGCGCTGTGATAGTTGGAGGAATCTCGAGCTGTAAGAATTCTTCTTCGTCTTCCTCAAAGAATGTTTCGAGAGCCACAGGATGGAAAATCAATTCAAAAGAAGGTGGCTTTCAATACAATTCAGACTTTAAGGAGCAGGAAACTCCCCCAGGAACCGTATTTATTGAGGGTGGTACCTTTACCAAGGGAAAAGTTCAAGACGACATCATGCACGACTGGAACAACACCCCAACCCAACAGCATGTTCAGTCATTCTATATGGATGAGACTGAGGTTACCAATAAAATGTACATGGAGTACTTGGATTATCTGAAAAAGGTATATCCACCAGAAAACCCGATGTACGAAAACATTTATAAAGGTGCATTGCCAGATACTTTGGTTTGGAGAAACCGATTGGGCTTCAATGAAACCATGACCAACAACTACCTGAGACACCCCGCTTATGCAGAATATCCTGTTGTTGGTGTGAACTGGGTACAGGCCACGCAATATGCCGAATGGCGTACAGACAGGGTCAACGAGATGCAATTGGCCCAAGAAGGCTATATACAGGAAGAAGCATTATATAAAGTATTGAATGGCGAATCTGAGGGCACGTTCAGTACCGAGGCCTATTTGAACAATCCGGAATCCGTGTATGGAGGTGAGATTGATTCCTTACAAGGAAAACAGAAAAAAGATTCCATCAGCACTTTTGCAAAGAGAAGTAGTGGTGTCATCATGCCCGAATACCGTTTGCCCACTGAAACTGAGTGGGAGTATGCCGCACAGGCGCTTGTAGGTACTCGAGAATACAATAATTACCGTGGTAGGAAGAAATACCCATGGGAGGGTGATTATACCCGTAACGGCCAACGTGTGGGTCGTGGCGATCAATTGGCCAACTTTAAGCAAGGTAAAGGTGATTATGGCGGAATCGCAGGCTGGTCAGACGATGGTGCAGACATTACAGCACAAGTAAAGTCATACAAGCCCAACGATTTTGGTCTCTATGACATGGCCGGTAATGTTTCTGAATGGGTAGCCGATGTCTATCGCCCGATTGTTGATGATGAAATCAGTGATTTCAACTACTATCGCGGAAACATTTACATGAAAAAGGCCATTGGCGAAGATGGTAAGGTAAAAGTATTGAGTGACTCCATTGTCTATGATACCCTACCCAACGGAAAGATTGTTGCAATGAACCTACCGGGTGAAATCAAGGAAGTTCCCGTTGGCGAAGAAGAAACCTATTTGAGAACCAATTTCTCAAAAAGTGACAACCGTGGTTATCGTGATGGCGATCCTGGTTCTTCAAGATTCTTTGAAAGATTCAGTGATGATGCCGATGACAACCGAAAAATGTACGATTCACCTAAACACAAAGTTGAGCGTGATTCTACCGGTAAGATTTTGAGACAGTACGACACCTCAAACTACAGAACTTCCCTCATCAATGATGAAGTTAGGGTTTACAAAGGTGGTTCTTGGAGGGACAGGGCCTTCTGGCTCGATCCTGCCCAAAGAAGGTATCTGCCACAATACATGGCAACCGACGACATTGGCTTTAGATGTGCCATGTCACGTGTGGGCTCAAAATCAAAGACCAAGAATAAAACTGTTCGCCATAAGAAGGCACGGTAAAAATCACTTCTGAAAAAGATACGACCCTGACGTTGCCGTCAGGGTTTTTTTTATCTTCGAATCCATGATTTTGAGTGAACTACACCAGCTGTTTTTAAGGTACCCAAACGCTTGTACCGATACACGAAAAATTACCAAAGACTGCATTTTCTTTGCGTTGAAGGGCCCCAACTTCAATGGCAGTGAATTTGCGCAGGAGGCATTGAAGAAAGGTGCGGCGTATGCCGTGGTGGATGAGAAAAAATTCAAGACGGATGAGAAAGTCATCTTGGTCGATGATGTATTGCATACCCTTCAAGAGCTCGGCACCTATCACCGAAACCACTGCAAGGCCAGAATCATTGCCCTAACGGGAAGCAACGGCAAAACCACCACCAAAGAATTGATCAATGCCGTGCTCTCTAAAAAATACAAGACCGTTGCCACCCAGGGCAACCTCAACAACCATATCGGGGTTCCCTTGACCCTTCTTTCCATCAAAGAAGAAACGGAAATCGGCATCATTGAAATGGGGGCCAACCATCAAGGTGAGATCGCTTTTCTTTCAACGCTGGCCCAACCCGATTTTGGTTATATCACCAATTTCGGAAAAGCCCATTTAGAAGGTTTTGGCGGCGTTGAGGGGGTCATCAAGGGCAAAAGCGAACTTTACACCTACCTTATCGACAATAAAAGAATTGCATTTTTGAATGCCGATGACCCCATTCAAAAAGAAAAATTGCTGCATTACGTCAAAAAATATGGGTACAGTCAAAATGATCATGAATATTTTACTATTGAATTGGTTCAATCCAACCCTTTTGTGGAATTAAAAGTGGAAGGAACCATAATCTCTACACAACTCATTGGGGCCTATAATTTTCAAAACTGTTGTGTGGCCGTGTTGATTGGCAAATATTTCAATGTCCCAATGGATGCTACTAAGGAAGCCATTGAAAGTTACGTACCAAAAAATAATCGATCACAATTGATAGAAAAAAAAGGGAAGAAAATCGTTCTTGACGCCTACAATGCCAACCCGACCAGCATGCGCGCCGCTTTAGAAAACTTTGATGCCATGGACGCCAATCCTAAAATTGCGTTTCTGGGCGATATGTTTGAATTGGGCGAAGACGCAGCGGCAGAACATCAGTCCATTGTTGATTTGGTGTCAGGCATCGATATTGCTTCCGTTTTTTTGGTGGGGGATAATTTCTCAAAAACAGATTCTACCTATCAAAAGTTTCAAGACTTTGAATCCTTGAAAAAACACCTACAACAATATCCGATACAAGAAGATGCCCATATTTTCATCAAGGGCTCAAGGGGCATGGCCCTAGAGCGACTTCTTGACATCCTCTAAAATAAAGGGTTTTTGGAAAAATTTCCGTTAAATTCTCAAAGTTTGAGAAATGATTGCCGCCTGTCTTCGACCAAGGAAGCATCATGGAAAAAAACATCATCATATTTGATGGCGAATGTAACCTCTGCAACGGTGTGGTCGGTTGGTTGCTCAAATTTGCCCCTGAAGAATTGTTCGAGTTTGTCGCTTTTCAATCCCCGAAAGGGCAAAACCTGCTGAAGGCCCATGGATTCCCGACCGAAGCCCTAGAGACCGTTATCTTATTTGACGGTAACGGAGTGCACACCCATTCTGACGGATTTCTCGAAATTGTGGCCAAAATACCCAAATGGAGGCTTGTGGCCGCCCTGTTAGCTTTTGTTCCCAGAATTATCAGGGATACCATTTACAATCTGGCCTCGAGAAATAGGGTACGTTGGTTTGGAAAGTCGGCGACCTGCACCGTTTCTTTTTGAAGAATTTGTGGAGTATACTGTCCCGATAGCTATCGGGGGAACCAGTGAACTCTTGCTCCGCCAGAGGCGGACAGCGCTAGAGCACTGCCTTGTGGAGTATACTGGATTCGAACCAGTGACCTCTTGCTCCGCCAGAGGCGGACAGCGCTAGAGCACTGCCTTGTGGAGTATACTGGATTCGAACCAGTGACCTCTTGCTCCGCCAGAGGCGGACAGCGCTAGAGCACTGCCTTGTGGAGTATACTGGATTCGAACCAGTGACCTCTTGCTCCGCCAGAGGCGGACAGCGCTAGAGCACTGCCTTGTGGAGTATACTGGATTCGAACCAGTGACCTCTTGCTCCGCCAGAGGCGGACAGCGCTAGAGCACTGCCTTGTGGAGTATACTGGATTCGAACCAGTGACCTCTGCCCTGTCAAGGCAGCGCTCTAAACCAACTGAGCTAATACTCCGTAACTTGATTGGGCGGCAAATATCGGAAATTTGTTACCAATCACCATACTCTGCAGCATTCTTTTGTGTTTCATGCAACGTGATATGAAGTTTGTGCGACGCATTGATACTTTGCTTCAAAATATCATAGATGATTTTTACAAAATTCTCTGTCGAAGGCATCAGACCCTCAAATTCAGGGCAGTCTTCATTGAGGTTTTTATGATCAAAGCGTTCTTCAACTTCGTTTTTGATCAGTTGCCCCAGTTCTGCCAAATCCATCACAAAACCTGTGTCTTGGTTTACCTCTCCCCTGACGCGAACTTCTAAATCAAAATTGTGGCCGTGATAGTTTACACTATTGCACTTGCCAAAAACTTCACGATTCTCCTGATCGCTCCACTCAGGGTTGTGCAATCGATGTGCGGCATTGAAATGTGCTTTTCTGCAAATGGTGACAATCATGCCACAAAAATATGAAAGTGTCGCCCAAGAATCATAAAAAAGAAGACCATCATATAGACGGCCTCCCTAATAATTCAAAATCAATCAAGTTCTTAATTGTATCCCGGATTCTGCTCCAACAGCGGATTTCTATCGCGTGCCGATTGCGGTATTGGAAATACCAACCGATTATCATCCCATGAAAGCCCGCCAATATCGCGCTGCGTTCTTTTATAGTCGTGCAGCGTGAATCCTTCAAAGGCAAGCTCCAACTCCCGTTCATTCAAAATCAAATCAAGGGTCAGTGCTGCCAAAGGTGGCGCCGAAGACCGTGCCCTGAGTGCATTGATTTCATCAAGCGGCGGCAAGCCCACTGACGTACCCAATCTAAAATTGCTTTCAGCACGGATCAAGTGCATCTCTGCAATCCTGATATGGGTCGCATTGGCAAACTGCCTGGCAAATTTTGAGGTAAGCGTAAACCCATCACTGACCCCTTCACCAGGGTAGGTGAAGTTTCTTCTTTGGTCTGTGGGCGTATCAAATTTATCAAGATAGGTTTGGGTCACGGCAATGTCGCCACCCCGACCGCCTAACGCTTGTGTGGCATAGTGCGTATTTGACTCATTGGTACCCTCTTGAACGGTGACCACCCATGAAAAAATAGTCTCTATGGGATTATCATCGGTATCAAATGCTTCGGCATAGGTAGCCGTCAAAGTGTGGCCACTATCCTGAAGTACCTCATTAGCAGCATCACGGGCAGCAGCAAAATTGCTTTGTTGTAGATATACACGTGCCAATACCGCCAATGCAGCATATCGATCCGCCCTAGCACCATTGCTTGCCGGCAATAAGGATGCTGCATCGGTCAAGTCACTAATGACCTGTGCATAGACATCTTCAACCGTATCTCTTGGTACGGCTCTGCTCACATCGGGCGGCAGCAATACAATCGGAACACCAAGTTGGCTATTGTTGCCGCCAGGGTTGTACTGCTGGCCAAAAACCCTGACCATATCAAAATAAATCAATCCCCTTAAAAACTTGGCTTCACCCTCAACACGATTTTGTTCTGAGGTATCTTCAAACTTATCCAAATTTGCCAGAACGGTATTTACATGCCCAATCATGGCGTAACTGTCTGCATAAAAATTTAATGCACTCAAATTGTCATTGATAAGCGCCTTGTTGAACAAATCTCTAAGATTTGAGAATGTACCGTTCCAACTTACTTGGTCGGTATTGCCCAAAAGATCGATAGCAATATTGATTTGGCCACTGTAAAGTCCGAAATATAATGGCGCTACATTGTCTGGACTTGTGTTTCTACCAATATCATACGCCTCTAGCAAGATTGCATTGACGTTTTCAGGGGTGGCCGTTGCCGCATCAATGCTAATACTCTGTTGTGGCTGAAGGTCCAATTCTTTTTCACAGGAAACAAGACCTGTCAATAGAACTGATATAATTAGAATCTTTATGTATTTCATAACGTATTTTTTATTTAAAATCCAAGGTTTAGACCCAATGTATACACACGAGCTTGTGGTGCCGAATAAAAAGTGGTGCCTGAATTGGTATTTGAAATCGAGGCGTCATCAGATGATTCTGGATCATACCCTCTGTAATCCGTAAAGGTTAAAAGGTTTAAACCACTTACGTAAATGCGAATACGGCTCATTCCAATCCGTTCCAATACCTCTTGTGGCAACGAGTATCCTATCGCGACATTACGCAATCTGATAAAGTCTGCATCTTGCATATAACGCGTACTTTCTGAATGCCCATTATTGACGAACAATCTCGCTTGGGGCACATCGGTAATATCACCCGGGTTTTGCCACCTGCGATCAAAGATGATTTGGTCTTGATTATCCAATCCATTTCCCAAACCTGTTTCTTGAAAACTTCCTGCGTTATTATAACGCTGACCGCCCCATTGGCCTTGAAAAGTGAAGGAAAAATCAAGACCTTTATAGTTGAAATTACTTGAGAGACCAGCTATTACATCAGGATTAGGATTACCCGCTACAATTCGCTCTGCTGCTGTTGGATCGTTGGTCGTACTCTTGTCTAAAGTGCCATCTGGATTTTCTGTGTTGAGCACGTAGAGCGCGTCACCATTTGCCGGATCTACACCTGCATACTCTATCAAGTAAAAGGAATTTATAGGTTCACCTTCCCTAAGAATATTCCTCGTTGTAATCAAATCTTCACCATTGGGAAGATTTGTGATTTTATTTTTATTGATCGCGAAGTTCAGATTGGTTTTCCATGACAAGTTCTGTGTCTGTATGTTGGTGGTGTTCAGTGAAAATTCGAAACCTTCGTTTTCAAGATTTCCTACATTTTGTAACACTCGATGTGATGGCAACAAAGCTTCAAACGGAACCCGGGTATTGAACAACAAGTCTTTGGTTTTCTTTTTGTAGTAATCGATTTCTCCTGAAATTCGGTTATTCAAGAACCCAAAATCAAGTCCGAAATTGATTTGTTCGGTTTCTTCCCACTTCAAATCGGGATTTGCCCCTTGGGTAAACTCCAATGCTGATTCTCCATTATAACTAGCACCCCCGAAGAGCCCTAGACTACCAAAGTTGGCAATGGGTGTATTACCATTGATACCCCAACTGCCCCTTAACTTCAAATACGAAAGGGTGCCACTACCTGACAAGAAATCTTCCTCTGAGATGATCCATCCTGCCGATGCTGCCGGAAAATATCCAAATTGATTTTCCGCACCAAACCGAGATGAGCCATCACGCCGAATGCTTGCCTTAAACAGATACTTGCCTGCATAATCGTAGGTAACCCTTGCAAAATAAGACAACTGGGCCCAGTTGGTAAATGTACCATCACCTGCTGAAATTAGAGCTGCACTGGCCACTGACTTAAAATCATCCGTTGGAAACCCATCACCGGTGACCGAGGTGGTCCTATTTTTAAACCTGGTAAAGTTAGAACCCAATACAAACGTAAAGTTAGAGGCCTCACCAAAAGTAGTATCATACGTCAGATAGTTATTGGTAGATATGATTTCGGCACCATCATCTGATGCAAAGGTCTGCCCATTGGTAGATTGAAAAGGTGCCAACCTACCTGTATTACGATCCACGGTTTGATTTAGATAATCGTAGCCTAGTTCGGTTTGAAGCCGTAATTTTTCCAATAACTTGATTTCGGCAAAAACTTTACCTAACAAACGCCGTTGTTTTGTAGTTCGAAATGAAAATCGATCCTGCAGTAAAAAGTTGGCGTACAAGGTATTTCCATTGATATCACCGTTTGATAAAAATGCCGGTGAAGTCGGTATTTGTGCTATGGCCTGCATCGGTGTCAAAAAGGAGTTATCATTGGCTATTCTATCAATAATGGTACTGGAATAACTCGAATTCAATCCCAAATTCAACCAGTCATTGACCTTATGATCAATATTGGCACGAACCGAATAGCGCTGTAAAGCGTTGCCTCTTACAATACCCTCGTTGTCTGTATACCCACCTGATATGAAACTTTTCGTTTTCTCATTGCCTCCTGAAACAGATAGGTTGACATCTTGTATATAGCTGTCTTGAAATGCAAATTCTTGCCAGTCGGTATCAACGTTTCTGAAATCTTGATCACCCGCAAAACCTTGGAGCAACCCGTCGACAGTCAATCCTATGGAGTTTAAAAACCCACTATTGGCCTCAGCTTCTTCCAAAAGTGTGATGTAATCTGCAGCATTTAGCCAATCTCTTGTATTGGAAGGCTCTCCATAACTCGTAGACACATCCAGGGAAATTGAAGATTTGCCCTGTTTGCCTCTTTTTGTTGTGATCAAAACAACGCCATTGGTGCCCTTGGCCCCAAAAATGGCAGCAGCGGAAGCATCTTTTAGAATGTCTATGGATGCAATATCGTTCGGGTTGAGAGCCAACAGCGGATTTGTAGGTGCTGTGGTCGAAGAGATGTTGTTGTTGTTCATTTCAATGCCATCAATCACAAATAAGGGTTGCTGTGATGCCGTGACCGAAGAAAGGCCTCTGATGGTAATGTTCAATCCGCCATCCAATTTACCGTTGGTCTGGGTAATCTGAACGCCTGGGGCCTTACCTATCAAAGCCCCTTGAAAACTAGGCGTTGCTATACCGCCAATTTCATCAGCTTCTATTTTTGCGATGTTATCGGTCACTTTTCGTTTGATTTGGGTACCAAATCCGACCACAACCACTTCATCAAGGGCTTGGGCATCTTCTTGCATTTGCACATTGATCGTATTTTGTGCACCGACAGTTACCCGCTGTGTTCTTTGACCGATGTACGTGAATACGAGCACTTGGCCCTGTGCGGCACTAATGGCATAATTGCCATCAAAATCGGTTTGGGTTCCGGTAGTGGTGCCATCAACAAGAATATTGACACCGGGCAACGGAACTCCTGCTTGGTCTGTAACCGTGCCCGTAATGGTGTTCTCTTGGGCCTGTAGTGTTGTGAAACAACATATTGCCAATGCAATGGCCCACAATCGTAGTTTTACCTTCATAAAAACATGGTTTTGTTAGTATTTTGAGTCAGTGCAACTGAGAAAGGTAGGCGGTAGAGGTTTATGATAGCTAATTCAAATAATACCTCTGTGTAGAAAACAAAACTTAATGGAATGTTGCTTTGGTCAAGAAGTAAGACCTCTCACCGCCTTACCTTTACAATTGCAGAAGTAAAGCAACTACAACAAATTTTAGTCAAGGTACTTCTTAAACGGCAAGGGCTTTATAAGAATAGTCGCCCATCAGAACAAACTCTTTTTAACGAAAAAGTATGCTTAAGGTGATTAATGTGGTGCGAACTTAAAGTTCTATATAGTGATTTATGATTTTTACCAAGTGGGTGGCCGAGTCAAAATCTAAATCATTTTTCTTTGCAAACTTTTCTATGGATGGATATTCTTTTCCAAAGAATTCTTTTAGTTTTTTTCTTTTTCTGGGAATCTTTACCAACTCTTCTGAATTGTCATCCTTAAAATCCAAATAGAAGGCATCTGGTAGCCCAACAAACTTTGCCGGCTTTTCTGGTTCATAACTACTTTTGGCAGGTTTTGCCTCTTGAAACTTGATACGTTCTTTTTTGAACAGTTCAAAATATTCATTGGCATACATCTTCTCAAAAAAGGTGTTGCTTGATTTGCCGTAGTCATCAATAAACTTTTTGGTAACGAACACCCTACTGCTGCCATCTTGCAATACAATACTGTATTCCTTTTCTGCTGAAAGTCCTTTGGTCTCTCTCTCACTATCCTTGAATTCTATGATGTTATCTACCACATCGAAGCGTACGGCATGGCTGGTTTTGACTTGATTGATTTTTGCTGGCACGAATTCATCAAAAAGATATTTTGATCCCTCGGCCCCTGCATACTTAGAATTGTTGACTTCTACAAAGAATCCTAAATCATTGAGTGTGCCAAGTGTAGCATTATTGTTCTGTGCTATTTGCGCATTCAGTGAACAAACGAAAAAACACGCTATCCAATTGAAAACAATGCTTTTATTCATGCTCTTGAATTTTATAGTTAAAAAACCGCCATTGAAAAAAGGTCAACGGCGGCTTTGAACAATACATGATAATTTTAAAAATTACCTGGGTTTTGGGTGATATTCGGATTGTTGGCGATTTCGTCATCAACAATCGGAAAAATAACCTTGTTGGCACCAGGTGCTGACTCAGATCCGCCACCCGGTCTCAAATTAAGATTGTTTCGCAACAAATCCATACGACGGTGGCCTTCAAAGCAAAGTTCTTTTCTGCGTTCGACAGCAATAGCATCTAAGTCGACCGATCCGAGGTTTGGCAGACCTGCCCTATTACGAATCGTATTGATATCGTTGAGCGGTACATCACCAACCGAAGAACCATTCCTAAAATTGGCCTCTGCACGAATCAAATACATTTCAGCAATACGCAATTCCATTCCGTCAGAAGCATTGTTCACGATATCTGGATATTTGGTGGTGAAAAAGGTGCTGTTACCCCCAGCATCGTTTGCTGCTTGCGAAAGCTCATCAAATCTTCTGTCCCCTGGCTCTGCTGCAAAAGCATCAATCAAATCTTGACTAAATGGTGCATCACCACGTCCACCTGGTGCCGGGTTGTAAAAATTCACATACACCTCATCTGATCCAGGAACAGATTCGTCTTGAGGTCCATCTACAGGAGTATTTATAACCACAAATATATGTTCAGAAGATGTTGGATTATCGTCATAAAAATCGAAATCAGTGGCTAGCGTATGGTTTCCACCAGAAATTACCTGGTTGGCAAAATCCGCTGCCTCCGTCCACTGTTCACGATACAAGTACAAACGTGCCAATAATGCCCTGGCAGCATCAGCATCAGCCCTCACCCCATTCTCTTCTGGCAAAGCCGCGACAGCATCCAACAAATCTTGCTCAATGAAAGCATGCACGTCATTAACTGTTGCTCGCTCTTGTTGAAACTCAGAGATATCTCCTCCCTCAAAAGGCATCTCTACAATGGGGACCCCTAAATTGGAACCGCCTGCGACCTGAAAGGGCTGCGCAAACAAATTAACCAATCGAAAATGGGTTAGCGCCCTTAAAAACTTAGCTTCGCCGACAAATCTAGTCTTATCAGCTTCAGTAAGCCCAGTAACATCTACAGTACTTACATCAGGAAGGTTGACTATAATATTATTGGCCGCCCCAATCAATTCGTACGCATCCAACCAAATATTATCAATCGTGGCATTTGTGGCCAAGGTTTCAAACTGATCTATATCTTGCAATGAGGGGAAACTACCCACAAAGTTAACATTATCAGCCATAAAATCAGATATTAATTGTGGGTTGCCATTCAAATCACCACTCTGGTTCTTACTATATATACCCACGACTGCACCGTTGATTGTCGCAAAGCTGCCAAAAACGGTATTCGATGCCACATTATCTTCAGGCACTACTTCCAATTGGTCCTCACATGAGAAAAACAGAATCAGGCCAATCATCAATGTTATTGCTTTTATCGTTTTCATATTTATCTTTTTCATTATTAAAATTGTAACCTAGCTCCGAATGAATATAACTGGGCTTGAGGTGCCGTAAAGAAAGATTCTCCTTGAAATCTTGGGTCTATATCATCGGTCACCTCGGGATCAATACCTTTCATCTCATCCTTCTTCAAGGTAAACAGGTTGGTTCCTGTAAAATAAAAGCGTATGCCCGTGAATATTCCACCTAGTCTATCCAAAGCCTCTTGAGGCAAATTATAGCCTAAAGTCACATTTTTAACCCTCAAATAAGATGCATCCAATTGTTGCTGGGTTGACCTTTGATTGAATAGGTTGAATGTTGAGCTAGTAGGACTTGGCAGAAAGGCATTATCGCCTGGCTGTCTCCAAAAATTAAGGTTTTGTCTCCTAATATTTACAATTCCGCCTATGGCATCATTTCCATCGGCAAATCGCAATCCGTCAATAACAACTTCATTACCGTATGAATAGTTCACCAAGACCGAAAGATCAAAATTTTTGTAATTAAAGGTATTGGTCATACCCCCTGAGAAATCTGGTAATGGACTACCGGTCACGACACGATCTGTAGAACCAGGATTTAGAGTGATGTTGCCATCGGCATCCAGCCATTCTGCGTCACCTGTCTGTGGATTGACACCCACATATCGAATCAAATAGAAATTGTTCAACGACTCCCCTTCAATGGCACGTTGAATAGCTCCATCGATGATTCGCCGTCCTTGGGGGTCCGTAGCTGCGTCTTCGTTGAGCTTTAAAATCTGGTTGTCGATAGTGGTCAAGTTGAAATTGGTCCGCCATTGAAAGTTCTCAGACCTAACATTTACGGTGTTCAACTCGAACTCCCATCCTGTATTCTCCATTTCTCCAATATTTCTACTGATAAAGGAAAAACCTGTTTGCGGTGGCAATACCTGATTCAATAGCAAATCACTGGTCGTCTTTTTAAAATAAGCGGCGTTAAAGGTGATTCGCCCGTTCAAAAATGTAGATTTCAGGCCGATATCAAGGGTTTCACTTTCTTCCCACTTCAAATTAGGATTTTCAGGACTTCTAGCAGGAACTACACCAGATTCTCCGTTGTAGTCACCAAATCCACCCGCATTGAACAATCCAAGAGATGGGAAGGTACCCAATCGATCATTACCCACGGTACCAATACTTGCTCTCAATGCCAAGAAATCAAAGAAATTCAAGTCTTGTATGAAAGATTCTTCAGAGAGTGTCCATCCAGCAGCAGCCGACCAGAAATAACCGAAACGGTTATTGGCCCCGAAACGGGAAGAACCATCACGTCTTAAAGATCCTTCAACCAAGTACTTGCCTTTATAATCATAGCTTACCCGTGAAAATAGACCAAACAATCGTGATGGAAAACGATCACCATTCAACACTTGGGGTGTCGATCCAGAGCCCAGATTTCTTAAGTCATCGGTCAAAAAACCAGTGGATTGAATATTTGACCTTGTCCGCAATGTTTCCTCATAGTTTAGTCCCACAAGAACAGATAAGGTATGATCTTCGCCAAACGTATTATTGTAATTCAAGGTCTGGTTGGTCAACCAACGGTCTTCATTTACGAAAATCTGTTGGGCAAGCCCACCCGGAGTATTGAACTCGGCCTGTCTTATAAATTCTTCTAAATGTAGTTTATCGATACCAAATTCAGACCGCCACGTAAACCCTGGAAAGGGTGAGATTTCGGTAAAAGCGTTACCAATAACCCTAAAAGTCTTTAGTTCATCTGTATTCAATGCTACCCGTGCAAATATGTTAGGAATAAAAGAACCTGACTGAACAAAATTGCCCTCATCATCAAAAGCAGGCACCACCGGACTTTGCAAGAAAGCAGTGGTAAAAGGTGCATTGATATTATTTTCAATACCTACCCTATTCAATCTATTGTTTGTCACACCAAGGTTCATACCTGCCTTCATCCAATCAGTGATATCGGTATCAATATTGATTCGCGCACCGGCCCTCTGTTGATCATTACCAATAATGAAACCGTCTGTATCTTGAAAATCCAATCCAAAAAAGAAGGAGGTTTTTTCGCCACCACCCCTTATACCTAGGTTGTAATTCTGTGAAATACCGGTTCTTTGAACTCCGCCCAACCAGTCTGTACCTCCAGAACCAAGGGCACCAAGTCCTAAATCTTCAGGCGATACGGTGACTCCTCCATTTTGGATCGTTGCCACTTCCGACTTAAATTGTCGGAACTCATCTGCAGTCAAGATATCAGGCACATCCGTTGATTGAGAAAATTGTGTGTTCACATCAAGGGTCATTGTCGTTTTAGAATTCCTTCTACCCTTCTTTGTGGTAATCAAAATAACACCATTGGCACCCCTTGATCCGTAGATGGAAGTTGCACCGGCATCTTTAAGTACCGTCAACGATTCTATATCGTTTGGATTGACAAACGACAAAGGGTTAATTCCAGTATTACCACCCCTGTTCAAAGTATTGCCTGCAGTATCAGTAATGGGCACACCATCAATAACAATCAAAGGTTGGCTACCAGAGTTTATAGAGTTCACACCCCTAACCCGAATTACGGCAGCAGACCCCAAGACACCTGAAGCATTCACAATCTGCGTACCAGCTGATTGCCCCTGTAATAATTGGTCGGCAGAGACCACCTGTAGGTTTTCAATAGCCTCTTCTTTAACAATACCTACGTTTTGAATGATTTTTCGTTCCTCTTGGTTACCATAACCGATGACCACAACTTCTTCCAATGCCTGTGCATCTTCTTGCATCTGTACATTAATTGTGTTCTGGGGCCCTACCGTTCGACGAACATCAGTTTGTCCGATATACGTGAAGAGCAATACTTGACCTTCACTGGCACCAATCGAATAGTTGCCATCAAAGTCGGTTTGGGTACCATTTGTAGTACCCACAACCACAATGTTAACACCTGGTAATGGTATACCATCTTGGTCAGTAACCGTACCGGTAATTGTCTTTTCTTGGGATTGGGCAAATGCAAAGCAAAAAAACACTGCCGTAAAAACCCCAAACAATCGCTTAAATTTCATAGAGTTAAAAGTTTCGTTAGTAATTAAAATCAGTGCAACTGGGAAAGGAAGACGGCAAGAAGCTAATTGATAGCTAATTCAAATAATACCTCTTAGTGTAGAAAACAAAACTTAATGGAATGTTTTAGTCATGTAGTAAAGCCTCTCACCGCCTTACCTTTACAATTGCAACACAAAACAACCCCAATGAGATATAGAAACAGTACTCTTAAAACGGCAAATACTTTAAAAAATAGGGATGCCCATCGGCGAAAACCTTTTTTAACATCAACAGAATTAAATTCAACAATGGTGGTATAAAAAATGTTTGGCAAATAAAAGTATGCCACCTTGAAAGCCTGGTATAAAATGTAGAGTTTAAAATTTCATATTTGCTTTGAAATACGACCGAAAGTGTTGTAATAAAACATCAGAAGAAGAAACGCCAAGACCTAATATATTAATGGCTCACCACCATTAACAAATGCCAAACGATTTCAATTCAAAATTCAAAGAAGAGAGAAAATAGTAGTGGAGCTATTATTTTAATATCAGTGAAACTGAAGTCTAGAATTTACACCATCTTCATAAGCCCACATGCTCCTGAAGTCATTTGGACTCAGACCAGTATCTTTCTTAAAGGCGTTATAGAAACTGTTCTTACTGTTGAAACCGACTTCATACATGACAGCTTTCACGCTTGAAAATGGTCTGGATATCAAAAGCTCTTTGGCTTCTTGAATACGGTAATGGTTCAACAAGGCATAGAAATTTTTTGAGAAATACTTATTGATTACTTCCGATACCTTATAACGATCAAAATCAATGTAGTTTGAAAGTTCGACTAGACCGAGATCGTTTTGCCGGTAGATCTTGTCCTCTTGAAAAGCAAACTCAATACGTTCTTTAATAATGATGGCTTGCTCAAGTGTCAAACCTGACTTTCGGTATTTCTCGCTTAGCCTTGTCGATTCTTTCTTTTTATTCTCTGGAAAATACCTTTTTACCAAACCTGTTACTAATCCTTTCATTTTGACTGATTTTTTCGATTGACAAGTATATAATTAGTCTAAAAGTCTTGAAAATCAGGGTTTCCCGATAAGAGTTTACGGATAAAGGAAGAAAATCCGACAAGGGTTTACTCACTTATGGTTGCCATTTTACCGTGGCGAAGTAATCAAACTCTTTTGAAATTGGGACCGAAAAAATCTGGGATATGTAAAGTCATAAAATAAAAAATCCCAATGAAGAATTACATTTGGATTGTGCTTGATGTGGGCGCGAAGGGATTCGAACCCCTGACCCCCTGGGTGTAAACCAGGTGCTCTGAACCAACTGAGCTACGCGCCCGATATTTTTTTCAGGATTCGGAAACCTGACTCTCCCGATATAAAATCGGGATGAGCTACGCGCCCGTTTGTAAAACGGAGTGCAAATATAATGTGATTTTTCAGATGCAGAAAGAAAAAAATGATAAATCATCAGACCACTTCGGCTACCACGAACGTACTGCCCCCAATGAAAATAAAATCTTCTTTTTTAGCGGTTTGTAGCGCGGTTTTCACACCTTTCTCCACAGATTCGTAACTCTCTCCTTTCAGGTTGAATTCTTTTGAAATTTCTTTTAATGAAACTGCATCCAGTCCTCTTGGCATATTGGGCCTTACGAAATAGTAGGCCGCCTTTTTCGGAAACAATGGCAATATCTCTCCCAGTTTTTTATCATCCACAAAACCTATGACCATGTGTAGCTTCTTGAAATCGTATTGTCTCATCTGATACATTACAGATTTGATTCCTTCCGGATTATGAGCCGTATCACAAACGACCAACGGTTTTTTATGCAAAACTTGCCACCTGCCCAACAATCCAGTATTTTTCACCACCTTCTTTAGGCCTTTGACAATATTGTTTTCACTGATGCCGAATGCTGCCAATTGATTCAGGCAAGTGACCACACCCGCAATATTTTTCTTCTGGTAATGGCCCAGTAAATCGGTTTTGTATTCCTTTTTTACATTTTCGTCAGCGAAGAAAATCGGAGCATCTTTTTGTGCAGCAATCATTTTGAAAATAGCCTCAGTCTCTGTCTGACGCTCGCTTACCACTACGGGCATGCCACGCTTAATGATTCCTCCCTTCTCTAGGGCTATTTTTTCAAGGGTATCGCCCAAAATATGGGTGTGGTCATAACCGATATTGGTAATCAAACTTACTTCAGGACAAATGATGTTTGTAGAGTCTAATCTTCCCCCCAATCCCACCTCGATTACGGCAATATCAACTTTTTCTGAAGCAAAATGCTCGAAGGCCATGCCCACGGTCATCTCAAAAAAAGAAAGTTGATGCTCTTCTAGAAAAGATTCTTGCTCTTTAATAAAGGAAATCACTGATTTTTTGGAAATAGTTTTACCATTGATTTTGATACGTTCCCTAAAATCTTTTAAATGGGGAGAGGTGTAGAGCCCAACTTTATAACCAGCTTCCTGCAAAACGGAAGCCAGCATGTGGCAGCTTGAACCTTTACCATTGGTGCCCGCTACGTGAATGCTTTTGAATTTTTGATGCGGATTATCCAAAACAGCACAGAAATTTTGGATGTTCTCCAATTTGTTGTTCAGCGCAGAAATTCCTTTATGTTGGTACATCGGAAGTTGGGCGAACATCCAATCCAATGTCTGCTGATACGTCACTATTGGCCCAGTTTGAAGTTGACCACCACAAAACCTATCTGCTGGGCAGGAGCTTTCGAATCCGGATTCCAACGATGCATCATTGCAGTCTTTCGTGCTGGCTCTAAGAGACAGGCTGCATTGTTGGTGGTACCTTTTACACCAGGGGTGGCCTGAACAACCTTGCCATTTCTGTCTACAACAATTTTGACCACCACCCGGCCATCTTCATTGCATTCTTGCTGTACCTTGCCCTTACTGGCCAAAGAGCGGCCGCTGAGACCATAACCACCACCGCCAGAACCGCTACCCGGCGCACCATAATACGTAGTCGCATACGGATCGCCATCAGGTTGGCCCTTATCGCCCGGTGTGTTGTCATTGCCCTCACTACCGCTGGCATTGCCATCAGACTTTCCAATACCCCCGATCAGGGCATCCAACTTTTTCTTTTTATCAGCTTCTTCTTGACGCTTGCGTTCAGCCGCTGCTTGTCGTTCTTGTTCTTTTCGTTCAGCTTCTGCCTTTGCTTTTTTGGCAGCCTCTTCAGCCTTTCGCTTTGCTTCCTTTTGCTGTTTGATTTTGATGGCTTCCTCAGATTCTTGGGTCAACAACTTTTCTGAGGGCTGCTCTTTCTCAACAACTTCTTCTTTTGCGGTTTTCTGTTCAGGAACCTCCTCTTCCACTTCCTCAACCTTTTCAGGAAGATTGGGAACTTCTGGCTTATTTATGGGCTCAGACTTGATTTTTTCCAATGGTTGAACAGTACCACTACCAAAATCCATAGTTCCGAAATTTACCGCAATCCCTTTTTCCTCAGGCGGGTCAAGATAGGTCAGGCCGATATAGAAAAGTAACAGCACCAAAATGCTCAAGAGCAACGTGGTCAATGTGAAGGATTTTTTCTTGTGTCTCGTATCTAAAAATGACATTATGCCAATTCAGTTTTAAAATCTCGTACTTTTAATTTGAATTATTTCTTGTTCAGATGATACAAAAAATATCAGCATAGCCCTGGCTAAGCTTATCTTTTTTGGAGAAATATGAGCGAAAAAGAAACAAATTATGTGCGTTATTTTAATGCTGAACTGGCATCAATTCGGTCGCACCGCCAAGATAACCTTGTAATTGTTCTTATTGGCAATATCCATAACGTTGACCGCTTCTTTGATGGCAACGCTTTCTTCTGCCCGTAGAATGATGGTAGGCTTTTCTTGGCCCTCAAGTGCTTTTCTTAATTCAACTTCAATGTATTCTCCGTTAATCTGCTCGTTGTTCACGTAGTATTTCAGGTCTTTGTCAATAGTGACCGAAACGTTTTGCGTGTTCGTCGATTTTCCTTTTGCCTTGGGCAATAGCAAATCCAAAGCATTGGGGGCATTTGAGGTCAACATAAAAAATACCAACAACAGAAATACAATATCCGTCATTGATGACATGCTAAACTCTGGACTCACTTTGTTTCTTCCCCTCAGTTTCATATAAATATCTTATGCCGGTTCGTTCAACAGATCCAAGAACTCAACAGCATTGGCCTCCATTTTGTGAACCACTTTATCAGTTCTGACCACCAAGTGATTGTAACCAATGTAGGCAATGATACCTACAATCAGACCGGCAACGGTTGTGGTCATGGCCGTATAAATGCCTGAAGCCAAAAGCCCCATTTCGGCCTGGCCGCCACTGCTCGCCATCTGATGAAACGCTAAAATCATACCAATTACGGTACCCAAAAAGCCAATCATGGGTGCCGCACCGGCAACAGTGGCCAAAATACTGACATTTCTTTCAAGTTTGTATACTTCAAGTGTACCGGCATTTTCAATAGCAGTATTGATATCGTCTAAAGGTTTCCCTATGTGGGATACTCCTTTTTCGGTCAATCTGGCCACAGGCGAATCTGTCTGTGCACACAAGAGCTTGGCAGCCTCGATTTTTCCGCTCAAAACATGGTCGCGAATCTGGTTCATGAAGTTCTTATCGATTTTCGAAGCGGCCTTAATGGCAAATATGCGTTCGAAATAGATATAGAGTGCGACGAAAAGCAATACAAAAAGCACAGCGATGATAACAACGCTGCCCGTACCGCCATTGACAATCAAATCAACAACTGAAAGGGTTTTCTCTTCCGAAATAGACGCAGCTACGTCAGACCCTTCTACCGAATCTTGAAATAAAAACATATAGATCCCCAATTTTGAGTTGCAATAATAACGGAGATTTTTGGATTTAATTATCCGCCGAAGATAAAATCACGCATTGCGATGAATACAATTGCTCCAGCAAAAAATCCTGCAAAGGCAAGCCAGGCAATTTTTTTCAGGTACCAGAAGAAGTCGATTTTTTCCATTCCCATGGCTACAACTCCTGCAGCAGAACCGATAATCAACATACTGCCCCCCGTACCCGCAGAATATGCAATAAAATGCCATAAAGAGTGATCTTGGGGCTCTGAGAACATACCCATACTTGCCGCCACCAAAGGTACATTGTCAATTATGGCAGAGCCTATGCCCAATAACATGACCACAATATCTGTTTGTGGAATAGCTTCATTCAATTGTTCGGCATAATTAAAAAGAATACCCAACGATTCCAATGCGGCCACGGCCAATAAAATACCCAAGAAAAAAAGAATACTGGGGAGTTCTATTTTGGTCAAGGCGGAATGTACTGGACTATGGTGCGCTGCTTCATGGTGCTCATCATGTTCTTCGCCCGTAGCGGAACTGATACTGAACTTCGCACTACTGTAGATTTCAGCAAACGTAGCAACCACGGCCAATGAAAGCATCATGCCCACATAGGGAGGTAAATGTGTGATGGTCTTAAAAAAGGGCACAAAAACTATCGAGCCCAGACCTAAATAAAGCATTGTTGGGCCATAAGGAGATTTTGGTGCATCTAAATCCTCGGGCTCTTTTTCAATCATTCCCCTAAAAACCTTGAACCTGCTCGCTATGAGGGTAGGCACAATGGTACACGCAATAGAGGGCACCAATACCCTGAGCACCAGTGAACCTGCCTCGACCTTGCCAGCTATCCACAACATGGTGGTGGTCACGTCTCCGATGGGTGACCAAGCTCCTCCCGCATTGGCGTTGATGATGATGAGACCTGCAAACCACAGACGGGTGTTTCGATCACGGATTACCTTTTGCAAAATGGTCACCAATACTATGGTCGCCGTTAAATTGTCAATGATAGCTGAAAGAATGAAGGCCAGAATAGAGAAAATCCATAATAATTTGGTTTTACTCCGGGTCTTGATGTACCCCTTAATGGTGGCAAAACCATCAAAATAGTCAATGATCTCAACAATGGTCATTGCTCCCAATAAGAACACTAGAATCTCAGCGGTCTTCCCCAGATGGTGCAATAGAATTTCATCGATATGGGTGGGCTCAAGTTCCTTTAGCTGTGCATTGACCTCAAACACATCTAAATGTGCCAAGGCAATAATGGCCCAAAGAATGGCCATCATGGCCAGTGCTGGTATCAGCTTATCAATTTTGAGGTTGTGCTCTAACGTGATTGCCAAATAGCCTGCAAGAAAAACAATGATAATAATGGTCTCCATTGGTCAGTCGGTTATGAATGTTGTTTTAATCGTTGTTCATGGTAGAAATCTAAAGATATTAAAAATGATGGTTTGCCAAAGCTATACCATGAGTAAAAATTTTTTATGACAAAATATACGACTGCAGTATTGAACAATTCACATATTTAACCAATGATTCTTAAATAATCCGCACCGTAGCGTTATATTTGTGCTGCCTTTTTATTTACTTTTCATTATTATGGATTTTACACTTTCTGAAGAGCAACTGATGATTCAACAGGCAGCCAGAGATTTTGCTCAAAATGAATTGTTGCCTGGTGTCATAGAACGAGACGATAATCAAGAATTTCCGAAGACCCAAGTTCAAAAAATGGCAGAATTGGGATTTATGGGGATGATGGTCGACACAAAATATGGAGGAAGTGGTTTGGATACCCTTTCGTACGTCATTGCCATGGAAGAGCTCTCGAAAGTAGATGCTTCGGCCTCAGTAATCGTATCAGTGAACAATTCACTGGTCTGTTGGGGGTTGGAAACCTTTGGTACGGAGGAACAAAAGCAAAAATACCTGACACGGTTGGCTTCTGGCGAAATTATTGGGGCATTCTGCCTGTCTGAGCCTGAAGCCGGTAGTGATGCCACCTCACAAAAAACGACTGCCCTAGATAAAGGAGACCATTACGTACTGAACGGTACCAAAAACTGGATCACCAATGGCAATTCAGCCGAAGTATATTTGGTCATCGCACAGACCGATGCCGATAAGGCACATAGGGGCATCAACGCGCTTATTGTTGAAAAAGGCATGGATGGCTTCGAAATTGGGCCAAAAGAGAATAAATTGGGCATCCGCGGTAGCGATACCCATTCACTGATTTTCAACGATGTCAAAGTACCAAAAGAAAATCGCATCGGCGAAGATGGTTTTGGGTTTAAATTCGCTATGAAAACCCTTGCAGGTGGTCGCATCGGTATTGCAGCGCAAGCACTGGGTATAGCCGCAGGAGCTTACGAACTCTCATTAAAGTATTCGAGAGAACGAAAGGCATTCGGTACTGAAATCGGCAACCATCAAGCCATCGCCTTTAAATTGGCCGATATGCACACCAAAATTCAGGCGGCAAGACATCTAGTATATAAAGCTGCCTGTGATAAAGACAATGGAGACAATTATGATCTTTCAGGTGCCATGGCCAAATTATATGCCTCTGAAGTTGCCATGGAGACCGCAGTTGAAGCGGTTCAGATTCATGGCGGCAATGGCTTTGTAAAAGATTACCACGTAGAACGATTGATGCGAGATGCCAAAATCACCCAGATTTATGAGGGCACCTCAGAAATTCAAAAAATCGTCATCTCACGAAGTATTCTCAGAGATTAGTTTTGAGATTACTTGAACTTTCAAAGAATTTGATAAGTGACGATTGAGAATATGGCAAAAATGGCCATAGTAAATTATCATATTAAATTTTTTGTATCATTCTTATTCAAGTACTGATTATTTTATTTCAAAAGTTTCCGCGAGCTGAGTTTTGTTCATATTTTAGGACGTTTATCAAAGAATTTCCTAATGATGAAACCAGAGAGACAGGGCTTGTATTTGCCCGAATTTGAACATGATAATTGCGGTGCCGGATTCATTTGTAGCCTGAAAGGAATCAAGTCAAATGACATCATTCACAAGGCACTGGAAATTTTGGACAAACTTGAACACCGGGGGGCCGTCAGCGCCGATGGAAAAACGGGCGATGGGGCAGGAATCTTGATTGATATTCCGCATGCCTTTTTTCAAGATGTCTGTGCTTTTGAGCTTCCAGAAGCGGGAAGTTATGCCGTCAGCAACGTATTTCTTCCCCAAAAAGAAAACCAGCGAAACTTTTGTATCTCACTTTTTGAGGAAAACATCAAAAAACAAGGGCTTGAACTATTGGGCTGGCGTGATGTTCCCGTAAACAAATCGGTTCCTGGGCGCATAGCAGCCGAAACTGAGCCTTTTGTGAAACAAATTTTTATCGGCAAGGGCAAAATCAAAGATGCTTTTCAATTTGACCTAAAACTTTTTATAGCAAGAAAGACGACAGAACACACCATAATCGCTTCAAAACTTTCTGAAAGTGCGTTCTTTTACGTTCCCAGTCTCTCTACACGGATCATCATCTTCAAAGGGCTGCTGATGCCCAATGACATCAGCCTGTACTACAAAGATTTGCTTGACCCCAAAGTGGTTACGCGCTTGGCATTGGTACATCAACGTTTCTCTACAAATACCTTTCCCACTTGGGATTTGGCCCAGCCCTTCCGCTATATGTGCCACAATGGTGAAATCAATACACTACGGGGTAATGTGGCCCGAATGCACTCTCGTGAAGAACTGCTGAAAAGTGATTGGTTTGGTGAAGAAATTAAAAATATCCTTCCAACGGTCCTGCCAAAAAAATCAGATTCTGCATCCATGGACATGGTTGTTGAACTCCTTTTAATGACCGGCCGGTCATTACCTGAGGTTATGATGATGCTCGTGCCCGAAGCATGGGAAAAGAACACAGAAATGTCTGCTTCTAAAAAGGCGTTCTACGAATATCATTCCTGTGTTATGGAACCTTGGGATGGCCCCGCGTCAATACCCTTCACCGATGGCAAATACATCGGTGCTGTCTTGGACCGGAATGGCTTGCGG
Organism: Allomuricauda sp. d1; assembly: GCF_039592695.1. Taxonomy (NCBI): domain Bacteria; kingdom Pseudomonadati; phylum Bacteroidota; class Flavobacteriia; order Flavobacteriales; family Flavobacteriaceae; genus Allomuricauda; species Allomuricauda sp. d1. The sequence goes on along the minus strand of NZ_JBBUTK010000001.1, from coordinate 5,192 downwards.
CCATCACGATATTCAGTGACCAAAAATGGGTATGTCATCATGTCTTCAGAAACCGGGGTGGTCGATTTGCAGCCTGAGGATATTGAATTTCATGGACGTTTAGAGCCTGGAAAGATGTTCTTGGTCAATATGGAGGAAGGTCGCATCGTCAACGATGAAGAAATCAAAGAAGCCATTGCCAAAAAACATCCCTACGAAAAATGGCTTAAAAAGAATTTGGTGCACTTGAAGGACATTCCCTATAATGAATGCCCGGTGTTCTTGGGTGAATTTCCGCTGGAAACACGTCGTGCCGCTTTTGGCTATACGTTGGAAGATATCAACACCATTATCCTGCCCATGGCCAAAAATGGAAAAGAGCCCATTGGTTCTATGGGTTCTGACACACCGATTGCAGTACTTTCCGAAAGGCCACAGTTGATTTATAACTATTTCAAACAGTTGTTTGCCCAAGTAACCAACCCCCCGCTTGATGGTATTCGGGAAGAATTGATTTGCGACATCAGTTTGACCTTGGGTAGTGACCAAAATATTTTTGAGACCAATGAGCTGCATTGTCGAAAGCTAAAAATTCAAAACCCCGTCATTTCAAAAGAGGATTTGGATAAAATCAAGAACCATGACAAAAGTCCAGATTATAAGGTGGTCTCAATTTCTATGCTATATGAAATTTCAAAAGGCCACAATGGTCTTGAAAATGCTCTGGAATCGATACTGAAAAAAGTTGAAAAGGCGGTAGATGAGGGGGCGAATATCATCATTCTCTCCGATCGCATGATCAGCAAAGAAATGGCGGCCATACCTGCATTGTTGGCCTGTTCGTATGTCAACAGCGGGCTGAGCAGATTGAAAAAACGTTCTAAGCTCAGCATCATCATCGAATCTGCAGAACCTCGTGAGGTACATCATTTTGCGCTGCTTTTTGGTTTTGGGGCCAGTGCCATTAATCCCTATATGGTGAATGAAATCATTGGGCAACAGATACAGGAAAACGATATCACGGAATACACTTTTGATGCCGCCATTGAAAACTATAACAAGGCTATCGGTAAGGGCATCCTGAAAGTGATGAACAAAATCGGTATTTCAACCCTGAACTCGTATCGGGGTTCGCAATTATTTGAATGCATCGGAATCAACACCAAGTTGGTCGATAGGTATTTCCCCAACACACCAACACGTATCGAGGGCATTGGCCTGTATGAAATTGAAAGAGAGATTGCCAAAAGACATCATAAAGCTTTCAATGTGCAGAACATTGCTGCCAACCTAGATTTGGAAATTGGCGGGGAATATCGCTGGCGAAGGGATGGCGAAAAACACATGTTCAATCCGTTGAGCATTGCAAAGTTGCAAAAAGCGGTTCGCAACAACGAACCAACCACCTACAAAGAGTATTCTGAGCTGGTCAATGAGCAGTCTAAAAATTTAATGACCATTCGAGGTTTATTTGAGTTTTCAAACTTTGACCCAATTCCTTTGGAAGAAGTCGAGCCTTGGACGGAAATTGTAAAACGGTTCAAAACCGGCGCCATGTCGTATGGCAGTATCAGCAAAGAGGCCCATGAAAACCTGGCAATTGCCATGAACCGTATCGGTGGTAAGAGCAACTCAGGTGAAGGCGGTGAAGATGCAGAACGTTTTTATAAAAATGCATCTGGTGATTGGAAAAACAGTGCTATCAAACAGGTGGCCTCAGGTCGTTTTGGGGTTACTTCAGATTACTTGACCAACGCCCAAGAGATACAGATTAAAATGGCCCAAGGGGCCAAACCGGGGGAAGGTGGGCAGTTGCCAGGGCCAAAGGTGAATCCTGCCATTGCCAAGACCAGAAACTCAACACCCTATGTGGGCTTGATTTCGCCACCACCGCACCATGATATTTATTCCATTGAAGATTTGTCACAGCTGATTTATGATTTAAAATCAGCAAACAGAGAGGCAAGAATTAATGTGAAATTGGTCTCTGAGGTCGGTGTGGGCACAGTAGCCGCCGGCGTCGCAAAAGCAAAAGCAGATGTCATTTTGATTTCCGGATTTGATGGTGGTACAGGGGCTTCACCACTGACCTCCCTAAAACACGCCGGATTACCTTGGGAGCTGGGCATTGCCGAGGCCCAACAGACACTGGTACTCAATGATTTGAGAAACCGTGTTGTGGTAGAATGTGATGGTCAATTAAAAACCGGTCGTGATGTGGCCGTTGCCTGCTTGCTGGGAGCAGAAGAATTTGGTTTTGCCACAGCGCCATTGGTGGCCTCAGGCTGTATTATGATGCGTGTCTGCCATTTGAACACTTGCCCAGTGGGTATTGCGACGCAAAATCCTAAACTGCGCAAAAAATTCAAGGGAAAACCTGAACATGTGGTCAACTACATGTATTTCGTGGCCCAGGAGCTGCGTGAAATCATGGCCAAGCTTGGTTTTAGAACCGTCGATGAAATGGTTGGTCAAGTTCAGAAGCTGGATCGAAAAAAAGCCATCGAACATTTTAAGGCTGAAGGCATTGATCTGACACCCATTTTACATCAAATCGCTGTACCTAAAAGAACAAAATTGCACAATACGACCCAGCAGCGGCATAACATCGAAAATTCAATAGAGTTTGACATCATTGCAAAAGCGCATCCAGCACTTTTCAGAAAAGAAAAGACGATGTTAGAGTTTCCGATTCACAATACCGACAGGGCGGTTGGCGCCATCATTAGCAATGAGATTTCAAAGATTTATGGGGCTGAAGGCCTTCCAGACAACACGTTAAAGCTAAACTTCTCAGGTTCTGCTGGGCAAAGTTTTGGAGCTTTTGCCACAAAAGGACTCACCATGGTCGTCAATGGCAATACCAATGACTATCTCGGAAAAGGATTGTCTGGAGCCAAATTGGTGGTCAAAGTTCCTTATAAATCAACCTTGAAACCTGAAGAAAACATCATCACTGGCAATGTTACGCTATATGGTGCTACTTCTGGTGAAGCCTACATCAACGGAAAAGCAGGAGAGCGTTTTTGCGTTCGTAACTCTGGGGCCAAGGCGGTCGTAGAGGGTATTGGCGACCACGGTTGTGAATACATGACCGGTGGTGTGGCCGTGATATTGGGCCATGTTGGCAGAAATTTTGGAGCGGGAATGAGCGGGGGTATCGCCTATGTTCTCGACGCCGATGGAAACTTCGCCAGCAGATGTAATGGTGAAGCCTTGAATTTATTGAAGGTTGAAGAAGACAATGACATTGCAGAACTTCGAGAATTGATTGAAAACCATTACAATGCCACTTTAAGCCCTTTGGCACAGCGTATTCTCGAAAACTGGGAAAACGAACTCCCCAAATTCATCAAAGTGTTTCCAGAAGAATACCGACAGGCATTGTTGAGATTAGAACAAGAACAATTGGAAACCCTTTAATTGTCCCCATGAGGGGGCAGCTCCGTTCATACTGAGCAGGGGTATAAAAATATAATATGGGAAAGATTACAGGTTTTATGGAGTATGAGCGACAGGTAGAAGCCTACGCCCCTGTCAAAGAACGGGTAAAAAATTACAAAGAGTTCACCAAGCCTATGAAGGAAGCTGAACTAAAAAATCAAGGGGCACGCTGCATGGATTGTGGCATTCCCTTTTGCCACAGTGGCTGCCCTCTGGGCAATCTGATTCCTGATTTCAACGATGCCGTTTATCAGGGCAAGTGGAAAAAGGCCGCCGAGATTCTACATGCCACCAACAACTTTCCTGAGTTTACGGGAAGATTATGCCCTGCACCATGCGAAGAAGCCTGTGTTCTAGGAATCAATGAAGACCCGGTTTCCATAGAAAATATTGAAAAAAATATTGTTGAAACAGCTTTTAAAAATGGATGGGTCAAAGCACATCCACCTAAGAAAAGAACAGGCAAAACAGTGGCCATAGTCGGTTCAGGACCAGCAGGATTGGCAGCAGCGCAACAATTGAACCGTGCCGGCCATACTGTGACCGTTTTTGAGCGGGATGAAAAGGTGGGTGGACTGTTACGATATGGAATTCCAGATTTTAAGATGGAAAAAAGCGTTATTGATCGTCGACTTGAAATATTGGAAGAGGAGGGCATTATTTTCAAAACAGGAATTCACATAGGCTACGATGTTAAAGCAGTTGATCTGCAAAACGATTTTGATGCCGTATTGCTTTGTGGCGGCGCTACTGTAAGAAGAAAACTGCCCATACCCGGTTCAGATTTGAAAGGCGTCGTACAGGCCATGGATTTTCTACCACAAAACAACCGCCGTGTTGATGGCATCAAAGATTTGGGTGAGGAAATTTTGGCAACTGGAAAAGATGTTATTGTTATCGGAGGTGGCGATACAGGCTCAGATTGCATCGGAACGTCAATTCGCCAAGGGGCAACAACAGTGACCAATTTTGAGATCATGCCCATGGCGACCAAAGATAGGCCAGCAGACCAACCGTGGCCCTTTTGGCCCATGAGGCTTCGCACCAGTTCATCACATAAAGAAGGTGCTGAACGAATGTTCAGTATCTCAACAAAAAAGTTTATCGGTGATAAAGATGGAAATCTAAAGGCATTGGTGACCGCAGAAGTCGAGTGGCAAACAAAGCCCGGTCAACGACCCGTTCTCAAAGAAGTTGAAGGTTCAGAAAAAGAATGGAAATGTGAATTGGCCCTTTTGGCACTGGGCTTCACGGGTTCAGAGAACACCATTGCCGAACAACTCGGATTAGAAATGGATTCAAGAACCAATATAAAAGCCTCTGAAAACAATTACAAGACCAACGTCCCAAGTATTTTTACAGCAGGAGACCAACGCCGCGGGCAATCATTGATTGTTTGGGCCATTTCAGAAGGCAGAGAGGCTGCCTATCACATTGATGAATATTTGATGGGGTTTTCTGAACTTCCGCTTAAAGGAGAAGGTGATTTGCCCAGAATTTAAAGAGACATCCTATAAACTATCTGGGCGAGCCCTGCCCATGGCGGGTCGGGCTATCAGCCATACATGCCTGCCTGTCGGCAGGCAGGGTATCTGCTTCTATCCCTCTCGCAAAAGCATTTCCCCAGATATTATATGGAATAAAAAAAGCCCCGGTCCGTTTTGAACCGGGGCCTCAAGGAAGGCGGCGACCTACTCTCCCACTCGGTGGAGCAGTACCATCGGCGCTGGCGGGCTTAACGACCCTGTTCGGTATGGGAAGGGGTGGGC